>JAQTXB010000004.1 GCA_028688995.1 Aliarcobacter sp.
GCTTCCATTACAGCAGGACTTGTAAAGTTCTCACTTGCAATCATTTCTAAGTGATTTGTTTGTCTCTCTAATTCTTTCTCTATTATTGAAAATACTTCATTATCTGCTTGTTCTAAAGTTGCGTTTGTTATGTAGTTCATTGTAAAGCCTCCAGTTTTTATTTATAAAACAATAACTTAATTAAGAATATTAAACAATCCAAAAATTGCTATTTTAAACTGATAAGTTGTTTTTTGATTTTATTTTATTAGGTAAGTTAAGGATTGGATTTTTAGAAAATAGAAGAAAATTAATCTTCTATCTCTTCATCTTCGCTATTTTCTTGATTTTTTTCTTTTGGTTTTCTAAATTCTGCACGAGCAATTAACTCTAAATAAAAACTATCAAGATTTTCACTTGCAGCAATATCAATAGATTTTGTAATATCTACAAATCTGATTTCACTAGCTTCTTCAGCAGTTTTTCCAAATTTACAATCAAAATTCCAGTAATTACAATTTTCAGGTAATCTTTTAGTTCTTTCTCTTTTGATATATTTTCTTACTTCATTTTTGATAGATTCAACTTGTCTATCTTTATTTTTATTTGCAACTATTAGTTGGAATGTTTTTTTCATATAAATCCTTTGGTGAAATTATAGCAAAAAATCTTAATTTATTTAATGAATAAAATTTATACAAATAATCATAAAATAAACAAGCAAAATCCGATATAATTTTTATACATATAAAAAGAAAGAATACCCATGGAGAACGTTTTATTTACGCTATTTTTAACTATTTCAATAGCGACAATTTTAAATATTATTTTGAAAAGATTTGGAGTTTCCCATATTATTGGTTATATAATAACTGGAACTTTGATTAGTTATATTTTTAATTTTAATGGACTTGATATTGGCTCTTTAGAGCTTATTGCTGAGTTTGGAATAGTTTTTCTAATGTTTACAATTGGTCTTGAAATGAGTTTTGATAAAATCAAAAAAATGAAAGAAATTCTTTTATTAAATGGTTTTTTACAAGTAAGTGTTAGTGCTATTTTAATCTATTTGGTAGCTTTTTTTGCTTTTGGTTTAACAATAGAAGTTTCACTTATCGTTTCATTGGCTTTTTCTTTATCATCAACAGCAATTGTTTTAACATATTTAAAACATTCAAAAGATATTCACACACCTTATGGAGAAAAATCAACTGCAATTCTGATTTTCCAAGATTTAGCAGTAATTCCAATTTTGTTGCTTATTACATTTTTAACAAATGATACCTTATCAATAAGTGAAGTTTTAGGTAAAACTTTTATTTCAGCAATTATTATCATTTTATTTATGTTTACAATTGGAAAAAAACTTATCTCTTGGCTTTTAAAATTTGCTTCAAATACTAGAATTGAAGAGTTGTTTTTAGGTTCAGTTTTATCAATAGTAATTGGAACTTCACTTTTAGCTCATGAGATGGGTTTTACATACTCTTTAGGCGCATTTATTGCTGGTATGATTATTTCAGATACTAACTTTAGTGTAAAAGTTGAATCTGACATTTCAAGTTATAAAGATTTACTTTTAGGCGCATTTTTCTTTTCAGTTGGAACAAAAATTGATGCTTTATATTTTTTAAATAATGTTCATATTATCTTAGCAATATTTGTAGCGATTATGCTTATCAAAGCTTTGGTTGTATATGTAATAATTAGAAGAAAATCAGATAAAAGTACAGCTGTAAAATCAGCACTTGCACTTTGTCAAGTTGGGGAATTTTCATTTGCAATATTTGCACTTGCTTCAAGTAATAATTTATTAAGCCATGAAACAGCTAGTTTTTTAATTTTAGTTTCTGTTTTATCAATGATTTTAACTCCATTTATTGTTAATAATATCTATAAATTAGCTTCTTATGTAGTTGTAGAGTTTTATGAATCGGATAAAATTACACCAATTCAAGTAAAAAATCACGTGGTTATTTGTGGTTTTTCAATTTTAGGAAGAGTAATTGCAAATGATTTAAAAGAGAGAAAGATTCCTTTTGTAATAATCTCAGATGACTTAAGACATGTTCTTTTAGGAAGAAAATTAGGTTATATGGCATACTTTGGTCACTTAGATAAATTGCCCGTATTAGAGTCATTAAAGGTTGATGAAGCTTCAAGTGTAATTATAACTGTTAGTGACACACATATAAAAAGATTGATTTGTGAGGCTGTTTTAAAATTTCATCCAGCTGCAAATATTTTATTAAAAATAGAGTCTTTAGAGGAAAAATCTCAATTAAAAGATTTAGATATTAAAAAGTTTGTTCATGCACATTTTGAAGTAGGGCGACTATTAGTTCAAGAAGCGTTAGTAAATTTAGAAAACAAGTAGATTTTTAATCTTCTTGTTGTTCAATATTGTGTCCATGCTCGTGTTCATCAAGATTTTGCATTATATAATCATAAATTCTTTGATACTCACTATCTGGAGTTTTATCTTCTTCAATAACAGCCAAAACATTTTGAAGTTCAACTAAAAACGATTCCATCTCTTCCATCGCTTCTTTGTCATCTAAAGTTTGTGAATCTGTTTCCAAAAGTTTATATAAATCTTCTAAGTAGGCTTCAACTTCAGGAATCATCACAGTTTCAACTAAGTCTTTTAGCTTATCTTTTATATCTAGCATTTGTTTCCTTTTTATTGATTTACAATTATATTATTTTCTTCATTTAATTTACAAATGGAATTTAAAGTTAATTTGTTACAATTACAAATGAAAAAAATAGTTATATCAATTTTACTTTTTACTTTTTACTCTTATGCAATTGAGATAAAACAAAAGCCTATCGAATTTACTCAAAATAGAGTAGAACTCACAAAACAATACATTAAAAAATCCTATAATTTAGATGTAAATAATATAAATATAATCCCAAAAATAATAGTAATTCACCATACAGCAAGTGATGATTTAAAAGAGTCTTTTGATAGGTTTTATCCTGAAACTCTATTAACAGATAGAACAGATATAAATAAAGCTGGAAGTTTAAATGTATCAGCGCAATTTTTGGTGGATTTTGATGGAACAATTTATTCCTTAATGCCTGAAACTTATATGGCAAGACATGTAATAGGTTTAAATCTATCAAGTATTGGAATTGAAAATGTTGGAGGAAATAAAAAATCTTTAACCCCTGAACAATTAAAAGCAAATATTGAATTGGTTAAATATTTAAAAGATAAATATAAAACAATAGAGTATTTAATTGGACATTATGAATATAGAAAATTTGAAAATCATCTTTTATTTTTAGAAAAAGATTCAAGTTATAGAACAATAAAACATGATCCAGAACAAAGTTTCATGGAAAATTTGAGAGCAAATTTTCCTGATTTAAAATCTGTTAAAGATGATCTTTAATACTTATTAAAATTTCAAAAGCAATTAAGATAATAATAATCCATTCTAAAAAAGATGAATATTTGTGCTTTTGTTCATCACCTAAAACATGTAGAAGTTCTTGGATAATTTCTACTTTTTTATTTAAAACTTCAACCCTTGATTTTATATCTAAATATTTAATCATTTTTTCATATTGATTTTCATATTCTGGATATTCCCAAAAAAACTCAGGAGTATCAAGTAAATCATAGTGCAGATTTATTTTGCTTTTAACTAAAAATAATTCTCCAATTTTTTTTGAAATCTCTTTTTTAGTAAGTTTTATTTTTCCTGTAAGTGAGAGTTGTAAAGGAATTGCTGAGTTCTCTTCAATACTTGTTTGTAACTCTTTTTCAAATTGGTCAAGTTTTACATTTTGAGATAGAGCTTGTGAAATTGCAATTTTTGATGTTGAAGATAAATCATTTAAATAAATAGTGTCAAAATTTATTTTAAATTCACTTTCAAATGTATAATTTAATTCTTCAATAATAGGAATTTCAAAACTGTTTATTTCATAATTTTTTATAAAATCCATAAAAAACTTTATATTTTCAAAGGTCACGTTCCAACATATAAAAACACCATATTTAAAGAGAATAATCTGTTGATCTTCTTCCATATTTACTATGATTGCATCTTTTATTATGTTACATTTATATCGTTCTTCAATACTATTAAATATCTCTTTTTCAAATTTTTCGCAAGTTAAATAAGATATTAATTTTTTTGTTTGCATTTTTTATCCAATAGTTTTAAGTTGATAAACTATTTTATCTAAAAATGGTTACTTTTGAGTGATAAATTTTAAGGGATTGTTTTTTGAATAAAAATCAAAAAGCCTAAATTAAGGCTTTTGATTTTTGATTGAAGAAAGTTCTAAATATCTCATAACAATAGCTGAGATATAAGGAATACTTTGAATAAATATAGTTGCTGCAAATACATAAATTTCTGTAATTCCAGTAAAGTTTGTAAAAACTAAAGCAAAGAATGCAATCAATAATAAAACACCTAAAATTGTTTCATATTTAATTGGATTATCACTTTTTTTAGCTTTTCCACCTTTTTGAGTTCGTTTGAATGGTAAACCATCTTTTACAAATCCATCATAAACAGCTTTGAAAATAATAAGTTGTAAACTCATAGAAGCAATAGAACTTAAAAGAGTGTCTTTTAACGTTGCTCTTACTTTCATTCTATATAAAATAAAAGTATGTAAAATATTTACTAAAAATGCTGTAATAATTGGAATTGTTAAAGGAATTGTCGGAATCGTAACTCCAACAAATATAATAACAGGAACCCAAATAATATTCATAACAGCCATAACAGGACCCATAGCATCACTTAACCAGAAGAACCAACCAGCAACAAATTTATTTTTTTGTCTAGGACTTAATGACTTAGATGATGGTTTAAACTCTTTCCAGTGTTTTTTAAGAATTTGAATGGCACCATAAGCCCATCTATGTCTTTGAGTTTTGAATGCTTCAAATGTATCAGGAAGTAATCCATAACCATATCTTCTATTTGTATAGTGAGCAATATATCCTGCTTCAAATAGTCTAAGACCTAATTCACTATCTTCAACGATAGTATCAGTTCCCCAACCACCAACTTCCATCATAGCACTTAGTCTTACCATAACCATTGTTCCATGAACAACGATAGCATTTTCTTCATTTCTATCAATCATACCAATATCGAAGAAACCAGCATATTCTGCATTCATCGCTGCTTTCATTATTGATTCATTACCATCTCTGTGATCTTGAGGAGCTTGAACGATAGCAACTTTTGGATCATCAAATAATGGAACTAAATCAACTAACCAAGGAGATTCAACAACATAATCTGCATCAATTACAGCAATAATTTCAGCTTCTTTGTTTGTTTTTTCAAGTGCTGCATTTAAAGCACCTGCTTTAAATCCAGTACATGTTATATTCATAAATACAAATTTATCACCAAGTTCTTCACATAACTTTTCAATTGGTTTCCAATAGAACTCTTCAGGTGTATTATTAATTACAACAAGAACTTCATAGTTTGGGTATCTAAGTTTTGCTAAAGCTCTTAATGTCTCTTCTAAAACATGTGGTTGCTCTTTATAAGCTGGAACATGAATAGAAACAAATGGAATATTGTCTGATCTTAAGTCAAGTGGAACTAATCTTTCAGGAGGAATTCCAATTGAAACCTTAAATAATTCATTTGCTTTTGCTAGTGTAATTACAACAAGAGGAATCATTAAAAAGGTTCCCATACTCCACATAACCCACATACCAAAGTTCATATAGTTTATAAATGGATATGTAACTGCCATAACAATACCAAAGGCCATACCTTGTGCAGCAATACCATAAGCTAAAGCATGATTTAGGTTTACCCTTTGGTTTCTTAATCCAAATAGTGTTAATAACGCCCCAATAATAATTGCAGCAATCATTTGGTATAACCAATATTGATTTAATTCAATATCACCATTTAAATAGAATTTTAATTCTCTATCTGAAGTAAATATTCCCCAATATTGTCCAACATTTCCCTCATCATAACCTTTCCATGGTTGATCAAATGCTTCAACTATGTTATAAGACCAATTTTTTTCTTTTGCAAGATTTAAAAATCCTCTTATTGCAATTGCTTGATTTTTTAAACTAGGAACTGCACCATTAAAATTATATCCATGACTAGGCCAACCAGTCTCCCCAATCGTTATCTTTTTACCTGGATATGATTTTTCAATTAAACTATATTTTTCAATTATGAAATCATTAAATCTATCAATTGGAACTTTTTCCCAATATGGTAAGAAGTGAACAGTAATGAAATCAACATGTTTACCAATTTCAGGATATTTAACTAAAGTGTGCCAAACTTCTGCCGTTGTAATTGGTTTGTTTGTAAACTCTCTGATAAAGTCTAAATAACCCATTAATTCAACTTCATTTAAATCTGTTCTAAGTAAAGTTTCATTTCCTACAATTACATTATTAATATTATCAGGATATTTTTTTAAAAGCTTAATAGCTCTTTGAATTTCTTGATAATTTTCAGCATAATCACCACTTAACCAAAGTCCTAAATCAACCATCATTGTAGTTTTAGAAGCTGCTTCTAAAATTACTTTAGCATCAGCTGTTGAATAAGTTCTAACTTTACTTGTAAAATTTAGCAGAATACCAATATCTTCTTCTATTTGTTCAGGAGATAATACTTTTTTATCATATCCTTCAAATGGAGAATATGAAAGCGATTCAATTCTTTCCGATGCATCTTGCTTTAACGATACTTTATTGTCTTGTGTAATCCAAAAAAACACCTGAAATAGCCCAGCTAGCATAAGACCTAAGATAATATATCTCAACACAGTTTCCTTTTTTTATAATTAGTGCGTAATATTACCATTTTTATAGTCATTTTGTTTTTAAATTGTTTTATTTTTTTTGTTGATTAAGATGATTGTGTAAAAAAACTATATAATCTGAATAAAATATAATGGGCTGTATATGAAAAAATTTATAAATGAAACAATGTATGAAATAGTTTTATATTTAGAAAAAGAGTTAAAGAGTGATAATGAAGTTTTTATAGAAGTATTAAATCCAGATTTAGAAAAAGATTATTATGCTGGTGAAATAGTTATTTTTGAAGATAAAAAGTTCATTTATAGGTCATTTAAAGCATGGTCTGACTTGGCTGAACTATTATTTTGTAAGCTTTTAATAGTTGAATTAAAAGTAAATACAATTATTTTAAAATTTAAAAAGTTAAATAAAATTGATTCTTTCCATAAAGATACAAATAATGAAGAAAATGAAAAATACGGAGAACAATCAACTTTCTTTAGAATCAATAAAAATGAAGAACCCGCTTTTTTATGTGCATATATGAATGCTTTAAAAAATGTAAAAATTGAAGAAAAACAAAATATTCTAAATTTAGGAATAAATAAAGCAGATGAATTTGAATTAATCAAAAATTTGCTTGATGAAGATACTTTTTCAAAAATTAATTTTGTAGGGATTGATTATTCAAAAAGTGCTATTGAGTTTGCAAAAAAAAGATTTCCCCAAGAAAATCTAACATTTTACAATCATGATATAAATAAATTAGATGAATTAAATTTAAAAAAAGCAGATTTATTGATTTCTATTGGAACTTTACAAAGTTCAGGATTGAATTTTAAACTTTTATTCATGAATTTGATACAAAATTATTTGGAAGATAAAGGTTCAATAATTTTAGGTTTTCCAAATTGTAGATGGATAAATGGCGAGACTATTTATGGTGCAAAAGCCGCAAATTATTCGTATAGTGAGCAATCTGTCTTATATAAAGATGTCTATTTTTGTAAAAAGTATCTTCAACAAAAGAAATATAGAGTTACACTAACAGGAAAAAATTATCTTTTTTTAACTGCAACTTCAATTAAATAGAAAAAATAGTTGGAATATAATACTTTTTTTTGTTACAATTAACTTATCAAATTAAAAGGAGTATATTATGCCATCAAGACATATTGAAGTTAAAACTTTCAAGTTAGCTCATACAATTGAAGATACAATAAAAATTGAGCATGTTGAAAAACCTTACGGTGAATATAGTAGTCCAGTTGTTAGTATTGCAGTTTATTCTCATGGAAAAACTAAAACTTCTGAAGTTGAAATTCCTTATGAAAATATTGGAGAATTTATGAAAGCTTTAAATGAATCAATCGCTTTATGTGATTCAATTCCTAGAAATCCTCTTCATGCTGAATTAAATTCTGAACTTGGTGGAGGAGCATAATTTAAATGCCTTTTGATTCATCTAAAAGGTCAGACTCAAAGAGTTTGACCTTTATTTTTTTCTCTTTTTTAATCTCATTAATTGCAACTCTTGGGAGTTTGTTTTTCTCTGAAATTATGAATTTTATTCCTTGTTCATTGTGTTGGTATCAAAGAATATTTATGTATCCATTAGTTTTTTTATTTTTAATAAATTTACTGTTTCCAGATGATAAAATATTTAAGTATGCTTTCCCTTTAGTTGTTGTTGGTTGGATAATTTCGGTTTATCATAATTTATTGATGTTAAAAATTATTCCTGAGAATTTATCTCCTTGTGTTCAAGGAGTTCCATGTTCAGTTGATTATTTAAATTGGTTTGGTTTTATTACTATTCCTTTGTTATCTTTTTTTGCTTATACTTCCATTCTTATTTTATTAATTATGTTAAAAAGGAAAAATAAATATGCAAAATAAAAAATTAGTTGGAATATCATTATTAGTGTTAATAGTTTTATTCATAGGTTTGGCTTATTTTTATAAAAATAATCAAACTCAAAAAGAGACTTTACTAATATCTTCTAGTAATAAATCATTAGTAACAGCACAATCTGTTTCATTTGGTGAAAATAAAAAAAATATCACAATAGTTGAATTTTTAGACCCAGAATGTGAATCATGTGCCGTTTTTCATCCAATAATGAGAAAAGTTTATAAAGAACATTACACAGATATAAAATTAGTTATTAGATATTTAGCAAATCATAAAAATTCTAAATATGCTATCAAAATTCTTGAAGCTTCAAGGGAACAAAATAAATATGAAGAAGTTTTAAGTGTAATTTTTGAGAAACAGCCTCTTTGGGCTCAGCATAACAATGAAAAACCTGAATTAATTTGGACATTTTTAACTCAAATTGAAGGTTTGAATATTGATAAATTAAAAGAGGATATGAAAAATCCAAAAATTGATGAATTAATAGATGAAGATGCAAAAGATGCACGAATTTTAAGTGTAAAAGGTACACCAACTATTTTTGTAAATGAAAAAAGATTAGAACGATTATCTCAAAGAGATTTATTTGATTTAGTTGAATCAGAAATCTATAAATAAAAGGGAAAATAGATAGAATGGAATATATATTTGCTCTTATTTTAAGTGCTATTCTTACAGTTGTTTATTTATATTTTAAAAAAAATAAAACAATTCTTATAAAACCAAAAGCAGTTAAAAAAGAGGAATTAATAGAGGGTTATAGAGTTGAGCTTTTAGAAATTCTAAAAAAATATGAAGATAATAAAGAGTTACAATTACAAGAAAAATTGAAATTTCTAAAAAGAGTAAATTATGAGTTATCTATGAATATTTTTTTTGAAAAAGAAGAAGCTAGAAATTTAATACAAGAATTATCAAATTTAGGGAAATAATGAAAAAGAGTTTTTTAATAGGTTTAATGTTTATTGGATTTTTATATAGTGGTTGTGATAATAAATCAACAATTGATGATAGTGTAATTTCAAAGAAATCATTACAAGAGGCTAAGTTTGAAGCTAAAACATTTAATTTAACTACTACAGATGGAAAAGTTATAAGTCTTAAAACTACAGAAGAAGGTATTAATTTTGATGAGTTTAAAGGTAAAAAAGCAGTTTTAATTGATGTTTTTGCAACTTGGTGTCCTCCATGTATTGAAGAAATTCCAGTGTTAAAAGAGATAAAAGAGAAATATAAAGATAATTTTGAAATAGTTTCTGTTCTATTTGAACAAGATAAACCAAAATCAGAAGTTTTAGATTTTATTGCAAAATATGGAATTAATTATCCAATTACTATGGGTGAAGAGAATTTTAAATTAGCAAAAGAGCTAGGAAATGTACAAAAAGTTCCTGAAATGTTTTTATTTTCAAAAGATGGAAAATTTGTAAAGAAATTTATTGGAAAAACTGCTAGAGAAGAGTTTGAACAATATATTAAAACAGCAATTGAAAACTAATTTAATATAGTTTTCAATTCTGATAGAGTATTGATAAAATAACTAGCTTTTGAAAAATCTTGTGTTATTGTGAATTCATTTTTTACAATAGCACACTCAATACCAGCTGCAAAAGCTGCGCTTAAACCCCTTGTAGAGTCTTCAACTACTATTGCTTCATCTTTATTCGCTCCAAAGATTTTTAAGCCTGTTAAGTATGGTTCAGGGTGTGGTTTTGCATAATTATAATCTTCCTCACAAAGTACAAAATCCATAAAATCAACTATTCCTAAATCTTTGTGAATGATTTCAAAATCAACTCTTCTTGAAGTTGTAACTATTCCCATTTTATAATCTTTTGATAGCTCTTTTAATACCTCTTTTACTCCAGAAATTAAAATATTCTCACTTTTTAAATACTCTTGATAATATAGATTTCTTTGATTTCTTGCTTTCTCAATCTCTTTTTGAGAAAAACCTTTATCAAATGCTTTTTGCCAAACAGTTGTTCCCTCACTCATAATTTTCATATACTCTTCAAACTCTAAAGTAATATTAAAATACTCTTCTAATGATTTTATATTTGCTTTAAAATATAGAGGTTCCGTATGAACTAAAACTCCATCATTATCAAATAAAATATATTTTTTCATTATATTTCCTATAGCTAGATTTTTTGTGATTTAATAAAAAAGGGAAGCGTTGTTAGCTTCCCTTTAGACTTGTATATTTTAGGAGGAGAAATAAAGTTAAAAAATCTTAACATCGCAATTAAGTTAATCAACTTGTAAAGTAATTATAAACTCTGAGTATTAACCTTTATTAAATCAAAGGTTAACAGATTATAAATATGATAAAAACTTTATTTTTCCCACTTATTTTTTGGAGCACTATATGTTGATATTTTTTCTATTATTTCATCTACATCATCTGAAACAATTATCATATCAACGTAAAGATTACCAATAAATCCCTCTTTTACACTATTTCTTAAGAACTCAATTAAATGGGTGTAATAGCCATTTATATTAAAAAAAGCACATGGTTTTTTATGATAACCAAGCTGTGCAGAGGCAATTACATCAAAAATCTCTTCAAGTGTTCCATATCCTCCTGGAATTGCTATAAAAGCATCGGCTAGTTCAGCCATTTTCTCTTTTCGTTGATTCATTGTATCAACTTTATATATTTTTGAAATATCTTTATTTTCTAACTCTTTTGATACTAAATCATAGGTAATTACACCTGTAACATTATTATTGAGTTTTAAAGATTCATTTGAAATAATTCCCATCAAACCTTGTTTTGAACCACCATAAACTATATTAAAATTTTTTTCTGATAGTTTTTGTGCTAAAAGTTTAGTTGATTTTTCATAAATTGTACTGTTTCCTAAAGAAGAACCACAATAAATAGCTACATTCATTTTTTTATCTCCTTTAATTGTTTGTATGGCTTAAACATTAATAATAATTTTGGAAGTAGTAATAAATCTGCTGCTAATACACTTATCATTGTAATAACAGTTAATAATCCAAAATAAATTGTTGGAATTAAATTTGATAAAACTAAAATAGAAAAACCAAGAATAATTACTAAAGAAGTGTAATACATTGCATAACCAATACTTTGATGTGATCTTCTCATTGCTTCTATATAATTATGATCTATCTTAAACTCTTCTTCAAATCTATGAATAAAGTGAATTGTATCATCAACTCCAATTCCTATTGCAATTGCTGCAATTGTTATAGTCATTACATCTAAAGGAATATTTAGCCAACCCATAATTCCAAAAATACTTGAAATTGGAATTATATTTGACACTAAGGCAATTAAAGCAACTTTCATTGATCTAAATAGAATTAAAAACATTATAAATAAAACAATTACGGTAAATCCTAATGTTGAAACTTGTGAATTAAACAAAGATTGCAACATATTGTTATATAAAACCATTAGATTTGATAATTGGTACGTTGTCTCTTTATTTTTAATAATATCTCTTACATCATGATTAATTTTATTTAATAATTCATTTCTTCTTAGATTTGGATTTGAGTCAATTAATCTCATAGTGATTCTAGCTTCATTTTTTTCAATATTTATATATGGTGAAAGAATTAACTCTTTATAATCTTCTGGCAATTGATTGTATAATAAAGCCAAAGTTATACCATCTAAATTTCTTTTGTTATTTAAAAGTTCACCAACTTTTAATAAACTAGCTAGAGATTGAACTTTTCCAACTTCTGGAATAGTCTCTAAATAATCATGAACAGCCATGATAGTGTCCATTTTATCTTGACTAAACCAATATTGTTTATCATCATTTTTTTCGTCAAATTCATTTTCAAAATCATCATATTGATCTTGAGTTTTATTTGTTACTTTTGCAACTTTTGGCTCATCTTTAAATTTAATGATAATATCTAAAGGTGTTGTTCCTCCAAGTTCTTCATCAATTACTTTCATACCCTTATAAATATCAGTAGATTTCTTAAAGTAATTTATAAAACTATTTTCAACAATAAGTTTTGATGCGCCTGTTACTGAAAAAACAATTGTTAAAATACTAACAATAATAATGGCTTTTCCATTATTTTCAACTACACCTGAGCATTTTTGAATGAAAGAAAATCTAGTATTCTCTTTTTCATGTTCATCTTTTTTTTCCATTAATATTAAAATTACAGGAAATGTAATGAATGATAAAAATAGTGAAATTGCAATTCCTGTACTCATCATTAAACCTAAATTAATAACAGGTTCAATATGAGATAAAATAAGTGAACCAAAACCTACGACAGTTGTAATGATTGCAAAAAAAGATGGTTCAAGTTTTGATAAAACTGTATTAATAACTAGTTTGTATTGACTTGCATGTTTGTATTTTATGTTTAATTCTCTATATCTTACAATTAAGTGTAAAACAATAGAAATTGTAATTATTAGTTGCAGTGCAATAAAATTTGAAGAAATAACTGTAACTTCCCATCCAAATAGTCCTAAAATTCCTGCTGTTGAAATTACTGATATAAAACAAACTATAAAAGGAAGTATTATCCATCGTATATGTCTAAAAATGTACCATAAAATAAATACTAAAATAAGAACTAAACTTGAACCATAAATTACTAAATCGCTTTTAACAAAACCTACAATATCACTTGCAATCATATTAACGCCACCTAAGAATATCTTAGCATTTGAGTCATATTTTTTTATGATATTTCGTATATTTTGTATCTCTATAGTCTCTTTATTTCTTGCTAAATCCCTATAGTGTTTAAATTCAATAATAACTTCATCTAATTTTTGTTCTTCATCTTTAGTAATACTATTGTCTCTTTTTTTTGCAAGTAAAGAGTTTCTAGCTTCAAGAAGTTCAAAATATTTAATATCAGTTTTTAGATTTAATACAATTGCAGTTGTTGTAAAATCTTTACTTACTAACGCGTTTTTATATAATGCAGAAGTTAAAAACTCATTTTTTACTAGGGTTTTATCAAACTCTTTAGTTTCTAAAGAATCAACACCTGCAACCAAGTCTGAAATAGGTCTAACAGGAGATTGAAGTAAAGGAACGTTTAAAATTGATGTTATATCTTCAACATTTTCAAGTTTTAAAAACTCATCAGAGATATTTTTTATATCTTTTAAACTCTCTTGCGAGAGTAAATCAGTTTTAGGTGAAAAAGTAACAATCAAAAAATCTGAATTATTATATGTTTTATTTACTTCTCTAAAGAATTTTAAATCTTTATCATCATCTAAAAGAAGGGTTTCAGCAGATGCATCAATTTCTACTTTAGTTGCAAAATAACCTAAAGTAGAAACAAATATTGTTAAAATAAATAAGACAATAATTGGATACTTAAATATAAAAGTATCATATAGTTTTTTAATCATTATTTTGTATTTGGTTTTTCAAGTAAAGCTAACATTTCATCAAAAGTTTTTTCTTTTAATAAACCTGAAAACTGTTGTCTATATGTTTGAATGATGCTTACTCCTACCAAATCAACATCATAAATTAGCCATTGTTCACCATCTTTTGATTTATTATAAAAGTTGTAATTTATTTTGTAAACGCCTTCTTTTCCTAATAGTTCAGTTTCTAGTTGTAGTCTGTTGTTTTTATATGGGTTAAGACCAATTATTTTTACTTTTTGGTCATTATAAAATTCTAATTTTTCTATATATGAATTTTTTAATTTTGTTTCAAATACTTTAGTAAATTCTTTTTGTTTTTGTTCTGTCAAAGTATCCCAAGTCTCTTTTCCAAGGGCAACTCTTGCCATTAATTCATAATCAAAAACTTCATCAATTATTTTGATAATCTGTTCACCTTTTTTACTAGTTGTTAGGTTTTTTTGTTTTAATATTTCCAAAACAGTATCAATTTTTTTTGTCAGTATAGTTTGTATTTCATCTTGTTTCATAGCATTTGCAGATGTTATTGTAATTACTATTAACAATAAAACTTTAAATAAGCTTTCTAATTTCACTCTTTTATTCCTCTATTTGTTTTTTTCTTGCTTGTGAATAAATATCTCTTAAGAATGGATATAAATCTAAAGCATCTTTTTTTAATGATTCGTATTGTCCAAGTTTTAATGATGTTGAGTTAACTACATCAAATGCTTGAATTCCAATTTGTTGTTCTATATTATTTGGTATTTTGTATTTTATATCTTCATTTCCAGTAACTGTTAATGGACTTACATAAGAATCTCCAACAATTCCTACCATATCTCTTAAATTCGATGGCCCTAAAAATGGTAATACTACTGGGAAACCTTCTCCTACACCATAAAAACCTAAAGTTTGACCGAAATCTTCTTTATGTGCTTTTATTTTAAGTTCATTTGTAGCAGGATCTAAAAAACCACCAAGTCCCCAAAGAGTATTAACTAAAAATCTTTCTAACTCTTCAGTAGAATTTTGAAATTTTAGTTGTAATAAATTATTTGTAAATCTAACTGGAAACATAATATTTTCAAAAAAATTATTGATTCCAATTCTTATAGGTTCAGGAGTTACGTATGCATAACCTTTAGAAATAGGATTTAAAATATTCATAAAAAGTTTGTCATTAAAAGTAGTCATTACTCTATTGTATCCACTTAATGGATCAAAAAGTTCTTCTTTTTTTGTAGAAAATTCAGAGTCAAATTCATTTTCAAAATTATCAGTAGTAGTATCTTCATTTGCATAACTAAAAATTACTAATAATATTAAAATAATATATTTTTTCAAATTAGCCCTTTTTTTTTAATAACGGGTATTATATTCTAAATATTTAGAAACAATGATTAAGTGTAAATCTTAAACTATTTATAATTTTACTGATTTATGTATAATTTACTCATAAACTATTTATTACAAACCTGATATAATGGCAAAAATTTTGAAAAACAACTTGGAGTTATTATGGGTAGAGCCTTCGAATATAGAAAAGCTGCAAAAATGAAAAGATGGGGAAATATGTCAAGAGTTTTCCCAAAATTAGCAAAAGCAATTGAAATGGCAGCAAAATCAGGAGTTCCAGATCCTGAAATGAATTCAGCATTAAGAACAGCTATTTTAAATGCAAAAGCTGAAAATATGCCAAAAACAAATATTGATGCGGCAATTAAAAGAGCATCGGGAAAAGATGCGGCAAATTTTGCTGAAGTAAATTTTGAGGGAAAAGGTCCTCATGGAGTTTTAATATTTGTAGAGACTGCAACTGACAACAATACAAGAACTGTTGCAAATGTTAAAATGTACTTTAATAAAACAAATGGACAAGTAGTTCCTACTGGTTCTTTAGAGTTTTTCTTTGATAGAAAAGCAATTTTTGAATTTACAAAACCTGCAAATATGGAACTTGAAGAGTTAGAGTTAGAACTTATTGATGCTGGTCTTGAAGAGATAGAAGAAGAAGATGGTTTAGTTTTAGCTTATGCAAATTATACAGATTTTGGAAATATGAATCAAAAATTTGAAGAGTTAGGAATTGAACTTACAAAAGCTGAATTAAAAAGAATTGCAAATAATCCTCAAGAATTCACAGAAGCTCAACAAGAAGATATTGGGAAATTAATTGAAAAACTTGAAGATGACGATGATGTTCAAGCTGTTTATACAAATATAGCTTAATCAATTTTAAAATATAGGAATTTCCTATATTTTATCTCTTTTTAATTATTCTCATTTAAATCTAATCTTTTTATAAAATCATAAATAAAATCAAATAACTTTTTCGTATCTTCTTGTGTTACAACAACATGATTTGATGAATCTATAATTTTTATCGTTTTATCTATTGATTTAATCTCTTCAAATATTTCATAGGCAGATGTTGGATTTACGATTGGGTCATCTTTTGATTGTAATATTAATATTGGTTTTTGAATTTTATGTAGACTTTTTCTAATTTTTTTCATTAACAAACTTAATTGTTCTATAGAATCAATATAGTGTTTATCATAGTTAATATGTGGATTTTGTGGAAAATTATCAACGTACTCTTTTTTATACTCTTCTTCATTAAAAGCTTTTACTAAATCATTCCAAAATGAGATTGCAGGTAATAGGGTTTTTATTCTTACATCGTTTAAGTGAAGTGCAGCATTTATACAAACTAAACCACAAAACTCTTTATAACACTTTTTCGTACTTAAAAGTGCTAATAATCCACCAGTTGAGAAACCAATAATAAAAATCTTTTTATGTCTTAATGAAGCCATTGTGATTGTTCTTGAAATACTATTGTACCAATCTTGCCAACTTTTACTTTTTAAATCTTCTGGAATTGTGCCATGTCCATCAAGTCTTGGTGTATAAACATTTAGATTTTTAGAGTTTAAAAATAGTGCTAATTTTTCCATCTCTTTTGGAGCTGCTGAAAATCCATGAATTGCAATTACACAAGTGTCTGAATTGTTTGCTTCATAATATTTAGGAGTTCCAATATCTTTTGGTTTTAATTTCAAAGCGTATTTATACTTTTCATAAGATTCTTCAAACTCTTGTATTTCTTGATTTTGAAGTAATAAAAGTAAATCTTGATTGTTTTTTTCTTCTTTGTATGAAACTAATTTTTTTATTATATCAACACTTTTTTCACTTATTAAAATTTCATTTAGAATAACTTTTAAAATATTTTTTAATCTAATTGTATGATGATTATAAGAGTAAAGTAATACTTCTTTATTTATAAAATATTTATCTTCTTGGATAGTTATAATATTATCTCTTATTGCTACATCTAAAATATCATTGAACTTTTCAAACTTTTCATAAGAGATTAATTGAATTAAATTTTTATCTATTTGAGCATCTAAAAAAAGATTTTCTTCTTGCATTTGTTTGATACTAAGATAAATTAATCTTTTAAAATAGTTCATTTCTATACTTTTTTTAGGATATAAAAAGAGTATTAAAATAAAAATATGGTCAAAATTTATAGTCAAGGATTCATAGATTTTATCCATAAAATTATGGGTAAATTCATATCTTAGTTGGCTTATGATTTTTTCTTGAGGTATATTTCTTTCGTATAGATTTTTTATTATTTCTTTTGTTGAAATTGGTTTTAAAATTCTTATTGTTATTTTTGAATTTAGAATAATATTACTCTCTATTTCTATCTCTTCTTTAAAATTCTCACCTAAATCATCAAGTAGTTTTTTTGCCATATCTAATAAAAAATTATCACCATTTCTAAGCCTTGAATAACTTATATTTATAGGAACAATTAAAGTTTCATTTTCATTTATATCTTTGCAATCATTTATGAAATATTTATTACTAAATTCTTCATAGTTTTCTATTTTTTTATCAAAATATTTTTGTCTAAAAAGTTGTGATGATAGGGCAAAAACTGCTGCTCCTGTATAAACTCTTTGACAAGTTCCATCTATTTTTACACAAAAATTTTTATCCATTTTTGAGATATCTTTTGCTTTTACCATCATGCCTTCAGGAAAAATCATCCAATCTTTACAAGAAGTTACTAAATCCCCAATTATATGTTCATTTCTATTTTCTTCACTCTTTTTCATAGCTCCTAAATTACTTAAAAAAGTTCCAAAAAAACCTTTAAAAAGTGAATCATCAGCAATAACACCAACTTTTTTATTTGTTAAGTTGTATAAAGTATAAGGAACTAACATTGCTTCAATTCTAGTGAAGTGATTTGCTACAAATATTTTTGGGTTTGAAGTAGGAATATTTTCTATTCCTTTTACTTCAATATTAGCATTTAAAATCTTCTCTAAAAGACTTAAAACATAACCATTTATATTTATTAGTAAATCATTACGCATTATCTTTGAGCCTTATAAACAGTTGCTTCAAATGAATCTACACTTATTACTTCTTGTTTTAAAGAGTGGGCATTTTTCAATTTTTCTATCTCGTGAGCTGTTAAAATATTCTTTTCTAAAAGCTGAGTCAACATATTCTCAAAACAGTCTTTTTTTATAGTTTCATTTTTAATTGCATCTTTTAGTTTTTTAAACCCAACTTCACACTCTTTGTTTTGTTTTACTGCTTCTTGAATTAGATTTAATCTATCTTTTTCATTTGAACTTATGAATAATGTTGAAGTTAAACTTTTTAGATAATCTTGATTATTTAGATTTTTAACTATTTTTGCATTTAATTTATCTTTTGATTTAATTGAGAAAGGATTTATTTTCACAAGAGGAAGTAAAAATCCTAAATATCCAATATTTGAAATAATCTCTTCACGTGCAATTTGTATTTCGTTAAAACAGTAGTTACAAATATAATCAACTAAAACTTTATCTTCTTCTTTTGGATTAATTTCAAACTCTCTTAGAGTTGCAGTTATCAAATAACAATTTGATAAAATATCTCCAAATCTAGCACTTATATTCTCTCTTTTTTTCAAACTTGGCCCTAAAATTCCTAAAGCTATATTTGTTAAAAGAGTAAATTCGCTACTCACCCAAAGAAGTTTTTGTTTATATCTTTTAAATTCACCTTTTTGTTGATTTAATTTTGCTCTTGTAAAATAGTAAATCAATGATTTTGCAAATGAGTTAAAACCTAAAGCAATATGGGCAAAAAAAGCTTTATCAAAACTTTGTATATTATTGTTTTTTAATGCAGTTATTTCAGTATAAATATATGGATGTGATTTGATTAATCCTTGTCCAAATTGCATTAAATTTCTTGTTAAAATATTTGCACCCTCAACTGTAATTGAAATAGGAATTGCAAAATATGCGTGAGCTAAAAGATTGTTTTCACCTCTAATAATAGCACTTCCTCCTAAAACATCCATTGCATCATTTATTACAGTTCTAAATTTTTCAGTTGCATGGTATTTCATAATTGAGTTTATAACTCCTGGTTTTACACCATCATCAATTGCATCTAAAGTGAAGTTTCTAGCACTATTTAACATATAAGTAAAGGCTGCAATTTTTGCAATTTTTTCTTCAACACCTTCAAAATAATTGATACTAAGTCCAAATTGCTCTCTTAATTGTGAATATGAAGCTACAACATTTAAAGCTAGTTTACTTCCACCAAGACTAACACTTGGAAGTGAAATTCCTCGGCCAATTGATAAAGATTCAACAAGCATTTGCCAACCTTTACCAATACCAGAAGTTTCACCAATAATATTTTCCATATTAATAATTACATCTTTCCCAAAAAGTGGAGAGTTTACAAATGGAATTCCAAGTGGGTCATGTCGTCTTGAATTATCAAGTCCCGGAGTATTTGCATCAATTACAGCAAAGGTAATTCCTAAATCTTCCTTATCCCCAAGTAAATGTTCAGGATCTTTTAAAACAAAAGCAAGGCCAATTAAAGTGGCAATGTTTCCTAAAGTAATATATCTTTTTTCAAAATTTAGTTTAATTTTTAATTCACCATTTTCATCTTTGAAAACTACACCATTTGAAGTTATTGAAGTTGCATCACTTCCTGCATTTGGTTCTGTTAAACCAAAACAAGGAACTAATATTCCATGGGCTAAATCACTTAAATATTTATCTTTTTGTGTTTGAGTTCCATGTTTTAAAATAAGTTCAGCAGGCCCAAGAGAGTTTGGCACCATTATCGTAATTGCTAAAACTTGTGACCTTGAAACTAATTTTTCAATAACTCTTGAGTGAGCAGTTGCTGAAAAACCAAGTCCTCCATACTCTTTTGGAATAATCATTCCAAAGAATTTTTTATCTTTGATAAATTGCCAAACTTGTGGACTTAAATCTCTATTTTGAAAGATTTCCCAATCAGTTGTCATCTCACAAAGTTCAT
Source organism: Aliarcobacter sp. (assembly GCA_028688995.1). Taxonomy (GTDB): domain Bacteria; phylum Campylobacterota; class Campylobacteria; order Campylobacterales; family Arcobacteraceae; genus Aliarcobacter. Next base: position 20,449 of record JAQTXB010000004.1, read on the forward strand.
TAACTTCATTGTCTAAAAAATCTTGTTCTTCTTTTGAAAGTATTGTAACTTTTTGGGCATTTATCTCTTTGAAATTAACTTGAGCTTTAAAAAAGTTTGACTCAACCCAATTTGTTCCAGCTTGCAAAGCTGCTTCTTCAGTAGCTGATATTTTTGGTAATAGTCCTTTTTTATTTATAAAAGCTACAAGTTTACTTGAAATAAATTTTGTTCTCAAACTTGGAATTAAAAAAACAGCACCTAAAACTATAAATATTGACCAAAAAATAACTCCAACATCACAAAATGCAAAAGTATAAACTCCAATTAGAGCAAAATAGCTGTAAAGTGGAAATGAATAAAATCCAAAAACTAATATAAGAAAGAGTAAAATCAGCGTTTCCATAAAACTTCTCCTGTTTCAAAATCTTCATGTTCTTCAACTAATTTGATTAAAAGATTAGAAGGGGCAAATCTACTTCCATAATCTTTTTCAAATTGTCTTAAAGATTCTAAGATATTTCTTAATCCAACTTCATTCGCATAAGTTAATAATCCACCTTTATATGCTGGAAAACCAGTTCCTGTAATCATTGCAAAATCAATTATTGCAGCTTCTGTTACGATATTTTCTTCTAAACATCTTGCAGCTTCATTTATCATAATATAAAGGCATCTTTGAACTATCTCTTCATCTGAAATAATTTTACTGTTACTTTGTAGCATTGAAGTAACATGTTCATTTACATAGTCATCTTTTCCATCATATTGATAAAAACCACCAGTTTCACCTTTTTTACCAAAATATTTTGCATCATACATTTTTTCAAGTATTGGAGCAATTGGCATTCTATATCCATATTCATCATATAAAATAGTAGCAACTTTATATCCAACATCAATTCCAACTGTATCAGCTAAATTAAATGGACCCATAGGCATACCAAACTCTTTTATTAAATGGTCAATATGTTCTACACTTGAGCTTTCACTTAAAATAAATGCAGCTTCATTTAAATATGGAAGTAAAATTCTATTTACAATAAATCCAGCACAATCTTTTACTAAAATTGGTGTTTTTCCACAAGAAATAAGAAGTTCAAAAACTTTGTTTATAGTCTCTTTTGAAGTATATTGCGATGGAATTACTTCAACAAGAGGCATTAAATTTACTGGATTAAAGAAGTGAACTCCAATGAAATTTCCTTTATTTTTTAAATCACTTCCTAATTTTTCTATTGAAATAGAAGAGGTATTTGTGGCAATTATTACATTTTCATTAGCAACTTTCTCTATTTGGGCATAAGCCTCTTTTTTTGCTTTTTCATCTTCAACAATAGCTTCAATAACAAAATCAAAGTGTTTAAATCCATCAAACTTATCTGTGTATGAGATTTTATTTAATTTAAAATCAACCTCATTTTTTGTCATTTTTTTAGTTTTTATTAAATAAGAATATATTTTTGATACATCTTTGATTATTTCATGAGCTTGTGAAATATCTCTTAATTTAATTCTCACATCTTTTAAATATTTTGAAAATAACCAAATAATTCCTTTTCCCATTACTCCATTTCCAAGAACAACTGTATTTGATATTGGATTTAAAGTTTTTTCAAAATTTTTATTTAATTTTTCAAAAGTGAAAAATAGTTTAATTAAATTTTTTGATTCTTTTGTAATTGCAATTTGTGAAAACTGTGTTGCTTCAATTTTATTGGCAAATTCTATATCTTTATTTATTGTCTCTTTTATAACTTCAAGAGCTTTAAAAGGTGCTTTAAATTCTGGATTTAGTTTGTCTTCAAGATTTTTTAGGGCACGACTAAAAATGATTTCATTAAAAGGAGGATAGTTTAAAAGATAAAAACTTTTTCTACTTCCTAGATTTCCATTAATGGCCTTTTTTATAAAATCATTTAACATAAACTCTTTTTGGGCATTGTCAAAAATTTCATCTGCAAGATTTAGTTTGTAAGCTTTTTTCGCATCTACATTTTTTCCAGTTAAAATTAAATCTAAAGCATTTACAAGACCAATTAATTTAGGTGTTCTAAAAGTTCCTGCAAAACCTGGAAATATTCCTAGCTTTATCTCTGGAAATGCCAGTTGTGTTTTTGGATTTGTGCTTAATACTCTATAGTTACAAGCAAGGGCAAGTTCAAGTCCTCCACCCATACAAGCACCATTTATATATGCAATTGTTGGAATTGTAAGATTTTCAAGTTTATTAAATATTCTATGAACTTCCATTAAAGCATCAAAAATTTCTGTTTCATCTTTTAGTTGTTCAATTTGTTTAATATCAGCACCAGCAATAAAAATATCTTTTTTTGCACTATCAATTACAAGAGCTTTTATCGTATGGTCATCTTTTACTAAATTTAGTTTTTCATCAAACTCTTTTAATATTTCAAAAGATAGTTTATTTATTTTCTCATTTTGTAAGTCAAAAGTTATAGTTGCTATATCTTGGTTAATTTCAAATCTTATATTACTCATATTATATCTCCAATAAAAAAGCAGCACCTTGCCCGCCACCAATACATAGTGTTGCTAATGCTTTGTTTTTGTTTCTTCTTTTTAACTCTTTTAATGCTGTTAAGACAATTCGAGCTCCACTCATTCCAACTGGATGTCCAAGAGCAATTGCTCCTCCATTTACATTTAAAATTGATTCATCAATCTCACCAAGGGCAGGACTATTAAAAGTTTTTTGACAAAACTCTTCTGATTTAAATGCTTCAAGATTTGCTATAACCTGAGCTGCAAAAGCTTCATTCATCTCGATTAAATCAATATCTTTTAGGGTAATTCCTGTTTTATCAAAAAGTTTTTTTGTAGCATAAACCGGTCCTAAACCCATTCTATGTGCATCAAGTCCAGCGTAAGCATAATCACTTATAAATCCAATTGGTTCAAGGTTTAATTCTTTGGCTTTTGATTCAGTACAAACAATCAAACTACAAGCTCCATCTGAAACTTGTGATGAATTTCCAGCAGTTACAGTTCCTCCAACTTTTTCAAAAATAGGGTTTAGTTTATTTAAAGCTTCAATTGTTTGATTAAATCTTACTCCATCATCATTTGAGATAGAAGCATTTTTTGTCATTATTGGATGAATTTCATTTTTGAATATTCCAGCTTCTATTGCTTTTTGAGCTTTCTTGTGAGAATTTAAAGCATATTCATCTTGGGCAGCTCTGCTTATTTTAAATTCATTTGCCAAGTTTTCAGCAGTAATTCCCATGATTTTTCCTGAAATTGGGTCAGTTAAACCAGAAATTAATCCAATAGTAGGTTTTAAAAATCTTAATCTAAAAGTTGTTAGAAGTTTTAATTTTTCAATGATTGATTTTGTATATGTAAATTTTGTGATTAAATTTCTAAATTCATCACTATAAAGTAAAGGAATATTACTCATAGATTCCATTCCACCAACTAAATACAACTCCCCTTGATTTGAGTTTATTTTTTCAATAGCACTTGAAATTGATTGCATTCCCGAAGCGCAATTTCTATGAACCGTATATGCAATAGTTGATTGGGGAAAGCCAGCTCGAATAGCCATAACCCTTGCAATATTTGCAGCATTTGCAGGTTGAGCTACATTTCCCATGATTACTTCATCAAATTGTTTGTAATCCAAATCATTTCGTAAAACCAACTCTTTTGTAATAATCGCACCTAAAGTGTCAGCGCTTACATCATTTAGTTTTCCATTTGCTTTTGCGATGGGGCTTCTAAGTCCATCTATTATGGCTATTCTTTCTTTCATTTTAAACTCCTAATACATACTATTTATAACATTTGAATATTTTTCTTCAATTTTAGCTCTACAAATTTTCATAGATGGAGTTAATTCTCCTGTTTCTATTGAAATATTATTGGTTAAGATTTTGAATTTTACTATTTTTTCCCATTTATTTAGATTGGAATTTAGACTATTTATATGGTTTGAAATATTATTTAGAATATCATCTTTATTATAATATTCTTCTATTGTTAAATTTTTATTTAGTTTTTTTGCATTTTCATATTTCTCTTTATCTACAAAAAGTAGGGCGGTAGTATATTTTCTATTTTCTGAAATTATAACTGCGAACTCTATATATTTATTTTTAGATAATTTTTGCTCAATTTCAACAGCATTTACATACTCACCAGTTGAAGTTTTGAATATCTCTTTCGTTCTACTTTTTATAAATAAATATCCATCTTCATCTAAATATGCCACATCACCTGTGTGAAGCCAACCATCTTTATCTATTGTTTTAGCTGTTAATTCCTCTTGATTTAAATAACCTTTCATCAAAGCAGGGCCTTTTACAAATAGTTCACTGTTTTCATTTATTTTGATTTGCGCACTTGGAATTACCTTTCCACATGAACCAACTTTGTTTGCATTTGGATAATTTGTAGAAATCACAGGTGAAAACTCAGTCAATCCATATCCTTGATAAACTGGAACATTTATATTTACAAAAAATTGTGCTATCTCTTTTGAAAGTGGTGCTCCTCCACTTATTAGTTTTTCAAGTCTTAATCCAAAGATTTCTCTAAATTTTGAATAAACAAGTTTGTCATAAATCTTAAATAAAAGTGAGTTTTTATTTAGATTCTCTTTTAGGGCATAAGCAAATGCAAAAGAGGCAATTGCTCGACTAATAAATGGTTTTGTAGAGATATTTAGTTTGATTTTATTAAATATTTTCTCTAAAAGTCGAGGAACAACAGTCATGATTGTAGGTCGTACAATTTTCATAAGATTTGCAACATTTTGAACATCATCCACAAAATAGATACTAATTCCTCGACTTAAATAATAACTCATAACAGTTCGCTCAAATATATGAGCCAAAGGAAGAACCGAAAGAGAAACTTCATGTTGGTCAAGATTAATTAAACTATTTATATCGTGAAGTTGAGAAACTATATTTTTATGGGTAAGCATTACACCCTTTGGAGTTCCAGTGTTTCCACTTGTATAAATAATAGAAAAAATATCATCTTCTGCTGCCTCAAAAGAGCTAAATCCAGTGGAATCACAAATCTGTTTTCCAATAACTAAAATTTCATCAAAATTATAAAAATTTGGCTCTTTTATACAAAAATTGTGGGTAATAAAAACTAAATGTGAATTCTCTTTTTCTATATCATTTAATCTTTCTTGAGAATCTATAAACATAAATTTCATAGAAGAATCTTTTATTTCAAAATTAAGATTTTCACTTGAAATATTTGCAAAAATAGGAACACTAATAGCTCCAACTTGCAAAATAGCAAAATCAAAGATAAGCCAAAAAGGCGAAGATTTAGCAAAAATCCCAACTTTATCACCCTTTTGAATACCCAAATCTTTCAAAGCAAGACTCAGACAAATAACTTTATTTTTAAAATCACTTGTTGAAATATTTGTATATTTTCCATTTGATAAATAGTTTAAAAGATATTCATTATCATAGTTGTTTGTTATATGTAAAAAAAGTTCACTATAGGTTTTGAAGTTGTAAGTTTTCATAGTTTATCCTTTATTAGGATGATTTTATAATGTTTAGGTTAATAAAAGGTTAAAAAATAATTTTCTGAGAATAGATATAATTCTTTTGAGTTATTTTTATTCTAGTTGGGATAGAATTAAAAGTTATTTCAGAACTAAAGAATTTCCCAACGTGAACGTTGGGAACGCATAAGTTATAAGAATTTTATAATCTTAAAAAGGAATTGCAGTATCTATTGCATCACCCACACCTGTAACAGAACCACCAATTGGATCAGGTGTCACAACTTCTAAAACAGCTCCTGTTACTCTAAAAGGTAAAGCTAATGCATCACCAACAATACATCCATTAAATGTTAAAGCTATAATTGTTCCAACAATATATTTAATCATAAATCATCCTACATAAATTTGATGGAATTGTAGCAAAAAAGATACTGTGATTATAAAAAAGTTACTATATCTATGATAAAATCAAAAAAACAAGGTAAATTAATGAATTGTCCAAATTGTAATGAAAAAGTTGAACTCACTATAAAAAGATATTTTAAAAGTCTTTTAGGAAAACATATTTGCCCTAATTGTTCTACTACTTTTGGTTTAAAATATACAAAAATATATTTTTTATGGATATTTGTATCAATCGTTTTTGTTGTATTTAGTTCTTTATTTATTATAAATTTTGTTACAAATAAAGAGGTTTTAAACATAATTTATATGCTTTGGTTGGTGTTTTTATTTTTTGTTTGCAGTTTTATAGATAGAAAAATTGAAAATAGTTTGCCTACTCGTAGTATTTAAATAACTTCAAATAAAGAGTAATTTCCTACTCTTTATCCAATCTCATCTCTTCAAGAACTTCTAAAATATCCAAAGCATCTTCTTCTGTAAGGTTATTGTTTGCAATATCTAGTTCAACTTCATCAAAATATGCTTTCATCTCTTCAAGATATTTAAGTTCATCCCTATCATCTTTTGAACAATCTCCACTATCAACAATATCAATCATCTCTTCTAGATTTTCATCAAGTTCTGGGATTAATTCATCTTTTAAAATTTTTGCAAGTTTTTCTATATTTGACATTTATTTTCCTAAAGTTTTTTTAAATGATAACTAAAAATTATGAAATTTTTTTGAAATAAACTTCTTCGCTTATAATATCTTTAGTTGTTTCAACTCTATCAATAAAAGCAAGACCGATTAAATGGTCATATTCATGTTGGAAAATTCTAGCTACAAAATCTTTGAAAACTATAGTTTTTTTCTCATTTTCTACTGTTTTGTATTTTACTTCTATTTTGTTATATCTAGGAACTTGTGCTCTAATTCCTGGAATACTAAGACATCCTTCCCAATCTTTGTTTTTACCCTTTGAAGTTTTAATTATTTTGGGATTTATTAAAACCAATTCTTCCATCAATGGAGCATTTGGGTATCTATCATTTGGTTTTGATGAAATAATCATAATCTGTTTTGAAATAGAAATTTGTGGAGCAGCAAGGCCTACACCATTTGATTTTTTTAAAGTTTCCAACATGATTGATATGATTTTTTGTGTTTCATCACCTTTTATATCTTTCACTTTTTTTGCTTTTAATCTTAGGACTTTTTCTCCTAATTTTACTATTTTTATTTCATTTAAATTTGACATTTTGAACCTTTATAATAAAAAAATAATAATTTTCCATTAAATATAATTTAATAATATGTATTATATAGTATATAACGATAAAATATAAACTTGATTAAATATTTTAAAATTATGATGAGGAAAAAGGCATGAAATGTTAAGTTATGAAGAATTGTTATTAAAAATTGCTTTTTTGGAAAAAGAGGCAAAATTTAATAACTTTTTTTTAAAAAAACTATTTGATATTATCCCTAGTCCAATGTTTTATAAGGATAAACATGGAGTTTATCAACATTGTAATGATACTTTTTCTAAGCTAATTTTAGGAATTTCAAAAGAAGAAATTATAGGTAAAACTCTTTATGATTTATCTGATGTTATACCAATAGAAAATGCTGATATTTATTCTGAAAAAGATAAAGAATTATTTCTAACTGCAAAAGAGCAATATTACGAAGGAAAAGTAAAATGTGCAGATGGTAAAACAAGAGATTATCATTTTTATAAATCTTCTTTTGTAATGGATAAAGAAATTTTAGGACTTGTAGGTCTAATGCTAGATGTTAGTGAATATAAAAAAGCTTTAGAAGAATTAGATGAAAAAAATAAATTATTAAATGAATTAGTAATTACTGATTCTTTAACCGGTGTATATAATAGAAGATATTTTCAAGATATTTTAGAAAAAAAAGTTAGTTTTTTAGCAAGATTTAATCATCAATTTTGTTTCGCAATGATTGATATAGATTTTTTTAAAGATTTTAATGATTCATTTGGACACCAAAAAGGTGATTTTGTTTTAGAGGAAATTGGACGAGTTTTAAGAGAAACTTTTCAACGACCAACAGATTATATTTTCAGAATAGGTGGTGAAGAGTTTGCCATATTATTTGATGTGATTGATTTTAATGATGCTAGGTTAATTGTAGAAGATTTAAGAAAAAAAGTTGAAGATTTGAGAATAGAAGCATCTCCTTCTTCAAATTATAAATATTTAACTATTTCTACTGGTTTAGGAAATATTAAAAAATTACAAATAGATACAAATCCTTCAATTGTTTATCACGAAGTTGATAAACTTTTATACAAATCGAAAAAAAGAGAAAGAAATATAGTTACGATAGAGGATATTATAATTTAATAACATAATATCCTTTAAATTCTACGCAAATTTCGCCATCTTCGATTATTCTAGATTCTATTTTTATAGAAGCACTTTTTTTAGTTAAAAGTTTTTCTTTTAATGTTTCAATTTCTTGAATAGATGGTTTTCTTGTATGGCAAACTATCTCTTTTGTTACTGGCTTTCTAAAACTTGTTTCATTTTTTATAATTACAATATTATTAGAATCAAAACCCAACTCTTTTGAAATAAGCCAACATAAACTCCAAGCAGAAATAATAGTTATTGTAGATAAACTTCCACCAAAAGCTGTACCTTTATCATTTATATTTGGTTCAAGTGGAGCTGATGTTATTAGTTCTAATTGATTATAATCTTCTATTTTTAATTTCATTATTTTTGTAAGAGGAATCTCATTATAAAGTTTATTCTGAAGTTTATTTAGCATTATTTTCTCCTTATTTTTTAAAAAATATTATATAATCTTTACTTAGTATGCTTTATTTATGGTACTAAAATGTAATTGAACAAATAATAAAATATATGTACAATTATTGTACATTAATGTGATATATACACTCTTCCCTAACTTAAGAATAAAATTAATTTAAGTCCATTTTTCCTCTTAGTGTAACTTTTATTTACATAAATAAGAACTTGTACAATTCTTTACAAAAATTGTACATACTAATTTTTTTCTTTATGATATAATTTATGCAACTTTCTAAAATAAAAGAGGAGATATTATATGAGTTTATTAGCTAATTATAAAGCGCATTCACAAGAAAGACTTAATGAGGGTGGTTTACCTGCATTACCTTTAACTGCTGAACAAACTGCTGAGTTAGTAGAATTACTAAAAGCTAACCCAGTTGTTGAAGCAGAGTACTGTTTAGATTTATTTAAAAACAAAATTAATCCAGGTGTTGATGATGCTGCTTATGTTAAAGCTGCATTTTTAAATGACATTGTTCAAGGAAATGTAACTTGTTCTGTAATTTCTAAAGTTCAAGCAATTGAAATTTTAGGAACAATGATGGGTGGATTTAATGTTACTCCATTAGTTGAAGCATTAAAAATTGCTGAAGTTGCTGATGCTGCTGCAAATGAATTAAAAAATACTATCCTAGTTTATAACTCATTTAATGAAGTTAAAGAATTAATGGACGCTGGAAATGCAAAAGCAAAAGAAGTTATTGAATCATGGGCAAATGCTGAGTGGTTTACTAATAAACCTGCTTTAGAAGAAGAAATGACATTAACTGTATATAAAATTCCTGGTGAAACAAATACAGATGATTTATCTCCTGCAACTGTTGCATTTACAAGATCTGATATTCCATTACACGCAACTGCAATGTTACAATCAAGAATGGAAAAACCATTAGAAAAAATGGCTGAATTAAAACAAAAAGGTCATCCTTTAGCATACGTTGGTGATGTTGTTGGAACTGGATCTTCAAGAAAATCAGGTATCAACTCAGTTCAATGGCACATGGGTAGAGATATTCCAGGTGTTCCAAATAAAAGAACTGGTGGGGTTGTATTAGGTTCTATTATTGCTCCAATTTTCTTCAATACTGCAGAAGATTCAGGATGTTTACCAATCGAAGCTTCAGTTGATGCTTTAGAAACTGGTGATGTAATTACAATTAAACCATACGCTGGTGTAATTGAAAAAGATGGTGCTGTTGTTTCTAAATTTACTTTAGCTCCAAATACTTTAACAGACGAAATGAGAGCTGGTGGAAGAATTCCATTAATTATTGGTAAAGGTTTAACTGCAAAAGCTAGAGCTGCATTAGGATTAGGTGCTTCAACTGCATTTATTGCTGCTTCTCAACCAGCTGATAATGGTAAAGGTTATACTCAAGCTCAAAAAATGGTAGGAAAAGCTTGTGGTGTTGCAGGTGTTAAACCAGGTATGTATGTTGAGCCAATCGCTACAACTGTAGGTTCTCAAGATACAACTGGACCAATGACTAGAGATGAGATTAAAGAACTTGCTGCACTTTCTTTTGGTGCTGATATGGTTATGCAATCATTCTGTCATACAGCTGCTTACCCAAAACCAGCTGACATTAAATTAAGACATACTTTACCTGAGTTTATCTCTTCAAGAGGTGGAGTTACATTAAGACCAGGTGATGGTGTTATTCACTCATGGTTAAATAGATTATGTTTACCAGATACAGTAGGTACTGGTGGAGATTCTCATACAAGATTCCCAATTGGTATTTCATTCCCAGCTGGATCAGGTCTTATTGCATTTGCTGGAGTTACAGGTATGATGCCTTTAACTATGCCAGAATCTGTATTAGTAAGATTCAAAGGTGAAATGCAACCAGGTATTACTTTAAGAGATTTAGTTAATGCTATTCCTTACCAAGCTATTCAAGATGGTTTATTAACTGTTGAGAAAAAAGGTAAGAAAAATGTATTTGCTGGAACAATTATTGAAATTCAAGGTTTACCAGACTTAAAAGTTGAGCAAGCATTCGAATTATCAGATTCAGCAGCAGAAAGATCAGCAGCAGCTTGTTCTGTTCAATTATCAAAAGAGCCAATTATTGAATATCTATCTTCAAACATCGCTTTAATTGAAAAAATGATTGAAGAAGGTTATGAAGATGCTAAAACTCTTCAAAGAAGAGCAGACAAAATGAGAGAATGGATTAAAAACCCAGAATTATTAACTCCTGACGCTGATGCTGAATATAAAGCAATCATCGAAATCGATTTAAATACAATTACTGAGCCAATCTTAGCTTGTCCAAACGATCCAGATGATGTTGATACATTAACAAACATCAACAATGATCCAAAAAGAATTAAAAAAATCGACGAAGTATTCGTAGGTTCTTGTATGACTAATATCGGATTATTCAGAGCTTTAGGAGAAGTATTAAAAGGTGAGGGTGAAGTTCCTGCTAAACTATGGGTTGCACCACCAACAAAAATGGATAAAGAGCAATTAACTGAAGAGGGATACTATGCAGTATTCGCTGCAGCTGGTGCTAGATTAGAAATCCCAGGATGTTCTTTATGTATGGGTAACCAAGCACAAGTATCTGAAGGTGCTGCTGTATTCTCAACATCTACAAGAAACTTCGATAACAGACTTGGAAAAAATTCTCAAGTTTATTTAGGTTCTGCTGAAGTTGCTGCAGTTGCTGCACTTTTAGGAAGATTACCATCTGTTAAAGAATATATGGAAATCGTACCTAAGAAAATTACAGAGAAAAACAAAGAGGGTGTTTATAAATACTTAAACTTCCACCAAGTTACATCGGAGCAATTAACTAACTTAGTTCACTCTTAATAGTTATTTAAGAGATTTGAAAACCGAGGTCTAAGGCCTCGGTTTTTTTTTATTTAGGGTTTTTTGTATTAAAATAAATTTATAATTTAAAAGAAGAAATTATGTTCAAAAAAAGTATATGTACAATTTCAGTTTTAGCACTTTTTACAGCTTGTGCTCAAAAAGATGTTAGTGTTAATGGTTATGATTTAGCAACACATTGGTTTAATATAAAAAGTTTAAATGACAATAAAGTGGTTATTAATAAAAACTTTACTGAACAATATAATGATGGTCATCAAACAAGTAGCTATGAAGATTTTAATGTGTATAAAAAAAGTAAAGCAGATTCAAATCAAATAGAAAAATATAGTTTTTTTGAGGATATTAATAAACAAAACTACAAATCAATGATTTCAAATAAGAGTGTAGATTTAAAATATAATATTTCTGCTAACGATATAAAAAAGAATTTTGAAATAGATACAAAAGAGATTTCTAGTTTCAAAAGAAATATAAAAATCAATGATAAAATAATTGAAGAAAGAGATATAGATGGGAAAAATTTAGTTTGTACTTTTACTAATTATTATGAGAGTATGAATATAAAAGATAAAATTAATATTTATTTTAAAAGAAAATATTTTACAAAAGATATAAACTATAATAATGTAGTTGAAGTATTATGTAAAGATAATTTTGTCGAAGGTGAATATTATATCTATATGGCAAAAGATATAGGAACAGTTCTTTTTATGGGGAAAGATAAAGATGATGGTAGTTCAGAAGATACTTTCTCAATACTTGATACTCAAACAATCGTAGAATAAAATCAATACTTGCTTATATATTCTCAAGTTTTACTTGGGAATATAAAAATATAAAAATTCTTTTTAATAATATTGACAATTATTTGCAATTACTATACAATTCTTAATATTAGTTTAAAAAGGATTGATTATGATAATAGAAAATTCACAAGTTAGTCTCTACTCAAAAAATCAATTTACCTTTGTTCATTCACAAAGTAGATCGGTTGAACTTAATTATAGAGAAAAAAGCAATACAAATGAAAATGATGTTGCAACTGTTTTAAATTTACAAGAATCTTATTCAGCTATGACTCAAAATAGTCGAGCTGTATATTCTAATGAAGATAATTTAAGTATTGAAGATCGTATAAAAAAATTATTGATTGAAATATTACTTGGAAAATTTCATAATGATAAAACAAAGACTCATATGTATCCAAATAAAAAGTCTTATGTAATAAAAAATGACTCTTCAAACTCAATAAACCCTTATAATACACAACAATCAAATAATAGGGAACTTAGAGCAATTGTTTTTAATACCAAAGAAGAATATTATCAAAAACAATCAGTGGAGTTTTCTTCTTCTGTGAAAATTCAAACACCAAATAAATCATTTGAGATGAATCTTGACCTCTCTTTTTCTCAAGAATTTTACAAATCACAAAGTACTCAACTGATTATTGGAGATCAAAGTGTTATGGATCCTTTGGTGATTAATTTTGATGAGGATGTTAATCCTTTTGCAAATATAAGTAATTTACATTTTGCATTTGATTTAGATAGTGATGGAACAACTGAAATGATTCCACAACTTAAACAAGGTGCTGGTTTTTTAGCTTTGGATAAAAATGAAAATGGAACAATTGATAATGGTAGTGAACTTTTTGGTCCAACTACAAATAATGGTTTTTCTGAACTTGCCAAATATGATGACGATAAAAATAATTGGATAGATGAAAAAGATGCTGTTTTTGATAAATTAAAAGTTTGGAGTATTGATGACAATGGAAACTCTTCCTTAGTTTCACTTATAGATAGAAATGTAGGTGCGATTTATTTAGGAGATTTACAAAGTGGCTTTAAGTATCAAAGTGCAATTGACCAAACCAGTGCAGTACAAAAAAGCAATGGTATTTTTGTAAAAGAAGATGGCTCAGGTTTAGGTGTAATAAGTTCAATTGATGTAGTTGCATAACTACATCAATGAATTAAATAAAAGTAGATTATAAATGTAACAGAAGCAGTTCTTCATGATAATTATGATTATAATTAGTTATTAAAAAATTATAAAGAGACAATATGGCACTAAAAGACAAAATTAAATGGGATAAAAAATATCATGAAACAGCTTCACTTTTAAGAGATAGAGAACCAAGTGAGAAACTAAAAAAGATAGTTGAAAAAGCAAAAGGTAAAAAAGCTCTTGATATAGCCTCTGGTGCGGGAAGAAACTCTATTTATCTAGCAATTAATGGTTTTGAAGTTGAAGCTTTAGATATCTCTTCTGTTGCTCTTGATGTGCTAAATAATAAAGGTTTTAAAAATATATCTTGTAAACTTGTAGATTTAGATGAGTATGAAGTGCCTAAAAATTCTTATGATTTAATAGTTATGACAAATTTTTTGGATAGAAAAATTATTCCAAAACTTTCAATGGCACTTAAAACTGATGGTATTTTATTTATTGAAACTTATATGGAAGATGATGAAAATGAAAAACCACCTTCAAATTCAGACTTTTTACTAAAAAAAAGTGAATTAAAAACTTTTTTTGATGATACCTTTGAGCTCTTAGATTATGATGAATTTTTTAATGAAGATAATGAATTATTTAGAATGAAAAAACAGTTCATTGCTATTAAAAAAATATAAAGGAAATATTTTGATAAAACAACTATCTCTTTTTTTTGTGACTTTTATTTTTATTATTTGTGTTTATGTTTTTTTACTGGGTGAGAATAAAACTATAGAAATTATAAAAGATGAATATCTTTATCTTTTGAGTTTAATTCCTTTGGGATTTATATTTTTATATTTTAAATTTAAACTAAAAGATTATGAGTTAATTGATTTTAATAAAAATAGTAATCTATCTTTTCAAACAACAGTCATTCTTTTTGTTGTTTTTCAGGTGATAGATTATATTCAAAAAGATGGATTTATAGGAATGATTTCCCAATGGTTTTTTTATTGGATTATGGGTGTAATTGCTTTGTTTTTGATGGAAAATATAAACTATCTTAAAAATTATGTAGTAATAAAAAAGGCAACAAAATGAAAAACTTCGATTTAATAATAATTGGAGCAGGACGAGCTAGTAATTTAGCTGTAACTGCTGGAAAATTAGGGAAAAAAGTAGCTATTATTGAAAAATCAACACTGGGTGGAACTTGTCCAAATAGAGGTTGTGTTCCCTCAAAACTTCTAATTGGTTATGCTCATGTTGCAAATGCAATAAAAGAAGCGAATAGACACTTTATAGATGCCACAATAAATAATATAGATTTAGAAAAAATATTTGCCGAAACAAATAATTACATTTCAAAAATAGATGGAAGATATAATAGCAGATTTAATGAAAACGTTGAAGTTTTTAGAGGAACTGCCGCTTTTGAATCAAATAATGTAGTTGAAGTAAATGGTGAAAAATTAACAGCTCCTAAAATTGTAATTGCAACAGGAACAAAAGCAAAAGCTCCTGAACATGAAAAAGCTTGGACAAGCGATGATATTTTCCTTTAAAAGGAAAAGTTCCAAAATCTATTACAATTGTGGGGTCTGGATTTATTGCTTGTGAGTTAGCTGGATTTTTCTCAAGTATTGGTGTAAAAACAAAATTAATTGTAAGAAGTCAAAATATTTTGGGAAATGAAGATGAAGAAATAGCTTCAATATTTAAAAAAGAATTTTCTCAAAAAGTTGATATTGAGTTTGATACAAGTGTAAAAGATGTAGAGTATAAAAATGAACAGTTTTATATGGTTTTAGAAAATCAAGATGATAAAAAAATAGAACATCAAAGTGAAGCTTTACTTTATGCAATTGGTAGAGAATCAAACACAGATAGTTTAAATCTTGAAAATACTTCAATTCAAATCAATGAAAGAGGTTATATAAAAAGAGATGAGTTTTTTGAAACCACTGCAAAAGGTGTTTATGTGGTTGGTGATGCAGCTGGAGTTTATATGCTTCAACATGCAGCTGCTTATGAGGTAAATCATTTAGGAAAAATTTTATTAGAAGATTGCAAGATACCTTTAAAATTTAAGTATATGCCCCACGGAGTTTTTACAGAACCAGAAATTGCAAGTGTGGGAATTACTGAACAAGAAGCTAAAAAACAAAATATAGAGTGTGTAATAACAACTACAACTTGGCTAGCAAGTGCAAAAGCCATGTCTACAAGACTGAAATATCCAGTTACAAAATTTATAGTTAATCCAAAAAATTATGAAATTTTAGGTTGCCATATGATTGGTCCTGAAAGTTCAACAATGATACATCAAGTATTAGCAGTGATGCATATAAACAATGATATAAGACATTTAAAAGAGATGTTATATATTCATCCAGCAATGAGTGAAGCAATACTTCCAGCAGCAGTAGAGAGTGTAAAAGAGATTGAAAAATATGAATCAAAAAAATAATGCTAAAAAATAGAATATTAATAATAAATAAAATTCATAATCAATTAACAATAAATGTATTATCATTAAGAAATATTTTTTAAGGATAAAACATTTCTACTACTAAAGAAAATAAAAAAAATAACATCATTCAAAATGCTTTAAAACTTTTTTCACAAAAAGGTTTTTATAACACTACAATCCCAGATATTGCAAAAGCCATGAGCATGAGTGTTGGAAATATGTATAACTATTTCTCTTCAAAAGAAGAACTTGCAAAATTTGCTATAAAATACTCTACAAATATAATAGCTGATGAGTTAAGAGAAATAAATAATATGGATCTAACATCAAAAGAAAAAATATATCTATTTGTACGAAAATATTTAGAAAATGTTCAAAAATCACCTGAAGTGATTGAGTATTTTTTAAGGGTTTATTTATCAAATAGAGAAGTATTCAAACAAGGTTGTGAAGGCTTTTTATGTGTTGGAGAGTTTGTTACTGAAGTTATGATTTTACTTGATGATGGTGCTAGTAAAAAAGAGTTTAGAGAACAAGAATTTTTTCCTGCTTTTGGGATGATAATGGGATGTTTAGGTGGTTTTGCATTTTTAAGCGGAGAGAGTGTTTTAGATAAAGAGTTGCTCTCTTATTCAGATGCAGTTGCAGAAAATATATATCGTGCTTTGAAGTATGATAACTAAAAAAAAACCAACTGTTGTATGGTTCCAAGCAATCACTTGTAATGGAAATACCCATTCACTATTAAGTGCTAACTCAAATAGATTTGAACTTTTTTTAAATAGTTTTGATTTTATATATCATCCAAGTTTGACTATTGATAAATCACTTGAAGATATACTAAATCAGAAAGAAAAAATAGACTTTTTATTAATTGAGGGTTCTATCTCTTCTAATAAAGATATATTCACAATTTGTGAAGATTCAACTTTTAATCACTTAAATCAATTAGCATCAAACGCAAATTATATTATTGCTATTGGTTCTTGTGCTTCTTATGGTGGAATTCATGCTAAATTTACTCAAAATAGTGATATAAGTGGCATAAATGATGCTATAAATGAAGAAATTCTTAAAAATCTAAAACATCAAATCATAAATCTTACTGGTTGTCCAGTTCATCCTGAATGGATTTTACAAACTTTATTTACTCTAAAAACTTATGGACAAATAGCTTTAGATGAAATAGGGCGACCAAAGGAACTTTATAGCACTTTAGCCCATCATGGATGTACAAGAAATGAGTATTTTGAGTGGAAAGTTGAGGGTGATTTTGGACAAAAAGAGGGATGTCTTTTTTATGACCAAGGGTGTCGTGGTCCTATGACCCATAGCTCTTGCAATAAAATCTTATGGAATGATATTAGTTCAAAAACAAGAGTGGGAATGCCTTGTGTTGGATGTACAGAAGTTGATTTCCCACGAAATGATATGTTAGAAACTAAAAAAAACATAGGAATTCCTTTTGAAGTTCCTTTAGGAATTTCAAAAAGAGCATATTTAAGTATAAGTGGAGTTGCAAAAACTTTTAAAATAGATAGACTTCATAAAAAATTAATGGAATAAAAGTGAAAACAATAGACTTAGTGGAAAGAATTGAAGGTGAAGCAAAACTTCATTGTACTTGGGAAAATGAAAAAGTAAAAGATGCTAGAATTGATTTTTTAAATTTTAGAGGTTTTGAGTACATTTTAGAAGGAAAATCGCCTTTGGATGCTTTAGTTTATACTCCAAGAATTTGTGGAATTTGTGGACAAGCTCACTTAAAAGCTTGTGTTGAAGCTTTGGAAAATATTTATGAAAATATAAACGAAAAACTACAAATTACACAAAAAGCAAAACTTTTAAGGGAAATTGGTTTAAACATCGAGATAATTGATTCCCATATAAAATGGTTTTATATGTTTATTTTACCTGATATTATAAAACTAAACTCTAATGATTTGGGAATTTATACTCCATTAAAAGGCACACGATGGATGGAAGCTCAAAAAAGTGCTAGTGAAACCATAAAAGCTCTAGCAGTGATTGGTGGACAATGGCCACACACTTCATATATGATTCCAGGTGGAGTTATGAGTGATCCTACAAAACTTGACTTAATTATGATGCAAAACTATCTTCAAACTGCAATTAGTTTTTTTGAAAATTCAATAAGTGGAGTTTCTTTAGAGAATTATCTAGCTTTTGATAGTGTTGATAATTTGGAAAATTTAAATGGTGATTTGAGATATTTTAAAGATTTATCTTTTAAATATTCTTTAGAAAAGTATGGAAAATCTTATGATAGATTTATAACGTTAGCAGAATCAACTCTATTTAAAAGTGGAAAAATAAAACAAAGATTGGTTCATAAATTGGATTTTTCAAAAATAGTTGAAGATAATAGTTCTACTTTTTCTATAAATAAAGAAGAGAATAATACAAAAAAACATACTTGGTCAAAATCTGTATCTTATGATGAACATTTTTTTGAAACTGGACCACTTGCAAGGGCGATTATTTCAAATAGAAAATTCATCAAAGATATTCATAAATCTTTTGAAGATTCATCATTTACTAGAATTCTCTCAAGAATTGATGAAATGGCACATCTACTTTTCGAAACTAATAATTTGATTTCTCAAATTGATATTTTAGAACTTTCATATATCAAACCAAAAATTTCTTTAAAAGATATAGTTGATGCAAAGGGTATGTCAGTTGTTGAAGCTTGTCGAGGTTCTTTATTACATAATATTACTATTGAAAAAGGTTTAATAAAATCTTATGATGTGATAACTCCAACAGTTTGGAACTTAGGCCCACAAAATAAAACTCAAAAAGGAATAGCTCAAAAGGCAATTATTGGCTCACCAAATATTGAAATTGCTAAAATTGTTTTAAGAAGTTTTGATGTTTGTTCTGTTTGTACAACTCATTAATGAATAATCATTCATAAAAAAGTGTATATAAGTAACAAGTTTAAAAAAATATTAGATTAATATCTTCTTAGGTAATTTTAGAACAAAAATTATTTAACCACCATAAAATCATTGAATAAAATCTTTTTTATAAAAATATGAGCATAAATGCTATCTTAAAGCTATTTTAGGGCATTTTAAATTAAGTGAATAATAAGTTTTGAATTGTTATTTTACAATAAGTAAATGAACATTCATTTTTAAGGAGTAAGAGGTATGATTGATTCGCAAGATATGGTAAAAAAAGTTTTTACCCAAAAATCAGGGAAAGTGGAAACAAATAAGGGTGAAGAGTATTATAACTCATTATTTGAAAAAGTAAAAGACCGTTTATCAATGTTAAAAGCGCAACCAGCACTTAAAGATATTGATATGATGGATGTAATAGAGAGTGAAGGTGTAAATAGAAGAGATTTCTTAAAGTGGGTTAGTGCTACAACTGCTACACTTATGTTACCTCCTATGTTTGCTCCATTAGTTGCTGAAGCTACTGAACTTATGAATAGAGTTCCAGTTATTTGGATTGAATTACAAGATTGTGCTGGAAATTCTGAAGCACTTTTAAGAAGTTCAGCTCCAACAGTTGACGACTTATTATTTGATGTTTTAAGTTTAGAGTACCATGAAACTTTACAAGCTTGTGCTGGACATGATGCTGATAAACAATTAGAAGAAGCAGTTGAGCATTTTAAAGGTAAATATTTACTTTTTGTTGAAGGTGCAATTCCAATGGCTATGAATGGCCAATATGGAACAATTGGTGCTATGGGTGAAACATTCCATGATCATCTTGTAAGAATGGCAAAAGATTCAGCTGCTGTTGTAGCTGTTGGAACTTGTGCTACATTTGGTGGGATTCCAGCTGCTGCTCCAAATCCAACTGGTGCTGTTGGAGTTATGGATATAGTAAAAGGTAAACCAATTATCAATATTCCAGCATGTCCTGCAAATCCTGCAAATATGGTTGGAGTTGTTTTACATTATGTTTTAACTGGTCAAATTCCAGAACTTGATTCACTTTTAAGACCAAAATTTGCATTTGGTTATAGAATCCATGATAATTGTGAGAGAAGAGCTCACTTTGATGCTGGTGAATTCGTAGAAGAGTGGGGAGATGAAGGGGCTAAAAACAACTTCTGTTTATATAAAGTTGGTTGTAAAGGTCCAATGACATTTAATAACTGCTCAATTATTAGATATAACGAAGGTACTAACTGGCCAATTGGTGTAGGACGAGGATGTATTGGATGTTCTGAGCCACAATTCTGGGATAAATATGCTTATGAAAGACCAATGGCAGATGCAAAAATCAAAGCACCAACTGGTGGAGTTGAAAAAACTGTAGATGAGTTTGGTTTAGGATTATTAACAGCGACAGCTATTGGTATAGGAGTTCATGCAGTGGCATCAGCAGTTGCAGGAAAAAAATCAAATGAAGGGGAAGATAAATAATGGCAAATAAAC
Source organism: Aliarcobacter sp. (assembly GCA_028688995.1). Taxonomy (GTDB): domain Bacteria; phylum Campylobacterota; class Campylobacteria; order Campylobacterales; family Arcobacteraceae; genus Aliarcobacter. The sequence continues at coordinate 40,875 of JAQTXB010000004.1, forward strand.
ACTTAGTAATTGATCCAATTACAAGAATTGAAGGACATCTTAGAATTGAAGCAATTATAGATGAAAACAATACTGTAGTAGATGCTTATTCTTCATCAACAATGTTTAGAGGGATTGAAGAGATTTTAAAAGGAAGAGACCCAAGAGATTGTGGTCTATTAGCAATGAGAATTTGTGGAGTTTGTACAGGAACTCACTATCAAAGAAGTATTGAAGCAGTTGAACATGCGTTTAAAATTACTATTCCTAAAAATGCAAGATTAGTAAGAAACCTTATTCAAGGTGCTTTATATGTACATGACCATATTGTTCATTTCTATCATTTACATGCACTTGACTGGGTTGATATTACAGAAGCTTTAAAAGCTGATCCAAAAGCAACAGTTGCAGAAGCTCAAAAATGGGCAGCAGTTTCAGGTCACAGACCATGGAATGCAACAGAAGATGTTTATGCACAAGTTCAAGAAAGAGTAACAAGATATGTAAAACAAGGAAGACTTGGAATCTTTGGAAACGCATATTGGGGAAGTAAAGGATTTAAACTAACTCCTGAGCAAAACTTAATTGGACTTTCTCACTATTTAGATGCTTTAGAATTACAAAGAGATTTAGCAAAAATGATGGCTATTTTTGGTGGAAAAAATCCACATCCACAATCATTTGTTGTAGGTGGAGTAACTTGTGTTCAAGATATTAAAAATCCTGCAAGAATTGCTGAATTTAAGCAAATTCTAAAAAGAGGTCAAAAATTCACTAAAGAAGCATATTTACCAGATGTTTATATGGCTGGAACAATGTATGCTGGTGAAGCATTAGAAGGAATTGGTGGTGGTTTAGGAAACTATATGTGTTATGGAGACTTTAGACTTGATGATACACCATTCTATGAAGCAGCAAAATTATTCCCATCAGGAATTGTAAAAAACAAAGATTTATCAAAAGTATTTGATATTGACCAAACAAAAATTACAGAAGATGTTACTCATGCTTGGTATGAAGGTAATACAAATTTACATCCATTTGAAGGTGTTACTAAACCTGCATATACTGGTTTTGGTAAAAAAGAAGACAATATTGCTTATCTTGATACAACTAAAAAATATTCTTGGATTAAATCTCCATTATATGATGACGAAAGAATGGAAGTTGGACCACTAGCTAGAATGATAGTAGGTGTTGCACGTGGTGATGAGAGAATTTCTAAATATGTAACAACATTCTTAAAAAACGGAAACTTACCAACAGCTGTATTATTTTCAACAGTTGGTAGAACTGCAGCTCGTGCAATTGAAACAGAACTTATGGTTGATGTTATGATGGAATGGGTTGATGAATTAGCTTCAAATGTAGCCCATGGAGATTTATCAACATGGACTGAATTTAATTTTGAGAATGTTTCAAAAGAGGCTCAAGGTTATGGAATGGCTGAAGCTCCAAGAGGTGGTTTAGGACATTGGATTAAAATCAAAGATGGAAAAGTAATAAATTATCAAGCGGTAGTTCCATCAACTTGGAATGCAGCTCCAAGAGATTATAAAGGAAGAATGGGTGCTTATGAATCAGCATTAATTGGTACAAAAGTAGCAAATGTGGATCAACCACTTGAGATTTTAAGAACAATCCATAGTTTTGACCCTTGTATTGCTTGTGCTGTACATATTGTTGACACAAAAGGTAAAGAATTAGGTGTTTATAAAGTAGATCCAATTGGAGGAACAAGCCGTGCCTAACATTAAAGAGGTTAAAAGAATGACAGGAACTATGCGAATCATACATTGGGCTAATGCTATATGTATGGTAGTTGCTGTTATAACCGGTTTATATATAGGTCACCCTTATTACCAATCATTTATTGCTGATCCTGCTGTGGATAAGTATGTAATGGCATGGAATAGATGGGGGCATTTTATAGTTGCAATTATCTTTGATGTAACTGCTGTAATAATTGGTTATTTATATTTCTTTTCAAGATTTGAAAAACCATATAAAAAACTAATACCAACTATAAAAAATATAGTTGAATTTTGTGAAGTATTCTTAAATCTAATTACTTTTAATAGAAGAAAGAAATTTGATTCATCACATAGTGATAGTTATAATATTGTATTTTTCACAATATTCCATCTATTATTAATATTTATGTTATTTACTGGACTTCAACTTTATGTTCATGGTTTAGCATCAGGTGAGAGTTCTATTGGATCTTGGTGGCCTTGGATGCTTCACTTTACAACTGATTGGACTTTAAATGTATTTGGTGGAAATATGGGTGTTAGAATTGCTCATCATACATCAATGTATTTAATTCTAGTTTGGGTAATGTGTCATATTTATTATCAAATCTGGAGAACAATCTTCTGGAAAGAGGGTGACATTGCTATTGTCATTGGCGGAAGTAAGTTTGTAAGAGAAGAAGAAAAAAAATAGAGAAAACAAGGGGCGAAAGCCCCTTTTCATTTAAAGGTGTAATTTATGAAAAAAAGAAATATTGTAATTGGTGTTGGAAATATGCTTTTTAAAGATGAAGGTATTGGTATTTACGCTTCTGAGTATATTAGTCAAAATTACGAGTTCGATGATAAAGATTTAGAGATAATTGATGGTGGGACATTAGGGTTTAAACTAATGGCATATTTTCAAGAGTATGACAATGTTATTATTTTAGATACTGTGTCTATTGAAGATGAGATAGGAGGAATTTATAGACTTCCATCTGATGTACTTTTAGGATTAGGAAACTACAGAAAAACAGCCCATGAGGTTGAAATTGTAGAGATGTTAGAAATAGTTTCTGTTTTAGATTCTCATGCAAATGTAACAATAATAGGGATAATTCCAAAAGATATTGAAAGTGTTCAAATAGGGCTTACAAATGAGATGGAAGATAAATTTGAAGAGTTTATTTTAAATGGTATAAAAGAGATAGAAAGTCTTGGAATTAAAGCTACAAAAGTAAATGATATAAAAATTAGTGATGTAGTAAAAAGCATGATAGGAAGTTATAATGGTGAACATTTAACAAGAATCCCAAATGAAGAAGATTTTACCCATGCAATTAATTTATAAAATAGAATTTAACACTACAAATCTATATTTTAAACACATTATTGAAAGTTTAATAACAGAGGCTAAAATAAAAGCCACTTGCAAACAATATAATGGTTTTATACTAATTATTGTAGATGCTCTTGCTCAAGAGATAGAAGATTTTTTTGCTTTGTTAGAAAGAAAATTACCACTTAGTATTTTTATAGGTAAATCTTACGTTGTAGAAACTTATGATGAAACTTTAAAAGAAGTAGAAGATTTTGATATAAAACAGAATTTAACAATTCTTACAAATGATGTAATAAAGAATATAATAGAAGAGAATCATATAGATTTTTTAAATGATATTGTAAAAATTACAAAAGGTGGAGTTTCAAGATTTGAAACACAAAATGGTTTAAAAGACTATTTTTTACCAAATAAAAATATTAGAGAAGATTTTGAGAATAAAGGTTTTGAGGTAAAACTATTAATTACTGATATTACAAAAGTAGAAGAAACTTTTGATATAAATATGAAAGATTATCAACTACTTTGCTCAATTGAGAGACCTTTAGTAAAATTAAAATTTAAAATATTAAAAAATGCAAATAAAGAGTATTCATCTACAAATTTTATTTATGCAAAAATTCCTGATGATAAACAAGTGGTTTTATTTGCAAAAGCTTTAAAAGATAATGGAATAAATCAAGTTTTATATGTTAATGATGAAGTTTATCAAGATGGATTAAAAATTACATATTTTAAAGAACAAAATCTAATTATTCATGGAGATAAAGGTTTATTTCCAAAATATGATTTTGTAGCAAACAAAAAATACAACTCTTCAAAAGATTATTTTGATGATAATGGTGGAGTTTTTAAAGCAGTTTTAGCTCAAAATGCAAAAAGATTAGTTACATCAATTGGAGTTTACTTTTCTCAAAATTCTCACAAAAGTTCAATTGCAGTGAATATCCCAACAAAGGGAATAAAAGATATTATCTCTATTCCAAATATTCACAATAGTATAAAAAATTGCTTTGAAGAGATTGCAGATATTGATGAACATTGTGCAAGATTAATTGCAAATTATTCTAAAAAATTTCCAACTGTATTAGAAGGTGATGTTCCACAAGATACAAATGGTTTTGAGTCAATCATAAATATGTGTGCAAAAGTTTTAGGGGTAAATAGTTCAAAAGAGTTTGAAGATTTAGCTTTAAATGCAAATTTAACAAGTGGTATTCAAATTGATATGAAACTTGTAAGTTTAGATGGAGTAAACTATTTGGACTATAGAAGAACGGTTCAATCAATAATGGCATATAAAATGGCAGATGTTGATAATATAACTTTGATTTACTCTTTTTATGAAAGTTTGAGTGAATTTATTTGTAACTATGTAAATGAAATAGCAAATGATACAAAAACAAATGATATTGTTTTATGTGGAAATATGTTTGCAAATTCAATTTTATTATCTAAAACAAATAAAACGCTTAGTAAAACTTATAATATCATTCTACCTAGAGAGTATCCTTTAGATTATTAAGAAATTCTAATTTTAGAATTTCTTAACTTTATGGATAATTTTTATCTTCTAATATTATTTTTTTAGTTTTGTTGTTGTAGTATTTAGAATAAAATTCAACTAAAGGAATTGTTATGGATACAATTTTTGATAAACAAAATTTGAAAAAAGCATTAATACAACAACAAAATGAAATTAATGATCACACTATTTATAAAATTTTAGCATCATATCAAAGTGATGAAAATAATAAAAAGATATTTGAAAAAATCTCAAAAGAGGAAAAATTCCATTATGATTTTTGGGTAAAAATCACAAAACAAGAGATAAAAGCACAAAGGTTTGTGGTTTTGTGGTTTGTATTTTTAGTGAAAGTTTTTGGAACTTCTTTTGCTTTAAAATCTTTGGAAAAAAGAGAAGCAGGCTCTGAGGAGTTTTATAAAGAACTATTTGAAATATATCCAGAAGCTCAAAGAATTTATAAACAAGAAACCGAACATGAGTTTGAACTCATAGAAATGTTAAATGATAAAAAGCTTTTATATGCAGGTGCAATTGTACTTGGAATGAATGATGCTTTAGTAGAGTTAACAGGAACTTTAAGTGGTATTGCTTTAGCTTTTGATAAAAGTTTAGTTGTTGGATTAACAGGTCTTATTATGGGAATAGCAGCTTCATTATCAATGGCTGGTTCTGCGTATTTTGAAGCTAAAGAAAATCCTAGTGAAGATATAAAACCTCTTACATATTCTCTTTATACAGGAGTTTCTTATATTTTAACAACTGCACTTTTAGTAGGTCCTTTTTTTATCTTTGAAACAATGGCATATTCATTAATTATGATGTTTATTTGTGCCTTTATAGCCATTCTTTCATACAACTTTTATATAAGTGTAGCAAAAGATTTAAACTTTACAACAAGGGTTATTCAAATGTCAGCAATTACTTTTGGTGTGGCTCTAATTTCATTTGGAATAGGTTATGTTGTAAAGTTTTATTTTGGGATTGAGATATAAATATCTTTACTAAAGGAATAATCTTTTATAATCCAAAGCAAATATATTTATTATTCTGGAAGTTTTTATGAAATCATTTTTTATTCAAGTAAAAGGCGTTGTTCAAGGTGTTGGATTTCGTCCTTTTATTTATAATCTAGCTTTAAAATATAACATAAATGGTTGGGTTAACAATGATGATAAAGGGGTGAATATTTTAATTTATTCATCTTTAAAAAACTGCCAAAATTTTTTAGAAGAACTTCAAGAAAATCCTCCAAAACTATCTTCAATAACTGACATAAAAATAGAAGAAATAATTTCTAAAGAAGAGTATAAAACCTTTGAAATAAAGCAGAGTCAAACTTCAAATAATAAATCTACAATTATCTCACCAGATGTGGGAATTTGTGATGATTGCATCAAAGATATTAATGATATGTCTAACTTTAGATACAATTATAGTTTAACAAATTGTACAAATTGTGGTCCACGGTATTCAATAATAAAAACTGTTCCTTATGATAGAGTAAATACTTCAATGGCATCTTTTGAATTGTGTGAAGATTGTAAAAATGAGTATGAAAATCCAACAAATAGAAGATACCATGCACAACCAGTTGCATGCGAAAAATGTGGTCCAAATGTAACTTTGTATAACAAAAATGATGAGATTTTATCAGTAGGTATAAAAGCCATAGAAGAAGTAGCAGAATTGATTAATGAAGGTAGTATTGTAGCTATTAAAGGAATAGGTGGTTTTCATCTTATTTGCGATGCTAAAAATAGTAAAACCATAGAAGAGCTTAGAATTAAAAAGAATCGATTAAATAAGCCTTTTGCAGTTATGTTTAAAGATATAAAGGATATTAAAAATTATACAAACTTAACATTAAAAGAAGAAGAAATTTTAACTTCAAGAAATAAGCCTATTGTTCTTGTAAAAAAAAGAGAAGATTTTAAATTATCACAACTAATAGCACCAGATATTAATCATCTTGGATGCTTTATAGCTTATACACCTTTACATTACTTGCTTTTTAGATATTTGAATAATCCAATAGTTGCAACAAGTGCAAATCTAAAGGGTGAGCCAATTATTATCTCTAAGGATGAAATTCTTGGAAAACTATCAAATATAGTTGAGTTTGTTTTAGATTATAATAGAGATATTTTAAATGCAAGTGATGATTCAGTTATACAGATTGTTAAAAATGATATTACAAAGATTAGAAATGCAAGAGGTTATGCCCCAACGGCTTTAAATTATGAAAATAAAAGTAATAAAAAGATACTTTCCCTTGGAGCTAATCAAAAATCTACTATTACTATTTATTTTGAAAATAATTTAATTTTATCTCCATATATATCAGAGTTAAACTCTTTAAAATCAATGGAATATTTTGAGAGAACTATAAATAGTTTTAAGAGATTTTATGACTTTGAACCTGATGTTATAGTTTGTGATAAACATCCAAATTATGAATCGACAAAATTTGCTTTAAAACTAAAAGAGATAAATCCAAATATAGAGTTAATTCAAATGCAACACCATTATGCTCATATTTTATCAGTGATGGCTGAGTATAAGTTAGACAAAGAGGTATTAGCTTTTATTTTTGATGGAACTGGATATGGTGATGATGGAAATATTTGGGGTGGAGAGGTTTTTATAGCTTCAAAAAAAGAGTACAAAAGGGTTAATCATTTTAAATATTTTAGACTTTTAGGTGGCGAAAAAGCAGTTCTTGAGCCCAAAAGAGTAGCTTTGAGTCTACTATTTGATACTTTCTCCCTTGATGAGATTTTAACTCTTGAAATACCATGTGTAAAAGCTTTTAAAGAGAGTGAAATAAAAATGCTTCATACAATGTGGCAAAAAGGTTTAAATTCACCATTTACAAGCTCTGTAGGGCGTTTATTTGATGCTCTTGCATCATTTGCTGATATTTTGCATATTCAAAGCTATGAGGGCGAAACAGGCTTAAAAATAGAGCAAAACTATGACAAAATTATCACTCAAAGTTACTCTTATGAAATAATCGAAAATCAAATTGATATATCACCTATGATAAAAGAGATAGTTTTAGAAAAAGATAAAAAACAAATTTGCTCAAAATTTATAAATACTTTAGTTCAAATTATTTTAGATATTTCAAATATTCATAAAGATTTGCCAATAGTTTTAGGTGGTGGAGTTTTTCAAAATAGAACACTTCTTGAAATTTTAATTGACAAATTTCAAGAGCAGGGTAGGGAATTTTACTTTAATAAAACTATTCCATTAAATGATGGTGGAATAAGTGTAGGGCAAATTTATCACCAAATCTAAAATTTCCAATAAATCATAATTAAACAGAGTTTTTCTTAATTATATATCTTATACAAAATATATCTAATAATAGTATATAAATATTATTCAAAATGTTATAAAAATATTAATGTAAGCCTTAAGCATTGCATCTTTTAGAAAAAATAATTTTTTAAAAAAATACAATTAAAATATAGCAATATAAAAGTTTAAAATAATCAACTATAATTATACAATATCATAAATATATAATTATATTAAATATTATACAAATAAATTTAGAATTATTCATATGAATATTAATATGTTAAAATTCAAATAAAAAATTAGGAATAATTTATGATAAAAACAACCGCACTAATATCAGATGATAATGGATATAAAAAATATAATCTTTTTGAAATAGCAGAAAATCTTGAATCTATAATTGCAGATGATTATTTAACTTACTCTTCAAAAGATTTCAAAAAAGCTGCCTATTGTGAACTAATGTACAAGAAAAATTTTTATGATAAATATGATGAAATAACTTACAAAGAAGTATATGATAGATATATCAATAATGAAAAATTTAAAGAGAAAGCAAAATTTATTTATAGTGTAATCGATTATGATAAGTATGTAAAATTTGTTGAACTTAATGAGATAATAGAAAATCCAAATGAATTAACTATCTCTTATAGTGTGGTTGATAGTGATGGTGTAAAAGTTGAGATTTATAATATTGGAATTACTGAGATTGCATTTGTATTTTAGAAAATAAAAAAGGAGATTTTTAAAAATCTCCTTTTAAAAGTTTTAACAAAAAAGAGTGAAAATATTTTATTTTTCTTCTTTTTCCTCTTTCTCATCACCTTCTTCTTTTCCAAAAGTTTTTTCTAAACCAGTAATTAATTCTTGAGTTTGCTCTTGTGTTAACCTAGCTTCTGGATGAGTTGGTAAATAGAACCATAGTGGCATATCTCCACCTTTTAACTCTTTAGCTGCTTCGTCACCTTTATTTTTTTTCTGTGCTCCCCATGCTGAAACATTGAAATGTTCTCTACCTTCTTCAACATCATTTGCAACAAGCCATGAAACTGGAGCAATTTTACTATACCAAGGGTAAGTTGTTTGATTTGAATGGCAATTTGCACAGGCATTGTTAAAAAGTTCTTTTGTTCGTGGTGAATCCCAAGTTGGTTCACTGATAATTGGTGGGTTTGTATATGTTTTTCCATAAGGAATAAACTGTATTGCAACAGCAACAACTACAGCACCAATAACTACTTTTCCTATCATTGTTAACTCCTAAAATTTTATAGTGTGAATTATATATGAAATATGTCAAGTGAGTATTGACAATTTCTATATCTTTAAGTTAATTTTTTCTTTTGATTTTACATAAAGCTAATTTTGCTAAAATCTTATAATTAAATATAACAGTGGAGATTAATTATGCATGGTTCTGATATAAATTCTGTTTGTACTTATTGTGGTACAGGATGTGATATTACTGCGCAAGTTGAAGATAATAAAATAGTAAAGATTTACGCTCAAAATGATGGATATGTATCTCAGGGTAAACTTTGTATTAAAGGTGCACAAGGATTTGATTTTGTTGCATCAGAGCAAAGAATTAGAAATGCAAGGGTAAAAAAAGCTTTTATTGAAAAAAATATAGATGAATTACCAAGAGAGTTAAAAGCTAGGGTAAAAACATTAAAATCATTTGATGATAACTATTATGAAGCTCCTTATGAATTTACAACTTCATTAGCTGCTTGGAAACTAATGGACATAAAAGAAAAATATGGAAGACATGCTTTTTGTGGAATGGGAGGAGCTAGAACTTCATGTGAAAGTGCTTATGTTTTTCAAAAATTTGTAAGAGATGCTATGAATTCTCCCCATGTTGATAACTGTGCAAGGGTTTGTCATTCATCATCACTAAAAGGTATGAGAACAACAATTGGTGAGGGAGCTGCAACTAATCCTTTTGATGATATTTATCAAACTGAAAATATCATAGTAATGGGTTCAAATACAACTGAAGCTCATCCAATCGTTGCAAATAGGATTATCAAAGCGGTTAGGGACAAAACTGCAACTTTATCAGTTCTTGATGTAAGACAAACACAACTTGCAAAATTTGGTGAACAGTTAGTAATTCCATATGAAGCAAATCTTTTAGTTTTAAATATGATGGCTTATGTAATTTTAAAAGAAGAACTTTATAACACAGAATTTATAGAAGCAAGATGTACAGGTTTTGAAGAGTTTAAAGAATCAATTTTAAATGACCCTTATGCAAATCCTGAATTTATGCAAAATGTAAAAGGTTATGAGTATCTAACTGAACAAATTCCAACAGTTGCAAGACTTTATGCCACAAAAAAATCTATGTTTTTTTGGGGACTTGGAATCACAGAACATCTTGATGGAAGTTACGCTGTTATGGCAATTACACATCTTGCAATGTTAACAGGAAATATTGGAAAAACAGGATGTGGACTTATGCCACTTCGAGGTCAAAATAATGTTCAAGGAGCTTGTGATACAGGATGTTTACCATATTATGGACCTGATTATTCTGTTCCTGAAGAGATTGGTTTAATGACTCCTCAATTAATTGATGAGATGATTGCAGGACGTGTAAAAGCTATGTATGTAATGGGTGAAGATATTGCTCATATTCATCCAAATCAAAATAAAGTTCATAAAGGTTTAGCAAATTTAGAATTAATCATTTCAAATGAGTTATTTATGAATGAGATTACTAAAATGGCAGATATTATCTTTGGTGTAAAATCAGCTTATGAAAAAACTGGAGTTTATGTAAATGCTATGAGAAGATTACATCTTTCTCAACCTTTAGTTGATATAGATTTACCAGATGATTGGGAAGTATTAAGAGATATTGAAAATAAAATCAATGGTGAATTTGAATTCAAAGATAGTGAAGATGTTTGGAATGAAGCAAAAGAGGCTGTTGGTTCAAGATTCTCAGGAGCAACATATCACAAACTTTCAAAAAATAGAAATAGAGGAATGCTTTGGCCAATTAAAAAAGAGGATACTCCTATTTTACACGTTGAAGATTTTAGAACGCAAGATGGAAAAGGAACTTTCGCTTATCATCAATATCAATTAAGAGAGCAAGTAAAAAAATTAGTAAATAATGAAGAGTTTGCTTCAAATGAGTTCTATTTAACAACAGGAAGAACTATTGTTCAGTATAACAATGCAGCTCAAACGAAAATTAGTGATGCTTTAAATTCAAGATATGATAAAGATGTAGTTTTAGCTTCTATTGAAGATAAAGATAGAATTGGCTCTGACCATATTATTATGAGAACTCAATATGGAGAAACAGCAGTTTTACCAGTGAAGTTTGTAAAAACAATAAAACAAGGAACTCTATTTACAACATTCCATCATGCAACATCAAAAATTAACTATATCTTTGGTGATGAAGCAGATGAATTAATCATGACAGCGAAATTTAAATCAATTAGAGTAGAGATAGAATCAGTTTAAAACTGTATAAAAAAAATCTATGAAATTAAAAAATAAATAGTTATAATTATTAAAAAAAGGATAAAAATGAATAAATATTGTAATAACTCAGATGTTTATGAATCAAACTGTATTCCAAAAACTGTAAATGCATCAATTGCTGTTTTAACACCAAAAGAAGATAAAGATTTTATTGTTAGAAAAGTGACTCTAGCAATTGATGGTTCTATGCCAAATCACATAAATGAAATTCAACATCAACAATATGTTTTAAAAGGTGAGGCAAAAGTAATAGTGGGAGATGAAGAGTATCATGCTAAAGTTGGAGATTTTATCTATATTCCAGCTGGTGTTGCTCACAAATATGATGCATGTTATGGTAGTGAGTATGAGTTTTTATGTATGATAACTACACAAGAAGACAAAATTACTATGTTATAAAAAAAACCTTGAGAATAAACTCTCAAGGTTTTAAATAAATTCATTTACTAAATTTGATAATCTTAATGGATCTAAAGCTCCACTTACTCTTTTTACTTCAACACCATTTTTATAAACAATCAAAGTTGGAATCGACATAATGTGATATTTACTACCTAAAGTTTGTTCAAGCTCTGTGTCAACTTTTGCAAAAACTGCTTTTAGTGGATATTTTTTTGCACTTTCATTAAATATTGGTGCAAACATTTTACAAGGTCCACACCAAGGTGCCCAAAAATCTACAATCACAGGAATCTCACTGTTTACAATAATTTCATCAAAGTTTGCACTTGTTAGATTTATAGGTTTGTTATCTAAAAGTGACTCTTTACATTTTCCACAATTTGCTTTTAAATAAGAATCTTTTTTAGGTACATTGTTTATACTCAAACAACTAGGACAAATTACTCTCATATAATCACCTCTTTAAATTTTATTTTATTATATCATTCTATTTTATAGATTACAAAGTGCTGTAAGATATGCTTGTTCTTGATATTTATTTAATTCTTTTGGAAATTGAATTTGATTTTTCTTTTCAAAGCTACTAACAGTTTGAGTTGATATTAATTCAACCAAGCAAAGTGGATTTAGTTGGATTAAGCCTTCCATTTTGAAAGTAACTGCACCACCTGAAAAGTTGCCTTTTTTTGCTCGTTTTTTTATGAAGATTTTTTCAATCTCATTTTTTTGTAAGAAGTCTAAAAACTCATTACAAAATTTTCTAATATCTTCTTGTTTTTCATCATCTTCAAGTATTATTTTTTTGATTTTAGTATCTATATATTCATTGTTTTTTAATACAACTAAAAGAGCATTATTAGCTTTTAATTCAATTCCACAAATATTCATTTTATTCCTTGATTTTTTAATCTTTTTAAATATAAATGAATTATAGTGGACTATTTTATTTTGAATTAATTTTATTGCAAATTGCAATAAAAATTAAAACTCTTCCCCATCTTCATCATCTGTATCACAACAGTAAATACATTTTTCATCAAAAAATGAGTATTCATCATAACAATAAAATTTGTGGCAACTTTCACATTTAAAGCAGTCATGTTCTTTTGATAATATTTGCTCTAATTTTTCTTCACTAATTTTATGAGTTTTTGCATACTCTTCAAAAAGAGCTATTACATGTTCATTTTCGTCGTTTTTTAACTCTTTTGCTAAATCTTCTAAATTATCAATATCCATATTTTTATCCTTTTATATATTTGAATTTTTTACTATTTTTTCTCTCATTTTTGAAATATCAATAACTAATCTCTCTTTTACTTCAGGTGAAAATGGATTTTCTTTGAAAACTTGAATTAAAACTTTTTCAAATTCTACTTCACTTAGTTCTTTTGTCTCTTCAATAAGTTTTAGAAATAATAGTCTTATTTTTTCGTATTGGTTCTCTTGCATAAATTAAGCCTTTGGTAAAAATGAGTGCGTATTATGTCTAAAAATATTATAGAGAAAAATAAAAAAGCCTAGATTTTAAGCAAAAACAAGGATAAAAGCACTCTTATGTTATAATCGCGATTAATTAAACACACAAGGCTTTGCAATAATGAATAACCACGAGATCAAAACTCAAAAATTTATAATTAAGTATTTCACTGAAATAATGATAAAAGGCTCAACAGCAAAAAGACAGATGATTTCTCAAGTGTATAATAACTTAGTAAATCTTTTATCAAAAATTTCAAGTGATATAACTATAAAAAAGTTTTTTGATAAGATAGAAGTAGTATGTCCAGTTGAAGTAGTAGATGTTGTAAGAATGAAACTTCTTGATACACCAGGAATCCAACAAATATTAGAAGCTATGCAATTTGATAATATGAATACTTTAGATGACATCAAAGTAAAAGTAAATGAAATGATGGCACATGAAATACAAGGTAAATCTTTTGTAGTTAGATGTAAAAGAACAGGAACTCAAGAGTTTAAATCTACACAAGTTGAACAAACTGTTGGTGGATATATGTTAGCAATGAATGACACAAAAGGTGTAGATTTAAAAAATGCAGAAGTTACAATAAATATTGAACTTGTATTTGCTCAATTAAATATCATTACTTACAAACACATGGGAATGGGTGGATTTCCAATAGGAAGTCAAGGAAGTATCTTATCACTTATGTCAGGTGGATTTGACTCAACTGTAGCTTCATATTTAACTATGAAAAGGGGAATTAAAACTCATTTTATTTTCTTTAATCTTGGTGGAATTGCACATGAAATTGGTGTAAAACAAGTAGCTTATTACTTATGGAATAAATTTGGATCTTCTCATAGAGTTCAGTTTATTTCTGTTCCTTTTGATGATGTTGTAACTGAAATATTCAAAAGTGTGAGTGAACCATATATGGGAGTTATGTTAAAAAGACTTATGTTAATAGCTTCTGAAAAAATAGCTGATACTATGAAAATTGATGCGCTTGTTACAGGAGAAAGTGTTGCACAAGTTTCAAGTCAAACTTTAAGAAACTTAGCTTTAATTGACCAAGCTACAAATAAACTTGTATTAAGACCACTTGCAATGATGAGTAAACCTGATATTATCGAAATTGCAAATAATATTGGAACAAGTAGATTTGCAGAATCAATGCCTGAGTATTGTGGAGTTATTTCAAAAAATCCAGTAACTCATGGAAATTATGACAGAATTGCTAGTGAAGCTAGAAGATTTGATTATACGGTTTTAGATGAAGCTGTAAGAACATCTGTTTTTGTAAATGTAGATGAAATTGCTCAAGATGTTAGTGAAATTGGACAAATGGAAGTTGTAAGTGATTTAAGTAGTGGAGAATACACAGTTATTGATATTAGACAAAGTGCTGATTGTATTGAAACTTCAGTTGAAACACTAAAAATTCCATTTTATAAATTAAAAAGTGAATTTAAAAAACTTCCTCAAGATAAACAATATTTATTCTATTGTGATAAAGGAATTTTAAGTCAGCTTCATGCACAGTTTTTAAGAGATGCGGAAAACTATACAAATATAAAAGTTTATAGACCATAATTAGATTTTAAATCAATAATGATAATAACTATTAATTTGTATTAAAGTTTAAAATACTTATAATGCTTCTTTTAAAAAGGAGCATTATGAATCAGACAATAAAACTTATTAGATTATCATTAGGAATTATTTTTCTATGGTATGGAATGTTAAAATTCTTTCCAACATTAAGTCCAGCAGAAGAGTTGGCAACTAGAACTATTGATATTATGTTTTTTGGTTTAATAAATCCACTTTTATCAATAAAACTTTTAGCTATTTTAGAAGTTAGTATAGGAATTGGATTCCTTTTTGGTTTTTATACAAGAATTGTTACAATAGTATTTATTGGACATATGATTTGTACTTTTGCACCACTATTTTTATTACCTGAGTTATCATTTACTCATGCTCCTTTTGCTTTTACTCTTGTGGGACAATATATAGTTAAAAATATTGTTTTTATATTAGCTGGAATATTGATTTATCAAAATGAAATAGTCGCTAAAATCACAAAATAAAAGAGATTTAATTCCTGATTTCTTATATAATTGGGAATTAATTTTATTTATAGCTAATATACTTCTATAAAACTCCTATAATTAAGTTATTTTAATCTTCAAATTATATAATTAGAACCAAAATATAACTGGAATTAAGGAAGCAGATGAAAAAAATTCTTTTTGCAATATTTACTTCACTTTGTCTTATTTCGACTTTTGCATATGCAAATCCACAAATAGATAATGCCTATCAAAATAAACAGAGTAATGTTCAAGTTCAAGGTTCGGGAAAAGTCCTAAAAGTTTTAAGTGATGACAATAATGGAAGTCGTCATCAAAGATTTATTTTGAAATTACCTTCAAATTTAACAGTGTTAGTTGCTCATAATATTGATTTATCAAATAAGATAAAAGATTTAAAAGCTGGTGACAATGTGGAATTTTATGGTGAGTATGAATGGAACAATAAAGGTGGAGTTCTTCATTGGACACATAAAGATCCAAGAGGAAAACATAAAGATGGTTGGTTAAAACATAACGGGATAGTTTATAAATAACATTAGTAGGGGAAGGAAGGATATGAAAAAAATTGTTGGGTTAATTGCTGTATTTTTAGTAGTTATTGTGGCTGTTATACTTTTTTGGTTTCAAAGTAAAATAAATGAGGAAATTTCAAATAAAATTGCTGAGTTAAATAATAATGGGTTTATTGTTAAACATGAACAATCAACAAATTATATGAAAACTACAGGAAAAGGTGATATTGAAGTAATTGATACTGATAAAGTAGCTTCATATATTTTTGCTAATATAAAAAATGAAGAAGTAAAAAAAGCTTTTGAAACTCAATACAATACCTTAGATTCAAATGAAAAAGGGATGTTTTTTGAAGGAATAAAATTTGATTATGATTTTATTTTAGAAAATTTCAATGGAAAAGTTAATTCAAATATATATCTAACACAATTATCTAAAAAAACAATGTATGATTTATCTTTAGATGTGGATAATGCAGCAAGTAAATGGCTTTTAGATTTCTTAAAAGATAGAAAATTACAAGTAAGTATTAATGAGAAAAAAGAGTATAAGATTGCTGATATTGACACAGTTATTCCAAATGAATTTTTCATGACTATTAGAGGTATAACTGGAAATGCAAATAATTTAGCTATCTCAACTTTTAAACTATCAGATGCAGATGTTTCTAAAAAAGGATTTTTGTTACTTGATAATTTAAATGTAGATTATGAAATTAATACAAATAAAGAGAGCTCAAAAACAATAATTAAAGGTATTGAATTTCAAAATGATCAAACAACTTTTAATATAAGAAATCTAATGATTAATTCAAATTATGAAGAAGTTATGGGAAATATTAATACTCAAAGTGAGTTTAGTTTTGATGAGGTTTTATCAAAAACAGCTGGTGTTGAGACATTAAACTTAAAGAATTCATATTTAAAAGTAAATTTAAATAATTTCCCAATCAAAAAACTTGATGAAATTACTCAAAACTTAACAGACCAAAACTATGAAGAGTATTTTAAATCTTTTGCTCAAAGTGGAATAACTCTACAATCAACTGGTAGTGCTTCAAATTATACAATTGGAAGTCAAAAGATTTTTGAAACTTTAAAATTTGATTTAGCACTTGCTTTAAATAAAAATGTTTCAGTAGACAACATGAAAAAAGTAAATGATGTTTTAGAGAGTGAAAAATTAACAATTGACTTAGATAAACAAACAGCTGAGAATGTAAAAAATATGTTAAATCTTCAACAAAATTTAGATATTAATTTTATCGATTTAAGTGATAATCTAAAAAGATTTGAAACAGTTCTTAAAAATGATGGTTTATACATAAATGACAAAAAAGTATTAGATGAAAGTCAACTTCTGTTTCCAAATGAAGAGCAATTAAATGAGCAAGTAATTGAAGATAACACTCCAATTCAAAAAGTTGAGCAAAAAAATCTAAAATACACTTACAAAATGATAGATGAAAATCTTTTAAGACTTGATATTAAGTATAAAAGTAATTTAAATGTTGTTACAAGTGGTGGAATTTCTGTATCTTTTCCTCAATTAGCAGATAAAACAAGAATTATTAAAAATTCATCAAATAGTTTTAAAGAGATTAACTTATATGATGCCGGAACAGAAATTTGGAATGGTGGTTCTCAACAAAATATTGCTTCAACATATCTATTAGTTGAGGGTTGGGATGATAATTGGGATAATTCAGTTGAAAAAGATATGAGTTTAGTAATTGATACTAATGGTTTACAAACACTTGAAGTATATATTAGAGCTGGTGCTTTAAATGAAAAAGATGCAAATCAAGAAGCATCAGAAATTGTTCCACAAGCAGGTGAGTTAGACCAACAAAGTTATCCTGTTGAGTTTTTAGAAATTCCATTATCAAGAGTGAGATAATGAAAGAAAAAATTTATCTAATTCCAGGTCTTATGACAGATGAAAGACTTTGGAGTAGATTGATTCCTTTTTTAGAAAATGATTATGAACTTATAAATGTTCCTATTCCCCATAGTGAAGATTTTGATGAGATAATTGATATTTTATTTAACTCTTTTGAAGAGGAAAAAATAAACCTTCTAGGATTTTCCCTAGGAGGTTATATAGCTTCATATTTTGCAATAACTTATTCAAATAGAGTTAATAGACTTTTTACAGTTGCAGCAACTCCTGGAAATACAACAGAAGCAGAAATACAAAGAAGAAAACAAAAGTTTGTAACTATTGAAAAAGAGGGTTTTGTTGGATTAACTTATGAAAAAGCAAAATCACTACTAGAAGAAAAAAATCAAAATGATGTTGAGTTAATCGAATTAATTCAAAACATGTTTTTAGATTTAGGAAAAGAGAGTTTTATTTCCCAACTTACTAGCACTTTTTATAGAAAAGATTTATTTGAAGATTTAACTAATCTAGATATTCCAATTTGGTTTTTTTATAGTAAGAATGACAGACTTTTAAACAAAGAAGCAATCAAAAATTTGCTTTTAGATACTCATAATATGAATGTAATTTCAAGGGAAGGAACAAGTCATAATATTCCCCTAGAAGAACCTGAACTTTTAAGTATAAATATTAGAGCTTGGATGAAAGCTTAAAACAAAGAGTTAAAATGCAAACAAAAGAAGATATAGAAATACAAAACAGTTTAGGAAAAGCGGGACATGGTTTACCAAAAATTGATGCAATATTTTTAAAACATATTGGATTTCCTATTTTAAAGACTTTTATTTCATGGGATAATGCTATGAAGTTTTTTGAATACGAAGGTAAAGAGGTTTTAAATTTAGTAAAAGATTTACCAAAAGATAAATTGTTTAAAAAAGTGTTAATTCCTAAAATATTTGGTATTGAGGATAATTCAAGATATTACTCACCTGCAATGGTTCTTTGGCATTTACTTTATGTGGGAGTTACTTTGCAAGAGGGAATTGTAAGTTTAAGTAAAAATGAGAAAATAGACTTTACAGTAAAAATAGAAAACTTTAAACCATTTGTACAAATTGATGAAGACATTGTAGAAAAATATGAGAATTTTTTAAATAATTATAGAAAATTTATAGAAACAAATATAGAGAATAAATATATAAATAATTGCCTTTCTCATCCTTGGTTTGGTTGTTTAAATCCACATCAATGGTTAGTTATGTCAGCAATTCATCAAATGGTTCATAAAAGACAAATAAAAAAGATTTTAGAAGAGTAAATGAAATTAAAAATATATCAAATAGATGCTTTTACAAATAGTGTATTTAAAGGAAATTATGCAGCTGTTATAATTCTTGAAGAGTGGTTATCAACAGAGTTAATGCAACAAATAGCAACAGAAAATAATCTATCCGAAACAGCTTTTGCTTTTAAAAATGCCCAAAATATTTATGAAATAAGATGGTTTTCTCCAATAACCGAAATAGACTTTTGTGGACATGCAACACTAGCTGCTGCTTTTGTAATATTTAAAGAAAATGCCTCTTTAGAAAAAGTAACTTTTACAGCAAAAGCTGTTGGGAATTTGGATATTGAGAGATTAGATTCTGGTTTTATTCAAATGAGTTTTCCAAATAGAAAACCAAAAGTTGTAGATTCTATTCCAAAAGAGTTATTATCTGGTTTATCGATAATTCCACAAGAAGTTTTACTTAATCAACAAGCATATTTCGCTATTTTTTCTAAAGAAGAAGATGTTTATTCTGTAAAAACAAATTTAGATGAGTTGAAAAAACTAGCACCCTATGATGTTGTTGTTACTTCAAAATCAAAAGAGTATGATTTTATTTCACGATATTTTTGGCCAGCAAATGGAGGAGATGAAGATCCAGTAACTGGTTCTATTCATGCGGGACTTGCACCATATTGGGCAGATAAATCAAATAAAAATGAATTAATTGCTTACCAAGCCTCAAAAAGAGGTGGTTTGTTGAAATGTAAAGTTTTAGAGGATAAAGTAATTATTTCAGGTCAAGCAGTTTTATATCTAGAAGGTTATATCACTATTTAAAAAACAAACAAAAATAAGTAGATAAAAACTCCCATAATAGAGCTAATAGTTAAAGCTAGAAATATTGCTTTTCCTATTTTTTTATGTTTTTTCCCATCAAATGAGTTGTTTTTATAATCTTTATAAGATGAGATAAATAAAAACAACCAACCTCCAACTGCTGCAATTGCTATTAAAATATGAATAGTTAAAAATACAAGCATAAAATCAAAAGAGATATTGCTATATTTTGAATACTCCAAGAAACCACCTGAAACTCTAATACATATTTCAAAAATCACTACTATAATAAGTGTTATTCCTAAAATAATAGCTTGAGAAAAGAAGTGTTTTTCAAACTCTTTTTTAATGGCAAAGTAGATACTAAAAGCTAATAAAAAAGGTAGAAGTGCAAAATAAACAGTTGTAATATCCAAATATAAAGGTGCAGTTGTTCCTAAAAAACCTTTCTCAAAAACCATTTAATCTAACTTCTTTGGTGGAGCTTTCATAATTGCTTTTTCGATTAAAATAAAACCAAAAGGAATTAATGAGTAAACAAAAAGCTGAAAAGTCAGAACTTTCCATTTATATCTTTTTGCTGCCATAAACAAAGCTATAATAAAAAGTATAAATAAAATCCCATGAGCCATTCCTACTATTTTAACAGCAAGTGGAATTCCAGCCATATATTTAAGAGGCATTGCAATAAATATCAAAATTAAAAAAGATATACCTTCAATAAATGAGATAAGTCTAAATCTTGAAAAAGTGTCTTTTAACATAAATCTTCCTTGGTAAATAAAGGTTCTAGTATATAAAAGATTGGTTTATGAAAAGTTAATATCAATATTTTTGTGTTACAATCCGCAATGAAAAACATTATACTTACTACACTAAACGCTAGATATTCTCATACTTCATTAGGTTTGAGATATTTAATAGCAAATTTAAAAGAACTAAAAGAAGAAGCTTCTATTTTAGAGTTTGTAATAAACTCTTCAATTCAAACAATAGCAGAACAGATACTTGAACATAAACCAAAAATTATAGGAATCGCTACGTATATTTGGAATGCTTTTGATGTTGGGGAGCTTGTAAAAACAATAAAAAAAGTATCACCTGAAACTATCGTAGTTTTAGGAGGACCAGAGGTTAGTTATACTCCACTTAGAGTAAATTTTGATATGGCTGATTATATAATCACAGGTGAGGGTGAAGTTAGTTTTTACAATCTTTGTAGAGAACTTCTTGATGGAACTTGTAATCAACCAAGAACAATATATTCAGAAAAAGTTGATTTAGAATCAATTGTTTTACCTTACGATGATTATTCTGATTTTGATATAAAAAACAGACATATTTATGTGGAAAATGCACGTGGTTGTCCCTTTGAGTGTGAGTTTTGTCTCTCTTCAATAGAGACAAAAATGAGATATTTAGATATTAATATTTTTTTAGATGAAATAGAAAAACTGTGGATTCGAGGTGCTAGAAATTTCAAATTTATAGATAGAACTTTTAATATTAAAATCTCTTATGCAAAAGCAATTTTAAACTATTTTCTAGCAAAAGAAGAGGACTACTTCTTACACTTTGAGGTAATTCCTGATAATTTCCCAGAAGAGTTAAGGGATTTAATAAAACAGTTTAAAAAAGGGTGTTTACAACTAGAAGTTGGTATTCAAACTCTAAATCTTGATGTTGCAAAAGAGATTCATAGAAATCTAAAAATAGATAAAATCAAAGATAATCTAAAATTCTTATCACAAGAGACACATGCTCACATGCATATAGATTTAATTATTGGACTACCAAGTGAAACAATAGAGAGTTTTGGAAAAAATCTAAACCAACTTTATACCCTTTCAACTGGTGAAATTCAAGTTGGAATTTTGAAAAAACTCTCAGGAACAACCCTTTCTAGACATGACAAAGTTTATGGAATGGTTTACAACGATTCACCTCCTTATGATATTTTGAAAAATGATTTAATTGATTTTTCTTTGATGCAAGAGATGAAAAGGTTTGCTAGATTTTGGGATATTGTTTACAATAGTGGGAATTTCCAAAAAACTACAGCTCTACTTTTTGAAGATGGAAAAGTATTTGAAAACTTCTTTGATTTAAGTAAATGGTTATACAAAAGAAGTGAATCGACTTATAAGATTTCACTTGATAGAATGGCGGAATTTTTGTTTGAATATATGAGCGCAAAACATGATAAAGAGTTAATTGCAAATACGATTTTACAAGATGTAATGGGGGTTGGAGGAAGAAAAATTCCACCATTTTTGAAAAAAATTATTCCTTTAAACTATGATTTTGCTCAAAAAGATGTATCAAAAGCAAATAAAAGACAACAATTAAGGAATGAATAGGTGAATTTTTTTAATAAATTTTCTATTATAGTTTTATTATCTACATCAGGTTATTCAATAGATGTGGATAAGCATTTAGAGTTATCATATGTGCAAACAAGTGGAAATACAAACACAACTACCTTTTCTTCAAAACTTCAAGGCACAGCAGCTCTTAGTGATACTGAAAGCATAAAAGCAAAGGGAAGTATGTTATATAGTGAAAATGATGATAAGACATCAGCTAATAAATATAATATTGAATTAGATTATAATCACATGATAAATGAAAAGCTATACTCTTATATGGGAATTAGTTATATAAAAGATGAATCTTCTGATTATGATTATAGGTTAAATATTGGACCAGGACTAGGGATTAAACTACTTGAAGATGATATTCAAACAATTGATATTCAAGGTGGTTTAGATTATGCAAATGATAAATATAAAAATGGTTCAAAAGATAACTATTTAGCTGGAAAAACTGAGTTAAATTATAAATATAGCTTTTCAGAAAACTTACAATTCAAACAGATGATTAGTTATTTAGGTTCTTTTGAAGATAATGAGAAATACTTTATAGTAAGTGATTCAGCTTTAGAAGTTAATATGACAAAAAATCTATCTTTGGGAGTTAGTTACGGTCTTGATTATACAAACAAAACCGAAAAAGAGAGTCTTGATAAAAAGTTTTTAACTTCTTTGATTGTTGATTTTTAGGAAAGTTAGTAAAGATAATCCCATGAATTACAACAAAATTATCTTTACTTTACTAATGCTTTATATCTTAGCAGATATTATTAAGAGTTACTTTTTTTAAATAATTTTGAGAAAATTGGCTCTATTATTGGCACAATTTTTACAGTTATAAATCCCACAATTCCCCCAAGTATTATCTCGCTTAAAAATCCTCCAAGAGGAATAGATTTTATAGTTTCATCAAAGGCGTGAAATAGATGAGTTTCATGTACAATAATTCCACCACCAACTGCTAACATTGCAACGGTTCCTAATATTCCAATAGATTTTATTATATGAGGCATTGCATTTACAAATCCAGTTCCAATTGTTTTTAAAATAGCACTATTTTTTTCTTGTAAATAAAAACCAATATCATCAAGTTTTATTATAAAAGCAACTATTCCATATACAAAAACTGTAGTTAAAATTCCTACAATTGAAAGAACAGATAATTTTGCTAAAAAGTTTGTATTTTCAACCAAACTAAGCGTAATTACGATAATTTCAAATGATAAAATAAAATCTGTTTTAATGGCACCTTTTACTTTTTCATCTTCAAGTTTTTCAGTTGACAACTCTTTTATTGTTTCTATTTCATCACTTATTTCATGGTGAGTTCCAAGTTTTTCTAAAACACTTTCAACTCCTTCATAAACTAAATAAATTCCCCCTAAAATTAAAATAGGAGAGATTAGCCAAGGAGCAATTGAACTCATAAGTAAAACAATAGGAATGATAATAAATTTATTTTTTAAACTTCCCTTTGCAATTTTATAAACAATTGGAAGTTCCCTTGCTGCTGCTTTTCTTTTTGCTTCAAGGATGGCTTGTTCTCTAATTCCCTCAAGTTCTTCTAAAATCTTTTTTTGAGATTGTTCATCTAATTTTTCAATATTATGTTTAAATTCATCTACTGTTTTTGCTTTATTTAATTCATTCTTTAAAATATCAGAAGTTGTATCATTTGTAAAATTTGCAATTGCTGCTAAATCATCAACAACTAAACCACTTGATTTTATACTTGCAAGTTTTGTATAAGTTGCAATATCATCAAAAAGTAATCCCACATCATCAAGGGAAGTAGCCATTGTTTTTGTTGCAGTTGCTACAGTTTTTCCAGCAAGTGAACTTATATCATCTGTTAATAAAGATAAATATCCTAAAAATCCTGCCATTTATATATTCCTCAATAAATTTTTTTTGTTATTTTATCATAAATAAAAATTGTAAAATTTTTACTTTAGTTTATAATCTGATAATTTCACAAATTTAAACCCTTTTTGTTTTAGTTTTGTAATGGCATTCATTGTACCTTGAGCAGTATCTGATGTTGGATGATTCATATGAATAATTACTATTTCGCCTTTTTTTGCTTTTAAGAATGCTTCTTCAACTTTTTTAGTTGAGAAAGTAGCACCTGCGTCTCCTAAAATAGAAAATCCAACAACTTGATGATTTAGTTTATTTGCTACGCTAACTGCAACTTCATCATAATAAGCAGTTCCAGAACGGAAATATTTTGGTCTTTTGTGGGTGATTGATTCTATTTTTCTTGCGTTTAACTCTATTTCATCAACTAATTCTTCAACATTTTTTGTTCCACTTAATCCATAAATTGATTTTCCATTTACAGATGCTGGTTTATGTTCTAGCCCATGATTTGCTATTTCAAAAAGAGGATTTGAAGCTAACTCTTTAAATGTTGAAAGATTTTTGTTTATCCATCGTGCATTTATAAACATAGTTGCTGGGATTTTCTCTTTTTTCAAAAAATTAACTAATTTTTCATCATAAGCCATTCCAAGAGGACTTCCACAAGCATCCATTGTTAAAGCAATTACTTTTTCTTTTGTATCTAGGTTGGTTTTTACACCTGTAACATTTTCACCCCATTGTCTTGGAGTTTGATTTTCAAAAGCTTTTGCAATATTTTTTCTAAATGATTCATACTCTTTTTTAGAATTTATTGGTTGCTCACTAAAATAGCTATCACTTGCGCTGTTTGCGCAAGCTGTAAAACCAAGAGTTAAAAGTAAAGAAAAGATAATTGATTGTTTCATAGATTTTCCTTATCACAAAATAGATATAATAAATAATACTATATGAAAATTTAATAAAGAAGTTGATTAATGGAAGAAAAAGATAGAGTTTTTGATGTAATTGTAATTGGCGGTGGACCTGCTGGAATAATGGCTAGTATTAGTGCTGCAAAGGAGAATAAAAGCGTTTTATTACTAGAAAAACTCTCAAAAATTGCAGCAAAACTAAAAGCCACTGGTGGTGGAAAATGCAATCTTACAAATACTTTATCAACCGAAGAATTTATGGGAAAATTTGGTAAAAATGGCCGATTTATGAGTCATGCACTTGAAGCTTTTAATGCAAATGATTTAAGAGATTTTTTTGCAAGCATTGGAGTTGAAACAATTGCCCGAGATGGATTTAGAGTATTTCCACTAGATCACAGCTCTTCTATTATTTTAAAAGCTTTAGATGATGAACTTGAAAGATTAAAAGTAAAAGTTGATTGTTCTGTTGAAATTCAAACTATTCAAAAAATAGATGATATTTTTATCATAAATAGCCAATCAAATATCTACAAAACAAAAAATATTATCTTAGCAACGGGAGGTTTAGGTTATCCAACTCTTGGGGCAACTGGTGATGGATATATTTATGCCAAAAATTTTGGACATGAGGTTACTTCTTTGCATCCAGCAATGATGCCATTATTTACAAAAGAGAAAAACTTCGCAGCTTGTAAAGCAGATACTATTGCCAAAGCTATTTTAAAAGTTGATTTACCAAAATACAAAAAACTAAAACTAACTGGAGATTTAATTTTCACAAACAATGGAATAAGAGGGCCAGTTGTTTTAGATTTTGCCCGAGAATTAACTCCAATCTTAGCAAAACACAATGAAGTACCTTTATTGATTAGTTTTCTAAAAGGTATGAATGAAGAGCAAATTTATACACATATTAAAAAAGAGATTGAAAAAAATCCAACAGCCACAGTTTTGGAAAATCTTACTACTCTTTTGGCTTTAAGTGTGGCAAATGAAATATGTAATATTTGCCAAATAAATAGTTCTGAAAAGTTTAAAAACATAGATGGAATAAAAAGAGAAAAACTAATAAAAACCCTAGCATGGACACCTTTAACTGTAACTGGACATGAGGGATTTAAAAATGCCATGATTACAAGAGGTGGAGTTGAGCTCAAAGAAATTGACTCAAAAACTATGCAAAGTAAAATAGTGGAGGGCTTGTTTTTTTGTGGCGAAGTTGTAAATATTGATGGACCATGCGGTGGATATAATCTTCAATGGTCTTTTTCAAGTGGATTTTTGGCGGGGAAAACAAAAAGTTTATGAATAAAAATGAATTGTTATTCATAAAGTTGATATAATTAAAAAAAGCTACAATAAAAGAGGTTTTATTTTGAATAATATTAAAATTAAAAATTATCAAATCTTTTTGTTTTCTTTCTTATTTAGTGTAAATATTTTTGCTTTAGATAAGTTAGATTCTACTCCTTTTGTTTTAACTCAAAATGAGAAAAATTGGATAGAAACACATCCTATAATAAAAGTAGGTGTTGATAAAGATTATGCTCCTTATGAGTGGCTTGAAAATGAAGAGTATAAAGGTCTTGCTGTTGATTATATGAAACGAATTGAAAAAATTGTAGGAATAGAGTTTCAAATAGTTAAAAATAAATCTTGGAATGAAATCATAAATATGGCCAAAAATGGTGAAATTGATATGATTACAAGTATTGTGCAAACTCCTGAAAGATCAAAATATCTTAATTTTACAGAATTTTATAGAAAGTGTCCCGTAATTATTATTGACAGAGGGAATAATGGTTTTATTGGAGGATTAAAATATCTTAATAATAAAAAAGTTTCTATTGAAAAAGATTATTTTATGGAAGAGATTTTAAGAACTAATTATCCAAATATAAAATTACAAGTTGTTGATAGCACAAAAAAAGCTTTAGAATTGGCAAATTCAGGGGAAGTTGATGCTTATGTTGGAGATTTAGGACTTGCAGATTATTTAATTAAAAAAAATAATTTATCAAATTTACGTTTTTCAGGTCAAACTGAATATTTTAGTGACCAAGGTTTTGCTGTTACAAAAAATAATTCTGAACTTTTGAGTATTTTAAATAAAGCTGTAAAATCTTTACCTGAAGATGAAACAGAAAATATGTTTAATTATTGGTTGAGTGTAGAGCGTGGGATAGATGTAAAAACTATAGTTTTTTACATTATAGGTATAACATTTATTTTACTAAGTATAATTTATTGGGTTTATAGATTAAGAAGTGAAATAAATCAACGTAAAATTATAGAAGATAAATTAAAACAGAGTGAATCCCTTTATCGACAATTAACAGAAGATGTAAATGATGTTATTTGGAAAGTAAATACAAATTTTATAGTTACTTATATTAGTCCTGCAGATGAACGATTTAGAGGATTTAATGCAAGTGAAGTAATAGGAAAAAGTATTTTTGAATTGTTTACAGATGAAAGTATTATTCTTCTTAATGAAAAATTAAAAGAGAGATTTGAATTATTGCAAAAAGGTAATAAATTACCTCCTTTGAAAATAGAACTTCAACATAAATGTAAAGATGGAACAATAATTTGGGGTGAAATTTTATCAAAACAAGAGTTTGATGAAAATGGAAATATTATTGGTTATCATGGAATAACAAGGGAAATTACTGAACGTAAAAAACTACAAGAAAAAATAGAACAATTAGCTTATTGTGATACCCTTACAAAACTGCCAAATCGTCGTTCTTTAGAAGATAAAATAAATTTTATAATGTCAAAAAGTGAGAGAAGTCAAAAGTATTGTGCTTTGGTTTTTATTGATTTAGATAATTTTAAACCACTAAATGATACTTATGGACATAATGTTGGGGATATATTATTGATTGAAGTTGCAAATAGGTTAAAAAGCAGTATTAGAAAACTTGATGCGGTTGCTAGAATTGGTGGCGATGAGTTTGTAATTGTACTTGATGAATTTGATGAGGATATAAAAACATCAAAAGAAAATATTTTTAAAGTAGTTGAAAAAATAAGAATTTATATAGCCCAACCATATAAATTTAGTATAATAAATGAAGATAAAGAAAATATAGATATTGAGCATCATTGTACAGCTAGTATTGGAATTTGTATGTTCAAAGGAGAACAAGAGAGTTCTATAAATATCTTCAAATGTGCAGATTCAGCAATGTATGAATCAAAAGAATCAGGACGAAATACTATTAAGTTTTTCTAGGATGGGATTTAGTTTCGTTCCCAAGCTCTAGCTTGGGAATGCATACTTTTAGCAAAACAATATTTTGATTTATCTCACTTTTTTTATCTGCATTCCCAACGAAGACGTTGGGAACGAAGAAAAGTTATCGTTATCCCCTGTGACGCTAATGTTTAATGTTGTATTATTCATCTTAACAATAAATAAATTATACCTACAATTGTTAATATTATTAAAAAAAATATTGTTCCAACTTTATTTCCTATAATATCTATACGATTTAAATACAAATTCTTTTTACTGATTTCTTTTTGACTAAAATTTTTATCTTTATTTATTTCTTTAGAATTATATTTCTCATATAAAATAAAAAATATAATAGAAACTATTATCACTGACAAAATTATTTCAAAATTATTTATTAATATTGTTAAACCATTTACTTGCATTTTTATTCCTTATCTTTTTTTGTAGTATTTTCATATAAATCTATAACACCATTTATTGTTTAGTTTCGTTCCCAAGCTCTAGCTTGGGAATGCATACTTTTAGCAAAATACTATTTCAATTTGTCTTACTTTTTTATCTGCATTCCCAACGAAGACGTTGGGAACGAAGAAATGAGCTATTTTTTATAATTTTCATTTTGGAATAATATGCATTTTAATAAACTCTTGAACTCTTACATCATTATTATCTAATTGTATTTCTTTTAGAAGGTAACTTTTAAAACAATTAAACTGCCTATTTTTTCACTTCGTTTAACATTTATTACTTCCCTTCAATTTTATTGTTTTGGAAGACTTCTTTTTCTTTGTCTGTTAATGGAATAAAAAGTTTCTGATCAAATTCCTGTTTAGGCATATTTTTTAGATTTGTTGCTTCTTCATATTTATCTACTATCCAATAAAGTGTAAAAACAACAATAAATCCAAATAATAAATTCTTTATATCTTTTTTTATTATAGAGAATACATATGATTTACTTTTTGTTTTATTATATGATTGTATCCAAGTGTATAAATAAAAACCAATAATTAAAGACCATATAATAATTAATTTAATCATTTTATTTTTCTTCTTCGATGAAAATAAAGTTTGCATCTTCTGTTATACCATATGTTGCACCTTGAAATTTTATATGATTCCATTGATTTTGGATATGTGCATCAATTCTAGGTTGAAGTTTATCTATTTTTGATTGTGACTTTGCATCATACGCTTCTTTTTGTAACTTCTTCCACGCTTCATTTGAATATCTAAAAGAACCCTTTGTTTTATCTAAAGCTGTGTCAAGCATTGAAGGAGCTAACACGAATCCTGTAATTCCTGACATTATTACCTCTTTTTCATTTATATTAATATCATTCCAATTTATATTATTCATATAAAAAGTTTTTTGATTCCACATTTGTTCTGCAACTTAGTTTCGTTCCCAAGCTCTAGCTTGGGAATGCATACTTTTAGCAAAATACTATTTCAATTTGTCTTACTTTTTTATCTGCATTCCCAATGAGGACGATGTGAACGAAGAAAAGTTACCTATCCTCTTTAGATAAAATTATATTAAAACTGTGTCACATACGGTGTCACAGTTCTTTACTTTTCAGAATTTCATTTGATTATTGGGGTTATTATCTGGATTCCCAACAAGGACGTTGGGAACGAGGAAATAATTAAATTTGATTTTTAAATCATTAGTTTATTTTAGAAGTATCTTAATTTTATTTGTTACCTATTGTAAACAACGAGAGCTCAAATAGAAAATATATAAATTTACTAAATTGAGACATTTCATAAGATATGAATTAAAAAAATATAGTATATAAAGTTATATTATCAATTTATTTTGAATCTTACATTTTTAAAGTAGTTGAAAAAATAAGAATTTATATAGCTCAACCATATAAATTTAGCATAATAAATGAAGATAAAGAAAATATAGATATTGAGCATCATTGTACAGCAAGTATTGGAATTTGTATGTTCAAAGGAGAAGAAGAGAGTTCTATAAATATCTTCAAATGTGCAGATTCAGCAATGTATGAATCAAAAGAATCAGGAAGAAATACTATTAAGTTTTTTGAATAAGTAGAAAATAATTTTGAAATATAAAATTAAATAGAAGTTATAAATGGGCAAGTTTTAAAAACTTGCCCATTCATCGTCATCTTTATCATTTGATGAAACTACTTTTGTTTCACTTTTTGTATTTGTAATTGGCTTTTTAGTTTGAGTTGGAGTTTTACTTATAGTTTTTGCTGGTGCTGATTTATTCTCTAAAACTTTTGCTGTAACTTCATCTTTTCCTATAAACTCTTTTGCATTAGCATTTGAAACAACTAATCTTGCAATTGTATCTGTTTGAACAGCTACTTCATAAGTTTGTGAAGCTATTATTGCATTTTGTTGAGTTTGTTGATCTAGTGCGCTAATAGCATCATTTATTTGCTCAATTCCTGCTAATTGTTCTTTACTTGAACCTTCTATACTTTTTATAAGGTCAATTGTTTGTGAGATATTTTCATTTAGCATTTTGTAACCACTAATCATATCTTCTGATATTCTTTTTCCTTGGTCAGCTTTTCTTGTAGCAGTTTCAACTAAAACTTTAATCTCTTTTGCAGCTTCTGCTGAACGAGATGCAAGATTTCTTACTTCTGCTGCAACTACTGCAAATCCTTTTCCAGCTTCTCCAGCAGTTGCAGCTTCAACAGCTGCATTTAGTGAAAGAATATTTGTTTGGAAGGCAATTTGGTCAATTACGCTAATTGCTTCATTAATTGCGTTTACTTCTCTATCAATTTCATTCATAGCATCAGTTGTTTGATTTGCTAAATTTTCACCTTTTGAAGCTGAATCAGTTACGCTAGAAGCCAATTGAGACATTTTAACAATGTTATTTGTGTTATTTGAAATATTGCTTGAGATTTCTTCAACAGCAGCAGCTGTTTCTTCTAAAGCAGCAGCAGCTTCATTCGAATTTCTATTTAATGTATCAACATTTTTTAGAAGTATATGACTACTTTCACCTAATGTTAATCCATTTGATTTATTTTCTACTAGCATATCATTTATTATATCTGCAAGATTATTTAATCCCACAGTTACACCACTATTACACCCTTTGATTCTATGTGTAAAATCAAGACTTGCATATCTTTCAAGGGCAAAACTAATGTCATTGATATTTGTACAAACTCTTAATTGAAGACTTAATAACATATCATTAATATGATGTCTTAAACTCTCTAAACTTTGAGATTCTGTTTTATTATCAAGTCTTTTACTTAAGAATCCTTCTTTAATTGTTAAAACAATTTGATTTATCTCTTCTAGGAATTTGTTATCTGAATCAATTGCACTTTTTGATTTAGAGATATTTTGATTTACAACATGAGCCATAGTTCCAAATTCATCATGGTTCTTATCATCTAACATTTCAACTGTTGTAGATTCTTTGTTTATATATCCAAAGAAACTTAATAAGCCATTTTGGAAGTTATTAATTGATGTTATTAATTGTGATGATAAAGCAAGTGAGAAAGCAACAAAAAATAGTATTGCAATAATTGCTAGTGTGATTAAAACAACATTCATTGTACTAATTGCATCATCTTTCATCTTAATAGCATTACCATTTATTTGATTTAATAGTTTTTCTAACTCTAATCCAATATCAGCCATCTCTTTAATAGTAGCTAATATTTCAGGAGACTCTTTATCTATTGCATTTTTATAATCTGTTATTCTTTTTTGTGAGAATTTATCAAAACTTTGTATGTAATTCTTTGAATTTTCTACAATTTTATTAGATAAATCAATATTTTCTTGTGCGGTTAATTTATTTTTAAAGTTTAAAACTAGATTATCTAAAGTAGAAAAATCATCTCTAACTTTTTGAGCTTTTGCTTCATCAGGAGTTCGTAAGAATTGATAAACAGAAATTCGCCCTTTTAATACCTGTTGAATAAATATATCAGTTTGGTTAGCTGCATTGGTTAAACGTTTTGTAACACCATCATAATAACTAAATATTGAAGCTGATATTATTACAATTAAAATAAAAGCCAAAGGTAAAAGCATAAGCTTTATTCGTGTAGAGACGTTTTTTAACAAATTTAATCCTTTTTTAAGAAATGATACTGAATAGTACTAATAGTAAACAAAACTTTACCTTAAATAAAAATAACTTTATATTTTAAAGAACATAACTATTTATTAGTATTTTATATATTTATATTATAAGAAATAATTAAAATAAAATTTAATAAGTTATTACAAAAGTTTGTTTTTTAGGTACTTTAGAAAAAGATTAAGAATTAATATTATTTGATTTAATAAATATTTTTGACATAATAAAAATAAGTATAACTATAAATAAAAAAACACCGATTAAAGAAAAGAAATTCTGAATATCACTCATTTCATTAATAATTGGATGAAATACTACAGGTGATAAGAATTGTCCTAGAAATATGGCAGAGGTAAAATATCCTGAGCTTTTTACTCTTTTTTCATGATTTGTTTTGCTTAACATCCAAGCTGTAACATTTGTCATCATAATTCCACCTGCAAATCCCAAAATTGGACTTGTAATGAAAAAATAGTGAACATTACTTACCAATCCAATCAAAGAAAACCCAATAGCCATTAAAAATAAACCAATTAGATATATGGTTGGAAAATTGAATTTTGTTTTTAATTTTGAAAAAGTAATTGCTCCTAAGGCATTGCAAAAAAATGCAGTTGCGATTATAGTTCCTGTTAATGAACCACTTGCTTTAAATTTTTCTATTATTAAAAAAGGAATTTGTGTTGGTAAAATAAAGAATATCAACATAAACAAAAAAGCAAGAAAATAGACAAATAAAATATTTGAACTAATATGTCCAAGTGTTTCTTGTGGATTATTTTCTATTTTTACTTCTTTAAGATTAAAAAATACCATTGGAAGTAAAATTAAACCTATTAAATAAATAGCAAAAGGAAATCTCCAACTAATATCAGATAATAATCCTCCACCCATGACAAAAAATATACCACCAACTCCCATAAAAGCACTTTGATAACCCATAAATTTATGTCTATCTTCTTCTTTGAAATAATCTCCAACAAGTGAAGTAGAAACAATCATAAGTGTTGCAACACAAATACCAAAAAACGCTCTAGAGATTAATAAACTATCTATACTATCAAGATATAAACCTGAACTTCCAAAAAATGAGAAGAAAAATAGTGCAATAACCGCTGATTTTTTCTTTCCAAATCTAAAAATAAAATGCCCCAAAATTGGTGCAAGAAATGCAATAACCAAAGATGGAAGTGTTAACATCAATCTTGAGTAAAATTCAATATTATTTACATCTTTAAAATAATCTTTTAAATGAGGCAACATTGTAACAATAGCTACATTTGACATACTTGTTGTCATTGAAAGTAAAAGTAGAGTAAAAATTGTAAGTTTTGATATATTATTCATTTGTGTATTGTAGTTAAGCTTATTTAAAATAAATTAAAGTAGAAGTTTAATTCAAAGATTTCTTAAAATCTCTATTTGTTCATTTTGTGAGTAATTAAATCTAAACTCTGATTCTTTTAAATAGTAAAAAAAGTTATCTTCTTCTACACCTTTGTATTTTTTGAGATTGTTTTCTAAAAAAATCCAAAACTCATTTAACTTTGTTTTGTGAGAATTTAAAGAGTGAATTTTATTCCAGTTTAAATATTGAATAAAACCATCTTCAATATCAAAAGCTCGTTTTCCAATTTTTGGCATCAGCAAGGTATATACTTTTTCATTTGAATAAAAGCCCATAATATTTATAGCTTCACTTAGAGATTTTTTCTTTTTCTTTTTTTCTCGCTCTTTTATATAATAAAACTCTTCATATTCATTGTAATCTTTGATTGAGCTGTTGTATTCATTTTCCAAATATAGAGCAATTTTTTTTCTAAATAAATCAAATTTCTCTTTTACCGTTTTGTAGTTTAGTTCTAATTCCTTTGAAACTTCAAGGGCATTTTTATTTTCACAAAATTTAATGATGATTAAATCATCTTTTTGAAGTTTTTTTAAAGAGTACTTTTTTGCACAAGTTTTACATTTGATGTAATCATTTGCTAAAGTATAAAAAGTAGTGTTATTACAGTTTTGACAAATCATGAGCTTATTCTAACATTATTTGTATAATTTTTGTTCTAAAAATACCTAAGAGATTTGAAAAATTATGATAAGTTTATAAATTACAAAATATACTACAGCAATTGAACAACTATTCATAAGGAATAATATGGAAAACATAGGTTTATTACTAATCTTTTGGTATGGAATTTTACATGCTTTTGGAGCTGACCATTTAACAGCGATTGCAGATTTTTCAATAGGAAAAAACAAAAAGAAAACATTACTAATAACTGCAATGTTTGCAATAGGTCATGGTATTTCACTTTTTATATTTGCAAAGTTATTAGAAACTTATCATATTTCAGATGAGATATTGGGTTATGGTGATGTTATTTCAGCTTCTGTTATTTTAGGTATGGGAATATATTTACTTTTTTTAGTTTTTACAAATAGAATAAATTTAACAAAACATATTCACCATGGAGAGGAACATATTCATATTTACTTTGGGAAAGAGCATTCACACTCTACAAAAGATATAAGTTCAGCTTTTACAATTGGAGCACTTATGGGAATAGGTGGAGTTAGAGGAATGTTAGTTACTTTAGGACTTGTTGAAAGTTCAAGTGTTGATTTTACTATGGTTTTAGCTTTTACTGTTGGAGTTATGATTGTTTTTATGGCATTTGGTTCATTTATTTTATATATTAATAAAAACTTATTAACATCAAAACAAAATATTAGAAGAGTATTTACAGTTGCAGGTCTGATTTCAGTTGCTGTTGGAACTAACTTTTTACTTGCATAAATATTTTATTAGAAAGTTGCGGAGTAATAATTGCATATAAAGGCAGTTAAGAGAGTATACTCTACAATAAACTAATAAAAGGCATATAATGAAAATAGCAATTCCAGTAAAAGATGAGAATTTAACATTCTTTAGTAATGCAGGACATACTCCAAATTTTGCAATCTATGATTTAACAGGTTCAGGAATGTTTAGATCATTTAAATTAGACTCAGTAATTAGAAATCCAAGAACAGATATAGACCATGACCATGCTGAGGAAGACCATGCTTGTGACCACGGACATGATGATGAAGAACATATTGCAGAACATAATAAAATGGGTGTGGCTTTAAGTGAATGTAGTTACATTGTAGTTAAAAAAGCTTGTAAAAACACAGCAAACTCATTTACTTCACAAGGTATAAAACTTGTAAAATATAATGGTGAAGCATTAGATGTAAATGCAATATTAAAAGAGACATCAGCTTCGTTTAAATAAACAAATAAATCTTGTTCTAAAAATACCTAACTGCAAATTAATATTATAGGACATTTAGACTTTTTGAGTTAAACTATTTAAAATGAATAATTATTCACAAAAATAGTTTAAAACAAAAAGGAAAAAAATATGTGTAAAGATTGCGGTTGTACAATAGCAGGACAAGAACACCATCACCATCATCATCACGATGACCATGAACATGGAATTGTTCATGACCATGACCATCCACATGACCATACAACTTGGAGCTCATCTCACCAAGCAGCTCATGAAACTTTAAATCATAATCCCCAATTAAACGATGCAAAAACAATCTCTGTAATCAAAAAAATTCTTGATAAAAATGACCATGAAGCTTCACACAATAGAGCTCATTTTGATTCACACAAAGTTTTAGGAATAAATCTAATGTCAAGCCCTGGAAGTGGAAAAACTACACTTTTAGAAAATATCGCTGATATGGTAAATTTCAAATTCGCAGTTGTTGAAGGTGACTTAGAAACTTCAAGGGATGCTGATAGATTAAAAGCAAAGGGAATTGAAGCTGTTCAAATCCAAACAGGAAGTGCATGTCACTTGGATGCGTTTATGGTTCATAAAGGTTTACATGATATTAACCTTGACAATATTGATGTTTGTTTTGTGGAAAATGTTGGAAATCTTGTATGTCCTGCTTCTTATGATGTTGGAACTCACTTAAATATTGTTTTAGTTTCTGTTCCTGAAGGAGAAGATAAGATTGCTAAATATCCAGTAATGTTTAGATGTGCTGATTTAATTCTTATTACTAAAACAGATTTACTTCCATATTTTGAATATGATATTGAAAAAGAGAAGATGGAAGCTAGAAAACTAAAACCAAATGTTGATATTTTAGAAGTAAATGTAAAAGATAAACAATCACTTCAAAATGTAGTTGATTGGATTAATTTCAAAAGAAAGATGAGATGATATTTGTAAAATCAATTTCATTCATTTAGGCTTCATGGTGGGTACTCAAAAATCAAAGATTTTTACCCTTCCGTTGCAGAATCATTCATAAAATTGTTTTACAAATAATAGATTAAAAAGGAAAAATTGTATGTGCTTATCAATACCATCAAAAATAAAAAGTATAGACCCTGAAATGAACACTTGTGTAGTTGACACAATGGGAGTTGAAAGAAGTGCTAGTTTAGATTTAATAGACCAAGATGTAGTAGTTGGAGATTATGTTTTAATTCATATTGGATTTGCTATGAATAAGATTGATGAAGAGGATGCTTTAGAATCACTCAAAGTCTATGCTGAAATTATAGAAAAGATGGAAGAAAATGACCGTTTAACAGCTATTGAAGAAGCTGAAAATTGTCCAAATAGATAATATCATGGAAAAAGAATTACAACTAAAAGATTTATATGATGGTTTTAGAGATGCTAAAACTATAAAGGCGTATAAACAACTAATTGATGAAGACCTAAAAGATTATGATGGAATTATAAATATCATGGAAGTGTGTGGCGGACACACTCACACTATTATGAAGTATGGAATCCCACAATTAATAAATAAAAAAATAAACTTCATACATGGACCTGGTTGTCCTGTTTGTGTAATGCCAAAAGAGAGAATCGATAGTGCTTATGAGTTAAGTTTACAAGAAGATGTAATACTTGTAACTTTAGGGGATATGATAAAAGTTCCAGGAAGCAAGGGAAGTTTACAAAATGCAAGAAGCCAAGGTGCAGATGTACGATTTGTCTATTCTCCAATGGAGTGTATAAAAATAGCGAATGAAAATCCAAATAAAACAGTAGTGTATTTTGCAATAGGATTTGAAACTACAACTCCAATGACTTGTGCATTACTTGAACAAGTAATAAAACACAATATTACAAATATACTTTTTCATATAAATCATATTACAGTTCCAGAAGTTATGCAAGTATTAGTTCAAGACGAAAACTGCAAAATCGATGCTTTTTTAGGTCCATCACATGTGAGTGTTATTAGTGGAAGTAAAATTTATGAAGAGTTTCCAAGAGATTACAATAAACCAGTTGTTGTAAGTGGATTTGAACCAGTTGATGTGATGCAATCAATCTCTATGATAGTAAAACAGTTCAAAGAAAAAAGAGCTGATTTAGAAGTAGAGTACAAACGACTTGTTTCATACGAGGGAAATCTAAAAGCCCAAGATTTAATAAATAAATACTTCAAAAAAGTTCCTTTTAAATTTAGAGGAATAGGAACAGTTGAAAATAGTGGATATGAACTTAAAGATGAATTTGATAAATACAATGCAAAAATAGTATATAAAGAGATACTGCCTACAAAAGAGGTAAAAGACAACAAAGCCTGTAGATGTCCAGATATTTTAAAAGGAGTAGCTAAACCCCATGACTGCAAAATCTTTGGAACACTATGTACTCCAACAAACCCCATTGGTGCTTGTATGGTAAGTAGCGAGGGTGCATGTAGTGCTTATTATAAATATGGGAATTTGTTATAAAGAGATAACATGGATATAGAACAAATAAAACAACGAATCCAAAAATTCTCAGATGATAGAAATTGGGAAAGTTTTCACAATCCTAAAAATCTAGTTATGGCATTAACAGGTGAAGTAGGAGAACTAAATGAAATATTTCAATGGCTAAATTTTGAAGAGTCTTTAAATCTACCTGATGATGTATTAGAGCATACAAAAGAAGAAGTTGCAGATGTGGCTATTTATCTTCTTAGACTTTGTATGAAGCTAGATATAAACCTTGAAGATGCCATTATGAATAAAATGACAAAAAATGAAAAAAAATATCCAGTTGAAACATCTCAAGGTGGAAGTAAAAAATATTCTAAGAGTAGGGAAGATAAATAAATGACAAAAACAATAACACTAGCCCATGGAAATGGTGGAGCTGAAAACAATGAGCTTATAAACAAAGTATTTTATAATGCTTTTAAAAATGAGATTTTAGAAAAAAGTGAAGATGCAGCAGTTATTCAAAATGGGGAATTAGCTTTTAGTACAGATTCATTTACCGTTAGTCCTTTGTTTTTTAGTGGAGCAGATATTGGAAAATTAGCCATTTGTGGAACTTGTAATGACTTAGCCATGATGGGAGCGAAACCTAAGTATCTTACTTGCTCAGTTATCATTGAAGAGGGTTTTGAAGTAGAACAACTTGAAAGAATTGTAGCTTCTATGAAAAAAGAGCTTGAAGTAAATGAAGCTATTGTTGTAAGTGGAGATACAAAGGTAGTTCCCAAAGGTGCAGTTGATAAAATCTTCATAAATACTACTGGAATTGGCGAGATTTTATACAAAGGCATTAGCTCAAACAATATAACTACAGAAGATGTAATTCTAGTAAATAGAGACATTGGAGCTCATGGTGCTACTATTTTTGCTGCACGTGAGGGAATGGATATGAATTCAGAGCTTAAAAGCGATTGTAACTCTTTATATCCACAAGTAAAAGCGTTAATTGATGCAGGTATTAAAATAACAGCTTTAAGAGATGCTACAAGAGGTGGAGTGAGTGCTGTTTTAAACGAATGGGCAAAACAATCAAATATTTGTATAGAAGTAGAAGAAGAAAAAATTCCAGTATGTGATGAGGTAAAAGGAATTTGTGAGATGTTAGGTTTTGAAGCAACAAATCTTGCAAATGAGGGAACTTTTGTTCTTGCAATTCCTAAAGAGGATGCTTTAAAAGCTATTGAAGTTTTACAAACATTTCCAGAAGCTTCAAAGGCTTGTATTATTGCAAAGGTTACTCAACAATATTCTCAAAAAGTGATACTAAATAGTTCATGGGGAACAAAAAGATTTTTAGATACACCAACTGGTGAACTTCTTCCAAGGATTTGTTAATGCACGAATATTCAATAGTTCAATCTTTATTAGAAAGTTGTGAAGAACACGCTCGAACAAATGATGCAAAAAAAGTTACAAAAGTAGTAGTAAAAATTGGAGTTTTAAGTGGAGTAGAACCCGATTTACTTCAAACTGCTTTTGATACTTTTAAAGAACAAACAGTCTGCCATGATGCAGTTTTCTTGATAAATCATCAAAAAGTGGTCATTGAATGTTTTGATTGTAACACTATTTCAACATTAGAAAAAAATGAATTTTGCTGTCCAAAATGTCAAAGTGTAAATATAAAAGTAACAGATGGTGAAGATATGTATTTAATGAGTTTAGAGTTGGAATAAAAGTTATTTATTAAAAAATAGACATAGAAGTATTCATTTTCACACAAAGTTATGATATTATATTTCCGTTAAGAGCTATATTTAAAGGCTTTAAAATGAAAAAAATAACTTTAGAAAGAGTACTTTATAAAAATTATTTAAGAACATCTCTAATTTCAATATTTTTAATAGAGTTGTTTTTGGTATTTTTTTATTTTATAATAAATAAAAACATGATTGATAAAAGTGCAAACTTTTTATTAAATGATGTAGAAAAATCAATCTCTTTAATTGTAGAGAATCAAACACGAACAATAACTGAAGATTCTTTAGATTTTTCAATTAATCATTTTTCCCAAATGAAACTTCCCTATGATGGTAAAATTCTTATAATAGATAATTCTGGAAAAATATTGTTTGTAGATGAACAAATTCAAAATATATTAAATTTACAAGAAAATAAAATAAATATTTTTAGTCATCAAGATTTAAAAATTGTTAATTACTTCAAAGAAATTTTAAAAGAGAGAAATCTAAATAAAATAGTAATAAATAAAAAGAATTATCTTCTATTTTCAATAAAAGTTCCCAAAAATTCAACTTACGTTGTTGCTTTTATATCTGAAGATAAGATTTTAGATGGGATTCAAAATTTAGGAAAATATTTTGAAAAATTAGCATATATTTTGGCTTTTTCTGTATTGATTTTTTTTATATTATTCTTTTTTTATGTATCTTATAAAGCAAAAGAGTTTACGGATAGAATTAATCAACCTTTATTAAAAATAATTGATTTTACAAAAAATTTAGGAATGAAAAAAGATATAAAAAGCCTAGAACCTTGTGGTGTTTTTGAAATTGATAGATTAAGTTGTAATTTTAATAATATGATTGTGGAATTAGATAGAAGAACAAATAAGCTGATTTTAGAAGAGACAAAAAGAATATATCAAGAAAGATTAGCAAATACTGATCCACTAACAGGTGCATACAATAGAAGATATTTAAATGAGTTTTCATTTGAGTATTTAAAAATTGTAAAAAGAGAGAATAAAGAATTATCCTTATTATTACTTGATTTAGATGATTTTAAAATCATAAATGACAATTATGGGCATGAAATTGGTGATATTGTTATAAAAGAGTTAGTAAA
Source organism: Aliarcobacter sp. (assembly GCA_028688995.1). Taxonomy (GTDB): domain Bacteria; phylum Campylobacterota; class Campylobacteria; order Campylobacterales; family Arcobacteraceae; genus Aliarcobacter. The sequence continues at coordinate 81,882 of JAQTXB010000004.1, forward strand.
AATATCAAAACAAAGTATACGAGAGAGTGATTTAGTTGTTAGATTTGGTGGGGATGAGTTTATCATTTTATTACCAAATACAAATATTTTAAGTGCAAGATTGGTTGCAAATAAAATAATAAACAAAGTAAATGAATATAATAAAGATAAAGAGTATAATTTCTCTATTAGTATAGGAACTTCATTTTATCAAGCAGGAGATAATAGTATTGATGATTTAATAGCAAGGGCTGATGATTCTTTGTATGAAGCAAAAAGAGTGGGAAAAAATCGTGTTGTATGAGGAAAGCAGTAAATATTCATTTATTGATTGTTAACCAAATTTTATTAGAATAATAATATATACAAATAGGAAATATAAGATGTTATTAATGAAACTAGAGTCAAAAGAGAAATTCTCTTTTTTACAATTGGCTCACTACCTTGCACGAATAGACAATAAATATGGGAAACAAGAAGAAGAGATAATTTTAGAATATTGTACAGAAATGGGAATAGAAAATTTAGATTCTTTTGATTTTGATAATTTTAGTTTAGATAAAATATTAAAAGATTTTAAATCAGAATCAAGTAAACGAATAGTAATTTTAGAGTTAATGATTTTAATTCATATTGACCACACTTTTAATTTAAATGAAAAAAAATTAATACAAAAAATATCAGAGAGTTTTGGAATAGATATAAGTGATGTAAATGATTACTCTCAATGGGGAAAATCTGTTGCAATGTTGTATGAAGTTGCTAAAATATTTATAAATGAGAAAAAAATATAACAATTAGGATAATTTCAATTCTAATAGTAGGAATTTTTAGATAAAATGTATCCATGGAAATAATAGAAACACTAAATACTAAAATTGATAAATTAATTCACGATTACGATAAATTAAGATTAGAGAATCAAGCATTACAACAAGAATTAGATTCTATGAAAAATGAAAATGATGAACTAATAAGAAATAATCAAGATATGTTTCTAAGAATAGATAGTACATTAACGTTAATAAAGGCACGAAATAGTGAATAAAGAAGTAACATTTCATATAAATAATATGGCATATACTGTAACTATTGATGAAAATATATTTTTAGAGCTTTCAAAATATTTGGATTTAGAAAAGAATAATGATACTAAAGATTTATTGATAGCATATTTACGATTATCACAAGAGTACCATGTCTTTAAAAAAGATGTTGAAGAAATTACAAATAAACTTTCAAGGTTTTGAAAATAAAAGGTTTTTCATTATTAGAAATGATAATTGCTATAGTTTTAATAGCTATTATTACCTCTTTTGCTATTCTTAAATTTACAAATCTAAATTATAATAAAAACATAACTACTTTAAAATCACAAATTGCATTAATTCAAAATGCAATAACAAATCAAAAAAGTAAAAATATTTTACTTTCAAATAATCAAGAAATAAGCTCTTTGGATGATGTAACCCAAAATAGTAGTGGAGAGAAACTTTTTACAAATGTAATAGATTTTCTAATTATTTCAACAAATACAACTAAAAAAGAGTCTGGAATGTGGGCAAAAATATCAAATAATTCTTATACTTTTTATCTTTCAAGTGATAAAAATATTTTATTCTCTTTTGAAGATGAAAAGATTATATGTAAAAGTTCAGTTGAACTATGTAGTGAGATTGAATAATGTATTATTATGAACTTGCCCTTTTAAAATCACCATTAAATAACTTAACTTTTCAAAGTGAAGAAAAATTAGATATTGGTGCAAAAGTTTTAATAAAACTAAAACAGAGAAAAAATTTAGATGAAGCAGTTGTAATAAAAGAAGTAGAAAAACCAACTTTTAAATGTACAAATATTTCTGAAGTTACAAATGAGTATTTTGATGAAAAAATGCTTTTAATTGCCAATTTTGTATCTCAATATTATGTGTGTTCTTTGGGTGAAGCTTTGAGTGTTTATAACTGTTTTGATAAAAATATTACAAAAATTTCTGATGAAATAAAATTTGATAGTAAAATAGTTTTATCTTTTGAGCAAGAAAAAGCAAAAAGATTTTTAGATGAAAAAAAACAAGCTTTACTTTTTGCAAATACAGGTGCTGGAAAAACAGAAGTTTATATAAAAATTATAGAAGAACATTTAAACCAAAACAAACAAGCAATTTTATTAATGCCTGAAATTTCCCTAACTCCTCAAATGGAAAAAAGACTTGAAAAGGTTTTTGGAAAAAGTGTAGCTATTTGGCACTCAAAAATCACGAAAAAGAAAAAAGAAGAGATTTTACAAGGCTTACAAGAGGGAAGTATAAAATTAATTGCAGGTGCAAGATCAGCTCTATTTTTACCATTTAGCAATTTGGGTGTAATTGTAGTTGATGAAGAGCATGATGAATCATATAAAAGTGATTCAAAACCTAGATTTCATACAAAAGATTTAGCTATTTATATGGCAAAAAAATTTGATATTCAACTTGTTTTAGGAAGTGCAACAGTTTCAGCTGGTTCTTTTCATAAAATTCCATTTTTTAGACTAGAATCAACATATCATGATACAAATAAACTTTATAGTTTTGATGAAAGTGAAGCAAATTTATCAACTAAGATTATAGATAAAATAGCAAAAACTATAGCTGGTGGAAATCAGGTAATTGTATTTTTACCTACACGTGCAAATTTTAAATATCAAATTTGCACAACTTGTGGAAAATCTGTTGAATGCCCTTATTGTTCAGTTTCTATGAGTTTACATAAAAATGATTTAGCACTAAAATGCCACTATTGTGGATATGCCCAACAAATTCCTGAAACTTGCCCCTCATGTCATAGTGGAATTATTCATAACTTAAGAGTTGGAACTGCACAAATTGAAGAGGAATTAAAAGAGTTATTTCCTCAAAAAGTGATAAAAAGATTTGACAGAGACCAAATAAAAACAAATACACAATTAAAAACTATATTAAATGAGTTTAACAAAGGTGAAATTGATATTTTAGTTGGAACTCAAATGCTTTCAAAAGGCCATGATTACCACAATGTAAAACTTGCTGTTGTTCTTGGAATTGATTCAGTTTTAAATATGAATTCTTATAAAGCAAGGGAAAAAGCTTTGTCTCTACTTATTCAAATATCGGGACGAAGTGGCCGAAAAGGTGAGGGTGAAGTAATAATTCAAACAAAAAACGAAGAGTTTTTTAATCACTATTTAAATGAATCAAATTATAAAGAGTTTTTAGAGAGTGAATTAGAGTTTAGAAAAGAGCTTTATCCACCATTTTTAAAGATGGCAAAAATCACTTTTTCCCATGCGAATGGACTTAAAATAAAAGATGAAATGGACTCTTATGTTCATGTTTTAAAAGCAAATAAAGATATTGAAGTTGTAGGTTTTGGTCAAAGTCCTATTTTTAAAATGGCAAATAAATATCGATATGAAATTCTTGTTCGTTCAAGTAATATAAAAGCACTTTTAAATGCACTTCATAGTATCCAAACTCCAAATGCTTCAATAGATATGGATACAATTTACTAAATTAACCTAAAATTAGTCTTCTTTGTTGTAAAATAAGCCAAAAATTAATAGGAGAACTAATGGCTTATACAAAAGAAGAATTCAAACAATTAGTAGATGATATACAATCACAATCATGGTACAAAAATCCAATCGGATTTGGTATTGCAAAAGTAGATAGAGGACAAATCAATAAAGATAAAATACTTCAAGCAACTTTTCCTGTAATAAATTGGAATGAAAATTTTGGAAGTGCAGCAGTATTATTAAATGCTTTAAAAGTAGCAGGAGTGAATGTTGATACTTCAAAATCTGAATTAGTATGCAAAATTTCTGATGAGTTTTTAACTTCTTGTATTGAAGCTTTTAGACCATTTATTCCAGAAGCAAAAGGTGATGCACATAAAAATGTTCAAGTTATTTCAACACTTGCTTCACTTCCAATTGATTCTGGATTAACAGGTGATGATTATAGAGTTGTATTTCTTTTTGAAGACGTTGCACCTGAAAGTACAGAAGCTGTATATTTAAAATTATATGCACTTTCAACTGGAAAAGCAGCACTTAGAAGTTTAAACTTAACAGGTGCATTTGGTAAATTACACAACTGCGCTTGGGTTGGAAATCAACCAATTGAACTTGACTGGTTAAGAGCAAATGAAATCGTATTAAAACTTTCTGGAAAATACCCAACTATTGATATGGTTGATAAATTCCCAAGATTTTTACAACACATTATTCCTGCTGATAACACAAGAATTTTAGAAACTTCAAAAGTTAGAATGGGAGCACAATTAGCAGCTGGAACAACTGTAATGCCTGGAGCTGCTTATGTTAACTTTAATGCAGGAACTTTAGGTTCAGTAATGGTTGAAGGAAGAATTTCATCTTCAGCAGTTGTTGGAGCTGGATCTGACGTTGGCGGTGGAGCTTCAATTCTTGGAGTTTTATCTGGTACTGATGGAGTTCCAGTTAGTATTGGAGAAAACACACTTTTAGGTGCAAACTCTTGTACTGGAACTGCAATTGGTGATGGTTGTATTTTAGATGCTGGTGTTACAATTCTTCCTGGAACTAAAATCGCATTATCAGAAAAAGCAGTAGCTGCACTTAAAGAGATTAATCCAACTAAAGAGATTACAACAGTTATGAAAGGAAGTGATTTCCAAGGAGTAAATGGTGTTCACTTTAGAGTTAACTCTTCAAATGGTCAAACAATCGCTATGAGAAGTACAAGAGAAGTTAAATTAAACGCTGATTTACACTAATTTTAGTTTTAAATTGTTTTTATTAGGGCAAGAAGTTTTCTTCTTGCCCTTTTTTATTTATCTAATCAACATATAACCACATATATCGTATAATCTCACCCTTAAAAAACAGAATAATATAACAAAAGAAGAATCATGATAGAACTTGTAAATATATCAAAAAGTTACCCAACGAATGAGCTTTATAGTGAGCTTAATTTAAGGCTAAATGCTGGAAACAAAATTGGATTAGTAGGAAGAAATGGAAGTGGAAAATCAACACTATTTAAGTTGATTTTAGGAGAAGAACAACCAGATAGTGGTGAAATTGCAATTCCTAAAAATTATAAAATTGGTGCTTTAAAGCAATATTTTGATTTTACTGAAAAAACATTAATTGATGAAACTGCACTTGCCTTAGGTGAAGATGATAAATATAACATCTATAAAGCTGAAAAGATTCTATTTGGTCTTGGATTTTCTCAAGAAGATTTAGAAAAAGCTCCAAAAGAGTTTTCAGGTGGTTATCAAATTAGAATTAACTTAGCAAAACTACTTTTAACAGAACCAAATATGTTATTACTAGATGAGCCAACAAACTACTTGGATATTTTATCTATTAGATGGTTAAAAGCTTTTTTAAAATCTTTTGAGGGAGAAGTAATTCTAATCACTCACGATAGAGATTTTATGGATAGTGTTTGTACTCATACTATGGGAATTATTAGAAAAAGTGCATTTATGATTCAAGGTAGCACTCATAAATTTTATGAATTATTAGCAAACAACGAAGAACACTATGAAAAACAAAAAATAGCTCAAGAGAAAAAAATAAAAGAACTTGAAGAGTTTATTGCAAAAAATAAAGCAAGGGCAGCAACTGCAAATTTAGCTCAATCTAAAGTTAAAATTTTAGAAAAAATGGAAGTTATGGATGACTTACAATATGATTCAAATTTAGATTTTGATTTTAATTTTAAAGAAACAGCAGCTAAATTTTTACTTGAGGTAAAAGATGTAAGCTTTGGATATACACCTGAAAATATTTTATTTAAAAATATCAGTTTTGCATTAAGTAAAGGTGAAACTTTAGGAATTATTGGAAAAAATGGTAAGGGAAAATCTACATTACTTAATGTAATTGCTGGAGAATTAAAACAACTAACTGGTACAGTTGATTATCATACAAGTACAGTTTTTGGTCACTTTGGGCAAACAAATATCTCACATTTAAATAAAAATAATACAATTATGGATGAGATTCATTCAACTAATGTAAAACTTCCAGAATCAACTATTAGAGGAATCGCTGGATTAATGATGTTTAGTGGTGATAATGCTAAAAAGAAAATCTCACTTCTATCTGGAGGAGAAAAAAGTAGGGTAATGCTTGGAAAAATCATAGCAAAAGATGTAAACTTACTTTTCCTAGATGAGCCTACAAATCACCTTGATATGGATTCTATTGATGCACTTACAAATGCAATTAAAGCATTTGAAGGTTCTTGTATTATTGTAACGCATAGTGAAGATTTATTAAGAGCTACTTGTGATAGATTAATTGTATTTACAAATGATGGAGCTGATTATTTTAATGGAACTTATGATGAGTTTTTAGAAAAAATTGGTTGGGAAGAAGATGAAACAGTTGAAAAGAAAAAAGTAGAAAAACCAAAAGTAAATAAAAAAGAGAGCAAAAAATTAAGAGCAGCGATTGTTGCAGAAAAATCAAAAGCTACAACTCCAATTAAAAAGCAAATGCAAGAGATTGAAGAACAAATAGAAAAATTAGAAGATGCTCTTGAAGATGCAAGGGTTAAACTTTCAAGAGATATTCCAAAAATCGAAAAAGAGATAGAAGAAAAGTTCTCTTTATTAGAGGCTTTACAAATTAAACTTGATGTTATGAATAAAGAGTTTGAAATAAGAATGAGTGAGGTTTAAGCTAATAATAGCTTAAAGCTCTTAGGCGTAAATAGTCTAAGAGTCTCACTTTTTTGTGATTTTAACTCATTTGAAAAACCATTTTTACTAAATATTACAAAAATATCCACATTTAAATCTGCTGTTTTACAATCTTCTTTTAGTTTATTTAACTCATTTTTCTTTAGTTTAGAATTTATATATTTACAATTTCCAGCAATAATTTTCCCAGAAGTTGTTTTAGCAACTAAATCAATTTCAACTTTTTCATCCCAATATTTCCCAAATTGTTTTACTGGATCTTCTTCAAAAGAGTCTCTTAGACACTCCATTGCTAACTCTTCAAAAATAAAGTTCCCAAATTCTGCTTGTTTATTTTCATAAAGTTCATAAAACTCTTTGTAGTTTTTTTCTTTGATTCCTTTATAAATTGGAGAAACAAAAGCAAACCAAAATCTTAAAAATGGAGTTGTAAAAAGAAGTTTTTTAGAAACTTTATCATCACCTCTTTTTTTTGCTAAGTGATGTTGAGAAGATTCAATTTCAATTATTCCTCTATCAATAAGTTTTTCAACACATTTCATTCCCTCTTCAAAGCTTACAAAGGCTCTTTTAAATGATGAATTAGTTCTTCTATCACCTTGTGCAATACCTGTTAAAATAGCATGGTCAACTTTATAACCACCACTTATTGTATTGATTTCATATCGAAGATTAGTATATTCATTTAGAATATGTTTTTCAATTAGTTCAAGTAGAGGTTTTGTTGTATCTATTTTTATATTTAGTCCACCAAATACTATAAAATATTGAACAGCTATTTCCATATCTGTAATTTTATTTTCATTACAGAAAATTCTGAATTGGTTTTTTGTTGATTGATCTATTAAAATAATGGTAAATCCTTAATTTTTATTATATTTTTGCAAAAAATTATTAAAAGAGTTTGCAAATTGTTGAGCATCTTTTTGAGAAAAAGGAGCAGGACCCTTTGTAATTTCTCCACTATCTCGTATCTCTTGCATTAGATTTCTTATAGCTAGATACTGTTTTATATTATCTTTTGTATACATAGAACCCCTATGATCAATGGCGTGAGCATCTTTATCTATTGTTCTATCTGCAAGTGGAATATCTGCTGTAATTACTAAATCATTTGAGTTTAACATCTCAACAATTTTATTATCAGCTTCATCTGCACCAAGATCTACAATTATATATTTTATATAATTAGAATGACCTATATTTATTTTTTTATTCGCTATTACAATTGTATCCAACTTTTGTTTTTCAATAGCTCTTAACACTATAGGTTTTAATAGATTAGGAAAAGCATCACCATCTATAAAAAGTCTCATATTTTAAATAAATCTTTTGGGTCAATATGTGAAGAGTCTTTTGTTGCTTGAAACATTAAAGTATCATTAACACGACCTACAACATAACCTTGTTTTATCCATTTTCCAACAACTAAAGTTGGAGAAATTTCATCTAAGTGAGAATAAATTGTATGTAAACCATTTTCATGTTGAATAATCACAACATTATCAAGCATTCCAGCATTTTTTTTCGCATAAACAACTTTCCCATTTAAAACAGAAACCACTTTAGATTGAGCTTCATCACTTTTTAAAACGATAGATTCATTAAATAGTTTTATTTTATAAACAGGGTCATAATATGTTCCAAAATTCTTAACTACTTTAAATGATTTTAAAGGAGCAATAGTTTTTTCACCTTTATATTTTATTATGGTAACTCCATCAGTTGAAGAACCAATTTTTTTTACATCAAGATTTAGATTTTTTGCATATCTTTGATTCCTATTATCAGATGTTTGTACTTCATCTTGAGAATCATCCACAACGTCTTCTCTTACTGCATCACTATTATTTGCTGAAGCTTTTTTTTGTGATAGAAGAGCTTGTAGTTTTTTTCTTTTTTCATCTTCAGCAGCTGCAGCTGCTTCTTCAGCTTTTTTTGTCTCTTCTTGTTTTAGAATATTTAACTCAGAAAGAAGATTTTTTAGTGATTCTTGTTCTTTCGCAACTTTATTTAACTCTTCTTGATACGCTTTATGTTGTTGTTCTAAGCTAGAAAGAGAACTTGCATGTTTCTCTTTTAAAAGAGTTAATTTATCTTTTGTTTTTTGTCTATCATCGATGTATGAAGATATTTTTTCTATATCTTTTTGATTATTTTTTGTATTAGCAGATAAGGTACTATAACTTGTATTTAATTTTAAAACTTTATCTTTTGAATGTTGTGATAATAAAGTATAAATTTCACTATCAATTAACTCTTGTAAACTATCTTCTGATACTAATTTTACTGCAATTGAAACAGAAAACTCTTCAATAATTGTATCAACAATTTGCTCTTCACTGCTTGTTTTTTCTCTTATTAATTCAGTCGATTTAGATTTAAGTTCATCTAGTTTACCTTTTGCATCTTCTAAAAGTTTTTGATGTTCATCAATATCTGAATTTATCTGTTTTATATCTTTTTCTATATTTGTGATATTTGAGTTTTGACTTTCAATTTGTTCAGCTAACTCTTTTATCTTTAATGAAGTAGTCTCTTTTTTATCATCACTAGAGTTAAGTTTTTCTGTATTTGTTTGTATCTTTTTGTCAATATTAGAAGAAGCAGCAAAAACTGTACCTAGAAGTAATAGAAATAAAAAAACAATTTTTTTAGTCATTAGTTATCTTATATTTTAGTAATACACCAAATATTGTAAATGTTGAGATACCAAACGATAATAAAAATATTTTTACTAATTCAGTAAATATATTTATATTAATATCTACTATTTCGTGTAGTTCTAGTGGAAATAATACAGTCATATTATTTGAAACATAATATAAAAATCCGGCTGAAATTAAAAAAGCCAATAATGAACTTAATAGGGCATAATTTAATATTGATGAAGCACTATATAAAATTGAAGCTCCATGTAGTCTTAAAATCGATATTTTGACACTTTGTTCATGAAACCATAGTTTTATCTGTTTTGCAATAATGATTATTGCAAAAATAGTAATAATAAAAAATAGTATGAAAGATACACTATTTAATAAAAGTAAAAGTAAATATATTTGGTTATGATTTTTATAAAAAACTTCAACTTTTTTTACATTTTTATTTTGTAATAAAGTTTGTTTAATATCATCTAATTCACTTGTTGTTGGAAAAATTTCTAAATAAATTTGATAAAAATTTGGAAGTTTTTGCTTTAATAATTCTACAGAAGTCTCTGATAAATTAGATTGAATACTTGAAATAATTTTATCATTTGGTAAATTCTGTATTTTTTCTACTTTTATACCAGCTAACTCTTTTATAGAATCTTTTTCTAAAGGAGTAATAGTAACAATAATTATAGAATAATCCCTTGAGATTTTAGATTTATAATTATCAACTACATTATCTATTAATAAAAATATAGAAAAAGTAATTAACATTGAAAGTAAAGGAATTAAAAAAGCAAATAAATTCTTAAGAAACTTCATAAATAATTCCATCCTCAATAGATAATTGTCTAAACTTAATTCCTAGATTTTTAGGAACTCTATGTGTTACAACCACAATTGTAATTCCTAATTGTTCATTTGCACCTTTTAATAAATTCCATACCACTTCTGCTGAAAAATCATCAAGATTTCCTGTTGGTTCATCTGCTATTATTATTTTTGGATTATGTGCAAGTGCACGTGCAACTGCTACCCTTTGTTGTTCTCCACCACTTAATTCATTTGGATAGTAACCAGCTCTGTGAGAAAGTCTTACATGTGCTAATAGTTTGTTAGCTTGGTCTTTTGATATTTCATCCGAATAACCATTGATTTTAAGTGGAATCATGATATTTTCTTCAATAGTATATTCATTTATTAGTTTATAGTCTTGAAAAATAATACCAATATCTTTTCTTAAAACCCTTAATTTTTTACCTCTTATCCCAAAAACTTCTTGATTTTCTATTTTCAAACTACCATGTTTTAAAGGAATATCTCCATAAAATGATTTTAGAAGTGTTGACTTTCCACTTCCAGAATTTCCACCAATGAAAATAAACTCCTTAGGTTTAATAGAAAAGTTTCCTTTTTTAATAACATATTTATTGTCATCATATGAAAGATAAATATTTTTTGCTTCTATCATTTACTTAAAATCTCTTTTAATTTTTCATGGGCATTTATATTTGAACTTGTTGGAAGTGGATTCCCCTGATAATAAGAAATACTTCCTTCTTTAACATAAAGATATTTTGTTACAGGTCTATCAAAATTTCCCATTGTTATTTTAATTAATCCAGAGTTTTCACTATTTTCAATAGTATAAAGCTCTTCCACATGGATAAAATAGTTTTTTTCTATTATTGATTTTGTTGGAATTGTTTTTAATGTTTTAAGAAAATCTATTTTAAAATCAAAAGAGAAATCAAAATTAAGATTTATATTTTCATCTTCATTTTGTGCTTCTAAAACTACATCATAGATATTTTTCCCTTGTTTTTTCCATCTATCTTCATATTTACTTGATACTGCTAAATCTTTGTTTATATCAATTGTAATTCTTCCTTTTGGAAGATTTGTTAAAACTTCTGTACAAAAATCAAAATATTTTCTACTATCAGTTCTAAGTTCTAAAGTTCCACCAACTTTTAAAACCCTTAATGCTTCGTTTACAAACTCATTAGAGTATATTCTTCTATGTGGTTTTTTATCCCAAGGAACAGGAAAATGTACAAATATTTTTCCAACTTTATTTGATTCTATAAATTCCATAAAAAGTCTTGCATCGTAATTTACAACTAAAACATTTGTGATATTTTGAATTTCTAGTTGTTTTAATAACTGTTCAATTGATGGATAGTGGATTTCAAGTCCAATAAATTGAATATTTGGATTTTCTTTTGCTTGGTGTAAAAGATGTCTTCCACTTCCAAAACCAATTTCTATTTGAATCTCTTTATCTGTATTAAATTCATCAACAAAATAGTTAATATCTTTTAAATATTGGTGTTTTGGTTCATTTTTAAATTTTAAATTATTTGTATTTGAAAATAAAATATTTGAATTATTTAGATTAACATAGGCATTTAAAGCATTTTTTACTAAAGTAACAGGTGAAATTCTTGTTACTTTATCTGCTTTAATCATAAAATTATCATCTTTTGGTTTTAGTGATAATAAAAACTCTTTACCTTCATTTTTTAATGCAATTTTGTACTCAATTCTTCTTACTTTTTCAGTAAAATTATAAGACTTTGCAATAAATTCAAAATCTATCCCATCTTTTTGTGAGGGAATATTAATTAACTCTTTTTTTTCAAATACTATATGTGGCATTTATCTTCTTATTATAATTTTATTTTTTCTGATATTGAATCAATTTTATTTTCTTCAAGTTTTGCTAAATTTGAACTTGTACTAGAAAGATTATTAAAACTCATTCCTTGAACTGAATCACTATTACTTTCTAAACCATCTTTATCTACAGCAATAACTTTGTAATAGTAAGTTTTCCCACTATTTTCTGTTGTATCAATGAATTCTAAAGTATTAGCATTAACTTCTTTTATTTTTGAATATCCAAAAGCACTAAATGTACTTCTGTGTATTTCATATTTTACAACATCTGCAGTTGGAGAAGCGTTCCAAGAAACTATGATTTTTTTAGGTTCACTATTTGATGCTCTAACATTTGTTGGACTTGCAGGAAGAGCTTTTGTTTTTCCAATAACTACTTTTGTAGGAGCTGCTTCTACATCATCAAAGCTAAAGGCTTTAATTCTATATTTGTAACTTGTATTGTTATCTAAACCTGTATCAACATATTCAGCTTGAAGTCTTTCATTTATAGTTTTTAATAAAATCCATTCGTTAATTAATGTATTATATTTTTCAATTCTATAATATCCTACTCTTTTATCTGGATGCGGTCTCCATAACAATTTTACACTGTGTGGTAAATTAGAAATTGCTTGCATAAAATCAACAGGTACAATTCTTGGAAGAGTCTCAACTATATAAGCATCAGTAGTTTTTGATTCATATCCACCTTCAATTCTTGAAGAGATTTGATAAGCATATTTTGTTTTTGGCTCTAGACCTGTGTCTACATAGTGAGTTGCATATTTACTATCAAGTACTTTTACAAGTTTTAATTCAGTTGATTCTTTATTTAGTTCTGTTCTATAAAAGTTATAACCGATTACTCTTGGGTCATTTACTTTTTCCCATTCAAAACCTATATTTGCCATATCAGGAATAGATTTTATTGAACTATAGTTTACTATTTCAACAGAGTTGTCTAATTTTGGTTTTGATGCAGGATTTAAAGTATCCATTACATCTGCACAACCACTAAATAAAAGTATTAAAGTAGCTAATGATGTTGTTTTCATTAAGTTTATCATTTATATTCTCCTCTTGAAAATTAGTATTTAAAAATTCATCCATATCTTTTGGTAAATTTGCTTTGAATCTCATTTGCTTATTTGTAATAGGATGAGTTAAATAAAGATAATAAGCATGTAAATAAAATCTGTTTATTTTATTTAATTCGCCCTTAAAACCATATAAATTATCTCCCAATATATGCCTATTTATCGAACTTAAGTGAACTCTAATCTGATGAGTTCTTCCTGTGAATAATTTGGCAACAATTAATTCAAAATTTTCTTTATTGCTCAATGAAAGTTTATGAAATGCAGATTTTGCATTTCTTCCATTTTCATCAATTGCCATTTTAAGTCTATTATTTTGACTTCTAGCTATTGATTTATCGATTATTATATTATCTTTTAGAGGCATATCTACAATTGCAAGATAATATCTTCCCATAGATTTGTCTTCTAGTTGTTTAGATAGTCCTAAATGTGCTTGATTTGTTTTTGCAACAACCATAACACCGCTTGTTCCTTTATCTAATCTATGAACTATTCCATGTCTTTCTTCACCACTTATTGTTGATAATGAGATGTTATTTAGTTTTAGCCAATCAACTAAAGTTGCATCTTTTACGCTTGGAGCATCATGCACTGTTAGGTTGTAAGGTTTATTTATGACTAAAATATCATTATCTTCATAAATGATTTCAACATTTTTATCTTTTAAAGATTCTTTGACAAAAATTTCATCTTTTACTGGATTTAATTCAGCCTCAGGAAAGTGAACATCAACACTTTGATTTTCTTTTAACTTAAGTCCTGTTTTACTTACAATTTTGCCATCTACTCTTACGTACTCTTTTTTAATTAATTGTTCAATTTGATTTCTTGAAGCATCAATATTTGATGCTAGAAATTTATCTAGTCTATTTGTTTCAGAAACAATAAAATTTTTATCCATATTTAGATACTCTTTCACTATGCGATTATTTGATAAAAGAATTATTTCCCATTTTGATTATTTGTTAATAATATATGTTTTACCTTTGATATTTATATCATACCATTTAATTGGTGAAACTAACGAAAGGTTAGCTAATAAACAGTTAGTTTATTATGCTATTTCTATTTTTGTATTTATGTTGGTTTTTATTTTACCAATTAGAAAAAAGATTAGAATAATACCTAGTTTATATTGGTTAGGAATTATATTATTAGTTGCTGTTGAGTTTGTTGGTATTACAAAATTAGGTGCAGCTAGATGGCTTCCAGTTCCAATTTTAGGTACTACAATACAACCATCAGAGTTAATTAAACCTGTATTTATTTTGATGCTTGGCTTTTTAATACAACATAAACCACCACCAAAAAATGGTTATAATTTTTTAGATTTTTGTTATTTTTCTTTTTATATTTTATTGCCATTTATATTAATTGCAAAAGAGCCAGATTTAGGAACAGCGCTTGTTTTACTTTTAGTAGGTTATGGAATCTTATTTGTTGTTGGTGTAAATTGGAAAATATGGGCAACCATAATTATTGTAATTGGTATTTCATCACCATTTATTTATACTTATTTAATAAAAGATTATCAGAAAAAAAGAATAACAGATTTTGTTTCAGAAGAGCCAAGTTATCATGTTCAACAATCAATTATTGCAATTGGTTCAGGTGGACTCACTGGAAAACAAAGTGAAGATGCAACCCAAACACAACTTAAATTCTTACCAATCGCAACAAGTGATTTTATTTTTGCATATTTTGTAGAAAGATATGGATTTATAGGTGCTATTGGATTGATATTTTTATATGCCATTATAGTTATACATTTACTTAGTATGAACTATTATTTTAAAGATGATTATATAATAAGAGTATTTGCCTCCGGTTTAGGACTTCTAATTTTCTTTAATATGAGTGTTAATATTTTGATGGTAATTGGTTTTGCACCTGTTGTAGGAATTCCTTTACCATTGTTTTCTTATGGTGGAAGTTCTTTTATTAATTTTATAGTTACCTTTGCCATTTTAGAAAATTTACTGGCATTTAGATATATGAATTTATATAATTATGAAAGAAAATTATAAAAGGGAAAAGTTTAAATTTTCCCTTGTTTTTCTAAAACTTGATTTAAAATTTCCAAGTCATAAATTGAATCACCACATGCTTTTTTATCAGTTATTATATTTATAATTTCTTCTTCTTTTTCATCTACATAGTTATTATTTAAAATATAATCTCGTTTCAATAAATCTAAGTTATTAGGATCTGCACACAAAGAATCCTGAATTTGTTTTTTAAACTTATTTTTTAAGTTTTCATCTTCTAAATGAACTTCACTAAGTTGGTATTGATAATAAATAGTATGTTTTTCTTTGTAAATATCAATTAAAGTTGCATTCATATCAACTTGAATTGGTAGCTGTTCTTTATAACTTTCTATCTCTTTTTCTAAATCATAATCATCATAAAAATAAAATTTATTAACTTCTATAAAAAAATTCATTGAAAAGAATAGATTTATAGTTACAATTACTTTTGATAAAAATGACCATAATTTAAAACCTTGATATTTATTTGCAGTTCTAAAAATAGTTAAAAATATAGTAATTGCATAAATAGTGATTATTATATAGATAATTAATTCAACATAACTATCTCTATTTTGTGCATAAACACTATCCATAAATATTGTTTCAAAAAATACTTCAATTAAAAATGTTATAAATATGAACCAAAACCAAAATACAACCCAAAGGGAAGTTTCACCATTTACTAATCTATTGAAATAGCTTTTATTTTCATTTATTGTCATCATTTTCCTTAGTATAATCTATATTGTACATTAAATCTTAGCTTCGTTGATGTTTGAGGTTTAGGATAATCTTTATATGCAATCTCTATTAATTCAAGGGAATAATCATCCAAAACTGCATATCCAGATGAGCTAATAACTCTTAAATTTGTAATACTTCCATCAGGATGAAACATAAATTCAATAACATTTACTCCACCAATTTTTAGTTTTGCTGCAAGTGGTGGATAACCTAATCTATTTAAAACCCTTTGAGTGATAGTTTGAAAGTTGTTTAGATTTTTTTCTAAATAAGCTTTTTGAACATTAGTGAATTTATCATATTCTTCACCATATAATTTTTGAAGTTCATTTAGAATTTCTTTACTTACAGGTTCTTTTTGGGCTAAAAAATTTTCTAAAGTTTTATCTTGAAGAGATTCTTTTTCATTTACAATTTGTTCATTTAATACTTTTTTTTGTAAATCTTTTGATTTCTCAATATCAACTTTTTTAACATAATCAACTTTTTTCTGAATCTCTTTAGGTATTATTTCTTTTTTTGTAACTTCTTTATTTACTTTAGGAGATTCCACTTTTTTTTCAATCTTAGGTTCAACTTTAGGTTCAATTTTTTCTTCAACAGTTTTATTTATTACAGGTTCTTCTTTTTTGATTTTTACAAATTTTACATCAGATTTTTTAATTGTTTTCTCTTCTGTATCATTATTTTTTAGAAATTCATCATTCTTATAGATCTTAAATAGAAAGAAATGTAAAGATATTGAAATAATAAAGGCAAGTATAATAATTCTCATAGCGCGATTATAATACAATTACGCTAATAAATGATTAATAGGAATATAAATGTTTAATAAATCAATTAAAGCTTATGAAGAAGCTTGTGAAGTAATTCCCGGAGGAGTTGATTCACCAGTTAGAGCTTTTAAAAGTGTTGGAGGAACACCACCTTTTATTGAAAAAGGGGAGGGTGCTTATCTATTTGATATAGATGGAAATAAGTATTTGGATTTTGTGCAAAGTTGGGGACCACTTATTTTTGGTCATTGTGATAAAGATATTGAAGATGCTGTTATTGAAACTGCAAAAAAAGGTCTTTCTTTTGGTGCACCTACACTTCTTGAAACACAATTAGCAAATGAAATTGTTGAAATGTTTGACAATATTGATAAAGTAAGATTTGTAAGTTCTGGAACTGAAGCTGTAATGAGTGCAATTAGATTAGCACGAGGAGTTACTGGAAAAAATGATATTGTAAAATTTGAGGGTTGTTATCATGGACACTCTGATTCGCTTTTAGTACAAGCAGGGTCAGGAATGGCTACATTTGGTAGTCCAAGTAGTCCAGGGGTTCCAGCAGATTTAACAAAACATACACTTTTATGTGAATACAATAATATTGAAAATTTAAAAAAATGTTTTGCAGATAGTAGTGATATTGCTTGTATTATAATTGAGCCAATTGCTGGAAATATGGGATTAGTTCCAGCAAGTGATGAATTCTTAAAAGCTTGTAGAGAATTATGTGATGCAAATGGTGCCTTACTTATATTTGATGAAGTAATGACAGGATTTAGAGCTTCACTTAAAGGTGCAAGTGGAATTTTAAAAGTTCAAGGTGATATTATTACGTTTGGGAAAGTAATCGGCGCTGGAATGCCAGTTGGTGCTTTTGCTGCTAATAAAAAAATTATGGGACATTTAAGTCCAGATGGAGCTGTTTATCAAGCTGGTACTTTAAGTGGAAATCCTGTAGCTATGGCTGCTGGATTAGTAAGTCTTAGAAAATTAAAAGCAAATCCTTCTGTATATACTGAATTGAGTGAAAAAGCTTTAAGATTAGTGAATGGTTTAAAAGACGTAGCTAATAAAAATGGTATCTCTTTACAAGTAAATACAAGAGGAAGTATGTTTGGTTTTTTCTTTTGTGATAATGAACCTAAAAACTTTAAAGAAGTAGGTCTTTGTGATTTTAAAAGATTTGCAACTTTTCACCACGAAATGTTAAAAAAAGGTTTTTATTTTGCTTGTTCACAATATGAAGCAGGATTTATTTGTACTGAAATTACAAATGAAGATATTGACGCTTGCATTAATGCAGCTAACGAAGTTATGAAAAATTTATAAAAAAAAGGAATTAATATGCCAACAATTAAAAATGTAGAGTTAACAAAAAAAGCAAATGTTTATTTTGATGGAAAAGTTACAAGTAGAAGTTTTGTAGATGAAAATGGTGTGAAAAAATCTTTAGGTATTATGATGCCAGGTGAATATACTTTTGGTACAAATGAAGCAGAACACATGGAAATTATTTCAGGAAAAGTTGAAGTTTTGATTGCTTGTGGTGATAGCAACTGGGAAACTGTAAATGGTGGAGAATATTTTGAAGTTCCTGCTAATTGTAGTTTTGAAATTAAAGTATTAGAATTAACAGATTATTGTTGTACTTTTATAGCATAATTTTGGCTTAAAATGGAAGATAATCAAAGTAATATTAAACCAAAACACCAAGATAAAGTTGTCGCTTTAGATAACTTATCTTTAGGGATTTCAATTGTTGCTGCAATTATAATAGGTTTTGGTATTGGATATGGTTTAAAACAATTAACTGGATATACTTGGACTTTATGGCTTGGAATTGCTTGGGGAATTGCAGCTGCAATTATGAATGTATATAAAGCCTATAAAAGAGCTCAAAAAGAGTTTGAGGGTATGGAAAATGACCCAAGATATGCTTATAGAGCAAAACATGGAGATAAATCTTTTGATAAAGATGATGATGAAGATTAATCCAGAAATTCTAAAATTTGCAAAGGTTTTTATTATTTTAGACCTTTGTCTTATTTTATATTCATTTGTATTCCAAAATAATTTATGGTTTTTAAATGCACAAGTTGCATTTTTTTCTTCATTATTTATTACTATTGCTTCTTTTTTATCTTATAAAAATAATATACAAAATAGATTGTCAAATCTTGATTTATCAAAAAGTAATAGTCAAATGGTTGATAGGGATAAAATTGATGAGATAGACGATCCATATGATTTATATACTGAATATGAAGAAATCCCTGAATCAGAGCTAACAAGTGAGAAAATAAAAGAAATTTTAAATAATGAAAAATCAAAAGTAAAAAGAAATTCTTTTAAAAATACTCTTTTTTCTGCAAGTGGATTTTTATCAATTTATAGGGTTTTAGGTTATGGAATTTTAATATTTGGCTTTTTTGCTTTAAATAACAATACGATTTTTTTACCAATTGCTTTTATGATAGGATTGGGAATTGTTCCTCTTGGAGTTTTATTTTCAAAGCTTATTGAAAAAAAGCTTTGAAAATTTAAAGAATCAAAGGTAAATCTATATTTACTTTTGTTTCATCTGCTGTTAGAATAAATGAGCTATTTTCTTTAGTAATCAAAGAAGAGAAATCGCTTTTTTTGTTTGATGAAATCTCTACGCTAATTAAAGAGTATTTTTTGTTATCGATTTTGATATATTCTCCAATTTTTAATAAAATTGAACAAGTTACATTCTCTTTATCTCTAAATGCATCAAAAATATTATTTAAAGTTTTAATAAATGTACTAGCATCTAATTTAAACTCTGGAATAGATGGGTCATAATTTTTTGTAAAATTAATATCATTTTTTATTTTACTTGTTGAAATTGCTAAATCAACTAAAGTAAAAATATTTGTTGTATTTATATTTTTAATATTTAGACTAGACTCTTTTTTTACCATTGCACTTTTATAAAGTTTCATATGTATTTCATCTTCATTTTCATACATTACAGTAATAGCATAAAAAGTATAGTTTTTAATGTTTAAATCAATATAAGATGTTTGTGCTCCAAAAGTCTTTGGAGCATATGTCAAAGCTAAATCAAAAAGTTCTTTTTGTTTTATTCTATTTAACAAAAATTGAGCTTCAGAATTAGAATAAATTATTTTTGCATTAGATGAAAAAGATAAAACAGGATTTAAATCTAATTCTACCCACTCTTCAAAAAAACTCATAATATTAACTTTCTACGTAATTTTTAAGGTTTTTACCTACTTTTGGATGCTTTAATTTTTTAATAGCACTTGATTCGATTTGTCTAACTCTTTCTCTTGTTACTGAAAGTTCTTTTCCAATCTCTTCTAATGTTCTATCACTTGCATCTTCCATAAGACCAAATCTCATTCTAATAACAGCTTGTTCTCTTTCATTTAGTTGACCTAAAATTTGATCAATTTGTCCTTGTAAATCCTCTTTCATGATATTATCAACTGGTGTTGGAGCTTTTTCATCAGGAACAAAATCTCCAAATTTACCATCATCATCACTTCCAATAGGAGCTTCAAGAGAAACAGGCTCTTTAGTAATTTTGATTACTTGTTTTACTTTGTCAACTGGTAATCCAACTTCTTTTGCAATCTCTTCAACATCTGGCTCTTTACCATTTTCTTGAATACCTTTTCTAATGATTTTATTAATTCTATTAATAGTTTCAATCATATGAATAGGAATTCTAATAGTTCTTGCTTGGTCTGCAATTGCTCTTGAAATTGCTTGTCTAATCCACCATGTCGCATAAGTAGAGAATTTATAACCTTTTTTATATTCAAACTTATCAACAGCCTTCATAAGACCAATGTTTCCTTCTTGAATTAAGTCTAGGAATGGTAAACCTCTATTTGTATATCTTTTCGCAATAGATACAACAAGTCTAAGATTTGATTTTGCCATTCTAGTTTTAGAAGTATCAGTAATTTGTTTACCTCTTTTGATTTGTTCAAGAACATCTTTTAACTCTTCAGGTGCTAAATCAAAACCACCTTTTGAAGCTTCTTTAGTTTGGAAAAGTTTTTTGATTTCCATATAACTTGAAACCATTGTAGCTTCTGGAACCATAGCTGTAATTTGTGCTTTTGATAAATTAACGATATTATCTAAAATCTTTTTGTGATTTTTTAATAAAGTTTCATTAAATAGAGGTAATTTATACTCTAATCTTTTTAATTCACCATCAAAACCTGTATCAGATTTTAAAGCTGTTTCCATTGCTTTTACAATTTCAGTAATTAATTTAGAAGTTGGTCCTAAATCTAATAAAGCTTCTTTTAAAATTCTTTTTTTGAATGCAACAGCAAGATTAAAAGTCATTTGATCTGTTTCATCATCTGATTTTGCAGTCTCTTTTGCAGCAAATTTAAGCCAATCTTTTTTAGCTTTTTCAAGTATTTTAAATGCTTCAATAATAGTTTGTGCTCTTTTATCAAGTTTTTTTAATTTTTTTACACTATTTTTTTCACTATCTTCATCATCTTCAATAATTTCAGAATCTTCATCATCAATAATTTCATCTTCGATTTCATCTTCTTCTTCATTTTCAGAATCATCATCGTCAAAATTTCTAAATAACTCTTTTACTTTTCTTTCTCTATTTACCAATGGTTCTTTGTATTCTAAAATGAAATCAATTAGGTAAGGCACGTAACAAATGGCATCAAGAATAATATCTTCACCCATTTCAATTTTTTTAGAGATTTCAATCTCTTCTTCTTTAGTAAGTAATGGAATTTGTCCCATTTCTCTTAAATACATTCTAACAGGAGAATCTGATCTTGACCATTCAAGTAACTCTTTATTTTTTAATAAATCGTAAACATCGTCTTCATTCTCTATTAACTTTTCTCTTAATTCTTTTCTTTTTTTAGCTTCTTCAGCATTCATTCTTTTTGCTTGTTCTTGAGAACTAATTACAGTTACATTATATAACTGTATTAAAGCTAGAAGTTTTTTGATGTTTGGACCTGAAGGTGCTTTTGGAAAGATTTTAATAATTTTTTCGTAAGTAAGTACTGAATCTTTGTACTCTTTTACTAATTGTTCGATAGTTTTATTTATATCTTTTACACTCATGGTATTAGGAAATCCTCTTTCTAAGATGGTCGGATATTATACCCAAATTAGTTAAACATTTAATTAAAAATGAGGGATTTAAACAAATATTACTAAAAAATTAGTTAAAATGCATTCTTTTTGAAAATATTTATTTAATAAATTCTAAAATTTATTAAATTCAAGGACATATAATATGAATAAAATTACTGGAAAAGTATGGAATTTTGGGGCTAATATAGATACAGATGTTATTATTGCAGCAAGATATTTGAATAGTTCAGATCCTGAACATTTAGCAAAATATGTTATGGAAGATGCAGATCCTGAGTTTCCTAAAAAGTTACAAAGAGGTGATATTATCGTTGCTGGTGAAAATTTTGGTTGTGGTTCAAGTAGAGAACACGCTCCAATTGCATTAAAAGCTGCTGGTGTTGCTGCTGTTGTCGCTCCATCATTTGCAAGAATTTTTTATAGAAATGCTTTTAATATGGGATTACCAATATTCGAATTACCAGAATCTTTAGAGATAAAAGAGGGTGAAGAAATTTCTATTGATTTAGATAATGGAAAAATTACAAATAATACTACAAATAAAACTTATGATTTTATTGCAATACCTCCATTTATGCAAGAATTAATTGCAGCTGGTGGATTAATAAATTATGCAAAAGCTGAAATGGCAAAAGGAAACTAAATAAATGAACAACTATAAAATATCAGTAATAAAAGGTGATGGGATAGGACCAGAGATTGTAGATGAAGCAATAAAAGTATTAAATGCTGTTTCTAAAAAATGTGGTTTTGAATTGTCTTATAAAGAATATTTAATGGGTGGTATTGCTATTGATACTACTGGTGTTCCTTTACCACAAGAAACAGTTAATGGAGTTTTAGATTCTGATGCTTGTCTGTTTGGTTCTATTGGTGGAGAAAAATGGGATACATTACCAAGAGAATTAAGACCTGAAACTGGACTTTTAAAGTTTAGAGAAGAAATGGGTGTTTATGCAAATCTTAGACCTGCTATTGTTTATGATGAATTAGTTAATGCATCAACACTAAAACCTGAAGTAATTAAAGGTTGTGATATTATGGTTGTAAGAGAATTAATTGGTGGAATTTACTTTGGTCAACCAAGAGCAAATGATGGATTTAAAGCTTATAACACAATGGTTTATACGAAACCAGAAATTGTAAGAATTGGTAAACAAGCATTTGAATTAGCAATGAAAAGAGATAAAAGAGTTTGTTCAGTAGATAAAGCAAATGTATTAGAAGTTTCTCAACTTTGGAGAGATACAATGAATGAATTATCAAAAGATTATCCAGAAGTAACTCTTTCTCATATGTATGTAGATAACGCAGCTATGCAACTTGTAAGAAACCCAAAACAATTTGATGTTATTGTAACTGGAAATATCTTTGGTGATATTCTTTCTGATACAGCTTCAATGGTAGTTGGTTCAATTGGATTACTTCCGTCAGCTTCAACAGGAGATAAAACAGCGATTTATGAACCAATTCATGGCTCAGCTCCTGATATTGCAGGAATGGGAATAGCAAATCCAATAGCAACAATCTTAAGTGCTTCAATGATGTTAAGATATTCTTTAAATGAAATAAAAGCAGCAGATATGATAGAAGATGCGATAAAAGCAGCATTAAAAGATGGATATAGAACAAAAGATTTAGCAGGATTTGATGCTAAGGAAGTCTTAAATACTACTGCTATGGGTGATTTGATTACTAAATATATTAATAATTAAGCGAAAATAAGAGTTTTATTTTTATTAATAATTTTTTATGATAGAATAAATGAGAGACAGTTAAATTATAATTTTGGGATTGCATATGAGTAAAAAAACATATAGATTAGTTACTAGAAGCGATATGGATGGTCTAGTTTGTGGTACTTTATTGAAATATTTAAATATTATTGATGAAATTGCATTCGTTCATCCAAAAGATATGCAAGATGGAAAAATAAAAATAACGCAAAATGATATTACAACAAATCTTCCTTATGTAGATGGAGTGTATTTAGCATTTGATCATCATTTTTCAGAAACAATTAGAAATGAAAAAAAAGATAACCATATTATAAATCCAGATGCACCAAGTGCAGCAGAAGTTGTTTATCAATATTATGGTGGTGATGAAGTTTTCCCTGGATATTTCACAGGAATGATGAACGGGGCTAATAAAGCAGATTCTGCAGATTTTAGTGAAGAAGATATTTTAGAGCCAAGAGGTTGGGCATTATTGAGTTTTTTAATGGATTCAAGAACTGGACTTGGAAGATTTAAAGATTTTAGAATCTCTAATTATCAACTTATGATGGATTTAATTGAATACTGCGCTAGACATAATATTGATGAAATATTAGAATTAGCTGATATAAAAGAGAGAATTGATTTATATTTCAAATATGAAAAAGATTTTAAAGAACAATTAATAAGATGTACGAAAGTTGTTGGAAATCTTTTAATAATTGATTATAGAGATGAGGAGATAATTTATCCAGGTAATAGATTTATGGTTTATGCAATGCATCCTGAACAAAATATTTCTATTCATGTTATTTGGGGAAAAGATAAACAAAATATTGTTTACAGCACTGGAAAATCAATTATTAATAAATCATCTAAAACAAATGTTGGTGAATTAATGCTTAAACATCATGGTGGTGGACATAAAGCTGCTGGTGGTTGTCAAATTGATGTTGATAAAGCTGATGCAGTATTAGAAGATTTAATTAAACAAATAAATCAAGATGGTTAAATAAAAAAGAAGTTAATTATAACTTCTTTTTTAAATTCTCATAAAAATCTTCAAAAGAAGGCAAATGTAAATTTGCTTCTCTTTGTTTTTTACCCCACATAGGTTCTGGAAAATACGAATCTTCTTCAAATCTAGCCATTATATGAAAATGAACATGAGGAACATAATTTCCAAAAGATGCAATATTTATTTTTTTAGGATTAAAATAATTTATCATTTCTTTTTCAATAATATCTAGATATTTAAATATTTCTTGTTTAGTTTGGCTATTACATTGAGAAAACTCTTTTATATTTTCTATTGTAAATATTTTAAGCCAAGGTATTTCAGAGTTTTCTATTTCAATTTTTATTAAATCATTTTTATAAATTACAGACAAAGTTAATCCTTTAGTTAATCAATATTTTTGAAATATTACAACAATAAAAATTAAATTAGATATTTATACTATATTCAACTAGCTTTAAGTAAAAATTAATTATAATCCAACTCCATTTTTTCAACCATCGAGGAAGTTTTTGTAAAATATTTTCTATTTTATAAAGGGTTGGTAAAAGCTGAAAAATAAAATATATTTATTTTTTAAGGCTTTTTCCTGTTGAAAGTGGAAACAACACAAAAAAAAAGGAGACAGACTTATGAAAGTAAGAGCTTCAGTAAAGAAAATGTGTGATAAATGTAAGGTTATCAAAAGAAGAGGTGTCGTAAGAGTAATCTGCGAAAACAAAAAACATAAACAGAGACAAGGATAAGGCACATGGCAAGAATCGCAGGTGTTGATTTACCAAATAAAAAGAGAATGGAATATGCGTTAACGTATATCTTCGGAATCGGATTACATAACTCTAGATTAATTTTAGATGCTGTTGGAATTGATTACAATAAAAGAGCTTTCGAATTAACAGAAGACGAAGCGGCAATTATCAGAAAAGAAATCCAAGACAACTATATGGTTGAGGGTGATTTAAGAAAAAAAGTTGCTATGGATATTAAAGCTTTAATGGATTTAGGTTCATATAGAGGGTTAAGACATAGAAAAGGTTTACCTTGTAGAGGGCAAAAGACTAAAACTAATGCTAGAACAAGAAAAGGTAAAAAGAAAACTGTTGGTGCAGCAACTAAATAAGGGATTGTAGATGGCAAAAAGAAAAGTTACTAGAAAAAAAATTGTAAGAAAAAATATTGCTGACGGTATCGTACATATTGCTGCAAGTTTTAATAATACAATGGTTACAGTTACAGATAATGCAGGAAACGCAATCGCATGGTCAAGTGCTGGAAACTTAGGATTTAAAGGTTCTAAAAAATCAACTCCATTTGCAGCGCAAGCAGCAGTTGAAGATGCAATGGCGAAAGCAATGGAACACGGAATCAAAAACGTTGGGATTAAAATTCAAGGACCAGGTTCAGGTAGAGATACAGCTGTTAAAGCAGTTGGAGCTATGGACGGAGTTAGAGTTACTTGGTTAAAAGATGTTACACCATTACCACATAATGGTTGTAGACCTCCTAAAAGAAGAAGAGTGTAAGGAGTAAATAATGGCAAGATATAGAGGACCAGTAGAAAAAATCGAAAGAAGACTTGATGCGGATCTTGGACTTAAAGGTGAGAGAAGATTATCAGGTAAAAGTGCTTTAGAAAAAAGACCATTTGCTCCAGGACAACACGGACAAAGAAGAGCTAAAATTTCTGAGTATGGTTTACAATTAAGAGAAAAGCAAAAAGCTAAATTCATGTATGGTGTTTCTGAAAAACAATTCAGAAAATACTTCACAGAAGCGGCAAGAAGAGAAGGTAATACAGGGGCTAACCTTATTACATTAATCGAGCAAAGATTAGACAATGTTGTATTTAGAATGGGATTTGCTACAACTAGAGCAAATGCTAGACAATTTACGACTCATGGACATGTTTTAGTTGATGGAAAAAAAGTTGATATTCCTTCATTCCTAGTAAAAGCTGGACAAAAAATCGAAATCAAAGAAAAATCTAAATCTAATCCTCAAGTTGTAAGAGCATTAGAGTTAACAAATCAAACAGGAATGGTTGATTGGGTTAATGTTGATAAAGAAAAAGTATTTGGAATTTTCACAAGAATCCCAGCTAGAGAAGAAGTTGTTATTCCTGTAGAAGAGAGATTAATCGTAGAGTTATATTCTAAATAATAAGTAAAAGGTAGTTAATGAAAAAATTTGCAGAAACACCGTTTTTACCAACTGAAGTTGAAATAGAGGCTATCAGTGATAATGAAGCTAAAATATCAGCATATCCATTTGAAGATGGTTTTGCAATTACTTTAGCACACCCTTTAAGAAGACTTTTATTAAGTTCTTCAGTTGGTTATGCACCAATTGCAGTAAAAATAGAAGGTGCTTCGCATGAGTTTGACTCATTAAGAGGTATGCTAGAAGATATAGCTATTTTTGTTATAAATTTAAAGAATATTAAGTTTAAAATAAATGGTGATAAAGAACAAGTTGTAGTTGAGTATTCTTTCAATGGACCAAGAGAAATTAAAGGTGAAGACCTTATTAACTCTGACGTTGAAATTGTATCAAAAGATGCTCACTTAGCAACAATTAATAGCGATTGTAATCTAACTTTCTCTGTAATTATTCAAAGAGGTATAGGATATATGCCTTCAGAAGACATTAGAGATATTGTTGGAGCTGATTATATTCCTATTGATGCTTTCTTTACACCAGTTAAAAAAGTGGTTTATGATATTGAAAAAATGTTAGTTGAAGATAATCCTAACTTTGAAAAAGCTGTATTTACAATACAAACTAATGGACAAATTTCTCCAATTACTGCTTTTAAAGAAGCTGTATCAGTTATGTATGCGCAAATGTCAGTTTTTAATAAAGTTTTTGATTTATCAGAAGTAACAGTTAGTGAAAGTGGTGAAGAGCCATTAGAACTTAAAGAATTAGTTATTAAAATTGATGATTTAAATTTAAGTGCTAGAAGTTTTAACTCTTTAGATAGAGCTGGACTTAAATTCTTAGGTGAATTAGTACTTATGAGTGAAGTTGAAGTTAAAAATATTAAAAATCTTGGGAAAAAATCTTATGATGAAATCGCAGAGAAATTAGAATCTCTAGGTTACCCAGTTGAAAATACACTTCCAGAAAATGTTGCTTCTGCATTAAGAAGAAAATTAGAGCAACTAAAAGCATAATTAAGGGTTTAATATGAGACATAAGCATGGATATAGAAAGTTAAGTAGAACTTCTTCTCATAGAAAAGCATTGTTAAAAAATATGGCAATTGCTATTATCGAAAGAGAAAAAATCGAAACAACTGTACCTAAAGCAAAAGAATTAAAAAGATATATTGAAAAATTAGTAACTGTTGCAAGAGACGCTGATTTAAATACACATAGATATGTATTTGCAGCTTTACAAAGTAAAGAAGCTACTAAAAAATTAATTAATGAAATTGCACCAAAATACGAAGGTAGAAATGGTGGATATACTTCAATAATTAAAACAAGAATTAGAAGAGGTGATGCTACACCTATGGCATTCATTTCATTCGTATAATAGATATTCTATTATATTTTTAAGGGATAGAAGATTTTCTTCTATCCCTTTTTTTATTTCAATAATATAAAAAATAACTTTCACAAACTCTCTTTTTATAACCTGATTTTAATCATTTATTAGATAAAATCCAGCGTAATACTACAACTGTAGAATCATAGGAGAACCGATTGATAACACTAAAAGAAGCACTAACTTTAGCTAGTGATGATATAAAAAAACTAAGAGATGATTTAACTTCAAAAATAAAAGAAAACAATATAGGTGCGTATGTTGAGCAATTAATTTCAACAAATATTTCACAATCTGGAATGGGTATCCCAATTGCAATAAAAGATAATATAAATGTTAAAAATTGGGAAATTACTTGTTCTAGTAACATTTTAAAAGGTTATATCTCACCATATAATGCAACTGTAATTAATAATTTAGAAAAAGCTGGTTTATCTCCATTTGGTAGAACAAATATGGATGAATTTGCAATGGGAAGTTCAACAGAATCTTCTTGTTATGGAAAAACATTAAATCCAATTGATAATGAAAAAGTTCCAGGTGGAAGTAGTGGAGGTTCAGCAGCTGCAGTTGCAGCAGGAATTGCCATTGCAGCACTAGGAACTGATACAGGTGGAAGTATTAGACAACCTGCTGCTTATTGTGGTTGTGTTGGAATGAAACCAACTTATGGAAGAGTTTCAAGATATGGAATTACAGCTTATTCTTCGTCACTTGATCAATGTGGACCAATAACACAAAATGTTGAAGATGCAGCTATTTTATATGATATTATTTCAGGATATGATCCAATGGATTCTACTTCTGCAAATGTGGATTATGAAGCAGTAACTCCAAAATTAGATTCAAATAGAAAATTAACAATAGCAGTAATTGATAACTTTGTATCACAAGCTAGTCCTGCTATTCAAAAAGGTTTTGAAAAAGCTGTAAATGCTTTAAAAGAAGCTGGACATAAAATAATTCATAAAAATATGTTAGACACAGATAAAATTGTATCAACTTACTATATTGTAGCAACTGCAGAAGCATCTGCAAATCTTGCTAGATTTGATGGTGTAAGATTTGGAAATAGAAAAGGTGATGCTGGTCTTAAAGATATGTATGTTCAAACAAAATCACAAGGTTTTGGGCATGAAGTGCAAAAAAGAATCATGTTAGGTTCTTTTGTATTAAGTTCAGGATATTATGATGCATATTACATTAAGGCACAAAAAGTAAGACACTTAATTAAAGATGAATACGCAGCAATTTTTGCAGAAGCTGATTTGATTTTGTCTCCAGTTGCTCCAACAACTGCACCTAAATTTGGTTCATTTAAAACTTCTTTAGAGATGTATTTAAGTGATATTTATACAATTTCAATAAACCTTGCAGGTTTACCAGCAATTTCGTTGCCAGTTGATAAAGATGAAGATGGGATGCCAGTTGGTCTTCAATTTATCGCAAAAGCATATGATGAACAAACATTATTTGACGGTGCTTTATCTTTAGAAAAAGCAATAAATTATAATAAATAAATATTAACTAGGATTAAAAAATGAGAATTAGAAAAAGAGCACTTACATTTGAAGATGTTTTATTAGTACCTGCAAAATCAGAAGTTTTACCAAGAGATGTTTCAATTAAAACAAAACTTACAAAAAAAATTGATTTAAATATTCCTTTTGTTTCAGCTGCAATGGATACTGTAACTGAATATGAAGCTGCGATTGCAATGGCAAGACTTGGTGGAATTGGAATAATTCATAAAAATATGGATATTGAAACTCAAGTTTTACAATGTAAAAAAGTTAAAAAATCTGAATCAGGAATGATAATTGACCCAATTACTGTTACACCTGAGCAAACACTTCAAGATGCTGAAGATATTATGGCTTCATATAAAATCTCAGGAGTTCCTGTAGTTGATGCAAATAATATTTTAGTAGGTATTTTAACAAACAGAGATATGAGATTTACTAAAGATTTTACTCAAAAAGCAAAAGATAAAATGACTACAATGCCTTTAGTTACTGCTAAAGAGGGAACAACTTTAGAAGAAGCTGCTGATGTTATGCATGCAAATAAAATTGAAAAATTACCAATAGTTGATTCTAACAATAAATTAATTGGTTTAATTACGATTAAAGATATTAATAAAAAAAGAGAACATCCAAATGCAAATAAAGATGAGTTTGGAAGATTAAGAGTTGGAGCTGCTATTGGTGTTGGACAATTAGATAGAGCAAGAGCATTAGTTGCTGTTGGTGTTGATGTTTTAGTTTTAGATTCAGCACATGGTCACTCAAAAGGTATTTTAGATACTGTTAAAGCTATAAAAGCTGAAATGGATGTTCAAATTATTGCTGGAAACGTTGCAACTGCTGAAGCAACTGCTGATTTAATTGCTTGTGGAGCTGATGCTGTTAAAGTTGGAATTGGACCTGGATCTATTTGTACAACAAGAATCGTTGCAGGTGTAGGTGTTCCTCAAATTTCTGCAATTGATGAATGTGCAGCTGAGGGTGCAAAAACTGGAACTCCAATCATTGCTGATGGTGGAATTAAATATTCTGGTGATGTTGCAAAAGCTTTAGCTGTTGGTGCAAGTTGTGTTATGATGGGAAGTGCATTAGCTGGAACTGAAGAAAGTCCTGGTGAAGTTGTTTTATCTCATGGTAGAAAATTTAAAACATACAGAGGTATGGGTTCAATTGGAGCTATGACAAAAGGAAGTACTGATAGATATTTCCAAGAAGGAACAGCTGCTGATAAACTTGTACCTGAAGGGATTGAAGGTATGGTTCCATATAGAGGAACTATTTCTGATATTATCCACCAAATGGTAGGAGGATTAAGATCATCAATGGGTTACCTAGGAAGTAAAGATATTCCAACATTCCAAGAAAGAGCAGAGTTTGTAGAAATCACAAGTGCAGGATTAAGAGAATCTCACGTGCATGATGTTACTATAACAAACGAAGCACCTAACTACCACATCTAAAAAAAGAGGTTTATTACAGCCTCTTCCCTTCCCTAAATTTCTGCGTTGTCGCAGAAATTTTTTTACTCACATACTTTAGTATGCTTCTACAAAAGATTTTACTTTTGCCTTGAACTTTAAAAAATAGTCAATTCTAAACTTTTCTTATTTTAATACTTTTTGATATACTTTAATATTTGAATTAGAAGAAACATCAATGTCAAAATTTTGTATACATCGTAAAATGTAATGATAGAAGTAGTGGATTAAAGCGTGAAAATGAAATTAAAAAATAAAATATAAAAAGGAATAAAATGAATAATAAGGACATACCATTTCAAACTATTGATTGGAGTAATATACCTAAAACTGAACATAAAGGTGAGACAGGTTTAGCTTATTGGCAGACTGTACAGTTTGATGGGTTGAGAATTAGAATTGTTGAGTATTCAAAAAATTATTTAGCTGACCATTGGTGTGAAAAAGGTCATATAGTTTATTGTTTAGAAGGTGAAGTTATTAATGAATTAAAAGATGGTACAAAATCTATTTTAACTCCTGGTATGTCTTATGTTGTTTCTGATGAGTTAAGCTCTCATCGTTCAATTACTGAACATGGTGTAAAGCTTATGATTATTGATGGAGATTTTTTAAAACTGAAAAAGTAATAGTTTAATGACATATATAAACATCAATTAACTAATTTGATATTATTTTGAGTGAAAGGTAAATTATATGATAATAGATAAAATAATAGAGTATTATAAATTAATAAAAGAAAAAAAAATTGATTATTTATTAATACAAATAGGTATATTTGGCGTGATTATTGGCCTATTATTTAACGTTTCAATAATAAATCAGATATTCGTATGGCCGATTTTATTTGGTGTTTGTATAAAGCTGTATAATTTTACAGAAAAGATTGAGAGAAATATAATTCCCTATGATTTTAATAAATTATTACCACCACCAAAAAAGGACAAATAAGAAATTTAATAGATAAAAGACATTTCTTTTATCTATTTTATACTTTTAATAATAACCTTAAAATCTAAGTCACATCCAGCTAAAGGGTGATTATAATCAATTGTTACATCTTCTTTTGTTACATCAATTACTGTAGCTCTTACAAGTTCATCATTTTCATCTTCTGCTTCAATTGTCATTCCAATTTCTAAATCAATGCCTTCAAAATCTTCTATTGGAACAATTTGTGTTAATCCTTCATCATATTCACCATAAGCTTCACTTGCAGGAACTTTTATATCTAAAGTTTCACCTTCATTCATGTCTATAATTCTACTTTCTAAACCTGAAATTATTTGGCCTGTGCCATAACTAAAACTGATTGGTTCTTTATTTAAATTACTATCAATTATTTCATTTTGAACTTTTAATTCATAAAACATTTCTACCATTTGGTTATTTTTTATTGCCATTTTAATCCTTCTTTTGTTAATTCTACTATATCAAAAGAAGATTATAAAAAACTAAAATTATATGGCTTTACTTTTTTTTTCTTTTTAATTAAAATACCTAATGATTTACAAAATAATATTTCCTTTATTAACTTTTTTTACTCTCTCTTTTGCTTCATTTCAAGAAGTAAAAATAGGTAAAATTGATGACTACTATAAAGACAAATTAACTGAGCAGCAATTAAAATCTATTATTGATGAAATAAAACATACTTTTGAATCTGAACTAAATATGAATATATTTGATTATTCACAAAATGGAAAAACTATCGATATTCTTTTTGAAACTCCTTCAAAATTGGAAGAAAAGATTCAAAAAAAGATGGAAAATGTTAATTCAAAACTAGAAAAAATAAAAGAATTAAAAACATTATTCCCACAAATAAAAGATGAAATGACTATTTCACAAAATAGGTATAATGAACAAACTTCTATTTTAAATATGAAAGTTCAAGAGTTAAATGAGTATATTAGAGATATTAATAAAAAGAGTAGTTTGTCAAAAGACGAATATTTAAAAGTACAAAATTATATTAATATAGAAAAAAAAGATATTGATTTAGAATCTAAAAAACAGAAAAAACTTCAGATGGATTTAACTAAATTATTTAACCATTATAATCAAAAAGTTTTTTCTTTCAACAATTTAGTAAATGATATAAATAGATTAAATAATGAAATTGAGTCTATGAATAGAAGTTTCAAAAAAATAAGGGGTAAAACTTTTGGTGAAGAAAATACTATAATAAAAGCCTATTATAAAGATGGAAAATTAGTAAAAGAAAAAAGTACTACTACAACTATGAATAAAATTGAAATTTATGGTTTTGATAATTTAAAACAACTAAAA
The DNA here is from genome assembly GCA_028688995.1 of Aliarcobacter sp. GTDB lineage: Bacteria > Campylobacterota > Campylobacteria > Campylobacterales > Arcobacteraceae > Aliarcobacter. The sequence goes on from JAQTXB010000004.1 coordinate 115,280, forward strand.
GCTGTTTTAGCTCACGAAATAGCCCATTTAGTTGGAATTCCTCATATTGAAGCAAAAAATGCCTTGATGAATCCTATTTTAGATAAATCTCAAGAAGAGAATTTAATCTTAACTCCTGAGGATATTCTAAATTTTAAAGAGAATTTTTAAAATTCTCTTTTTAAATAATAATTTCACCTTTTGGTGTATTTCTTACTTCATCAATTTTAAAACACTCATTTGCAATGTTTCTTGGACTTGTATCTTGATATTGACTTACAATTTTATGAATTGTTTTAATTTCATCTTTATCAAAAATTGATTCATCAAAATCTTCTTCCATTTTTATGAAGTTTAATTCAATAAATTTCTCTTTTTCAAGAACTTCAATATCTAAATAATCCAATAACTCTTGCATTAAAAAGATTCTTTCATCATCTTCTTCTAAATCTTCTTCATTTGCAACAATATCAAAAAGTTCACCAACAACTACAGGTTCTGGATGTCTTGAACCTTTTATATATTCATCATTGAAAATCTTTTTTCCACAATATTTTAGATGATTAAAATCAATTAAAAAAAGCATAATTGCAACTTTTTTATCATTTAAATGTTTTACTTGTTTATGTAGCATATATAAAATTACATTTGCTACTTTTGTCATATCTATGTTCAAAAACTTTCCTTTTTTTATCTTGTGGAAGTATATAATATAAAAAATAAATTATCTATTTCAATTGCTGATTTTTTGGTAATTAAAAGATAAAAGCAGTTTTTGTTATGATAAAATAGAAAGAAGTTTAAATAAATATGGAAAGAAATGAATAAAAATTTAAAACAGCCAGTTAAAGAGTATAAAATTGAAATAATTAAAAATTATAAAATCAATATTAATTTATTATCAAAATGGTTTGATGAAGTTTTAAATTTACCAAAAGAAGAATTTATTGGAAATGAAATAGAAAATCTTTGTAACTATGTTTTAATTTTAAACAAAAAGTTATCTCAAGTCTCTTTAATTCCAGTTTTTTATAAAGGTAAGATAAAAGAAATAAAAGATGAAAATGAAAAATTTATAATTATATTGGATTTAAGTTATATTGATTTGATTGCTCAAGAGTTTTATTATAAGATAATTGATTTTTCTTTTCGATATATATTTTGGATGATGCAAAAAGAGCCAACTTTAGAGAATATTCAACATTTTTCAAATAGTTGTATTAAAGAATTAGTAAATCCTATAAGAAATAATTTACCAGTTGGAAAATCAAGAATTCCTGTATTGCAAGAGATTTTTAATAAAGATATTCCTTTTATTCATTTAGGACAAGGTATTTATCAATTAGGTTGGGGAAGTAAAAGTAAAAAAATAGATAGAAGTACAATTGATAGTGATAGTGCAATGGGATTACATTTATCTCAAAATAAAATTAGCACAAATAATCTTCTAAAAATGGCTGGATTTCCAACTTCTACTCAAATAATTGCAAGAACAAAAGACGAGTTGTTAAATTCAATAAAAGAGTTAAAATTTCCAGTTGTTGTAAAACCAATTGATTTAGATAGGGGAGAGGGAGTAACTGTTAATATTTATGATGAAAATAGACTTATTTTAGCTTTTGAAGAAGCTTTAGCTTTATCTAAAAATAAAGCTGTAATTGTCGAAAAACAAGTAAAGGGAGTTTGTTATAGATTATTTATATCAAATAATGAATTATTGTATTGTGTTAAAAGATTGCCTATTAGTTTAAAAACTGATGGGAAAAGTTCAATAGAAGAGTTGATTGATAATGAAAATATTAAAGAATCTAAAAAGTTTTTTTGGCTAGAAAAAGAGTTTTATCCTAAAGATTCTTTGACTTTAGAGATTCTAAAAAAAGCTAGATATAGTTTGAGTTCAATTCCTAAAAAAGATATTTGGATTGAATTAAGAGATATTGAATCAACAAAATGGGGTGGAAGAGATGAAGATATGACAAATTTTGTTCATCCTGATAATTTGGATATTGCAATCAGAGCCACAAAATTATTTGGACTTAATGTTTGTGGAGTAGATATTATAACTTCAGATATTTCAAAATCTTGGATAGAGACAGATGCAATTATAAATGAGATAAATTTTGCACCACTTTTAGGTGGAGCACAAATTTCTAAAACTTATATACCAACTTTTATAAATAAATTTATAAATGATGATGGAAGAATTCCAATAGAGATATTTTTAGGAAATACAAAAGAGTGTTTAGAAAAGGCCAAAATAAAACAACAAGAGTATATAAAATTAGGTTTAAAATCTTATTTGACAACTCATGATAAAACATTTGATGAAAATCTTAAAACGATAAATTTTTTGACAAAAAGTATATCTAGTAGAGTTAAATCTTTGCTTTTGAATTCTAATGTGGAATCTTTAATTATTGTGGTTCAAAATAGTGAACTTATACATGGTTTTTTTCCCATTGATAAAGTTTCTAAAATCAATTTAATTTCAAATGAAATTACTGATATAAAAACAAACAAAAATTTAGATGAAAAAAGTTTTAAATTTTTAATAGATAAATTATTATAAACTTTTATTCTACAGTTTTCATCAAAACATCACGATAATGGTTTAACTCTTTCATTTTTACATCATCTCCATTATTTATATCTGGATGATATTTTCGTGCTAATTCTTTATATCTTTTTTTAATCTCTTCTTTTGTTGGAGAGTGGGTAAATCCAAAGAACTCTTTTGCTTTTGCAACTTCATCAAATCTTGGAGCATTTGCAAAACCTTGGAAATCTGATTGGTTAAAATTTCTAAATTCATTAAAATTAAAATTTTGTCCATTTTGAAAGTGTGAACTATCAAATTTAAAGCTATAACTACTTGTTCTCATCTTCTTTTTAAAATTATAAACTAAAATACCAATGATTACAAAGATAATTCCTATAATCATCAAAAAAGTTCCAAAGTTAGTAAATATAAGATATAAAATAAAAAATAAAATTGATAATCTAACTATTCTATTAAAAATATATACGATAGTGTTATTTGGCATAAAAAAATATCCTTTTTAAATAAAGGCAGTATTATATAATTGTTTAGTCAATAAGTAAATTAAAGGCCAATATAAAAGAATAGTTATTATTTACATTAAAAAATTATTTATAATATAAAAATTGAATTATTTATTTCTTTTAATAAAAAATATCAATACTTTTTAATATAATATTTTATATATTAGAGTTAAATTTAGAAAAAAGGATTTTCTTGTTACACATAAAAATATTATTTTATTCAGTTATTTTATTTCAGTTGCAACTCTTTGCTCAAAATAATACATTAGAAAGAATTTTAAAAGAAAAAGAACTAAAAGTATGCGTATGGCCTGAATATTATGGTATTTCTTATTTTGATACAAGAAATCAACAATTTACTGGGATTGATAGTGATTTAGCAGTTGAATTATCTAAAGATTTAGGAGTAAATTTAAAATTTGTTAATAGTTCATTTGCTACATTAATAAATGATGTTACAAGTTTTAAATGTGACATTGCAATGTTTGCAATTGGAGATACTCCTCAAAGAAGAGAAAAAGTTAGATTTACAACTGCCCATTTATCAAGTGATGTTTATGCAATAACGACAAAAGACAATAGAAGAGTTCAAAAATGGGATGATATGGACAAAACTGGAAATATTGTAGCTGTTGCAAAAGGTACTTATCATGAAGCTATTATGAAAGATAAATTAAAAAATGCAGAGCTTTTAGTTGTAGATAAAATGCATCAAAGGGAAGAAGAAGTTCAATCAGGTCGAGCTGATGTTTTTATGACAGACTATCCATTTGCAAAAAAAATGCTTGCAAGTACTTCTTGGGCAATGTTAATTGAACCAAATACTACTTATCAAAAAACTCCTTATGCTTGGGCTATGAATTATGATGATAATGAATTTTATGATAGAGTTGAACAATTTTTAAAAGATATAAAAAATGATGGAAGACTTTTGAAATTAGCTAAAAAAAATGGTTTAGAGCCTATTGTAAATTTGAAATAAATATAATTAATGAATATTCGATTAGTCTCTAAATTATTATCAATTAGTTTTTTTATTATATTTTTAATAATCTCTGGTGTATTTTTTTCTATTAATATGCTCAAAGATGAAGCAGTAAAAACTCAAGTTAAACTTGTACAGTTGTATTCAAGTATTTTTGTTGATAATTTCTCAAAAACTATAAAAGGAATGGATTTATTAGTAGATAATATAAATTCATTTTTAACTTTTACTGAAGATTCTAGTTCAAAAATTGATGATATGTTAAGTGAATTATTAAGAAATAATCCAGAAATAAGATCAATAAATATTTTGAATGAAAATAATAAGATTATTAATAGTTCAAACAGACTAAATAAAGATTTAAACATAAATCTAAACTCTTTTTATCCAAAACTTAAATTTAAAAGTGATATTTTTTTAGTTGGAGAGATTCTTGAAGGAAGAGATTTTAATAATGCTAAAAATATTAAATATGATACAAATAGACTTGATATAAATTTCTTCCCAATTTTAAAAGAGATAAGTTTTCAAGATAAAACTTATAAAGTTTTAATTGCAATAAATGGAGATTATTTAATCCATAGATATAATGAATTTGTAAATATGGATGATTGTTATATTGATTTAATAAGATTAGATGGAAGAGTGCTTGTTTCAAATGATTTTACTCAAAAAAGCAAATTTATAATTAGTGATGAAGAAATTTTTAAAACAATAAATGAGAAGAATTATTTTTTTGATATTGTAAATTTTAATAATCAAAAAAGCATTTTAGCCTTTAACAAAACTACAAATTCTTCTTTTGGAGTAATTGTTAGATTAAACTATGATAAAAGCTTACAATCTTGGGAAAAGAAAACTTATATTTTTCTGCTTATTATTTTTACACTCGTTGTTATTTCTATTTCTTTGGTTATCTTTTTATTATATATCTATAATAAAAAGCAAAATAAAGAGATTGCACTTCATAAAAAATTTAAAACCTTCTTTGAACAAAGTAATTTTTTTGCATTAATTATTGATTTTGATGGGAAAATTCTAGAAGTTAACCAATCTTTTTCTTCTTTATTACCTAAAGATGAACTTTTTAATACAAATAAAAAAATATGGGATTATTCATGTTGGCCAGAACATGAAAAAGAGTGGTTAAAAAATATTATAGAAAATGTCACAATAAATCAAAAAATACAAAAAGAGTTAAATATTGTAGATTTAAATAATGAAAAAAAGGTTTTAGAATTTATTTTTTCATCTTTTGAAGTAGATGATAAAATTGAATATGTTGCAATTGCCTTGGATATAACATCAAAAAAAGAGAAAGAACATAAACTAAAACAGGCTTATAAAGTTTTTGAAAATGCCCATGATGGAATTATTATTACAGATGCAAATGCAAATATTATAAATGTAAATAAAGCATTTGAAAGAAATACAGGATATACATTATCAGAAGTTATTGGAGAAAATCCAAAACTTCTAAAATCTGATTTACAAGATGTGGATTTTTATAAAAATATGTGGAAAGAATTAATTTTAAATGACTATTGGGAAGGTGAAATTATAAATAAAAGAAAAGATGGTAATTTTTACGTTGAAACACTAAAAATTAGTACAGTTTACAATGAAAATAGAGAACTTGTAAATTATATTGCCTTATTTTCTGATATTACTTTACAAAAAGAACAACAAAAGCTTATAAAAGAGAAAGAAAAAATTCTTTATCAACAATCAAAAATGGCAGCAATGGGAGAAATGATAGGAAATATTGCCCATCAATGGCGTCAACCTTTAAATGTTATTAGTGTTTCAGCAAGTGGAATCAAATTATGGATAGAAGATGATTTATATTCTCAAGAAGATGCAAAAGATTTTATTGATGCTATTTTAAATTCATCAAATTATTTATCAAATACAATTGATGATTTTAGAAATTTTTATAAAGATGATTTAAAAAGAAAAGATTTTAATGTAAAAAAATCAATAGATAAAACAATAAGTTTGCTAAAAACAGTTTTTATAAAAGAGCAGATTAAAATCATTTATTTAAGTGAAAATAGACTTTTTATAAATGGAGTTGAAAATCAGTTTTTACAAGTTATGATGAATATATTAAATAATGCCAAAGATGTGTTAGTCGAAAATAACATAGAAGATAAATCTATTTTTATTGATATGTATGAAAAAGAAAATCATACATATATCGAAATAACTGATAATGGTGGTGGAGTAGGTGATAATATAATTGAGCATATTTTTGAACCATATTTTACTACTAAACATAAATCCTTAGGAACAGGAATTGGTTTATATATGAGTGAAGAGATTGTCACAAAACAACTTGATGGTAAAATTTATGTTTATAATAGAGCTATTAAGTATGAAAATAAAGATTATTATGGAGCTTGTTTTAGAATAGAAATATAATATTTGTGTAAATTTGTTACATTTTATCATCAGTATGTATATAATTTATTACTATTTCCTTGCTATGTTTTTTTTATCATAAAAATATCATACACGTAAACTATTCTTCCTATTATTTTTAATAGGAGGAAATTAAATGGGTTTAGGTCTTCAAGCATTTTTTGCTGTATTGCCAATTCTTCTTGCTGGTATTTTATTAGTAGGTCTTAGAGTTTCAGCAAAAAAAGCAATGCCATTAGTTTATATATCAGCTGTCGCTATTGCATATGTTGTATGGGAAGTTTCTTTTAGTAGAGTTATGGCTTCAACAGTTGAGGGTGTATTAATTACAGTTTCAGTTTTATGGATTATTTTTGGAGCTATTTTGCTTCTGAATACACTTAAACATTCAGGTGCAATTGTTGTAATTAGACAAGGTTTTAATAATATTAGTCCAGATAGAAGAATTCAAGCTATTATTGTTGCTTGGTTATTTGGATGTTTTATAGAAGGTGCTTCAGGATTTGGAACACCAGCTGCAATTGCAGCTCCTTTACTTGTTGCAATTGGTTTCCCTGCAATGGCAGCTGTTATGTTAGGAATGATGGTACAAAGTACGCCTGTTTCTTTTGGTGCAGTTGGAACTCCAATTTTAATTGGAGTAAATAAAGGTTTAGATTCAGCAGGTATTAGTACAACTTTACAAAATTTAGGTTCATCTTGGGATACTTACTTACAAATTATTACTTCTGAAGTTGCCATCACTCATGCAATTACTGGAACATTAATTCCTTTATTTATGTGTATGATGCTTACTAGATTTTTTGGTGAAAATAAATCTTGGAGTGAAGGTTTAGCAATTATTCCTTTTGCTATTTTTGGAGGAATTGCTTTTACTATTCCTTATGCATTAACAGGTATATTCTTAGGTGCTGAATTCCCATCTTTAATTGGATCTTTAGTTGGTCTTGTAGTTGTTATATCTGCTGCAAAAAAAGGATTCTTAGTTCCTAAAAAGAGTTGGGATTTTGCTCCAAGAGAAAAATGGCCATCTTCTTGGATGTCAAAATTTGAGATGAAATTTGATGCAATGACTTCAAAAGTTCCAATGTCTTTAACAAAAGCTTGGATTCCATATATTTTAGTTGCAGTTATTTTAGTAATCACAAGAGTTAGTCCAGATGTAAAAAAATTTATATCTTCATTTGCATTCTCTTACAAAAATATTTTAGGAGAAGGGTTAAACTTTACTATGGCACCTTTATATTTACCAGGTGGAATTTTAGTATTTGTTGTACTTATTACTTATTTTTTACATAAAATGGAATTTAAAGAGTTAAAAGAAGCTGTTGGGGAATCTTCAAAAGTTATGATTGGTGCTGGATTTGTATTAATGTTTACAGTTCCACTTGTTAGAATTTTAATTAATTCAGGTGTTAATGCTTCTGGATTTGATTCTATGCCAATTGCGATGGCAAACTTTGTTGCAGATTCAGTTGGAGATATTTATCCATTTTTTGCCCCAATGGTTGGAGCTTTAGGAGCATTTATTGCTGGAAGTAATACTGTTTCAAATATGATGTTATCACAATTCCAATTTGGTGTTGCAGATGCTCTTGGTATTTCAACAGCATTTATGGTAGCTCTTCAAGCAGTTGGAGCTGCAGCTGGTAATATGATTGCAATTCATAATGTGGTAGCTGCAAGTGCAACTGTTGGATTACTTGATCAAGAGGGTGAAACTTTAAGAAAAACTGTAATTCCAACTATTTATTATTGTGTAGTTGCAGGAATCATTGGTCTTATTGGGATGTATGTTTTAGGACTTGTAGATCCATTAATGAAATAAAAAAAGAGAAGTTTAAAACTTCTCTTTTAAAAATAGCTATTTTCAACCATGTCATTTATTTGATTTAACATAGATTCATAATCATTATATTTTATATTTATTGGGTATAACTCTTTTTTATATTTTAAAATTAAAGAGGGAAAACTTCTTACATTTAAAGAACGTCTAAAATTTAACTCATTTTGTAAATCTTCTTCAATTTTTTGTGATTTTAAATCTTCTTCAAACTTTTTTTCATCCATTCCTATATTTTTTGCCAATTCAATAAGCGTTGAAGCATCGCTTGGATTTAAGGCTTTTTGATAATAAGCTTCTTGAATAGCTTCTATCATTTCATCTTCTTTATTTTCAACTCTTGCTAAAATTGTAGCTTGACAAGCAAGATAAGTTGAACGTCGTGGAAGGCAATCTTTCCAAAAATCGTGGTTAAATTTTGTTCCAACAACATCTTCAATTTCATACCAAATAGCTTCAATTTTTTCTTGCATCTCTTGGGGCATAACTTCGTCACTGTGTTTTGCTAAACCTCCAACCACATGAACTATTTTTATATTATCAGCTAAATGTTTTTTAAGTTCATCTAAAGTTGGTTTAAAGGCATAACACCATGAACACATTGGGTCATGAACATGATATAAAGTGTAAATCATAAATTTCCTTTTAAAGTATATTGATATTTAGACTAACATTATTGAAATAAAATACTTCTAAATTGAAATTAAATATTTTTGTGTACAATATAGAAGATATTAAAAGGATTTTTATGGAATATGAAGAGTTTGAAAAAGCTGTTGATATGTTTGGAATATTAACAAGGGTTTCAAAAAAAGATTTAAAAAAGAAGTATTTAAAATTATCAAAAATATACCATCCAGATATGGAAACAGGAAGTGAAGAAAAGTTTTTGGAATTGAAAAAAAATTATGATTTATTATGCGCATATATGGATTCATACTACTTTTCATTTGATAAAGATGAGTTTAAACACCAGTTTCCTTCATTTACAAATTATAAAAATTGGAACAAATAGGAGATTAAAATGTTTGAAGAAAAAATAGAAGATTTAGTTACAAGTTCATTAGTTGTTGATTCATATTGTTTAGGAACACATTGGGTTTATGATGAAGAACAATTAATTAATAATTCAATTGATTGGAATGGTTTAAATGCACCATTAGCTATGTGGCATAAGGGAAAAACTGCAGGTGATTTTACTCACTATGGTGACCAAACTTTTTGGTTATATGAGTTCTTAAAAGATAAAGATAGTTTTGATGAAGAAGCTTTTAGAAATTTTTGGTTTAAAAAAATGCAAACTTATACAGGTTATATGGATGGTGCTTCAAGAAATACAATTGAAAATATCAAAAATAAAATAGAACCATCAGGTTCAACTTCTACAGATTTATCAATAGTTGGAAGAATCGCTCCACTTTTAAAAGTTTCAAAAACAAAAGAAGAGTTTTTCAAAAATGTAGAAAAGTTTGTAAGTATCACTCACAATAGCCAATTAGCGAAAGAGTGTGCTGATTTTTTTGCAAAATTATTGATTTTAGTTTTAGAAAAAAATGATATAAAAGAATCTATTTTAAAATTAAAAGATGCTTGTTCTGAACATTTAAAAGATATGATTGAAAAGGCTTTAAATTCAAAAGATGAAGATAGTTTTAAAGCTATTAGAGATTTTGGACCAGCTTGTGGTATCAATGATGGCTTTAGTGGAGTTATTCATCTTTTAGTAAAATATAACGATTTAAAACAGATGTTAATTGCAAACTCAAAAGCAGGTGGAGACACGAGTGCACGAGCAATGATTGCAACTATAATATTTATGGCAAACAATGAAATAGGGCAATTGCCAAAAGAGTGGTTGAATATAAACGCTAAAATATAAGGGAGGCATTTATGAAAAAAACAATATTAAACTTTTTTTCTGATAAATTATATATTGAATTAGCAATTACCTCAGTGCTATTTTTGATTGCACTTCTTCTTGATAAACTTATGGATTTTATTATTTATATGCTTTATTTTGTGATTTTCTTGGAAATTGTAAGGGCTGTTGTAAATTATGTAAGAGAACAAAGAGTATCTATGACTTTGTTGGTTGATGCTTTTATTATTTTGGCTTTAAGAGAGTTTATTGTAAATGTAGTAAAGGTAAATAAAGAGGATTTAAGTAGCTTAAGTGCAATTTTTTCAAGTCCTATAAATTTTAATCTTTTGATATTATCAGGAGTTATTTTGTTTTTGATGCTTATTAGATATTTATCTGTAATAACATCACAAAGAAATCTTCTAAAAGAAAAAATAGAAGATAAATTTTTAAATTAAGAGAGTTTATATGCAAAAAAGTTTATTAGTTTTGTTTTTTTTATTTTGTATTGGTTTTAATAATCTTTTTGCAAATGAAAAATATACAAAAGAACAAATTGAGAAAATGATTTCAAAAATGGTGGTTTTAGGTTTTAATGGTGAAACAGTAAATTCTAATGATGAAATATACAAAAATATAAAAGCAGGACTTGGTGGAGTTATATTATTTGATAAAGACCCAAATGATAAACAAAAAGTAAAAAATGTAAGAAATAAAGAGCAGTTAAATAGACTAACTTCCCAATTACAAGCTATTTCTAATCAAAAACTTTTAATCTCGATTGACCAAGAGGGCGGAATTGTTCAAAGATTAAAAAGTTCTGATGGTTTTGTAAATACACCAAAAGCAATTGAAGTTGCACAAAAAGGTGAAAATTTTGCAAAAGAGACATATGCCTTATTAGCAAAAGATTTAAAACAAAGTGGAATAAATACTGATTTTGCTCCTGTTGTTGATTTAGCCATAAACAAAGAAAATAAAGTAATTGTTACAAGAGGTCGTTCTTTTGGAGAATCTTCAAAGGATGTTATTAAATATTCATCTATTTTTGTGGATGAATTAAAAAAACAAAAAATTATCTCTGTTTTAAAACATTTCCCTGGACATGGTTCATCTTTAGGTGATTCACATTTAGGATTTGTTGATATTTCAAATACTTGGACTCAAAAAGAGTTAGAACCTTATAAATATTTTATTCAAAATAATAGAGTTGATATGATTATGACGGCTCATGTATATAATAAAAATTTAGATAAGAATTATCCAGCAACTTTATCTTACGAAATTAATACAAAGTTGTTAAGAAACAAATTAGGATATGAAGGTGTTTTAATTAGTGATGATTTACAAATGCAAGCAATTTCAAAACATTACAATTTAAAAGAGACTCTGACTTTAGCAATTAATTCAGGGGTAAATATGCTTTTATTTGCAAATCAATTAGCTAAACCAATTTCATTAAAAGAGATTGTAAATACTGTATATGCTCAAGTTCTTAATCAAGAGATTTCATTGGAGCAAATAATTAAATCAAATGAGAGAATTGATAGGATGATGGCTAAATATTAATACTTTTTATGTATTATTTCAAAAAAATAAGGGAAAATAACTGTGAAAAAAAATATTTTATTATCACTAATTGCAAGTTTAGCAATAAATGCAAACGCTGATACTTTAGGTTTAGAAGTTGGAGCTGCATATTGGAATGCACAAACTTCAGGAAATGTTGAATACAAAGGAAGTTCTATAGATTTAGAAAAAGATTTAGGATATGAGGATTTAAATACAAATTTCATTTGGGCTAGTTTTGAACATCCGATTCCATTAATTCCAAATTTAAAAATTCAACATACTCAAATAGATGATTCGTCATCTAAAAGTGCAAATGTTACTTTTGATAATAAAGTATATAGTGGAACTGTAAGTTCTAGTATAAAATTAAATCAAACAGATTTTATTTTATATTATGAATTATTGGATAATTGGGTTAATTTGGATTTAGGTATTAATGGAAAATATTTTGATGGTTCAATTGATATAAGTGATTCATTAAGTACAACATCATCTACAAAAGATTTAACATATGTTGTTCCAATGGCATATGCTAAAGTTAAGTTTGATTTACCATTTAGTGGCTTATCAGTAGAGAGTGATTTAAGTTATATCTCTTATTCTGGAAGTAAATCTTATGACTTTAAAGGTGGGTTAAATTATTTAACTTCATTTGGTTTAGGTGCAACAGCTGGTTATAGAACAGAAAAAATACAATTAGATGATGTTAGCAATGTTTATTCAGATATTGAGATTAGCGGAGCTTACGCTGGATTATATTACCATTTCTAAAAATCTTAAAGAGTCTATTTTAATTAATAGACTCTTTATTCCTTTCTCTTTTTCTTGATAAATCTGACATTAATATTCCAATCCAATGGGTATTTGTATTTGAATCAAATGCAATTTTTAGAGTCATTGTAATTGGAACAGCTAAAAACATTCCAACTATTCCTAAAATATAACCCCAAAAAATAAGAGAAAAGAAAATAATTAAAGGAGATAATCCTAACTCTTTTCCCATAAGTTTTGGTTCTAAAATATTACTTATTGAAATATTTATCACAACATATAAAATTGTCACCCAAATAGTTGCACTTAAATCAAGACTCATTAAAGCTAATAAAATAGCAGGAATAGAAGCAATAATTGATCCAACAACTGGAATGAAATTAAATAACATTGCTATAACTCCCCATAAAATTGGGTAATCAACCCCAAAAAATGATAAAACTATTGCTATTATAAAACCAGTTAAAAAACTTGTAAATGATTTAACAACAAAATATTTTTGAATATTATATGAAAATAAGTTGAATCGTTCTAGTTTTTTTGCATCGTATCTAAAAATTATTTTTAATTTTGTTTGAAATGATTTTGATTCTGCTAATATAAAAGCAACTCCAATGATAACAAGTAAAAACTTTGATAAAAAAGCGCTGATTATTCCTATTATATTTGTTGAAAAACCAAAAAATGAACTAAAATTTAGTGCATTTAATATTTTTTGTTTATCAATTTCAAAACCTGATATTTGTACAAATTGAATAAAATTTAAAATAATAGTTTTAAATTTCTCTTCATATTCAGGAAGATTTAAAATAAAATCATTTAATGAGATATTTATTACATAGACAAATAAAAAACTTATTATAAAAATAATTAGTAAAATAAGAAAATATGAGAATATTCTATTAATTCCTTTTTTCTGTAAAACATTTAATAAAGAAGAGAATATTGAAGATATAAATATTGCTAAAAAGAGTATAATTACAACTTCTCCCGCCATTTTTATACCAGCTATTATTACAACAAAAGTTGCAAAATAGAAAAAATAGTTTTTTAAACTGCTTGAATCTAACAAAATAGTCCTTTAATATATTTATTTAATTATAGTTAAAAAAGTTTAAATTAATTAGATTTCTATAAATACTAAGTAAAGTCTTTTTATTGTTCAAAATTGTTATTATAGTTTAATATTTTAAGTGGTCTAATAAGTTGAATTTAGAAGTAAAAGCTTTATTTAGTGAAAAAGTTTAAAAACTTTCCCACTCATTATCATCTAATTTAGTTGAAATATCTTTTGTATTATTTTGTATTATTTTATGGTCATCTTTTTTTTTCTGAGATTTTTTATCTATTGGAATGGAGTCTACATTATAAGATGAATTAGATTCTAAATTTAAATTTTTTACTTTTGCAGAATCTTTCCCATTGAATTTTTTTGAATTTGCATCTGTTAGTACAATTTTTGCTATTTCATCTGTTATTAATGCTACATCATGTGCTTGTGATGCTGACATTGCATTTTGTTGTGTTTGCTGGTCTAACTGAGTTACAGCGTCATTTATTTGTTCAATTCCTATAAGTTGTTCTTTACTTGACATTTCTATATTAGAAATTAAATTTATAGTTTGAGATATATTTTGATTTAACTCTTTATATCCACTTATCATATTATTTGCTATATCTTTACCTTGATTTGCTTTTTTTGTTGCATTTTCTACAATACTTTTTATCTCTTTAGCTGCTTCTGCTGAACGAGATGCTAAGTTTCTTACTTCTGCTGCAACTACTGCAAACCCTTTCCCTGCTTCTCCTGCTGTTGCTGCTTCAACAGCTGCATTTAATGAAAGAATATTTGTTTGGAATGCTATTTGGTCTATTATTGAAATTGCATCTGTTATTAGATTAACTTGTACATTTATTTCATCCATTGCAACTGTTGTTTCATTTGCTAGTTTTTCTCCATCATGGGCTGATGCAGTTACACTACTTGAATAACTAGCCATTTTTGCTATGTTTTGTGTATTATTTCTAATATTTGATGTTATTTCTTCTAGTGCTGCTGCTGTTTCTTCAAGACTTGCTGCTGCTTCATTTGAACTTATATTTAATTTATTTACACTTGATAATAATATTTTAGAACTATTATCTAAAGTTAATCCATTTGATTTATTATCAATTAACATTTGAGTAATTGAATCACCTAAAATATTAACGCCATTAGAAAGTTTTAGAAGATGTTCTTTTAAATTTTTCATTGGTATTTTATTTAAGTAATTATAATTAGCATATTGTTCTAAAATATCTAAAACATTATCAATATTAGATTCTAAATTTGTTGCCATATTATTTAAAACATTTTTTAGTTCCATTAGTGCTGGATTTGATACACTAATATTTAATCTTTGTGATAAATCACCTTGCTCAAATTCACTTAATACTACAATTGCTTCATCTATTAATTTTCTATCTTCTTCTATGCCTATTTGAGTTTTTTCTATATTAGAATTTATGATTTTTGCCATCTCTCCAAATTCATCATTTGAATATATTTTTATTGATTCAACTTTAGTAGATTCTCTATTTAAGTAAGCAAAGAAGCTGAATAATCCTTCTTTAAAATTAACTAATTTATGATTAATATCTGTAATTATTAAATAAGATAAAAACGATATAATAATAAAAGAAATAAATATAGTAATGATAATTATAGTTTTACTAGTTTCATAAGTGCTATTTGCTATTTCTGATTCTTGTTTAGCAACATCTAATTGTAAAGATATAAGTGCAGAAATTTTATCACCTATTGGGTCAATTTTTGGATACATTTCATCGATTGAAATTTTACTAATCAAATTTAAATCTTTATTTATACACGCAGTTTTTATTTTTCCAACAACTTCATTACCTGAATCCATTAATTTTTGTGCATCTTTTGCGAGAATTTCCTCTTGAGCTGTTAATGAAGTTGCCATATATGCATCCCATTGAGTTTTTATTTTATTTTCTGCACTATTGATATTTGAAATACACTTATCAAAATTAAAATTTCCATTTCTTGATTTGTGAGTTGTATCAACAATATTTACTGCATATTCATCTGCAATTATTTTTAATTGCTCTAAGGGAATAACCCTATCATTATAAACAGTTTCTAAACCATGATTAACTTTTTTTAATACAATAACTGAATAAATTCCCATCAATAACATTGCAATTATTGCCACAAGTGACAGTACAGTTAATTTTGTTTTTGTTTTTAAGTTTCCTAACATTTTTTCCCTTAATTTGCTAAATTTATAGCTTAAGAAATTGTTTATATTTTATGTCTATGAATAAAAAATGAACAATTTTTTTGAATTCTACTTGTTGTTTAATTGATATAAACTTAAATAACTTTTTTTGTGAGAATTAAAGATTTGTTAGTTTAAATTAATTTAATTACATTTTGATTCTAATTGCCAGTAATTGAGATGGTAAGTTATCATAAGAATATTGTTATAAGAAAGTGACTGTTAGTAAATATTTAATAAAAGTAAGAAAATAATGAAGTGTAAAGAAGATTTAAATCAGCTGTTTTTTTACAAACTCTAAATAGTGTCCCTCTTGTTCTTCTAATGTTTTATGATTTCCACTTTGAACAAGCTTTCCATCATCAATTACATATATCATATCTGCATTTTTTACAGTACTTAATCTGTGGGCTATAGTTATAACTGTTTTTTCTTTTAGAAACTCTTCAAGATCACTAAAAAGTTTTACTTCTGTATGTACATCTAAAGCTGATGTTGATTCATCAAATATTACAACTGCTGGATTTGCAATAATCATTCTAGCTATTGATAATCTTTGTCTTTGACCACCACTTAGTCTAATTCCATGTTTACCAACAAGTGTTTCAAGACCATTTGGCATATTTTCAACTGTATCGAAAAGTTGTGCAATTTTTAAGGCTTTAATAATCTTTTCATCACTTATATGTACATTTCCCATCGTAATATTAAATCGTAAACTATTATTAAATAAAATTGGCATTTGCAAAACCAAAAAGATATTTTCCCTTAAACTTTGTCTATTTAATTCATCAATACTAATATTGTTATATAAAATATTTCCAGAAGATTTAGAATAAAACCCTGAAATAATATTTGCAATTGTAGTTTTTCCACTTCCACTTGCTCCTATAATCGCCACTTTTTCACCTGATTTTATGTTAAAAGAGATATTTTTTAAAACCTCTTTTTCTTCATTATAATAAAAACACAAATTTTGTAAAGAAATATCAACTTTTTTAGAGTTTGAATCTAATGTTAAAGTTCCATTTTTCTCTTTTTTTAAATCTAAGATTTTATTTATTCTAGTAATTGCTGCATTTGCACTTGCAAATGAGTATTGAATAGTTAAAATGTCTTGAACAGGTGTCATAATAAACCAAATATATCCAAACATAGCAAACATTAAACCAATAGATAAATCACTATAAACCACAAGTAAAAGCCCAACAGCTCTAAAAATCTCAAAGGCAATTAAAAAAATTGTAAAAGAAAATCTTTCATAAGCTACACTTTTATAGTTAAATTCATTTGAAGTTTTTTGAATATTTATGGCTTTATTAATAGATTCTTTAAAAAAGAAACTCTCTTTATTACTAGCTTTTATCTGTCCAAATAAATCCAAAGTTTCATTTATATTGTTTTGAAATTCTTCAATAGCTTTGTTTTCTTCTTTTTTTAATTCCCCTGTCTTTTTAGAGATTTTTTTTGAAAGAACCATAATAATTGGTTGAATAAATAAAATCATAAGACCTAAAATTGGATGAATTGCAATAATTACGATTGCCACTGCAATTAAAGTTAATATTGAAGAGATAAATTTACTAGCAATTGAAACTATAAAATTATCCAAAGTATTTACATCAGTTACTAAATTTGCACTAATTGAACCTGAGCCTAAACTTTCATATTCATTCATATTTACAAGTTCAAGATGATTTAAAAGTTTTTCTCTTATTTTAAAGGTTACGTATTTTGAGATTTTTGTAAATAGTTTTGTAATTATTACACCAAAAGCAAAATATATTACACGAAGAAATAAAACTATAAATGTAACAATAGCTATATAATAAAAAGCATTTCCATTTCCTAGAAATTCATTTATATTATTTACAAAAAAATCAGGTTTGTTGAGTAAAACTTCATCCACTAATAATGGTAAAAGTAGGGGAATTGGCACACTTACAATTATTGCAATAATTGTAAGTATTTGCCCAATAATAAGTGTTCTTTTATTATCAAGTAAAAGTTTAAAAATATATTTTAAAGAGATTTTTTCATTCATTATTGAGGTAGAATATCTACTCTATATCCCATTCCAGATACATTTTTTATTAGTTCTTTATAAGTCTTTTTTCTTAACTCTTTTATTAGAGATCTTAAAGAATCATGAGTCATTGAACCATTCCAAATATTCATATTAATTTTTTCATAACTTAATGGACAATCATGATTTTTTAATAAAAAGTCTAAAAAAGAGTTCTCTTTTTTTGTTAAAGGAATTACTTTATTATTTTTGAATAATGTTTTGTTATATTTATCATAAACAAAGTCATTTCCTAAATTAATAATATTCGATTTATTTGAATCAGCAATTTTTACACACTCTTTTAAAGTATCAATAAAGGTGTTTACACAATCTAAATTTTGTACAAATTTTATATGTTTAAGTTCTAAGCTTTCTAATAAATGAGTATGATTTAGCTCATCTTGAAGGGCAATAATTTGTATTTGTTTGTTTAAAACTCGAATTTTTTTCAAAAGTTCAAAGTTATATTGAGTTATTACAAAATGAATATCGTTTGTATTTATTAATTCAATTAATTCATCGTGATGTTCATATTCTAAAAAGTTATCAATATGAGAAGAAATATAATCACTAAATTCATTATTGACGCTTTTTGCATCGTAACAAATATTTAAAGATTTTAACGCTTTCATTTTAATCCTAAGTAACTAATTTTATTATTTATAATAGATTATAATATCTTGGTATATTTATTTCATCGTGATATTTTTAATTAAAACACGTTTGAAGGATGATTTTAGTCAAAAATTATTTACTAAAAGCTTAAAGAGTCTTTATCTACAATTATTATACATTTAATATGATACAATAAAATAAAAAATAGAGTTAAAAAATGAAAAAAATTGCCCTAATATTTCTTTTATTGTTCACTTTTGTTTTAGCAAAACAAGAAGATTATTCAGAAATGAGTACACAAGAACTAATAGCAATTATTGGTTATGTAAAAGATGAAAATAAAGCACAATTCATTAAAGAGTTGAATTCTAGAATTCCTACAATGACACAAGAAGAAAAAGCTCAATTTGAACAAAATATAGAAGAGTTAAAACAAAATGAAAAATAAAATATTATTATTAGAAGATGATTTAAATTTAAGTGAAACAGTTTGTGACTATTTAGAAGAAAAAGGTTTTGAAATAATTTGTGTTTATGATGGGGAAGAAGCATTAACATCTATTTATGAAAACTCTTTTGACTTATTATTACTTGATGTAAATGTACCAATAAAAAATGGTTTTGAAGTTTTAAAAGAGATTAGAAAAGAGAACAATAATACTCCAGCAATTTTTATTACATCTCTAAATTCAATGGATTCTCTTGAACAAGGATATTCAAGCGGTTGTGATGATTATATTAGAAAACCTTTTGAATTAAAGGAACTATTAATACGAGTTCAAACAATATTAAAAAGAGAATTTTCAAATAAAGGTGAAAGTATAAACATAACTGAAACTATAACTTTTAATTCAATTTCAAGTGAGTTAAAAGATGGTGAAGAGATAATAAAATTAAATTTAAAAGAGACAAAACTTTTAAAATTCTTTTTACAACACCCAAATGAACTTTTAGTACATGATAGAATTTATGATTATGTTTGGGATTATGATGAAGAGTACAGTGATAACTCTTTGAGAACTTATATAAAAAATCTTAGAAAAATATTAGGGAAAGATAAAATTGTCAGTCTTAAAAAACTCGGGTATAGATTTAACCAAAAGTGAAACTAGAACTTTATTAAGTTTTAGTTTTTTATACTCTTTTCTTGTTTTAGTAATTTTGGGTGTAGTATCTTTTTTATATTACCAATTCCAAAAAGATTTAATGCTTCAAGAAAAAAGACAAATTTTACAAAATTATTCAAATGATTTGGTTTTTAGATTAAAAGATTTACATGTTAATATCGATAAAAATAATATTTATCCCAGAGATGAGAGATTTGAATCAGCTATTTTTGATAGTGATAAAAAAAAGATTTTTTCAACTCTTAAATCTAAAAATGTAAGTTTAGATGAGATTATTTATTTAAGTCATAACCAAATACATTTTATAAAAGAGCCAGAATCGTACTATTTAGGAAGTAAATATATTATAGTTGAAGTTCCAGATGATGGAGTTTGGTTTGAACAAATTAGATATAAAATTGCTGTAAGTTTTTTATTGGCATTTATTTTTATGATGATTCTGGGATATTTCATTTTAAGACTGTTTTTAAAACCAATGAGAGATGCTTTACATCTGTTAGATAGATTTATAAAAGATACAACCCATGAGTTAAATACTCCAGTTACAGCGATTATTACAAATATTGAGATGATTGACAAAAGTAGTTTAGATGATAGGTTATTAAAAAAAATAAATAGAATTGAAATAGGTGCAAAAACAATTTCAAATATTTATGAAGATTTAACATTTGTTACTTTAAATAATCAAATTATTTCAAACAATGAAGAGATAAGTCTTTCAAATGTTTTAAAACAAAGAATTGAATATTTTAATAGTATTGCAACAATGAAAAAGATTAGCTTTGATTTAAACATAAAAGATGATGTTTTTTTAGTTTGTGATATGAAAAAGATAACTAAATTAATAGATAATATTTTATCAAATGCAATTAAATATAATAAAATTGCAGGTTTTATAAAAGTAAATTTGAGTGATAATATTTTAAGTATTGAAGATAGTGGCAAAGGAATTGCAAAAGAGAATTTAGAAACTCTTTTTGAAAGATATTCAAGATTTGATAAAAGTGTTGGTGGATTTGGTATTGGTTTAAATATTGTCTCTTTAATAGCAAAAGAGTATAACTTAAAAATTGATGTAAAATCTCAAATTAACGTAGGAACAATAGTGGAAATAACATGGTAAAAACTTTTTTAATTCTATTTTTGATGGTTGTATCTTTATTTGCTGCTGAGAAAGAAGATAATATTTATGAATCAAATTGCGTAAAATGCCATTCAAGACTACCCGTTACAATTGATAAATATTTTTATAGATATTTGTTAAAATATAGTAGTGAAAAAGATGTTAAAAGAGCTATGTTTGATTATATGAAAAATCCAACTGTTGAGAAGACTATTATGGCTGAATCTTTTATCACTAGATTTGGAATAAAAAAGAAAACAAATCTATCTGATGATAAATTAATGGAAGCATTAGATATTTATTGGGATGAATATAAGATATTTAATAAACTAAAATAGATAAATATTCACAATACATACACAATCGAGATTTATACTTTCGATATAAAATATAACAGGAGTTATAAAATGAAAAAA
The DNA here is from genome assembly GCA_028688995.1 of Aliarcobacter sp. Classification (GTDB taxonomy): domain Bacteria; phylum Campylobacterota; class Campylobacteria; order Campylobacterales; family Arcobacteraceae; genus Aliarcobacter. Next base: position 136,414 of record JAQTXB010000004.1, read on the forward strand.
ATATTAGCAACACTTATTATTTCAAGTTCTTTAGTTTTTGCAATGGATAACTCAATAGGTCTTGATACTTTAGTTGGGGCTACTATTGGGGTTGCAATTGGTAATCAAGTTGGAAAAGGAAATGGAAGAGACGTTGCAAGGGTTGCTGGTGGACTTTTAGGTGCTGGTATTGCAAATAGTTCTAGAACACCATCTTATTCAAATGGTTATTATGATAATAACAATTATTCAAGAACAACATATGTAAGAACAAATTATGATGATGACTATGATAGATACTACGTGTATGAAAGAAGACCTGCTCCACCACCAGTTACAATTATCTATCAAAACTATGATAGATACCCAAGTAGATATTATTACAATGACCATCATGGCCACCCTCGTCACCATCACAGAGATTGGCACGGAAGATAAAAAGGTTCAAGTTTAACTTGAACCTTTTTTTATATAAGTATTTTTAGCTTAAAAGTCTTAATACAGATTGTTGGTTTATATTGTTAGCTTGAGCTTGTCCATATGCACCAATTTGAGAAAGAATATTTTGTTTAGAGAAGTTAGAAGTCTCTTTTGCATAATTTGTTTCAAACAAAGAAGCTGCATTTAAAGTACTTGTTTGTTGAGAAACTAAATTTCTACTTGTGCTTTCTAGTTGATTTTGAGTTGAACCTAATTGACTTCTAATATCATTTAATCCACTCAATGCATTATCAACACTTGATAGAAAATTTTTAGCATCTGTTGAAGAAAATGTTGTTGAATCTTGGTTTACAAGTGCATTTAAACCTAATCCTTGAGTATTTGATTGAACACTTGAAGTTTCAACTATTTTACTACCATCTAATCCAGTTTGATATTGTTGAACATCTGAAGCTGAGTTATCAGTTGAACTTTTTTGAAGTAGAGTTTGACCATTATAGTTTGTTCCACTTGCAATTTTATTAAATTGATCTAATTGAGATTGAATATCTTTTAATAATGCAGTTCTTCCTTCTTGACTTGTTGTTGCTGTTGAAGCTTGAAGAAGTTTTTCTTTTACATTATCTAGTATTTTTGATTGTTCATTAGTTGCGCCTGAAGCTATTTGTGTTGCAGCAATTCCAGAATTAGCATTTTCAATAGCTTGCGAATAACCATTAGCTTGTGTTGTTAAACTATTTGCGATTGATAAACCAGAAGCATTATCACTAGATTGATTTAATTCAACACCAGTTGCAATCCTATTTAGACTTTGATTAAGATTTAGATAAACATTTTGGTTTAAGGCAGAGTTATAATTTACTTGCATAACATACTCCTTTTATCATTTAACAAATTTTATTCTTTTAAATATTAAACTATTATTAAGTATTAATATAATATTACTATCTAAACTTAATTAGGCTATAAATGGATATAAACTTATCACTTGAAAAAATTATTTTAATTCTTGAAAATGATGATTTTATAAAATCACATGATTTATTTGAAGAGCTTTGGCGTAAATATAAAGATAATGAAGATACAAGAAAAGAGTCATTTATTTTAAAAGCTTTTGTGAATGGAAGTGTTACAATAGAGCTTCTTAAAATGCAAAGATATGAACACTCTTCAAACGTTTGGAATACTTATAAAAAATATGAGTGTTTAATAGATGAAATAGAATCAATTAATAGTGAAAATTATAAAAAAATCAAAGAAATAATTTACAAAAAAAGAGAAAAATATATAAAATGATAATAATAGATTTTGAAACAAATACAAGTAATATTGGTGATGTAATAGAAGTAGCAGCTGTGAGAATTGATAAAGATTTTAATGTTTTAGATAAGTTTCATAGATACTATTTATCTAGGTATCCAGTAAATTACTTTTCATTTGCAGTTCATAGATTAACACCTGAGTTAATACTTGATTATAGAAAAGATAAATCATATTGTTCATATTTTACAGAAGATGAAGACTTCTTAGAGTTTTGTTCACAATCAGACACTTTAATAGCTCACAATATTACTTTTGAATTAAGACATATTGATAATAAGGTAAAATTCAAAAAACACATTTGCACAATGGCTGGAAACAAAGATATTGTAAAAGCTTATGGAAAAAATGGAAGATTAAAAAATCCAAAACTAGATGAAACTTGTTTATATTATGGAATAGAGTTTGATGGTGATAAATATCATAGCGCAACATATGATGTAACAAAAACCTATGAAATACTCAAAAGAATGAATATAAAATTATAAACTGAAGAAATTTGCCTACAAGAAGACTTTTTATTGTTATAAAATAAAATAAAAAGGATTTCTTATGAAATTAGGAGTTTCAGCTTGTTTAATCGGTACTCAATGTAGATATGATGGTGTTGGTGCAAGTGATAAGTTTATAGTTGATGTTTTAGCTAAATATTTTGAAATATCTGCATATTGTCCTGAAACTATAATTTGGGGAAGTCCAAGGGAAGCTATTCGACAAACATTAGATGAAGATGGACAATTGCGAATTGTAACTTCTACAAAAAATCCAAAAGATGTAACAACTGAGCTTAAAAATGTATCAATAGATTGTGCAAATAAAATTCAAAATGATGATTTATGTGGATTTATTTTAAAATCATCATCACCTACATGTGGAATGGAGCGAGTAAAAGTTTATAAACCTTTTAATGCACCTAGTGTTAAAAATGGTGTGGGAATTTTTGCACAACAAATCAAAGAGAAATATCCATATTTGCCAGTTGAAGAAGAGGGCAGATTAATTGACCCTTGGCTTAGGGAAAACTTTTTGATGCAGATTTTTGCATATCAACACTTGCATGAGTTCTTAAAATCAAATCCAAGTTTTAATGACTTGGTGATTTTTCATACATCTTACAAATATATTATTTATTCAAAAGCTCAAAAATCATATACAACACTTGGAAGAATCGTTGCAAACAAAGAAAAAAAACAGTTAGATGAAATTTTACTTGAATATAAAGAAGAGTTTTTAAAAGCTATAAATCTAAAAGGAAATGTAAATAAAACTTACAATGTTTTACTTCATATGTTTGGATATTTTAAAAAACTAATTACAAAAGAAGAAAAAGAAGAGATTTTACAAGCTCTAAATGAATATAAAGAAAAAATTATTCCTTTAATTGCAGTTATGAAAATAATAAATCTTTATGTAAATAGATTTGATGTTCAGTACTTAAAAGTACAAAAATTTCTAAATCCATATCCAAAAGAATTGGCTTTAAGAAGTGATATTAAGGCTTATAAATAATGAAACAGATTTTATGGTTTAGAAGAGATTTAAGAATCACAGATAGTGCAATTTTACATTTTGCAAAAGATGAAGTATTGCCTATTTTTATCTTTGATAAGAATATCTTAAATCTACTTTCAAATGACGACAAAAGAGTAACTTTTATTTATAAAAGTGTTCTAAAACTAAAACAAGAATTGAAAGAAATAGGGCTAGATTTAGCCATATTTTATTCAACACCAAAAGAGGTATTTTCAAAGTTAAAGGATGAAGGTTTTGAAAATATTTTATGTTCAGTTGATTTTGATGAGTATGCAAAAAAAAGAGATGAAGAAATCTCTAAACTTATCCTAATGCAAACTTTTACGGATTCATTTATAACACATCCAAATGATTGCCTAAAAGCTGATAAAACACCTTACAAAGTATTTACTCCATATTATAAAAACTTAGAATTTATTTGGAATTCATATAGACTTGAAGAGTTTAAAACAAATGAAAATCTAAAATTAATCTCTTTTGATTATGAGTTTATTCCAACTTTAAATGAAATGGGCTTTGAACTTCAAAAATTACCAGAATTCTTAGAAAAAAGTGCAGAGAAATTATTAGAAGAGTTTGGACAAAAAATAGATAACTACAAAATTGATAGGGATTTTTTTGATAAAAATGCAACTTCAAATCTAGCTGTTCATTTAAGATTTGGGCTAATTTCTCCAAGGCAAGTTTTTAATAAAATAAAAGAGTTAAAAGCCAGAACTGAAAATAAAGAGTTTTTTATTAGAGAGCTTTTTTGGCGAGAGTTTTATAACTATATTTTGTTTCATTTTCCAAAAAGTGAGTTTCAAAATCTAAATAAAATAAAAGTAAATTGGAATGAAGATGAAAGCATTTTTCAAAAATGGTGTGAAGGAAAAACAGGAGTTCCAATAATTGATGCTGCTATGAGATATTTTAATCAAACAGGAACTATGCACAATCGTTTAAGAATGATTGTTTCTTCATATCTAACAAAAAATCTATTAATAGATTGGAAAAAAGGGGAACAATATTTCGCTTCAAAATTGCTTGATTATGAAGCAAGTTCAAATGTAGGTTCTTGGCAATGGGCAGCAAGTACGGGAGCTGATAGTGTTCCATATTTTAGGATATTTAATCCATATTTACAATCAGCAAAGTTTGATAAAGATGCTATTTTTATAAAATCTGTAATACCTGAACTAAAAGATGTGCCAGCAAAACAAATTCATAGTGAAAATGGCGTTCAATCAAATATATTTTTAGATTATCCAACTCAGATTGTAAGTATTGAATTTTCAAGAAAAAGAGCAATAGAAGAGTTTAAAAGAGCAAATAATGAAAAATATTGATATTGCAATTGTAGGTTCTGGAATTGGTGGAACTTTGATTGCAGCACTAAATAAAAACAAAGACATAGTAGTTTTTGAAAAAGACCACAATCTTGGAGGTTGTGCTTCAACTTTTAAAAGATTTGGACACTTTTTTAATACGGGAGCTACAACTTTTGTAGGATATGAGGATGGTCATATTATTAAAAATATTTTTGATAAAGTTGGTTTAAAGCCTGATATTTTACAAAGTAAAATTGCTATTAGAAATATCCAAGGAAATAAAAAAGTAGATAGAGTTCAAAATTTTGAAGAGTTTTTAAGCCAATTAAATAGTGTTTATTATCACAAAAACAATAGAGCTTTTTGGACAAAGATAAAAGAGATTGATGAAAAGTTTTGGAAATTAAAACATATCTATTTTGCAAAATATTCTTTAAAAGCTTTTTTTAAATCTTCAATTTTTGTAGCTGAACTTTTAAAAGAGTTTAAAACAGATTTATTAATTAGTGCCCAAAAATTTATAAATGATACTTTGCCAAATATTAGTGATGAATATAAGGCTTTTATAGATTCACAACTTTTAATTACACTTCAAACAACATCAAAAAATGCAACACTATTATCAATGAGTTTAGGATTAGCATATCCCTTTCATAAGGTTTTTTATGTAAATGGAGGAATGGGAAAACTAATTGAAGATTTATTAAAAGATGTAAAAGTAAATAAAAATGAACAAGTAATTTCTATAGTAAAAAAGGGAAAACAATATCTTCTAAAAACCACAAAAGATGAATATTTATGTAATAAAGTAGTTTTAAATTCGACTATTTTTGATAGTTCAAAACTCTTTATAGATGAAGACATAAAATCATATTTCCAAAATTTTGAATTTGGTGACCAAAGTGCTTTTGTTGTTTATATGAAATTAGATATAAAAGAAGAGTTTTTACACCACTATCAAATAGTTCTAAAAGAAAATATTCCAAACTGCATCTCAAACTCATTTTTTGTCTCTTTTAGTGATGTAAATGATGAAAAAATGTCAAAAAATGGCCTTTCTATCACAATCTCAACTCACTCAAAAGCAATTTTCTGGGAAGGTTTAACAAAAGAGGAATATGAGCTAAAAAAAGAGCAAACAAAAGAGTTTATTATTCAAGAATTTTTGAAATATTTTGACACTATAAAAAAAGAAAATATTACCTCAAATTTTGCAGCAACTTCAAAAACTTTTTACTCTTTTATAAATAGAACAAATTGCGGTGGAAAACCAATAAATATAAAATCAGCTTTTAGTCTTCCAAGTTGCAACACGCCATTTGAAGGATTATACAATGTCGGAGATACAGTTTTTGCTGGACAAGGCTGGCCAGGCATTGCAGTAGGAGTTGATGTTTTAAATAGGGAATTAAATTAAAATAATTTCATTAAGTTTCAAAAAATAATAGTTATTGTAAGATAATAATAATTTAACGTTTATAGAGGATAGAATGAAATACAATTTAAACATTCGTGAAGTTACCTATTCATTGTCAGGAGCTCTTGATTTAGTTGGAATTGATGATACTTTACATGGCAAAAGAGTTGCCTATATGGCAGCTCAACTTGCAAAGGAGTTGAATTTTGACAAAGATATTGTTGATGATTTGATATTTATAGGAATGCTTCATGATTGTGGAGTATCTTCAACAGATGTACATACTCATTTAGTGACAGAACTTGATTGGAATAATTCACAAGTACATTCTATTCGTGGGTTTGAGCTTTTAAAAGCAACAAATATTTATAAAAAATATGCATTATATGTTCAATATCATCATACCCATTGGAAAGATTTACCAGATAATTTAACTCCTTTAGAAAAAGATATTTCAAATATAATATATTTAGTTGATAGAGTAGATGCTCTTAATGCCCAAATGAAAGATGGGGGAATTAAAACTATTTCAGAAATTCAAATGATTTTAAAAAAATACTCAGATGATATGTTTTCTTCAAAACTTGTTGAAGCATTTCTTTCTTTATCTTCAAGGGATTCATTTTGGTTTTATTTAGAAAGTGAAGCATTAGAAGGTTATTTTTTAGATTGGATAGAAAAAATTGAAGAAGAGAGTTTTGATTTTTGGGATTTAAAAGAAATATCTTTAATGTTTGCAGCTGTAGTTGATGCAAAAAGTGAATTTACATCAGAACATTCAATTGGTGTTAGTTCATTAGCAAGATATTTAGCTGAATTATTTAATTTAAATGAACAATCTTGTGAAATAATTGAACTTGCAGGATTATTACATGACCTTGGAAAATTAAGAGTTGAAGATAGTATTTTAAATAAAACATCTGCCTTAAGTGCAGAAGAAAGAATAAAAATGAATCGCCATGGTTTTGACTCTTATGTGATCTTGAGAAGAATAAAAGGGTTTAAAAATATTGCTTATTTAGCTTCATTACACCATGAAACTTTAGATGCAAAAGGTTATCCTTACAATTTAAAAGAGTCAGAAATACCATTTGAAGCTAGAATCATAGCAATTGCAGATATTTTTCAAGCTTTGATTCAAGATAGACCTTATCGAGAAGGACTTACAATAAATGAATCATTTGATGTTTTATACAATATGGCAAAAGAAGGAAAAGTTGATTTACAAATTATGGAAATGCTAAAAAACAATTTAGAAGAGTGTTATAAAAAAGCAACTGTAAAATATAGTTTATTTAATACTAAGTGACTAAAAGATTAAAATGCAAAAAGTTGAACTAAAAATAGCACCAAAAGATTGGCTTTACATCATAATTATTGGAGCATTTTTTGGATTTTTTATTTCACTATTTTTTTATTTTCTAAATAGTGATTTACAAAATTTTTCAACGATTATTTATAGTACAACAACTGCTATTTTTATCTCATTATTTGCCTCTTTTTTCATAAGTGTTTCAAATAATTTTATACTTCCAAAGGTAAATGAAAAGTTTTGGTATTTGATTAGTTTTATTTTTTCATTTTGTTCTGGTTTTTTTGGTTTTTCATTTTCATTTTGGATTTTTTCAGCAAGTGATTTTAAAATACTTGAACTAATAACTCCATTTTGGTTTTATATTTCTATTACTATTGGATTTTTGACCTTTTTAGTTGGTTTGATTTTACATCAATTTATCTCAATGAAATACAAAAATGAGTCTATTAAAAATCAGATTTTAGAAACAAAATTAAAAGCTTTAGAAAATGAGTTAAATCCTCATTTTTTATTTAATGCTTTAAATTCTGTATCAGAACTAATATATCAAGACCAAAAAAAAGCAGAAAGTGCAGTTATAGAAATATCAAAATTCTTGCGAAATGCCATAAATAAAGAGAGTTTAATAAGCCTTGAAACTGAACTTTCAATGGTAAAAACCTATGTAAATATAGAAAATGTAAGGTTTGATGGAAAAATTGTTTTAAATATTGAAGATTTTAATGAATATAAAAATATAAAAATACCAAAATTTTCAATTCAACTTTTGGTAGAAAATGCCATAAAACATGGATATTTGGGAAAAGTTTTAAATATAGATATTAAATTTTTAAAAGATAAAATAATTGTGCAAAATGATGGCAAAATAGCAAAGATTGTAAAGTTTGGAACTGGTTTATCAAATCTTCAAAAAAGGTTGGAGTTACAAAAAGTGGGAAATTTATCATCTTTGATTCTTGATGATAAAATGATTTTTACAATAGAATTAAAATAAATATAAACATTTTAAAGGATAGATATTGAAAATAATGATTGTTGATGACGAGAGTTTAGCTTTAAGCAGATTAAAAAGATTGTTAAATGAAAATGGAATTGAAGATATTACAGCTTTTGATAATCCAATTGAAGCTCTAAAAGAGATAACAAAAACGAAATTTGACGCAGTTTTTTTAGATATTTCTATGCCAAATATCACAGGACTTGAACTTGCTGATTCTATCATGCAAATAGAGCCAAAAACTTTTATCATATTTCAAACAGCTTATGAAGAGTTTGCTCTTGAAGCCTTTAAAAACGGTGGAATAGGATATTTAGTAAAACCAATAGAATCAAATGATATAAAAAATGTCTTAGATAAAATCAGAAGTTTTGCAGTTTCATCAAAAGATGAATCAAAAAAAATCCTTGGAAAAAGAGGTGATAAACTTTATTTAATTGATATAAATGATATTTATTATATAAAAGCTGATTTAGATGAAGTTATCATTAAAATAAAAGAAGCAGATGCTTATGTTAGACGAAAAATAGGGGATTTGGAAACACTTTTAAGTGCTAGAAACTTCTTTAGAGTTCATAGATCTTACATAGTAAATGTTGATAAAATCAAATCTATGAGAAGTGTTGATCAATCAAAACTTGAAATATCTTTTGAGGGAATTGCAGAAATTGTCACAAGTTCAAAAGAGGGCGCTAAAGATTTTAGAGAGTATATTGAGCGAAGAAGTTTATAAACCTACAAAATTAACCTACTAAAACTATCTATTTTCTTGTAAATTATCCTTGTATAAAAGATTTATACAAGGAGAGAAAATGCAAACATTTATTAAAAGTTCATATATTAACTGCGATGTAAAATCACTTTTTGATTTTCATATAGATACAAATAATCTTCAAAAAATTACTCCAAATGATACAAAAGTTGAATTACTTACAAAAGATTTTAAGCCACTTGTCTCTCAAATATTAAAAATTAAAGCAACAAAATATTTTATTCCAATGAATTGGGAAGTAAAAATAGAAAAAATTGATGAGCCAAATTTATTGGTTGATTTGGCTTTAAAATCTCCATTTTCTTTTTGGGAACATAAACATATCTTCATAAAACATGGAAATATGAGTGAATTAAAAGATATTGTAACTTTTAAAATGCCATTTGGATTTATTGGAAAATTATTAGAAATTTTTGTAATTAAAGATTTACAAAAGATGTTTGATTTTAGACACAAAATCACAAAAGAGATTTTGGAAAAGGAAAAAATTTGAAAAGAGCAGTTGTTTTAATGAATATGGGTGGGCCAAATAATTTAGATGAAGTAAAACTGTTTTTAAGAAATATGTTCAATGATAAGTATATTATAGGTGCACCACAGCCAATAAGAGCAATGATTGGGCAAATAATTATTTCAAAAAGATTAAAAGAATCAAAAGAAAATTATGCAAAATTAGGCGGAATGTCACCAATAGTTGGACATACAAAAAGATTGGTGCGAAGATTAAATAAAGAGCTTGATGCAGATGTTTTTTATGAGATGAGATACACACCACCATTTGCAAATGAGCTTATGCCAAAACTCAAAAACTATGATGAAATATATGCAATTCCAATGTATCCACACTATTCAAGTACAACTACAAAATCATCTATCGAGGAGTTTGTAAAAGTTGCTAAAAAATATAATCTTGATAAAAAAATTAAAACTATCGATAGTTATTATGAGAATAAACTTTATAATAAAGCAATAGTTGAGCGAATAAAAGAGGCTTTAAAAGGCGAAAATTCAGAAAACTTCGAACTTATATTTTCAGCTCACGGTTTAACTCAAAAAATCATAGATAAAGGTGATTTATACCAAAAACATATTTTGGCAAATGTTGAGTATGCAAAAAAAGAGCTTCAAGAACAAAATATATCTTTCAAAAAAATCCATGTTGCTTATCAATCAAGACTTGGACCAATGGAATGGCTTCGACCTTATATGGAAGATAAATTAAAAGAGATAGAATCAAAGGTAATAATCTATCCAATCTCATTTACAGTTGATAATTCTGAAACCGAGTATGAACTTGATATGGAATATGCAGAAGTTGCCCATAAAATTGGATTAAAAGATTATAGAGTTGCAAAGGCTCCAAATCATCATAGATATTTTATGGATGCAATTAAAGAAATTTATGAGGGAATGAAGTAGATTAAGAGAAGTTAAAAACTTCTCTTATTTTTTCCCAAAACTTCTATTTGTATCTCTTTTAGTAGTTTTTTTCTTTTTAGCTGGTTTTTTTTCAGGGGCATTTGTTTTTGCAAAACCTGTTTTTTTAGCTATTTTTCCTGCTTCTGCTTTTTTTACACTTAATTGTTTTGGTCTAGCTTTAAATAGTCTTGGTTTTTTCTCAGTTGCTTCAAAACCTTCAACTTCTGTTCTTGGAATATTGATAATTAACTCTTTTTCAATATCAATCATCATTTTATAATCTTTTACACTTAAAAGCGTCAAAGCAATTCCCGGATTTCCAGCTCGTCCAGTTCTTCCGATTCTATGTGTATAATCAGTTACAGTTTCAGGTAAGGCATAATTTACAACTATTGGTAAAAGTTCTATATCAATTCCCCTTGCTGCAATATCAGTTGCCACTAAAACTCTAATTTCACCTGATTTGAATTTTCTCATAACTTTAGCCCGAGCAGTTTGTCTAACATCTCCATGAATACAACCAGCTGGAAGGCCGTCTAATTCTAAATGTTCTACTAAAGTATCAGCTTCAATTTTCATATTTACAAAAACTAAAACTTGTGAATAGTTTCTTGAACCAATGATATAAGATAATGCAGCTGCTTTATTTGCTTCATCAACTAAAACAATTTGTTGGTCGATGATTTTTACAGCTGATCTTTGTTGAGCAACTTCAATTACAACTGGATCTGTTAAAAACTCTTTTGCAAGTTTTTTAACATTTTGATTCATAGTTGCTGAGAACATCATGATTTGTCTTTTTGGTCCAACACTTGGAAGAATTTTTTCAATATCTTCTAAAAATCCCATATCAAGCATAGTATCAACTTCGTCGATTACAACAGTAGTAACACTTGATAAATCAACAGTTCCATTTTTTAAATGTTCCATTAATCTTCCAGATGTTGCCACTAAAATATCAAGACCTTTTGCTATTTTTTTCTCTTGATCTTTTGTTGAAACTCCACCAACCATAGCTAGAGATTCTACTTCCATATATTTTGAGAAGTCGTCAACAGCTTTTGATATTTGAGTTGCTAATTCTCTTGTTGGAACTAAAATTAAAGCTCTAAGAATTGGTTTATTTGCTTGTTTATTCGCTAATAGTTCTGTTAATATTGGTAATAAAAAAGCAGCAGTTTTACCTGTTCCACTTTGGGCAGCTGCTAGAATATCTCTTTTTTTTAAAGCAATTGGGATAGCTTTTTTTTGTATTTCCGTAGCTTCTTTGTAATCTAAATCTTTTAGTGCACTTATGATTTTTTCATCTAAGTTCATTGATGTAAAAGTTTTAATAATGTTTCCTTTTAATCTTATTTTTATTGATTATACCTAAAAATAGATTAGTTTAAGTTTTACTTAAACTAATCTAGCTACAAAATTTGAACTTATAAATAATTTATCAATTTTTTTGTAATAATTATGTAAAATGTATAAACCACACTTCTAGGAATAGTTTTGATAGATACAAATACATTGATGACAGGTTCTTTTATTGCTCTATTTATCTTAATGATTGTAGGGTTGTTTCTTTATAATAAGTTTCCACAAGAAATGTATTTTAAATATTTTATGTTATTTCCACTTTTTTTCTTAGCAGGAGAGATTCTTAGAACATTTAGAATTGTTATCCCTTATATTTTTTCTATAGTTATTGCAAATACACTAATGGCATCAGGAATTATTTTTTCATATATTGGCGTTCGTGCAATGTTGAATTTAGAATCACAATGGCACACTCGTTATTATATTCCAATTGCAATGGTTTTTTTTGGTTTTATTTTATTTACATATGTTCATTATAATGCAACTATGAGAATACTTATATTTTCTGCTTTTTCTATTATATATGCTTCTTCTATTTCTTGGATTTTTTTTAAAAATGCAACAAAAGAATTTAAAATGTTTGATTATTTTTCTTCACTATTATTTTTAATTGGAATTATTATATTTTTTATTCGTACTCTTAAAGCTTCAATGATTGAAATTAATGTAAATTATCCTAACTCAACAGATTTGTTGAATACTTTTATCTACGCATATTTGCTTTTTATGTCATATTGGTTAAGTATTATTTTAATAATACGAGCAATACGACTTTTTAAGAATAAAAATTACATTAATTTAGAAAAATAAAAGAGATAATTTGAAATATATTTACTTATTGTTCTTTTTTATATCTATAAATCTTTATGGAATAAATGAAGATTCTTCAAATACAGAAAAAATTAAATTACAACTTCAATGGGAACATCAATTTGAATTTGCAGGATTTTATGCCGCAAAAGAGAAAGGTTTTTACAAAGAAGTAGGACTTGATGTTGATTTTTTAGAATTTAATCCTAAATTAAATATTGTGGATGAAGTTCTCAATGGAAATGCAAATTATGGACTTACATATTCTTCTTTAATTGCTGATTATATGCAAGGTAAACCTATAATTTTTGTGGCCAATTTTTTTAAACAATCACCTTTGGTTTTAGTCACACAAAAAGATATTTATACACCGGCTGATTTAAAAGGGAAAAAAGTTATGGGACTTCTTGATAGTAGCCATAAACAAATTATTATGACAATGTTAGAAAAATTTAATTTAACTGAAAAAGATTTCCAAAATATTCCACGAAAATTTAGTATTGAAAGTTTTATTAATAAAAAAGTTGATGCAGTAAGTGTTTTTACTACAAATGAAATTTTTATTTTGGATAAATTAGGTATCAAATATAATATTTTAGATCCAGCTGTTTTTGGAATAAAATTTTATGATTTAAATCTTTTTACAACAAAAAGTGAATTAATAAATAATCCTTCTCGCGTTGAAAAATTTAGAAATGCATCAATTAAAGGCTGGGAATATGCATTAAGTCATAAAGAAGAGTTAGTTGAAATAATTAGTCAAAAATATAATACTCAAAATAAATCTAAAGAGGCATTACTTTTTGAAGCAAAACAAATAGAACATTTAATGCTAAGTAATATTTATTCTATAGGAAGTGTTGATTTATCAAGAGTAGAAATGATTGCAGATAGTTTTGCTCAATCTTTAGGTATATTCAAAGAAACAAGAGAAAAATTAGAATCATTTATTTACAAAGTTGAAGTTAATTTTCTTGAATTAACTTCAAAAGAAAAAGAATATCTTGAAAATAAAAAAGAGATAAAAATGTGTGTTGATCCCAATTGGCTACCTTTAGAAAAGATAGAAAATGGAGAACATATAGGGATTTCCGCTGAATTTATAAAAGCAATTTCAAAAAAAATAAAAATTCCAATACATCTTATTGAAACAACAAAATGGGCAGAATCTTTAGAAAATATAAAACAGAGGAATTGTGATATTTTAGCATTAGCAGAAGAAACTCCATTAAGAAAACAATATCTTGATTTTACAACTCCATATATCAAAGTACCATTAGTAATTGCTACTAAAGAAGGATTACCTTTTATTAATAATTTAAATAATATTCAAGGAAAAACTATTGGAGTTGTAAAAAACTATTCAATAGAAGAGTTATTAAGAAATAAATATCCAGATATTAATTTAGTTGAAGTTGAATCAATTCAAGAGGGTTTATCTTTTGTTGAACAAGATAAGATTTTTGGTTTTTTAGATAATTCAATGGTTATTAATAATGAAATACAAAAAAATAGGATGAATGATCTTGGTATTACCGGTCAATTTGTAGAATCATTTTCTTTGAGTATAGCTTCACGAAATGATGAACATATTTTAAATGAAATTTTAGAAAAAGCTTTATTATCTATTAATGACAAAGAAAGAACTTTTTTTATACAAAAATGGAACAATATTAATTATCAAACAAAAATTAATAATCAATTAATTATTCAAATACTTTTTTTTACGATTGTATTTATTAGTATTTTTATTTATTGGAATTTAAAATTAAAAGAAGAGATAAAAAATAAAGAATTAGTCCAAAAAAAATTAAAAGAGAGTGAAGAACGATTTAGAACACTTTTTGATATTGCACCAATTCTTTTGGATTCTTTTGATAAAGATGGAAAAGTTGTCCTTTGGAATAAAGAGTGCGAAAAAGTTTTTGGTTGGAGTTTTGAAGAGATAACAAAAGTAGAAAAACCTTTGGATTTATTTTATCCTGATCCTTTGGTGCAAAAAAAGATTTTTGAAGCTTTTAATGATAATAGTGAAAATGTATACAAAGAATGGTATCCAAAAACAAAAGATGGAAAAGAAATTATTACAAAATGGGCAAATATTAAACTTCCAAATGATGAATTGATACATATTGGTTATGATATAACTCAACAAAGAAAAAGTGAAAAAATTGTTCAAGAAAGAACAGAACAACTTCATATTACAAAACAACAATTAGAAGAGTTAAATTGTTCTTTAGAGAAAAGAATTAAAGATGAAATTAGTAAAAATACTAAACAACAAATAATGCTGATGCATCAAAGTAAATTGGCACAAATGGGTGAAATGATTGAAAATATTGCCCATCAATGGAGACAGCCTTTAGCTCAAATAAATTCAGCTGTACTATTGGTTGACATGGCATTAAATAAAAATAAGATTAAAGATTTAATGATTGAAAATAAATTAACTGAAATAGAATCTTTAACTGCATATATGTCAAAAACTATTGATGATTTTAAAAACTTCTTTAGTCCAAATAAACAAAAAAATATCTTTACAATTGAAAGTGCTATCACAAAAGCTCTTGATATTGTAAATGGATTAATTCATTTACATTATATAGAAGTAGTAATGAATATTGAAAAAGATTTAAGATGTTATAGTTATATAGAAGAACTTCAACAAGTTATTCTAATTATTATAAACAACGCAATAGATGTTTTAATTTTGAAAAAAATATCTACACCAAAAATTATTATTACAGCTTGGAAAGAGAAAGGTAATATTATAATAAACATAGAAGATAATGCCTTAGGGATAGATAGTAGCCATTTTGATAAAATCTTTGAACCTTATTTTACGACAAAACTTAAATCCCAAGGAACAGGACTAGGACTTTACATGGCAAAAATGATTATTGAAAATGGATTATTAGGTTTATTAAGTGTTGAAAATAAATCAAATGGTGCATGTTTTACAATTAAAATACCAGAAGGAAAAGAATGACGCAAAGTGTTTATCCATATAAAATATTATTTGTTGAAGATGAAAAAGCAATAAGAGAGAATTATAGCACTTATTTAAAAACGTTTTTTGCTGAAGTATTTGAAGCAGAAGATGGTGTAAAAGCTTATGAACTCTATAAATTAAAAAAACCAGATATTATGATTGTTGATATAAATATACCTAAACTTAATGGTTTAAAACTACTTGAAAAAATAAGAGAAAATGATTATACAACTAAAGCTATTATGTTAACTGCTCATACAGATAAATCATTTTTATTAAAAGCAACAACATTAAAACTTACAAAATATTTAGTTAAACCTATTAGTAGAAAAGATTTAAATGAAGCTTTAGAGTCTACTATAAATGAAATATTAAAATATAGTGTGATATCTATACAGAAAATAGAATTATCTGAAAATTATAGTTGGAATGTAGAGTTAAAAGAGTTAAAACATCACAATCATATAATTGAACTTACTAATAAAGAAAGAACTCTTTTAGAACTACTTTTCTCCCATAAAAATAGAGTATTCACTTATGAAGAAATTTTTGAATATGTTTGGGGATATGATGAGTCTATTACATTAAATGGGCTTAAAAATATGATAAAAAGATTGAGAAAGAAATTCCCAGAAAATACAATATTAAATATTTTTAATGAAGGATATAAGATTAATTTTTAATTCTATATCTCATTAAATTAAAATATTTAAACTAAAAAAGAATAACTATTTAATTCTAAACTAATCAAGTAAAAATCAAACAGCAATAATATAATAAAAAAAGTTTTTAACTTATACTTTTTTGATACTTTTGTGATACTTCTCATTTATATAATCCTTTCAAAGTTTTATTCATTAGTTATTTTATTATTTCTAATGAGAATATATTTTGTATAAAGGGGTTTACATGGAATTAAAAGTTAAGAAAAAATTAATAAGTGTTGTTGCAAGTAGTGTTTGTTTACTTAGCATAAATTTACAAGCATTAACATTAAAAGAGAGTGTTTTAGAGGCTTTAGACACAAATCCTGTTGTTCAAGAAAGACTTAAAAATTTCAATGAAACACAGCAAGATTTAGAAATTACAAAATCAGAATGGCTTCCATCACTTGATTATAGAGCTACTTTTGGAAGAAATGAAGCTGGAAATCTTAAAAATGAAACAGCTGAAAGTAGCTATAACCATAATGTTATAGATGATGGTTACAATCACTATACACAATCACTAAAACTTACACAAAATATTTTTAATGGTTTTAGTACTACTCATAAAATAGATTATCAAAGAGCAAGAATTTTAGGTGCTGCTCAGCACTATTTAGAAAATGCAAATGATATTGCATTTCAAATGTCAGGAGCTTATTTAGACGTTATTAGAAGTTATAAGTTATATCAAAATGCAAAAGATAATGTAACTATTAATGAAAAAATTTATAAAGATGTACAATCTTTATATAATCAAGGATTAACTACAAAATCAGAGATGACAAAAATTTACGCTTCATTGTCACTTGCAAAATCAAATTTAGTTGTTCAAAAAAATAATGCTGTTGATAAAGAGTTTAGATTTAAAAGGTTATTTGGAAGAGAAGTTGATGTTTCAACTTTGACTTTGCCTAATTTAAGTTATGCTTTACCTGAAAGTAAAGAAAGAGCAACAATGTATGCTATTCAAAATAATCCTTCAATTTTAGTAAGTAATTTTAATATTAAGGGTGCACAAGCTTTATACAAAGAGAAAAAAGGCAATTTTTATCCAAAAGTTGATTTAGAAATAGAGCAAGTATATAATGACGTTAATAAAAGAAACAACTTTGATATGCCAGATGATAGATTAAAAGCATATGTTGTTCTTAGCTGGAATTTATATAAAGGTGGTGCTCATACTGCTGATCTTCAAAAAAGTAGAAGTACAATAAATAAAGAAGTTGAATTACAAAGAGATTTAAAAAGACAAACTATTGAGGGATTAGAACTATCTTGGTCTGCTTATGAATTATTAGGTCAACAACTTGAAGAGTTATATAAATATTATGAATATTCTCAAGAAACACTTGATAGTTATCAAAGTGAATATGAGATGGGAAGAAGAACTTTACTTGACTTATTATCAGCACAAAATGATTTAGTAAATTCAAAAAGTCAAATTATAAATGCTCAAATGGATAAACTTTTTGCTCAATATAGAATTTTAGATGCAATGGGATTATTAGTAAATGCTGTTGTAGATGATAAACAAAATTATGACAAAATAGTTTCTCCTACTATTAAACCATTTGATATTGTAAAAGATGAACTACCAGTTAATCTTGATGTTGATAAAGATGGGGTAGTTGATTCTTTAGATATTTGTGATAATTCTAAAAATAATGATGATATTGCTCCTTATGGTTGTTCTCAAAAAGAAGAAGATTCTGATCTTGATGGTATTGTAAACTCTAAAGATAAATGTCCAGAAAGTGTTTTTGGTGAGATAGTTGATGCAAATGGTTGTTCAGTTGAAAATTCAGTAAATAAATTTGCAGTAAAAAATGAAGATTATGTAAATAGTGTTATTGCATATACAGAACAAAGTCCAAAAAAATCTGATAAATTAGGTTTATATGATTATGAATTTAATGTTGCAGCAAATAAAAATGTAAAATCTACACCTTTAGACAATCACTTAATGTATGACCAATTTGCACTTATAAAAAGATTTGATTTTGTAAATATGGATAAATTTGATTCAAATGATAATAATTTATCAGAAGTTGCAAAAACTATAAACAAATATAAAGATGAAAAAATAAAAGTTACTGTAATTGGGCATACTCAAGGTATGGAAGATAAAAAAGAGAGCTTTGATAAAGCAGAAACTTATGCAAAAACTATTAAAGATGAATTGGTTAAAAATGGCGTAAATAAAGATGTAATTGTTCAAGAATCAAGGGTTGATTATGACAAAGCATTTTTAGAAACAAATGGAAGTGATAAAAGCTTAAATAATTTAGTTGCTATTGCACTTTATGTTCCTAAAAAAGTTGAAAAAGTTGTTCTTGATGATGATAAAGATGGTGTAATTAATGAATTAGATAAATGTCCAAATACTCCACTTGGTTATACAGTTGATGAAAATGGTTGTACAAATAAAATAAATTTAGAAGTTTTATTTGAAAATAATTCAGCTGTTATAAAAGATGATACAAAAGAAAAAGTTTTAGCTTTTGCAAAATACCTAAAAGATAATAAAGAGTTTAAAAGTGTAATTACTGGTCATGCAAGTAAAGATAAAAGTAGTGCTACATATAATCAAAAACTATCAGAAAGTAGAGCTAATGCAATAAAAGATTTACTTGTTGCTAATGGTGTAGAATCTTCAAGACTTCAAGCTGTTGGTAAAGGTTTTGATGAACCAATAGCAAATAATGACACACCAGAAGGTCAAGCTTTAAATAGAAGAATTGAAGCGGAACTTATAAAAATTACAAAATAGTATAAAAAAATAATAAGGTAAGAAGTGAGTACTAAAATTTTAAACACTAAAGATACTTTGTTGGAATCTTTAGTTTTATATACAAGATTATTTCATAAACCTTTTTCTAGCGAATCATTACTGTCAGGTTTACCTATTAATTCAAACCTGACAGATCAAATGCTTTTTTCTAAAGTTAATTCAAAATCTCTTTTTTCTAGAGCTGCTTCAAGAGCAGGATTAAAAACTACAATAATTGAAAAACCAATTAAAGAATTCTTAAATTTACAATTACCAGTAATTCTACTTTTATCAAATGAAAATAGTTGTATTTTAGAGAGTTTTAATGAAGATAAAACAAAAGTAAAAGTGATATTTGCTGGTTCTGCTGAACCTTTAGAAGAGTGGGTTGAAATAGATAAATTAGAAGATGAATATTTAGGTTTTGCATTTATGTTAAAAAAGGCCTATGAATATGAACATGAAAATGGTAAAAAAACTCTTGATTTATCAAATCAAAAACATTGGTTTTGGAGTACCTTGGGTTTTTCAAGAAAAATATATTTTGATTGTATTTTAGCTTCAATTTTAATAAATTTATTTGTTTTAGCAACTCCATTGTTTACTATGAATGTCTATGATAGAGTAATCCCAAATAATGCCCAAGAGACACTCTTAGTATTTACAATTGGTATAGTTGTAGTATTTATTTTAGATGCAAGTTTAAAGTTTTTAAGAACATATTTTTTAGAAATGGCTGGTAAAAAAAGCGATATTATAATGTCATCTATAATCTTTGAAAAAGTTCTAGATTTACAGATGTTTGCTCATCCTAAATCAGTTGGCTCATTTGCAAATAACTTAAAAAGCTTTGATAGTATCCGTGGATTCTTAACTAATGCAACATTAGGTGTATTAATTGATTTTCCTTTTGCAATACTTTTTTTATGTGTAATATTTTATATCTCAGGAATTTTGGTTTTTATTCCAATTTTTATTATTTTTATAATAATTATTTATGCAATTATGATTAGAAAACCTTTGCAAAAAAGTATTGAAAGTACCTATGAAGCAAGTGCTAAAAAAAATGGAATATTAATTGAAGCCTTACACAATATTGAGACTATAAAAGCTCAAGGAATGTCTGGAAATATTCAATTTAATTGGGAAGAATCAACAGGTGAAATAGCAAATAAAAGTTTAAAATCTAGAATAATATCTTCTTCAATTCCAACAGTAACTGGATTATTGG
The DNA here is from genome assembly GCA_028688995.1 of Aliarcobacter sp. Classification (GTDB taxonomy): domain Bacteria; phylum Campylobacterota; class Campylobacteria; order Campylobacterales; family Arcobacteraceae; genus Aliarcobacter. The sequence goes on from JAQTXB010000004.1 coordinate 156,792, forward strand.
TTGGATTAAATACTGTTTTAATTATAGTTTTTGGAGTTTATCAAATTCAAAACTTTGAATTAACAATGGGTGGATTAATAGCTACTATGATTTTATCAGGTAGAGCAATTGCTCCAATGGGACAAATTGTTGGATTAATTACAAATTATGAAGATGCAAAAACTTCATTTAAAATGTTAGATGAAATAGTAAATAAACCACTTGAAAGACCAATTGCAAGAGAGTTTGTTAAAAGACCATCATTAAAAGGAAATATAGAGTTTAGAAATGTATCTTTTAAATATCCAGATAGTGAAGCATATGCCCTAAAAAATGTTAGTTTTATTATAAAAGAGGGTGAAAAAGTTGCTTTTATTGGAAGAATTGGTTCTGGAAAATCTACTATTGCAAAATTGATATTGAAACTTTATGAACCACAAGAGGGGTCAATATTAATAGATGGAATTGATATATCTCAAATAGATCCAGCAGATTTGAGAAAAAAAATAAGTTATGTACCTCAAGACATTCATTTATTTAGAAATAGCATAAAAAATAATATTTTAGGAAGTCATAAATTTGTTGATGATGAATGGATGATTGAATGTTCAAAAATAAGTGGAACAGATGAGTTTGTAAGACTTCATCCGATGGGTTATGATATGCCAATAGGTGAAAGAGGTACTGGACTTTCAGGAGGTCAGAGACAAAGTGTTGGAATTGCTAGGGCTTTAATAAATGATTCGGATATATGGTTATTTGATGAACCAACAAATGCAATGGACCAAACAAGCGAAAGTAATGTTTTGACTAATCTAAAAGAAAATACTGAAAATAAAACACTACTTTTAGTTACTCAAAAAATGAATATGTTAGATTTGGTTTCAAGAGTAATTGTTATGAATAATGGTGAAAAAGTTTTAGATGGCGCAAAACTAGAGGTAATAAAAAAACTAGGAGCAAATAATGACTAAATATAAAGAAATTTATAATGCATTTTTTGAGAAAACTCCAAAATTGCCTAAAAAACCATTAAACGTAAATGATTATGAATATATGAATAGTTTAAGTGCTGCTGTTATTCATAGAAGATCTAAAAAATTGCATTGGGTTCTTATTTGTTTTTTATTAACAATTACAATTTTTTTAGTTTGGGCATCAATTGCAAAAATTGATGAAATCGCAAGGGGAAGTGGAAAAGTAGTTCCTAATGGTCAAAATCAAATAGTTCAAAATTTAGAGGGTGGAATTGTTTCAGAAATTCTTATAAAAGAGGGAGATCTTGTTGAAAAAGATCAAGTTCTAATTAGAATAAGTAATGAAAAATCAAATTCTACTGCTGCATCTAATGAGTTAAAATCTCTTTATTTTCAAGCACAGATAAAAAGACTTGAAGCAGAATTAAAAAGAGAGAATTTTACTTATGAAATTAGTGATAATCAACAATTGAATGATTTTTTAAGTAATGAAAATGAATTATTTATTACAGATAAAAAACAGCTTGAATCAAAAATAATGATATTAAAAGAGCAAATCAAACAAAAAGAGAATGAATTAACAGATGCAAGACAAACTATTAATCATTTGAAATTTTCTGTAGAAGCAATTTCGAAAGAAGTAGAAATGACAAGACCTATGGTTGAGCGAGGAATCCGTTCTCAAGTTGATTTCCTAAAACTTCAAAGGGAACAAAGTGATGCTAAACAAAAACTTCAAAGTGTTATTTTATCTGTTACGAAAATTGAATCAGAAATTTTAGAAATAAATAAAAAGATTGATGAAACCAATCAAATAAATGACTCAGAAGTAAGACAAAAATTAAATGAAACTATTACTTCGTTAAAAGATGTAGAAGCAAATTCTGTTGCATCAACGGATCAAGTTTCAAGAACAATCGTAAAAGCTCCATCAAATGGAATAGTACAAAAACTTCATATAAATACTATTGGAGGAGCAATTAAACCAGCACAAGATTTAATAGAAATTGTTCCAACTGATTATAAGTTGATTGTTGAAGTAAAAATTTTACCTAAAGATATTGCATTTATTTATCATGGACAAAAAGCAATAGTTAAATTTTCAGCTTATGATTTCTCTATTTATGGGGGATTAACTGGAAAAGTTATAAATATAAGTCCAGATACTATAACTGAGAAAGATGATAAAACTTACTATTTAGTAAGAATTGAGACAGAAAAGAATTATATTGGTGAAAAAGATAAATCTATGAAAATTATTCCTGGAATGGTTGCTGATGTAGATATTATCACTGGTAAAAAATCAATATTAGATTATATATTAAAACCTATATTAAAAACTAAACAATATACATTTACGGAAAGATAATGAAAATAGCACTTTATAGCAATGATATTGCACTTATTCTTAGATGGGAAAATTCTTTAAATAAATATGAGACTCAAATCATAGAGGATTATGAAGATTTATGTACTTTAAAAGATTCTGTATTGATTTTAAGTGATTGTGTAAATTTAGAAAATAGTGATTTTGTTATTTCAATTTTGTTAAAAAATTCAAATAAAATATTAGTTCTAAAAAGGGTTCCCGAGTTTGAAAACGCTAGAAAATGGCTAGAAAAAGGAATTCATGGTTATGGAAATTGTTTGATGACTTCATCATATCTAAACTCAGCAGTAGAAGCTATTTTAAATAATCATATTTGGTTAATACCACAAATTACTACACAGTTTTTGAAAAATATGATAGAAAAAAAAGATAATAAGGTTGATGAAAAAGAACTTTTTAAGAATCTAACAAAAACAGAAAAAAGAATTGCAACTTTACTAAAAAATGGATATACAAATACAAATATTAGTCAAGAACTAAATGTTTCTATAAATACAGTAAAAACACATATAAAACATATTTATGAAAAACTAAATGTAAAAGATAGGTTATCTTTTGCAGGATTATTTTCCAGATAAAAATCTAAAATTTCCCATTATATCACCCTTTGGGGTGATATACAAACTTAAAAATATAGACTAGAATTTAAACATAATAGATAATAAACTTAAAAAGGAAGAACTATGGCAACAATTGCAGGAACAATAAATAGCTTATCAAATGGAGTTTTCCATGTAAAAGATGAAAATGGAAATGATAGAGTTTTAAAAGTAGGTGATACAATTTATGAAAATGATACTGTTTATGGAGATAGTGGAAACTCATCTTCATCAAAAGTAGAAATTCTTCTTTCTGGAAGTGATGTTATAGTTTTAAGTGAAGGACAAAAACAGTTAATTGATTCTTCATTAATTGAAACTGCTTTTGGAACAGAAGAATTCTTCTTTACAAGAGAGGGCTTAGATTTAAAAGCTGATAATCATAACTCTAGTGCAGATGTAGTTAGTGATTTAAGAGATGCTGAATTTACAAATGATCAAAAAGATACTCAAGATAATGGCTCTTTTTCTGATGCTAATAATAGTGATGTTACAAATGAAGATACAGCTGAAGGAAAAGAAAAGGTTAAGGATGAAGCAGTTGTAAATGCAGAATTTGATGCAAGAACTGGTGATGCTGTAAATGTAATAAGTGATTTAAGAAATGCTCAATTTAGAGCACGAACACAAGTATTTCAAGATAAATCTTTTTTTGAAAATGAGTCAAAAGATAGATTAACATCTTTTAAAAATGCTGATAGACCAGATTATACAAATCCATCTGTTCCTTCATCAACACCACTTCCATCAACGCCAGTACCCGTTATTGTAAAACCAATAATAGAAACCCCAGTAATTATTATTGGGAATTTAAGTGTAGATGATGTTAGTGCCTATGAAAGTGATGGTTTTTTAATATTTACAGTATCTTTAGATAGAAGTGTTGCTTCACCTGTAACTTTTAATTATTCAACTTCACCAATAACTGCAACATCAAATGGAGTGGATTATCGTGATGTATCAGGAGTAATCACAATTCCAGCAGGAAGTACAAGTGTTACAATTAAAGTTCCAGTTACAGATGATTATTTATCTGATAATGGTGAAACTATAAGAATTAATATTTCAAATGTTGTTGGAAATGCAAATATTACTAAACCAGAAGGTATAGGAACAATATTAGATAATCCAGTAAATAATCCAGAGAATGGAACACCAAATACACCAACAGAAACAGGTGGATATGGAGAGGAAGATAGTGTATATGCAATTATAACAGGTGCAGTAAGTGTAAATGAAGGTAATACAACAACATATACAGTAAAACTTGTAGATAAAGATGGAAATCCAGTAGTAGTTACTAAAGAAACAGAAGTAACAATAAAATATACAAATGTAACAACACAAAATGGTGATACAGAATTTAATAACAATAATACAATAAGTGTAAAGATACCAGCGAATGGTTCATCAAATACATTTACAGTAGAAAGTTTAGATGATTATTTAGCAGATAATGGTGAGAAATATAATGTTGCAATTACAAAAGTAGATACAAATGAATTTGAGAATGTAGTAATTGGTGATAAGAGTGGAAATAATAAAGATGTTACTACGGAGATATTAGATAATCCAGTAAATAATCCAGAGAATGGAACACCAAATACACCAACAGAAACAGGTGGATATGGAGAGGAAGATAGTGTATATGCAATTATAACAGGTGCAGTAAGTGTAAATGAAGGTAATACAACAACATATACAGTAAAACTTGTAGATAAAGATGGAAATCCAGTAGTAGTTACTAAAGAAACAGAAGTAACAATAAAATATACAAATGTAACAACACAAAATGGTGATACAGAATTTAATAACAATAATACAATAAGTGTAAAGATACCAGCGAATGGTTCATCAAATACATTTACAGTAGAAAGTTTAGATGATTATTTAGCAGATAATGGTGAGAAATATAATGTTGCAATTACAAAAGTAGATACAAATGAATTTGAGAATGTAGTAATTGGTGATAAGAGTGGAAATAATAAAGATGTTACTACAGAGATATTAGATGATACAGATAATACTCCAAATAATCCAAATGATGGTGTTGAATCAAACCATGAATCAGTAATTATTAAACTTATAGCTTGTGATGCAAGTGGTAATCCAATACTTGAAGCAGATGGAAAAACATATAAAATTGTAAACAGTGTAAATGAAGCTGATAGTGCCAAATACATGGCCTTGGCATTTGAACCAAATAGTACAACATTTACAACAGAAACAAAATTATCATTACAAGGTGGAACTGTAACTGTGGATACTGCAAATGGTACAGCTATAGGCGTAGTTTCTCAAACTAAAGAAGATGGAACGCAAGATTTTATTATAGTTGATGATAAAGTTGTAAGTCTTGGAGTTGTATTTGAAGTAGAAACTTTGGATGATTATATTTCAGATAATAATGAAACTTACACAGTATCAATAAATAGTGGTTCATACACTCACCCAACAACGCCAATATATGAAAATGTAGAAATAAATACACAAGCAGTTACAACGACGATAAAAGATAATAGTAATCCAAATGATTCTACTCCTTATAATCCAAATGATCCAACTAACCATACTCAAGAGAGTGATAAAGAGATTGTTCTTATTAAACTTTTTGCTGCAGATGAAAATGGAAATGTAATAAAAGATGTAAGTGGAAATTATCTTTTAGCAAATGAAGCCCCAGAAGGAACAAATGCAAACTATATAGCTTATGCATTTAAAGATGGAACAATAACTTTTAATGATTCAACAAAATTAGATATTCAAACAGGTACAGTTGATATAAGTTTTCACAATAATACAGCATCTGGTGCAACAACTAAAACATTGACAGATGGAACACAAGACTTTAATAATAGTGCTAAAACATCAGTTACTATAGGTCAAAGTTTTAGTACAGAAATTTTTAAAGATTTAGTGGCTGAGTCAACAGAAAACTACACAGTTACAATAGATAATAACTCTTATAGTGGAAATTATGAAAGTGTTAATATTGATACGAATCCTGTAACTACAACAATTCATGATGAAAAACTGTTTGTTAAAATTGAAGCAATTGATAATGAAGCTTTTGAAGGTGAAGATTTAACGTATAAAATTTCAATAGTAAATAAAGATGGAGATTTAGTAGAAGTACCAGCTGGGAAAAGTATAGATGTAGAGTTAATTTATAATAAAAATAGTACAGATACAGCTACACAAGCAGTTGATTATGATAATACACTTCATCATACAATTACTATTAATGGTGGAACTAGTGGAACAACAATTACTATTCCAACTATTGATGATTATTATGCTGAGGGTGATGAGGGATTGAGTATAACTATTGGAACTATTACAAATACTGGAAATGCTTTTGAAAATATAGCTTCTCATACAGTAGTAAATGGTGCAACAAGTGATAAAATTACAACAACTGGAACAATCAAAGATAATCCTGCAAAAATTGATCAACCTGATACAAGTACAACTCCTGATGAACCAACAAATGGAAGTTATGGAGAAGAGGATACTGTTTATGCAATAATAACTGGACCAGCTAATGTAAATGAGGGTGATACAACAACAAATTACACAATAAAACTTGTTGATAAAGATGGAAATGCAGTTGTAGTTACAAAAGATACAAAAGTAACAATAACATACAATAATTCAACAACACAAGATGGTGATACTGAATATAATAATGGTAATACAATTGAAGTAACAATTCCAGCAAATAGTTCATCAAATACATTTACAGTTGATACAATTGATGACCCTTACAAAGATGATGGAGAAAAATACAAATTAACTATTACAGATGTTGAAAATACAGGTGAATTTGAAAATGTAAAAATTGGTGATAAAGATGGAAATAATAAAGATGTTACTACAACTATACATGATAATACAAATTCAGGAACAGAAACAGATGTAGATTCTGTAAAAATTGTTTTAGTTGCTGTAACTTCACTTACAACTACAATAGCAGATATTACAAATCCTGATGGAACTTTAAATATAGATAATACAAATAGTACACCAGAAGGTGATAAATTATATTATATGGCAGTTGCAGTTGATAACAATGGAAAACCTTTAACTACTCAAAATGGAACAGTTGATTTAACTTATGGAACAACAAGTGATAACAGTGATAAAGATGCAACTGCAAATAGTGATTATGATAATACAACTACTACACAAGTAACAATAGGAACAGTATTTGAAGTTCAAACAAAAGATGATTATTTTGCTGAGGGTGATGAAAACTTTACTGTAAAAATAACAAATTTAACAAATTCACCATATGAGTCTCCATCTATTGATACTTTAAATGATACAGTAATTTCTACTATAAAAGATAATCCAGCAAAAGTAGAACAACCAGATACAAGTACTGGAAATGATAATCCAACAGATGGAAATTATGGGAAAGATGATACAGTTTATGTAAAAATTACTCAAACACCTTCAACAGTAGAGGGTGGAAATTTAGTACATACTATAACTTTAGTAGATAAAAATGGAAATCCAGTAACTGTACCAGTAGGGCAAACGGTAACTGTAAATTTAACTTATTCTGTAAATAGTGGAGATTTCACTGAAAGTGATTTATCTACAATAGTAAAAAGTGTAACTATTGTTGGTGGAACAAATCATACAGATTTTACAAACGTAACTAAAGATGATTTTACATATGAAGGTAATGAAGTTTATAATGTAACTATTTCTAGTGTTACTCAATCTGGTGCTTTTGAAAATGTTGCAATTCACACAGATGATACAACAACAGGAACTATCAAAGATGGTGTAACTATATATAAAGATGGTGCATATATAAATCCTGAAAATGCAATTGTTGATGAAGATGATTTTGACGTATTAAATCCTAATTCTTCAATTAGTAATAAAGATGGAAATGCAAGTGATGGAACAATTACTTATCAAGGTGAATATTTAAATATTATAAAACCAAATACTGATAATAATTACTCTTTAGTATTTGATAATACAATAAATATTTATGAGGGTGATCAAAATAGCAATATAGATTATGGTTTACCTAATTTAAAATCAGGTGGACAAGATATACATTATCAAATTATTGGAAATAAAATCATTGCATATATTGGTGCTGATGTTGGAAATGGTACAGTAAATCAAAGTAATAAAGTATTTGAAATTACATTAAATAAAGATAGTTCGATTCTAAGTGGTACAACAACTAAAGATAATTATACATATACTCAATACAAAAATATTGACCATCCAACAGGTGGTATAATAGGAATAGATTCTGGAATAGATGACAATATCACTTTTGAGTTTGGATTTAAAATAACAGATCAAGGTTCAACAAGTGATGTAGTGAATTTTAAAGTAACAGTAAATGACTCTTTACCAAAAGCTACAGATTGGACAGAAAATGTAAATGAAGATGGAAGCGTAAAAATAGTAATCAGTCCTGAAAACTTCTTAGATGGAAAAATTGATATTAGAGTTAAAACAACTGATTCTTTCACAACATTATCTAAAGATGAAACAATAAGAGTATTTGATCCAAATGATTCTACTAAAGAAATTGGAACTCTTACAAATAATGGTGATGGTACAGTAACATTTAAACCAGATGCGGATTATAGTAATTATGATGCTAAACCTTGGTTTGAATATGCTGTTAGTGACTTCGATGGAGATGAATCAGGGGCAAAAGTAAGTATAAATGTTAAGCCAGTTGCAGATGCTCCTACAATTTTTGTAAAAGATATAACAACAACTGAAGATGATGGAAATACAAAAGAAGGTACAAATAAAGTAAATTTAGAGTTAAAAGTGCCATTTTTATCAAAAGATAGTGATGCAACAGCTCAAACATCTCCTAGTGGTTATACTGCTAAACAAAATAGTAATACAACAGTAGCTACACCTACATTAAATGGTACAGGTGATTATAATGCTTCTCAAACAGGAGATAATCCTGAAAGAAATGGTGAAATTACTCTTACATTTACAAATGGGGATAAAGTTGATGGTGCAAAAATATTCAATGGTGCAACACAAATAGCAACAATAAATTCTGCAAATCAAACTTTAAAAATTGTTATAGTAAAAACATCAGGTGGAACGGATATAGATTATGACTATCACCATGCAAATATAACTGCTGGGCAAGCTAATACTTTATATCTTACAAAAGCAGAGTATGAATCATTACAAATTCAACATGCAGAAGATAATGACACAGATATAAAAGTTAAAATAGGTGTAATTTCTTATGAAGTAGATGATAGTGGAAAACCATTAGATACGGCTACTTATGGAAATCAAGTAGAAAGTGAAACAACAGCAAATATGACTGTAAAAATAAATCCAGTTACAGATGGATTTACTTTAAACTGGGATGGTACTGTAAATTCTCAAGTACAATCTGTAAATACAGGAACAAAAACTATTGTATTTAAAAATATCCAAGAATATGACCCAAATCCACAAAGTGGTTCTGTAGTTGATACATCAATAGATTTAAAAGCACTTTTAACTAATACAAGTGGAACTTCTTCTGTAGGTGGTACTGATACAAGTTTAGATTTAGATGGTTCAGAAAAACGAAGTTATACTATAAAACTTACAGCAGGTCTAAATACTGAATTACCTGAATATATTTATATAACAATTGGTGATAAAACAGATGTTAAAGTTTATAAAGATGCAAATGATGAATATACAATAGCATTTGATAATACAACAAATAAAATTGCAGATCCAGATTTTAGTATGAAATTTCCTGATTACTGGAGTGGAAAAGTAACAGGAACTATTACCTTAACATCACAAGATAAAGGTGTAGATAGTACTGATACAGCTGGAACAGTATTAACTGATAGTGTTAATTTTGAAGTAACAGTTCAACCAGTAGCTCAATTAGCAACTATTCAAGTAGCACAATCAGTTGGATATGAAGATGCAGGTAGAATTAATGGTAATAGTTCAACTCCTAATGATACTATTGACAATCAAACAGGAGGAATACCTCTTAATATTAAAATAAGCTCAGATGATAAAGATGGTTCAGAAACATTTAATGTAAAAATAGAAGACATTCCAAATGGGTCTTCATTATATCTATTTGATAAAAGTTTAAATGGTGGAACTGGTGATTGGGTATTAGTAGATAAAGATTTTGTATCTTCAGGAAATATAACAGTAACTCAAAGTGCTGGAAAATATGAAGTAGTGATAAAAGATTATCAAAATGATAAATTATCAAAATTTATTCCAGCACATAATGATGATACAGATTATACACTAAAAGTATCTTCTCAAACAGTTGATAATAATGGAACAACTACAGATACAAGTGCTTGGACAGCTACAAAAAATATTGATGTTATTGTAAAAAATGTTGCTGATGCTCCAGTTGGAATAGATTTAGATACAAATATAAATGTAGATGAAGATAATAAACTGAATTTAAAAGATATATATGTAGATTCAAGATTACTTACTTCTTCTGATAATAGTGAAGAATTGACAGTAAAAATAGCTTTACCAGCTGGATTTACAGTAGATTCAGGTAGTCCATATTATATAGAAGATGGAATGTATGTTGTAAAAGCAAGTGATATAAAAGATGGAAAAATTTTAATAAATGTTCCAGAAAATTTCAGTGGAAGTGCAAGTTTTGATTTAACATATGTAACTACTGAAAAAGCAGGAGAAAACGATAGTAAAACTTGGGATAAACAGACTGTAACTATTTTTGTTAATCCAATAGCAGATGATGTATCAGTTGCCAATTCTTCAACTATCTATGAAGATGCAGATGGAAGTACAAATAAATTAAATATAAATCCATCATTAAGAGATACAGATGGAAGTGAAACTATAACTACAGTTAAAATTTTAGCTTCAACTGTTCCAGCTGGATATGAGTTATATCTAGATTCAGCTATGACACAATCTATATCTTCAACACTAATTGGAGGATATTATATGTTAACACCTGAACAAGCAGATAGTATTTATGCAAAAAATACAATTACAAATGAAGCAGATAAGAGTGATAATTTTAATTTAACAGTTGTTTATACTGTAAAAGATACTGCAACTGGAGCAAGTGATGTTACACATGATTTTACACATACACATACTGTGAATGTTCAAGCAGTTACTGATGCTCCAAGTTTAAGTGTAGGAACAATAACTCAAACAGCAGGAAATGTAACAATAACTGGCACAACAGTGTCTGTTACAACTGAAAATTCAGAGTTTAAAGTTCCAGTTACAACTACAAGTGCTGATACGGATGGAAGCGAAACGGTACAAAAAATAGTAATAACTGGTGTTCCAATGGGTGTTGAAGTTGTTGGAGCTACATATTATGGATATTCTGGAAGTGAACATAATGGTATTTGGGTTATAACTGCTCCATCTGATAGTACTTTAGATGTAAATGGTGCACTACAAGATATTACATTTAAAGTAAATCAAGGTGCAGATTTTGATAGTAGAGATATAACAATCACAACTTATACAAAAGATATTGATTCAGAGGTTAAAAGTGCTTCTCAAACTATTCATATTGACAAAACATATACTCCTGGAACTCAGCCAGGAGTACCTGCTGATTTAGAATTAGCAGTTAAAACAACAAATGTTACAGAAGATACAGAGTTTAATCTAGCAAATCTATTAGAAGTTAATTTGAAATCTGGTGGTACTGAAGGAAATGGTGGAGCAGTTATCACTATTACAGATATTCCTGAAGGTTCAACAATTTCTGGATATGATTATTCTTATGAAGAGGGTGGGAAAACTTATTATGTTATAGTTGGAAATGGTAATGCAGCTGATATGAATGCACAATTATCAGATGTAAAAATAACAACTCCAAAAGATATGAACTCTTCTCAAGAAGGTAGTTTAAAAGGTGATTTTACATTTACTGCTAATATTGCAACATATTACAATGGAGGATTTAATAAAGGAAATGAAGTAACATCAACACAAACGATATTACCTTTAACAGATGAAATGACTATTGCAATAAATGCGAATAATATAAATGAAGATGGTACAAGTAATCTTACTATAACTTTATCAAATCCTAATGATAAAACTAAAACAGAACTTATAGGAAATAGCATCACTATAAAAGTAACTGAAAATTGGGCAGATGTAGCAACTGGTGGAGGAACAAAAGGAACTTTAACTGATTCTAGTGGAAAATATAATATAACAGATAATGGAGATGGAACATACACAATTACTCCAAAATCAGGACAACCTGCATTTACTGTTGATACACCAATTACAGGCTTAGTTTATACTTCTGCAACAAATAGAGATGGAAATGTAAACTTTGAAGTAAGTGTTCAAAATAAAGAGATAGGAAGTAGTGTAACATTAGATTCAAAAGGAAGTACAACTATATCTGTAACACCTGTAATTGATGTAGAATTAAATGCTTCTGTTGTAACTGCAACAGGAGTTGAAGATGTAGCAATTACAGTTGGAAGTACAACTTTAGCAAATCCAGTAAAACTTGAAATAACTTCAGGTACATTTAGTGATGGTTCTGAAAAACTTGGGAATATTATTTTAGATAAAGTACCAAATGGCTTTACTGTTTGGTATAAAGATAGTAATGGTGATTTAGTAATGGCAACAAATATTGGTGTAACAAATGGTACATTTGATTTAACTCCAAATATTAGTGGTGATACAGATGTTCATAGAAACAAATGGTTAATTCCAGCTTCTTCTGATGGAAGTATGCCAGAAGTTTATATTAATGCTCCATCAAATTGGTCAGGAGATTTTGATTTTATAACTAAATTTACAATTAGTGAAGAGAATTTATCAACATCAACTCCTGTTGAAGTTAATGTAACAGGACATATAAATGCAGTTGCAGATGGTGTAACTATTGATCCAACGATGACATTTGGAAATGCTTACTCTTGGGTAAGTTTAAATTTAAATGCAAATATGAAAGATACAGACGGTAGTGAAACTATGAGTCTTGAATTAAGTGGATTAGATGAATCTGCGCAATTCAGATATAGTGATGGTACAGTTATAAGTGGTGCAAGTTGGGACGGAAGTAAATGGACTATTGAAGGAGTAGCCTTTGATCAAATAAATAATATAGAGTTATTACATGATAAATCTGCTAATGTGTCAGTAATTGCTAAAACGGTTGATACAGATGGAACAATTACTGATGAAAGTTCTACTGTTAATAGTTCATTTGATTTAAAACTTTCAGATGTTTCTGGTAACTTTACTCTTGAAAAAGGTGTTAGTTTAAATTTTGATAATATTGATAGTTTATCATCAAATGATACTTTAAAAAATATTAGTACAATTGATTTAAGTCAAAATGGTGAAAACAAACTTGAAAATATAACTTTACAAGATATATTAGATATGACAGATAGTAGTAATACTCTTAAAATTACTGGTACAAGTGAAGATAAAGTTTCATTTAAAAATGATGGAAATACTTGGTCAAAAACTGTTGGAGTAGGAGCTGATACTGGGTTTGATGTTTATACAAATAGTGCAGATAACACTGTTCAGGTTAAAGTTGAACAAGATATTCAACATATTTAAGAATTTAAATGAAGAGATAAATTCCTTTTATCTCTTCATATATTTTGATACAATATTTTTATGAAAATTTTTATAATAATATTATTTTTTTTGTTCACAAGCCACTCTGAAGATTTTTCAAGTGATTCACTTATAAAAAGAGTTGAAAATAAATACAATAGATTTGCCAAAAATAGATTTATTGCTCTAAATGAATTATTAAAAAAATTGGAAAAAGAAAATATCTCAACAAAACTTGAAAAAGTTAATGATTTTTTTAATAATGTTGGATATGGAGATGATAAAAAGGTTTATGGAGTTGATGATTATTGGGCAACTCCTTATGAATTCTTAGCAAGAGACAAAGGTGATTGTGAAGATTATGTTATAGGTAAATATTTTGCATTAAAATACTTAGGCGTTCCCACTTCAAAAATGTTTTTAAGTTATGTTCGAGTTGATGGTGCAAAAGATGCTCATATGGTTCTTACTTATTTTGATACACCAAGTTCTGAGCCTTTAGTTTTGGATAGCATTAGAAGAATAATTTTTCCAGCATCAAAAAGAACTGACTTAAAACCAATTTATAATTTTAATCCAAATGTTTTAGATAAAGGTGGCAAAACAGCTGCACATAAAAAATGGGATGAATTATTAAAAAGAATTCAGGAGAATAAAATATGAGTTTATTTAAACAAGTTTCACTTGTATTGTCATTTGTTTTTACAATATTATTTATATTAATTACAGCAGTTTCATTTAAAATCATAAAAGATTCAACAGAAAAATCTTTATATGAAAATGTACAAAATAGTGTTTCAAGTATTAGTCTATCAATTACAAATTCAGGGACAGATATAAGTTCTATAAAAACAGTTATAAATGCAACTTTTGATAATGGAAATTATGAAAAAATAGTATTTAAAGATACAAATGAAGATATAATTTATGAAGTTAAAAAAGAGATAGTTTTAGATGAAAAAGATATTCCATCTTGGTTTATATCTTTAATAAATATCGATGAAATATCAGCAAAATCAACTATTTCAAATGGATGGAATATTTTAGGATATATTGAAATATATAATGATAGAACTATTTTTTATCATCAAATATACTCTATTTTTTATAATCTGATTTTCTCTTTATTAATTTGTTTTACCTTTTTATTAGTTATTCTTTTTTATCTATTCAAATACATATTAAAACCTCTAATATCAATTAAAAAACAAGCAGATGCAGTGATGAAAAATGAGTTTATCATTGAAAAAAAGTTACCTTTTACATCAGAATTTAAATCTGTTACTTTAAGTATAAATAGTATGATAAATAAGATTGAGAATATGTTTGAAAATACAAATAATGTTTTAAAATTAAACAAAGAACTTTTATATTTTGATGAAGTAACAAAAATAAATAATAGAAAATATTTCATTCTAAAAGCAAATGAATATTTAGATAAATATAATCCAAACAATAAGGGTTTTGTAATAATCATATCTTTAAAAGTAGATATTTTGAATAAGTTGTTTGGTTATGAAAAAACTAATAATGTTTTATTAAATCTTGTAAATCTTATGAAAGAAGAGTTTCAAAATGATTCAAATTTAGTTGTAAGAATAAATGGTTCAGAATTTGTTCTTTTACTGCCAAATATGGATGAAATAAAAGTTGAAAAAGAGTTATCAGAATTCATAAATAAAGCTTATACAATTTTAGAAATAATTAAAGATAAAATGTTTATTGGATTATTTAAATATGAGGCAGAACAAAGTGTTAGTGCTCTTTTAACTAAAATGGATTATGTTATCTCTCAAGCTAAACTAAATAATGATAAAAAATACTATTTTATTAAAGATATTGATAAATGTATGACAAAAGAAGAGTGGATTAAAATAATTAATATTTCATTGGAAGAGGATTATTTTAAATTGCTCTATAGAAAAGTATTAGATATAAATTTAAAAGATGTATTACATAAAACTATAAGTTTTGAGTTAAATTATAATCAAGATAGTTTTTCATACCAAGGATTTATAGCTCCTATTTTAGAATTAGGAAGATTGAATGAAGTTTATTTATATATTATAGAAAAAGTTCTAAAAAACAATCAAAATAAAGATGAAAACATATCTATTCAATTGCCAATATCATTTGTGGAAGATTTAAATAACTATTCAAAACTCAAAGAGTTAGTTGTTTCTTATAAAATATCAAATAATCAAAATATTATATTTGAAATAGAAGAAGAAGCTTTTAACAAAAATCTTGATAATACGGTTATTTATATAAATTTATTTAAAGAGTTTGGTTTTAAATTTGCTATATTTAATTTTATAGCAAATAGTGATGATTATACTTACTTAAAAGAGTTAAAACCTCTATATATCAAAGCTTCAAAATATTTCTTATTAGAATCTAGACAAAGTTTAAGTGTTTTAAAAATATTAACACAATCTTTAGATATAAAACTAATAGCAACTTCAGTAAGTAAGGTTTCGGATATAGAAATCTTATTTGAAATAGGAATAGATGCTATTTCTGGCCCAATTATACAAAATCTAATTGAAGAAAACTAAAAGAGTCTTTAACCTCTTTTTAGTTTTTTTTTAGCTATTATAGAATCCTTATTAAATAAATATTTGGATAGATAAAAAATGACTGTTAAAATTACTTTACCCCATGATAACTCTTATGAAATTTTTATAGATGAATTATACGAACTATATTTTGATAGAAAGGTTGTGATTATTACAAATCCAACTGTTAGTGGATTTCATTTGGATTATTTAAAAACAAAAATAAAAGCCAAAGAACTTAGTGTTTGTACAATTCCAGATGGTGAAGAGTACAAACATATGCAAACAATTGAAGATATGTTAGCTCATTGTTTTACTCACAGACTTGATAGAAAATCTCTACTTATTGCTTTTGGTGGTGGTGTTATTGGAGATATGACTGGATTTGCAGCTTCAATTTATCAAAGAGGAATTGATTTTGTTCAAATTCCTACAACTTTACTTTCTCAAGTTGATGCAAGTGTTGGTGGAAAAACAGGAATTAACAATAAATTTGGTAAAAATCTAGTTGGTGCATTTCACCAACCAATTGCTGTTTATATAGACCCAAATTTTCTAAAAACTCTACCAAAAAGAGAGTTTGGAGCAGGAGTTGCTGAAATTGTAAAAATGGCAGTAACTTTTAACAAAGATTTTTTTGAGTGGCTAGAACAAAACGATTTAAATGATGATAATAACATTAGAATTGCAATTGCTAAATCTGTTCAAACAAAAGCAGATGTAGTTTCGCAGGATGAAAAAGAGTTAGGAATACGAGCAGCTCTTAATTATGGGCATACTTTTGGACATGTTATTGAAAATGAAACAAACTATGATACATATTTACATGGTGAAGCTGTGGGAATTGGTATGTGTATGGCAAATGCTTTAGCAGTAAAAATTGGACTTATGAGTAAAGATGAAGAGTTAAGAGTTAAAAATTTATTAGAGAAATATGAGATTCCAACAACTTATAAAATTAAAGATGTAGAAGATTTTTATGAGCATTTTTTCTTAGATAAAAAGTCTTTGGATAATAAAATTAAGTTTATTCTTCCAGTTGGGTTAGGTGATTGTAAAATCACAAATGAAGTTACAAAAGATGATGTTATAGAAATATTAAAAGGTTTTTAAATTGATTAAAAAATTAGCATTTATATTATGTATTAGTTGCTTTTTATGGGCGGAAAATGCTCCAGATACGACTGTTGCAACAGTTGATAAAAAAGATAAAGCAGAAGTAAAAAAGATTGAACAAAATATCATAACTGAAAAATATGAAGAGGCTCAAAAAGAGTTAGAATTAAAGAAAAAGCAAGAGCTTCAAGATTTAAAAAGTAAAGAGCAAAATATGCAAGATATTGCAGAAATAAATACTTTACTTGAAAGTATTGCAAAAATTGAAGCTGAATTAAAAGATAATATTTTATTAAAAAGATATTCAAACTATAGCTCATATAGTAAAATTTCTAATGAATTGGCAGATTTAAAAGATAATTTAAAAAGAAAAACTAATGTTTCAGATGAATTGACTTATCAATTACATAATAAAATTAGAGTTAAAGAAAATGAATTAGAATTAATAGATGAATATAAAGGTTCACCAATTGGTGGACTTATTAATCCTCCTGAGATTGAAAAATATGAAAATATTACAAATCCTTTTGGGATAATAAACGCTTTATCTCAAATTAAAAAATTAGAAACAAATAAAAAAACTTTTAAAACATTAGATGCAGATATTGATTATGTGACAACAAAACTTGATGAAGAGTTGCGTTTATATTTAGAATTATTTAATTTAGATCAAAAACCTGAATATAAAGAAAAAATTACTTTTTTAGATAAAGAGAAAAAAGATTTTGCAATGGTTTTGGAAATTGTTACAACAACTGAAGATGTTTATACGAGAAAAATTGAGCAAGTAATATTAGAGATTAAAAATCAAATATCTCAACAAGTTCAAAAGATGGTTGTTATTTTTGTAATAATTGTTATTTTATCACTGATAGCATTTTTAGTAAAACTTGCTTTAAAAAGATATTTTTCTCAAAATGAAAACTACTATATGGTAAATAAAATAATTAATTTTACTTTAGTATTTTTGATTTTGATGGTTATCTTATTTTCATATATTGATAATGTTTCATATCTTGTAACAATCCTAGGATTTGCATCAGCGGGGATTGCAATTGCCTTAAAAGATTGGTTTATGTCGATTTTTGGTTGGATGGTAATTGTAACATCTGGTTCAATTCAAGTGGGAGATAGAATTAAAGTTAGTAAAGGAAATGTTGAAACAGTTGGGGATGTTTTAGATATTTCATTATTTAAAATTACAATTAGAGAAGATATTACGCTTACTTCATATACAACAAATAGAAGAACAGGAAGAATATTTTTTATTCCAAATAACTACATTTTCTCTGAGTTAATTGCAAACTATACACACTCAGGTTTAAGAACAGTTTGGGATGGAATTGATATTACAATTACATATGATTCAAATTATAAAAAAGCTCAAAAAATATCTAGAGAAATTTTGAAACACTATTCAAAAGGTTACACGGATATGACAAGAAAACAGTTGTCAAAAATGAGAAATAAATATCAGTTAAGAGCAACTGGAGTTGAACCTAGAGTTTATACTTTTGTTGAGCCACATGGTATTGTTATCTCTTCTTGGTATTTGACAAATTCTTATGCAGCTCTTGTATTAAGAAGTACAATAAGTCCTGAAATACTTGATGCTTTTATGAAAGAAGATGATATTCATATTGCATATCCTACTTCTCAAATTAATATTAATAGAACAGATAATGCCTATGGGCCAGCAATGAAAAGTAAAAAAGTTCCAAGAGATTTGGAAGATGAAATTATACAAAGATAAATTAGGAAATAGACATTAATGAATTTTTCACAAAACAAACCAAAGGTTTATTTTAAAACTTTTGGTTGTAGAACAAATGTATTTGATACTCAAGTTATGATGAGTAATTTAAAAGATTTTGAAGTAACACAAAACGAAAAAGATGCTGACGTAGTTGTAATAAACTCATGTACAGTTACAAATAGTGCAGATAGTACAGCACGTGGATATATTAGTGGCTTAAAAAAACTTCCAAAAGATCCAAGAGTTGTATTCACAGGTTGTGGAGTTTGGACAAAAGGTGAAGCCCTTTTTAAAGAAGATAAAGTTGATTCTCTTTTTGGTCACTCTGAAAAAGAGAAAATAAATGAGCTTTTATTAAATGAAAGTAGATTTTTCCACGCTGGTGATTTAACACATATTGATGAAACAATTGTTGAAGAGTTTGTTGGAAAAAGTAGGGCATTTATAAAAATCCAAGAGGGTTGTGATTTTAGATGTTCATATTGTATTATCCCTTATGTAAGAGGTGATGCAAGAAGTTATAGCGAAGATAAAATTTTAGAGCAAGTTACAACACTAGCTTCAAATGGTTTTGGAGAGTTTATTTTAACTGGAACAAATGTTGGAAGTTATGGAAAAAAACAACACACTTCTTTAGCAAAACTTCTTAAAAAAATGGCATTAATTAAAGGTGTGAGAAGAATAAGAATGGGAAGCATTGAACCTATTCAAATTGATGATGAGTTTAAAGAGTTAATAAATGAACCATTTATGGCAAAACATCTTCATATTGCACTTCAACACACTTCAAAAGAGATGTTACAAATAATGAATAGAAGAAATAAAGTTTTATCAGATTTAGAACTTTTTGAGTTTTTAAGCTCTAATGGATATGCATTAGGAACAGATTTTATTGTTGGACATCCTGGTGAAACTGAGCAGTTGTGGCGTGAAGCTATGGAAAATCTTCATAGATTTCCATTAACTCATGTTCATGCCTTTACTTATTCAAAAAGAGATGGAACACCAAGTGCTACTATGAAACCTCAAATAAAAGGTGACATTGCAAAAATAAGATACAATGAGTTAACAAAAATCATTGAACAAAAAAATTATGATTTTAGAAAAAATAACACTCAAAAATTAGAAGTTTTAATAGAACAAGAAAAAAATGGGAAATATATAGGTTTCGATCAATTTTTCAATCAAATAGAGATAGATTCACCAGTTGATTTAGTTGGAGATTGGGTTTTTATAGATGATTATGAAGTAAAGGCTGATAAAAATGTCGCAAGATTCAAATAATAAAAATTTAGAAAAAAATTTTAAATTAATGGCTATGTCAGCAGTTATTCTGTTGATCCTATTTGTATATACTATTTATAAAAGTGGTACTCATATTGTGGGAAATTCTTATTATATAGGAATTGGATTTTTATTTATTTTGCTTTTTTTAGCTTTGTATTTAAAAATAAAACAAGAAAAAGTTAAAGCTTTTTTTAATAGAAATAAGAAAAACAAGGAAACAAGTGCTTTTGATAATGAACTTACAAAATCAAAAGCAACAATTTCAAATGAGGATTTAAATTCAAATATTCAAGCAGTTACTTCAAATGTTACTTTTAAAGATGTTGCTGGAATAAATGAGATAAAAGAGGAACTTGAAGAGGTTGTTGATTTTTTAAATAATCCAAAAAAATATCTTGAACAAGGTGTAAAACTTCCTAAAGGTGTTCTATTAGTTGGCCCTCCAGGTGTTGGAAAAACTTTAATTGCAAGGGCAGTTGCTGGTGAAGCTGATGTTCCATTTTTTTATCAAAGTGGTGCAAGTTTTGTTCAAATATATGTGGGAATGGGTGCTAAAAGAGTTCGAGAACTTTTTGCAAAAGCAAAACAAAGTGCACCTGCAATTATCTTTATTGATGAAATTGATGCCGTTGGAAAAGCTAGAAGTGGAAAATCAAATGATGAAAGAGAATCAACATTAAATGAACTTCTAACACAAATGGATGGATTTGATGGAGATAGTGGAGTTATTGTAATTGCAGCAACAAATAAAATTGAAGTTCTAGATGATGCACTATTACGTGCAGGAAGATTTGATAGACGAGTTCATGTGGGACTTCCAAATATAAATGACAGAAAAAAGATTTTAGAATTATATTTAACTGGTAAAAACCATGAAATAAATATTGAAAGATTAGTAAATGAAACAGCTGGTTTTAGTTCAGCAACACTAGCTACACTTATAAATGAAGCTTTATTAAATATGATTAAAAATAATAAAAGAATATTAAATAATGATGATATTTTAATTGCAAAAAACAAACTAGAATTTGGTAAAAAACAATTAAAAATCTTAGATAATAGACAAAAAGAGATTTTATCTATTTATCAAGCTTCTAAAGCATTTATTTCAAAAACAAAAGTTGCTTTATTTGATGAAAGTGTTCAAAAACTCAACTCTACATATCCATCTTATGCTGAATTATGCGAAAATATTAGAAGAGATTTAGCTGGATTCATTGGTGTTGAAGTTATAGAAAAAGAGAAATATGCAATAAATCATGAAGATTTAGAATCTGCTTCAAAAACAGCACATGACATTGTAAATAAATATAAAATGGCAAATTCAGTTGAAGAGTTATTAACAGATATTAAAAATAATTTAAGAAGTGAATTATCACAAAATTCTCAAGAGATAAATAGATTAAAGAATATTATGATTAAAAATGAAGTGATTACAAAAGATGACATTTAAGAGATATTTTTCTGGTTTTTGTTTTAAAAATGAATCGGAACTTTTTGATGAATATCTAATAAGTAATGATTTCACAATTTCTGGTTTTTCTTATGGTGCTATAAAAGCTTTTGAAGAGGCTTTATCTACAACAAAAAGGGTTGATAAACTTCAACTCTTTTCTCCTGCTTTTTTCCAAAATTTTGATGATAAATTTAAAAGAACTCAACTTATGTATTTTAAAAAAGATGCTAATGCTTATTGTCAAAATTTTTTAGCAAATGTTATTTATCCTTTACAAACAGATATTTCAAAATATTTTGAATTAGGAACAATAGAGCAATTAGAAGAACTTTTAAACTACAAATGGAGTGAAAAAAAACTTCAAAGTTTAGTAGATAGGGGAACAAAAATAGAAGTATATTTAGGTGGAGTTGATAAAATAATTGATGCTTCTATTACAAGAGATTTTTTTAAGAACTTTGCAACAGTCTATTATATAAAAGAAAAGGGACATTTATTATGAGTGAAAAAATAGCAAAAATAGGAATAGTAACAGCTTCAGATAGAGCAAGTAGAGGAGAATATGAAGATTTATCTGGACAAGCTATTATTAATACACTAAATAGCTACCTAAGTTCATCTTGGGAGCCAGTTTATAGATGTATTGAAGATGATAGAGTTACTATTGAAAATACACTAAAAGATTTAGTTGATAATGAAAAGTGTTGTTTAGTTGTAACAACTGGCGGAACTGGACCTGCTTTGCGAGATGTAACACCAGAGGCCACAGAAGCTGTATGTGATAGAATGATGCCAGGTTTTGGAGAATTAATGAGAGCTGAATCATTAAAGTTTGTACCAACTGCAATTTTATCACGCCAAACAGCAGGATTAAGAGGTTCTTCTCTTATTGTAAATCTTCCTGGAAAACCAAAATCAATCAAAGAGTGTTTAGATGCTGTATTTCCAGCAATTCCATATTGTATTGATTTAATGGAAGGACCATTTTTGGTTTGTAATGAAGATGTTATCAAAGCATTTAGACCAAAAAAATAATATATAAAGGCTAATTTTGAAAAATATGATTATTTCATTATTTGTATCTGTTGTTTTCTTTTTTGTTGCAACTACCACTTTTAGTATGCAACATTCTATTTTAATTGCTTTAATAGCATTATTTGTAATATTGTGGACAAATGAGTCTTTGCCTATTGGTGTTGTTTCGTTATTACCTATAATTTTATTTCCAGCATTTGGTATTTTAGACATAAAAACTACAACGGCAAACTATTCTAATACAACTATATTTCTATTTATGGGTGGATTTATGATAGCAATTGCTACTCAAAAAATAAATCTACATAAGTATATTTCAAATAAGTTATTAACAATTTTCCCAAATACTCCAAGGGGAATGATTTTTTCTTTAGCAATAACATCAGCACTATTAAGTTCTATTTTATCTAATTCAACAACTGCTTTACTTTTAATACCAATAGCTGTATTTTTAACCCATGATTTAAGATTAAAAGCAAGACTTGCTCTTTCAATTGCTTATGGATGTAGTATTGGTGGAATTATAACTCCAATTGGAACTCCTCCTAATTTAATTTTATTAGGATTTATGCAACAACATAATCTTGAACCAATCGCATTTATACAATGGATGGTATTAGTTGCACCTTTGGCTTTAATAATGTTAATTATAATTCCATATATTTTATCTCTTGGTTTATCTGATATAAAACTTGACAAAAAGCTTGAGATGACTGAAAAGCTACTTCCTAATCAAAAAAGATTACTTTTTATTTTATTAGGATTAGTTGTTACTCTTTTAGTAAACTCAAAAATTGAGCCTTATTATTCTGGTTTAGGTTTAAATGAAACAGCAATATTATTAAGTTTTGGACTTTTAATGTTTGTTCCAAAAATTGGATTTATCGAGTGGGAAGATGCAAAAAATATCCCTTATGAAATAATCTTCTTATTTGGTGCAGGTTTTGCAATTGCAGCAGCATTTTCAAAAACAGGACTTGCAAATGTAATTGCAAACTATATGTTATCTTTAACACATTTACCTGTTATTGCTTTAATATTAATTATTGCTACAATGATTACATTTACAACTGAAATTACTTCAAATACAGCTCTTATTTCAATAGCTCTTCCAATTATTTACTCTTTAGGTCAAGTTGCCAGTGTAAATATGACTCTTATTTTAATGGTTGCAACAATATGTGCTTCATATGCCTTTATGCTTCCAATTGCAACTCCACCAAATGCAATAGCCATGAGTAGTGGAGCAGTAAAAGTAAAAGAGATGGCAAAATTCGGATTTTTTATAAATATATTAGCCATTTTAATGATTACAATAGTTGCTTTAGTTTATTGGCAATACTTCATCTAACTAAATTAAATTCTAGCTTTTAAAGCTGGAATTTTTCTCCTTTTTAAATAAAAATACAAGTTGTGACACCATATGTGACACCCTTTTGTTATACTTTTTAGATTATAAAAAAGGAATAACAAAATGAAATTACCAGATTTAATAGGTCTGTATTTAAATAGTTATTTAATAGAACCTATAGGAAAAATTTTAAATATATCAGAAAGTATAATAATTTTTGTTTTGATTGCAATATGTGTAGTTATTTTTGGATATGTGAGTAAATTATATATAAATACATTTAATAGAGATCTTTATATGGAAGAGACTATTCAGAAGTTTGGAAATGAATTAGATTTAAAAGACAATTTAAGTTTTGCGGAAAAAATTACATTATGGATCGAAGATGGTTATGGTGTTGAGCTTTGTAATAAAATGGCTATAACAATAATAATTATTGGAATTTTATGGGAAATTATAGAAAATTCATTTGTTTAAAGGCAATTTCTTATTTTAATCTGAAGTTTAGGAACGAAGAATATGGTAACAATAGTTGCTTTAGTTTATTGACAATATTTTATTTAACAATCTTCATAAAAATATTATAGCCTTTTGGCTATAATCCCGCCATGCAAAATATATTAAAAAAACTAGACTTAATTGATTATATAGAGAGTTTCTCAAAGCTTATGGCTAGGGAGAAATCTATTATTTTAGAAGGTGATATAAACCTTCATTTTAAACTTATAAATGAGTTGTCAAAATTTGACATAAAAGCACCAAATAAAATTGAAAATCTTGATACACCTTTGATGCATATTCAAAAGCAAGGTATCCTAAAAATTGATGATATTTTTGAGTTTATCAAAATGATAAACTATTTTAGATACTTAAAAAGATTTAATTTTGATGGAAAACTTGCTGAATGGCTTGATAAAATAGTTATTCCAGCTGATATTATAAAAATCTCAGAATATTTTGACGATAAAGCAAATCTAAAAAATGGAATAAACGAAGACTTTGACAATATTAAATATGCAATTTCTAAAAATAAAGAGATGATAAAACAAAGTCTTTACAAGATTATAAACTCTACAAAAATAAGAACATATTTAGTTGATTCTCAAGTTCATTATATAAATGGCGAAGAGTCTTTATTGGTTCGTGGTGGATTTAATCACGTGTTAAATGGTTCTGTAATTGACCGTTCTAACTCTGGATTTTTTTATGTGATTCCCCATAGTATTTCAGAATTAAAACAAAAACAGAGTGATTTGCGAAATAAACAAGAAGAAATTTTATTTAAAATTTGTAAAGAGATTTCCTCTTTATTTGAAAAGAATCTTTTATTCTTAAAGTTTTTAAATAAAGAGTTTGATAGATTTGATCACTATCAAGCAAGACTATTTTTTGCAAAAATAGGGGATAAAAACTTTATTCTTCCATCAAAAAGTGGTGTTAATAAACTTGTGGATTTTTGCCATCCAGCCTTACATAATGCAAAACCAATATCAATTGATTTCACAAAATCAGTTGTAATGATTACAGGAGTAAATGCAGGGGGAAAAACTATGATGTTAAAATCTATTTTATCAGCTGTTTTTCTTTCAAAATATCTACTTCCATATAAAGCTCACCATGATACACAAGTTAGTAATTTTAAATCAATAAATGCAGTTTTAGATGACCCTCAAAGTGTAAAAAATGATATTTCAACATTTGCTGGACGTATGGTTGAGTTTTCAAAACTTTTTGCTTCAAAAAATGCAATAGTTGGAGTTGATGAAATTGAACTTGGAACTGACTCAGATGAAGCAGCAAGTTTATTTAAAGTAATAATCGAAGATTTAATCCAAAGGGATATAAAAGTAATTATTACTACTCACCATAAAAGATTGGCTGCACTTATGGCTGCAAATGATAATGTTGAGCTAATCGCTGCACTTTATGATGAAGAAAATCAAAGACCAACATATGAGTTCTTGCAAGGTACTATTGGTAGGTCTTATGCCTTTGAAACAGCAACAAGATATGGAATTCCTTTAAGTGTTGTAAAAAGAGCTAGAGAAGTTTATGGAGATGATAAAGATAAGTTAAATGAGTTAATAGAAAGAAGTAGTTCTTTAGAGAGAGAATATAAACAAAAAATTGCAAAACTAGATGAAGAAATAGCAAATATGCAAAGAATTACTTCTAATCTAAAAGACCAAAAAGAGAAATTAGATGAGCATATTTATTCTGAGAAATCAAAACTTCATAAAGAGTATAGCAATGCCCGAGATGAAGCAAAAAAAGCTATAAAAGCTAAACTTGTACAAGAATCACATCAACATCTAAATATTGCTCACAAAATTGCAAGCGAAATCAAAACTGAAAAAGTTCAAGAAGTAGTTGAGTTTAAAGCAGGGGATAGAGTTAAATATAGAAATACAAAAGGAACAATTGTTTCAATCAAAGGTGCAAAAGCATTTATTGAAAATGATATGGGAATGAAAGTTCAAGTTCTTATTGCTGATTTAAGTAGAAGTGGAAATCCACCTCCAAAAATTCCAGCAAAAAAAGCAACTGTAACTATTGAAAAACCAGAAACTGGAAATATAAAACTAGATTTACATGGACAAAGAGCTGATGAAGCCCTTGAAAATCTTGATAAGTTTTTAAGTGATGCATTATTAGCTGGTTTTGAAGAGGTTTTAGTTTATCATGGAATAGGAACTGGAAAACTTGCCTTTGCTGTAAAAGAGTATTTGAAAAAACATCCAAAAGTTAGAGGTTTTGAAGATGCACATCCAAGTAGTGGTGGTTTTGGAGCTAAAGTTGTAAAACTTTAGCTTTTAGCTTAATAAATATAAGTTTTTAGAGATTTTATAAACTCTTCAATGGTTTTATTTACAGCTTCACTTGGAGCTTCTAAAAAATTTATTACAAATGAATCTTCCATTTCACAAACACCAATACTTCTAGGTCGAACTGCCATTATTTCAGGTGTTGGTATCTCTTTTCCAAAACAAAATATTATGTTTTTTGCATCTTTTATATTTGGATTTATCACGTTATTTTTTAAACTTGAAGTATGTTTATAATGGTCAAAAATAGCTATAAAAGCTATATCTGGACGTTCCTCAATTCTTTTTTTAAGTGCAGTGATTATTTCATCAACGTTTTTAAATTTTAATTCATCTTTTTTGTATTCTATTTCAAATATAGGATATTTATCTTTAAATATTTTTTGTTTCATTATTTTCCTTTCTTATTAATTGAAGTAAATGAATTAAGAACACAATCCATTCTCTCTTCTAAATCATTTGCATCAAGATTCATATAATCTGTTTGTATTTTATAAACTAATTTATCATCATATTTAAATTCAAACACCAAATAACCAGCATATCTTTTTGCTTCATTGTTTTTTTTACCACTATCTTCTTTATCATTTTCATATATATAATAATCTATTAGAAGTTTTTTATCATCTTTATTAGTTATGGGCTTTTCATTAATATATTTATCAATGATTTTTTTTAGTTTTTCATCACTTTGCTCTTTAGTTAAAATATTTATTAAATGACTTTTCATATATTTTGAATATTTAATGTCAGAGTTTATTTCATACTTATTTGATTCAAAAGAATCTATGGCACTTTTGATTGGATTTTCTACAAATATCTTTTCAAATGTAGTAGTTTTTGTTTGACATTCCAATCTTTTTACTTTTGAACTTTTTGTAGCTTCTTTAAATATTGCATAAAAAATTATACTAAATAAAATTATTACTACAAGAGGTAATATTTTATTCATTTATCATCCCTTATTTGATTTTTACGATATTATCAAATAAAGAATAATAAGTCAAGATTATCTATAAAACATAAGTAAATATAATAATAATCTATTTTTTTGAGATATTCAAGTTTATTGCAGAACTATTATTCTCAATTTTATTTGTCATAACTATTTGTTTTGGATTAATACCTTTTTCTTTTACAAGATAGTTAGAAATATTTGTTATTCTATTTTTTGCAATTTTTTCTAAGTTTGGTATTTTTATTTTTTCATTTAAAATTAAAGCTTCGATTTGCTCTGGTTTTAGATTCCTATCATCATCTTTTCTTGCTAAATAGTTTTGTTTTTGTTGAGCATAACCTTCTGTATTCATATCATAAGAAGCTGTTAATTCAATAGCTATTTCATTTCTTGCTTTTAAAATTTGAGAGATTTTATCTAAAGTCTCTTTTTGAATAGGTCCAACTTCATCTTCAAGTAAACCATATTTAACACTACTTATTTCATCTTCACTAAAGTTAAACATTGCTCCAAGAAGTGAAAATGGCGCAGTTACAGCTTTTGTAATTAGATTTGTAAACGCTCTCCATAAAATTGAACCAATAGCAAATTGTGGGTCATCTACATTTCCAGAAACTGGAAGATTTATATCTATCACACCTTTTGAGTCTTTCAATAAAGATATTGCAATATCTAAAGGTAAAGAGATAGCATCAGGGCTTTCTACTTTTTCTCCAAACTCTAATTGTGTTATTACAATATTGTTTTTTGCTTCAAGATTTGATTCTTCAATGTTATATTTTAAATCTAAATCAAGTTTTCCAGCTTTGATTTCTCTTCCTACAAATTTACCTGAATATGGAGTGAAGTTTTTTATTGCAATATTGCTAAAAATTAGATTTATATCTGTTAATAGTTTTATATTATTTGGATGTAAAATTCCTGTTATTTTAGCAACTCCATACTCATCAACAACACCTTTTACTTCAAGATTTGTAGTGCTTGATTTTGTGTTTTTAAACTCTGAGATTTTTCCATTTAATTTTGTTACAGTTGTTTTAAAAGGAAGTGGCAAGTTTTTATCTTCAAAACTGAAAATACCATTTGTGATATTTACAGGTCCAACATTAATTTTTGTTTTAGAAGGAGTTCTTTTTTTATTTTCAACAATTTTTTGCTCTTTTTGAACAACTTTTTCTTCTTCTTTTGTAGGTTTTTCATCCTTTTTTATTGCATCTTTTTTAGCTAAAACCACAGAAATATTTGGTTTATTTAAATTTGTTTTTTCAATTTTAAATTCAGCTTTTGAATTCGAAATCTTTTTAATTTCCAAATTTAAATTTTTAGCCAATATTTTTGTTTTATCACTTGTATTTAGAAATTCAAGATTAGGTTCAAGAAGTTTGATAGAATTTATAGATAAATCATCTTTTTTATTAATTAAGTTATTAACATCAAGTTGAATATCTTTTGCTTGTAATTCAATATTGTTTGTTTTATCACTCATATTTATAGTTGATTTTATTAGTTTTATCTCTTTTATAGATATGTTGTCCTTATCAAGTAAAAATGAATTTACATTTAGATTTATATTTGAAGTTTGTAGTTTCATTTTAGATTTTATATCATCAAAATTTAAACTTGGAGTTTTTAAAGCCATAGAATTTATATCTAAAATATTCTCTTTAAATGACAATTTATCAAGATTTATATTTGCATTTTTTGCTATTAGAGATAAATTATTGTTATTATCAACATAACTTAAATTTGGATTTTCAAAAAGTAAACCACTTAAATCAATATTAGAGCCAATAATTCCCAAATTTGTAAGATTTATATTAAAAGCTTTACTTTGAGAAATTGAATTATTTACCTTATCATTAAAAACAAAATCACTACTATTTACTTTTATATTTGATAGATTTATAGTCCAAGGTTTTACTTCTTCTTGTGGTTTTGCTGTGGTAACTTCAACTTTTAACTCTTTATTTTTTTCCTCTTTTGTTGATGGAGTATTTATAAGATTCGCAAAGTTAATTCCATTTTTATCTAAAACCATATTTGCTTTTAAAGTTTTAAAATTAACATCATCAAAGGCTACATTTTGATTTTGTAAATCAAAAATGAAATTTCCAATATTAAGCTTTTCAAGATTTACCAAAGAATTTTTATTTTGTTTTAGGTTTAGATTGTTTAACTCAAATTTGTCCGTACTTAGAGTCAATGCAAGCTCATTTGTAGTGTCGATATTATAATTTAGAATAAGATTTAAATTTGTTTTTTCATCTAAATCAAAATTTAACATATCTTTTTTATATGTAAGAAACTCTTTTAATCTTAAATCTTCAATTGAAACTTTTCCATAGGCTTTAAATGGTTGCAGTTTAAATGCTCCACCAATAGAAACATTTGTATATTCGTTTAATTTTAGGGTTAAATTATTTGAAGTTAGGCTGTTTTTATAAGTTCCTAAATCATATAAAGTGTAATTTATATTTTTTAAATTTAAAGAGTAAGGAATTTCACCTTCTTTTGAATATTGAACATTTGCATTATCCAATGTAAGCTTTGAAACTAAAAAATTTATATTTGAAGAACTTTGTTCTTCTTCTTTTGGCTCTTCTTTTAATGAGGGTTTCACTAGATTCGCTAGATTTAAATTTCCATCTTTATCTTGAATTACATTTATAAAAGCATCTGTTAAAGTAACTTCTTTAAATCTAATATTTTGTTGTTTAATTGATCTTAAAAGTGAAAAATCAACTACAAATTCTTTAAATGAAGCAGTTGTAACATTATTTGAATCGAATATTTTAAAATCATGAATTATTATTTTAAAAGTAAGTGGATTAAATTCTATTTTAGCAATATCAGTTTTTTGAGTGAGATTTTCATCTAGATTTTTTATTAATTGGTCTTTTAAAACAATAGGAAGAACCTTAAAACCAACAGCTATATAAACAATTATTAATAAACCCAATCCATAAAGTATTTTCTTTAGTTTAGTCATTACAAACCCCTTTATACAATTAAATAATAAAATTTAAAATTTTTTAATTGAATTTTATTATAACAAAATAAAGTTAAGTTAGCTAAAATCTGCCCTAACTAAAAGGATATATAAATGACTATTATAGAATTATTTCAAAAATTATTAAGATTCAAATCACTAACTCCAAATGATGATGGAGCATTCGATTTTATAGAAGAGTATTTAGGGGCTGATTGGACTTGTATCAAAGTAGATATGGAAGGCGTAAAAAACAGATTTTATTATAAAAAATTCAATGAAAACCCACAACATCTATGTTTTGCAGGACATATTGATGTAGTTCCAGTTGGTGAAGGTTGGCCAATCGACCCATTTGCAGCAGAAGTTGTTGATGGAGTAATAAGTGCACGTGGTGCTCAAGATATGAAAAGTGGCGATGCAGCCTTTTTATATGCTTGTAAACACGCCCAAAACTTTGATGGAATGTTAAGTATTTTAATGACAAGTGATGAAGAGGGTGAGGGAACTTACGGAACTATAAAAATGCTTGAACATCTAAAAGAGATTAATATGATTCCAAACTACGCAGTTGTAGCAGAACCAACTTGCGAAGAGGTATTTGGTGATGCCATAAAAGTAGGACGACGTGGAAGTATAAATGGATACCTAACAATCCAAGGAAAACAAGGACACGCAGCATATCCAGAAAAAGGAATAAATCCAGTTCATCAAATAGCTCCAATCTTAGAAAAAATTGCTGGCTTTGACCTAGACAATGGAGATGAATATTTTGCTCCAAGTAAACTGGTAATCACAGATATTAGAGCTGGTATGCAAGTAACAAATGTAACACCAAATAAACTTGATTTGATGTTTAATGTTCGAAACTCAACAAACACAAAAAGAGAAGATGTAGAAGCATACATAGAAAAAATCTTCGGACACTTAAACTATAGTTTAAGAACAACACAAGGTTCATATCCATTTGTTACAAACAAAGAATCAAAAGTTGTTAAGGCTATGGAAAATTCTATTCAAGAAATTTTAGGAATTAAAACAAAACACTCAACAGCAGGTGGAACAAGTGATGCTAGATATTTTGGTGCATTTGGAATCGAAGCTATCGAGTTTGGAGTTATAAATGATACTATTCATAGTATTGGAGAGAGAACTACTGTTAAAGAGGTTGAGGGATTAGGAAAAGTGTTTGAAGATTTGATTAGGAAATTTTAAAATATGTCATAAGCAATTTAGCTTATGACATATCTTTTTCAGAAATAATTAATATATATACAAAATTGTGATTTTTTTATTGTAAAATAATTTTTTATATATTTTAAAAAAGCTAACTGAAAAAGGTTTATCATGAAATATCTTTTTTTCCTTATATTTGTGACTTCTTTTCTATTTTCTGACCAAAGAATATTGAAAATCTCCAATTTTATTGATTATATTGATATTGAATTATTAAAAGATTTTGCATCTGAAAATAATGTAAAAATAATATATGATATTCATGAAGTTAATGAAGACATATTCTCAAAAATAAAGAAACAAAATGATTATGATTTAGTTATAGTCTCTTCAAATTATATCTCCAAACTAAAAAATATTGAAAAACTTGAGAAAATCGATACTACAAAATTAAAAAATTATTCAAATATAAACCAAGAATTTTTACAAACAAATTTTGTAAATTCAGTGGATTATACAATTCCATATTTATGGGGAACAGTGGGTCTACTTTATAATAAAAAACTTGTAAAAGAACCTATTACAAAATGGAATGATTTATGGAAAAATGAATTCAAAAACTCAATTCTTTTATCAAATGAACCATCTGATGTAATGGGAATGGCATTAAAATCATTAGGATATAGTGCAAATAGTGCGAAGGTAGAAGAACTTAATGAGGCAAATAGTAAACTAGAAAAATTAATTCCAAATATAAAAGATATAAGTTCAGCTAATGCTCTTTCCTTTTTTATTATAAATGGTTTTAGCGTTGGAATGATATATAGTGGTGATGCAAAGTTAATAATGGACAATTCAAAAGATTTTGAGTTTATTTATCCAAAAGAGGGTGCTTTAAAATGGGCGGATGGAATTGTAATTTTAAAAGATTCAAAAAATAAGGATTTAGCATATAAATTTATTGATTTTATAATTGATTCAAAAAATATAGCAAAGATAGGAAATAAAACAGGATATGCTGTTTCTAGTGAATCTTCAATGCAATATATAGATAAAAATAATTTACAGAATAATATAACATATCCAACTCAAAATAATCTTTTGAATTCTGAAATATTAATTGAGAATGATAATATTTATGATAATAGTGTTGAAAAGTTTGAAAATTTAAAAAAAGAGTATATAAAAAATGGAGCTTTAAATGAAAAATAATAGATATACCTTTATGGTAAGTATTTTGGTATTATTTGGTTCTTTAACACTTTTTTTATCTCTATTTTTAATATCAAATTTTTATTTAAGAGGTCAAGAACAATCTTATAAAATGTTAGAAGATAAAAATCTTGAAGTAACAAGTAATATTTCAAATACAATATTAGAATCACTTAGAAGTATAATTGGCCAATTAAATGTATTATCAAAAATTACTAATGGTAAGAATATAATAGAAGATGAGAAGATAATAGAAAAAGTGATGTGGGAACAATTAAAATTTAACCCAAATATTGCAAGTATTTTTTTAGCAGATGAAAATGGTAATTTTTTACAAACAAGAAGAGAACCTCAATATGCTTACAGAAGTATAAATAATGTTGATAAAAGAGGTTTAGATTGTTGGTATTATAAAAATCAAGATTATTTAACGAGTTCTATAAATATTAGTAAATCAACCTATGACCCAAGAAAAAGAGATTGGTATAAATTAGTTGAAAATTCAAAAGTTTTTTGGTCAGAACCATATATTTTTGACTCAACAAAAGAACCTGGAATTACTATTTCTGTTGGAGATTTTAATGAATATAATCTAAAAATAAAAGTTGCTGCAGTTGATTTTACTTTAAATAAAATATCTAAATTATTAGAAGAAAAAGCAACTACTTTAAAAGGTAATTTAATTTTATTTAATCAATCAAAAGATGTAATTGCAACTTCATTTAATGTAAATCTAAAAACCAAGGATAATAAACTTTTAAATCTTGATGATTTAAATTCTTCTTTATATTTAGATACTTTCAAAGAAATTGAAAAAAATATATTTACGGGCGAATTAAAAGAAAAAAATGGAAAAGAGTATATATATTTTGTCTCAAAATTGGAAAAAAGTAGTGGGCAAAATTGGTATATTGCTTCTTATGTAGAAAAAGATATTGTAATGGCTGATATAAGAAATACTCTTTTAAATAGTATTTTGATTTCATTCTTAATTATTGTGATTATTTATTTTCCAATACAATATATATTACAAAGATTTGTTACAAAACCTATTAATCAATTAGAAAATCTAACAAATGAAATTGCTCAAAATAAATATGAAAATGTAAAACCTATAAAAACTATAATATATGAATTTCATAAATTATCCTCTTCCATTGTAAGTATGGCTAAATCTATTCAAAAATACGAAAAAGAGCAAATAAATCTAATTGATTCATTTATAAAAATTTTAGCAGAAGCAATCGATGAAAAATCACCTTATACAGGTGGACATTGTAAAAGAGTTCCTGAATTGGCTATTTTACTTGCAAAAGTTGCGAGTGAATCAGATTATGGAGAATTATCTGATTTTACTTTTAAATCAGAAGAAGAATGGCGAGAGTTTAAAGTTGCTGCTTGGTTACATGATTGTGGGAAAATTGTAATGCCTGAATATGTTGTTGATAAAGCCACAAAATTGGAAACTATCTATAACCGAATTCATGAAATCAGAACTAGATTTGAAGTTTTACACAGAGATGCAACTATTAAATATTATGAGCAACTATTATTAAATCCACAAAATAAAGATGAATTAGAAAAAGAGTTAAAACAAACCCATGAACAACTCTATTCTGATTTTGCATTTATAGCTAGTTGTAATGTTGGTGGGGAGTTTATGGAGCAATCTAGCATAGATAAATTGACGCAAATAGGCAAAACAACATGGCTAAGAAACTTTGATAATAGATTGGGATTATCTGATGACGAGTTAAAAAGAGTTGAAAATAAAGAACCTTTTGTTCCTGTTGTTGAAAACTTACTCCAAGATAAAATAGAACAAATTATTCATAGAACTAGACAAATAGATTTAGATGAATATACTAAATTTGGTTTTAAAATGGATATTCCAGAATATGAAAGAAATTTAGGTGAGTTATATAATCTTAGTATAAAAAAAGGAACATTAACTCAAGAAGAAAGATTCAAAATTAATGAGCATATTATAATGACTATAAAAATGCTTGAAAATATTCCTTTTACAAAAGATTTAAAAAATGTACCAGAATATGCAGGTTCTCATCATGAAACAATGATAGGAACGGGGTATCCTCGAAAATTAGTAAAAGAAGAGTTATCAATTCCTGCAAGAATTATGGCAATTGCTGATATATTTGAAGCATTAACAGCTGCTGATAGGCCTTATAAAAAAGCAAAAACATTAAGTGAATCAATAAAAATTATGTCATTTATGAAAAAAGATAAACATATAGATGAGGACCTTTTTGATATATTTTTAACAAGTGGAGTTTATAAAGAGTATGCAAACAAATTTTTAATGGAAGAACAAATTGATGAAGTAGATATTAGTCAATATTTAGGAAAAAAAGTTTAAAAAGTAAAAATTAAAAAGAAGAGATTAGAAAATCTCTTCCACAAAATATCTATTGTTTTTTACATTGATATGCACATTTGTATCAAAAATTTCTGATAGATTTTGGCTTGTTAAAATATCCTCTTTTTTCCCGCTTTTATGAATTGTGTTGTTATAAATCAAAGCTACATTTTCTATTTCTTCAAATATCTCTTCTAAGTGGTGAGTTACAAGGATTATTGAGCAATTTTTTGATAATTTTTGAATCATTTTAATAAAATTTATTTGAGCTTTTATATCAAGTCCAACAGTTGGTTCATCAAGAATAAAAGCTTTTGGATCATGGATTAATGCCCTTGCAACTATACATTTTCTTAGTTCCCCAGTTGACATCTCTTCAACATATTTATCTGCTAAATGTTCAATTTCCAAAAACTTCATAGTCTCTTTTGCTTTTTCGTGTTGAGCTTCTGTAAAATCTTGATGTTTAAAAACACCAATAGAGCTATAATGTCCACTTAAAACTGTAATATAACCAGTTAAAAAGTTTCCATGGGTTGCAAAATAGTTGTGCAAATCATTTGTAATGATTCCCAATTGTTTTTTTAGTTCAAAAATAGAGTAGGTTGCTTTTCCTAAAATCTCTTTTTTATATTCATTTGTTTTTCTTGGATGAATTTCTGATTGGATTAGTTTCATTAAAGTTGATTTCCCACTTCCATTTGCTCCAAGTATTGCCCAGTGTTCATTTTCTTTTATTTTTAGAGTAATATCTTTTAATACAATTTTTTCATCATATCCAACATTTATATTTTCAAAGTCAATAATATTCATAATTTTTCCTAACATTTACATTTTTTAAGATACTACTAGCAAATGTTTAATATAATCCTTAAAATTAATAAAAATCTATAAAATAAAGAGTAAAAATGAAAGTTACAAGAGTAAAAAAACTAATGATTTCAGGTATTAGTGTTGTTACAAATAATGAATTTGAAATGAGTGAAGAAAATGGGAAAATAGCTGGTCTTTGGGAAGAATACTTTGAAAAAGATGTATATAAAAAAACATTTGACAAAGCAAATAGCGATTTTATGTATGGAGTTTATAGCAACTATGAATCAGATGCAAGTGGAAACTACAAAGTAACAGTTGGAGTTGAAGTTACAAAACCAAAAAATGCTATTGTAATTGAAGATAAAAAATATTTAGTTTTCACAAAACAAGGCGAACTTCCAATGGTTGTAGTTGAATTATGGGAAGAAATTTGGGATTATTTTGAAAAAAATAGCGAATATGAAAGAGCTTTTGAAGTAGATTTTGAGAAATATGCAAAAGAAGATGAAATAGAGATTTACGTTTCTATAAAATAAAGGAAAATATCAAAATGATTGAATGTAATTCAATAGATGAAGTAAGAAATAACATAAATAATATTGATGAGCAAATAGTAAAACTAATCGCTTTAAGAGGTGGTTTTGTAAAACAAGCTGCTACATTTAAAAAAGATAGTGAAGATGTTAAAGCTCCTAAAAGAGTAGAAGAAGTTATTTCAAAAGTAAAAAATATTGCACGATTAAATGGTGCAAATGAAGAAGTTGTTGAAAATATTTATAGAACTATGATTGATAGTTTTATAAAGCTTGAGATGAAAGAGTTTGAGAATCTAAAATGAAAGAGTTTTTAGAAGAGACAGATATAATAGACTTTAAAAACAAAGAAGTTTTTAATCTTGCTCAAAAGTTGGCAAAAGATTGTAAAACAGATGTTGAAATTGCAAAAAACTGTTTTATTTATGTAAGAGATAATATTCATCATAGTGGTGATTTTAAAGATGAAATTACAACTTATAAAGCAAGTGATGTTTTGAAATACAAAACTGGTTGGTGTTATGCAAAATCTCATCTTTTAGCTGCACTTTTGCGAGCAAATGGTATTCCAACAGGTTTTTGTTATCAAAGATTATCTTGTAGTGAATATAAAAAAAATATTTATTGTTTACATGGATTAAATGCGATTTATTTAAAAGATTTTGGTTGGTATAAAATCGATGCAAGAGGAAATAAAAAAGGTGTAAATGCACAGTTTACTCCACCTCTTGAACAACTTGCATTTAATTTAGAAAAAAATGAGTTTGATTTAGCAAATATTTATTCTAAACCTTTAGATGTTGTAATTGAAGCTTTGAAAAAAAATAAAACTTATGATGAAATGATAAATATCTTTCCTGATGTTGAGTATTTTATAGGAAAAGCAAAAACTTTAGATGCTTTGAGATTAAGTGTGATATCAAAAGATTTAACAAAATATATTTTTGAAAAAGAAGTACCAAAATGGTTTGAAGATGAACTTTTAGAAGAGAGTTTTAAAGAAAGAATTTTAAGTGAGGAATACGAGCATTTTGTTTATGTGATAAAAGATGAAATCGTAGGATTTATTGCAATAAAAGATAAAACTCGCCTTTTTCATCTATTTGTTGATGAAAAATATCATAAAAAAGGGATAGCCAAAGAACTTTGGCAATATATCAAAGAAAATTTTGATGTTTCAAATATGAGTGTAAATTCATCTATTTATGCTATAAAAACTTATGAATCTTTTGGTTTTGAAATAAGCGGCGAACAAAAAGAATATTTAGGATTAAAATATCAACCGATGAATTATAGATGTTAACTGAACAATTTTTTCTTATAAACTATGATAAAAAATATTTAAAACAAATAGTTGAGTTATTTACAAATACAATTCGTAATATAAATAAAAAAGATTACACACAAGAGCAGTTAAATACTTGGGCAAATCCAAATTATGATTTAAAAATTTGGGAAAAAAGACTTGAAAAATCAAAACCATATCTTTGTGTTTTAGAAGATGAAGTTGTTGGATTTTGTGAGTATTATGATGGATATATTGATTGTTTTTATGTTCATTGTAAATATCAAAATTGTGGTATTGGAAAACTACTTTTAAATCATATATTTAAGATTGCAAAAGAAGAAAATATAGATGAAATCAAAGCTGATGTAAGTATTACAGCAAAGCCATTTTTTGAAAAATCAGGGTTTATTGAAGTTAGAAAAAATGTTGTAAAGAGAAATAATGTTGAGTTGATAAATTTTAGTATGATAACTGAATTACAAAATAAATAACAGGAATAAAATATGATAGCAAATACTTTAAAAGCTCCATATTACGCTGTGATTTTCACTTCAATAAGAACAAAAGGTGATAATGGATATGAAGAAATGGCTAAAAAAATGTTGGAGCTTGTGAGTAAACAAGAAGGCTTTTTAGGCGCAGAATCTGCAAGGGAAGATTTGGGAATAACTGTTTCGTATTGGTCAAGTTTAGAATCTATGAAAAAGTGGAAAGAAAATATTTTACATCAAGAAGCACAGAAAAAAGGCAAAGAAATCTGGTATAAAAACTATAAAGTTAGAATTGCAAAAATAGAAGAAGACTATGAATTCTAAAAAATTTAAATAAAAAAGGATATTTATGGCATTTTCAAAAGAAGAAAAAGAAGAACTTTTAAAAGTAAAATATGTAGGTGAAACTGTTATAAAAAGATTTGAGCAAATAGGAATAGATTCCTTAGAAAAACTCTCCCTTAGTAGTGTAGAAGAGATAACAGATATTGTTTCAGATATTTTAGGAAGTTCTTGTTGGAAAAACTCTCCACAAGCAAAAAAAGCTGTTTCTAATGCTATTGAGTTTGCAAAAGAGAATAAATAAAGAAGAATAAATGAAAATCTATTCTTCTTTAAGATTTAATTACTAAGCCAACTACTTAGAGCTCTTGGTTTTCCAAGATAATATCCTTGACCGTAAGTTATTCCTATTTTTGTTAACTCTTCCACATCTTCTTTTGTTTCAACATATTCTGCAACTGTTTCTTGATTTTTTAGTGTTGCAATTTCTTGAATATATTTTATAACTGCTTTATCAATAGGGTCTTTGTGCATATCTTTTATAAAACTTCCATCAATTTTTACCACATCAAAAGGCATACTTTTTAAGTATTCAAATGAAGCCATTCCAGTTCCAAAATCATCAAGTGCAAGACCTATATTTTTGCTTTTTAACCAAGTTATAAATTCATTTGCCATATTAAAACTTCCAATTGCTGAACTCTCCGTTATTTCCAATTCAAGTTTTTCCCAAGGGAAATCAAAATGTTCAATTGCCTCTTTTACTTTTGCTTGGAAATCTGGATTATTTAAACTTGAACCTGCAAGATTAATATGAGCAGAGTGTAGTTTTTCAATATGTGCTCTATCTTTTATAACAGTTTCAAGATATGTCCAAAGTACATAAATATCTATTTCACTCATAAGTTGGTATCTCTCAGCTGCTGGTAAAAAGCTATCAGGTGCAATAAAATTATTATCTTTATCCCACATACGAATAAGTATTTCATAACCGATTTTATCACTTTGTTTTTGTAGTGGAACAATATCTTGGGCAAATAGTTCAAATCTTGCTGGTCCATCTCTTAGAGCTTCTTTTATAAGCTGAGCGCTATGTTGTTCCCTTGAAAATCTTTTGATAGTTTCGTCACTTTTATTATAAATATGAGATTTATTTCTACCTTTTTCTTTTGCTGTGTAAAGTGCCGTTGAACTGGCTTTTAAAAGCTCTTTTAATGTATATTCAAAAGCCTTAAAATAAACAAGAGAAATTGATGCTGAAACACTAAAAGTTTCATTATGGTGTGAGAATCTAAAATCTTTTAGTTTTTCTAAACTCTCTTGTAAAAATGATTCTCCTTCTTCTTGGGTAGAATCACTAAGAAGTACCATAAAACCATTTCCATCAACCCTTGAAAAAGAAGCATTTTTGGGTAGTGAAGTTTGAAAATAAGCAACTAACATTTTTAAAAGCTCATCACCTGCTTGATAACCTGCTGAATCATTTATTAATTTAAACTGGTCAATGTCTAAATATAATAGATTGTAACCATTTTTATTCTCTTTTTTTAAAGAGTTTTTCAAACTATTTTCAATATAAAATCTATTAAAAATATTTGTTAATTGGTCATGGGTAGCTTGAAAGTGAAGCTCTTTAGAAGAGTTAGATATTTGATTCATTTGGTTGTTAAAGCCATCAAATAACTCTTTTATTTCATTGTTTGCACTTGTTTCTACTTTTATGATTTTGTCATTTGTTGGGTCGCTTTTTTTCATAGCATCTATTAAACTAATAAAAGGTTTTGTGTAACTTCTACTTAAAAATAGACTAAGAATCAAACCAAAAACTAAAGCAAAAGGAAAAATTGACAAAATAGTATAAGTTGTTTCCATCTGTTTTTTTTGATAGCTACTCAGGTCAATATTAAAAAGTACATAACCAAAGTCATAACCCTCAGCTACAATCTTTTCTTTTACCAATAAATCATCTTTTAAAAATACGATATTTTCAGAAAATATTCTATCTTGAAGAGTTTGAATTTTGTTTATATCTGCATATTTAAAGATGCCATTTTTATTTGTATCGGTTAAAAGGATACCTTTTACTTTACTAAATGCTGTAAGTCTGTATGTAATATCTGAAACCACATCTGCATTTGGGTTTAAGATAATTTTGATTAAATCATTGTTCAAAGATTTTGTGATTGTATTAACTTCTATAAGAGCATTTTCTTTATTCTCTTTTTTTTGGTATTGATTTACAAAATAAAGAGTTGATAATTCAACCACGCAAATTATAACAACCATAAAGATTGTTAATTGTATTTTTATATTAAATTTATTCCACATAAGCTATTTTTTCGAAATCGTAACAATAGGTAATTCAGAATCATTTCCCCACTCTTTCCAAGAAGCATCATAGTTTGCAACATCGTATCCTAGTTGACGAAGAGCAAAATAGTTTGATGATGAAACTCTACCTATATCACAATAAGAGATAATTTTTTTGCTTTTATCTATGTCTTTATATAGTTCTTCAAGCTCTTTTATATCTTTTAACTTAGAAAAATTATTACTTGAAGAGATATTGTGAGTTGCTGGTCTACTTATAGCTTCTGGAATATGACCAAATCTTTTTGCATTAGACTCTTCTCCAATATATGCGTTGTAACTTCTAGCATCCATTATAAGCATAAAAGGACTTTTAGTAGCAATTTGTGTTGAGAATTTTGTTGCTAATTTTTTATTATCAACTGAGGCAATATAAGCACTCTCTTTAGTTTCAGTATTCTCTTTTGAAACAGGCAAATCAAGGTCACTCCACTCTTCAAAACCACCATTTAACAGTTTTACATGTTTAAATCCATAAACTTCTAAACCCCAAAATAATCTAGCTGCATCAAAAAAAGTACCATCATCATAAATTACAACTTGGTCATTTACATCAAGACCTTGTTTTCTTAATGTTTCTTGCATTTTATTTGGTTCAGTTAGTCTGCCATTTACAGATTTGTCATTGTAAGTTAGTGCAATTGGAAATGTTAAAGCATTTTTAATATGTCCTTTTTGATACTCAGCCGTTGGTCTTACGTCTATGATTTTGTATGTTGAAATATCTTTAGATAATTGATCAATTTGTAATCGTAAATCCTCAGCATTTAAAGATAAAAAACCAAAGAATAAGAAGATTAATAGCAGTTTTAGTTTCATTGATTTACTCCGTTAAAATAAAATAGTACCTATTTTAACATAATACACTTGATTAATTTACAAATGAAGTTGTAAAAAATGAGCTAGATAAAGAGATATTTAATTACTTTTAAGAACTAGGATTTATAAAGTATGAAGAAATATTTATCTTCAAATCAAATAATAATTAAAAATATTGCAATTTGTAATATTTTTAATTATTAATAAATATTTTAGTTAAACTTTTCAAAAATTTACATAGGAAAAATTTATGGAAAATTTACCACAAGAAGTTATCCAAAATCAAACTAATCAAAATAGTGAAAATACACAAGACAAAGTTATGGGGTTTAGAGTTGGAAAAGGTAATAAATAATTTGTAATATAATTTATAAAGATTTTGTTAAAATAATTAAATTTGGAAAAAATAGGAAGTTTATATGGAAAATATAATATTTGAAAGAGTTAAAAAAGAAGATTCAAAAGAGGTTGCAGTTTTAGTTGGAAATCTTCTTAATGAAATAATGTTAAGAATTAATATTAAAGCTTTTAATTTTGATTTAGAAGAGACAAATGTTAGGTTAAAACATTTTATAGAAACAGAAAAGAATTATATATTTATTGCAAGAAGAACTGAAGAAATTATAGGATTTATTACAGCTTATGAAGGTTTTGCACTATACACAGAAGGTGCTTTTGGGACAATAGCTGAGTTGTATGTAAAACCAGAATATCGTTCAAAAGGAATAGGAAAAGAATTAATAAAAACCTTGAGTAAATTTGGACAAAATAAGAAATGGTCAAGATTAGAAGTAACAACT
The DNA here is from genome assembly GCA_028688995.1 of Aliarcobacter sp. GTDB lineage: Bacteria > Campylobacterota > Campylobacteria > Campylobacterales > Arcobacteraceae > Aliarcobacter. Next base: position 199,837 of record JAQTXB010000004.1, read on the forward strand.
CCACCACTTCCTCAGTTTAATAAGACTTTAGAATTTTATCAAATAGAAGGATTTGATATTAGTGGTGGACGAAAATTAAAAATATGTTTGTAAAGATTAGTTAAATAAAATGACATTAAAACTAGAAAACATAGCAATAACTGGAAGAACTTTTGCAGAATATAGTGCTTTTTTTGATTTAAAACTGCAAAATTTAAAAGGTAAAAAAGTTTTAGATTGTCCAAGTGGAGCAAGTTCTTTTGTGCAAACTTTAAAACAAAATGGTATTTTTGCAAAAGGTGTTGATATTATTTATGAATTTTCTAAAGATGAAATAGAAAAACAAGGAATAAAAACTTTAGAAAAAATCTATCAAGATAGTTCTTGGATGGATGCATATAAGATGGATTTTTATAAAACAAAAGAAAATCATAAAAAGCATAGAGAAGATGCTTTAAAAGGTTTTTTAGAAGATTATAATTTGGATGATTATATCTATTGTGAACTTCCAAATTTACCTTTTGAAAACAAAGAATTTGATTTACTTTTATCTTCTCATTTATTTTTTGTATATGATGATAGATTGGATTATGAATTTCATAAAAGTTCTATTTTAGAGATGCTAAGAGTTTCAAAAGAAGTTAGACTTTTTCCACTTGTAGATATACAAAATAGTAAAGTTTTAGATGAGAAAAATTTTTCTCCATTTGTCTATAAAATCATAGAAGAGTTATCAAAAGATTTTAAGTGTGAGATTATAAAAACAGATTTTGAATTTCAGCCAAAAGCAAATTACTATTTAAAAATATTTAAATAAAAACAAAAGGAATACAAAATTGAAAGCAATAACATTAAATCTAGCAGTTAAAGATATGAAAGAAACTATAAAGTATTACCAAGAAAACTTTGATTTTGAAGTACAAATGTTAGTTGATGAATCAAAAACTATCTTTGATACACAAATCAAAGAAGAGTTAAGCTATGTTTGGGCGATGATACATAAAGATAATGTTTCTTTAATGCTTCAAAGTATAGAAAGTTTAAAAGAAGATGTTGGGAATTTTTTTGAAAATCTTGGTGCTTCTTTGACTATGTATATTGAAGTTGAAAATGTTGAAAAATTATATTTAAAGATAAAAGATAAAGTAATCATTTATAAAGAAATTGAAACCACTTGGTATGGGCAAAAAGAGTTTTATATAAAAGATATAAATGGATATATTTTAGGATTTACAAGTAAAAATAGTTGAATTTGTAGAATCTAAGATATTTTAAAAATTAGAAATAAAGTAGAAAAATGAAAAATAAATTATATTTAATGTGTGGAAAAATGGCATCTGGAAAATCTACACTATCAAAAAAACTAGCAGAAGAGAATAATGCAATACTATTGAGTGAGGATGAAATACTAAAAAAACTTTATCCAAATGAGATAAAAACTATTGAAGATTATATAAAATATTCTTCAAGACTAAAAAATATGCTAAGAGAACATATAATCGAGCTTTTAAAAAAAGAAAATAGTGTTGTTTTAGATTTTCCTGCAAATACAATCAATCAAAGAGATTGGTTTAAAAAGATTATTGAAGAGGCAAATATAGAACATGAAATGTTTTATGTAAAAAGAAATGATGAAATATGTAAAAATCAATTAAAAAAACGAAATGAAAACCTATCTAAAGATGAGCCTTTGATTGATGAAGCTACATTTGATGCAATTACAAAATATTTTCAAGAACCAAAAGATAATGAAGATTTTAATATAATCTATTGTTAGAAATAAAAAATTTAAAAGGAAAAGACGATGAATACATTATTTTAATTCAAGGATAAAATCTAAAAATTACAATTATCCTTGATACTCAAACGGCAAAAATCAAGGAGTTTTATGCAACATTTACAAATAAATAATCTTACATTTAAATATCAAGATATAGATATTTTTACAAATTTAAATCTTAGTTTTCAACCTTTTTCTTGGAATTGTATAGTTGGAAATAATGGTTCAGGAAAAACAACACTTTTAAAACTTATTGCAAAAAAAATTAAACTAGAAAGTGGAAATATAATTGGAAATGAGCTAGTTTATTATTGCCAACAAAATCTCGATAAAACCCCTGAATGTTTTGAAGAGTTTATCTACACTTTTAATAGTAAAACTTTTAAATTAAAAGAGTTACTTCATATCCAAGATGAGTGGTTTTATAGATGGGAAACTTTAAGTTATGGTGAGAAAAAAAGAGTACAAATAGCAATTGCTTTATATCAAGAAATTGATGTTTTACTGCTAGATGAACCTACAAATCATTTGGATTATAAATCAAAAAATATTGTTTTAGAAGCTTTGAAAAGTTTTAGAGGTATTGGTATTTTAGTTAGTCATGATAGAGAAATTTTAAATACTTTATGTACAAACACTGTAATAATAAAAAATCAAAATGTTTATTTTTACAAAAGTAATTATGATACTGCAATAAAAGAGTTAAACCAATATAGAAGTTTTTTACAAAAAGAGAATGAAAATATAAATAAAGAACTAAAAAAACTTCAAAAAAATATTCAAACTCAAAAGGAGAAAGTATCACTTTCTAAAAGTAGATTATCAAAGAAAAGTATAGATAAAAATGATAAAGATTCAAAAGAAAAAATAAATCTTGCAAAACTTACTGGAAAAGATAAAAATGATTCAAAATTAGTTACGACTTTTTCTAAAAAATATGAAGAACAAATCTCCAAAAGAAATGAAATAGATAAAGAGTTTGAAAAAGGTATAAAAATAGAAAACAATATCTCAAAAAAAGATTTATTCTCTTTTTATTTAGAAGAGGGAAGTTTGAAATTATCCCAAGAAAAAACTTTATATTATCCTAGTTTAACTATAAATTCAACCGATAAAATAGCAATTGTAGGAGATAATGGTGTAGGAAAAAGTAGTTTTTTAAAACATATCATTTCAAAAATAGATTTAAATAATAACTATTTATATCTTCCTCAAGAAATAGAAGAAAATCAAATCGAAAAATTATATGAAGAGATAGATTCTTTTGACAATAATAAAAAAGGTTTACTTTTTACTTTTGTACGAAGATTAGCTTCAAACCCAAAAAATCTTTTGGAAAATAGACTTTCAAGCCCAGGAGAAATTAGAAAACTTTTTATAGCCAAGGCTTTGTTGGAAAATATTAGTTTAATAATACTTGATGAACCTACAAATCATATGGATATAGATTCTATTGAAGCAATTGAAAAAGCGTTATTAGTTTATGAAAAAACTTTGATTGTTGTAAGCCATGATAAAACATTTATTAAAAATCTTAATTTAGAAATATGGAATATTAATAAGAAAAATAATAAGAATTTTTTTATAGTAAAATCAATGTGAAAAAATATTATAGTAATATACGTTCCAAAAATTAAGAATAAAGTGAAAAGATGAAAGTAAAATATTTAGAAAAATTTTATGTTGCGGGAATCACAACAAGAACAAACAACAAAATAGAATTAGATGAAACAACAGCTCAAATACCAAAACTTTGGCAAAGATATGTGGATGAAAATATTGAAAGTAAGACATTCAACAAGTCAAGAAATTTGGCTATGTATGGAGTTTATAACAAATATGAAAAAGATGTAAATTCTGACTATGATTATACAATTGGCGTTGAAGTTACAAAATCTAAAAATGCGATTACTATAGAAAAAGATAGATATTTAGTATTTTCAAAAAAAGGTGAATTTCCAAAAGTTGTAATAGAAACTTGGCATGAAGTTTGGAACTATTTTGCTTCAAAAGAGTGTGAATATGAAAGAGTATATAATTTTGATTTTGAAAAATATTCAAAAGATGATGAAATAGAAATATATATTTCTATTAAATAAAATATCTTATTTCAAAGATTGGTTTAATAAAACTTTTTATATCAAAAACTTCATTGTAAAATCTTAAACTAATAATCTTTAAGATATATTTTATAATAAATTTTAATATAAGGGAGAACAGTTATGAAAGGTTTTGCAATGTTGAAAATAGGGCAAATAGGTTGGATAGAAAAAGAAAGACCAACGTGTGGTGTAATGGATGCAATAGTTAAACCCATAGCTGTTTCACCTTGTTCTTCTGATGTTCATACTGTTTGGGCAGGTGCTTTAGGTGATAGACACGATATGATTTTAGGTCATGAAGCTGTTGGTGAAGTAGTAGAAGTTGGCTCACTTGTAAAAGATTTTAAAGTTGGTGATAAAGTTGTTGTTCCAGCAATTACTCCTGACTGGAATAGTTTAGAAGCTCAAAGGGGTTATTCTATGCACTCAGGTGGTATGCTTGCTGGTTGGAAATTTTCAAATTTTAAAGATGGAGTATTTGCAGAATATTTCCATGTAAATGATGCAGATGGAAATTTAGCACTAATTCCAGAGGGCGTAGATCCAATAGAAGCTGTAATGTTATGCGATATGGTACCTACAGGTTTTCATGGAGTAGAACTGGCAGATGTTCAGTTCGGGGACAGTGTTTGTGTTATTGGAATAGGTCCTGTTGGATTAATGGCAGTTGCAGGTGCAGCTTTGAGAGGTGCTTCTAAACTATTTGCTGTTGGTTCAAGACCAAAATGTGTTGAAGTAGCTAAAGAGTTTGGAGCAACTGATATTATCAACTATCGTGAAGGTGATATAGTAGAGCAGATAATGGAAAAAACACAAGGAAAAGGTGTTGATAAAGTTATTATTGCTGGTGGAAATTCTGATACTTTTGTTCAAGCTGTAAAAATTGTAAAACCTGGTGGAAGAATAGGAAATGTAAATTATTTAGGAAGTGGTGATTTTATTCAAATTCCAAGAGTTGAATGGGGAAATGGAATGGCTCATAAAACAATAGTTGGTGGATTGATGCCAGGAGGAAGACTAAGAATGGAAAAATTAGCTTCTTTAATACAAACAAACAGAATAAGTCCTAAAAAACTTATAACACACAGATTTAATGGTATGGAACATATAGAAGAAGCTTTACTTTTAATGAAAGATAAGCCAAAAGATTTGATTAAACCAGTTGTAATTTTTTGATGATAATGCGCTAAATTATAAGAAAGTATACTTATTGTATAATGCCAAAATCTAAAGTTTAAAAGGAAAATAATGAGTCAATTACCAAACTGCCCAAAATGTGGAAGCGAATATACTTACGAAGATGGAAATTTATATATCTGTCCTGAGTGTGCCAATGAATGGTCACAGGATGCATCATCTTCTGAAAGTAGCGATACATTAGTAGTAAAAGATGCAAATGGTACTATTTTACAAGATGGAGATGATGTAACTGTTATCAAAGATTTAAAAGTTAAAGGTAGTTCATCTGGAATTAAAGTTGGTACTAAAATCAAAGGTATTAGACTTGTAGAGGGAAATGATGGTCACAATATCGACTGTAAAGTTACAGGTGTTGGAGCTATTAAATTAAAACAAGAATTTGTTAAAAAATCTTAATTTAGTTAACTAAGAAGTTTTGAATTTCAAAACTTCTTAGAAATTTTAAGCCTTATAATCTTCAATTTTAAAGGCGTTAAAAATTATATCAGTTGCTAACATTCTAGTCCCATGATTTAGGGCATCAATTATATCTTTGTCTTGCCAATTTAATTTTCTTAGTTCATCCATATCATTTTCAGTTACTTTGTGAGGATTTTTCATAGAGTTGATTACAAATTTTAAAAGAGCATTCTCTTTTTGAGTCAGTTTTGAACTATCTAAATCTTTTTTCATAGATTGTACTTCTTCAAGACTCCATTTTGCGTAGTTTACTAACATTGCTGTATTAAAATCGATACAAAAATTACACTCTTGTTTACTTGATACACAAATTCTAATACTTGCAAGTAGTGGCATTGATAAAGTAGGGTGTGTTGAGTAATATTTTATAAAATCTAATTGTTGTTTTAAAAGTTCTGGACTTGAACTAAATAGTTTTGCATTGTTTCCAATTTCACCTCTTAATTTGATAATCTCATTATAAATTTCTAGTAATTCACCAGTTGCTTCATTTGTTTCATATGTTTTTATAATTGGCATTGTTTATCCTTTTTTATTGTTGACTTATGGGTCAAGTAAAATATTACTAAAACTTGACCAATTTGTCAAGTTTAAAATGTTATAATTCAAAATGGAAAATAATACAAGAAAAAATTTAATTGATTCAGCCTTTAATGAAATTTACTCAAATGGCTATCAAGGTGCATCCTTAACAACAATATTAAAAAATGCAAAAGTACACAAAGGCTCAATGTATCATTTTTTTGAAAATAAAAAAGATATGGCATTGATTTGTATAAAAGAGAAAATCTACGAACGATTTGTGCAAAGATACTCTTTGATTTTAGCTTTAGAATCAGGCTATTTAGAAGCTTTTATAAATGGCTTAAAAGATACAAGCCAAAGGGATTTTAACAAAGGTTGTCCTATTGCAAATATTGTTCAAGAGATGTCAAATATTGATGAAGATTTTAAAGTTCTAATGGAAGAGATTTATCAATCATTTAGAAAAAATATAAAAGATATTTTAGATATAGCAATACAAAAAAATGAAATGCAACAGTGTGATACAAGAAAACTTGCACTTTATATTGCTTCAACTATTGAAGGTGCAATTTTGTCTGCAAAAGCTACTCAAAATATCCAAGATTACGTAGATGTGATAGATATTTTATCTTCTTATATTTTATCATTTAAAAAGAGTTAAAATGAATTTAGAAAAATTAAAAGATATGGAAGCAGAGTTTTTATTTCAATATCCAACAGGTTTTGAAGATGCAAAGTTTTTCCCAACAATGAAAAAATTTAATCCATCAAAACTAGAAGAGTTCACAAGAGAAAATCTAAAAAAAGAGAATTTTTCAAACCCAAATTTGGTTGTTGAGGCTTTTTTCAAAATAATCCAAAAATCTGTTTTGGTTTCACTGTTTGATAAACTAAAGTTTAGAGATATGTTAGCAAATTTAACTTCTTATGAAAAAGATATGTTAAGTATAGAGCTTTTTGAACTTTTACATGGAAATCAAAAAAATGGTTTTGAGGGAATAGTTGAGTTTTTATCTCAATACAATCTTGCAAAATGGACGATAATTTCTGTTGTTTTATATTATAACGATAGACAAAAAGAGTATTTTATAAAACCAACTACTACAAAAAATGTAATCAAATATTTTGAAATAAAAGATTTAGTTTATAAACCAACTCCTAGTTTTGAGTTTTATGACTCTTATAAAAAAATCTTAAATGAGATGAAAAAAAATGTAGATAAATCTGTGAGTTTTGATAATGCAGCATTTACTGGATTTTTACGAATAGGAATGGAAGATTGATTTTATGAATGAATTGTATTATGAACAATTTAGAAATGTGTGTAAACAATATTATGATTTTGATGATGAAAATTTTGAAAGATTAAAAAATATCACTTTTTTAAAAGAGGTAAAAAAAGCAGAAATTTTACTTGATAATTATTCAAAAGCAAAATATATTTATTTTATTTGTAAAGGAATTTTACGAACTTATTATTTAGGGGAAAATGGAGAAATTTATACAAAAAATCTTTTTAGTGAAAACTACTTTTCTGCCTCAAAGGTTTCACTTATTACCAAAGAAGATTCATACTTAAATATTGAAGCTTTGGAAGATTGTACACTTATTTTTATTGATTTTGAAAAGTACAAAGAGTTGATAAATAAATATAATGAATTTAAGAATTTTTATATAAATTATTTAGAAAAAAATTGGGTAATTGTAAAAGAAAAAAATGAAATATCTTTGATTCTTGATGATGCAACAACAAGATATGAAAACTTTATAAAAAATAATCCAAATATAGAAAATAGAATTGCTCAACATCATATCGCAAATCATTTGGGTATAACTCCAACCCAGTTGAGCAGGATAAGAAAAAAAATTAAATAAAATTAAATTATATTGTTTATAAATTTGTGATTTTTAATCAACATATGTAAATGACTAAAAAAAATTATTCTATTATGATTAGATTTATTATTTACATTTAAAGGATTATTTTGACTCAAACATTAAAAGCCCATTTATTAGTCTTATTAGCCACTTTTTTAGTTGCTGGTTCGTTTATTTCTTCAGCTAAACTCTCAGGAGTTATTGACTCTATTTCTCTTACTTTATTTCGTTTTTTTGTAGCTTCTTTATTTTTAGCACCTATTATATTTTTAAATAAAAAATATAGAGAAAAAGTTCTTTCTACGATGCCCCGAGCTATGATTATAAGTCTTTTTTACTCTTTATATTTTATCTCATTTTTCAAAGCGTTAGAAACAACAACTGCTTTAAATGCAGGAACAATATATACTTTAGTTCCTTTGATTACAGCAGTTTTTTGTGTTTTTATATTCAAAGATAAAATTAGTTTTTATCAGATGATTTTATATTTTATTGGAATAATCGGAACTTGTATTGTTGTTTTTAAAGGAAATTTAGAACTGTTCTTGAATTTTTCTTTGAATTATGGGGATTTTATCTTTTTGTTTGCGACAGTTTTTATGGCTTTGTATTCTATTTCATTAAAATTTTTGCATAAAAAAGATGATGAACTTCTTGTATTAGTTTTTACAACTTTGCTTGGTGGGTGCATTTGGATGTTCACGGCATTAGAAATTTTTAATATACCTTTAGAATGGAGAAAAATAGAGGGAAATTTGATTTTTTATATGGCTTATTTAATAATTGGAGCAACTTTAACTACTGTTTATTTATATCAAAAAGCTTCAATTATTATTGGTCCTAAAAAACTTATGGCATATATTTATTTAAATCCAGTAGCAGTTGCTTCATTGATGTTTATATTTGAGGGAAAAGTTGTAAATTTGAAAGTTTTACTAGGAATTATAATCTCTACATTTGCTACAATAGTTTTATTAAAACAAAAATAAGAGATTAATATGAAAATACCAAATATGATTTATGGAACAGCTTGGAAAAAAGAAAATACTACAGATTTAGTTTTTGAAGCTTTAAAACAAGGATTTAAAGGTGTTGATACAGCATGTCAACCAAAACATTATAGGGAAGATTTAGTTGGACTTGGACTTTTAAAAGCCTATGAAATTGGAATAAAAAGGCAAGATTTGTTTATTCAAACAAAATTTACTCCAATAGATGGACAAGACCAATCTAATATGCCATATTTAGCAAACGATGAAATAGAAATTCAAGTAGAAAAATCTTTTGAAACTTCTAAAAAAAATCTTCATACTGATTTTATAGATGCTTATATTTTACATTCACCTGTATATCCAGGAAGTAAACTTCAAAAAGTTTGGCAAAAAATGGAAGAGTTTTATGACAAAAAAGAAGTAGGGGCTTTGGGAATTAGCAATTGTTATGATTTGGATGTTTTAAAATATCTATTTAATAATGCAAAAGTGAAACCAAGTATAGTTCAAAATAGATTTTACGCTCAATCAGGTTATGACAAAGAACTAAGAGTTTTTTGTAATGAAAATAATATTAAATATGAGAGTTTTTGGTCACTAACAGCAAATCCAAATATATTAGTAAGTGAAGTGTTACAAAATCTTTCAAATAAATATCAAAGAGGTGTTGCTGAGATTTTTTATAGATTTTTAAATCATATAAATATAACTCCATTAAATGGAACAACTTCAACAAAACATATGATTGAAGATTTAAAAATAGGCGAGTTTGAACTTTTAGATGAAGAGATAAAAAAGATTTATAATTTATTGGCTTAATTAAGTCTACTTTTTAGACAATTGTTTAGTTATTTCTTAATGATTTCTTTCTAACTTCTGATATAATAATTAAAGATAATTTTTATTATTAGATGAAGGTTCGAGATATGACAATAATTATAAACTTATTAAAAACAAAAATAATATTAATAATTTTATTATTTTCATTTGTATATTCTCAAGATAAAGTAACCCTTCAACTTAAATGGTTTCATCAATTTCAGTTTGCTGGATATTATGCAGCAAAGGAAAAAGGATTTTATGATGAAGTTGGTTTAGATGTTGAAATAAAACAAAGAGATTTAGAATTTAACAATATAGAACAAGTTATAAATAATGAAGCCCAATATGGTATTGCCGATTCGGCTTTGTTATTATATAAAATGAAAAACGAACCAGTTGTTATTGTTGCTCCAATTTTCCAGCACTCTCCTAATGTTTTAATCTCTTTAAAAAGTAATAAAATTAATTCTCCCTATGATTTAGAAGGTAAAAGCATCTCTATTTATGCAAATAATACAGATAGTTTTGCAATTTTAGCGATGTTGAAAAAATTTGGAGTTAAACCAAATTTTTTAACCCAAAGAAATAGTGAAGATTATTTAAAATTAATAAATAAAGAAATTGATTTAACTTCTGCATATTTAAGTAATGAAACTTTTTATTTTAAAGAAAAAAATATAGATATTAATATTATAAATCCGATGTTTTACGGCTTTGATTTATATGGTGATATGTTATTTACAAATAAAGATGAAGCATTAAATCATCCAGAACGTGTTGATAAGTTTAAAAAAGCTAGCTTAAAAGGTTGGTTATATGCTTTAAATCATAAAGAAGAGATAATTGAATTAATTCATAAAAAATATAATAATAAAAAATCAATTGAGCATTTAAGATATGAAGCAGAGATTATTGAAGAGATGACTGATATTAAAAAAGTACCTTTAGGAACAATGGATAAAGGACGATTTAAATATATTTCAGATTTATATAAAGATTATGGAATTGCACAAAATAGTTTAGATATAAAAGATTTTATTTTTGAAGAGTATGAAAATAATTTAAATCTAACAAAAGAAGAGTTAAATTATCTAAAAAATAAAAAAGAGTTAAATTATTGTATTGACCCAAATTGGATGCCTTTTGAAAAAAATGTTGATTCAAAACATATGGGAATTACAGCAGAGTATTTTAAAATTTTCCAAAAAGAGTTGGGGATACCTTTTAACTTTATTCCAACTGCAAGTTGGAGTGAATCTTTATCTTTTGTTGAAAATAAAAAATGTGATATTATCTCTTTACTTGTATCAACAAAAAAACGAAAAGAGTTTTTAAACTTTACAAAGCCTTATATACAATCACCTTTAATTATCGTAACTAGAAATGATGAGATTTTTATTTCTGATATTTCTGATATAAAAAATAAAAAAATAGGTATTGTAAAAGATTATGCATATATTGAACTTTTGAAAAATAAATATCCAAATATAAATATTTCTGAAGTAAAAAGTGTTGAAGATGGCTTAAATAAAGTTAAAGATAAAGAGCTATATGGGTTTATAGACACTTTAACTACTGTTTCTTATGTAATACAAAATAAATTTGTTTCCCAATTAAAAATTAGTGGAAAGATTGATGAGAGTTGGGATTTAAGTATGGGAACTAGAGTTGATGAACCCTTATTAAGTGATATTCTCAATAAGGCTATTAATACTGTTACTTTTGAAGAAAAACAAGTAATTTTTAATAAATGGATTCCTGTAAATATTGGAGAATTAACAAATTATAAACAGATTGCTTTGTGGGTTTTAGGCACGATATTTTTATTTGGCATAGTTCTTTATATTTTTATTAGTGCAAATATAAAACTTAGTAGAGAGATAAAAAAAAGAGAAGAGATAGAAAAAAGATTAAAAAGTTTTAATAAGTTGATAGATAAACATATTATCTCTTCTGAAACTGATTTAAGAGGTTATATTACAGATGTTTCAAGTGCTTTTTGTCGTATTAGTAAATATTCAAGGGAAGAGCTAATTGGTCAAAATCAAAATATTGTAAGACATCCTGATATGCAAAAAGAAGTTTTTAAAAATTTATGGAAAACAATAACAGAAAATCAAGTTTGGATTGGTGAAATAAAAAATATTGCAAAAGATAGTACTGATTATTGGGTACATACAACAATTAGTCCAAAATTTAATGAATTTAATGAAAAAATTGGATATATTTCAATTCGACAAGATATTACAGATAAAAAAACAATTGAAGAAATATCTATAATGGATAGTTTAACAAATATTTATAATAGAAGATTTTTTAATGATTTTTCACCTAAATTTCTAAATAGTGGAAAAAGAGAAAATCAATATTTATCTTTTTTGGTTATTGATGTGGATTATTTCAAACAATACAATGACACCTATGGTCACTTAATGGGAGACGATGTTTTAAAACAAGTTGCAAAAGTATTAAAAGAGTCAACTTTAAGATCTGATGATTATTGTTTTAGGTTAGGTGGAGAAGAGTTTGGAATATTGTTTAAGACAGAAAATAAAGAAAAAGCATTTAATTTTGCAAATAAGATTTTAAAAACAATTGAAAGCTTAAAAATAGAACATAAAAATAGTAAAGCAAATAAATATGTTACTGTTTCTATGGGATTATTTAGTGCTTATGCAAATGATATAAGTGATATTGATGATATGTATAAAAAAGCAGATGAAAAGCTTTATCTTGCAAAAGAGAGTGGACGAAATAGAGTGATAAATGAATAGAGTATATTAATGAAAGTTGTATTAACAGATTTTTTAGAAAAAAATTATAGTTTAAATAAGTTAGAGAATATTTCTATTTGTCAATATGTCCAATATGAAGAACAGTATAAGAATGAAGTTTTTATCTCTACAAACATACTTATATTTGTAATAAAAGGTTCAAAAGTATTGCATTTTAAAGATGAAAAAATAGTTGTAAATTCACAAGAGATACTTTTCCTAAAAAGTGGAAATTATGTAATGAGTGAGATGTTGGATGATTATTATGAAGCAATATTATTTATGTATAATGATAATCTTCTTATAGATTTTATAAAGAAATATGATTTGTCTTTTTCTGAAAAGAATCTATTTAAGAATAATGTTTTAAAAATAGAAAAATCAACAAAGTTTGAAATTTTTCAATCTTCAGTTTTATCATATTTAAAAACGACTACTTTAAATCAAGAATCTATAATTAAACTTAAATTAGAAGAAGCCTTTTTAAATATCTTAGAATCGAATTCAAAAGATCAGTTTAAAGGTTTTTTATCTTCTATTTATTTGAATAATTCTTTTAAAACAAAAATAGAAAAAGAGTTTGATGTTGATAAAAATATACTTTTATTTGCAAAAGAGTTTCATATTACGGATTTAGCTTTTAGAAATAAGTTTAAAGATACTTTTGGAATGAGACCTAAAAAATGGCAAAATATAAAAAAACTTGAAAAAGCAAAATTATTACTTGAAACGACGGATTATAATGTTACACAAGTTTGTCAACAAAGTGGATTTGATAATATTTCTTGGTTTATACAAGCTTTTAAAAAAGAGTATAACATTACTCCCAAACAGATAAAAAACAACAAAAATTGAACTTTTCCCAATAGAATAAAAGATTTGTTTTTTATATAATATTTTAAAATTATAGGAGAAAAAGAATGAAAAAAATATTTTTAAGTTTAGGTTTATGTGCAACTTTTTTATTAGCAGATAACTTTACATTAAGTAGTTCAGATTTACAAGGACAACTAACTTTAAAACAAGTATTTAATGGTTTTGGATGTACTGGCGAAAATATTTCACCAGAGCTTTCATGGAAAGATGCACCAAAAGGAACTAAATCTTTTGCAATTACAGTTTATGATCCAGATGCACCAACAGGTTCAGGCTGGTGGCATTGGTTAGCTTTTGATATTTCAAAAGATAAATTTACACTTCCAAGTGGTTTTGGAAATAGTGAATCAAAAGATATTATTCAAAGTATGACAGATTTTGGAAAAACTGGCTTTGGTGGAGCTTGTCCTCCAAAAGGTGACAAAGCTCATAGATATATCTTTACAGTTCATGCCCTTGATATTGAGACAATCGACTTAGATAAAAATGCAAATCCTGCACTTGTTGGATATTACATAAATGCTCACTCTTTGGCAAAAGCTTCTTTGATTTCATATTACGGAAGATAAAACTATTTAAATCTACTTTTTAGAAACTCTATTAGGGTTTCAAAAAGTAGATTTTTTGATTTTTCTTTATGATAAACCAAATAAAACTCTCTTTTTAATTCTAGATTTTTTAGTTTGATTTGAAATAGTTTTTTCTCTTCTAGCTCTTTTTGAACTATAACTTTTGAGATAGCTGTTACTGTATTTGAATTATTTAAAACTATAGTTTTAATCTCTTCAAAATCTTGTAATTGCATAAAAATATCTAAATCTTTTGCTATTTCTCCAAGATGATTTATAAATATTTCTCTTGTTCCTGAGCCAGTTTCCCTTAAAATCCATCTTTTTTTTATAGCATCAATAAATGCCTCTTTTGGATGATTTTCATCACTTGTTACAACTATTAGTTCATCATCACATAGTTTTTCTTTTATTAAACTAGAATTTTGTGTATCAACTTCAATAAGTCCAATATCAAGTTGGGATTTTAAAATCTTATCTATAATTTTACTTGAATTTATGGTTAAAATATCTAATTTTACTTCATTGTATTTTGATAAAAAGTCGTAATAGATATTTGGCATTATGTAGTTTGAAATAGTTTTACTTGCTGCTATTTTGATATTTCCTGCTAGTTTATTCTCTTGGAAAATATTTTGTGCATCAATAAGTGCTAAATAGTGAGAAAGGGTTTTCTCTTTGAAATATTTTCCTTTTTCATTTAATATAAGTTTTTTACCAATTCGGTCAAAAAGTTGTTCATTTAACGAATTTTCAAGTGATTTAATAGCAAGTGAAATTGCCGATTGACTTATATTTAACTCTTGTGATACTTGTGTAACTTGAGGGTTTTCACAAAGTTTATAAAAAAAACTTAGTTCTTTTAAAGTCATATCTTTCCTTATTAAAAATATTAATCATTATATTAGAAATAATATATTTTACAAATTAAATCAATAGGGTTATACTTTTAAAATCAAAGGATTAATATTATGAAGACTAATAATTTAAATATCAAAGATACATTTTATGGAGTTTTATTTGTAGGTGTTTTTGCATTAATTGCAACAATCATAGCAGATGTAGATTTTTTAAAAAACTTAGCAATTAGTCCACTTATTGTTGGAATTGTTTTAGGGATTTTTTATGCTAATACTTTAAAACATAAATTTCCTTCTACTTGGCAAAGTGGAATTATATTTTCTACAAAATATATTTTGAGATTTGGAATTATCTTATATGGATTTAGATTAACTTTTCAAAATCTACAAGAAGTAGGGTTTAGTGGGATTTTTATAGCTTTTTGTATCGTTGGTTTTACTTTTATTTTTGGATATGTAGTTGGAACAAAAGTTTTAAAACTTGACCGTGAAATTACAATATTATGTAGTGCTGGAAGTTCTATTTGTGGAGCAGCAGCTGTGTTAGCAACTCAAAGTGTATTAAAAAATGAAGCCTATAAAAGTGCTATTGCTGTATCTTTTGTGGTGATTTTTGGAACTGTTGCAATGTTTTTATATCCATTTTTATATAAATTAGGTTTTTTTGATTTGAGTGCATCTGAAATGGGAGTTTATATTGGAGCGACTTTACATGAAGTGGCTCATGTTGTTGGAGCATCTACTGCTTTAGGTGAAGATGTATCTAAAGATGCAATTATAGTAAAAATGATAAGAGTTATATTTTTAGTGCCTTTTTTGATTTTGTTATCTTTATGGTTGATTAAAACTGGATTTCACAGCATTAATGAGAAAACAAAAGTTGTAATTCCTTGGTTTGCTGTGATGTTTATTCTAGTTGTAGGTTTTAACTCTTTTG
The DNA here is from genome assembly GCA_028688995.1 of Aliarcobacter sp. Lineage (GTDB taxonomy): Bacteria > Campylobacterota > Campylobacteria > Campylobacterales > Arcobacteraceae > Aliarcobacter. The sequence continues at coordinate 215,590 of JAQTXB010000004.1, forward strand.
GATTTTTAGGAAAAAATACAATCACAGCTATAAATTTTGTAGATACTTTTTCTTTGACAATGGCAATGACAGCTTTAGGAATGGAAACAAGTTTTGATAAGTTTAAAAATGTAGGTATGAAACCTTTTTATTTATCTTTGATTTTATTTATTTGGTTGATGGTTGTAGGATATTTTTTAGTTAAATATTTTTTTTAAAATAAGTATCTTTTTAAAGATACTTATTTTACTTCAATTCCATATTTTTCAAGTAGATTTACCCAAATAACATTTTTCCCATCTTTATCAAAAATAGTTGGTGTTCCTTGAACATTTAATTTCATACCAATTTGAATTTGTTCATCTAATTGTTTTTCAAGTTTTTCTAATTCACCTTGAGAATATTTTGTAGCTTTTGCTTTTTCAATATTTTCAGAAGCATCAAACATAGCAGCAATTTTTTTCTCATTAGTTTTTTGACTTAAAATATATAAAGATAAATCTTTTGCATTTACGTGAGAATCTAGTGGGAAATAGAATACTCTAATTTTTACTTTATTTGCAATTTGTGGTAAATACGATTCTAATTTTTTGCAATATGGGCATTCAGGATCTGTAAATAAGAAATACTCTTCACTTCCTTGTCCATAAACAAAAGCTTCTTTTCCTCTAACACCTGTTAAATCTGCTGGTGCTGTAACTTTTGTTCCATTTGAAACATCAATAACATCACCTGCAAGAACAAATTTTTTATCTTTTGTTAGGTAAATTTCGTCAGGATTACCTTGAACATTGATATTTAAAACATATAAGCTACCTGTATCATAAGCTTTTGTTATTTTTATTTGAGCTCTTTTAAACAATTCTAATTGTTCCATTTGAGCTATTTCATTTTTTGTAATTTCTTTGTAGTCAGCATACGAACTAACACTTAAAAGTAAAGAACTGATTATCACTTTTTTAGTAAAATCAAACATTAAAATTCCTAATATAATTTTTTTGCGTATTGTATCTAGTTTATAGCTATTTTGCGTCAGTTATTAAAGAAATTTTAATCTATTTTTAATTTATCAGTTTAAACAATATTCCTGTTGTAATAAATGAAATTAATATTCCATAGCCAACTATTGCAGAGCTAAGTCGTGGTGCAAGTCCTGCCATTGATGCAATTGCACCTGCTGTTATCATTGGAGCCATTCCTGCTTCCATTATTGATACTATTGAAGCTTGATTATCCCAGCCAAATAATTTACAAAGTGCGATTGCAATAATTGGAGCAATAATCAGTTTGATTCCAAGGGCAACAGAAAAAGGTTTTATATCTTCACGTGGAAGTTTAAATTGAAGTTGAAGCCCAACAGCTACAAGTGCCATAGGAACAATTGTGCTTGAAAAAGAGCCTAAAACTTTTGAAATTATTGGATTAAATTCAACTCCCATTAAAAATAGGGCAGCAACCAATGAAATAAATGGTGGAAAAGTAAGAACTTTAAGAGTAATTACTTTAAAAGTAATTTGACTTTTACTTGAATAGTATGAAGCAATAAAAGTTCCATAAATTGCTAAAGCTATAAATGTTCCTAATTGGTCATAAACTAAAACATAAGGTAGAGCACTTTCGCCCATGTAGGCATTTAAAATAGGAATACCCATAAATGAACTATTTGTTAAAATAGCTACTAACATTAAAGAACCCGTAATCTCTTTTGAAAAAGAGAAAATTTTTGAAGATATTAAAACCAAAATTGCACTAATAAACATTACAAGCCAAGCAATTATTATAGGAATTAATGTATCCATTGAAAATGTAAGTTTTGGAATTTGTAAAAGAATCATAGAAGGAAGAGAAATATAAATTACAAATTGGTTTAAAATAGCAGGTGCATCTTTTGAGAAAATATTTAATCTATTTATTCCATAACCAATTGTAATTGCTAATAAAATTAGTACAAAATTTTCCATGTTAGTTGCAAATATTTACTTCACAAAGATTATCAGGAGTAACTTTTCCATACTCTTTTGAGTAGTTAATTCCCCATTTATGCATTGCTTCTAAAACTGGTTTTAGATTTTCTCCAGCTTGAGTTAGACTATAAACAACTTTTGGTGGAACTTCCGCATAAACTTCTCTGTGTATAATATTTTTTTCTTCTAACTCTTTTAATTTTACAGTTAGAGTTTTTTGAGTAATTTCACTTATTGTTTCATGTAAATCTTTAAATCTTTTTTCTCCATCAAGTAAGTGCCAAATTATTCCTAATTTCCATCTATCATTAAATATATCCAGCGTAACTGCCACTGAACATTTGTATTCTTTATCGTTTATATAGTACATAATAGTTTCCTTTTAATTCAGATGCAATTATAACATAAAGAAAATTAATTTCCATTACTTACCTAAAGTAAAGTAAGAGTAAATTAAGTTTATTACATATATAATTTTCAAATAGTTTAAAAGGAGTAAATATGAAAAAAGTTTTAATTTTAAATGGACATCAATATTATGATGTGGTAGCAAAAGGTGAGTTAACTCAACACTATATAGATAAAGCAAATGAGTTTTTTACAAAAAATGGTTTTGATGTAAAACATACAACTATAGAAAAAGGTTATACAATTCAAGAAGAAATAGAAAAATTTGAATGGGCAGATTATATTTTATTTCAATATCCAGTATTTTGGATGGGACTTCCTTGGATTGCAAAAAAATACATAGATGAAACATTTACACAAGGTAGACACTATGCAAGTGATGGAAGAAGTAGAAATGATGCTTCAAAATTATATGGAAGTGGTGGATTATTACAAGGTAAAAAATATATGTTATCTTTGACTTATAATTGTCCAGCATCTGCATTTGGAAATGTAAATAGTCTATTTGATGGAATGACTTTAGATGAAGCTCATGTTGCTGTTCATAAAACTTTCCAATTTTGTGGATTAAAACCATTAGAAACTTATGCTGTTCATGATATTTTTAAAGGTGATTTAGATTTAGATTTTGAATTAGAAAAGTTTGAGAACTTATTATCTAAAAACTTTTTATAAAGGAAAAATATGAAAAATATAGTAATAGTTGCAACTATAAAAGTAAAAGATGGATTTAAAGCTGAAGTTTATGCTGAACTTTTAAAATTACATGAAGCAACTCACAAACATGATGAGGGTTGCATTCAATATGATTTACATAAAAATTTAGAAGATGAAAATAGTTTTACTTTTGTTGAAACTTGGCAAAGTGCAGAGCTTTTGGCTGAGCATGAGAAAAAAGAGCACTTTAAAACTTTTGTTTCTAAAGTAGAAAATAAAATAGATGGTTTGACGATTAACAAGTTAGAAAAATTAGATATTTAAGGAATAGTCATGAGTCTGTTATTCAAAAAAGGCAAAATTGGAACTTTAGAATTAAAAAATAGAATTGTAATGCCTCCTATGTGTATGTATGCTAGTGATAATAGTGGAGAGTTAAAAACTTTTCATAAAGGTCATTATATGGCTAGAGCAATTGGTGGAGTTGGATTCATTATTGTTGAAGCAACTGCAATTGAAGCAAGGGGAAGAATCTCAGCAAATGATTTAGGTTTATGGTCTGATTCTTTAATAGCTAAACATAAGAAGTTAAATAAAAATTTACACTCTTTAGGAAGTAAAACAGCTATACAAATAGCTCATGCAGGTAGAAAAAACACAGTTAAAGATGAAATACCAATAGCTCCAAGTGTAATAGCATTTAGTGAAAATGAACCTTTTAAAATGCCTAAAGCTGTAACTTTAGACGAAATTAAAGAGATAAAAAAACTATTTTTAAAAACAGCTTTTAGAGCAAAAGAAGCAGATTACGATGCGATTGAATTACATGCAGCTCATGGTTATTTATTGTGTGAGTTTTTATCACCTTTAAGTAATATACGAAATGATATTTATGGTGGAAGTTTAGAAAATAGATGTAGATTAGTTTTAGAGATTGCTAAAGAAATTAAAGAAAAAGTTGATTTACCTTTGATTGTACGAATTAGTGCTGATGAGTGGATGAATGAAGGATGGAATATAGATGATTCTATCTATTTATCAAAAGAGCTTGAAAAAATAGGTGTTGATGCTATTCATGTTTCAAGCGGTGGAAATCAAGAAAAAACTAATAAAGCGCCAAAACTTGAGGCACTTTATCAAGCTTCTTGGGCAAAACAGATAAAAGAAAATATAAATATTCCAGTTATTGCTGTTGGATTAATTACTACAGCAGTTGAAGGTGAAAAACTTTTAGAAGAGTCTTATTGTGATTTTGTAGCATATGGGCGTGAATTATTACGAAACCCTAATTTTACCTGTTATGCTGCAAATGAGTTTAAAGAAAAAGATAAAATTATTGCCTCTTATCAAAGAGCATTTCATTAAACAATAAAAAGAAAGAAAAATGGATAATAATAAAACAAAATACGTTATTGGTATGATTGTAGCTATGTTAATTTGGGGAGTTGCTTGGACTTCAGGAAAAGCAGCTGTTGAGCATTCAAATGCACAAATTGCTTCGTTTTGGAGATATGCTATATCTTTTATAGGTATGCTTCCTGTTATTTGGTATATGAAGAAATCTCTAAAAACAGATAGAGTAGCTTATATTTATATGATAATTGCTGGATTATTAAGTGCAGCTTTTAGTTATCTATTTTTTGCTGGACTTTCACATGGAGATGCTGGATATGGTGGAACAATGGTGACATCACTATCTCCACTTATTACATATTTGTTATCTATTATGATATTTGGTACAAAAGTAACAACTAAACAAATTATAGCACTTTGTATAGGTGTTATAGGTGCTATAATACTTTTACATATTCCAACTGAAGGATTAGATTTTTTAACTATTGATAGTTCATACTTTTTAGCTTGTGCTTTTGTTTGGTCTTTGGTTACAATTATAACTCAAAAAGTATCTCATAGGGTTGAGCCTATGTTTTATACTTTGATTGTATTTGCAATAACAGCATTAGTTAATATGCTTTTTGCACTGCCTTATGAACCTTTTGCTATTGCTTCATTTGATATGGTATTTTGGTTAAATATATTATTTGTAGGACTTTTATCAGGGACTTTTGCAATGGCAATATTTTTTATAAGTGCAAGTAAAATTGGTGCTCATAATACTGGTGTTTTTATGTTTATCGTTCCAATTGGAGCAATCGTTTCAAGTATGTTTGCTTATGGTGAACAAATAGAATTATCTACAATATTAGGTTGTGGATTATCTTTTTTAGCTGTTTTATTGTTTAATATAAGAAGCTTTAGAAAGAAAAAAACAGTAACAAATTAATTAATAAAAAGGAAAAAATATGGAAAAAACATTTATGGAAGCTATGGATTTTAGACACGCGTGTAAGATTTTTGATGAAACAAAAAAAGTTAGTGATGAAGATATGAACTATATTTTAGAAGCAGGAAGAAAATCGCCATCTTCTTTTGGTATGGAAGCTTGGAAATTTTTAGTTATTACAAATGAAGAGCTAAAAGCAAAACTTAAACCTGCTTGTTGGGATCAAGTTCAAATTACATCTTGTTCTCATTTAGTTGTTGTTTTAGCTGGAATTGATTGTGTTAAACCAGAATCTGGTGAAGTTGAGAGAAAATTTAAAAGAAGAGAAATGCCTCAAGAAAAATTAGATTTTTATATAGGATTATATGCAGGGCATTTAAAAGATACTTTAAGTAGTGATGAAAATATTTATGCTTGGACTGCAAAACAAACAGCATTTGCAGCAGGAAATATGATGACAGCAGCAGCAGTTAAAGGTATAGATTCTTGTCCAATTGAAGGATATGATAAAAGTAAAGTTGAAGAGATTTTAGGACTTGATACTAAAAAATATCAATTATCATTAGTTATTCCTTTTGGATATAGAATAAATGAACAATCAACTCAACTAAGAGAACCTCTAGCAAATATTGTTGAATACATAAAATAACATTTAATTAGTATCTTTTTTTATTTATTAAAAAAAGATACTTTTATGATATAACTTAAAAATAAAAATTACTTATTAAATATTTCAGAAAAAAATAATTCAAAAATCAAATATAAACCCTTTTAAATAGAATATTATAAAAATTAATAATTTCTTTATGAAATTATTTAAAATGATATTATTGTAATACTATTTAATTATAAAATTACATTAAGAGATATTAATTAAGGAGATTTACATGAATAGTGTTTTTATAGATATCGCAAATAATAAAAATATTAGTTCAGTTTTACTTATTAGCACTGATGTTGAGTATTTGAATAAAATAAAAAAAGTTTTAGGTGATAAATATGATGTTGTTTTTTTTAATAATGATAGATTTTATTTATTAAAAGCTGAAATAAATTGTTTTGATTTAATAGTTTTTGATAATAGTAATAGCTTATTACCAAAATTTATAGAAGGGTTTAAACTTACAAGATTATCTAGTTTAAATGTTCCTATGATTTTATTAGAAGATGATATTTCAGAAGACCTTTCAATATATAAATTTTCTAATGTTTATTCAATTTTTAATAAAAATGTTGATGAAAAAATTTTACTAGATAATATTGAGTTAAGTCTAAACTTTTTGAACTCTAATAAAAAAGTTCAATTTGAAAAAGGATTTTATTTTGACATAAATAAAGAGATTTTATTTCAAGATAAAAAAATCATTAAACTTACACGAACTGAAAGAAGATTGGTTAGTTTACTTGCTTCAAAAGTAAATACTTTAGTTACATATGAAGACATAGCAGATATTGTTTGGAAAGGTAAAGAGTTTTCAATCTATTCATTAAGAAATGTTGTTAAACATATTCGAGAAAAAACAGATGAATTATTTATTAAAAATTCATCAAATAGAGGTTATGTAATTAATACTATTTAGTAGGAATAGATAATTTAATTTAAAAGGAGTTTCTTATGTATAAATATTTACAAATTCTTTGTATTGCTGTTTTATTTTCAGGATGTTTTGATTCTAACTCTTTGGAAGATGCAAAACAAATTTGTCTAAAAGATAATAAAAATTTTTACATTGCAGAAACGTTAAATTATCGAACAGGAAAATATGAACCAAGAGTTATATGTGAATAATTCTAGAATTTATTTATAATAATATTGAAGATGACACCATCATTTTTATTTTCAACTTTTATGGTTCCTTGATTATTTTTTTCAAGGATAGTTTTACAAATATAAAGACCTAAGCCTGAACCATTTTTTTGACTTTTTGTTGAAAAATAAGGGTTGAAAATATTTGATATGATTTTGTCATCAATTCCTTTTGCATTATCTTCAATAAAAATATTTTGAAATTCATCATCTTCCGAAAATGAGATCTTGATTTGAGGATTTTGAATATTTCTTTCTAAAAAAGCATCCCTTGAGTTGTTTAATATGTTTATTATAATTTGAATAATTTCATTTTTATATAAATATCTTTTTGTTAATTCAACATTTTGAATATCAATATTGATATTTTGTGAATCAAAAGATTTATTTATTAATTTTTGAACATCTAAAACTATTTCAGGTAGAGAAAGTAACTCTTTTTTTGTGTCAATACTGAAAAAATTTCTAAAATCATCTATTGTAATTGACATGTATTGGATATATTCATTCATCTCATCTAAAACAGTGTTTAAAAACTCTTTATCAACTTTATTCATATTATTTTTTAATTTTATTCTACTTAGTATACTTGAAACACAAGCTAATGGCTGTCTCCATTGGTGAGCAATCATTGAAATCATTTCACCCATTGCAGAGTGTTTTGATTGTAAAAGAACCATTCTTTCTTTTTCTTTTAATTCAGTTAAATCTAAAATAGAAACCATTTTATATTCTTCATTTGAAAAAGTTATATCTTTGATTTTTATAATTACAGGAATAATATCTCCATTTTTTGTTATTATTGATATTTCTTGAAAGATTTTGCTGTTATATTTTATAAATTTTTCTTTTGATGTTGGTATTAAAATACCTGTTGCAAGATTTCCTATTAACTCTTTTTTATCATCATATCCTAAAATATCAAGTAAGGATTGATTCATATTTTGGATAAAACCATTTTTGATTATTAAAATACCTTCTATTGCATTATTTATAATCTCATTTAAATCCATAAAAATTTCAGTTGATTTTTGCATTTATCTCTCATAGTTAAAATTTATAGTTTTGTATTTTAACTAAATTTTATAGATAATAAGAAATCCTCATATTTTCCTCAGATTTATGTGTTAGACTTGCAATTCTAAAATAAGATTTTTTTAAATGATATTATTTGAATACTATTTATTGATATTATTTAATAAACAAAGAAAGGTGTTATTATGTTTAATTTTACAAAGAATGAAGAAGAAGCAGGACGATTGAGTGCAATGGATGAAAACTTTGCAATTATATCATTTAAACCTGATGGAACAATATTACATGCAAATGATAATTTTTTAAATGTTTTAGGTTATAAACTCAATGAAGTTGTTGGTAATCATCACAGAATGTTTTGTGATAAAAAATATATAAGTACAACTGCTTATGCTGATTTCTGGAATAACTTAAATAAAGGAATATCTCAAATAAATGAGTTTGAAAGAATTAGAAAAGATGGTAGTTCTGTTTGGATTCAAGCTTCATATACTCCTGTAAAAAATAAAAGTGGAAAAGTAACAAGGGTTGTTAAATTTGCACAAGATATTAGTGAAGCAAAAAAAGTAATAGATGCAGTTAAAAAAGCTATTGAATTAGCAAAAACAGGTATATTAAAACAAACTATTATAGAATCAACTAAAAATGAAGGGATAGAAGAGCTTAAAAATGGTGTTAATGATTTATTTGAAATTGTATCTTCAAAAGTTGATGGTGATTTAAATAAAATATCAGATGCTTTAACATCTTTTCAAAAATTAGATTTTAGACATAGAATAACAGGAAATAGTTTGGGAGAAGTTTCTGTTGGATTAAATAATCTTGCTAATGTTGTAAATGATATGCTAGTAGAGAATAAATCAAATGGATTAACACTTGACAAAAGTTCAGATATTCTTTTATCAAATGTAGATAAATTAAATATAAGTTCAAATGAAGCAGCAGCAAGTCTTGAAGAAACAGCAGCAGCACTAGAAGAAATAACATCAAATATTAGAAATAATACACAAAACATAGCAAAAATGGCTAGTTATTCAAGTAGTGTAACTGCATCAGCCCATGATGGAGAAAAACTAGCAAATGAAACAACAGTTGCAATGGATGAAATAAATGTACAAGTTAATCTAATAACAGATGCAATTTCAATAATAGACCAAATAGCATTCCAAACAAATATTCTTTCATTAAATGCAGCTGTTGAAGCAGCAACAGCAGGAGAAGCAGGGAAAGGGTTTGCAGTAGTTGCAGCAGAAGTAAGAAACTTAGCATCTCGTTCAGCAGAAGCAGCTAAAGAGATAAAAAGTATTGTAGAAAATGCAACAAAAAAAGCAAATCAAGGTAAAGATATAGCAAATAATATGATAAGTGGATATAAAGAGTTAAATCAAAATATATCTCAAACTATAAATTTAATTTCTGATATAGAAATGTCAAGTAAAGAACAACTTTCAGGAATAGAACAAATAAATGATGCAGTAAATAGTCTTGACCAACAAACACAACAAAATGCTAGTATTGCATCTCAAACCCATGATGTAGCTGTAATAACAGATGAAATAGCAAAATTAATTGTATCTAATGCTGATTCAAAAGAGTTTGTAGGTAAAAATGAAGTTAAAGCTAAAAATATAAATGTAAAATCTAACTCTTCTTATGAGGTAAAAAATAAATCAGTAATACATAAAAAAATTGAAGAAAAAGTAAAAAAACAAGAAACAAAAATATCTACAAATAAATCAAATGATGGAGAATGGGAAAGTTTTTAAAACTTTCCTTTTTCCCCTAAAATTCTCTCTGATTTCTCTCACATTTATATATTATTATTTTATATTAAAAAATTTAAATTGATACTATTATAATATTATTTATAGATAAAATTTTTATAAATTAATTAAATAATAAAAAAGGAGAATTTATATATGTTAAAAAATATGAAAGTAATGGGAAAATTAGCTGCTGGCTTTGGAATAGTGTTAGTATTTTTACTAATATTAGGAATATTCTCAATACAAAAAATGAGCATAGTAAATGACCAATCTACTATTTTGGCAGAAAATTGGATGCCAAGTATACGAGTGATTGAAGAGATTAATACAAATACTTCTGATTTACGTATTGCAGAGTATCAACATGTATTAGCTCAAAAAACAGAAGATATGAAAAAAGCTGAAGAGACTATTGATGCTGTTTTATCTTTAATAAAACAAAATCGTGCAAACTATGAAAAATTAATTTCATCTCCTGAAGAAAAAGCAATATATGAAGAGTTCTCTAAAAAATTTGATAAATATATGGATATTCATAAAGAGTTAATTGCTGTATCGAGTCAAAATAAAACAGAAGAAGCTCAAATAATTTTACGTAAAGGAGAAGAAGTATTTAATGATTTTTCAACTGATGCTTTAGATCTTGTAAAAATTAATGTTGATGGTGGTAATAAAGCAAGTGTTACTGGTGATGAAATTTATTCACAAGCTGAAACTATGATGATTATAATTATTTTGATTAGTATTATTTTAGGTTTAGGAATAGCTTTTTTTATTACTCGTTCTATTACTTCTTCATTAAAAGAGCTTCAAGATGGACTTTTTAGTTTTTTTGCATATTTAAATCGAGAATCAGCAAAAGTAGAATTAATCACTTTAGATTCAAAAGATGAATTTGGTGAGATGTCAAAAGTTGTAAACCAAAATATATTAAAAACACAAAAAGGAATAGAAGAAGATAGAAGACTTATAGATGAAACAATATCTGTATTAAGTGAATTTGAGCAAGGTGATTTATGTCAAAGACTAAATATAAGTGTTTCAAATCCTGCCTTAATGGAATTAAAAAATGTTTTAAATAATATGGCAGGAAATTTAGAGTCAAATATTGATAATGTGCTTAATATAATAGAAGAGTATTCTAAATATAACTATTTAAATAAAATTCCAACAAAAAATATAAAAGAGCATCTTTTAAAATTAGCAAATGGAGTAAATAATTTAGGTGATTCAATCACTCAAATGTTGATAGAAAATAAATCAAATGGATTAACACTAGATGAAAGCTCAAATATCTTACTTAGAAATGTTGATAAATTAAACCAAAGCTCAAATGAAGCAGCAGCATCACTAGAAGAGACAGCAGCAGCTTTAGAAGAAGTAACAAGTAATGTAAGAAATAATACAGAGAATATTACAAAAATGGCAATGCTTTCAAATGAAGTAACAGCTTCAGTTAGCCATGGAGAAAAATTAGCAAGTCAAACAACTGTTGCTATGGATGAAATTAATATTCAAGTAAATGCTATAAATGAAGCAATTTCTGTAATTGACCAAATAGCTTTCCAAACAAATATTCTTTCTTTAAATGCTGCTGTTGAAGCAGCAACCGCTGGTGAAGCTGGAAAAGGATTTGCAGTAGTTGCTCAAGAAGTAAGAAACCTTGCATCAAGGTCAGCAGAAGCAGCTAAAGAGATTAAAACAATTGTAGAAACAGCAACAACAAAAGCAAATTATGGAAAACAAATAGCTGGAAATATGATAGATGGTTATAAACAATTAAATCAAAATGTTTCGCATACAATAAATCTGATTTCAGATATTCAAAGTGCATCAAAAGAGCAGTTACTTGGAATTGAGCAAATAAATGATGCTGTAAATCAACTTGACCAACAAACTCAACAAAATGCAGCAGTAGCATCTCAAACACATGATGTAGCAGTAATAACAGATGAGATAGCAAAAATAATAGTATCAGATGCCGATGCAAAAGAGTTCAAAGGTAAAAAAGAGGCAAAAGCAAAAAATATGAATTTAAAATCAAGTTCATCATTTGATATAAAAACAAACCAAGTAGTACATAAGAAAGTTGAACATAAACCAATAAAAAAAGAAACAAAAGTAGTATCAAATAAGTCAGATGATGGTGAGTGGGAAAGTTTTTAAACTTTCTTACTTTCAATTTTTTTTCAAAACCCCAATATTTCCTCAGATTTTCCTCAGATTCCCCTTACATTTCTATGTTATTATTGAAATGTTTAAAAAACTAAAATGATACCATTTTAATATTATTTGTTGCTACAATCATAATATTAAAATAAAATATTTTGTTGTTTTATTGTTTTATTATTTATTGAAAGAGGGTAGTTAATGAGTTCACAAGAGTTGAAATTAGGCATAGATTCATTTTTGTTATCTGAAACAGATGAAAAAGGAATTATCAGATTTGCAAATGAAGAGTTTTGTAAATTTGCTGGTTATAAATTAGAAGAATTATTAGGACAACCTCATAATATTGTACGGCATGAAGATATGCCAAAAGCTGCCTTTGAAGGTTTGTGGAATACTGTTAAAAGTGGCAAATCATGGAAAGGTTTTGTAAAAAACAAAACAAAGTCAGGTGATTTTTATTGGGTTTTTGCAACGGTATTTCCTTTTATTTCATGTGATGGCTCAAAAGGATACATTTCTTGTAGACGAATGGCAGCTCAAAGTGAAATAGAAAAATATGAAAAAATCTATAAAAGTATGAAGTAGGGACTAATTATGAAATATTTAAGAACAATGTCAATTAAAAATAAGGTAAAAGTACTAAGTTTTTTTCCTTTAGTATTTATTATTTGTATGTCACTTTATATTGATATGGATTTATACAATAAAGAATCAACATTAAATAATGTAAAAGAAATTACAAATTTGAATGGGAAAATATCTCTTTTATTACATGAAACACAAAAAGAAAGAGGTTTAAGTGCAGCTTTTATTACTAGTAAAGGAAATAAATTTAAAGATACTTTAACTACTCAAAAAGAACTTACAAATAAAAGTATTGAAGAGTTTAAAAAAAATGTTGAACAAATACCCGTTTCAATTTATCCCCAAAATGGGAAAACTCTAATTGATAATGTTTTAAAAGAGTTAGCAAATATTCAAGGTTTAAGAACTGAAGTTGATAATTTACAAATAGATTCAAAAAAAGCAATTTCATACTATTCAAATATTAATACAATTTTATTAAATTTTATAGCTCTAACATCAACAAGTGCTGGAAGTGAAAATTCGATTAAAAATATTATTGCTTATTATAATTTTTTAATGGCAAAAGAGAGAGTTGGAATTGAAAGAGCAATTGGAGCTAGCACAATTGTAGCAAAATCATTTGCTCCTGGAATGTATTCAAAATATATTGGTTTAGTTAATGATCAAAAAATATTTTTTGATACCTTCTTTTTATATGCAGGTGATAATCAAAAAGTTTTTAATGAAAAGTTTAATAATCCAGTTATTTTGGAAGTTGAAAAAATGAGAGAGATTCTTTTATCATATGGTGAGAATAAAGAGCTTATTTTGGATATTGATCCTACTATTTGGTTTAATAAAATGACAGAAAAAATTGATATATTAAAACAAATAGATGACCAATTAGCTAAAAATCTTGCAAGTGATATGGATAAAGAGTTAGAAAAAGAGGAAACTCTCATGTATTTTATGATTTTTGTAACTGTTTTTATTGTTATTTTAATTCTTTATTTTGTGACATTTTTTAATTCAAGTATTAGTAGAGGAATTGATAAAATTTATGTAGGTATTGAACAATTTATGAAATATCTAAATAGAGAAATAAATGAGCTTGAATACATAGAACTAAATACAAGAGGTGAGTTAGGAAAACTAGCTCGTATGGTAAACTATAATATTGATAGGATAAATGGAGATTTAGAAAAAGATTTACTTTGTGTTGGTGAAGCGGCTATTACTCTTGATAAGTTTGAAAAAGGTTATTACTCTTGTAGAGTAAATTCTGTTGCTGCAAATCCTCAAGTTGGAACATTGGCAAAAACTATAAATAAAATGTTAGATACACAACAACGAATTAATAGTGATATTTTAAGAGTATTAGCTGAATATACAAATTATAACTATATGAATACAATTAGTAATGATAATATTGAAGGTGAATTAAAAAAACTTGTAGATGGTATTAATATTTTAGGTGAAGCAATTACAACTATGTTAGTTGAAAATAAAAACAATGGAGAAACCTTGTTATTAGGTTCTAATCAATTAACAAAAAATGTTGATGAATTAAATAGAGCTTCAAATGATGCTGCTGCTAGACTTGAAGAAACAGCAGCAGCTGTTGAAGAGATTACAAGTAATATTGTAAATAGCACTCAAAATGTAATAAAAATGTCTAATTATGCAAATGAGTTAAATATTTCAGCTTCACAAGGTGAAAAATTAGCAAATCAAACAAATGTTTCAATGGATGAAATTAATGCTCAAGTTACAGCTATAAATGAAGCTATTACAGTAATTGACCAAATTGCTTTTCAAACAAATATTCTTTCATTAAATGCAGCTGTTGAAGCAGCAACTGCAGGTGAGGCTGGAAAAGGATTTGCTGTAGTAGCACAAGAAGTAAGGAATTTAGCTTCAAGAAGTGCAGAAGCTGCAAATGAGATAAAAGCAATAGTTTCAAATGCAACTTTAAAATCTAATCAAGGTAAAGAAATTGCAGCAGAAATGATAAAAGGTTATGGTAATTTAAATAACAATATTAATAGCACACTTTCATTAATTAAAGAAGTTGAAAATGGAGCTAAAGAGCAAAAAGTTGCAATGGAACAAATTGCAGATGCAATTAATAGTTTAGATAAACAAACACAAATAAATGCGAATATTGCAAATCAAACAAATGATATTTCTTCACAAACTTCAGTTTTAGCAAATAATGTAGTAAGTGCAGTAAATACGAAGCAGTTTAGAGGTAAATAAGAAAATGATATTGGAATGATACTATTTATTGATACTATTCAATTATAGAAATTATTACTTGAAATAGAGTTTTAACAAAAAATTAGGAATATAAATGCTAGAAAATATTTTAGATAAAATAGAGTCGTTGCCACCACTACCTCAAACAATAGATGAGATAGAAAAATTTAGAAAGAAAAAAGATAAAGAAGTAGATGAATTGACAAAAATTATCGAAAAAGATGCTTTAGTTATTACAACTCTTCTAAAAACGGCTAATTCTTCATTATTTGGATTTAGATCAAAAGTTGAATCTGTTGGAAGAGTTATTAATCTATTAGGAATTAATTTTACAATTTATGTAACTATTAGTGAAACAATTAATAATCTTTTATCTACAGATTTAACACCTTATAATATTAAATCAGAAGATTTTATTAAAGCTTCAACTGCATCATCAAATTTAGTAAATTTATGGGTTGGAAAAATCGATAATGAAATAAAAGATGATATTTTATTAGCTTCAATCCTTCAAGAAACTGGTAAATTTGTTTTATCTGAATTGATAATTAGTAGGGGTTTACTTGAAGAGTTTACACAAAAACTTCAATCAGATATTGATGTAGTTACTATAGAAAGAGAGTTATTACAAATGACCACATCACAAGTAACAGCAGAGATTTTTAAATACTGGAAATTAAGTGATGAATTAGTACACATGATAGAATTTGTTGATGATGTAAAAAATTGTAAAGCTGAGTATAAACAAAAAGCTCAATATCTAGATGTTATTAAAACAGCATGTAATACAAACTCTTTATTAAGCACTAAGAGTATAGAAAAAGCTTTAAAAAAAGCAGAATCTTATAATTTTGAAATAGAGCCTTTAAAAAAAGCTATTCAGATTCTTCAAGATAGAATACCAGATTAGTTAAAAAGAAAAAATAATTATTTAATAAATATAAAATTATTCAGTAATAATTTTATAAAATAATAAAGATATATGAAAAAATGCTATTTTTTTGATACTATTTTTAGGTAAAATTATTTTATTAGAAAAACAATAAGAAAATAATAATTAAAAGGGAAAAAGTGATTAGTAATTTAAATGTATTGAAAAAAATGTTAATTATAGGGATTTTATCTTTATTATCTTTTGTTGTAATTAGTACAATATTTTTAATTGATGAAAAACATATTTTAATTTCTGAAAAGAAATCAAAATTAGTAAATATTGTTGAACTCCCATATAGTTTAGTAGAATCAGAGTATAAAGCTTTTTTAGATGGTAAAATAGATGAAAAAACAGCAAAAGAGAATGCCTTAAATGCTATAAAGAAACTAAGATACGATGGAAAAAATTATATTTGGATAAATGATGATACTTTGCCTCATCCAAAAATGATTATGCATCCAATAGCTACTTCATTAGATGGAAAAGTTCTTAATGCTGAGAAATTTAATTGTGCAACAGAACTTGAATATTCAAATAATGAAGTAGTAAAAACAGATGGTAAAAAAAATCTTTTCCAATCATTTGTTGAAGTTGTAAATAAAGGTAATACAGGATTTGTAGGATACCTTTGGCCAAAACCAAAAGTTGATGGAACAAACACAGAAGAGTTATACGAAAAACTATCTTATGTTAAAAAGTTTGAAAAATGGGGATGGGTTATTGGTTCTGGAATTTATATTGATGATATAGAAAAACAATTTAATAGTAGCCTAATAAATATCGTATTTGTAGTTTTAGTGATACTTTTTGTATTGGGTATTACATCATATTTTATTGTAAAAGATATAGTTACAAAAGTTAACTTATTAGATAACGGATTAGTAGATTTCTTTAAATTTTTAAATAAAGAGAATAATAATGTTAAATTTATCTCTATAGATTCAAATGATGAAATAGGGAAAATGGCAAAAGTTATAAATGAAAATATTGAAAAAACTCAAAAATTAATTATTCAAGACCATGAATTAATTGAAGATGTAAAAAGAGTTGTAAATGAAGTAAAACATGGTAAGTTAGACCAAAGAATTATTAAACATACTCAAAATCAAAGTTTAGAAGAGTTGAAAAATACATTTAATGAAATGATTGAAAATACTTCTAGCAATGTTGCTCAAGATATTAATAAATTAATTAGAGTTTTAGATAATTTTGCAAAATTTGATTTTAGAGATAGAGTTGATAATGATTCAGGTTTAGTGTCAAAAGGATTAAATAATTTAGCTCAAATTATAAATGAAATGTTAGTTGAAAATAAATCAAATGGATTAACCCTTGATGAGAGCTCAAATATTTTATTAGCTAATGTAAACAGATTAAATCTTAGTTCAAATGAAGCAGCAGCAAGTCTTGAAGAAACAGCTGCAGCACTAGAGCAAATTACAAGTAACATTAGAAATAATACACAAAATATTGCAAAAATGGCTTCGTTCTCAAATAACGTAACAAAATCTGCAAATGATGGAGAAAAATTAGCAAATCAAACTACTGTTGCTATGGATGAGATAAATGTTCAAGTAAATTCAATTAACGAAGCGATAACTGTTATTGATCAGATTGCATTCCAAACAAATATTCTTTCTTTAAATGCAGCAGTTGAAGCAGCAACTGCTGGAGAAGCTGGAAAAGGATTTGCAGTTGTTGCAGCAGAAGTGCGAAACCTAGCATCAAGAAGTGCAGAAGCAGCTAAAGAGATAAAAACAATTGTTGAAAATGCAACATCAAAAGCAAATCAAGGTAAACAAATAGCAAATAATATGATTGAAGGATATAAAGGATTAAATCAAAATATCTCTCAAACTATTAATCTTATTTCAGAAATAGAGAGTGCTTCAAGAGAGCAACTTTTAGGGATTGAACAAATAAATTCAGCTGTAAATCAACTAGATCAACAAACACAATTAAATGCATCTATTGCAACACAAACTCAGGATGTAGCAAGAGTTACTGATGAAATAGCTAAATTAGTTATAAAAAGTGTAGACAATAAAGAGTTTGATGAGAAAAATAGTGTTAAAGCAAGAAATATGAATATTTCATCTGTTTCTCATAATAGTATAAATGTTGTACCTAATAAAAAAATGGTTTCTACAATTGAAAAAAAAGTAGAAAAAACAGTAGTAGCAAAAGCTGATGATGGAGATGATTGGGAAAGTTTTTAACTTTTCCTTTTAATATAACATGAATATGACTTGTAAAAATAGAGTAAAACCAAAATTATTAAGAGATATAAAAACAGAAGCACTTTTAGTATTTATTAGAACTACACTAGAACAATCTTTTCATCAAATTGAGACTATAGGTTATAACTTTAGACTAGGAAATGATGAAGATAATGATGTTGTTTACTCTTCATTAAAGGTTTTATTAGAACATCTTCAAGATACAGTAATTAACTCTACTTATTTAAGAAGTTTGATTGAAAATGCCCATAAAAATGCAACTTTAAAAATACTTGCAAAAAAAGAAGAACCATTAATGATTTATTATGATTCATTAATAAAAACAATTGAAGTTTGTTTACCAAATGGGAGTTTTTGGATTCCTGAGTTGGTTGTAATTTCTCTTTTGAGTGAGTGGATAATTGAAGAAGAAAAAACTGCTTATTTTTACCCATATTTAAAAGATATTGATTATATTGATTTAATAAATAGATATGATAATTCAAAAAAAGATTTGGATGTTGAAAAAAGAGATATTATGATGAATATGTATAAAATCTCTTCAAAATTGATAGAAAAATTAAAAAAGACAGAATATAAAATAAATACAACTCGTAAAAAAGCTAAAAGGAAATAAATGACTAATTCAAATGTTACAGTTGATTTACAAAAGCTAGAAAAACTTTTAAATAAAGTTGGTGATTTGGTAATTACAAACTCAATGATGTCTCAAAGTGTTGATAATTTGCCTGCTAGTGAAGAGAAAAAGAATCTACTTGAAAAAATTACTCTTTTTCAAAGACATATTGTTGAACTTCAAGATTATGCGACAGATATTAGAATGATTACATTTGAAAGTATGTATGGAATTTATAATGATGTTGTTCATGAATTAACTCCTTCAAATAAATTAATTAAATTGCAAATAGTTGGTGGAGATACTAAAGTAGATAAATCTTTAGTTGAACAATTAGATTTTTGTATTAAAACTTTAATTACAAATTCTATTCTTTATGGAATAGAAACTCAAGAAGAAAGAATTGCAAAAGATAAAAATCCAGAAGCTACTATTAGAGTAATAGCTCAACAACTAAATGGACAAATAGAGTTTACAATTGAAGATGATGGAAAAGGATTTCCAAAAGAAGATTTAGACTTTGAAGATGATTTTCATAAAACAGAAGAGGAAAATCAATTAAAAAATATCCATAAAATAAAAGAAAAATTAGAAAGATTAAATGGTAAGATGGAGATAAAAAGTGATATAGAAGAAGGTTTTTCTTTTACTATAACTGTCCCTTTAACTCACTCTATTTTAGATGGTTTAAATATAAAAGTTGGAGATAATATTTTTATATTACCAACATCATCAATTATTGAATCTGTTCAGCCATCAAAAGAGATGATAAAACTTGTAGGTGATGGAAGTTCATCTTTACTTATGTTAAGGGATGAGTTTATTCCAATAATTAGATTATATGAATATTTAAACATTGTTCCAAAAACAAAAGAGTTAACACAAGGTATATTGATAATTGTAAAATCAGGCACTCAAAAAGCAGCTTTTTTTATAGATGAATTTTTACAACAACAGCAAGTAGTTTTAAAAGCGATAGAAACAAACTTTAAAAAAGTAGATTCAGTTGCTGGTGCAACTGTTAGAGGTGATGGAAGTATTGGAATTATTATTGATGTTAAAAGTATTTTAGAAAATTTTTAGAGTAAAGGTCTAGTTAATGTTTGAATTAATAACAAAAAAGATAAGTAATAAAATAATAGTAGCATTGTTTGTACTAATGTCGCTAAGTAGTGTAACTGTTATGTATTTTACAACGTCAGAAGTTACAAAAGATTCAATTGAAAAAACCA
>JAQTXB010000016.1 GCA_028688995.1 Aliarcobacter sp.
ATCAAAAGATATTTTGCCCTTAAAAACCTCACAAAAGTTTAGTTCAGTGCTTGAGCCGTATGCGGGGAAAGTCGCAAGTACGGTTCTTAGGGGAGGATGTCATTGTGAAGTGATGTTCTTACCCGACTACATCTTAGTTTTCCAGATTCAAGTTCAGCTTTTACTCTTTCTTGTATTAAAGATCTCTCAAATTGTGCTAATGCTACAAAGATATGAAATAAAACTTGCTTTTAAGTATATATTTCGTATTATACTTTTAATAATTTCGTAATTATAACTAATATAATTCGTAATAATATAAAATTTATTTCGTAAAAGAAGAACAATATGGTACATAGAAAACTTGAATCAACAATAATAGAAATGTTAGAATCATTTAGAATAGTGGCTATTAATGGTCCTAGACAATCAGGAAAAACTACACTTCAAAAGAAAATAGCAACAAATAAAAATATGAAATATTACACTTTTGATGATTCTGATATTTATAATACTGCATCTTCTGACCCAAAAGGTTTTATTGAATATATTTCAAAAACTGAAAATATTGCCATTGATGAAGTTCAAATGATACCAGAGATAATACCACCAATTAAAATGTATGTTGATGAGCGAAATAGAAAAGGTATGTTTTTACTTACTGGAAGTTCAGATATGTTTAAAAACTCTAAAATAAAAGAATCCCTAGCAGGTAGAATGGTAAGTTTTAATTTATATCCTCTTTCATATAGTGAAATAAATAAAAGAGATATAAATATCATTGATAAACTTTTTAGTGATGATTTCAATACTTTTGATATTGATTTTGAAAGTATCTCAAAAGAAGAGTTTATAAGTGCGGTTATAAATGGAGGTTATCCAGAAGTTTATAATCTTCCAATAAAAGCTAAAAAAGCTTGGTATGATTTTTATATAAAAGCAAGAATTACTAAAGATATTGCAAATATTGAAAATGTACAAGTAGATACACTTTCTCATTTATCAAAACTTTTAAAAGTTTTAGCTGGACAAGTAAGCTCACTTGTGAATTATACAAGCATTGCAAAAAGTATCGGAATAGCAGATAAAACAGTTGCAAAATATGTAAAAATATTAGAAGCTCTATATATCATAAAACTAATTCCCTCTTATTCAAACAATGTACTAAAACAAGTAACTAAAAGCCCAAAAGTTCACTTTATAGACTCGGGGCTTGCTAGTTATTTATTAAATACAAGTGTAGAATCTTCAATGTTAGGTCAAAATCAACACTTAGGAAATTTGGTAGAAACTTTTGTTTATACTGAACTTATTAAACATCAATCTAATGCAAATGAAGATATAGAAATATATCATTTTAGAGATACAGCACAAAAAGAAGTTGATTTTGTACTAGAATCAAGTTTAGGTGATGTGGTAGCTATTGAAGTTAAATCAAGTTCAACTATTAAAAGTGAATATTTTAAAGGGCTTTTAGCTCTTACAAAAACAATAGGTAATAAAAACTTCAAAGGTATAGTTTTCTATGGTGGAGATAAAGTTTTACCATATAAAATAGAAGATTATCAATTTTGGGCAATACCTTTAAAAGTATTGATTTAATAAATTTTTGAGAATAAATAATAGAAAATTTTAGTATATTTTTTAAAATAAATAACTATGAAAAAAGGATTTAATGATTAAAATAGTGGATGATTATCTTGTGAACTATAATAAAAAATGATTATTTAGGCACCCAAATTCTTCATTAAATCAGATTTTTCAAGAAACAATAATTGGTAAATTTCATCTTCATCTAATATTGAAAATTCATCTATTTCTATTAATCACAAGTTGAATTTTTGAATCTTTCTTGTGCTTGCACTCTCTGTAATAAATTCTTTGATGTATTTTTTTCAATTTCATTTCTACTCCACTTCTTTTTATTTTAATAAAAAATTTACTTTGTATTTATTAGTGTAGTCAGATTAAACTACTTTGATCTTTTAAGTTTATATTGAAATTTAAAAAAAATAAAGTGCATTTCTAATTATTATATCAATTAACCTATCAAAGTAAGATTTCCAAATAATAAAAGTGTATTTTTTTAATTAACACCGATAGTAAAATAGTATTTCAAAACAAATCTTAAAAATGTTTAAGATTAAAAGTACTATTTAAAGGGATTCTTAATAGAAAAATATCTAAAAATGTAATAAAAGAATTATAGAAATTATAATTCTAAAAATCGAAGAGTAAAAAAATTAATTAGTATTAGAAAATGCTACTATAAATATCAACAAATGCCTATATAATCGGAATAGTACTGCTACTATAAATCATTAAAATTATAATTCTAAAAATCGAAGAGTAAAAAAATTAATTAGTGTTAAAAAATGCTACTATAAATATCAATAAATGCCTATATAATCAGAATAGTACTACTACTATAAATCATTAAAATTATAATTCTAAAAATCGAAGAGTAAAAAAATTAATTAGTATTAGAAAATGCTACTATAAATATCAACAAATGCCTATATAATCGGAATAGTACTGCTACTATAAATCATTAAAATTATAATTCTAAAAATCGAAGAGTAAAAAAATTAATTAGTGTTAAAAAATGCTACTATAAATATCAACAAATGCCTATATAATTGGTATTATGTAGCCTAAATCTAAGAATTGTATATATTCTGCTATATATAGTTTCACTATCAATATACTTCCAAATAAGTACCTGATTTTGAATAATATCTTTAAAAAACAATGTGCCTAGCATATCACTTCGTTTACCGTAAAAAACTGCATCACAAACCAACACAATTACTATTATATAAACTTTTTCAAGTTTTTTTAATCTAATATTTGCTTTATAATCCATGAAATACTTCGTATATATTCTTTTGCTAAATTTTTTAAGTTTATAAACATACTTTTTGAAGATGATTTCCTATAGGTTTTGGTCGTCTAATTGAGCTAAATTTCTTACCATAATCATTTCATTTATATATTTTAATGCCTTTATCAATACCTATTTTTTTAATGTTATTTCTTTGTAATTTAGAATTATCTCGTATAAAAAAATTACCAATAAATTAATTTATAAGTAATTATAAAATACTTATTATACAGTATTAATATTGACAAAATAGTATTTTTATTTTATAATACTTGAAATAAAGTATTAAAGAAAATAATATGGCTAAAAAAATTAAAATTACAGATTACCCTGAAAATGAGAATGAATTAACAACTCAATACTTAGGTAAATTTATTAGAGCAAAAAGAACTCAATCAGGTCTAACTTCACATCAAACGGCACTATTATGTAAAGTTCCAGTTGATGTTATCACAAAACTTGAAAATAGTAGTGGTGGAATTACTCTTGATAGCTTTTTAAAAGTTGTAAATGGACTTAGTATAAACATACAATTTGAGAAAGATAGCAAATGATGCATAATATAAATATATTTTGTAACAGTGATTATGTTGGGTTTATACAAATAGATTTAGAATCAAATATTGCAGAATTAAATTATGATAATAATTGGAAAGAAATAGGATTTGAACTATCTCCACACTTAAAATTTAATACAGATATAAATTCAAATAGCATAAAAAAATTTGTATCAAATCTTTTACCTGAAGGAAAAGGATTAGAATTTGTAAGTGAATTTTTTCATATTTCAAAAGCTAATCAATTCTCATTAATTGAAGCAATTGGCAATGAAACAGCAGGTGCTATTACATTTACTTCGAATAAAGAGTTAAGTACAAATTTCAGAGAAATCAGTAATGAAGAATTAACTCAAAGAATCATAAATAGAGATAAAGTAAATATTACAGTTTGGGACAAAAAAACAAGACTAAGTCTTGCAGGAGTTCAAGATAAATTGCCTTTGGTTGTTTTAGGTAATGATAAATATGGAATAGGGGAAGGAGAAATTGCTTCAACTCATATATTAAAATTTGAAAAGAATGAAAATATTCATTTAGTTTTAAATGAATATTTTTGTATGAAGTTAGCAAAATTATGTGGATTGAACACTGCAGAAGTTGGAATAAAAAAGTTTGATACTCAAAATGTATTATTTGTAAAAAGATTTGATAGAGAACTTTTAATAAATGAAGATGGTGCATTTAAAGTTTTAAAGAAACATATCATTGATGGTTGCCAAATTTTAGATTTAGATGTTAGCATGAAATATGAGAAAGTTTATGCTGATTTTAGAGGTGAAGCAAATTTTAAGAATTTATTTGAATCTTCAAAATTATCAACAAATAAAATCTTAAATAAATTAAATATTCTTAGATGGACACTCTTTAATTTATGCATCAATAATTATGATGCTCATGCAAAAAATGTCTCATTCTTTGTAAATAAAAAAGGATTAGAAGTATCACCATTTTATGATTTAGTAAATATTGCTATGTATCCAAATATTCAGAATGAATTTGCAATGGCATTTGGTGATGAATTTACTGCAAATAAAATAGGTGCATTTGATCTAGTAGGATTTTGTGTACATACAGATATTCAACCAAGATTAGTAAGAGATGAATTACTATCTATGATAGAAAATATTATTAAAAATATAAAACTAATTAAAAGTGATTTATTGGTTTCTTATGATATTGAAGAAATAGATTTTTTAAACTCTTTGGAAAAAAATATTCTTGAAACTTGTGAAAAATATAAAAATATAGTTCAGTCACTGATTAATGATTATAAAGAGTACAAAAATGAGTATTGATTTTTATTTTATCGCATGAAAAAAGGACACCTTTTCAGTGTCCTCATGGCATACGCCGAGCCCGTAATAAATTACCGCCCACATTCCTTAATAGAAATGTATTGTAACATATTAGAATAAAATTTACAATATATTTTTATAATTACATACTAAATAAACTATGTATTTTCTTTTCTAATAAATTTTTTAATGTTTTTGAAATTAATTTTCTTTCTACTTTTACAATTCTTGTTTTATCAATAAATCTTAATTGATCCAATTTTATAGTACTTTTTTTCATTAAAGTTAATCCAAAATCTTTTACATCTAATACAATATTTAAATTTATATATTTTTCATCATCATGTTTATATTCAGTAAGTGGAACAACTGCAACTGTATCATTAAATTTATTACTTACTAAAAAAGCCATGTGATAATATGAGAATTCATGTAAAAGATTTAATCCATGTGGACAATCTTGAATATTAAAACAATCTTCTTTTATTTGTCTTTCCATCTCTTTTAAAAATAGGTGTTTAGTTTCTCCAAAATTAACCCAAATTAATGAGCCAGTTTCTATATCACTATATTTTATTTTTTTATTAAAATTTATTTTATCAATCATTATTAACTATATTTATTCTTTTAAAATTTTTGTTGTATTCTATCAAAAAATCAACTTCTATTCAAACTATCAATCAAAGTACTTCTTTTCACTCCAAATGTTCTACAAACAGCAGCTTTACTCATTCCATCTTCTAGAGCTTTTTTTATTGCAATCATTTTTTCATCATCAATAGCTCTTGGTCTTCCACCTCTAATACCTCTTAGTTTTGCAGATTCAAGTCCAGCTTTTACTCTTTCTTGTATTAAACTTCTTTCAAATTGAGCTAATGCTCCAAAGATATGAAAAAACAATTCACCAGAAGCTGTTGTTGTATCCATACCTTCTGTAATAGATACAAAAGAGACATTTCTATTTTTCAGATTTGTAATAACATCAATTAAATGAGCTAAACTTCTTCCAAGTCTATCTAGTTTCCAAACAACTAAAGTATCACCATCTTTTAAAAACTCGATAGCTTTATCAAGTCCTACTCTTTTATCTTTTGAGCCAGATGTTTTATCTGAAAATATATTTCTTTCATCAACACCATATTTTATTAATGCATCTTTTTGCAAATTAAGATTTTGATCATCAGTTGAAACTCTAACATAACCTATTAACATACGGAAAACCTCTTTGATATAGTTTTCGTATTGTATCACAATTCGATAGTATTTATCGTATATAATTTAGGCATTTTTTAGGTGATTTTTTGATTTAATTGAAAGGTGTCGGAAAACAGATGTTTATTAGCATTTTATAAAATCCTAATTCTGAATATACATTAGTTTAGCCGGATCACAAATCAGTGGAAAGAAATAGTTGACCCTGCTCAAATATTCCTCGACTTAAACGTTAAGTTGCTAAACCTCTTATATTTGGAGCATTCAATAAGTTTATTTAGTATGTAATTATAAAATATTTTGTAAATTTTATTCTAATATGTTATAATGCAGTTCTATTGAGGAATGTGGGCGGTCAAGAACTTGACGGGCTCGGTGTATGCCATGAGGACACTGAAAAGGTGTCCTTTTTTTATGCCTAAAAATTTATAATTTATTAAAATTCTTCAAAAAAGAGCCATTTGAGCCATATGATAGGTATAATATATAATGAAATAATAATATTAATATTAAAGATAATAAGGGATTTTATAATGACAAGTACACAACAACGAGCCGAATTACAACGACAAATATGGCAAATAGCGAATGATGTAAGAGGAAGCGTTGATGGATGGGATTTTAAACAATATGTTTTAGGTACTTTGTTTTATAGATTTATTAGTGAAAACTTTGCCAATTATATCGAAGGTGGCGATGAAAGTGTTAATTATGCAGAACTAAGTGATGATGTTATTACACCTGATATTAAAGATGATGCAATTAAAACAAAAGGTTACTTTATATATCCAAGTCAACTATTTGTAAATGTTGCAAAAAATGCAAATGAGAATCCAAATCTAAATACAGATTTAAGTGCTGCTTTCTCAGCTATTGAGAGTTCAGCAAATGGTTATCCATCAGAACAAGATATTAAAGGATTATTTGCAGATTTTGATACAACAAGCAATAGATTAGGAAATACAGTAAAAGATAAAAATATGAGGTTATCTGCTGTATTAAAAGGTGTAGCAGGTTTAAGTTTTGGAAAATTTGAAGATAACCATATAGATTTATTTGGTGATGCTTATGAGTTCTTAATCTCAAACTATGCAGCAAATGCAGGTAAATCAGGTGGAGAGTTTTTTACTCCTCAAAGTGTTTCAAAACTTATTGCTCAACTTGCAATGCACAAGCAAACAACAGTTAATAAAATCTACGACCCAGCAGCTGGTTCAGGGTCTTTACTTCTACAAGCTAAAAAGCATTTTGATGCACATATTGTAGAAGATGGATTTTTTGGACAAGAGATTAACCACACTACTTACAACCTTGCTCGTATGAATATGTTTTTACATAATATCAATTATGATAAATTTAACATAGCTTTAGGAAATACTCTTATAGACCCACACTTTGGAGATGATAAGCCATTTGATGCGATAGTTTCAAATCCACCATATTCTGTAAACTGGATAGGAAGCGATGACCCTACACTTATAAACGATGATAGATTTGCACCTGCTGGAGTACTTGCACCAAAATCAAAAGCAGATTTTGCCTTTGTGTTACATTGTTTAAGTTATCTATCTCCAAAAGGAAGAGCTGCAATAGTATGTTTCCCTGGTATTTTTTATAGAAGTGGAGCAGAAGCCAAAATAAGAAAATATTTAGTAGATGGAAACTATGTAGAATCTGTTATATCACTAGCACCAAATTTATTTTTTGGTACTTCAATTTCAGTTAATATTCTAGTTCTTTCAAAACATAAAACAGATAATAAAACTCAATTTATAGATGCAAGTAACCTTTATAAAAAACAAACTAACAATAATGTTTTAACTTATGAAGGTGTTGATAACCATTTAGACCAAATTATGAAAGTATTTGATAGTAAAGAGAATATTGAACACTTTGCTAAGTATATTGATAATGATGTAATAGCTCAAAATGACTATAACCTTTCTGTTAGTTCTTATGTGGAATCAGAAGATACAAGAGAAATAGTAGATATAAATAAATTAAATGCAGAAATCAAAACAACTGTTTCAAAAATAGATAATCTAAGAAGTGAAATAGATAAAATTGTTGCCCAAATCGAGGGAGATATTGCATGATTTTAGATAATAAATTAGGTATAACAAATCAAATAGAACTAGCCCGTGCAGAAGAAAAAATCAGTAAACAAAAAGCAAAACAACTTTTTGACTCAGGTGATATAAACAAAGTAGAAATTGGTACATTTAAAGGACTTAGCTTTATACATAATTACCTATTTGTAGATATTTATCCTTTTGCTGGAATTATGAGAACTGTTAATATCTCAAAAGATGATTTTCGTTTTGCACCACTTATGTATCTTGAAGCTTCACTAAAACATATTGACTCAATGGCTCAAGGTAATTTTGATGAGATTATAGAAAAATATATTGAAATGAATATTGCTCATCCTTTTAGAGAGGGTAATGGTAGAGCTACACGAATATGGCTTGATTTAATGCTAAAAAAAGAGATTAAACAAGTAATAGACTGGAACAAAATAGATAAAGATGAATATTTATCAGCTATGAAAAGAAGTGTAGTAAAAGATATAGAAATCAAACACTTATTTAAGCTCGCATTAACAGAGCAAATTGACGACCGTGCTTTATTTATGAAAGGTATTGATATAAGTTACTACTATGAGGGTTATAGTGAATTTAAGACAGAGGAACTATAATCGTGAGTAATTTAAATTTTATGGAAAAGTTGCTTGGTGGTGTAGAGGTTGAGTGGAAGTTATTGGACGATGTTGCGGAGTACGAACAACCAACAAAATATTTAGTAAAAACAAAAAACTATAGTGATGAATTTAAAACACCAGTTTTAACAGCAGGAAAAACTTTTATTCTTGGATATACAGACGAAACAAATGGTATTTATCAAGCATCAAAAACTCCTGTAATTATCTTTGATGATTTTACTACTGCAAACAAATGGGTAGATTTTGATTTTAAAGCAAAGTCATCAGCAATGAAGATGATTACATCAAAAGATGAATCTAGAATTTTAATAAAATATATTTATTATTGGTTAAATACTTTACCAAGTGATTTGATGGATAGTGACCATAAGCGACAATGGATAAGTAATTTTGCTAATAAGTTTATCCCACTCCCATCTTTAGATATACAAAGTGAAATTGTCCGTATTTTGGACAATTTCACAGAGCTTACAGCAGAGCTTACAGCAGAGCTTACAGCACGAAAAAAACAATATACTTATTATAGAGATAAATTATTGACTTTTGAAGATGGTGAAGTGGAGTTTAAGACTTTGGGAGAAATTGGTGAATTTATTAGAGGTAGTGGATTACAAAAAAGTGATTTTACAGAAACTGGATTTCCAGCAATTCATTATGGGCAAATATATACTTATTACGGTAATTTTGCTGATAAAACTAAAACTTTTGTATCTTCTGAATTAGCAACAAAACTTAAAAAAGCTAAAAAAAACGACTTAATTATTGCTACTACTAGCGAAAATATAGAAGATGTATGTAAGCCTTTAGTTTGGCTGGGAGATAATGAAGTGTGTGTTAGTGGCGAAACTTATATTTTTAGACATAATCAAAATGCAAAATATATAGCTTATTATCTTCAAATGCCAATATTTTTTGATTACAAAAAATTAAATAGAACTGGAACAAAAGTTACTAGAGTACATGGAGATAAATTAGCAAAGTTTAAAATCCCTATTCCAGCACTTAAAGAACAAGAAAGAATTGTATCAATCCTAGATAAATTTGACACTTTTACAAATTCTATAAGTGAAGGTTTACCAAAAGAAATAGAACTTAGACAAAAACAATATGAGTATTACAGAGATTTACTTTTGACTTTCCCAAAACAAGATTTGGAGTTATAGTATGGGAAATACATTAGAACAGATTGCTCTACAACTTAAAAATGAGAATAAAAAAGTTCAATTAATTTATGCTTTTAATGGTTCTGGTAAAACCCGCTTATCTCGAGAATTTAGGCTTTTGGTTGATCCTAAAAATACAAATGAAGACAATGAAGAAGATGATGTTCAGTCTTTTTCAAAGATTATTTATTATAACGCTTTTACTGAAGATTTATTTTATTGGTTTAATGATTTAGATAATGATCAAGAAAGAGAGTTAAGAACTCAACCGAATGGATTTACAGATTGGTTAGTAACTTTCCTCGAAGAGCAGGGACTTGATCAAAAAATTACAAATCATTTCCAACGATATACTAGTGATAAACTAACACCAATGATTACCTCTGATTTCTCTAAGATAACATTCTCAATTAATAATGGAAGTGCTAGTCCTTTACTAAATATTAAGATATCAAAAGGGGAAGAAAGTAACTTTATATGGAGCATTTTTTATAGTTTATTGGAACAAATTATTGAAGAACGAAGTATTCCTAATCCTACTGATCGGTCTACTCAAGATTTTAATGATCTTGAATATCTTTTTATAGATGACCCAGTAAGCTCACTTGATGATACCCATTTAATAGAATTGGCTGTAGATATTGCTAATTTAATCAAGTCAAATGAAACAAATTTGAAATTTATTATTACTACACATAATCCACTTTTCTATAATGTATTATCTAATGAGTTTAATAATAAGTATTATAAAAACCCAGGGGATGAAACAGAATTGCTTATATATAGACCTAATCAATCAAAAAAGTTTCGATTAGATAAAAATGCTGATGGTTTATTTGTACTTAATGAACTAGATAATAATACTCCATTTTCATATCATTTATTTTTACTTTCTGAAATCAAGAACGCAATTGATACTAACGATATCAAAAAGTTTCATTTTGCCTTTCTTCGGAATATTTTGGAAAAAACAGCCACATTTTTAGGATATACAAGTTGGACAAAACTTCTTCCTAAAGATGGTAGTGGTAATCCAGATCCATTTGCAAATAGAATACTTAATCTTTCAAATCATTCTGCACATTCTGGTGAAGAAGTTGGAGTAGTAGAAGATAATGATAAAGATAAACTAGAGGAATTAGTTGAGTTTTTGAGTAGTGAATACAAGTTTTGGAACTAGGAATTAAAAAATGACAGAATATAAAACAATTACGGAATCAAATAACTTTATCGTTTTAGATAAATACATAAAAATTGACCAAGAGGGAAGCTCTTATCAAAGCGAAGCTGATTTAGAAAATGAACTTATCAAAGATTTACAAAATCAAGGTTATGAGTTTTTAAGTGATTTAAATAGCCCTGAAAAAATGCTTGTAAATGTAAGAAAGCAACTGCAAGAACTAAATAAAGTAGAATTTTCAGATAATGAATGGAATCGTTT
Source organism: Aliarcobacter sp. (assembly GCA_028688995.1). Lineage (GTDB taxonomy): Bacteria > Campylobacterota > Campylobacteria > Campylobacterales > Arcobacteraceae > Aliarcobacter. Next base: position 11,257 of record JAQTXB010000016.1, read on the forward strand.
TGTAGAAGAGTATTTAGATAGACCAAGTGATAATATAGTTGATAAAACTAGAAAAATCCATGATGATTATATATATGATTTTACATTTGATAATGGAATTATTAAAAATATCTATCTTCTTGATAAAAAAAATATTGCTAGAAATAAAGTACAAGTAATTAAACAGTTTGCTATAAAAGGTAAACAAGCTAACCGATATGATGTAACTATATTAGTAAATGGTTTACCTTTAGTTCAATTAGAGCTTAAAAAACGTGGTGTTGCAATTAGAGAAGCTTTTAATCAAGTACATAGATACTCTAAAGAAAGCTTCAATACTGAAAGCTCTTTGTATAAATATTTACAACTTTTTGTTATATCAAATGGAACAGATAGTAGATACTTTGCAAACACTACAAAAAGAGATAAAAATAGCTTTGATTTTACAATGAACTGGGCTAAATCTGATAATACACTAATTAAAGATTTAAAAGATTTTACAGCTACATTCTTGCAAAAAAAGACTCTGCTTGATGTATTAATTAACTATAGTGTTTTTGATACAAGTGATACATTATTAATTATGCGACCATATCAAATAGCAGCAACTGAAAGACTTATATGGAAAGTAAAAAGTTCTTATGAAGCTAAAAAATATAGCTCTATTGATGGTGGTGGATTTATTTGGCATACAACAGGTTCAGGAAAAACTCTAACAAGTTTTAAAGCTGCAAGATTAGCAACGAGCCTTGATTTTATAGATAAAGTATTTTTTGTAGTTGATAGAAAAGACCTTGATTTTCAAACTATGAAAGAGTATCAAAGATTTTCTCCTGATAGTGTAAATGGAAGTGAAAGCACAGCAGGACTAAAACAAAATATTGAAAAAGATGATAATAAAATCATTGTAACTACTATTCAAAAACTAAATAACTTAATGAAAAGTGAAAATGATTTAGCGATTTTCAATAAACATGTGGTTTTCATCTTTGATGAATGTCATCGAAGCCAATTTGGTGAAACTCAAAAGAATTTATCTAAAAAGTTTAAAAAGTATTATCAATTTGGATTTACTGGAACTCCTATTTTTCCTGAAAATGCCTTGGGTGCTGAAACAACTTCAAGTGTATTTGGAGTAGAGTTACACTCTTATGTAATCACAGATGCAATACGAGATGAAAAAGTTTTAAAATTTAAAGTAGATTATAATGATGTAAGACCACAATTTAAAGCATTAGAGAGTGAAACTGATGAGAAAAAGTTAAGTGCATTTGAGACAAAACAAGCCTTACTTCATCCTATTAGAATAAATGAAATTTCACAATATATTTTAAATAAATTTAATCAAAAAACTCATCGAATGCAAGTTGGAGCTAAAGGCTTTAATGCAATGTTTACTGTTAGTAGTGTTGATGCTGCTAAATTATATTATGAAGCTTTTAAGAATCTACAAAAAGATAAAGAGAGACCTTTAAAAGTTGCTACAATTTTTTCATTCGCTGCTAATGAGTTACAAGATGCAATTGGTGATATTGAAGATGAAACATTTGAGCCAAGTGCAATGGATTCAAGTGCAAAAGAGTTTTTAAGTTTGGCTATAGATGACTATAACACAATGTTTAAAACTTCTTATGGAGTTGATAGTAAAGAGTTTCAAAACTATTATAGAGATTTAGCAAAAAGAGTAAAAAGTAAAGAAGTTGATTTATTAATTGTAGTTGGAATGTTTTTAACTGGATTTGATGCACCAACTTTAAATACTCTATTTGTAGATAAAAATTTAAGATACCATGGTTTAATGCAGGCATTTTCAAGAACTAATAGAATCTATGATGCTACTAAAACATTTGGAAATATTGTAACCTTTAGAGATTTAGAACAAGCAACTATTGATGCAATAACTTTGTTTGGAGATAAAAATACTAAAAATGTAGTTTTAGAAAAAAGTTATACTGAATATATGCAAGGCTTTACAGATATAACATCAGGAGAAGCAAGAAGAGGTTATATTGATATAACAGTAGAGTTGCAACAAAAATTCCCTAATCCTGAAGCAATCGAAAAAGATAAAGATAAAAAAGAGTTTGCCAAACTGTTTGGTGAATACTTGAAAGCTGAAAATATTTTACAAAATTATGATGAGTTTGCTGGTTTAAAAGCTATTCAAGATTTAGATGTGAATGATGAGCAAGCTGTTAAAGAATTTAAAGAAAAGCATTATTTAACCGATGAAGATTTTAATAAAATGCAAGACATTAAAATACCATCACAAAGAATCATTCAAGATTATAAATCAACATATAATGATATTAGAGAGTGGATTAGAAGAGAAAAAAACTCTAAAGATAAAGAAGAATCAACAATCGACTGGAATGATATTGTATTTGAAATTGATTTACTTAAATCACAAGAGATTAACCTTGACTATATTTTAGAACTGATATTTGACCATAATAAAAAAGTAAAAAATAAATCAGAGTTAGTTGAAGAAGTAAGAAGAGTTATAAGAGCTAGTTTAGGAAATAGAGCAAAAGAAAGTTTGGTTGTTGATTTTATAAATCAAACAAATTTAGATGAGATTTTAGATAAAGCTAGTGTTATTGATGAGTTTTTTAAATTTGCACAAGCTGAACAACAAAAAGAAGCAAATGAATTAATTAAAGATGAGAACTTAAATGAAGAAGCTACAAAAAGATATATAGTTGCTTCATTAAAACGAGAATATGCAAGTGAGAATGGTACTGAATTAAATGCAATTTTGCCTAAAATGAGTCCTTTAAATCCCCAATATTTAACTAAAAAACAAACTGTATTTCAAAAAATAGCTATGTTTGTTGAAAAGTTTAAAGGTGTGGGTGGAAAGGTTTGATATGAAAATAAAATATTGAATTCTTTCTAAGAATATAAAATGAATAGTTAAAGTAAAAGTTTAAATAAAATTAATATAAGAAGTAAAAATGATATCAAATCAATTGAAAGAGATTTATTGAATTATGATTGATGAAAACGAAGATTTCAATAAAGAACAAAAATTTGAATTAAAAAAAATAAAAATTGATTATACTTTCCAAATGATGAAAAGTCTAATTGCAGAAATAAGATTTGTTGATAAAACATTGATTTATGGCATAGGTGCTTATTGGTCTTTAATTCTTACTAATTATAAATTAATAGATAGTATTGAACTTTTTAAATATATTTTATTTATACCCGTAATTATAACAATGCTTTTGGGTATTAAAACTTGGGTACTTCTATATGATTATTTTGATTTAAAAAGTAAATATAAAGAATATACTAATGAAGCCGAAAAAGATCTTTGTTCTTTAATGGTTTTTTTTAAAAAATGGGGATTGTTTTTTGTTATCTACTTTGGTATTGGTTTTTTTAGCCTTTTTTTATTTTGTAGAGCTTATGATTTTTACATTTTGTTTTAAATTTAGTTAGCTTTTTTCATACAATTTAGTAAATTTAAACGAACGTTATAGTACATTACTAACAAAATATACTCACCTGTTTTATATACAATAATATGTACAAAAAAATTAAATACATAAGTTTTTATAACTTTTGTTAAAAAAGAATCATTAGAATTGTATAATTAAATAAAAATCAAGGAATAAAATTAAATTTGGTTAGAGAATATTATACTTAATATTTGAAAGTTGCTATCGAGGCGATTAAGGTAAAATACCTTAAAAAGCAAGGACTCTGTTTATGCTTTGCTAAAACTAGAACAATTTATTTTCTTTAAATGAAACTTAGAGAAAGTTCCAAATACTACAGGTTGTGGAACTTATTTTTAAAACTTAGATACTTTTAAATCCTAAGTATGAATTAGTGTAGCCAGATCACTTCTTTAGATTAAAAAATATATGAGCTATAAAGAGAAAATATTTAATAACATAAATATAAAGCTTATAGTCTAACACCGCTATATATAGCTAGGATTATTCATAGAATTCTTTCTCTTAATATATAAGATCTTGAAGAACCTTTCTCTATTAAGAAATCCAATATAATTAAAAGACTATCCTTTATATTTTTTGTTTGAACTATTTTTATTCGATTTTCATAAATATATTTTCTCATTAGAATTTCTAGATTATAGACTGTATTTACACCTAATTTTTTATTTGTAAAATTATTATGTTTTAATATATTTGAGATCCAGAACACTCCATCATTGAAATAATTACTTGCAACGCCATTTAAAATTGTTGATAATGAATCCAAAGTTGTTACACAATGTCCTAATGATTCAGAAACTTCTTTAAAGAATTTTCTGTTTTTATTTTTTAAAGTATGCCACTCTTTAACATTATCAGGGAATATATTTCGTCCAAAAGTATAACCTGAAAAAAAATAACTTTGGATAATTTTATCAATATATCCATAACCATCACCTTTTTTACATAAAAAAACAATAGGTTCTCTTAACTTCTCCCATATGTACCAAAAACACTCATATTTATTCAAAACTTTTTGAGTATTGATTAATGTATCTAATAAAGACGAAATAACTTCACAACTTCTAAAATTATCAAAAATTGGTTTTAAATATAAATCAATCTCATCAAATTTTGAATTTAACATAATATATGACAAATTTAGACAAAAAGAATCTCTGTTTTGATAACTTACTTTATCTTCCTTATCTAATAATATTTTGTTTGATATTGTATTATTAAGTTTATAACTTAAATCTCTTACTTCATCTGTTTCAATTTTCATAGGAAAGATATTAAAAACTTTTGATAAAACCTCAATATTAATTGATTTAAAAATAGGTATATCCTCAAAGGATAATTCATTATTATAAAATTTTTTTACAATTTCTTTGTTTTCTTCTAATATCTCATCCCAAATCTTACTATAATCTAATCTTTCTCTATATCCACTTCTATCTTCTCTATGTCTATATTCATCATATCTAATATTATATAGAGGTTCTAAAACTAAAAATGCAATCACTAAAGAATAGACATCTTTAGAATCTGTTTCCCACATACTTATAAATGTTGGTATACCGTATCCTAATCTTAAAAGTTTTAGCAATTTCATTTTTAAATCATCTTTTTCTTTTGAAAATTGTTTAATTAATGTAGGAAAAACACTAATATATTTTTCAATATTATAATCTGCATCTCTATGAAAAATATGGTCGATTAAGATCTCTTTACATAATATTTTTTCTTCTTTATTTAAATACTTGTTAAAATCTCTTAATAAGATACAACTACAATCAATAGGTATACGTTCATTAAATATATCGTTAGATTCTAAAATCTCTTTTATTCGTTTGATTACTAAAGGTATATTTGAAGAGTAAATATCATACTCTTTATGTTTTTCATTATTGTCAAGTTTAAGAGTTGACCAAAGTGATAACTGAGTATATTTATTAGCCTCATTTATACTTTCTAACACAGTTTTCTTATAATTACTTAACTCTTCATTTAATTTAGGTTCAAAACTCATAACTATTTGATTTTCTTTGTTCACTTCTTCTTTTACATTCATATTTCGTAAATCAATGTGATTTGAGATAAATAGTTTCCAATCTTTATTCTCTTTTGGTTTTTTGTCAATTTCATTATAGTAATTATCAATAATCTCTTCAATTAATATTTTTTCTTTTTTATACTTTTTATCTAATAATTGATATTTAAACATACTATTTGAAAGTGATTCTTTTCTATGTTCTCTTTTTGATTCAGTTTCTCTTTCTAAAGAATGCATTTGACTTGTAAAATCAAAACTCATATCTATATTGTTTGTATGCTCTGTTATAGCTCTATTAAAATCAGACTCTATAAACTCTTTAACTTTAAAAAGCTCTAGTGCAATATCAAATGTTTTTTCAGGATATGCAAGAACAATACTTGCAATTACAGCAGTAATTGCAGAATTTTCTGCTTTTATTAATAAGTAACTCAATAAAGTCTCAAGATTTTTTTTATCTAAAACTTTTGCTTTACTTAATAAATATACTTCTAATGCTATAAGTATTGATTGTAATAAATAAGGTGATGTATTCATTCCTCTATACATTCCCCATAAAGTTGAGTTATGAAGTTGTTCTATTTTTATATTATTTATAGAAAAATTTACTTTATATATATCTCTACTATTTCTTTTAGTATCTAGAAAACTTTTGATAGTTTTATTAGTAAAATCTAAAATAAAATCAAATGTTAAATTTTGTTCAACTTCAAAACACCAGAAAATTGGCGTTTGGAAGAGACTTGAAGGAAAGTATCTAAATTCATGTTCATCAACTAAAGAGTATTCCTCCTCCTCAAGTTCATCATATCTATAGTTTCGTTTTTTTCTTTGTGGTTTATACCAAAATAGGTCTGCAAGTTTTAATACATACTTAGTACTAATCTTTGCAATATGGTTATATTCCATTTTAGTTAATATTGGTTTACATAACTCATAATATGGATCATTGTATTTTACATATTTATTCTCTACAACTTCTTTAAAAATTTTTTCGAGTTCATTCTTAATTTCAGAAGCTCCAAATAATATAGTCTTTATTAAATTTGATGGTTCTTTTTCATAATATCCTTCATTTAATAAGTTATTATAATAATTTAATGCAATCAAACTGGCAAATTTTGTAGTTTCACCTTTTTTGTATTTATTATTCCACTCAAAAATTATTGGTAAAACAAAATTCATTTTTTTATAGTCTATTCTATCAAGATTATTAAAAATAAATTTGATATAGGAACTCCATCCATAACCTTTTGGTTCTAAAAATATATTATTAAAAATTGAAGGAAGTTGTTTCTTTAAACCTATATTCTCAAAAAACGATTTGTCGGCTTTTTTACACGCAAGTCTTAATAAAAAAGAGATTCTTTTCAGTAAGTTAAAGTTTGAGTCATTTAATAATTCATTCTCAAAATATTCAAAAAAAGCATCTGAATACTTTGATAACAATACAGCTATTAATATTTCATCTTTCCAAAAAGTATCAAGCTCTTCGTTCTCTATACAATCTTCTATGAATGTCTTGATATCTTCTTGGTTTAAGAATAATTTATCAGATATCCAATTACGAAAAGATCTTCTAATTGGTAAGTTATATCCAATTGAATTGAAAAATGATATAGTGCCTTCTCTTTTCTCAAAATGAATATCAATAAATTTTTCTAATGCCCATTCCTCATATATATCATGAGCAATAAAATATCCTTTTGATTCATTTCCTATTATTCCATCTTTTATTAAATCCTTTACACTATTTTTGAAGTTTGTTTCTACTATATAAAATTGTCCAGTAAGGGCTCTATTATTTGAAAGTTCAAGAAATGCTTTACCTCTATTAATATCTCTTTTAACAATAACATTGTTCCAAAGAGCTTCTTTAAATTGTTTAAGATTAAATATCTCTTCAGCTTTATAGCATTTTAGATATTCATTAAGATAAAAAGGTTTTTTTATTAGGTCTAATACCTTTTCATTATCTGGTAATAAAAAATCTTTTTCTTTAGAGATTAATAGTAATTGTTCATTTGTTATTTCATCTAAGTTTATTGGATAAAAAGGAACTCTAAAAGTATCAAGAAGAACCCCTTGTAAATCCTCCAAATAGTTATTTCGAGTTGTAAATATGATTTTCCAATTTGATTTTACTATTGCTGATAAAAATTCAATGATGGGGGTGTTATCGATAATATCCAAGAGTTTTTCAGCTGAATCAATAACAATAATCTTTTCTTTATCATCTTTATTAATATTAATAAAATCATAAAAAGAGTAATTACTGGCTAGTTCATTTATATTGGTAATATTTAAATCTCTTGCATTAAAAATATAAAATGGTATATCTTTTTTATTTTCATATAGTTTTTTGATTAAAGCAGTTTTACCAACCCCCGCATTTCCGTGAATAAGAAGAACTTGATTTTTTTCAAGGTTTTTAGTAATTGTATTTAGTTCATTTTCTCTATTTATCTCTATTCTTTCATTGTTAAATAGTATATCTGAATGAATAATATTTAATATGCTTTTTGTTTGTTGTTGCTTTTGAAAAACTGTGTCAATAATACTACTATTTTCAAAGAAGTGTGAAGAAATAATTGCTTGCTCTATAGTTACAAATGGAGATTCAAAATAACTTTTAAGCCTCCATTCTATTTCAATATTTAATTCACTCGCCTTTTCATTGGTATCACTTAGAGCTTTAGGCTCTCTAGTACCAACACCTTGCCCAAATTCACTATTTATATAAAATATAATTTTTGTTATATTTGGATAATCTCTTTTCGCATTTGCTATGGTATCGATTAATTCATCTTTATGATTTGAAGAAATTGTTCCATCATAAAACTTTGATTGAAAACCAATAACCTCCGTCCCAATTTCTAAAGGTTCTGTTTCAATAGCAGATTGGTTTTTGTATCTAAAAATACCAAATGGCTTATTATATTCTTTACAAAAAAGTACATAACAGAACCATTCAAAATTGTCTCGTTTATTCTCTGAAAACTTTGAGTTGAATATATCCCAATTGGGTTTTACCATAATAATTTCTTTATTTTAATATCTTTAGTAGTTTATCATAAAATAAAAAAAGAGATTAAAAAATTAATAAGATGATGAGAGAATTACATTCTATGGTAATATTTATTTTTTGATGAGTTCCTTTTAATATAAAGTACAGGTTGTTGAACTTTTTTTATAACTCATATTTTTGTGTCTTATTTTCTGTTGACAGATCACATTGAGTTATAGAACCATAGAAGTAGTACAGCATCTTATGAATGAAGATGAAATAGCCCTTGGAATTGCTATTGAAAAGCTGATAACTAATCCGAATTTATATAGAGAAACTCTTGATAGAGAGGAGGAGTAAAATTTCCCTCGGGAAATTTCTAGCTATGATTTAAGTATCTATGCTATTGACATATATACACAAAAAGTGTACAATTCATTCGTTTATATTTAATATAAACATTTTTAAAATGCTTTCTCTGTGAACAAAGTTTAAATTTTTAGATTTTATTGACAGAGGGGTTCTGTTGTGAAGAGGGGTTGCAAGAAGAGCCCAAGTGGAGAACCTAAGTGGTGGTTCCAAGTTTTCTTGTCCTTTTTCCGTCTATCAAAGTTTCATTTCAATTTCCACACTAATGCTTATTTTATTAATAATTTCAATTTGTTCAATGATTTTAATTTCTTCTTTACTACTAAAAAAGCTTACAACTAATTTTCCATCTTTTTGTGGTTTTAAAACAACTGAATATTTTAAATCACCTTTTGTTTGTATAAATTTTATTTTATCTTCTTTAGCTGGAACTGAAATATTATTTTTTATAACATTCCCTAATTTTAGAATATCATTAGCTTTTATTTCACCAACACAACCAGTTCCATAATGCTTGAGTAAAAAATGTTTAAATCCGAAATCTTTATTTCCTAATCTAAGAATGATGTCATATCCAGCAATATTAAAAGTTGTATATTTTTGAGATTTCATGACAAAATCATAAATAGCTTTTTGGTCAGGAGTAAAATCCCATTTATTAGCTTTTTTTGTATTTATTTCTTTAAATTCTTTCTGTAATTGCTGTAATTTTAATTCATAATCAGTCATAAATCTTTCTATTTTTGTTAATTTCTTTAAAACTATATCTAAAAAATGATTTTGAGCTTCTTTGCAATGTAAATTAAAGAAATTATAAAGACCGTAAAATTGAACTTTTAAAGTTTTTATAATTATGTAGATATTTTATAATAGTTAGCAAAATAGGCTATTTAAGGAAGATTGATAATTCTTTCAGTAACAGTTGTTTCCATACATAGTTATTCCATATTTATTTCAAAAGAATAGAATCTAAGTGTAATAATGGAATGACCCCAATAAACTAGACAATATTTAATTAACAAAAAATTTTATTTTAAGAACAGTTTTTACTAACGAAAAGCTTGTTCTTCAAGGAGTTGAATTGTTGAACATACTCCATAAAGTACTGGTTGTGGAACTTATTTTTATAACTTATCTAGTAACAATTATTTTATCCATATTACGCCTCCAAATATATTTAGCATTTTACTATGTCCTATAAACTGTATCCAGATAATCTCTTTAAATAAAACTTGATGTTGTTTGTATGTTAACTGACTTTAAATATAAATTTGTGGGAAGTTTTGAATCATCAATATTACCAGCAAGTTCACGAGATTTTGTTGGCCAAAGATTTATATGAAATTTCATCGGTAGATGAGGAATTGGTGTGGGTCCCCAATTATTTCTTGTATGAACAAGAATATTATCTACATACCAGCGAATCTGATTTGGATCCCACTCAATTGCATATACATGGTAATCTTCTGATACATCAAAGCCAAGTTCTATTTGTAATGGAGTACCTCTATAACCATAATCAAATCTTGCACCTTCAACACCTGGATTATAGTAAACATTGGTTAACATTTTTGTTGGATTATTTCCAGTAAATTCAATATCTATCTCTTGTCTAGGAGAGTCTCTATGTAAAAAAACACCAGTTATAAATCCAGACACTTTAGGTGGTTTAAGTTCTGTTTCAAACCTACCATATAAAAAACTTTTATTACTTGTTATTGCAGCAGAACTATATTTTCTTACTTCCATATTTTCCTTTTTAGCAGTAAAAATATGGCTATTATCTTTACTGCTAAAATTTGACGGACTAAACATACATTCATTACCAGGAAAAGTATCTTTTCTCATTGACCAAAACTCTGTGTTATTAAGTTGCAAATTATCTTTTAATTTATAGCTTATTTCATTATTAGGTTGTGAAATAAGGCTTCCCGATTCTATATCTAAGCCCTCCCAAGAATTCGATTGAGGGATAATCCAAGGAGATTCATCAGCCTTTAACCATTTACTAGATCTATTAATTGTATTAGTGGATTTATTTTCTTTTGAAATATATTTTCTTTGCCCTAATCCTAACAATTCAGGAAATGGACTTACTGGTGGAACTATACCAAAAAATTCACAAATTGGCTTCCATGTTACTGACTCTTGTTCGTTTAAAACTAATACTCGTTTAGACCAGTCTTTTCTAAGACTTTCTAATTTATCTTTAGATAAACCTTTTGAAAATATTATTAAGTGAGCTTTTGGGTATATTTTACATAGATTTACTAAATGGTCTTCTATACATTTTACATTTATATAAGCATCAAATTTTCTATCACTTAAGTTTTTAATAAGACTATTTTTTTCATCTTTTGGTAGTTCAAATAAGTCACTACAACACCTAAATCCAAGCATAGATAATGCCATAGATAATGAAGTTAACTTATCACTTTCTTTTCCAATAGCAAAAACAGGTAAAGTAGTAGGTTTATTTTTAAATACGCTAGGTGAGCCATCATTTAATACCCCTATTTGGGATAATATAGGTAATACAGAATAAAAATTCACAGAAGCTTCATCTGACCTTTGAGGAATAATAGATTTTTTAATCATTAACGCGGTAAGTTGATCAAACTTGTGATTTATCCACAGATCTACAGGACCTCGTAAAGGAAGCATTTCAATTAGTTTACTTGCTCCTTCTTTAGAAAGCACATATCCAGACATATACCAAATACCGCGAAACAGTTTAAAAGTACTCTCAGTAAATGCCACTTTTTCTGCACCTAAATCAACTTCCTTGAAAGATAAGAAAAGAATGTCAAATAAATTACCTTTATTTTCTTTTTTTATTAATTCCTTCCAACTTTCTTCCATTAGACTAGAAAAATTTGGATGTAAACATATATCGTCTTCTATAACAAGTGCATAAGATTCTGTACCTGATGCAATTTTTTTCCATACCTTTATATGTGAAAGAGCTACCGCAATTTCCTGTTTACTCATGTTAATATTCATATCTAAGTTCAAATCTTTAGGTAATGCTTGACATGGATCTACAAATAATTGTTCTCCTAATGTGTATTTCGAATTAATATTATCAATAGGTGCATCTTGTTCTAAATTTATAGCATCTACGGCAGTAACTCTTTCCAATATATTTGTTAGACGATTCCGGGATGTATCCATAATTTTCGAAAACTCGGATTGAACCCTATTATATCTATTAGGTTGTCTATCTAAATTAATTACGTATATTTTTTCTATACATTCAATCTTTTTATTATTAGCTGATACGTTAAATGCAGAACATTTTTTTTTCGTAAAGAGTCGTCTAAAATTTTGAAATAATATTTTCCCCTTATTTATAAAACTATGAGATGTTTTATTTTTATTCATAAGTTCTTGTCCTTTATAATTTAATTAAAGATTTTGCAGTTTGATATTCGCCAGTTTCTAGAATCATTTCTATATGATAAAAACCAAATAGTTTTAGATAATTCTTCCCAATCTGTAAGAATCTCTATTTCATCGTTAAAAGTGGAAGTTAATAGAGCTGCGACAACACTTGCTGTAATATTTCCGGGGCCAGTAGTGGATTGAATTTCAGGTAGATTGTCGTGATCTATATTCAATAAAATATTGGTTGCTCTTTCAAGTGCGTAACCAATAATTGGATTGAAAGGAACTGAAATTATTGGATTATTATTAAAATAATATATCCAATGTTTATTTTGAGTATCATTATTTAAAAAATTTTGGGTTTCTACCATTTGATTTAATTCAAGATCATAACATAATGGCTGTAACTTCAAATTTGAATTTATAAAATAATTATCAATCTTTAAACCACTATACACATCATCTGAATCTACATACATACCTCCAGAGTAATTAATATAGCAAAGGCGAAAATAGTCACTTTTCATTGCAGGGTGATAACAGTTATCAAATGCCAACAAATGCTCCTTCTTTAAATTAGATGAAATGTATTCACGAGCAGATTTTTCATTAAATAAAATGTATGTATATCCTTCTTCTTTTAATGATTCCCATGATTCCATACATTTTTTAACATCGCTAGGGATAGAGTTGGCTTTGTCCCAAAATTGTATAATTACTTTAGGAATGATTGTGTTGTTTTTTGATAAATTATTACTACCAATTCTTAGTTTATCTTGAAGAAGATTAAAAATGGAAGTTGATCGCTTTATATCACTTTCTGAATTTTCTATAGCAAAGTTTGATGGAACTAATTTGGGCATGAATATCCTTCTTATGACTTAAAATAATTTTATATCTTTATTCTTTAATTATAGTGTTCAAATTTCGATTTAAATAGTAAGAATTAGAAGTTGTATTTCTTTTTTCATTAATTATATCTACTTATATATAATAAGAAAATTTATTTAATATATGAAAAAATAATTAAAACAATATCATACTGTGATCTAGTTCCCGAAATAGGACATAAAATTTTGAATAGCTTCTTCCTCAACCTACTGGTTGTTGAACTTGTTTTATAACTTATCTTTATATCAATTTTCTGCCCACACTAAACATACATAAAAAGCATATATAAATTTTAAATTTATTTAAGAAACATCTTAATTTCCAACATTTTTTATACTAACATCTACAAAAATACCTTATTTAAGATGTTTGTAGGCATTTTGATATATTACACTTTTGGTGCATGTTATTGTTCATTTTTATGGTGTTTTATATATAATGTATATTCAATAAATAGTTATGTATTATAAGGAGCCATATGCGCGAATTTAGAATTAGTGTCGGAAATAGCCTAAAAGACAAATTAGGTGAACTTGGTTTTTTTCTGCAACAAATTGCTGATATCTCAAAGCTTATAGAGTATAAACATTTAACACTTAACTATCCTATAAATATCGAAACGGACAAATTAAACTACTTTTTCAGTGCCTATTTAAATGCGATTCAATCTTTGAAGGATGGTGTTCAAACTGCAACAGGCGAAAATTTTTCTTGGAAAAGGCTTTCACCAACTTATGGAGACTTCATCTTCTATTGCAGAAATGCTACAACACATGATGGATACCATTTAATTAACTCCGGAAAAGGGACTAAAAACTATATTACGGGCCCTTTACGACGTATTGATAATCAGGGCAAAGTAATTAAATTTGATCCACCAAACCAAGACATTCGTACTCTGTGCTGTGATATTACAAAAGAAATTTTGGTAAATTTGCGTGATTTTCTGAATCTAGAAGGTCAAAAAATTCCTTTTGCGGAAGAGGTTGACTTTAAAAAATCCATACAAGAATCGCTTAACAGTGATTTTATCCCTCAAGAAGTCAAAGATATGATTAAAGCAAATCAGAGTGAAATTGAAGCATCGGTTAAAGGTATTAAAGTTGACGTCGTACAACAGACTATTAATGCAATTGTATCTGTAGAAACAATTATTACCAATGCGCATACATAACAAATCAGTGGAGCCAATAAATTACCCTGCGGGCAATTTATTAGCTCATTTTAAATGTTATATGAAGGAATGAAATGCAAAACCTAAAGTCATCTTGTGAAAGACTTTTTAGACTATATTATAAACACAATCAAGAACCCGACTTAGATACTTTATATAATTTATTAAACTCTATTCATAGTTTAAATGATATTTTCAACAGAACTTTAAAAGATAACTTTTTTGAAAGTGATGAATTTATAGCTTTAAAAGCACTAAGAAATTTATACCATCACCAATCTGAAATTCAGAATGAATTTAAACTCATACCGATTGAAGATGGTAGCGTTTTTATATCAGATTTAATGTATTTATGTATTATAAAAAAATCTTCAGCAGAAGAAGCCATTCAAAATATTGACAAAAAATATAGAGAAGAAGAACGTAAGAAAATAAATAAAGTATTTAAATGGTACAACCATGTTGTAAATATAAATCCTTCTATATTTAACTTTGTAGTTAAAGTTTATGAAAAAATGGAATCACATGGTATTAGTTTATCAACAGATGATTATCTTGAATTCAAAAATTCTTATGATTTTGAAATCCAGAATGGATATTCTCACTTTATAAGTGGTGATATTAGATGTCACCCAAATGATATGGGTAAAATTTATAATATGGAATTTTCTTAACCATATAACAAAACCTTGGAGAGAAATAGTTTACCCTAGCGGAAAAACTATTTCTCAAGTCAACTGTTATGTAAAATTAAATAAAGGACTATATTGGATATAGAACAATTACCTGATAATATTAAAAATAAATATTTTTCTCCTGATTTACTTTTAAAAAAATATTTTTTAAAAGAATTCAAAAATCTAAACATAGATTTGGATGATGAGCAAATTCTAAATATTATAACTTCAATACATTCATCAGAAAAGAAAGTTAATGTTGACTTTTCAGATATTCAAACAAGAAAAGCAGGTTATAAAAATGAAGAAGAATTAAATAAAGATATATTTCCAATATTTAACATAAAACTAAAATCTTTTTTAGAAAAAGAATTAGAAAACTCTAAAAATAACAAGACACAAATAGGTGATGAAATATATGAAGAAATTCAAAAGGAATCAGATTTAATTTCTGATGAAAATATGGAAAGTATTCTTGATGAACCATTCCTGTATATCCAAGATGTACAAAACCAAAAAACAGAATTTTTAGAAAAAAATGATCTAATGTGGGGATATGTTTTAGATTTATTAGAAAGTTTGATTTCAATGTCTGAGGAAACAATAAAAAACTTTTATAATGAAAATAGAAAATATTTTGAAAGTAATAATTATTTAAATTATTCACTAATTAAATTGACAACTAGAGCCATACAAGTTTCCAAGGAAATATTAATACTGTTGCGACACGGCTTTGCAAGTGGTGCAAATGCAAGATGGAGAACGCTTTATGAAATATGTGCAGTAAGTTCTTTTTTAATTGATAAAGGAGATAATGTTACTGCAAAAAAATACTTGGACTTTAGTATTATTGAGTCGCTAAGAAAAGAAAAAATCAATGAAGATAATGAAGCAATAAAATTATTGCAGAATGAAGTAGATTCTCTCGTTAAAAAATATGGTGAACCATATAAAATTGGTGATTTTGGATGGGCTGCAAGTATATTAAATCAAAAAAAAGTTACTTTTTTTGATATTGAAAAATCGATTAATTTTTCTAATATGAGACTTATTTATAAAAATGCTTGTGATGATATTCATTCAGGTTCTTTAAGACTATTTTATCAATTAGGATTAAAAAATGATGAACAAGACTTATTATCAGGTTCAAGTAACTTAGGAATTTCAGAACCATGTCATTTTACATCGATAACATTAAATGTAATAATTTCAAATTTAATTTTAAAAGAACCACCAAGTATAGAATATCTTTCAAATGCAAAACTATATTTGAAATTGCAACAAGAAATTGATACTATTTTAGAAAATATTGAACTTAAACTTTTAAATGATGGAGCTACATAACAAATCAGTGAAGCCAATAAATTACCATGCGGGAAATTTATCGGCTCATTTTAAACGTTATCTAAAAAAAGGAACATTCATATGAAACTTGAAACTTATGATGAAGTAATGACATACTTAACAAAGAAAAATCGACAAGCTCATTTGCTTTTGGGAAATGGGTTTAGTATGGCTTATGATTCAAAAATCTTCTCATATAATGCACTACATCGTTTTATTGAAAATCTTGATAATGAACTTCTTTCCAAACTTTTTGAAATTGTTAATACCAAGAATTTTGAGCTAGTCATGCAGCAATTGGATAATTTTTGTGAACTTATTGAGGCATTTGGATCTGATAAAGCTTTAAAATTTAAAGTCGAAGAAGCAAGTATAAAATTAAAAGAAAGCCTAATCAATGCGATTGAGGAACTTCACCCTGAACACGTATTTAAAATGTCAGAAGAAAAAAGTAAGGCTTGTGCTGTGTTTTTAAATAATTACTTGGAGAAGCAAGGTAATATTTTTACAACAAATTATGATGTTCTACTTTACTGGGTGTTAATGAGGAATAAAATACCAAACGCTATTGATGGTTTTGGAAGAGATAGAGAAAACGCTGATGAATATGTTTCTGAAGATGAAGTAGAATACTCAGAACTTCGTTGGGGAAAGCATAAGGGAAGGCAAACGGTACATTACGTACATGGAGCATTGCCATTATTTGATACTGGAATTGAAATTATTAAAGAAGAATATGATTCTTCACATTTTATAATGGAAAAAATAAAAGCTAGATTAGAAAAGAAGGAATACCCAGTTTTCGTGACAGCAGGTACAGGCGATCAAAAACTAACACATATTATGCACAATCGATATTTGACAAATTGTTATGAAAATCTTTCAAGTATTGAGGGCTCATTGATTACGTTTGGTTTTAACTTTGGTGAATACGATGAACACATAATTGAAGCTATAAATATCGCTGCAAAACACGGTAAAAAAGTGAAAGACAGATTGTGGAGCGTGTATATTGGTGTTTATTCAGATGATGATAAAAAGCACATTGAAAGGATTTCATCAAAATTTAGTTGTAAAGTTCGTATATACGATGCAACAACAGCACATGTATGGGGCTGAGTAAAAACATAATAAATTATAGGAGGACAAAATGGCAAAAAGTACAGGTTGTTGAACTTGTTATTTTAACTCAGAATCTTTTAATTCTGAGTATGAATTTAGGTTACCTCTCAAATTTAGTTACTGCTCACTTTCAATTTATAGTCAAGAAAATCATAATAATACTTAAGAACCAAATAGTAATCACAATAAGTGCAGCTATTTTGGAGTGAGGAAGTGATTTGAATGTCACTTCCCTGCCTTTATCTTTGCATTCATTCCAAATAAGTTTTGGTATCAATCTAACTGCTAAAGCTATACCCAATGGTAATAAAATGATATCATCCAAGTATCCTATAATTGGAATAAAATCTGGAATAAGGTCTATAGGGCTTAAAGCATATGTAACCACAATTATGGATACAACCTTTGCTATAAAGGGAACATCTTTATTATGATAAGCTAAATAAAGTGCATACAAATTATGTTTAAGAGATAATGCCCATTTCTTTAATTTTGCAATCATAAATGATAATCCTTATATTTAAATACAAAATTATCTCTTGATAACATGATAATTTTAATACTATCTTTAAATTTTAAACTCACCTCTTAAATAGTGAGAAACTCCACCAATTTGAGTACTAAATTTTACTACATATTTATATTCACCATTTTGCGAAAACTTCATATTTGCCAAATACTGATTATCTACACTTTTAATATGTTTGAACTCTATAGTTTTATTATCTGGTGTATATAGTGTTAAATTAAGGTCAATTGCTTTTAACATTTTTCCTTTATTGTAAACTGATACTAAAACCGGACTTGTAGTATTCGATTCAATTTTATTTTGTGATGAAAGAGAAGCTGAGTAGCCCCCTAAAGTAGTTGATGAAATTTTATTTAAATTATCCTGTGCAAATAAACTTCCAACAAATAATCCTAATCCTAATAATGTAACTTTTAACATTTTCTTTCTCCTGATTTATTTTTTATATAAGAATTATAAAGAACATAAATGAAATGAAAATGAAAATGACAAAGATTAAAAAGAATCTATAAAAACAATAGCCCAAGTAATCACAAATATAAAAATACTAATGAATACAATAGTACTTCCTACATCTTTAGCTCGACCGGCCATGTGATGATGTTCTAAAGTTACTAGATCAACAACTCTCTCAATTGCACTATTTGTAGTTTCTGCCAAAATCATTCCCATTAGTGATATAAACATTAAGGCTTTATTTGTAAGACTTGCATCTATAAATATAATCACGGGAAGTAAAATAATCGTGATAATTAATTCAATTCTAAAAGATGTTTCTGTTTTAATCAAGTCCACTAAACCTTTTAGTGCATAAGTGGTATTTTTAAAAAAATTATACTTTGGTTGGTTTCTCAATATCTTGCCTTTGTTTAAATTGTGTTAATTTTACTATTATTAAAATAATAAGCCAAGCCATCATCATTGTAATAATAGTATGACTTAAAAAGTGGTCACCTAAAAGCATTTTATACGTTCCCATACTCCAACCCGTTAACAAAGCTAGTATTAATGCTCTTTTTTGATTTATTTGAGTTTTAAATAAAAAGAAAAGTGCCATTAATGCAAATCCACCACTTGCATGTCCTGCTGGCCAGCATTTTGCTTTTGAAGGTTGAACAAAATCTTTTGGATAGGAATCAAAAACTTTTATATCAGGATAAATACCATCAAAATTTACAATATTACAAGGACAAGGTGTATTTGAAATAGCTTTTAGTGAACCAATCATTAAAGGAACAAAAATAGCTGATAATAAAACTATAATTAACCCTTTTTTATATTCTTGGATTAGCTTGTTTTTTCTTAAGAATACTAATGAAAACAAAATTGTAACAGCAATTAAAATAAGAAAAATTTTCATTCCATCATAAAGAAAGAATTTTAAAATAGGTTCATTTTTATCTATTAACCATACTTTTGATTCAAAATTGTAAAAAAAGTTTTGTACAAATATATCTAATTGAGTAAATTGAAATAGAGCAATCACAGCTATTAATAAAATAGCTGTAATTACTATTTGTTTAGTGAGGTTTTTTTGCATTGTATAAAATATCCATATCTTTTTTATAAACTTCAGTTTCAACTTCAAAAATTCCTAAAAGTGTATGGAATAGGTTATCTTGAGAAAAAGCATCATTTTTATAAGTGTTAAGCTTATTTACATCAACTTCTTCTTTTATTGATTCTCCAAACCACATAAGTGAACCTATATGTTTTTGTTCATCAGGAGCCATAAAATATGGAAGACCATGTAGATAAAGACCGTTTTCTCCAAGACTTTCCCCATGATCACTCATATAAATCATAGCTGTTTCATGTCCTGCTGAATATGGTTTTAAGAAATTAATTACTTTTGATAAAAAATAATCAGTATATAAAATCGCATTATCATATGCATTACTTACTTCTTCTTGTGTACATTGTTCTAATTGATTTGTTTCACAAACTGGTGTGAATTTTTCAAATTCTTTTGGATATCTTTTATAGTATGCTGGACCATGATTTCCCATTTGATGAAGTACTATTAGAACATCTTCACCTTCATGTTTTTTAATATATTCATCAAGACCTACTAGCATTCCTACATCTCTACACTCAACATCATCACACATTGTATTTGTTTTATCTGTTCTATAATCTTCAAAATCAACTCTTAATGCAACACCTTTTGAATCAGAGTTATTATCTCTCCATAAAATATTTACATTTTTTGTATGTGTTAATACATCAACAACATTCTCTGTTGTTATTCCTTTTTTATAATCATAATTATGTCTATCAAATATAGAAAACATACAAGGAACAGACTCAGCAGTTGATGTTCCACAAGAGTACATATTAGGAAAATTGTAAATTTCTTCTTTTTTAAGTAAAGGATTAGTTTCTTTTCCATAACCATTTAATGAAAATCTATCAGCACGTGCTGCTTCACCAACAACCATAATAATTAACTCTGATTTACGATGTTTATTTGCAATTACTTTGGCATCTTTACCTATTTCTTTTACAACAATTGGTCCACTATGCATACTTTTATTTATATAGTTACCAATACTATAAATCCAATAAATAGGATTTACATTGTATCTTAGAGGTTTATGCTCTCTTAAAAATGATGTATAAAATTTACTAAATGAAAACATAACTACTAAAACAATTCCTAGAGAAAAAATTATAGTTTTTATTTTAGAAAATAACTCTGCTTTAAATGGTTTATAGTCTATTTTTGCCTTATATATAAAATATGAAGGAAGTAATCCAAGTAAAGCTACATATAAAACAAGTTGTAAACTAAATAAATCAGATGACTCTCTAAATTCTGTTTGTAAGGAGTTTCTTATCATACTGTCATCAATAACAACATGATAAGTATCCATAAAATATGCAGTAAAAGATGAAACTATTATGACGATAATTAATAATGGTTTAGTTGTGTATTTAGAAGAAAACAATGTAAATAAAAATACGATTAAAGAAATCAGTACAATTATTATTGATATAACACGAACTATATTTATGCCTTCTAGTGGGTAAACAGTAATAACATTTTTAAAAAATGAAATATTGTAAAACATTGCAAAAAACATTGCGATGATCAGTATTAGCTTATATTGTGAAAAGTTTTTCAAAATAATCCTTTTAAATTAATATATGTATAAAATAATGAGCCTGTAAAATAAACTGTGTAAATCCACCAGTTACCTTTTAATCACTTTGTATATTTTTCCATAGTTTCACTGAAAAATATGCAAAGTTGAGGATAAATCTCACTCCAATTTCTCATACTAGTTCTTTCCCATTTCCCTTGAACCTCCTGCGTTGAAAGATATAACATTTTAAAAGCTGAATCTATTGTTGGGAAAGATCCCTTTGATTTCGTTTTTCTTTTTATAGTTGAATTTAATGACTCTATTGGATTTGTCGTATATATCAATGTTTTTATTGATTGTGGATATTTAAAAAAAGTTGTGAGTTCATTCCAATTATTTAACCAAGATTGAGCAATATGAGGATATTTCTGTCCCCAATTATCATTAAACTCAGTTAGTGCTAATTGAGCATCTTCCTCTGTTGATGCAGTATAAATTGTTTTTAATTCACGTGCTACTAATTTCCTATCTTTCCAAGACACATAACGAAGTGAACTTCTTATTTGATGAACGATACATCTTTGTATTTCAGCTTTAGGATATACAGCTTGAATTGCTTGATTAAAGCCATTTAATCCATCTATTGCAAATATAAGCACATCTTCAACACCTCTATTTTTTAATTCATTTAAAAGTGTTAGCCAATATTTACTTGTTTCATTTTCTCCTATCCAAATTCCTATAATATCTTTTTTACCATCAAGTGTAATTCCTAGCATTATATATGCAGCTACATTTTTCACTACTCGATCAACTCTTATTTTTAATACTGTTGCATCCATAAAGATTATTGGGTAAATTGCTTCAAGTGGACGATTCTGCCACTCTTTGGCTTTTTCTAAAATAGCACTTGTTATATTTGATATAGTTTGTTCAGATAACTCATAACCATACAAATCATCTAAGTGTGATTGAATATCTCTTACACTCATTCCTTTTGCATAAAGTGAAAGTATTAAATCTTCACTACCTTTTAAAAGTCTTTCTCGTTTAGGCACCAATTTAGGTTCAAATGTTCCATCTCTATCTCTTGGTATTGATACATCTACTTGACCATATTTTGTTTTTAATGATTTTTTATTATGTCCATTACGATAATTTGGATTATCAGACTCTTGATGTTTATCATAACCAAGATGGGAGGTTAGTTCTTCTTCACTTGCAGTTTGTAATGATTCTCTAAGAAGGGATTTAAATTCATCCAAAATACCATCTAATGATATTTCTTTCCCTTCTCTGATTTGTCTTCTTAATTCTTCTTTATTTAATATATTCATTTGTAAATCCTTGAATAAAATCTACTAGATAAATTGTATCTAATAGATTCACTTTTTTGAACTTACACAGTTATTTTTACACTACCAAAATAATAGAGAGAATAATTTAATATTAGAGTACTCTAATATTAAAAAACCACTTCTATTACGGTTCCTTTTTTTATTTTAGAATGGATTTCTAATTCTCCATTATGTAAGTCAATACTATTTTTTACTATTGATAAACCTAATCCAAAGCCTTCAATCTTTTTATTTCTTGATTCATCAACTCTGTAAAATCTATCCGTCACAAAAGGTAGTTTTTCTTCTGATATTCCAATCCCTTGGTCTTTGATAGAGAAAAATATTTTCTCATTTTTATATAGACTAATATTTATTTCTGTATCTTTTCCTGAATATTTTATAGCATTATCAATAAGATTTGAAAAAATAGTTTTAAATAATAATGGATTAATTTCTTTATTTATAGATTCAATTTTATCTATAATAAGACGTATGTTTTTATTTTTAAATTTTGCATCATATGAATAAATAGTATCTAATAGTAAAGAATCAATACTAGTCATTTCGAAAGTTTTTTTTATATTTTCTTTTGAATATTTTGTTAGTAAGAGTAGATTTTCAATAATATTCTCAATTTGATTTAACTCATAATCTATTGTATTTAAACTGTTAATGTAATAATCAGGTGCTCTTAATTTGTTTAAAGTTATTTCAATTTCACCTTTTATTACTGTTAATGGAGTTTTTAATTCATGGGAAACATCATTATTAAATCTATCTAAATTTGAAACCCCTTCTTGAAGTCGTATAATCATAGTATTAAAGGAGTTTATTAACTCAGAAATTTCATCATCATATTTATGTGTTGGGATAGTATTTGAAAAATTATTTATGGAAATAGACTTTGCAGATTTTGAAATATTATTTATAGGAATTAGTATTTTATCAATAACTTTGCTTCCCAAAAAAATCAAGGCTAAAAAAAGTAATGGTTCAACCACTAACATGGTATCCACAATATCCTCAATGTTATCATCTATATCATCTTGATAAACAATAATCTTTAAATTATTATCTAATTTTAAAGAGTATATTGCCAATACAGTTTCTCCATTATCTATTAAAGAAAAAGATTCAGAACTAAGATAAGGAAGAATAAAATCCATATCAAAATCTGTAGTTTTTTTTATGCTTTTTGTATTATCAAGTATTGCAATATTTGATGAAAGATATGTTCCTTTTTGAATAATATCATCTTTATTATTTATAAGATTATCTTTAACATAAATAGCTTCTTTATAAAGTTTTGATTGAAAAGATGTATACATATTTTTTTCAAATAAAGAATAAAATATAACACTAAATATTAATAATATAAAAAAAGTAATACTTCCAAACCAAAATAATATTCGAGTTTTTAAACTTTTAAATTTCAATTTTATATCCTAATCCTCTAAAACTTTTAATCAAATCTTTTCCAATTTTCTTTCTTAAATGATAGATAGTTACTTGAATTACATTACTATTTGTGAATTCTTCATTATTCCATAACTGTTCTTCTATCATTCCATTTGAAACCATTGAATTTTTATTTTTTATTAAAAAAAGTAAAAGTTCATACTCTTTTGCTGTTAATAAAATTTCAATATCTTCTTTTTTTACAATCTTCTTACTTATATCGATATTTAGATCATTTATTAAAATAGTATTTTTACCATCAGATAAACTTCTACGATAAATAGCGTCAATTCTTGCTAATAATTCTTTAAAAGAAAATGGTTTAGATAAATAATCATCCGCACCACTGTTTAAACCTAATACCTTATCATCGATTTCGCCTTTGGCTGTTAACATTAAAACAGAAGTTGAGATATTTCTTTGTCTTAAACTATTTAATATCTCAATCCCATTTTTACTAGGTAACATCCAATCTAAAATAATCAAATCATAAGTATTAATAGAAGCTAAATATTCACCTTCTTCTCCATCCAAAGCAGAATCAATAGAATGTCCTTCTTCTACTAATCCTCTTTGCAAAAAAGAAACTATATTGGCATCATCTTCAATTAATAAAATTTTCACTATTTATCCCTATTTTTTATCTTTTTCATTTTCATCATCATTTTCTTCCTCTTCTTTATCATGCCCATTATCAGACTTGTCTATTTGTTGATTTAAAATTTGTCCATTACCCGCATCAATAATAAAATCTGTAACTATGTTGTCATTTAAAACTTCAGCTTTATATACTAAATTACCATCTTCATTTTCTAAGTCAATATTGATAACTTTGCCATTTTGTTCTTTTTTTATAATCTTAATCACATCACTAGCATCAATTTTAGCAGAAATTTTTTCTTCTAATTCTGATATATCACCTTTTATTTGAATTGAACTTTTTATATCTAATTCTTTTTTATCATCATTAATCTCAATATCATTTGCTAATAACACCGTACCTATTAAACTTAATCCTATAATACTTTTTACAAAATAAGAGTTTTTCTTCATTTTAAATCCTTTAGTTTTTAATTCAATAAGTTATTTTATTGATAAGAGATTATAATAATTGAAAATGAAATGAAAATGAATGAATAATAAAATTATTCGATAACTCTTTCTTTTTCAAGTTGAGTTTCTTTATAAATACCGATAATTAGTATAATAGCAAAGATACTCGAAGCAGTAATTGTTCCTAAATCAAGTCCACCTTTTTCCAAAGGTTTTGTAAGTAAATCTCCAAAAGATGCACCAAATGGTCTTGTTAAGACAAATGCAATCCAAAATAATATCAGCCATGATATTTTTGTAAAATAATGAGCTAATCCTAATACAACTAATACTCCACCAATTATTATTGAACTTTGCTTAAATCCTAAAGCCAAATCATCTGCAACATAATCACCTAATGCAGTACCTAAAGTATTTGCAAATAAAAATGCAATCCAATAATAAAATTCTGCATGAAATGTAGTTATATTTTCTACGTTAATATTTTTTTCTTTTTTGTACCATAATAATAGTGTTATAACTAATAATGTGAAGAGCAATAAAGATCCTATTAAATAACCAAATCCTAGTGTTCTATCTATAAAATCAGATATAGCTGTACCAGCAATTGCACTAGTTGTAAAAGTTATCCAATACATAGTAGGATGGTAACCTTTCATCGAAAGTTTAATTCCTAACGCAAGGGCAAAAAGAGATAAAAATATAACTATTGTTTGTAAATAACCAAAATTAAAAGTGAAGGAAAACATATCAGCACCTGTTTCACCTAATGTTGTTGAAGCTATTTTTATTATCCAATAGAGCCCTATAATATGAGGCACTCTATTGATTAAACATTCTTTTTCCACTATTTACTCTCTTTTATTATATCAATTTTACTAACTGTTAAATAAGCAACAACTGCAATTATAATAGTAAAGAATGCAATATTAATTGTTCCAGCAGGAATTCCCATACCACCATCTGCAGGAGCTTGAATAAATAAGTCACCCAAAGATGCTCCTATTGGACGAGTAACAATAAAAGCAATCCAAAATGCCAAGACACCATCTAATATTTTTGCAAAAAACAATCCACCTGCAATTACAAAAATACTACCAAATAACATTAATGAATTTAAATAACCAAATGACAAATATTCAGACACAGTATCTCCAACTGCTGTTCCTAATGCAAAAGTTGTAAGGACAATTAACCAATAAAAAACTTCTCTTTGATTATTTGTGATTTTATGAATAGATAAAGTTCCTTCTATTTTATACCATAGTAAAAAACCTAAAGCCATCATGATTGTAAAAACAATATCTAAAGAGATTAGACTAATATTGAAATTATCAACTAAAATATCAGTTATCAAAGTTCCTTCAATACTCATCATTACAATTAAAAACCAATAAGCAGGTGCAAAATATTTTTTTTGTTTAAAATTCCAGAATATTGCAGCTATTGTAATAATACCCATTAAGATTGTAGTCCCAACTAGACCAATATTAACATCAACAGCCACAAAATCAGCAGCAGTTTCTCCAACTGTAGTTGATAGTATTTTTACTATCCAAAAAAATAGTGTTAGACCTGCAACCCTATTTAATGTTAAAAAATTTTCACTCATTTCAATCTCCTCATAATTTAATAGATGAGATTATTAAATAAATAAATGAAATGAAAATGAAAATGAAAAATTTTATTTTAAATTTTTTTGAAAATTCTTTCTTCAGTTTTAATTATAAAATCATTAAGTATTTGTAGTTTATACTCATATTTATTTATAATAATAAAAGCTATTAAAGAAACAAAAATAGAACCAGCAATATCAAAAGGATAGTGTACTCCTACAAAAACTCTTAACAATCCACCAATTAAAGATAATAACAATAAACTTTCTCCTAAGATCTTATTATCAAGTTTGACATATAAATAAATTGCTATTGCAAACATAAATGTTGTATGATCAGAGGGAAATGAATTTTCAGCGACATGATTTACGATAGTATTTCCTAATCCGTCAACAAATGGGCGATTGTGATAATAAAACCATCCAATAACTTGGTTTATTCCTAAAGCAAGAAGCATATTCATAAAAGCAAAAATAGCAATATTCTTTTTCTTCTTAAAAAAGAATAAATATATTTCAATTATTATAAATACTATTGGCATATATTCTGCACCAATAATTCCTAAAAAATCAAGCATTGAGTTAGTGTTAGTAAATGAATTTAATTTTAAAAATAAACTCTGATTTATTTCTTCCATAAATATCCTTCGTATAATATTTTTTGGAAGATTAGAATATGAAAATGAATTGAAAATGAAAATATCTTTTTTATAAAAATTCTATTTTTATTTCAATAATAGAATTTTTATTTTGAAAAGTTTTCAAGAAAAATAAAAACATCTTTCTTTTGAATAATTAAAAGTTTTTTACTAAAGTAATCTGTCAATAAGAAATAGGACACAAAATCTTGAACAGTCTCTTCCTCAACCTCTTACTCTTGGAACAGTTTTTACTAATGGAAAGCATGTTTCAAAAAGAGTTGAATTCTTCAACATATTCCATAAAGTACAGTTTGTTGAACTTGCTATTTTAACTTGGATACTTTTAAATTCTAAGTATGAATTTATGTTACCTCACCACCGCTCCAATTTGGGCTGCCAGTCGATTACCATCTGTTTTCCGACACCCAGAAATTTTTTCATATTTTAAATTTCCAAAAATATATGAAAACCAAGAAATATGTTTTCCATATAGTTTCGGAAAGTATAAAGTTAGTTTTCGTATACAAGTATTTATTTTTTAAAATTTATTTGATAGTTAAAATATAAATGTTTTTTATGATTTATAAATTCCTAAATTTTTAATTGATGTGCCAAACTTAAAGCACTATTTTCTATAAGAAATAATAAAATCTTTATCACAACATATTTATTCAGAAAATATTTGTATCTAGCTATAAATTCTAAACTCAATAAGAACTAATTTAGATATTATTCTTTATGATAAAATTATTATTACTAGAAGATGATCATGTGTTAGCAGAATCTCTTATTGAGCTTTTAGAAAGTGAAAACTTTGATATTGTTCATGTGCTTAATTCTCAAAAAGCTTTGGATAAAACTTTTTTACAAAAATTTGATTTATTATTACTAGATGTTAATGTTCCTTTATTTAATGGTTTTGAGCTTTTAAAAAGTTTAAGAGATAGTGGTGATAAGACTCCTGCTATATTTCTTACCGCACTTACTGATATTGCATCTTTATCAAAAGGCTTTGATGTTGGAGCAGATGACTATATAAAAAAACCTTTTGATTTTGATGAATTACTTATTCGAATAAATGCTATTTTAAAAAAGCAGTATCATACTTATAGTAATGAACTTACTCTTGATGATTTTCATTTTTTTATAGAAAAAAATGAACTTTATAAATCAGATATTTTTATTCCTCTAACTCCTTATGAATTAAAGCTTGTTTTATTGTTTTTTAAAAATATAAATACTACTTTGACAAAAGATTTTCTAATTGACTCTTTAGATGATTTTAAAGATATAAGTGAAGGAGCTCTTCGTGTACATATTACAAATTTACGTAAAATTGGCTTACCAATTGCAACAATAAAAGGAATAGGATATCGTTTTGCATCGTCATGAAAAAAATGCTTTTCTAAAGTTTTTTATTACTTATTTTTTTAGTGTTGCCTTACTTATTTTAATTGCTGGATTTTTTTATTTTCAACAAATAAAAGAAGGATATTTAAAAGCAGAAGATTTTTCTTTAATTACATATGCTCGTTATATTAAAATAGGGGATAGCAGCAATACTTATTCTAGTGAATATCATCATAAATTTGTTGATACTAATAATAAATATATAGATATTAGGAACTTTGAGAAAATAGGAAAAGAATTTACAAAACTTATTCCCATGTCAAATAATGAACCATATCTTCAAGTTTTTAAATCAGATGAAAATTTTAATAATGAAGTTTATGAATTACTGTTAAGAGTTATAGTAGTTCAACTTTTATTACTATTTATCTTTGCAACACTTAGTTTTTATTTGGCAAAAAGTTCTTTAAAACCTCTAAAAGAGAGTATTGAAACTTTAGATAAATTTGCAAAAGATTTAATTCATGATTTAAATACACCTATCACTGCTATGAAATTAAATATTAAATTACTTGAAAAAGATCCGCAAATAAAGAACATCAAAGCTATTCAAAGATTAAATAAAAGTATAAATACTGTTACAGAATTACATGAAAACTTAACTGTTTTACTTGAAAAAAGAACTTTTCAAATCATATCTGTAAATATATTTGATATTGTTCGAGAAGTCGTTCATCTTCATGAGCCTAGTTATCCTAATATTACATTTGATATTTCAAAGAATTCTTTGATTATTGACACAAATTCCAATGCTTTAAAAGAAGTGTTACACAATATTATTTCTAATGCATGTAAATATAATAGTCACAATGGATATGTACGTATTTATGAAAAAAATAAAATATTACATATTAGAAATAGTGGTGCTGAAATTAATGAAACTAATAAGATTTTTAATCGAAATTATAGTGAACAAAATAGTAGTGGAATAGGATTAGATATAGTTAAGCGTTTATGTGATGCTATGAATATAAAAATTGAGGTTACATCAGATGAAGAAAGTAATTGTTTTAGTTTAATCTTTGATAAATAATCCTTTATCCTAACATTAAGCTAATATGAGAAGAGTACAATAATCATATTATATTGATAAAGGATTCCAAATGAAAAAAAGCTTATTACTATTAAGCTTATTCTTCTCATGTGCTTATACTCAAACTTTGAGTTTAGAACAAAGCATAGAAAAAACTCTTTTAAACAATCCAGATATTCAATCTTTTATTTTAAAAACTGAATTATCGCAGAAAAATTATGATGTAACTTTTGCTGATAATTTACCACAAATAAATTTGCAAGCTGAGTATGATTTTGCGCAAACTTACACTAGTTCTTCAAATGGAACTTTTTATACTACTGAAAAAAATGGCGGATATGCAGGTGCAAGTTTAAAGCAAAGAATATGGGATTTCCAAAAAACTTCTTCTAAATTAGATTCTTTAAAAATAGATGAAGATATAGCTAGCTTATCTTTAGAAGATATGAAAGCACTTATGGCTTACAAAATAAAATCTTTGTATAAACTAATTGTTATTCAAAAAGAAGCAATAGAAGTTCATAAAAAAGATTTAGATTCTAAAAAAGCTTATTATGAACAAGCTCAAGGACTAGTTTCTCAAGGTTTTAAAACAAAAGCAGATTCAAGTCGTTTTTTATCAGCAGTTTATCTTTCAGAAGAAAATCTAGCCATTGCACAAGCTTCATTTGATAAAACAAAGAAATCTCTTTCTTTATATATTGGAGAAAAAATAAAAGATGATACTACTTTTGAATCAGATATTATAAAGAAAAATTATTCTTTTGAACCTGATTTAGTAGAAGAGGAAATCTTAAGTAATAATTCTCAACTAAAAATTAATGCATTAAATATAGATAAAAATAAACTTTTATATAAATCTGCAAAAGCATCTCATTATGGTTCAATTGATGGGGTCGCTTCTTATAATCATTTTGATACTTTAAATGAATATAACACTTCAACTATTGGTGTTACAGTTGTTGTTCCACTTTTTAGTGGAGGAAGAATTGAAGCAGAAACACAAAAAGCAAGAATTAATATTCAATTAGCAAAACGAGAACAATCATCTAAAATATTAGCTATTAAAGAAAGTTTATCAAATTTACTTATTGATATTGCAAGGTATGATAAAACTATTGCCTCAAAACAAGCTCAACTTCATTGGGCTAATGATACAAAAGATGTTCTAGAAGGACGATATAAAGAAGGTCTTTCAACGTACATAGAGGTACTTGACGCTGAGTCATTAATCTTGACTGCACAATTAGAACTACTTGAGGCTTATTACACTAAAAGTACATCTATAGATCAAGTTGACTATTTAAAAGGAAAAATACAATGAATAAAAGAATTAAATATATAATAATTGTACTACTTGCTATTGTAGGAGGATTTCTTTTTTATAAGAACGTTTATATTGTCAAAACTACTTATAAAACTCTTTCACCTAAGGTTGCTAATTTAGATATTAAAGTATTTGGAATAGGTAATGTAAGTGCTAAAGATATATATTCTATTACTGCTCAAACAGGAGGAAAAATTATATCAATTCTTACAGATGAGGGACAATGGGTAAAAAAAGGTGATTTACTAATTACTATAGATCCAGTTGATATGCCTGAATTAGTTCAAGAAATGCTTATAAGTGTTGAGAAAACAAAATCTGAGCTTAAGGCACTAATAAAAGAAAGTGAGAGCTTAAATGCTCAAAAAGAATTAGCTTTGATTACTTATAAAAGATATGAAAAGTTAGTTAAACAATCTTTCGTTTCTAGATCTGAATTTGATAAAGCAAAAACAGATTTAAATGCTTTAACAGCACAATTAGAAGCAACCTTAGTTCGTATTGAGTCAAGTAAAATTGAAGTTCAACGTACGCAAAAAAATGCAGATTCCTTAAAAACAAAATTATCTAGATTTCAAATTTATGCTCCAGTTGATGGTTATGTAATATCTAAAAGTGCAGAAGTAGTACAAAATGTTGCTTCTGCTACAACTATTTTAAAAATCGTTGATCCTAAAACTCTTTGGATAAGAGCTTATATAGATGAAAAGATTAGTGGTGATATAAAAATTGGACAAAAAGCAGAAATAACTCTTCGTTCTCAAAGTAATAAACAATTCACTGGATATGTTAAACGAATTGTTGCACAAAGTGATGCTGTAACTCAAGAAAGAGAAATTAATGTGGCATTTGATGAATTACCAATTCCTTTTTATATCAATGAACAAGCTAGAGTTACTATAAATGCAAAAACAATATCAAATGCAATTACAATTCCTTTAAATACATTAAAAGTTGAAGATGGGAAAGAAGGGGTTTGGACTTTAATAGATAATAAAGCTTATTTTAAAGAGCTCAATATTCAAGCAAAAGGTGATAATGAAGCTGCAATAATAAGTGGTATAAAAACAGAAGATATTATAATCATACCAGACAGTAGTAAAAAAGCTTTAAGTGAAGGAATGAGGATTCATCAATGATTAATCTAGCCAAAAAAGATATATCTCACTCCCTTGGAAAGTTTTTAGTAACTGCAATGGGTGTAGGTATGCTTCTTGGAATTGTACTTATTATGATGGGAGTATATCGAGGTATGGTTGTTGATGCAGAGATATTAATTAATGATATAAATGCAGATTTGTGGATAGTTCAAGAAGATACTCTAGGCCCTTTTGCTGAATCATCAAGAGTTCATGAAGATTTGAAAAATTCTATAAGTATTATTGATGGAGTGAAGTATAGTGAAGCAATAACCTTTCAAAATATACAACTTCCACAGGGGAGTATGCCTATTCGAGTTATGGCTGTTGGATATGATCCTTTTGGTAATATAAATCCAATAAACCCAAATAGACTAATCCAAGGAAGTAAGTTAACAAAAGACCATTATCAAATTGTTGTTTCTAAAGAAACAGGATTCAAACTCCATGATGAGATAATACTTGCAAGAGATAAGTATGAAGTGGTAGGACTAACTGAAAAAACAGTATCTTCAGGAGGTGATTTATTAGTTTATATCAGCTTAAAAGATGCACAAAAAAACCAATTCTCATATTCTAATAACAGAGTAAGAAGTGATCGTGAACGTGGTATAAGTGGAAATGATACGACTATGGTAAATGCAATAATAGCAAATCTAAAAGATGGATATAACACAGATGAAGTTGCAAAAAATATAAAAGAGTGGAAACATAAAAGTGTTTATACAAAAAAGGAACAAGAAGATATTTTAGGAAAAAATCTTATTGAAAGAGCAGCGAAACAAATAGGTTTATTTACGGGTATTCTTATTTTAGTTTCAACAATTATAATAGCTCTTATCATATACACGATGACTCTTGAAAAGATGAAAGAAATATCAATAATGAAACTTATCGGAATCCCAAATAGCGTAATTATAAAGATGATTGTACAAGAAACACTTCTTCTTGGTATTATTGCTTTTATTTCAGGAAATATTTTTTCTCATCTAATATATGAGAAGTTTCCCAAAAGAGTTGTATTAGAAATTTCTGATGCTTGGCTACTTTTTATAGTTGTAATAATTGCTTCTATTTTATCATCTTTTATAGGTGTGAAAAAAGTTATAAGTGCTGATCCAGCAGCTGCAATAGGAGGATGATATGAATAAACAAAGTATTCGTGTTGAAAATCTAGTAAAAAGTTTTGGAAAAGGTGATAGTCTTGTTGATGTTATAGATAAAGCATCTTTTAGTGTGGAAACAGGGGAATTAATAGCATTGATTGCACCAAGTGGTGCTGGAAAAACTACATTACTTATGATGATAGGATGTGTTGAAGAACCCACAAGTGGTCAAATATGGCTTGGCGATGAAAAAGTATATGATAACAAATGGTTAAATAAAGATACAAGAAAGATTCGTAGGGAGAAAATAGGATTTATTTTTCAAGCGCATTATCTTATTCCTTTTCTAAATATTATAGATAATATAACTCTTTTACCTCAAACAAGTGGACAGTCAAAAGAAGAATCAGAAAAAGTAGCAATGGAACTTCTGAAATATTTTGATATTAGTGAAAAAGCTCTTGCTATGCCATCACAACTATCAGGTGGTCAAAATCAAAGAGTTGCAATAGCTCGTGCCTTGGCAAATAAACCTAAAATAATATTAGCAGATGAACCAACTGCTGCTCTTGATAATGAACGCTCAATTAGCGTAGTTAAAATGCTTAAAAAAATAGCAATAGAACAAAATGTAGCAGTTATTATGGTAACACACGATGAAGCCATGCTTCCTTTATGTGATAGGATACTTAAGATTGAAAATAAAAAAGTAGTTTCATCTATTTCAAAAGATTCTACATTCGTTTAATATTTTTTATTAATTTATATTATTTCTAGAGAATAGTTCTCTAGATTATGAGAAAAGAGTTTTAAGTTTTTCCTTATCTATTGATTTCTTTTGATAATTAATCAAGCCATCATTTTCGAATAATTTTAATCTTCTTGATAATGTCTCAGGTGTGATATTTAAAATTTCAGCAATTATTATTCTTTTTGTATTAAAAAACTCTTTTGTATTATCTTACTGATCCGGTAACAGAAAATAGGACACAAAATTCTAAACATTCTCTTCCTCAACCTCTTACTTTTGGAGCAGTTTTTGCTAACAGAAAGCTTGTTCAAAATAGAGTTGAGATTTGGAGCATGTCCATAATATAATGGATTTTTTAATTTCGTAGAGTTAATGATACGATAAATATAGTTTTTCATACCGTTATTTGGTATGTAAAACTTGCTTTTTCATACCAATTTAGTTAAAATGATTCTATGAAAAAACAAAAATGGATTTGGGAATACGAAGAGTATCCTAATTTTAAATATGATAAAGATAGATTATCACTAATATTAAGAGATATTGCATATGAGCAAGGTAAACTAAAAGCTTTTATGCTTTTAATGGACCAAGAAAGTACAAAATACTCTTTAGCTAGTACCCTTGAAAATGAGATAATAGCTAGTTGTCAAATTGAAGGAGAAATATTAAATAGACAAAGTGTACGATCTTCTATTAAACAAAAACTTGGACTTGAATCTCATGAACACTATAATGCTATTAGGAAAGAAGACAACTATGTCGAAATATTAATTGATGCTAATACACATTATGGACAAGCTTTAAATTTAGAAAAAATATTTGGTTGGCATCATGCAATGTTTGAAAAGGGTTACAGTGGATTTTCTAAAATAAAAGTAGCTCAATTCAGAGGCGATGGCTCTATGCAAGTTGTGTCAGGTGATTATGGAAAGGAAAATATTCATTATGAAGCACCACCTTTTGATACATTAGAGCAAGAAATGAATAGTTTTATCCAATGGTTTAATGAAACACCTAGTTCTTTAGAAAAAGCAGCAATTACACATCTTTGGTTTGTAATTATTCACCCTTTTGATGATGGAAATGGTCGTATAACTAGAGCTTTAACAGATAGAGTTTTATCCAAACTAGAAAAATCTTCTTTTTCAAAAATTTATACTATGTCAAAGAGTATCTATGAAGATAGAAAAGGATACTATAATGCACTAGACAAAACAACAGGTAGATTTCAAAAAGACGAGCCTTTAGATATTACATATTGGATGGAATGGTTTTTTAAAACTCTACATGACGCTTTATTAGATGCCCAAAAACAACTATCATACATTGTTGATAAAACAAAGTTCTGGGATGCTCATAGGGGTGATGAATTAAATGCAAGACAAATTAAAGTATTAAATAAACTTCTAGATATAGGTAATGAAAATTTTAAAGGCGATTTAACAAAGAAGAAATATGTAAAAATTGCTAATACAGCAGAAACCAATGCATCAAGAGACTTAGCAGACTTACTTGAAAAAGCTTGCATCAAAAAAGTTGAAGGTACTGCAGGTAAAGGTACTAAATATACGATAAATCATAAAATTTGATATTTTTATCTAGTGATTAAATGAAGTAGTCAAATTGACTACTTCTTCTTAGCTACATCTTTAATTGCTCTATAGATTGTATTACGAGCTACATGAAAAAACTTAGATAACCATTCAACAGACTTTCCTTTTTCATGCTGCTTGTATATAACAATTTTCTCTTTAGTATCCAGAATAGCTTTTCTGCCAAACTGAACACCTTTTTTCTTTGCAGCTTCAATCCCTTCTCTAACACGCTCATTTATTAAATCACGTTCAAACTCTGCAATAGCACCTAACATTGTGAATAATAGTCTACCTGCTGGAGATGTTGTATCAATGTTTTGATGTAATACTTTGAGATTTACATCTTTATTTTGCAAAAACTTTGCAATGTTATGAAGGTCTATTACAGACCTTGCTAATCTATCCAGTTTTGTAATATAAAGTACATCACCTTCTCTTACGAAGCCCATCATAATCTTAAATTGCTCGCGATCTGCTTCATTCTTTCCTGATCTTTTTTCTGAAAATATCTTTTCACAGCCTGCACTCTTGAGTTGATCAATTTGATTCTCAAGATTTTGACTAGAAGTTGAAACTCTTGCGTAACCTACATTCATAATAAATCCTTTGTATTGAACTTACTATTTATCTCATATATTAGAATGATTGTAAAGTAATGTCTATTTTCCTAAATGAACAAATATCTGATTTTTGTTAAAACTAAATACATTAGATATTTTATCACTGCTCTTAGGAACGTTTGTTACAATAAAATTTGTAGGTTCCTTATTAAAACTAGAAATTTTCATTTGCGAAAATAATCTTTCCTCAAACAGATATATCTTGTTTTCATACATTTCATAATATCTGAGTGCAGTTATACTCGCTAATGAAATAAAAAAGAGTAAAAAACTTTTGATAAAAGATTCAATTTCAACTCGACTCAAAAATATATCCTTGACCTCTAATATTCTTTATATTTAACTCTGTTAAATTTTTTAACTTATTAATATGAAATCTTAAAGCATTTCCAGTTGGTTTTTCCAAACAATCATAAAGCTCTGTCTTGTGCAATTATTCGGTTTTTATTATTAATAAATAGTTCAAATAGATTTAATTGAATTTGAGTTAAATATATATTCTCATTGTTTTTAAATAGCTGCTTGTTTTTTGGTAAGTATACGATGTCATTAAAAGCTATTTCCTTTTTATTTGAAGAGAGTTTTAAATTCACTTTTACAATTAACTCCTCGGGATAGAAAGGCTTTTTTATAAAATCATCTGCACCAACTTCAAAGCCCTTTAAAAAGGTCTTTAAATCTGTCATAGCACTAATAAATATTGCGGGTGTTGAATCGTCAGCATCTCGTAAACTTTTAAGTATTTCAAGTCCATCAATATCAGGAACATTTATATCAAAGATATATAAATCATATTCTTTATCAAAAGTGATCTCTATGACATCATTGCCTTTAGTAACATAGTCAACTTCATAATCATTTTCCAATAATAATTCTTTAATAGTTTCACCTAAGGATAAGTCATCTTCTAATAATAAAATTCTTTTCATGGTATTGTTTTACTCTTTTGCTTTGCTATTAATTAAAAGTTGTAGTATTTCTCTCATTGAGTAAGGAATGAAATAAAATATTGCCAATTTTTCACGTTTATTCTCTAAAATACCTGCATCTTTTAATTTTCTTAAGTGTTGAGAGATAGGAGATTGATTCATTTCTAGAATATCACAAAAATCACATACACATAGTTCTTTATTATTTAAAAGTAAATAAACAATTCTAAATCTAACTTCACTACCTAAAAGAGCAAAAACTTTTGATTGATAATCAATATTTTTTTTATTTTTACTAATGTCTTTTTTTGCTTTTTTAACCAAAACATCATTATTTTTATCTCGGACACAGTTTATTGTATTTGTCATACTTTTCCTTTTTTATCTTACTAAAAACCTATATAGCTATCTTTTACGATTGATTATTAGTTTCTCGTAAGCCTTAATATTCTAATTGCACCATAAATTACTAGAATAAATACTATCGCTCCAACGATTAAGTCTGGTTTATTTGAATTTAACACTGACACAAGTACAGCAGAAACAATTACTCCAAAATTAATTATTATATCATTTGAAGTGAATATCATACTAGCTTGCATATGCGATTCTTCACTTTTAGATTTCATAAACAGATATAAACAAATTCCATTTGCTATAAGTGCAAAAGTTGATACAATAATCATTGTCCAAAAGTCAGGCATTTTATCATCACCAAGAAACCTTCTAACAATTTCAATAAATCCTATAATTGCAAGTAGAATTTGGAAATATCCAGCAAGTTTCGAAACATTATTTTTCCTTGCAATTGTTCCTCCTACTGCTAATAGACTAATACCATATACAAATGAATCGGCAAGCATATCTAAGCTATCTGCAACAAGTCCCATTGATTTTGAAATAATACCAGTTGACATTTCTATCAAAAAAAATGCAAAATTAATAGCAAGTACTGTCCAAAGTAATTTACGTTGTCCACTTTCTTCTTTAAACTCAACTTCTTCTGTAGTTTCACTGCTTAAAAGGGTATCCCCTAGTTTTAAATCATTTATTGAACTTTCAATTTCAGAAATATTACCAATATGATAAACAGTTAATTTTCTATTTGGAATATCAAACTCAAGGTTTTTAACCTCTTCAATAACATCAAGTTTCATTCTGAGTAAGTTTTCTTCACATGGACAATCCATTTTTTTGATTTCAAATGTTGTCTTTTCCATATTTCTTCCTTATACTTTATATATTATAAAAACAATAATCTATATTAGTATATTCTAATTTAATAAAACATTAATACTTGACAAATATATTAGAATATACTTATAAGAATGTTAATATCATTCAAAACTAAACAAGGTATAATCATGAAAAAATTATTCTTACTTTTAAGTATCGTTATCTATAGCTTTGGAGCAAAAGATTTTGTATCGCCGGATGTTGCTATTAAACCAAGTGTAGAAATAAAACAAAATAGCATAGATATTAAACTTTCATTATATAAGGATATATATGTATATGATAAAAAATTGAAAGTATTAATCACAAAGCCTAAAAAGATTGATTTAACAAATTACATTGCTAAACCTGCAACTGAAAACTTTAAGGGTGACCAAGTAATAGTTAAAGATTTTTCATTAAATGTTCCATCTACTTTAATCAAAGAAAAAATAGGCAATGTACCATTTAATTTAGAAGTTCAATATCAAGGTTGTTCTAAGTTAGGGCTTTGTTATGCACCTACAAGTAAAACTTTTAAGTTTCCTAAAATTGATAATATTAAGTAAGATAAAACTATAAACAGTTTTTTGAAAGTTCATATTAAATGTTACATAACCTCTTACTTTTGGAACAAAAAACACCAAATGAGTTTTTTTTGTTCCTCAAAGTGTTCAAAAAGTAAAAAACGTAAAATGCCATAAACTTTATGGAATTATGGAACAAAAAAAGTGAGCTTTTAAATTATATATTTAAAGCTTCATCTAATCTTCCTTAAAAAAATTTACAGTATTTATAAAATAAAAGAATTAATATATTATATTTTATAAATTTACCACCCTCTTATTTAAAAAATATTAATATGCAAATTATACTTTTCATAAGTAAATTATTAAAAAAGAGAATATATGAAATATCCATTAGATTTTGAAAACACTTTTGAAAAATCACTACTTTTTTGGCTAACAAGGTTTGTTAGGAATAAAACTACTTCTTTGAGTAATAGTAATATCACTGATCAAAGCAAAATGGCTGCATTAATCAAAAGTCTAATAAATGATATTCGCTCTATTGATGATTTAACTAAAACAGCAAAAGAACTAAGAAAAATTGGAATGAATGGACTTAATGTTTATTACACACCATTAGAAAAACTCTACCATTACTTAGTAACCTTTGGAGCTGCATCAATGAAAGAGATTGATGAAGAGATACTACAAGATTTTTTAATTACTGCAACTAGTAATTTATCAGATGCCACTAAAAAGAATTACAGAATTGCTCTTATTACTTTCTTTGGTTACATTGACAAACAAAATGGTGAAGAAAATGGAAATTTATATAGATTTGACATTGA
The DNA here is from genome assembly GCA_028688995.1 of Aliarcobacter sp. Classification (GTDB taxonomy): domain Bacteria; phylum Campylobacterota; class Campylobacteria; order Campylobacterales; family Arcobacteraceae; genus Aliarcobacter. Next base: position 50,922 of record JAQTXB010000016.1, read on the forward strand.
ATTAAAAAACTGGGGTGGATTAAGTGGGAAAAGTGGTACTAAATTGCCCTCTTTCATGAATAAAGATGAAGTTAATAAATTTATTGAAACATTAAACATATATCCTTTTGGAGCCAAATTAGCAGCTAGGAATCGTTTAATCATAAAAATCATACTCTATACTGGGGTAAGAGTTACAGAAGCTTTAAAGCTAAATATGAAGGATTTTGTAAAAGAAGATGATATTTATGTAATTCTAATAAAAGCTAAAGGTAATAAACCAAGAGTTACTATGATAAAAGAAGATGTAATTAAAAGCGATTTAATTGATTGGTTAGAGAGAAGACCTAGTGGTAACTTATTGTTTTCAAATCAAAAAGGCGAACAATTGTCTCAAGCATATATTTATACTCTTGTAAAAGATATTCTTATAGCTGCTAATATAAATAAAACTAAAAAAGGTCCACATTTTTTAAGACATACATTTGCATCGCTTTTATATATGAAAAGCAAAGATTTAGTTTTAGTTCAAGAAGCTTTAGGTCATGCTGATATAAATACTTCTAGGATTTATACCCATTTTGATAAGGATAAGTTGAAGGTTACTATGGATATTTTTTAGGATACCCTACTCTAAGAATTAGCGAAAAATAAACTGGTTTCCAGAAATTCAATGCTTGAGCTAAAAATATTCGTACACTCAGCCCTTAAAGTTTCGTACAAAATGACTTTTGGTTGATATAATTATAGTTAAGAGTGCCTATTTAAATGTTTCCAGTATTTTTAATTATTTACTTTGACAAATTATTATTATGTATGATACAATAAACATAAATATATTTATTGCTTGCTATGGCAAGCAGTTAGGTTAGTAAAATGGTAAAACATAGAGTTTATTCAAAATATGCACAAGAAACTGCTTTTTTAATAGGTCAACAAATAAAACTTGCCAGAAAAACTAGAAAATGGTCTTCAGCAAATTTGGCAGAACGTGCTGGAATTACAAGAGAAACGCTTCAAAGAATTGAAAATGGAGATATGAGAACTGCTATTGGTCTTGTATTTGAAGTTGCAACAATAGTAGGAGTGCCATTATTTACAGAAGATAGAGAACAGCTTTCAAATAACTTAGAACTAATCCAAAGTAAAATTGAACTTTTACCACAACGAATTAGAGCTCAAAGAAAGGTTGTAGATGACAACTTCTAAGCAAAACTACAAAGAGGCTTATGTTTGGATTTGGCTTCCTGGAAAAAATGAACCAGTTGTTGCTGGAAAACTTGAAGTAGATGGGAAATATATTACTTTTAACTATGGTAAAAGTTATCTTGAACGATCTGATGCAATTTCTATTTACGAACCTGAGCTTCCACTACAATCGGGAATCTTACCACTTCTTAATGGATTAAATATGCCAAATTCCATTAGAGATGCTGCTCCTGATGCATGGGGAAGAAGAGTAATTATAAATCGTAAAATGGGACTTAAGGGCATTGATACTGATACAGCTAGTTTAGATGAAATAACCTATTTACTCGAATCTGGTTCAGATCGTATTGGTTCTTTAGATTTTCAGTATTCTCCCAAAGAGTATATTCCAAGATCAGCTCAAAATGCAACTTTAGAAGAGTTATTAGAATCTGCAAAACGTGTAGAAAATGGAATTCCACTATCTGCTGATTTAGATCAAGCTTTATATCATGGAAGTTCAATAGGAGGAGCAAGACCAAAAGCATTAATTGAACATAATGATTTAAAATATATTGCTAAATTTTCAGCTAGTAATGATACATATAGTGTTGTAAAAGTTGAATATATTGCAATGAGATTAGCTGCTCTTTGTGGATTAACAGTTGCTCCTGTAAAATTAGTTCAAGCCTCTGGAAAAGATGTAATACTCATTGAAAGATTTGATAGAATTAAAGTTGAATCTGGATGGACACGTAAGTCAATGGTTTCTGCTTTAACTCTTTTTGGTTTAAGTGAAATGACAGCACGATATGCTAGTTATGAAGAACTTGCTCAAATTATAAGAGTGCGATTTAAAGAACCAAAAAAAGACTTAAAAGAGCTTTTTAAGAGATTGGTCTTTAATATATTATGTGGAAATAATGATGATCATGCTAGAAATCATGCTGCTTTTTGGGATGGAAAAGATTTAACATTAACTCCAGCATATGATATTTGTCCCCAAGCACGAACTGGAAATGAAACAACTCAAGCAATGAAAATAATTGGCAATAATGGATATAGTCAGCTAAAAACTTGTCTTATGGCTGCGCATTACTTTTTACTCTCAGAAAAAGAAGCTATTGAAATATTTGATATATTTCAAAATATTATTCGAGATAATTGGGACAATATTTGTGATGAAGCACAACTTACAAAAGTAGACAAATCTTTATTTTGGGGTCGCCAGTTTTTAAATCCATTTTCAATAGAGTATTAAATCTATTTCTATTATTTTTCCAATCTCTTAAAGTTTTATCTGAAACATCTAATAGTTTGATCAATGAAAGAGATTGATGAAGAGATCTTACAAGATTTTTTAATTACAGCAACTAGTAACATATCAAATGCTACTAAAAAGAAGTAAAGAACTAAGGTGGGGAAAGTGGTACTAAACTTCCCTCTTTCATTAATAAAGATGAAGTTAATAAAACTTATATCTACTTGGAGCCAAATTAGCAACTAGAAATCGTTTAATCATAAAATATACTCTATACGAGAGTAAGAGTTACTGAATGCAGGTATAAATACTTCTGTAATTTATACACATTTTGATAAGGATAAATTGAAAGGCTCTATGGATATTTTTTAAAGTGATTAACTTGATTGGACTATTCTAGCGTATGAATTTGATCAGTTAAAAAGTTCAAAGTATTCTTGATGTGTTGTAAAATATCTGATACATTGTTTTATAAATTGAATTTTCAATTACATCTTTTATATAATTTTTAAATAAATTAAATCTTCATAATATTTACTTTTTAAAGCTTCTTCAATATACACTTTATAATTTTCAATCTTTGGTAGCATTTCTATAAGTAGAGTTTTTAATATTGGTAAATAGTTTTGAATAATATCCCAAACCATACTCTCATCAATCCCTCTATAATTGTGTGAGATTTTATCTCTCATCGCTGAAATATTTTTCCAACTAATAGCATTAGAAGTTTTAAGATTATCATCAATCTTTTTATTTTCTTCACCTATTGCAATTAATAAATTAACTGTTGCATTAAAATTCAATTGCTTATTTGCAAAATAAAACTCTTCTTCATCTTTAAACTCTTTTGAATAATAAAAGATTTTCTCAATAGCTTCAAGAATTGTTAAAACGTAAGTTAGATTTTTACTACTAAACATATATAAAATCTTTTTGAGCATCAAGTTTTATTAGTGGATTTAGTTTTTTAAAATTCATTAAATCAATTTTTGCTTTTAAAGTAGTAGTTAATTTTTCTTCAAGTTTTAGATATTTATCAAAGCTTAGTTTACAACCATCTTTTAAAATATACGCAATATCTATATCACTATCTTTAATTACTGCAACTAGTAATTTATCAGATGCCACTAAAAAGAATTACAGAATTGCTCTTATTACTTTCTTTGGTTACATTGACAAACAAAATGGTGAAGAAAATGGAAATTTATATAGATTTGACATTGAATTAAAAAACTGGGGTGGATTAAGTGGGAAAAGTGGTACTAAATTGCCCTCTTTCATGAATAAAGAAGAAGTTAACAAATTTATTGAAACATTAAACATATATCCTTTTGGAGCCAAATTAGCAGCTAGGAATCGTTTAATCATAAAAATCATACTCTATACTGGGGTAAGAGTTACTGAAGCTTTAAAGCTAAATATGAAAGATTTCATAAAAGAAGATGATATTTATGTAATTCAAATAAAAGGCAAAGGTAATAAACCGAGAGTTACCATGATAAAGGAAGATGTAATTAAAAGGGATTTAGTTGATTGGTTAGAAAGAAGACCTAGAGTAAATTTATTATTTTCAAATCAAAAAGGTGAACAATTATCTCAAGCATATGTTTATACCCTTGTAGAAAATATTCTTATTACTGCTAATATAAATAAAACAAAAAAAGGTCCACATTTTTTAAGACATACATTTGCATCGCTTTTATATATGAAAAGTAAAGATTTAGTTTTAGTTCAAGAAGCTTTAGGTCATGCAGATATAAATACTTCTAGAATTTATACCCATTTTGATAAGGATAAATTGAAGGTTGCTATGGATATTTTTTAGCTTAGGGAGAATCATACAGTTGTTATTTCTTCTAATCTTAGAATAATTTCTTATACAATTGCTCCATTTTTTCATAATAAATAGCATCCTCGCCTAATTCAACTCCTAATAATTCATGAATTACATAATCATCAATTAGGTCATCTGTTAATAATAAAAAATCTGATTCTATACTAATATCAACTTTATGTTTTTCTTCTTTTGATTTCAAGTAAGATTTAATTAGTTCATTAGTTACTGTTTTATCTAAATATTCTAAATTTCTTAATAATTCATTGACTGTTTCTTGCATTTCTAGACATTCTTTAAATGCCCATTTTGATAAATTTTCTTTGTCTATCTCATTTTTATGTGCAACTGCAATTGCTTGAGAAAAACACTCTTCTCCATTATGATAAAGATAAGCACATAATCTATCTTTAACACAATTTGTAGGAGTAAGAAGTTTTAAAGTTCCCACATGAGTTTTTAGCTCATTATGTTCCTTAGGTTCTTCATTTCCCAAACTAACTGGACCAGTCGGAAATTCTACGTAATAATCATTATCAGGGTGCTTAAAATATCTATCTTTTGTTTTTTCAAAACCTGCTTCAATCATAGCATTTTTAACCTGTTCTGATTTTATTGAAGGATTAGCAATAAAATCTAAATCATAAGATGAATAATTTGAATGAGTATATATTTCCATACAACTACCGCCTGTTAATACAACCTCTATTCCTTTAGCTTTGAGTATTTCGTAAACTATTGATGCCGTTTCTTCAGGAGTTTTTACTTCTTTTAATAATTCAATATTCATTTTTATACATCCTAAATATTTTCTCTTCTTTGAATAAGTGGCTTATTTTTACTTCTAGGTCTACTTCTATCTTTTCTAACTAATCTAGCTCTTTCTTCTGGCTCGTAAGTAGATCTAGATTTTATTAATAAAGCAGTAAGTTCTTTAATAAATGGATTTCTTTGATTTAACTCGTAAATTCTTATATTTCCAATATCTCTACCGACAATAATACTTCCTGTTTCAAATTTTTCTAATTGTTTTTTAATTACAGAAGGACTTACATCATAAAATAATGCTATTTCTCTTGCATAGGCACTATTTCTTGCTAATATAAATTGTAATACTCTTTCTGCATTTTTACTACCAAATAATACATCTAACATAATGAATCCTTTCATATAATAGAAAATATATTCTACTTATTGCTAATCATATCCTATTATATAGAACATTAATTTACTCTTAATAATATATAAGAATACACTATAATAGATAATTTAGCAATATAATGGGATTTAAAATATTATATGATTAAGCTTTTTTTAATATATTTATTTTTACTTAAAAAGATTCATCATAAAATTAAAAATCTGCCCTACTCTAACATCTAACCATTATTAATGTGCAAAGACTCAGCTATTTAATCAAATAAAATATAATTTATCATCTATTACTCCACTAATAAACTAACATAAATTCAGCTATAATTCTTTTATGGAAAATGAAAAAATAGATGGAAGAAAATTAGATAAGAAAACACTTCAATATTTAAGAAATAGAGCTATAAAACTCAGA
>JAQTXB010000005.1:0-39715 GCA_028688995.1 Aliarcobacter sp.
GTGGATGCAAATTCAAATAAAGAATCAAATGAGACATTAAATAAAAATGCAAAAGAAGTTGAAATGGATGCTTTAAAAATCTTTGGTAATTTGAACGACGTTAAAAAAGTTGCGTGTAAGAAATAGAAAAACTAAGAAATAAAAGAAGATTAACTTCTTTTATTTTATTGTTGTTGCATCTGTTTTATTAGGGCTTCCAACTCATCATCTGATAGTGTTTCATCACATGAATCAATATTTTTAGCACTTGGTGCTAAATTATACTGACTTTTATCAATATCGTTTTTCTCACAAACAAAGTTTACAACTCTTTCAATCTTTTGTCTATGTAAATCTTGATGTTGTAATAAACCAAAAATATCAGAAACCTTATCTATCATTTTGTCTTTTTTATGTAAAGGAAGTTCCAAATCATTTATTATTTCTTCAATTGATTCGGTATTATCATAAATTAATTGAGCATTAATTTCTGATTCTTTTATAACTTCACATAGTTGGGCTATTAACTCTTCATATGTCATAAACTTCCTTTATTTTGTAAAATAGTGAGGAAAAGTTTAACTCATTTTTACTTAATAAATTTATGTTATTTAGTTATTAATGAATTATTTCTGCAATTACTTCAGTAGCGTAAGAACCTTTTGGAAGATAAAATTGTATTTCCATCCAGTTTTTTTCTTCTTTGTAGTTACTTGAAATATCTTCTGGAAAAATCCAAGCAAATCTTCTTGCTCCATCTTCACCAGTTTTTTCTTCAAACTCTTTTTCAATTTCATAAGCTAAATCAACTGAATTTTTAACCCTATTTCCACTTAAAAGTCCTGTTGGAACTCTATCTCTTTCATTAAATTTTTGTGATTCTTCTTCTAAATTTTCAATAGTAAAAATTTTTCCAAAAGGATAATGAGAAAGTAAATCCCCAGTCATTAATTTAAATGGATGCTTTTGTTTTTTCATCTGTTTTACAACATCAAGTGGCAAATTTAATTTTTGATAAATGTCTTTTGGTTCAAATGCTTCGATTAATTTTGATATTTCAATTCTTTTTGAAAGCCAAGAATTAAAAAGATAACTTTGATAAGCATTGATATACATTTGCTTTAAATTTCTTCTTTTCTCTTTTAGTTTTCCATCAATTATATCTTTACCTTTTTTATAGTTATCACCCTCGATTCCAAATCTTTGAAAACCAAAATAATTAGGAATTCCATAAGTTACGATTGATCCTAAAGCCTCTTCAATTTTTCTTTTTTCAATAGCACCCACTCTTTTTAGTCTAATAAAAAATTTATTACCTTTTAAGTGCCCTACTTTGATTTTGTTATTATGATAAGTAGTTTCAAGAATTTTTAGATTATCATTTTGAAAAGATTTTAAAGCCTCTTCATATTTTCTATGAACTGAAATAGATTGAACAGTCATTGCATTTTTATCTTTTAAACCTGCATATCCAAACTCTCTTGTACTACAATTTAGAAACTTAGCTAATATTTCAATAGCATCCCAAGTTGCTAAATCTTTTTTTCTAATTTTTAAAACTAGATGCTCACCCTCACCTGAAAATTCATATAAAGGAATTTCTGTAACCACGAAATCATCTTTGTTTTGTTTGAAAACCACATCAATTTTTGAGTGATTTAAATATCTTTGTAATTGTTCCAATTATTTTTCCTTGTTTTATTTATATTTTAAAAGTGATGATTTTTACAAGTAGTTCTATATTTACCTTTTATTGCTTTTGCAAATATATTCAATTCTACTTTATGTTTTTTTGCTATTTTTTTTATTTTGTCTAAATTTATTTCATCAAAAGAAAAAAGAATTTCATACTCTTCTCCTGAACTTCCAATACTTTCGTCAATTTCATTAAAAAATTCAAAACCAACTTTACTTGCTTTTGATAACTTTTCTAACTCAAAAAATAGTCCATCTGAAATATCCATTGAAGCTGTTATAAAAGGTGCAACCTCATAAAAGAAATATGGATTTAGCTTTGGTTTTATGAATTTTGATTTTTTTGAAATTGGCTTATTTTCAAAAAGAGTCTCTAAATCTTTTTTACAAGAACCTAAAGTTCCTGTATAACAAAGTAAATCATTTTTTTTAACACCAGATCTTAAAATAGGATTTGATGTTTTTGAAATAATTGTTATTGAAATATCAAGTTTTTCATTTGAGATTGTATCTCCACCAATAATTTGAATATCAAATTTTTTCGCAGCTTTTTTAAATCCTTTTGCCAACTCTTTTAAATCTGCATTTGAATATGATTTAGGAATTGCAACGCTTAAAAGTGCATATAAAGGAACTGCATTCATCACAATTGCATCTGAAATATTCACAATCATTGATTTATAAGCAATTTGTTTTAAACTCATCCACTCTTTTTTAAAATGTACATTCTCAAAAAAAGCATCCATAGAGTAAACAAATCCATCAATAAAAGCACCGTCATCACCAATAATTTTATTATTTGAAAATTGTTTTATAAAATATTCTTCTTTGTTCATACATATATTATATCAAATATGAGCAAAATATACACGCTGTTTTCATATATTTAAATATTTACAGATAGAGGATAAAAAATATCCTCTTTATTTTAAAAAAATTATTGTATAATATTTTTTTAAATAATTTAATAGGAGATACTATGCCAAAAATTAACAAATATGTTGATATCGATACTGTAGAAAGAGAAGCAAAAAAAGATTTAATAGATAGACACAGTCCATTTATTCACTGTGCAGCAACTGCAAAAAAAGGTGAACCATTTGAAGTAACTGTAAAAATGGGTAACGAATATACTCATCCAGATGATTTTGATCATTATATTGAGTCTGTTTCATTATTTAATGGTGATGTATTATTAGCAAAAGCTACTTATGTTCCAGGAACATTAGGAAATGTAAAAGCTCACAATACAACTACATTTACAATCATCCCAACTGGTTCAAAATTAAACTTAGTTGCTCATGGTTACTGTACAAAACACGGTATCTGGGAAGGTACACCTGTAACTGTTGAAGTTGCAGAATAGCTACAAACCCTATTTTATCGAAAAAGTAAGAGATAAAATCTCTTGCCTTTTTTTATTTTGGTAGCCTATTGGCAACTAAAATTAAAATTAATCTACTACCATTATTAAATCTTTAACTTCTTTTATTTGTGAAAATTTACATTTGATAGACGTATTTTGTTCTATGTTTTTTAAAACAAACTCTTCTTTTTTATCATTTATTTGAACTTCATCAATACTAAATAATTCATTTTGATAATTTATAATTAGATATTGTAAACTTTTAATCTCTTGTCTTTTTACATCATTTAAAAAATCATTAAAATTATCTATCGTCATTTGATTATTATTTAACAAAGAACTAAATATCTTTTTTTTATGTAATCTTTCACTTTTAAATGGTTTTAATCCATCATTTTTTAACCATTCATAAAATTCATCAAAGAGTTCAGTTTTTTGATTTTCATCAATCATTATTCTTCCTCTTCTTCTTTATGGGATATAGTTATCTATATAGTTATATGTGTCTCATTTTGAGACGGTTTTTATCTCATTTTGAGACTGAATAATCTTACTTTGAGACTCTTGTCTCATTTTGAGACAACAATCTTAAGTATCTTTTTTTACTAATCTTAGTGATTCAAATTCATTCCACCATAATTGAGTAGTTCGGAGAAAGCTAGTGTCATTATTCTTTTCAATTAATTCTTTTTCAATAAGTTTTTCAATACATCTATAAGTTGTTGCTCGGCCTAAATTAAATTTTTTACCTAATGTTTCAATTTTTCCATAGTACCAACCAGGGAAGGTAGATTGTGGATTATGAGATAACGTAAAAATAGCACTTGCAATGCAATAATCGTTATTCGATAAATCATGCATTATTCTAGGATGATGCTTAATTGTCGTAAAATCTGCTAATTCAATTTTTTTCTTTTTTTCACTCATTTAAAAGTACCCCCTACTTTATTTTTTGTAAGTTAAAAACTAAGCTTCTATGTTGTAGTATTCACTTAGTTAAAACCATAAGTCGTTTTAATAGCTCTCTCTTAGTACTCGCCAAAGTTTTTTAAGAGAGAGTTTTAATTTGATTATTAATTAAATGTTTTGCTATTGCTGTAATCGTATACATAACTTGACCTCTTTCTTTTCCTGTTCTACGCGAAAAAGGTATACCAATTGCTTTTCTTCTATCTTCTTCTAATGCTTTTTTAGAGCATCCAATTATAATTGCTGTTTCTTCTTCATTTAAAGCAATTTTTCCATATTTATCTGCTAGAATCTTAGCTAGTATTTCTTGTTCATTCATAGTATTTCCTTTTTATAGAACTTCATTTTTTAATTAAAATCAAAAATAAGTTGAAGATTATTACCATTAATATTTTCAGTTTTAATATTTAATTTTTGATATTCTGTATCTAACTTAACATTAAATTTTTCAATTAAATATTTTAAATCAAAATTATCAAATTCATCACTATGATGCATATTATTAATCAATTCCAAAATTTGATTTTTAATTAATTTATAATTTAATTTTTTTAATGATTCTTCAATTATTATCTTTTCGATTTCATTAATACCTGTAATATGCTCATTTAGCTCTTCAATTTTTAAATCTAGATATAATTTATATCTAGGATTTGTACTTATATTCTTCATATTGTTTATTATACGGCTAATTATCCATTTTAATGCATTTTCAAATATTCCATTTTTAAAGAAATTATTTACTGCTCTTAAATGAGTTTTTTTTAACTGATTTTTTAACAATAAAACTGCTTCATTAAAAAAATAATCAAAATCAGAAAAATAAATCTTTTTTGATTTTGTAATATTAAATACATCTTCTCTTGCTAATTCAATCAGTCAATCTAGATGGTTTACTAAATCATCAACTGAATTTACTTTTTTACATTTTTTTACTATTTCAATAAGTTGCAATTTAACCTCCTTTTTATTATAATTAATCATATTTACTACTAAATAATCATATGAGTATTTTAACACTCATATGATTATTTGTCAAGAGAGAAGAATGGAATTTAATACAAAATTTGAAAAAATACAAAAAGAATTAAAATTAACACAGAAAGAATTAGCTTTAAAATTAGATTTATCTACAAATGCCATATCACAATATATTACAGGAAAAAGAAATCCAGATATACACACCATTCAAAAGCTTATTGAATTAGGAGTATCTCCATTATTTTTATTTGGTGATTCAGATATACCATTTGATAATATTTATGATCAATTTATAAAATCTAAAAAAATTGCTTTAAAAACAAATAATGAGTCGACCTTATTAAATATACTAGAAAAATACGACCAAGAAACAATTTTAATATACGAAATAAAAAACAAGGTTCAGAGATTAAAAAATCTTGAATTTTTGGAAAAGTTAAAAGAAATAATGCATGGTGACAATGAAAGAATGTTAATATTATTTTATGCAATTTTATTAAACTTAGAAAAGAACAATCTTAGTATAACAACAGAAAATTTAAATGAAAAATTTGTAGACATTATTAATAATTATACTTTTAATTATTTTGAAACATTAAAATTTGGAATCTTTGCTACAAAAAAAGATTTTACTAATTTAAAAAATTGGATAGAAGAAGAGCTCGATAGTATTTCAATTATTGAAATTTTATCAAGCTTACCTGTATTAAAAGACTTAATCAAAAATGAGTTAGGTCCGATAAATAAACGAGCAATTTCTATTGTAGAAAAGTTATTCCTATAATTTAATCAAAACTTATTAAGAATAAATTATGTAATTATATTTATAATAGATTTCATGTATATCTTAAGTTTATATAAATTTCTATTTTGTTTGTCAATATGACTAAAGAAAGTAATAAGTATAACTATTATTTTCTTTATAATTCACTTATAAAAAGTATAATTTGCATATTATAATTTTTTTAAAGAGCAATAAATTGTTGGAATTAATTTTATTTATTTCTAAATATATTAATTTATAAAAACATATTTGGTAAAAAGCTCATACATAGTTCTTGCACTTGCATAAGATGCAAAAATATGATATTCATCATCTTTAGCCTCATCTGCAAAGTCACAGATTGACTTTATAATAATTGGCTCTGTTTGTGATTTTTTTGCAGCATAAAATACTCCATATGCTTCCATATCAAGACCTACTACTTTTCTTTGCTTAATTTTATTAATTAAATCAATATCAGCAACTACAGCAGAACCTGATACCATTTTTTCAGTAATTATTTTAGGATATCTACTTTTTTTACTATTTTCTCGAATAATAGGTATTGTATGACTTCTATATTCGGAAGAAAAATTTTTAAATAAATCTTCATAAAAAACTTTATTAGATTCAAGTTCTTGTGTAACAATATCATAAAGAGTAGAACTTAATTCCTTTTGTCTCATATCTTTGTCGAAAAAAGTTGAAATCTTATTTCTAAATTTATTGTTTTCATTATCAAACTCATCCCTGTATGTTGTCTTAAATTTTCCTGCTTGCCAATTCCAATTAAACTGAGGGATAATTATATCTCCAACTTCAATATCGTTGTCTTTTATTCCAGCTGCAATTCCTGTCATAGTTATATATTTTGGTTTAAATAAATGTATCATTTTTGTAGTATATGTAGCTGACTCTACCATTCCCATATCATTCATACATTTACCAATAACTTTAATTAGTTTTCCTTTACTACTTAAGAAAACTGTTTCAAAATATAATTCATCATTTTTTTTTATTTTTTTCCACCCATTATCATCAACATCTTCAATATTCTTGCCTTTCCATTCATTTGGTAAATTTAATACTTCGTCAAATTCTTCTTTCAAAGCACATAAAATAGCTAAATCATAATGAGATTCTTTTTTACTTTTATATATTGAAGCATGATGAATAATAGAATAAAATAAAGATTTATTGTTTTTTCTAAGATCACTTTGTAATGTTTGTAACATAGAACTCTTATCAATAAGTTGTTTAGGAATTTTAGCAATAGGTCTTGCAAGATTTTGTCCTGTCATAAGATTACTATCAAATATAGAGAAAATTATAATTGGCAATTCTTTTAACTCTTTTTTTTCATGACTATTTAAATGATCAAGATATAGATATCCACTGGTGTTAGATATCTTTTCACTTTCATTTTCTTCATCTTTAGTTAATCCAAAGTCTAAAATCAATAAGTCAATATCATTTTCTAAGATATATTTATCTAAATATTTAAAGAAATCTGTTCTACGTCCTTCTGAAAGTAAAGTTCTAATTTCTTCTCTAAAACTTGTTTGTTCAGCAACTTTAGGGAATACATATTCTTCTCTAAATCCATATTCTTCCACAAGCAATTCATTTAATATTAAAATATTTTCTTCTTTATTATCTACAATCAATATTTTTATATTTTCATTTTTCATTTCGTTCCCTTATTTGTATTGTAAGCAATTTATCAGTTATAGTAAACTTCATTGTATAGTTTTGATCATTCAATATTTTTTTAATTGTATTAAGTCCTGCATTTTCTTCATTTATTAAACTCTCATCAATCTTTTTTAGAATTTCTTCTTGTTTTTCTTTGGTATCACCATCAATTGTATTTTCAATATTAATACCTAATTCACCTTCTAATGTCGAAATTCTTATTATTGGATTTTCACAATTTTCAGGTAGATTTTTTATAGAATTAAAAATAAATTCAAAACATATGTGAGCCATATGAATTTCTTCTTCTAATTTTAGTTTAAATCTACCTCTAGTTATATTATGAAAACACAACTTAATATTTTTTGTTTGTTTAGATAGCTTATCATTAAAAAATTGTACAACAGATATAAATTTTTTTATTTCATTAGAAAATTCAGAATTTTCTCTAAGTGTTAAATATATATCTATTAATTCCAATTCATCAATTGATTTTTTAGGTTCAGCTGAAACAATTGAAGATAAGTGCTGTAAGCCCCAAGAGTAAGTACTTAATTTCTCTAAATAATCTTTATAAGGAGTTTCTTCTGTCTTATATTTTAAATAGGTGTCAATTTTTGGTTTTAAATTTATATAATCTTTAACAGAATGATTGATTCTCTTAATTTGCCATGCATATCTTCTTTTGTTTTCTATTAATAAGTTCTCTTGATTCTTTCTACGAATTATCTCACTAAATGTTTCATGACTAAATTCTTCTTTTATAAATTCTACTAATTCATTTTGTATAGATAAAACTATTTTTGCAATATTTAACAATTCAACTTTGTTTGTACTACATGATATTGCAATACACCCAATAGGTTTATACCATAAATTTTCAATTGCTTTTGGATATTTTATATTATCTAATTTATCAATATCAATATCAACTAATCTTATCAGTAAACAATTTTTATTTTCGTTATTAATACTGAAGTATTCAATAAAAACATTTGACCAAGTATTATCAATATTTTTAATTTCTTTAGTATCTTCATCTCTTGAAATCTGCATTGCTTCTTCAGGTTCATTCGATAAAGATCCTTTAACAATTCTGTTAATATGCATTAAATTTGGGTTATCATCATCTATTTCATTAAAATCATCTAAAATATCAATAAATCTTAAATTGTCAAGATAACTTTCAAAATCATCATATTTTGTGTGTATATTTTCATTCACAAATATACTTTCAACCTTAATATTTATTTTTTTGTCAGTTAAATTATTAATAATAATTTTTTCTATATTTTCTTTGCAAATATTAACTTTTTCAATAATATTATTATTATCTTTTATCAATAATTTTAAACTATCATCAAAATTAATACCTTTTGATATACCTTTTGATATACTGTAGTTATTTTCAATAGCCAATGCTTCAATTAATGTATAATCTGTGCAATTTAGTTGTTTTGCATCTTCTTTAGTTTTAAAAAATTTTTCTATTTGAGTATCAAGATATTTTGACCTATCAATACTATTTATTGAAACCATTTTGACTGCAAATTGATATGGTTGAAGTAAGATATGATTAAAATCTTTTTCTCTTTTTTTTGTAGAAAGATAGAAATAATGGTCTAAATTTTCAATATTTAATATACTTTGAATATTTAAATATCCAGCAGTAATATATAAAAAATTTAGATAATTGATATTTAATTTTTTTGAGTATTGATTTATAAAATCTTTATTGTGAGATTTTTTTTGAATTTGACCTAGCTGATGTATTATTCCATTATCAAATATATATTCCAATGGCTCTTTAGAAATATTTTGTTTTATCTTGATTAACAAAATTATAGTTGCTAAATTACGCATATCTTTAAAATAAACTATTTTAGGGAAAGACAATGCTTTTATTAAAGCAATACTTGCCTCAAACTTACAGATATCTTTAAAAACGCTTGTATATTTTTCTGTATTATCAAAATTCTTGATTATGTTATTATATATATAATCAGTAAAATTATTTTCTAAAACACTATACTCTTTAAACACATTATTGTAATTATTACTTAATATTTTACTAAAAACTATAAAATTACTATTGATGTAATCTACAGCAATCATTTTTATATAATCTTTAATTTTTCTATTTAAATTTATTTTACCGTTACTATTTTGTTTAATTCCATGTTCAAAATCAATAGTTGAATGATCTATTATATTTAATTTACTTATTCTCTCTGCAATTTGAAATCTATTAATATCTAATACTGTATATTTTAAAAGTTTTTTATATTCATTTTTTCTTTTACATAAGAAACATTCTTCATATTTTGTCGTTTTGATAGGTTTAATTTCTAATTTTGTAAATAAATGTATTGATTCTGATAAATTAATATTATTTAAATCAACAAGTTGCTCAACATAATTTTCATCTGTTTGTGACATCCTATCAATTAGTATTATTATTCCATTGAAACATCTATTTAAATTATTACTCCTTAATAAAGAATATATTTGTTGAATTGTTGTTCCAGAACTAATTTCATCATCCACATAAAAAAAGAGGCTGTTTCTATCCATTCCTTCTTTATTATAGAAGTTGTTGTCACCTTTTTTTAAATCAATTTGTAATATTGTAGCTTTTCCATCAAAAATTATAGTATTTACTGTAGTTAAAAATTTATTATGTGTTGAATGCATTGGCGCAATAATAAATATTTCATTTTCTGAAATATCATATTGTTGATTTATTTTAGTTTTGCTAAATTCAAGAAATTTTACTATTTCATTATAGTTTTTATTAAAAAACTGAATAGTTTTTGTATAATATAAATAGTGATTATTATCTCTTTTTGTATGTCCAAAGTGCATTGATTCTGCCCATTTTACAGCATCTATATCTATATATGGTTTTAACTTTTTTTCTTTATAATTATTAAAATGACAATCCTCAATTGAAAAATAGTCTTTTTCATTTATTTTATAAAGAGGCAATTCAGAATCATTTTGGCAAAGTTTACAACTATCATTGTCACTAATTTTATAATATTTTTCTTTTTCTAGTTGTAATTCCAAAAGACTATAATAATTATCTATATTTTCTTTTGGGTATCCTTCTAATGTAATTTGTATAGTATTTAGCCAAAAAATTGAATGATTACTATATTTATCAATTATCTTTTTTTTAATTTGTTTTCCATCAAATGATACTGGGGTAAAAATAAAAAATGCATCAGCATCTTTATTGTTTTCAATATATTCTTTAAGATTATCATAGTCATTTTTAACTAATAAATTATCTAAAACTAAATAATATTCTTCTATCCTTTTTTTTAAATTTTTATGAATAGTTGCTAAAAATAAATTTGAATATTTACCGATTCCTATAAATTTTATATTATTCTTTTTATTTAATTCATGCGTAATTGAATTTATTTTTTCTAAAATCTTATGTACCATTCTATCTATAAAACGAGAATTTTGAAAGATAATATCAAATTTATAAAATTCTGATACATGAATACCTCTTCCCACATCCACATGTAAAGATATTTTGTTTTCATTTAAATTATTCATTATTAGATGTTGAATAGATACTTCACTACTGTCACACAATTCAAAAGGAAGAACGAATACATCATTATTAGTTTTATAAAAGAAATTTGTTTCAGCATACGTATTTTCTAAGTTATTACTTGAATCAACTAATACATCAGTAATTTTGTCATGATATTTACCATAGTGTTTACTTATTAACTTATTAGAGTAATAAAATTCAGAATAATTACGACCACCAATAAACACAATATCAAGAGATGTTTTATTAAAGAATACAACATTAAGTGGAATAATTGATTCCTCATTGTATATTTTATCAGCAAATAATATATAAATTAAATTTTGTAAATATAATTCAAATTCTTTAATTGGAAAGTTAATTACTAATGCATCTAAAACACCTGATTTATAAGCATGATAATATAAATCTCTTAGAAAATCACTTATTGAGTTATTAGGCTCTTTTTTTAAATAAGCATTGTAATCAAATATTCTATAGGGACTTTCACTATTTTTTTCGGTAATAGGTACAAATTCTTTTATTTTTTTATCTATTAGATTTTTGTTTTCACTTATGTTTACTAAGTCATCGCTTTTAAGATTCAACGGTTGTGCATTCCGTATTTTATATACTGCATTTTCTGGAATTGTAATGTATATATGTGTACCATCTAAACCGTGTATAGACGTATTTTTAACTTCATTTGTATTATCTAAATAATAGTATAATGAATTTTCTTGATCTATTTTTCTATGTAATCTAATTAAAAATTTGCCTCCAACATCATTGATTATTTTGACTAATGTTGGTATTCCAAAATGCATAATAATTCTAGGAATTTGATGTGTTTCAAAAGTTCCTTTATTGTCAAAAATCTTTTTTAATAATAAATGATCTATTTCCTTATCACTTTCACTTGTAACTTCATTCAATTTAGAAATGAAATTTAAGAAAGGTTGTTTGATCTTTTCATCAATGGCATTAATGTCAAATTTATTTGTTAATTCTTCAAATTCATTTTCAAGTGTCTTTTTGTAAGTATTTAAAAAACCTTCTATGAAATCATCGTATATAATTATTTTAAATTCTTTGCTAATTACATCATAATAAAAGCAGAAATAACCATTTGTATGTTCATTTGTATGCCTTTTTACATTATCAATACATTCATAAAGTAAATTTTTTAATGGTGGGATAAGATTTGTTAAATTATCTGATTGATGATTGGATTTTACAATTTGAAATATTTTTTCTAAACAAGTTTCAAATTTTTTTCTAAAAGAATCATCATTAACATTGGCTAATAGCCCTTCATAAATTTCTTTTCTGTCGTCTTTTTTTGTGTAAATATCATTATAATACAATGTATTAAATAAACTCTTTGGAAAATTATTGATTTTAAAAATAGGCAATAGATGTCTAATTTCATTATTATCTTGAAATAATGAATCATTATGTTCTTTAGAGTAATAAAAATATATATTTCGATAAACTACTTCTTCCGTATCTTTATTAACAATTGCATTTTTATTAAGTTTATTGAAAAAACTTCTATTATAATTTTTTTCACGTTCTTCAATATCTCTATAATATGTATTTTCATAATCATTTATATATTTATTCCATTTCATTTCACTTTGGTTTTCTTTAACAAAATACCCTGTATCAAGAAATTCTAATAAAATTCTATAAATATAATGTTGCCTATTATCCTTGTTAGGATAAATAAAATTATTTCTCTCATCTATTTTTGTTTCTTCAAGAATATTTTGTTTATTAATCTTTATATTTTTTTCTTCTTCTATTTTATTTTGATTTTCATATTTTTCAATAGTTTCTTTTGAATAATCTAAATCTAAAATATCAATAACCAAAACTTTTTCATTTTTATATTTATCATGTAAATTTAAAAGTAAAATGAAAAATAATGGTTCAACAAATTTAACATCATTATGAAAAATAATTGAAATTACATTATTTTCCTCAAAATCTGATTTTATTTTTAATATAATCTTATAAATATTATCATAAGAGTTAATATCATTATTGTATATAATCATTAAAGTTTATTTCCTTATAGCTTAATTGTATAAAATAAATTTAATTACTAGATAGTATTTAAATACATTTATTCTTTTTATAAATCAAATAAATTTGATATTCGTAGTTATATTTCATTTTTAACATAACCTTTATTTGTAATGCAACTCTTTCTTTAAATGTCTCTCTTGAGGAAATTACATCTAGAACTTTAAGGTTTTTAAACTATTTCTTCCTAACTAACTTTAAACAACAGTGTTAGTAACGCATCTCAAATCTTTTATTCATAGTATTAAATTTTACTAATCAAGTAATATTTTATCTAAAAGACGTCACATATTGTGTCACAATTTTATTTCCTTAAAACAATAATATTTAATCAATTTATCTCCTTCAATTTTTCTAAAAACTTCTCCATCGTGAAAGTATCAAATACTTAGCTTATATTTTTTAAACTAAAGTGCCTTGAAGTTTGGATAGAGAGATTTAGAAAAATTTATTTATAAATCATCACCAATAACTACAAACTCAGCACCCAACGATTGAATTGTTATTTGAGTAGATACAAATAAAGTATTTAATTGATTAATTCTATTCCTATTTGTTGGTGTATTATTGTAATTTTCAAATTTGTATCTTATTAAATGAGGTTGAAGAACAACAACTCTCTTTTTATAAGTAGTTAATGAATTTAAATGATTCTTAAAATTTATCCTAGTTTCTTGATTTCCATTAAGCCAAACTAAGTTTGCTACATTATTATTTGGTGATATATCTATTGTTTCAGATAACAAATTTTTATCTACATACCTTAAATTTTTTATTGCTTGAGAAATAACAACTTCATATGCTGTTGTAGATAAATTTCTACTATTAGTATTAGAATTTGCTCCCTTTGCATGTATAAAACTAATTGTTGGTATTGTCTCATTTGATATATGAATAAAATCTGCTTTTTCATTTGAACCATCATCACATAATAACCAACCTCTAACAAATTGTTGAGTTATATCTACTAAATTATTTTCCTCTCCTCTCCAATATTTTTTTACCCAACAAAATAAAGAATCTTCTTGTCCTATTAAAGATAAAGATGTTGGTTTTTCTTTAGAAACATCAATGTTAGGAAAATTAGTCCATTTAAATTTATTGAAAGATACATCTCTAAATTTTTGTTTAAAAATCGATCCATTTATTAATGAATAATTATTATCAAACCAAAATTTTATAATATTCTTATTTTCAAATACTTTTTGCAAATTATATGTATCTTCTATTTCTGAAGAAATAATTGCTTTTACAATTATAATTTCAAGGTTATCAAATAATCTAATTCCTAATCTTGCGATTTCATTATTATTGATAGTACCGTCAAAAATCTCAATGATAAAGGTATCTCCAACTTTTGTATAAATAAAATTCCAATTATCCCATAAATGTACAATGTTATTTAACAAATTGTATTCATCACTTTGAGGATCAAAACTTTCTATATTTGATAACTGAATATCAATTATTGAGTTTAATTGTGTAATATCATTATGAGAATTTGATAATGTACGTATAGGATCAAAATTTAAATTATTATTAATATCACAATCCTTAATAGAATTCAACAATATTTCTAAACTATCAAAATATTCATCAGAATCTGAATATTTTTTAGTCCATACTTTACTATCAGATGTATTGATACCTATGGACTCATCTCCCATTTCAACTTTTAATGCAGAAAAAGTATAATTACTATCACCAAGAGGATCTAGCGCTTCTTCTAAATTTTTTCCAGATAGAACTTTTGAATCAGCTTTTAAATCTGATGATTTATCAATATTATTTAACCATAAGTTTTTTACTTTTACATTATTTATAAAAGCTGCATTTAAAACTTCTTTACGAATCAATCTTAATTTTTTGAATTCATGTTCTAAGTTACCTCTAAAGATAAATTTATAAATAAAATTTTTTTTACTATTATCAGAATGATATATAGCCAAATAATTATCAATTTTAAAAACAATCATTAAATGATTAATTCTATCTACAATATTATTATCATCCGTCCAGCTAACTTTTTTATTTTCTACGTAATTTTTAAAATATATTATTGCACCTGACGAATGTGTAGATATTTGAATATTTCTAGCATTTAAAGCTAGATTTTCAAACAAACTATTGATGTTAAACGAATCATTTGAAATTTTTAATACTATTACAGAAAGATATGGTGTCAATTGATTTAAATTTAATGGCATTTTTTTCCTTATTTAATTTTTATAATGTCTAACTGATTTTTCATCAACTAAATATAAATTTCTTCTACATCTAGTACAAGCAACATACAATTTATTTCTAGTCGAAGCTGGTAAGTCTAATAAAGTATCATCTCTATATTTTTTTAAAGTTGTCGTATTTAATACAATACAAACATCATTGTAATGGTCTAGTCCCTTTGATTTACCCCAATTCATTGAAAAACAATTATATTTATTACTATTTTGATAAAACAATTTTATTATTGAATTGTTCTCAAGAATTTCTTTTATTTCAATAGCTTCATCTAGGTAAGAAATATTAGTAGTGTTATTATTATGTGATTCTATATTAACACCTAATTTTTCTTTTACAAAGTGACATACAGTTGAACTACATCTATAACTTTTTCCTAAACTTTTAGTATCAATTATTAAACCCATTTGGTCAAATCGTTTAATATATGTAGTTAAATCATTATATAAATTTTGATTTACATTACCATCTTTACTTGTATCAAAAGTATGTTGGAAAAAATCACCCACAAAATTTATATTAATATTGGCTTGAGTTAAAAAATTTAATAAATTAAAATCATGACCACCAAAATCTTGAATTTCATCAATAAACATATTGTCAAAATATTTTGCTAATCTATTATTTATATTTTCTATTAGATTAGTTTTAACTAGAAGTTTTGCTATTCTTTTATGATATAGTCTGTGCGTTTTATCTCTATAATACAAAGAAGTAGTATCTTTAACTCTTTTTGAATATTCAGGAAGTTCTTGATTGAAATTTATTCCTTTTGATTTCAATCTATTTGTTAAAAAAGGTCTATAACAAAATGAATATAAAAAATTAAAATACGTGTAAATCTTAATATTTTCAGGTAAGTATCCAAATTTATCTATTACTTTCTTCTTCAAATTTTTAAAATTATTCTCAGTATATGTAATAATCAAACTATTTTCTTCTAAAGAAAGTTTATTGATTATTGTTGTAGTTTTACCTGCTCCTGCTACAGCGAATATTATTCTTTTATCCATTCAATAGCCTCTTTAATATATTCTGGAACATTTATTTCTATAGCTTTTTTATCTAATAATTCAAATGCAACATCTGCTTTATTTTTTAACATATACTCTTGAACTGATAAACTTCTTCTTCCTCCAGAAAATAATTCATCGCATATTCTAGTGTTATTTTGATACATACATATTTCAAAAGTACTTCTTGTATTGTCATTATCAGCAAATACTTTTATATTATCTCCAACATAATCTTTATATCTATTAATTATATTTTCTTCATAATCTGTATCATTATCTCTTATAACAGCCGTTTTTATACCAAGTAATCTCGCTATATCTAAATATCTTTTGAAACTTGTACCATCAACAGATAATATATGAACATCTGATTGAGACAATTCTTCATTTGTAATTTTTTTATATAAAGCTTCCATCAAAATAAATTCAGCATCACCTTCAACTAAAATAACTTTCTTTGATAATACATATTCAAGAATATTATTGTCTGGTGCTTTCATAAAAAACTTTGCAGTAGCTTCAGGTAATTGTTCTAACTGTAAAGAAACAGATACATTACTGTTAAGTAAAATTGATTTTTTTAAATTTAATCTTGTTGATATTAAACTACTATGTGTTGTTAAAAATATTTGTTTATCATGAGTATCTCTTACAAGTTGAATTAATTTATGCATATTTATATGACTTAAATGATTTTCAGGTTCTTCAAGTAAAACTAAATCTAACTCACTAACACCTCTACGTAAATTTAAAGCAAAGTGAGTTTTTATAAAACATTGTTGTCCTTTACCTTTATTATCTATTGTTACTCCAGTACAATCAGAAATATTTAAATCAGCTTCTAAATTAGATTTAGTATTTGTTTGAACAATAAGTTTATTATCAATAAATCTACTATTCACATCTGCTAGAATATTATCAGTATAATCGTCTTTATATTTTCTATATTCATTAAAATGTTTATTTTTTTCTGTTCCTATTAAGGCAGAATAATATACATTTTTAATATATTCTCTTGTTGCATATTCATTATTAATTTGAGAACTATCTATAACTAAATGTTTTATATATCTTTTATAACCAGTATATCTTTCTCCCGAAAAAGTGATAAAATTGATTTTATAATATTCATATGGGAAATTATTTTCTGTTTGTGCTAGTATATCTCCTATTTCTCTAGATAATTCTTCATCTGGTTCAATAATGACCTGTAATCCATCACAAATTACTCCACTAGAATTTATTGCACCATTTAAATCAGGATTATGTTGTTCAGATAAATATAATTCTATAAATAAAGAAGGAAGATTTTCAAATTTTTTATCATCAAAAAATTCAACTATTATATTTCTATTAAATAAACTTTCTAATCCAATATTTTCTAATTTATGCCTACTTCCACTTAAAACAAAATCTATTGATTGAAGTATAGTACTTTTTCCAGATTCATTGTCTCCGATTAATAAATTTAAATCACTATTACATTTAATCTCTAAATTCTTAAATTTTTTAAAATTGTGAATTTTTATTTTTTCTATTGCCACTTTTTTCCCTTATCTTATACTATATTCAACAAACCCGTTCCATCATACTTATCTATAACCCTAATTTGAAATGAAATTCGCTCTTTTAGTGTTTCCAGATGGAAAACACACCTAGTATCTTACTTGAACTTTGAATCTGATTTAGTGTTAGTTCCAAACATTTAGTGTTCCAAATCCTTTATCCAAGAAAAGGGAATTTATACTTATTAATTAGCACGTACTGAAAGTCTGAGAGCAAACGAAAGTATTAAAAATATTTTCAGATGCAAATAAAACTTTAGTTTTTTCTTTTATTGTTTGTGAAATCTGAAAAAGAAAAACTCTATTCTCCTAACTCAATTTTTTCCATAAAAATTTGAGCTAAATGCCAGTCTGATGTATGTAAAATTCTCAAATATCACTCTTTTTAAATAATCAAGTAATATCATATCTGAAACGTGTCACATATCGCGTCACAGATTTAATTTTTTTTATAAATTATTTATTTTTAAATAAAATTAATAGGTTATTAACATCTGTTTTCCGACATATTTCTTCTGAATCAAAAAAACTTCTAAAAAACACCTAAATAATATACGATAAATACTATCGGATTGTGATATAATACGAAAACTATATCAGAGAGGTTTTTCGTATGTTAATAGGTTATATTAGAGTTTCAACTGATGATCAAAATCTTAATTTGCAAAAAGATGCATTAATTAAATATGGTGTTGATGAAAGAAATATATTTCAAGATAAAACATCTGGTTCAAAAGATAAAAGAGTTGGTCTTGATAAAGCAATAGAGTTTTTAAAAGATGGTGATACTTTAGTTGTTTGGAAACTTGATCGTCTAGGAAGAAGTTTAGCTCATTTAATTGATGTTATTACAAATCTAAAAAATAAAAATATTTCTTTTGTATCTATTACTGAAGGTATGGATACAACAACAGCTTCTGGTGAACTGTTCTTTCATATCTTTGGAGCATTAGCTCAATTTGAAAGAAGTCTAATTCAAGAAAGAGTTAAAGCTGGACTTGAATCTGCAAAATTAAGAGGTATTAGAGGAGGACGACCTAGATCTATTGATGATGAAAAAATGATTGCTATTAAAAAAGCTTTAGAAGATGGAATGAGTAAAGCTGCTGTTTGTAGAACATTTGGAGTAAAAAGAAGTACTTTGATTGATAGTTTGAATAGAGGATAAATTTTATTTTTTAGAAAAATACATACAATTTTAATTGGGAGAAAATGATAATATTTAAAAAAGTATTTAATATTTTAAAACAGAAATTAATTAAGAGTTCTTATTATGCATAAAAAAACTGATTTTAATTCACTATTTTGGAGTATCTATGGCGTAAATAATCGTCTTTTTGAAGTTTCCGATGTTTTTAAAAAGCAAAGAGATAAACAATCTGACGAAAAAAAATATGATAATTTTTTAAAGTGCAGTAATATTCTAAGCAATGGAATATATTTCGAATTTTTATTTAAAGAAATAGTTATTTTTGATGAACTTTTTATTGATTATCTTTTAGGAAATAATGATAAAAATAAGTTTTATGTTAACCAAATACATAATATTACATTAAATTATAAACTATTTTCACAAGAAAAAAATAATGAAAATTTATTAATTAATATTTTCTCATTTCAAATATCACATATAATTGAATATATGGTTTTCAATAATATAAATGTTTCAAATTTTGAGAAATGTTTAGAAAAAAAATCTCTTATGCCATTTATTGATTTATGCAAAGAATCTACAAAAAGTAAATCATTAAAAGATTTATCCACTAAATTATCATATAAAAATTCAGAAATGAAAGAAAGGTTAGAAGAAAATAAAATTTATATAGAAGAAATACATGCAAATACTTTTCAAAAAGATTTATCTGAATGGAAAAATAACAAATCATTACCTTCTTTTTTTAAATTATTAATCATAATTAATACTATTTATAAAGGCAATAATGATCAAAAAACTGGACTATTTCTCCAACTTATCATTATAAGATCTCTACTTCAGATTCAAAAAACTTTTTCTATAAAAGAATCTGCTCAAATTAAATTCTTTCAGCAATTAAAACACTTTAGAGCAATTATAAAAAAATATTATTCAGAAAATACTTTATCAAATATTTTAGAAGAACAATCACATTATTTAATTGATTTTTCTGAAGTATTAGATGAACAATTTAGTTCAAAAAAAATTGATGTAGTTAAATATTTAGAAGATCTAAAAAATAAAATTGATAAATTTAATAAATATAATGAAGGGAATAAATTAGTTGATCTACAAATGCCATATAAAGATTTTATTATAAATGAATTTAACAAATGTAAAACAAAAAATGATTATTTTAAACTATTAAATGAAATTTCTCTTTTTACAAAAAATGAGGTATATCCAGAATTCATTAATCAAGCATACATAATAATTCAATTTATTATTTCAATTAAAATTAATGATAAAAAGCTTTTTAAAGAACATTTTAAACTATTAGATAGAAGTTTTGGCTTACTTCTTTCCCTTTATAAAATTGAGAAAAAATTATCTACTTATTCAAAGCTTTTTGAAAATATTTCTGATTTAAAAACATGCTTGTCACTTATTTCAAATTATTTTAATAAATATCAACTTTAGAGTAATTTTTCTTTTTTTTTATTATATATACTTCTTTTATCAAATTTAAAAGGAAAAGATATAATGGCAAAATCATCTGGAAGACCAACAAATGGTCCAAGTACAACAGGAAATCCATCAGGTAAAGGCAGAGGAAATAATCCTTCTTCTAAATAAAATAAGTAAATAAATTTACTTATTTTTTTAATGTAAATATTTCAATAAAGAATAGTAGTGTAATTTAATAATAATTAAAAATAAACTACTACTCTAAAACCACTTAAGTAAAAACTCTCTAACCCTTCTTTTATGCCCATTCTCAATTATAAATTGTAATATGAAACCAAGAGTTAATATAAAAGCTGCAATTGCATAATCAACTAAACTGTTTGAAT
Organism: Aliarcobacter sp.; assembly: GCA_028688995.1. GTDB lineage: Bacteria > Campylobacterota > Campylobacteria > Campylobacterales > Arcobacteraceae > Aliarcobacter. Next base: position 20,900 of record JAQTXB010000005.1, read on the forward strand.
AAATTATTATATATAATGGTGTAATTATATAAAGTAAAAATAAAAAAGTATAAGTAATTTTTTTGTATCTATCAAACATATCTAACTTCTATTTTTTTTCTAAATCTTGAGCAGCTTTTAAAATCTCTTTTAATAAATAATCATACTTTCTTGATTTCTCAAAATATTCTAAAAATGGGGCTACCCATCTTGGAACTGGTATTACTTTTTCATTTACCTTAAATCCCCAATTGTTAATTGTTGAATATGGTATATCTGCAATAGTTGAGAAATCCCTTTGTGTAATTCCTAACTCTTTTAGTCTTGCATTAAACTCTTCTTTTGTCATAAAAAACTCTCTTTACTTCTATATTAGATGAATTATATCATATTAATTTCTATACTAGATAATCTAAAGTTTCTTAAAATAATCCTTATTAGTTTAATTAATATAAATTATTATCTATAATAGATATATTGTATGTATATTTCATGAAAAATGGATTTATATAGAAATAATCCAAAAAAATAAAGAAGACTCTAAAAAAACATAAATATAATCCATATTAGACTAATATGAATATTAAATAAACTATATTAGATAATTATATCTTGACAAATTATTCCTATTTAGATTATAATATCTCCATAAATATCTAATATGGATATTAATTTAATAAAAAGGAATCAGATGGAAAATGTAAACTCTTTAACTGATGAATGTAAAAAAGATAAAGAATTTTTCTTTTTTGCATTAAAAAGAATTATCCTAGCTTTTTGTGTAGTATTACTATTTTTTGCTCTTAATAAAAGAGAAGAAGAGAATGGAAATGAAGTAATAAATGCTTTTAAAAATGGCAATGTTGTAATTTGTAAATCATCAATTGTATCTATTAAAAATGGATATGAGTTTGAAGAAAATAAAAAGTCCTTTGTTAGTAATGGTGTAAATATATTTAATCTAAAAAAATGTAATTTAAAATAAAAAAGGAGATTTAAAAATGTGTGATTTTTATAAAAATATGAATATTTTCTTTGTAAAACTAGCAATGTTTGTATCTACTAGTGCAGTAGTAGTATTTTTTGGAGGAATAGTATATGTTCTTTTTCTTGGTTTATTCAATGAAAAAGCTTTAAGTGATTTTGATTTTAATGATATATCGATGTTTTTAGTATATACCATTATTCCATTTGCTGCTTCAATAAGTATTACTAATAAAATAGAATCAGATTCTCTTTTTCAAGAGATTTAGATTTTATTAAAAACTCTATATGAAAAAATAAAGGAAATAAAATGATAAACCCAAAAACAATAATAGAACTAGATTATCAGTTTGATAATGACCAAATAGATGAATTAAAAAAATTTCTTGATAAATATTATAATATCTATAATCATGAAATAAAAATCTATAAAGTAGAAGATTACGTAAAACAAAGTTTGTTTGCTCAAAGTGTGTTTGATGAGATTCAAAAAGAGCTGGAAAGGGAGAGTAATTAGTTTGAATTAATTTAAATAGAATCTCTGGAAATTGATTATTCCAGTGATTCTGAAATTTTTTTACCATTTTACATTTCTAAAATCTATTTTTAATTTCTTAGATTTAATAGGCTCATCACTACCATAAATATCTAAATAATCATCCTCATATAATCTTGCATATTCAATATGATTATTTGGTATTAATCTAATAGGAATTAATTGTCCATACTTATCCAAAAAATCGAATAAAAAATCATTTATTTGATTAGTGATTATACTATAACCATTAGGTTCAAAAGCATCAGTGTATCCTATTAATAGATAAGCAGTATTTGAATTTTCAGGTTCTATAAATGCAAAAACATATTCTCTAGATGATATAAGATTTTTTGGTTGATTTGGGTATCTACTATTTGCTGGTATTTTTATATAAACATATTCCACATTATTTTCTATTGTTCTTTTTGCATATAGTGAATTTAATTTTTTTATCATAGATAATTCTTGCTGATAACTACTATTATCCATACATTGGTTATATAAAAAAGCATCACCTTTACTAGATTTTTTACAAAAATCAATTTTTCCTGCTTGAGTATTAGTAAGATTATAAGTTTCATTTTTAAAACTATTATCTGTTAAGCTATTTGCAACATAAGTTAAATATTTATTTTTAATTTCTTTATAAGAAGGGTGATCTTTTTTTATTGCAAATTGAATATTACTATGTATTAATTTATACCAAAGTTTTTTTTCATTTTTTTCATCTGTTGTTTTAATATTATTCTTTTCTAAAATAGTATCTTCTATAGTTGGTCCAAAAATAGATGAGCAACCACTTAGACTAAATATAAAAGCAATTAAAACCAATAATCTAATATTTTTCATGTTTTTTCCTCAAGTTATTTTATTTAGTAAAGATTCTCTAAAATTAGATTTTCTAGGGATTTGTTGAGTTTGAAGATAAATCTGTTGTAACTGGTGATGTTTCTGCTGTAGTAGAATTTCCTACAGTTGCTGTTTCTTTCATTTGCTCATTTTTAACTTCATTTTCTTTAGTATCCACTTCTTTAATTTCCGAATTTTCATCTTTTTTTCCAGCTCCAAGAAGTTTACCAGCACCTATTAATGTTCCTTGAACAGCTAAAGTTGCAGCCATTCCAACACCTGCTATTACATAAACTGGTGCATTAGCAGTATGTTTTAAAGCTTTTGTAGCAGTTGAATCCTCTTGTTTTACGGCACAGCCACTAAAAAAAGTGATTGCTGTTATTATTAAAATTGATTTCTTTAACATTTTTCTAATTCCTTTTTTCTTTCAAATTAAAGAGTTATATATAGATTTATTCACTTATAGCTGAATGATTAAAGAATCATATAATAATAAACTTTACATCGAAATTAACCAATAGGTGAAACTAATTTGAAAAATAATGATTTAGTTCAAGTAGTAGAAGATGTAGAAGAGTTTTATAAAGCTGTATCTAAAAATGTTAAAAAGCTAAGAAAAAAGCATAAGTTTACACAATTAGATTTTTCTGCAAATATTGGTTTTAACTCTGTTAGTTTTTATTGTGAATGTGAAAATAATAAAAATGGAAAACATTTTAATTTATTACATGTAGTAAGAATTGCAAAATATCTAAATGTAGATATAAATGAAATAGTTAAATATTAACTATCTTTTTTATTTTGGATTCATATTAAAAATAGGCTTAACATGTGTTGCTATTAATAACATAAAAAACAATATAATCATGCCAAATAATGTTGAGTAATAGAAGCACGATTGTGCTTCATTTCATAACTTACTTGTTGTAAACACTCTTCATATGAATATCCAGCTTTTCCATATTCAAACATTCTTCTTTTTGCAAAATTCCATCTAAGACCATGGCTTGCTTCAGGTGTTTCATTTGAAGCAATTGCTGCTTGTTTTAAATCATTATAATAATCTTGTCTTTTTATTTTAAATTTGCCATCTCTTAAAATCACTTTTTCAAGTTCTTCATAAGTAGTGCAAGAAACTAAAACATTTCCCTCTTTGCCACCTTTTTCTTTCGTAAAAATTGCTCTCTTTTTAGCTTTTGTTATAAAATCAATTTTAACACCAATTAATTGCTCAGATTTTATAAGAGCAACTCCTTCAATTCTAGCTCCTCCTTCATATTGAATCTTTGCTGCTAATTTATGAAGAGGATTTTTTAAATTAAAGATTAAAAGTTCAGGATTTGAATAAGCTCTGTTATGATAATTATTTGCAACTAATTTTAAATCTCTTGCATTATCTAAAATAGTTTGTCTAATTGAAAAATCATACTCTTTTTCATGATTACTAATATTTTTAGAAAAAAGTTTTAAAGCAATTTCTAGTTTTCCAAGAGCTGCACTTATTTTTTCAAAATACTGTTTTGAAGGATAATATTCTACTTTGTATTCCATGTAGGCCAAAATGTGTTCAGATTCAATTTTTTCAAAATCTTTTATATTCCAATGCTCTTTTAAATAGTTAAAAAAGTTGTTCCAAATATTTCTATAAGATTCCATAGTTTTAAAACTTGCAACCTTTTGATAGTGTTCATGATTTGGATTAATTCTATCTTTTTTTTTAGTTCCAGCTTCAAATATTTGTTTGGCTAGTTGTGAGCTTTGATAATATACACTTCCTCTCAAGAATACTCCAGGTTTAATATATAAAATTAAAAATTTTAATTTGATAGTTTCAGCCTCTATCTGTGGCAAAAATATGTTAAGTCAATCTGCATTAAATTTATCGATTTTTGCATTTAAATCGCTAACATCTCGAGTGAATTTGTTAGAAGTAAAAATTTATAAAATATATTCAATCACTCTTGCTAATAAAAGTTAGCCAAACTTCTTCGATTTTGTTAGTCTTGAAATTTCTGTATCAAAGCAAAAGAAATATTCAAACGCTCTTTTGGTTAAGATGGGAAGTAATACTCGTAAGTAAAACTGAGCTCCAACTATAATTTTTCTTTTGTAATAAAATAAAAATATGAGAAAGTTTAACATTGATTTTTGTTTATGATTCTAGTGATAAAAAATGAGATAGACTTAACTGTTTTTTACAGTTTCTATTTTTTTAGCTTAAGTCTCAAAAAGCCCAATAAAATGGACTTTTTGAATAATAATTAGATATGTTAAAAAATTGTAAAATAAACAAGAAATAAACACTATAGTAAACGATTTATCTTTAATTATTTTCGTTCAATTATTTCACTTCTTACTAATAAATCCATGAAATATTCAGGATCTTCACACTTTTTTATATCTTCAACACTTGCATATTTATAAGCTCTATCAATATATTCTGCCATATTAACTATCGTATCTGCTTCAGCTTTGTTAATATAGATATCTGTTTTTTTAATATTTAAGTTATGTTCTATACCTTTATCTGTTTTTCTTGATTTTAGCTCAACAAATTTTCTTTCTTCGTTTATATTAAAATATTTTAATTCTTTTATAAATAATTTGAAATCTTGAATTTTGCTACAAATTAATTGTTTGTCAACAACAACTAAAATATTTGTGTATAGTCTCTTTTTTTGATACTCTATATTGCAAGTTATAATTACTATATTTTTATCTTTTATAATCACATTTAACTCTGCAAAATCTCTTGTTAACTCATTTATTCGTTGACATTCTACAAATTCCCAATATTCTTCTTCAGTCATTTTAATTTTCCTTATTTAAGTTTATTATTTCAGTCTCATTCCAAATCTGATAGATAAGAGAATAAGACACCTCAAACCTATGATACTTAAGTAAATAATCAGGTATTTCTCTAAAACTGTAGTTTTGTTCATTTTTTAGAGTCTTAATTACTGACCAATATGAAAGAAGTTTTTCTCTTTTTTGATTTTGTTTTTTTGCATTTTTTGTTCTTAATTTTATTGCTTTTAAATTAACCTCATTAGTTTTACTAACTATTAATTTAATTGCTAAAACAAAAGATGCATAAGTTAGAATTGAATTATCAACATTAAAATGAATATTCTTTATTTTGTGAAAGATTACTTTTTGTTCTTTAAAAATATCAACTTTTACACTTACATCTAATTTTGTAAAAGTTCTAATCATTTGATTTTGGCTCTCTTGATTCATTTTTGTGATGATTTCACAGTTTTTTAATATCTCTTTTTGCATTGATTATCCTTTTGAAAAAGTTCTTATATATATTCATATTTTTTATAATTCTTTTTAAATCAAAAAAATATGAATATATGTAGAAATTAAAATAGGACTAACAAATGGCTGCAAAAAGTAAAATGGGAAAATATAAAAGGGAAATAATAGAATTAATTAATTTTTATAAATATTAGTATGTACAAAAATATATAAATAATTCAATAGCTAAATTTTTTAAATTAAAATAAATTTATATTAACAAATGTAAATGTTTTTAAAATTATATAAGAGAAGAATCTACAAAATAGTTATAAAAATTAAAAACTAATTTAATAATCAAAACTTTCCTCCTACACCTTTAAACTTTTCAACAAACATAGCAATTTTTTGGAACACCATCTGTTTTTTAGTTAAATATTGAGGATTTAAAGGACTCATCTTAGGTAAAATTGCATTTAATTCAGTTCCATTTTCACTTGCATATTCTCGTTTTAATGAAGCAACTATATATCTCTTTGCAGCTTCTTCATTTAGATTTTCATCTTTAATTAATTCATTTGCTTCTTTTAGTTGTTCAGCTTGTGCAAATTTAAAGAATTCATCAATAACACTAGCTTTATCTAAAATCTCATCTAAATTTGTTTGATTGATAAAATCTACAACTAAACTCTCTTTTGCTCTATTTCCTAAACTAGCACGAATCACTCTTCTTACTTCTTCAACTAACTCTGATTTATCTTTTACTTTTTTATTGTGCTCAAATATCAGTTCTAAAATATAGTCAAGGTTAATCTCTTGAGATTTAAGTAAATCAATTTCAAATACTATATCATTCCAATCAATTGTAGATTCTTCTTTATCTTTAGAGTTTTTTTCTCTTCTAATCCACTCTCTAATATCGTTATAACTTGATTTATAATCTTGAATGATTCTTTGCGATGGTATTTTAATTTCACTCATTTTATTAAAATCTTCATCACTTAGATAATGTTTTTCTTTAAATTCTGCAACTGCTTTTTCATCATTAATATCTAAATCTTGAATAGCTTTTAAACTAGAAAATTCATCATAGTTTTGTAATATATTTTCAGCTTTTAAGTATTGACCAAATAATTTGGCAAACTCTTTTTTATCTTTCTCTTTTTCTATCGCATCAGGATTAGGGAATTTTTGTTGTAGTTCTTCAACAATATCCAAATAACCTCTTCTAGCTTCTCCTGATGTTATATCTGTAAAACCTTCCATATATTCAGTATAGCTTTTTTCTAAAACTACATTTTTAGTATTTTTATCACCAAATAAAGTAATAGCATCAATTGTTGATTGTTCCAAATCTCTAAAAGTTACAATATTTCCAAAAGTCTTTGTAGCATCATAGATTCTATTTGTTCTTGAGAATGCTTGCATTAAACCATGATATTTTAAATTTTTATCTACAAATAGAGTATTTAAAGTTGGTGCATCAAATCCAGTTAAAAACATACCAACTACAATTAGTAAATCAACTTCTTTATTTTTAACTTTTTTTGCTAAATCTCTATAATAGTTTTGGAACTCATTGCTATCTACTCCATAAGAAGTTTTAAACATTGCATTATAATCATTTATAGCAGCACTTAAAAACTCTTTTGCACTTGAATCCATAGCACTTGGCTCAAATGTTTCATCTTCAATATCTCCAACAGCATCTTGCGTTTCATTAGCTGCAAATGAAAAAATAGTAGCAACTTTTAAAGGTCTATCTTTATCTTTTTGTAGATTTTTAAAAGCTTCATAATATAATTTAGCAGCATCAACACTACTAACAGCAAACATTGCATTAAAGCCTTTTGCTCCTATTTGCATACGATGAGTTTTTTTATTAAAGTTATTTAAAATATATTGTGAAATTTCATTTATTCTTATAGGGTGAAGTAATGCTTGTTTAGTTTCAAATGCACTTAGTTTCTTTTCATCAGTTAGACTCTCACACTCTTTAAACTGTGGTCTTACATCATTATAATCTACTTTAAACTTTAATACTTTTTCATCTCGTATTGCATCAGTAATTACATAAGAGTGTAACTCTGCCCCAAATACACTTGCAGTTGTTTCAGCACCCAAAGTATTTTCAGGGAATATTGGAGTTCCTGTAAATCCAAATTGATAATATTTTTTAAACTTCTTTGCTAGATTCTTTTGAGCTTCACCAAATTGGCTTCGATGACATTCATCAAAAATAAAAACTACTTGCTTTGAGTAAATATCTAAATCATTTTCACTTTTCATCAGATTATTTAGTTTTTGAATAGTAGTTACAATGATTTTATTATCATTTTTTTCAATATTTTGTTTTAATCCTGCTGTACTATTACTTCCATTTACGCTATCAGGAGAAAATCTTTGATACTCTTTCATGGTTTGAAAATCAAGGTCTTTTCTATCCACTACAAAAAATACTTTATCTATAAAATCAAGTTGTGTTGCTAATTTTGCAGCTTTAAAACTTGTTAGAGTCTTACCACTACCCGTTGTATGCCAAATAAATCCACCACCATCAATAGTGCTATATCTTTTTGCTTCATAAGAACTTGTTACTTTCCAAATAAGTCTTTCAGTTGCTGCTATTTGATACGGTCGCATTATAAGTAAAGTATCGCTTGTATCAAATACACAATAATTAATTAGTACATCAAGTAAAGTTTTCTTTTGTAAAAATGTAGCTGTAAAATCTTTTAAATCTTTAATTAGTGTATTATCTGACTTAGCCCAATTCATTGTAAAATCAAAGCTATTTTTATCTCTTTTTGTAGTATTTGCAAAATATCTACTATCAGTACCATTTGAGATTACAAATATTTGTAGATATTTATATAAAGAATTTTCAGTATTAAAGCTCTCTTTAGAGTATCTATGTACTTGATTAAAAGCTTCTCTTATTGCAACACCTCTTTTTTTAAGTTCTAATTGAACCAAAGGCAAACCATTTACTAATATAGTTACATCATATCGGTTAGCTTGTTTTCCTTTTATAGCAAACTGTTTAATTACTTGTACTTTATTTCTAGCAATATTCTTTTTATCAAGAAGATAGATATTTTTAATATTTCCATTATCAAAGGTAAAATCATAGATATAATCATCATGGATTTTTCTAGTTTTATCAATGATATTATCACTTGGTCTATCTAAATACTCTTCACAAAATCTATTCCATTCAGCACTTGAGAACTCGATTTTATTTAACTCTTGAAGTTGCTTTCTCACATTTACAAGCATTTTAGCAGGACTATTTAAATCAGCTAAAAACTCATAACCTTGGTTTGATAAATCCTTGATTAGTTCATTTTCTAAATCAGCTTCACTTTGATAAGAGCTAACATCTTGCTCTAGTTTAGTATATTTATCTAAAACGATAAAGTTATTTGATTCTGCAATTGGTTTAATATATTCAAGCATTCTCTTCCTTTTTTTGCCAAAAACCATATTTTTCAACTATAAAATCAACTAACTTAATTAATTCTTCATTATCATTTGCATCAGGTTCTGAAACTTCTTCTAAAGAATGCTTGGAATGACTTAAAAGATTTATAATTCTGTTTGTAAAAGGATGCGGATTCCCATCATCAATTTTTTCTAACAATTCTTCCCAATTTTTGTAACCTAAAAATGTAGAAGTTTTTTCTAATATATTTCTTAAAAAATTAAAGTGATATTTTTTAATTTGATTATTACTAATAGCATCTTTTATTTCCGATAATAAAAACAAATGATAAGAAAATGGAGAATCGTCACTTTGTATATTTAATTGAAATGTTTCATCTTGATTCTTGCTCAAACGATATTTTTCAGATTGATTAGGTTTAAATGTAATTTTTTGGTTTTCTGTTCCCTTAAATTTATAATACTTATTCTTAAATTCATTATATAAAATATTATAAAAAAGAGGATTGTGTGTAGTAATAATAAATTTTAGGTTAGAAGTATCAGATTTTATTAAATAAGCCAAATTAGAGGCTAATTCTATTAAATGATTTTCATCAAGAGAAGTAACAGGATCATCAATAAAAATATATTCTAACTCATTAAATTCTGAACTTATCCTATCAGCTTCTAATTCACTTAGTGTAGAAATAACTTGTTCTAATAAAGTATAAATTATGCTCCAAATGAAATTACTTTCTTCCCCTTTAGAAATTTTTATAGTTTTATAATTAACTTCAATTCCTTCACTGTTATTTGAATCTGCTATTTTAAATGTAACTTCAGAGAATGCTGGTACCGTTATTTCAACTTCTCTTTCATTATAATCTTTACCTATATATTTATATTCTTCATTAAAACTTGGAGTAATTTTATTATTTGCATAGCGTTGAAAATTAGTAATAATATTCCTATCTTCACCTAATTCTTTTAGTTGCCCAATTAACCAATCTGTAAATGAATTAGGTTGAATTTTAAGTTTTGGCTCAGAATCATTCTCTAAATCGTTATCCCAATAGAATAAATCTTCTGTAAAAGCATTGTAATAGAGTATTTTATTTCTTGTCACTTCACTTTCTTCATCTTCACTTTTTGGAATAACTAACTCTTTGAACTCTTTTGAAAGTCTAGTTTTTCCTGACCCATTAAAAGCATAAATTAATTGAACTTTTTTATTAGCATCAATAAGCTGCTGTGCAATTTGTGTTAATGTACTTCCCATACTATGCCTCTAATCTTTTTTTGGGAAAGTTAAAAGGAAATCTCTATAATACTCATATTGCTTTGTTCTTAACTCTATTTCTTTTGGTAAACCATCGATTATTGAGTTTGTAAGAGTATCGAATTTATCTAATATTGCAACGATTCTCTCTTGCTCTTTTAGTGATTTAATTGAATCATTTGGATAAGGAATAGGAATTTTTAATTTTCTTAAGCCGTCATTGTAAAGCCTTTGTATAGTTCCACCTTCTGAAATTCCCCAATTCGCAATTTGATAACAGTAAAATAAATAATTATTTAAAACCATTTTTTCATCATTCTCAATCCAAACGATATTACTATCTTGAAAATAGGAATCTTTTCCATCAAAAATAACTGTTCTACCAATAGTACCACTTGCAGAAATTAAAATTTCTCCAATTTTAGGATAATTGTATTTTGCCTTATATTCTTCAAATAATTTACGAGGAATATAAGCATCAGGTTCTTTTCCAAATGTACCAATTTTATAAAAGGGAACTTCTCCATCTGGTAGAGTTTGTTCTTTTAAAATTCTTTTACACATACGAACTTCACCAACTTCACCTAATAGCTTAAACTCAACTTCCCCATCCTCAAAAGTCAATAATTTATCTCTATAATAAGTATATTGTTTTTTTCGTGCTGTAAGCTCTGCTGTAAGCTCTGCTGTAAGCTCTGTGAAATTGTCTAAAATTCGGACAATTTCACTTTGTATATTTAGAGGTGGGATTGGGATTCCTATATCTTTAATCATTGGTTTTGTAAGTTGAGGAATACCATTTTGAGGTACATTATAATTGTTTTCAATGGCTTTCATATAGTAATAAGCATATTTTAAATTTAGTTTAATTTTTGGTGTAAGTACAATTAACCTTACTATAGGGAAAAATGGTTTATCTTGAAAGCTTGTCCAGCCTATTGTTCCTCTTGCTGAAATAGTTAAACTTGGTTTATTGATTTTTGCCTTATTAGTCCAGCCATATAAGGATTTGTTTTCAATTCCATTAGACAATATAGGAATATTAAATTCTTCAGTTTCTATTGATGACAATGAGTCTTTTGGTACATCACCACCTGCAATAATATCAAAAACATCTACCAAAGTTCTCCACTCAACATCTACACCATCAAGCAACTTTTCCATAAAACTTAAATCACTCATGGTTACAGTTCCTCTGTCTTAAATTCACTATAACCCTCATAGTAGTAACTCACATCAATACCTTTCATAAATAAAGAACGGTCATTGATTTGTTCTGTTAATGCAAGCTTAAATAGGTGTTTGATTTCTATATCTTTTACTACACTTCTTTTCATAGCTGATAAATATTCATCTTTATCCACTTTGTTCCAGTCTATTACTTGTTTAATCTCTTTTTTTAGAATTAAATCAAGCCATATTCTAGTAGAGCGACCATTACCCTCACGAAATGGATGAGCGATATTCATCTCTACATATTTTTCTATAATCTCATCAAAATTACCTTGTGGCATTGTGTCAATATGTTTTAAAGAAGCTTCAAGATACATAAGTGGTGCAAAACGAAAATCATCTTTTGAGATATTAACAGTTCTCATAATTCCAGCAAAAGGATAAATATCACAAAATAGATAATTATGTATAAAACTAAGTCCTTTAAATGTTCCTATTTCTACTTTGTTTATATCACCTGAATCAAAAAGTTGTTTTGCTTTTTGTTTGCTGATTTTTTCTTCTGCACGGGCAAGTTCTATTTGATTTGTGATACCTAATTTATTATCTAAAATCATGCAATATCTCCCTCAATTTGTGCAACGATTTTATCTATTTCACTTCTTAGATTATCTATTTTTGCTACTGTTGTTTTAAGTTCAGCATTTAGTTTATTTATATCTACTATTTCTCTTGTATCTTTTGCTTCTACATATGAACTAACAGAGAGATTATAACCATTTTGAGCGATTACTTCATTATCAACACATTTTGAAAAATGTGCTATATCTTTTTTATTATCAAATACTTTCATTATTTGATCTATATGGTTGTCTTCACCCTCATAAGTTAAAATATTATTGTTAGTTTGTTTTTTATAAAGGTTACTTGCATCTATAAATTGTGTTTTATTATCAGTTTTATGTTTTGAAAGAACTAAGATATTAACAGCTATTGACGTTCCAAAAAATAGATTTGGTGCAAGAGAAATAACAGTTTCTACATAGTTTCCATCTACTAAATATTTTCTTATTTTCTGTTCTGCTCCACCTCTATAAAAAATACCAGGAAAACATACTATTGCAGCACGACCTCTTGGAGATAAATAACTAAGACAGTGCAACACAAAAGCAAAATCTGCTTTTGATTTTGGTGCTAAAACTCCAGCAGGTGCAAATCTATCATCGTTTATCAGTAGAGGATTATCACTACCTTCCCAATTTACAGAATATGGAGGATTTGAAACTATTGCATCAAATGGTTTATCATCTCCAAAATGTGGGTCTATTAGAGTATTTCCAAGTGCAATATTAAATTTATCATAATTTATATTATGCAAAAACATATTCATACGAGCTAAGTTATAAGTAGTGTGATTTATCTCTTGACCAAAAAATCCATCTTCTACAATATGGGCATCAAAATGCTTTTTTGCTTGAAGTAAAAGTGAACCAGAACCAGCAGCAGGGTCATAAATTTTATTGATACTTGTTTGATTATGTATCGCAAGTTGAGCAATAAGTTTAGAAACACTTTGCGGTGTGAAAAATTCCCCTCCTGATTTACCTGCATTTGCAGAATAATTAGAAATTAAGAACTCATAAGCATCACCGAATAAATCAATATGATTATCTTCAAATTTACCAAAATTAAGTTCTTCTACACCTTTTAATACAGCAGATAATCTCATGTTTTTATCTTTTACTGTATTTCCTAGTTTATTACTTGTAGTATCAAAATCTGCAAAAAGTCCTTTGATGTCTTGTTCAGAGGGATAACCATTCGCAGAGCTTTCAATAGCTAAAAATATAGCACTTAAATCTGTATTTAGGTTTGGATTTTCATTTGGATTTTTTGCAACATTTATAAATAGTTGGCTAGGATAGATAAAATAACCTTTAGTTTTAATCGCATCATCTTTAATCTCAGGTGTAATAACATCATCAGGAAGGGAAGCATAATTTATACTTTCATCACCACCTTCTATATAGTTAGCAAAGTTTTCACTAATAAATCTATAAAACAAAGTACCCAAAACATACTGTTTAAAATCCCATCCATCAACGCTTCCCCTCACATCATTTGCTATTTGCCAAATTTTGCGTTGTAGTTCTGCTCGTTGTTGTGTACTTGTCATTATCATAGTTCCTTGTTATTTTTATTGTTTTATTATTTTCATTTTACTGGAAATCAGCTAATATCCTGATATTTAACATTACTTTTAAACTAAAAATTTATATATTCTAATTGATTTTCAATCCAAATACTGCCTCTTTCCCACTATCAGGGCTTAATTTTGCATATCTGATTGTTTGACTAATATCTGCATGATCCATAAGTTTCATTATTGTATATATTGGTGTTCCTTGTATTGCAAGTAATGAAGCAAAAGTATGTCTAAGAGTATGAATAACTACTCTTCTTTTACTATCTTCAACTTTTAGTCCTTGATTAAATAACTTATCAAAAATTGGTTGCAAAACTTTATTTATTGCAACTCTATTTAATTCATTATGAGAACTATTAACAAGATAATCAGTTGGACTAAGTTTTTCTATTCTTTTTACAATTATTTCTTTATATGCAGGATGGATATATCCGTTATATGTTCTATTTGATTTGTGGTTTTTAATAATTACAGTATTTGTGTTTAAATTAATATCTGCTTTTGAAATAGTTAATACACTTCTTAATCTTGCCCCAGTTGATATGCTTAATGCTAAAAATACTTTTATATTTTCAGTTACTTCATCTCTAATTTGATTATCAAAGTATTCTTGTCTATTATCTAATGCATCCCAAATCTTTTTAATTTCATCTAATTCTAAATATCTTTCTCTATCATTGTCAACTTTTTCTCTTTCTACTTTAGTTGCAATTGCTGGATTTTTAATATTCAAATCTTTTTTTGAAATCATATAGTTAAAAACTGTTCCAATTATATTAATCCAATCATTGATTGTTTTAGGAGCATATTCTCTTCCAGTTTTAAGACTTTTTAACTTCTTGGCTTTTAATTTAAAATCATCTACCATTTGAGTTGTAATATCATCTATTTTTATATGTCCAAAAGTCGATTTTACATGTAGTTCATATCTTCTTTTGGTGTTTTTACTATCACTTTTATTTTCTATTGATTTATAGTATAAATTAAAACATTCATCAAATGTTGGTAACTTTTGATTTATAAACATTGGAGCATCGTCTTTTAATCTATCTATTGATGTTCTTTTAGCTCTAATTTTACTTGCATAATTTGCTGTTATTCCCTCCTTTGAAGTTCCAATTTTTTCTTTTTTAAATTTACCATTTATTTTATAAGTAATAATGAAAACACGCTCACCATTTTGTAAATCTCTATAATAAACACCTATAAATTTTGTTTTAATCATATTAAATCCTCTAATACAAAAATCCAAAAATCCAAAGAACTATTTTATTACCAATTCCAATTTCTAAATCATCACTTGCAACATAAGAGTTAGGTATATCTTTGATTTGTTCAAACCCTTTATTTTTGCCACCTACTTCAAAAGTATATTTTTCTTCACAATAAAAATCACCATTTTTACTTGCAAATATTCCATCATCATTTAGTGATTGCTTGTTTTTATAATAATTATCTAATTGATTTACAAAAAATGTTTCCCTTAAATTTCCTATATTTGGCTCTTTTGTGTACATTAGATTTGGATTAGCTAAAAATATTTTTTCAGGTTTATCAAAAGCTTTCATACTTAAAGAATTTTGCATTAAAAGTTTAATTAGACCTGCATCATCAAGTTTTGCAAGATAGTCTTTTAAAGTTCTATCATCTTTTATATCTGCTGCATTTTTAAGGTCAGTTATTTTTGGCTCAAAAGGAACACTTTTAATAATCACAGATAAAAGCATTTTGATTTTTTTAACACTATTACCATTCAGTTTCGGATAGATATTTAGTAAATCACTTTCGATTGAAACATTTATATTTTGTTGTAGTGTTTGAAAAAATAGAACTTCATTTGGCATAGATAAATAGTAAGGATAATAGCCATATTTTAGATAATCTTTAAATAAAGGAATTATCTTTTGATCATTTTTTTCAATTTCATTTTTAATTTTTGTTGCTATTTCTATATGATTTGATAATATTTCTTCTAATGAAATTGAATCAAATCTATATCCATGATGAAGTTCTAAAAATTCTCTAAAACTCATACCAACCATATTATAAACAATAGCTCTACGACTTAAATCATGACTACCTTTATTTATCTGTAAAGCAGAACTTCCTGTTGCTATAATTTTTAATTTATTAAATCTATCATAGATATTTTTTAATTCAGCAGACCAATTTTCATATTTGTGTATTTCATCAAAACAAAGAAGTTTTCCACCATTTAAAACAAACTCTTCAGCAATCCCAGTCATTGTATATTTAGAAGAGATTTGAATATCATCAAGATTTACATATAAAGCTTCACTATCTTTATAGTTTTGAATTATGTATTGTGCAACTGTTGTAGATTTTCCAATACCTCTTGAACCAATAATAATTGATAATCTATGCTCTAAATTCTTAGTTTTAATAAAATATCTTTTATATTCTTGATTATTAATATTTATAAAATCTCTACTTTTAATAAATAGTTCTTCAAGCATAATTTAACCTTCAATTGTTTTATGATACTATTATATCTTAAATAAAAATGTAATACAATACATATATATCCATTTTTGTTGTAATCAGTATTTATCTAAAATATATTTGGTAGCCTATTAGCAACCTAATAATAGGATTTAATAGTTTAGAGTAGTATAAAATGTAGAATTTTATACTTTAATATAGTTTAATCAATGCCCTAAATTAGGTAGATATAGTATTATTTAGAATAAAATATCATTATATAGGAATATGTATTTTTAGAGAAGGTACACCAGTAGAAGTATCAGTAGCTGAATAAGCTCTAGATTTTATTCTATTCAAAAGGTAGGAAGTTTTTACTTCTTACCTTTTTTTATTTGTAAATTTCTCAAAAAAATAACTAATATTTAGTAAAAATATTTAAAAATTATAATGTTATTTATATCTTTTGCAATACTATTTTCGTATAGCTGATAATCCTATTTCACCATCACTAATTGGCAATTCAAAACCTCTTGGATAGCTTTGTACTATTTGAATTAATCCCTTAATTGGATGCAATATCTCTTAAAATTTCATCACTAGGGTCTTTTATCCAATTATTAAATTTTCTCTTAATGTCCATTGAAACAATCTACCATCTTAAGTCATATAACCTATTTTACTAGAGTATATCTCTATCTATTTTGGATTAAAAATAGCAAAAGAAATAGCATTTAAATATAGTAAAAATATGATTATACAAAATGGTAAAGAAGGTGCTATATTTAAATTTATTGAAAATGAAAAAAAATGAAAAAAATAAATAATCAAAATTATCATGTCTCCAAATTATATTATTAAAGTAGAAATAATTTAAAATCTATCATAAAAAATACTATTTTAATACTTTTCCCAAATATAATATCACATAAAGTTACTAAATAAAAAAAATTTCTAGGAATTAAAAAATGGCTGAAATAACAAATATCTTAAAAGATGAGAATACAAACAATCCACAAGAAGATGTTCAAACTACTCCAAATGAACCAAATATTGAATTACAAAAAGATACTCAGCAATTTTTACAAAAAATTGATAGTATTATTAATATTCCTAATCAACCAGCAAATCAACAAAAAAATACAGCCAATGAAAACAATGTAACTAACCCAATAAATCAAAGTAATAATAATTCAGATACTCAGAATACTACTGATTTAAAAGTTAGAATTGTAAAGAAGAATTCATTGGATGGTGATGTAAATGCAGGATTAAGAAATCCTATTTCTGATACAACTCAAGTAAGAGTAGTTGAAAAAAATAATTTACAAACAGATGTTATTGCATCTCTTAGAGACCCAGTAACTGATTATAGAGGAAATGAGGAAGTTAAAGTATTTTCTGCTATTCAAGTACAAACGCCAACTATTATAAAACCCAATATGACTATTTCATCTGCTATTGTAGAAGAAGGTACAAAAGCTGTATTCAATGTACATTTTGATAAAGCAAGTAACAAAATATATAATGTTTCATTTAATTTAAGCACAAATGGTACTGCACAAGATGAAGATATAAATACAATATTTATTGTAAAAGATTCAAAAGGAAATGAAATCTCAAAAAATCCAGATGGAACATATAGTGTTCCATTAGGTGAAACAAATTTAAAAGTAGAAGTTCAAACTCGAAATGATAATAATTTTGAAGGAAATGAAACTTTTGAATTAAATGGAAAAACAGAATTTATGAATTCAAATATCCAAGGAATTGGAACTATAGTTGATGATGATACTTTATCAAATGGATTAAATGATGATAGACCTTTGAGTGTTAGTTCTGTAACAGTAAATGAAGCTTCTCCATATGCTGTATTTACTGTAAGTGGAGCGGCAGGACAATTAACTTCTTTAAATTTAGCAAATCAGAATAATGATGGTTCAGATTTAAGTTCATTAGAATATTTTAATGGAACAAGCTGGATAAACTATACTTCAGGAAATGTTACATTAGATTCTAATGGAAAATTATTAGTAAGAATTGCATTAAACCCAGAGCAAGATACTATTTTTGAGGGAGAAGAAACATTTAACTTAGTTGCAACAAACACAAGTGGAATATCAGCAAGTGGACTTGGAACTATTGTAGATGATGGAACTGGTTCATATTTTGCACAAAATAATAATACTGGAACATCAAATGTACCAAATGGTGTAGTGTTAGATAACGACAAACCACAAATGACAATTGGAAATGTAACAGTTGAAGAAGGTTGTGGAGCAACATTTACAGTAACTGTTGGACAAACAGTAGCACCATATAAAGTAACATTTAATACAACAGTAAATGGAAGTGCTGAAACAAATGATATAACAACACCTTTAGTTGTAAAAGCTGGAAATACTGTAATTACTGTAAACCAAGATGGAAGTTATACTGTTCCTGCTGGAACAACTTCATTAACTGTAACTGTTCCAACAGTAAATGACAATATTTATGAAGGAAGTGAAACATTTGAATTAAATGGTAAAACAGAATTTATGACAAGTGAAGTATCAGGAACAGGTACAATTAAAGATGACGGTACTGCTTCTGATGGTGATGATAATGATAGTTTATCTGACAATGACAAACCTACTTTAACTTTATCTGATGCTACTATTGAGGAAGGAAGTACTATTATTTTTGCTGGTA
>JAQTXB010000005.1:39815-222724 GCA_028688995.1 Aliarcobacter sp.
AAAAATCCCTACAACTAGTGATTCTATGTATGAAGGAGCTGAAACATTTACTTTAAATGCAAATGCTACTTCTTCTTATATTACTGATTCTGATACTGCTATTGGCACAATTAAAGATGACGGTACTGCTTCTGATGGTGATGATAATGATAGTTTATCTGACAATGACAAACCTACTTTAACTTTATCTGATGCTACTATTGAGGAAGGAAGTACTATTATTTTTGCTGGTACTTTATCAAATGCTAGTGAATATGCGGAAGAATTTACTCTTTCTACTACTTTAGGAACTGCTGAATCTAATGATTTTAATTCTGATAAAACTTCTTGGACAGTAACATATATTGATTCTAACTCAGCTACTCAAACATTAAGTGTAGATACAAATGGCAAGTTTACTCTTCCTGCTGGAATAACTTCATTTAATGTAAAAATCCCTACAACTAGTGATTCTATGTATGAAGGAGCTGAAACATTTACTTTAAATGCAAATGCTACTTCTTCTTATATTACTGATTCTGATACTGCTATTGGCACAATTAAAGATGACGGTACTCCTTCTGATGGTGATGATTTAGATTCTACTTCTGACAATGATACAACAAAGTTTTCAATTGCAGATGCAGAAGCCTATGAAGGTGCAAACAATACTATTACTTTTACAGTTACTAGAATTGGTGATGCAGAAACTTCTCAAACAGTAGATTATAATGCGACTATAGAGACAGGGAATACTGCGGAAACAGGAGATTTTACAGGAACATTAAGCGGAACATTAACTTTTTTAATAGGTGAAAACTCTAAAACAATTACTTTAAATGTACCTATTGATACTGATTCTAACGAAGATACTTTTACCGTAACATTAAGTAATAATTCAGCAGGTAGCTTAATTTTAGATGGAACTGCAATTGGAACTATAAAAGAGTCAAATACTCCACCTGAGGGAAGTGATAAAACAATATCTTTAGGGAAAAATACTACTTATGTTTTAAGTGCTAGTGATTTTGGATACAGTGATGTTAATAATGATGCTTTTTCAAAAGTAAAAATTACAACTTTAGAAACAAATGGGAAACTGTTATATTTTGATACAACTACATCAACATGGAAAGATGTTACCCAAGACCTAGAAATTTTAAAAACATCTATTGATAATGGTTATTTGATATTTAAACCAAATTCAAATGAAATAGGTGTTCCTTATACAACATTTGGATTTTCAGTAAATGATGGAACAGATTATGATTCATCACCAAATGTTATTACTTACAACATTGGAAACACTTTAAGTGTATCAAATCCTCTTCCTGTTGATGAAGGAAAATCAGCTATCTTTACTATTAGTTTAGATGAAGCAAGAAATGTAAGCACTTTATTAGATTTAAATATTGGTGGAGTAGATTCTTCAACTGATTATGACAATACTTTGTATTATAAAAAATGGGCAAATGATGGACAAAGTTGGTCATGGGAAATAGCAACAGCAAATCAAGTAACAATTACACAAGGTCAAACTTCAGTTGAAATTAAAGTAAAAACTTTAAGTGATGCAGTTGCAGATAATGAAGAACCTTTAACTTTAACAGCAACTATAAATGGTGGTACAAATACAGATATGGTAAATACAAGTGCTGTTGGAAGTACAACTATAAATGATTATCCATCTTTAATAATTGATACGAAACCAAATATCACTGAAGGTGATTTTGCAGTATTTGAAGTAAGTCTAAGTTCTCCAAAATCAACTGATACAATTATTACTCTTGGAGGTGGAGGTACTGCGACATGGGGAGTTGATTATTCTCAAAATTATGAATATTCAACAAATGATGGACTAACTTGGCAAACAATTTCAAATTTTTCAGTAACTATTCCGGGAAGTTTAACAACAACACCATCTGTATTAATTAGAACACAAACTACAAATGATGGAGTTTCTGAGCCTGACGAAACAATTATATTAACTGCAACTACTACAGATAATGGAATTTCAACAAAAATAGTATCAACAACTACAACAATAGTTGATAAAGTTAATTTAACTGTTTATGAAGAAGGTAATGATACAAATTTATCATCTCAGTCAAATAGCGTAACACTAAGTGCAACATCAGAATATACATATAAAATTTTAGGTCAAGGAGTAAATGGAAGTGTAATTCAAAGTGGAAATAATTTAATTTATACTCCAAATAGTGATTTCTCAGGAAATGATAGTTTTACATATATTAGAACAAATTTAAGTACAGGATTAGAAATAACAGGTAGTGCAAATGTTACTGTAAATGCAAATGCCGATACACCTATTATTTCAATTGATGTAAATAATTTAGTAACGGCAACCGCTTCTTCAACATTAATTAATGATGATTTAACATCAACTAACAATGGTTCATGGAAAGATAATAGTGGAACAGCTGTTTATACCACAGGGAGTTCATATACCTTATCATCTTCTACAGCTACAGCTACAGGTATTTCACTAGATCCTAAACGTTTTATGATTAAATCATTATCTTCTTCAATGACTGCAGGAACATATAGTCTAACATTTACAGATACGGGAACAGGAGGGACAAAAGCTGTTTATTTTGTAAATCTAAATGGTACAACAGTAACAACAGTAACAACATTTTCTTTATCATCAGGTACTTGGACAGCAACATTACCAGCAAATAGTAGTGCAAATGCAATTATAATAGCAAACCTTGACACGACAGGAAATAAAACAGTAATTCCTGACAATATAGTATTAACAAGTCCTGTATCTACAACTTATACCTATGATATTAATGTAAATAATAATCTTACAGATATAGATGGTTCAGAAACTTTAAGTAGTGTAACTATTTCAGGAGTACCTGCTGGAGCAACATTTAATAAAGGTACAAATAATAATGATGGAACGTGGACATTTACACAAGCTCAACTTAGTGGATTAAAAATTACTACTACTTCAACAAGTTTTACTTTAACTTCAGTAGTTCATTCAATTGATGGTACTTCAACTTCACCAAATGCAACAGATTCTGTAACAATTACTAATACAAATTTATTACCATTAATTGGTAACCAAACTTTAGCTGTTTCAAATGCACAAGCAACAACATCAGGAGCAAATATTGCAACAACTTATGGTGATGGCACAAATGTTTTTTCTTGGGATCCTTCAAAAACACAAATTCCTGAACTTTATGCTAATGGCCAAAAAGTAGTTATTACTTATGATAATGTAAATCACACTGTAACTGGAACGATTGACAATGGTGCAACTAATATTTTTACTACAACCATTACAATGGCTAATACTAATGGAACAACATTAAATTATACACAAGGAAGTCAACTTCTTGGAGTTGCAAATATACTTGATGGTGACATCATTTTACCTGGTGGTGGAAATCAAGATTATAGAGTATTTCAATTTACAGATAGTAATTCTTCCTCTATTGTTGATGCATTAGTTTATGCACACAACCTAATAGAAGATACACCAGCAGAAATTGCAAGTTTAGTTGCTGAGCATACTGTTAATACAAATAATTATTATATTGGTGTTGATAGTAATAATATGAATGCAGGACAACAATTAATTTTTGATTTTGCAACGGTAGGTACTTATGATACTACAACAACACATGCAAATGAAGTTTCAGAAATAAATATCAAACTTTTCAATTTTGGTAGTGTGAAATCTGGAGATGAGTTATATATTACAGTTATTACAAAAGACCCTAATAATGTAGGTCAAACTATTAGAGAAAATATTTTATTAACTCAAGATAGTGATTACACAAGTGAACTTGAATATACAGTTAGAAGTTTAACAGGAAATCCAATAGTTGGAGTTGAATTTTTAGCTGGAAATAATAGTTCTTTTAAATTGGGTATAGAATCAATTGGAAGTATAAATTATAACGATACTTTTGAAATGAAATATGCTTATGATATTACTGATGCTACTGGTGATACAGACAATGGATTGACAACTATACAAGTAGGAACAAGAACAATTAATACATCTTTAGATTATACATTAGATAGCAAAATTGTATTTGATGCAACAGATAAAGTCCTAGATGCTGGGACTGGAACTGATACTTTAGTTTTAGGAACAGGTATAGATATTAATTTTGATTCTTATACAAATAGTATTAAAAATATTGAGAAAATTGATTTGACAAATTCTTCTGCAACAAATGATTTGTCAAATATAAAACTACAAGATGTGATTGATATGACAGATAGTAATAATTTACTAACAATTTTAGGAGATGGAGATGGTACAGCTCCTAATAGTGATAGTGTAATTTTAAAAAGTGAATCATCAAAAGTTTGGAGCTTTGCTTCATCAGATTCAACTTATAACAATTATACAAATAGTGGTGATAATTCAGTTTCATTAAAAATTGATAAAGATATTCACGTTTCAATAATATAAAAAATAAAATAAATAAAAAGGAAAATAAAAAATGTTTAATAAAAAGTTCTTAAGAAGTGCCGTATTATCATGTCTATTGGTTTCATTTTCAAGTGCGAATGCAAGTAGTTTAACTTTAGATGAGATGTTAGTTGAAGTTATTAAAAAAGATTCAGAGATTCAAGAAAGATTATATCAATTTGAATCAATTGTTCAAGAAGTAGAGATGTCAAAAGCAGGTTATCTTCCAACACTTGATTTAAGTGCAAGAAGTGGAAAAAAAGAATCAAGAAATTGGGAACCAGATGTTTTAAAAGATAAATATGATTATTCAGAAGGTTCTTTAAAAGCAGTTCAAAATCTTTTTGATGGATTTGCAACAACTCATGCAACAGATAGAGATAAAGCAAGAGCAAAAGCTGCTTATAATAAGTATTTAGAAGTTGCTCAAGATAAAATGCAAAAAGCTCTGATAGCTTATATTGAAGTTATCAAATATAGTAAACTTGTAAAAATTACTGAAGAAAATATCAAAATTCATGAAAAAATAAAAGAAAAAGTAGAAGAAAGATATAAAAAAGGTTATGGAACAAAAAGTGAAGTTGAAAGGGTTGTGGGAAGATTATCTCTTGCTATTTCAAATCATGTATCTGCAAAAAGTAATTATGCTGATGCAAAAATCAAATTTAGAAAAGCATTAGATAGAAATATTGAAGCAGAAGATTTACAAGCTCCTAATTTTAAATATGCTTTACCAAATAATTTTGATGAAGCATATAAAAAAGCAGTTGAAAAAAACCCTTCAATTATAGTTGCAAATTATGATAAAAATGTATCAAAAGAAGCTTTAGGATATGCAAATAGAAATAATTATCCAACACTAGATTTAGAGCTAGCAGCAAATAGATATAACAATAAAAATGGTTCACAAGTTGATTCAAGAGATGAAGATTATAGTGCAATGCTTGTTATGAATTACAACTTATATAATGGTGGAAAAAACGAAGCTGAAAAATTAAAATATAGAAGTTTACAAAAATTTGAAGATGCTCATACTCAAAGGTTAAAAGATGAGTTAAAAGAGTCTTTAGATTTAGCATGGAACTCGTATACAATGTTAAATGAACAATTAGTTCATCAAAAAGATTATTTAAGATATACAGAAATTAGTAAAGACTCATATTTTGAAGAGTTCCAACTAGGAAGAAAAACACTAATAGATTTATTAGATATTCAAGATGAAATTAATTCAATTAAAATGCAAATTACTGCAAATGAGTATGATATTTTAATCTCAAAATATAGAATTTTAGACTCAACAGGTGATTTATATACATCTTTTATGAAAGAGTTAAATGAAAATATTATTGGTAGTGATAATAAAAAATATATAGATTAATTTAAAAATAAAAAGAGAAATATTTTGAATAATATAAATAATAAAGTTTTGTCTGAATCACTATTTAAAAATTTACTTCAATTTTTTAAATATTACCATAAATCAATTAGTGCAAATACACTAATTGAAGGTTTTCCTCTAAAACAAGAGGAAAAAATCCCTGATTTATTTGCCGATTATGGAGGCAAACCTTTATTGGTCTCTTTGGCTAAAAAAGCTGGATTTAAATCAACACTTGTAAAAAAAGAGTTAGAAATGATTAATTCTTTAATTTTACCAGCTATAGCTATTTTAAAAAATAATTCAACTTTAATAATAGAAAAAATCAATATAGATACACAAACTATAGTTTTTATTCATGAAGAGATGAGTGATTCAAGAGATGAAATAAGTTTTAGTGATTTTAAAAATATCTACACTGGAGAAATAATTCTTTTAAAAAAAGAGTATTTTGATTCAGAGTTAAAACCATCAATTTTACAAGATAATGAACATTGGTTTTTTGGTATTATTAAAAAAAACATACCTATTTATAAAGATGTAATAATAGCTTCTTTATTAATAAATATTTTTGTTTTATTTAGTCCTTTTTATATAATGAATATTTATGATAGAGTTGTTCCTACCTTTGCACAAGAAACTTTATGGGCTATGTCAATAGGAATTTTAATTATCTATTTATTTGATTTTTTTGTAAAATCTATAAGGTCATATTACATAGATATTGTTTCAAAAAAAATAGATATTGTTGTATCTTCAAAAATTTTTGACAAAATTTTAAATATGAAACTCTCTTCAAGACCAAAATACACAGGTGCTTTTGCAAATAATATAAAAGATTTTGAACAAGTGAAAAGTTTTATTTCAAGTGGAACAATAGCAGTATTGGTTGACTTGCCTTTTGCTATTTTATTTTTAATAGCAATTTTTTATATCTCAGGAAGTATTGTTTTAGTTCCTATTATTTTTGTAGTTCTTATTTTTATTTATTCATTGCTTATTAGAAAACCTCTTCATAAAAGTATTGAAGCTGCAAATGAATCTATTTCCCATAAAAATGGAATATTAATTGAAAGTTTAAATGCCCTTGAAACAATAAAAAGTTTAGGAGCATCAGGTCATCTTAGATGGAAATGGGAAGAAACTACAGCTGATATATCAAAAAAATCACTTGTAACAAAAATACTATCAACTTCAATATCTAATGTAAATGCTTTTTTAGTGCAGTTTAGTACAGTTGTAGTTGTAGTTGTTGGTGTTTATATTATCTCAGAGAATAATCTAACTTTAGGTGGACTAATTGCTGCTGTTATATTATCTTCAAGAGCAATCGTACCAATGGGTCAATTTGCTTCGTTAATTAGTAATTATGAACAAGCAAAAGCTTCATATAAAATGCTTGATAATATTATGAATTTACCAGAAGAAAGAGAAAAAAATAAAGCTGCCATTCATAAACAAGATATTTTTGGAGATATAAAATTTAATAATGTTTCATTTGCTTATAATGAAAACAAAAAGGCTTTAGAAAATGTTTCATTTGAAATAAAAAAAGGTGAAAAAGTAGCGATTATTGGGAAAATGGGTTCAGGAAAATCAAGTATTTTAAAACTCTTGATGAAGTTATATGATTCAAATGAAGGTGAAATTATAGTTGATGGAGTTGAATTAAAACAGATTGAAACAGCAGATATTAGAAAAAACTTTGCTTATGTTTCGCAAGATAGCGTTTTATTTAATGGCACACTAAAAGAAAATATTTTATATAAATCTCCATATGAGTCAGATAAAAACTTATTAAAAGTTACTAAAATAGCTCAACTTCTAGATTTTGTAAATTCACATCCATTAGGTTTTGATTTAAATATTGGAGAAAGAGGTGATACTTTATCTGGTGGACAAAAAAAAGCTATTTCTCTTGCTCGTGCAATAATTGGAAATTATTCAACTCTATTACTTGATGAGCCAACTGATAGTATGGATATGAGAACAGAATTTAATCTAATAAATGATTTAAAAAATGAAATAAAAGATAAAACAGTCATATTAATAACACACAAAAATTCTATGTTAGAACTTGTTGATAGAATTATTGTTGTTGATAATGGAAAAATATTAATTGATGGACAAAAAGATTATGTTCTAAAAACTTTGATTGGAAAAAATAATGAAAAATAAAAACGATACTGAATATGTAAACTCTGTATCTCAAGCCCTATTAGAAGATACTCCAAATAGTACAAAAGTAATTTTATATACAGTAACTCTTTTGATATTTTTCTTTTTTATTTGGGCATATTTTACAAATGTTGACCAACTTGTAAGGGGTGAAGCAAAAGTAATCCCTTATGGACAAAATCAAAAGGTTCAAAATTTTGAAGGTGGAATAGTTTCTGAGATTTTAGTAAAAGAAGGTGATTTAGTTCAAAAAGGTGATGCTTTACTAAAAATAGAGAATAAACAATACTCTTCTATTTATGAAAAAAATGTTTTTGAAATTGATGAATTAAAAATTAAAGAAAAAAGATTATTTGCAGAAGCAAATGATAAAGAGTATGTTTTAGAAAAAGATGAAATATCAAAAAAAGAATACGCTTTATATTTAAGTAATAAAGAACAATTAGACTCAAAAATCAGAATATTAGATGAACAATTAGTTCAAAAAATCAAAGAAAAAGATGAACTTTATTCAAAAATAAAATATTTAAATAATAGTTATGAATTAATAAATCAAGAAAAAAATGTATTAGAACCTCTAAATGAAAAAGGAATAGTTTCAAAAGTAGAACTTTTAAAATTAAGAAGAGAAGCTAACTCAATTAAAGATGAATTAGAAGCCTCAAAACTTGGACTTTCAAGATTAGATTCAAATATTAGTGAATATAAAAATAGAATAAATGAATCAAAACAAGAGTTTAAAAATTCTGCACAAAAAGAGTTAAATGATATTACTTCAAAATTAAATCAATCAGCAAAACAAAATCAAGGTTTAGAAGATCAAGTAAAAAGAACTTTAATTGTATCTCCTGTAACTGGATTTATAAAAAAATTAAATATAAATACAATAGGAGGAAGTGTTCAACCTGCGATGGATTTAGTTGAAATTGTTCCAAAAGAGGAAAATTTATTAATTGAAACAAAAATTAAACCAGAAGATATTGCTTTTTTAAAACCAGGATTAAAAGCATCTATCAAATTTACAGCTTATGATTTTGCAATTTATGGTTCTTTAGATGGAGAAATAGAAAAAATATCTCCTGATTCAACAACAACTGAAAAAGATGAGACTTACTATTATATTTATATAAAAACAGATAAAAATTATCTAGGAAGTAAAGAAAAAGCTTTAAATATTATTCCAGGAATGAGAGGAAGTGCTGATATTATAACTGGTCAAAAATCAATATTAACATATCTTTTAAAACCTATTATTAAAACAAAACAATATGCTTTTACTGAAAAATAATATCATCTACTTATTTAATCAGAAAATTCTATTATTTATTGTAATATTCGCAAAATATAACAATAAATTGTTAACTTCTGTTAACACAGATGAGAAAAAGGAATGTAAATGAAAAGATTTTTAAAAATAGGAATGTTTGTAATTGCAACATCTATTTTTTTTGCTGCTTGTGCAACTAAACCAGTTCAAAAAACTGTTGAAAAACCAAAGCCAAAAATGACTATTACTGATGTTTTAAATAATTCATTTGTATATGAGCCAAATCAAAAAGTATATAGAACAAAATCACCAATAAGTACACCTCAAGAGAGCAATGCTTTATTCTCGAAATTTGCAAATTTCTGTTCGGAAAAAAATGGTAAATTAGTTTTTACAACTTATTATATTAATAGATATTATGCAAATGCTTATTCTAACAATATTGCAAATGCTTGTGAAATAGATAATCAACCTTATTTTATAATACATCGAGCAAATGAGAATTCTAATATACATTATTCTGTAAGTATGGATGAGGGAATAAAAAGAATCTATTTAAGTAGAAAACAACCTGAATATGAAAAACCAACTGCTGAAAGTATAGAACAAACTGCTAAAGAAAGAAAAGAGATTCAAAGACGAGAAATTGCAAGAGAACAAAAAACTAAAGCCTTATTAGGTAAAAAAGATCAAAAAACTATGACTTTTTTTAATTCTTGGAGATATTCAGGAAGTGAAGCATCATGCTCTAAAAAATGTACTGATATGAATCAAAAAACTACTGGATTTAGAACACTTAAAGATGCCCTTAGTAATAACTGGCAACTTGTTTCTAAAGGTGATGATATAGAAGAAGCAATTGATGATAATTGTACATGCTCAGGTTCATCAGTTTTAGTAAAAAAATAACTCTTTATTAAGCAAGCAATCTTTTTTTGATTGCTTGCATTCAACAGTTCAATTATTATTTATAATTATATTTAACAAAAAATTAACTTCTTTTAACTATACTTTTTCATATATAAATAAAAGGGAAATTATGAAAAAAAGTATAAACCTACTTATGATTTTATTTGCATTTGTTTTTACAAATTTGAATGCAGAGGAAATGTTTCAAACTGTCGAAGCTAAAGATGCAACTTTAGTAAAAACTGATTCTTCAAAAGAGTTTTGTAATGTATGTGGTATGCCTTTAACAAAATATTATAAAACAAATCATGTTACAGAGTTTAAAAATGGTCATAAAGAACAATATTGTTCTCTTCATTGTCAAGCACAAATTCATGAGAATTATGAAGATAAAATAAAATATATCCAAGTTGTTGATACAAATTCATTAAAATTAATTGATGCCTCAAAAGCTTTTTATGTAATTGGAAGTTCAAAAGAAGGAACAATGAGTCCTATTAGTAAATATGCATTTGCTTCAAAAGAAGAAGCAGAAAAATTCCAAAAAGAGTTTGGTGGAAAGATTCATGACTTTCAAGAGAGCTTAAAAATTGCAAAAGAAAATTTAAGTAAAGATAATGAAATTCTTGATGAAAAAAGAGCTCCAATAGCAAAAAAAGGTAAAAAAATATTTGAATCAATGTGTGATGCAAAACAATTTAAAGAGTTTAATTCAATAGGTGAAGCAAAACAATATTTAATAGATAACAACACTTGTAAAAACTTAGATTCTCAAATGTTACAAGCTGTTTCAATTTATTTATATAACCCTATTTTAGCCCTTGATAAATCTAAAATGATGAATGTACCACAAGAAGCGAAATGTCCAGTTTGTGGAATGTTTGTATCAAAATTCCCAAAATGGGTAGCTCAAATCCAATTAAAAGATGGACATATTCACTATTTTGATGGAATAAAAGATATGATGAAATTCTATTTTAATCCTGCAAAATATAAACATCCACATGAAAAAGAAGATATTTTACAAATCAATGCAACAGATTATTATTCACTTGAATTAATAGATGCCCAAAAAGCTTATTATGTAATTGGTTCAAATATTTACGGACCAATGGGAGAAGAGATAATTCCATTTAAAAATGAAGATGAAGCAAAAAAATTTATGACTGATCACTTTGGTAAAAGTTTAGTAAAATTTAGTGAGATAAAAGAAGAGATGGTAAAATAAGATTTTATTACAATGCGATTTTATCGCATTGTTAATAAATGACAAAATTAAAATTAGTGATTTTTTATAAAAGAACAACAATAGTCAACTAAAGTATGTACTCTTAATTTAAATTTAGAATTTGCAGGAATTTCAAATGATGCAGGACCTTCATATTTTACCCAATCTTGTGCTGGTAACATAACTTCTAAAACACCTCTTTGAATATCCATAACTTCTTTATGAACCGTATTTAATTCATACTCTCCAGCTAACATAATCCCTAATGTTTTTCTAGAACCATCTTCAAACACAATTGTTCTACTAGTAATATTTCCTTCAAAAAGAATGTTTGCTGCTTTTGCGATAGAAACATTATTAAACTCTGCCATTTACTTTCCTTACATGATTATTTTATATTATTTTAGCACAAAATTTATATGATTTTATTGAAGCAAAAGAGTAGTTCTTTTTTGTTATAATTTCTAAATTTAAAAAAGGTGTAAAAATGAGTATCCAAAAAGAGTTAGAAGATTTAATAAAAAATGAAGTACTTATTGAGATTGAAGAATATATTGATGAATTATTTGAAATTATTGCTTCAAAAAAAGAAGATGAAAATACAAAAGAAGAATTAAAAGATATGCAAGAAATGAAAAAAGATTTCGAAGATATGCTAGTTGATTTATCAAATGGTGAACTTGATGATGAAGAGTGCAAAGAGATTATCGAAGAAATCCATGATATGCTAAAAGAAGATGATGAAGAAGACGAGGACTAAAACTTTTTATGCAAGGTTATATAATTGATATTAAACCTGTAAAAGATGATGATTTAATAGTATCCATTTTAACTGAACATGAAGTAATGACAACTTATAGGTTTTATGGTGCAAGACACTCAAATATCAATCTTGGATACAAGATTGATTTTGAACTTGAAAATACAAAAGCTACAATTCCTAGGTTAAAAGATGTAATTCAACTGGGTTTTCCTTGGATTTTAGACAATGAAAAAATGTACTGCTGGCAAAGATATATAAAACTTTTTTATCCCCACTTAAAAGATATAGAACAAATTGATGCTTTTTATTTTTATTCTCTAGAAAATCTAATTCATATTATGATAAAACAAAATGCATTACGAGCAATTTGTGAATCATATATTTCACTACTTGAATATGAAGGCCGACTTCATAGTGATTTAGAGTGTTTATTGTGTGAAAATATTATTACAGAAGATATATCATTAGTTCGAGGTTTTTTACCTGTTCATGCAAATTGCAGTCATTCAAAAATATTTAAATTTGATAACATGAAAGATTTATTTGAAAAGAAAAAAGTAATTAGTTTTAGTGATGAAGAAGTAGAATATTTATGGAATATTCTACTTCAAGGTTTGTAGATTAAGCTTCGTCTAGTAATCTATCTTGTAGAGTTTCAATAGCTTTTTTAAATATTTTTACATCTAAGCCATAAGCTGTAGCTTTTTGCACAGCTTTTTCAATATTTTCTTCACTTAAAGGTTCTTTTATAGAACATGCAGTTTTAATTACATCTAAGATTTGTGATTTTCTTTTAAAACTATCAGATGCATTTGAAATATCATCAACATGCTCAATCATATTAATCAAATTATCACTTAATTTCCAATGTCTAAAAATTTGAGCAGTAATTTGTGAAGTTGTTACACCTAATAATTCTTTCTCAACACTTTCTACACTTGCGCCAGATGCAATTTTACTTTTAAATAACTCTGATTTTTTTTCACTTAAAATTAGATCAGCCAAAATAAATTTACCTGTTTCTTGTAAAAGCGCTGGAAGTATTATCTCCTCTTTTAACTCTACATCAACTTTTGATAACCATAAACTAGCCAATGTAGAAGAGATATTTGAAGCTCTCATAAAGTCATCACTATTTATTCCATATGGCTCTAAATTTGTCATCAATAAATTTTGAACTGTTCCACCAATTGCAATAGAAATTGTAAAATTTATTCCTAATAAGTTTATTGCACGACTAGGTGTTTCAACTTTAGATCTAAAACCAAACATCGCTGAATTAGAAATTTTTAATAGTGTAGAAATTATTAATGCATCTTTTTCGATTATTTGTAATAAATCTATTGCTTCTTTATTAAGCTTTTTTCTGAATTCTTCAATCTCAATTATCGTTTTTGGTAGAGGTGGAAGAGATTCTATCTTTTCTAAAATATTATTAGATGACAATTTTAGCTCCTAATTTAATTATTATTTTGATTGTAACTAAAGTTTTATCAATAGTAAATAAATTATTATTAAACATTAAATCTGAAATGCATTATGTCACCATCTTGCACCACATATTCTTTACCTTCAAGTCTTAACTTTCCAGCTTCTTTGCATTTTGCTTCACCACCAAGATTTATAAAATCTTCATAAGCTATAACTTCAGCTTTAATAAATCCTTTTTCAAAGTCATTATGAATAACTGCTGCTGCTTGTGGTGCTTTTGTATTTTTTCTAATTGTCCAAGCTCTAACTTCAACTTTTCCAGCTGTAAAATAAGACTGTAAACCTAATTTATCAAATGCTTTATGAATAATTTGCTCTAATCCTGATTCACTAACACCTAAATCTGCTAGAAATTCTGTAGCTTCTTCATCTTCAAGACCTACAAGTTCTTCTTCAATTTTTGCACAAAGAACAATAACATCAGCATTTACACTATTTGCATGTTCTTTTAAAATATCAACAAATTTATTTCCACCATCTGCTAATGAATCTTCATCAACATTTGCTCCATAAATTACATCTTTATTTGATAAAAATCTTAATTCTTTATCAAGAGCTATAAATACTTCATTTTCTTTGTTTTCAAAAGTTTTTACAGGTTGTAATTCAGCTAAATGAGCAAATACTTCTTCTGCAATTACCAATGAAGCGGCAGCTTCTTTTGAAGCTTTTGATTGTTTTTTTAATCTATCAATTTTTTTCTCTAATTGAGTAATATCTGCATAAATTAACTCTGTTTCAATAATTTCAATATCTCTTAAAGGATTTACATCACCTTCAACATGCACGATATTTCCATCTTCAAAACATCTAACCATATGTAAGATTACTTCAACTTCTCTAATGTTAGATAAAAATTGATTTCCTAAGCCCTCACCTTTTGAAGCACCACGAACAAGTCCTGCAATATCAACAAAATCAATAGTTGAATGTTGAATTTTATCAGGATTAACAATTTTTGCTAAAGCAGTTAATCTTTTGTCAGGAACTGGAACAATTGCTTTATTTGGCTCAATTGTACAAAATGGATAATTTTGTGCCTCTGCGTTTTGCGCTTTTGTTAAAGCATTGAATGTTGTTGATTTACCCACATTTGGAAGTCCTACTATTCCTACACCTAATCCCATTATAATCCTTTTGTCTTTTTCTATAAATAACCTATAATATCCATCAAATCAGTGTTTTTAAGGGGTTCTTATGATTTTTGATTGTAGAATAAAACATCAATATTTAGCAATATTTTTCAAATCACGAGGAGTTTTCAAGGACTAAAAATGATAAATTTTAAAATACTATCAAAAAGAATCCCAACCAATGAGGAAGGCATTTTTTATATAAGTATTATAAACGAAAATGGCAAAGAAGTAGATAAAACGTATATTAGATACCAAGAAAAGGATTCATATAAGCTAATATAACTAAATACTTGCAAGATATTAAATAAATTATAAGAAAATCCAATAAAGATCTATCTTAGATTTAACATTTTCACTGAAATTTGATGATTTTATGACGCCCTACTCTTTTATTTTTAATCCAAATGTTTCATCTAAAAATATATATTTTTCATTAACACTATATTTTAATTATTGTTTCTTTTATAAATTAAAATTTCAGAATTTATTAATTTGTATAAATTGTAGACAATTATTGTAGACAATTATTGTAGACGATATGTTAATATTTTTTATCAGTTTATCAAGTATAAACTTTAATAAAGGAGATGAAAATGAGAAAAATACTTAAGACAACTTTAGCAGTTGGTATGCTAACAAGTGTACTATTCGCACAAGACAGTATAAAAATAGGTTTTGTTGGTACTTTATCAGGTCAAAATGCAGCTTGGGGAACTTCAAATGTTCGATCAATGGAAACATCAGCTGATATTTATAATCAACAAGGTGGTATAGAAATTGATGGAAAAAAATATAAAGTAGAAATTGTTCCTTTCGATGATGCCTTTGATCCAAAAATTGCAGTTGCAGGAATGGAAAAAATGGCTCAACAAGGAATCAAATATGTTGTTGGTCCTAATGATGATGCGCAAGCAATTGCAGTAAAACCAATAGCAGAAAGAAATAAAATAGTTTATTTTCCATATGCTTTTGATAAAAGTTTATATATAAAACCTGCAAATTATGCAGTATTTGGAATGATTGCTTCTTATCAATGGGAACCATCAGTTTACAAATGGTTAAAAGACAATAAAAATGTAAAAACTATTGCATTTATTGCAGCAAATGCAGCTGACCCATTAAATCAAAGAGATAATGGAATAAAAATCGCCCAAGATTTAGGTTTAGATGTTGTTGAAGCAAAAGCAACATACAAAGCTGATACTAGAGATTTTTATTCAGTTATTACACCAATTGTTAAGAAAAAACCAGATTTATTAGTACTTTCAGGTGTTTCACCAGCAACTGCTCCACTTATTATAAAAACAGCAAGAGAGTTAGGATTTAAAGGTTACATGGCAGCAGGAACTGCTCTTGATGCAAGTATCTTAAAAGAAGGTGCTGGAGATGCGGCAAATGGATTTATTTGTCAAGGTGGAGTTGATGAAGAGTTACAATCAGATGTTATGAAAAAATGGGTTGATTCCTATACAAAAAAATATGGTGAATATAATGATGAATCAAATACAAAAATATTTGCTTTAGAGTATATTTTAGAAGTTCTTAAATCAAATCCAAAAGCTATAAATGATGCTGATGAGTTCTTAAAAACTGTTGATTCTAACTGGAATGTTCCAAATATTTTCATAAAAGACGAAACAAGTAAATTTAAATTTGTTGGGAAAACTACATTTGGTCAAAATAGACAATTAGGTGTTCCTCTTACTCCTAAAGTTTATGAAAATGGAGAATTTAAAACATTATTCGTTGGTTCTGCTGACTAATTTAAAGTAGAGACATTTTAAAAATGTCTCTAAACATGTTTAGAGGAACATAAAAATGGAACAAATATTACTTAATGGTTTAATTACAGGTGCCCAATATGCGTTAATAGCATTGGGTCTAACATTGATATTTTCTTTAATGAATATTCTAAACTTTGCCCATGGACAAATGTATGTTTTAGGTGCATTTATAACTTATTATATTTATGGAAAATTAGGATTACCTTTTATTGTTGCGATGATTTTATCGGGATTGACTTTGGCTGTGATTGGGGCTATTTTTGAAAAATATCTTTTTAGTACAGTTTTAAAAAGATCCGTAAGAGAAGAAAGTACGATGCTTTTAGCAGCTGGAACTGCATTTTTTTTAGATTCTTTAATCTTGATACTTTTTGGAGAAAAACAAAGAAGTGTACCTAGTTTGGTTGATGGAGTATTTTTTGGAGAGGATTATGGTTTAGACATTATTATCCCTTTTAATAAGATTGTAATTGGATTAATTGCAACTACGATGATAGTGTGTTTTATATTATTTATGCAATATTCAAAAACAGGTCGTGCAATGAGAGCTTTAGCACAAGATAAAACAGCGGCACAGTTAATGGGAGTTAATTTAGATAAATATAGATTAATAGGTTTCGCATTAGGAGCTATGTTAGCTGGAATTGCTGGAAGTTTACTTGTAACTGTAACAGGAGTTAATTCAGGAATTGGTGGAAGTATTTCAATTCAAGCTTTTACAATGATTATGATTGGTGGAGCTGGAGTTATATCAGGAGCTATTTTAGGTGGTTTTATTTTAGGTCTTGTTGAGGCTTTTGGTCTTTATTATTTGCCAGGTGATATAACATATTTGACAATATTTGCAGGTTTAATGATATTTCTTACTTTACGTCCTCAGGGACTTATGGGTAAACCTTGGGGTTGATTATGGAAAAAAGAGAATTTATATTAAGAGTAATAATTGCAATAGTTTTTCTACTTGTAATTATTCCTGTTATTTTATTGGTTATACAAAGAAATGATTTTTTATATGGGATAACTTCTGTTGCAATATTAGCAACAATTAGTGCAGGAGTTTGGTTGTCTTTTTATATGGGACGAATAAATATGGGACAAGGAGCTTATGCTCTAATTGGAGCATATACAACAGCTGTATTAGTTGTTCAATATGATATATCTTTTTGGATAGCTTTATTTGTATCTGGTTTTGTTGCAGCTTTTTTTAGTATTTTGATTGGTTTACCAATTTTAAGACTAAGAGGTGTTTATTTTTCAATGGTTACTTTAACTTTAACAGAAGTTGTAAGATTAATAGCTATTGCACTTGTTCCTTTAACAAATGGACCAAGAGGTATAACAAATATTCCTCTTCCTGGTGAATTAAGTCTATTTGGAATTACAATAATTCCTGATTTTGCAACTTTACAAAACAGTAAAATTGCTTTTTATTATTTAGCAGTTGTGGTTATGATTGTATCTTTTGCTATTGTTTATAGATTAGTAAACTCAAGAATGGGAATATTACTAAAATCTTTACAACAAAATGAAGAATTAGCTTCATCATTTGGAGTTAATATAGCTTATTTAAGAGTTATATCTTATGCAATATCTTCATTTTTGGGTGGTATTGGTGGAGCTATTTTTATCAATTTAACCCAATCAGTTTATCCTACAACTTTTCAAGTTGCAGATTCAATAAACTATATGCTTTATACATTTTTAGGTGGATTAGCTTATGTATTTGGCCCAATTTTAGGTGCATTTGTTTTATATTTTAGTTGGGATATGTTGTTTATTTTTAAAGAGTATCAATTATTGATATATTCAAGTATTATGATTTTATTGATGTTGTTTTTACCAAATGGAATATTAAGTTTAAGGTTTAAAAAATGAAAAAGATTATTTTAGAAATTAATAATTTGACAAAAAAATTTGGTTCATTAGTTGCAATAAATAATGTTACATTTGAAGTTTATGAAAATGAAATCTTATCAGTTATTGGCCCAAATGGTGCAGGAAAATCAACTATGTTTAAGTTAATTTCTTCATTTTTAAAACCAACATCAGGAAGTGTAGTTTTTAAAAGAGAAAAAATTTCAGGTTTAAAACCTCATATAACTGCACAAAAAGGTGTGGTGAGAACTTTTCAAGAGACAACAGTTTTTAAAGATATGACAGTTAGAGATAATATTATCATTGCCCACCAACTACAAGCAAAATCAACATTAATTGATTTTTTCTTTAATACAAAAATTGCCCAAGTTGATAATGAAAATTTTGCTAAATCTGCCGATGAAATAATTGAGTTTTTAGGTTTATCTCATGTAAAAAATGAAATAGCAAGTAATTTACCACATGGATTATTAAGAGCTTTAGGAATTGCAAATGCACTAGCATGTAAACCAAAAGTTTTATTACTTGATGAACCATTTGCAGGTATGAATCATGATGAAACTAGAAAATGTATGGAAATGGTAAAACAGATTAAAAATTCTGGTGTTACAGTACTTTTAGTAGAACATGATATGCCAGCAGTTATGGAAATCTCAGACCGAATAGTTGTTATTAGTTTTGGAGAAAAAATTGCAGAAGGAAAACCTGCTGAAATTCAAAAAAATCCAAAAGTAATTGAAGCATATTTAGGTGTTGAAGATGAAGAAATAGGAATGTAAAATGGCTTTATTAGAGTGTAAAAATATTAGTATTAATTATGAACAAATAAGAGCAGTTAAAGATGTTTCTTTAGTTTTAGAAGAAGGTGAAACTATTACTTTAATTGGTGCAAATGGTGCAGGAAAATCTTCAATATTAAAAGCTATTACGGGGCTTAAAGGTCTAAATAGTGGTGAAATTATTTTTAATGGAGAAAGAATTGATGGCATGTCGCCTTCTTCAATAGTTGAAAAAGGAATTGCTATGACACCTGAAGGAAGAAGAGTTTTTCCTTATATGAGTGTAAAAGACAACCTTTTAATGGGAGCTTTTACAAGAAAAGACAAAGATGGAATTAAAGAAGATTTAGAAAAAATCTTAACTAAATTTCCAAGATTAAAAGAGAGATACAAACAACAAGCAAGCACTATGAGTGGTGGTGAACAGCAAATGATGGTAATTGGGCGAGCTTTGATGTCTAGACCAAAAATTTTATTGATGGATGAACCTAGTCTTGGAATTGCTCCAAAATTAGTTCAAAATATTGCAAGATCAATTGTTCAAATAAACCAAGAAGATAAAATTTCTGTAATTTTAGTTGAACAAAACTCAAGAATGGCATTAAAAATTTCACAACGTGCATATGCTATGCAATTAGGCGAAGTATTATTAAGTGGAAAATCAAAAGATTTAATTCACGATGAAAGAATAATTGAATTATATTTAGGAGGAAGTCATTAATGAAATTGGCAATTATTAATCCAAATTCAACGGAATCAATGACGTTAAAATGTAAAGAAGTTGCTTTAAAATTTAAAAATAGTGATACAGAAATTTGGGCATCAAATCCAACAGATTCACCCAAAAGTATAGAAGGTCATTATGATGAAGTTCAAAGTTTAATGGGTTTAATGCAAGAGCTAAAAAAAGCTGAAAAATGGGGTGCTGATGCCTACATAATAGCTTGTTTTGATGATCCTGGAATTGAAGCTGCGAGGGAGTTGGTATCAGGTCCTGTTATTGGTATTTGTGAAGCAGCGATGCATATGACAACAGTTGTTGCTTCAAGTTTTTCAGTTGTAACTACTTTAAATCGTTCAGTTCCAATAATTGAAGAGTTAAGTCATAAATAT
This sequence comes from Aliarcobacter sp., assembly GCA_028688995.1. Lineage (GTDB taxonomy): Bacteria > Campylobacterota > Campylobacteria > Campylobacterales > Arcobacteraceae > Aliarcobacter. The sequence continues at coordinate 60,161 of JAQTXB010000005.1, forward strand.
GGAATGAATAAATTTTGTAGAAAAGTAAGAGCAGCAAATATTCCTGTTCTTGCTTTAGAAGATGGAACATGTAATGCAATTGAAAAAATAGAAAATGAAATATTAAAAGCTGTAAAAGAAGATAATTGTGAAGCGATTATTCTCGGATGTGCTGGAATGGCAGATTTAACTATTGAATTATCTAAAAGATGTAATATTCCTGTTGTTGATGGAGTTTTATGTGCAATAAAGATGGCAGAATCATTGGTTGGTGCAAAACTCGTAACAAGTAAAATTAATTCTTACTCATATCCAATTGTAAAATAATCAAAATAAAATGAGTTATATTTTATTTATTATATGCAATTCGATATAATAAAAGTTATTAATATATTAAGGTACTTAAATAATGAATTCAAATGATTTATATACTCTTGAAGATAACATTGTAAATTCTATTTTTGATGCAATCTTTACTAAAAAATTACATCCAGGTATAAAATTATCTGAAAGTGTTTTGGCAAAAGAGTTAAATACAAGTAGAGATGTACTTAGAAAAGCATTTAGCAAATTACAAACAATGGGTATTCTTACATATAAAAAGAATCAAGGATTTAATGTTGTTTGGTTAAGTGAAGAGAATGCAAGAGATATATATGCTGCAAGAAAAGTAATCGAAGCTGGAGTTGTTGAAATTGTAACTAAAAAAGTTTCAACTCAAAATTTAGATTTATCAATTCTTAGTGAAAATACAGATAATGAAGAGTATTTAAAAGTTTCACTCAGAAATGGAGAATATGTAAAAACTTCTTGTGATTTTCATTTGAATCTTGCAATATTAAGTGATAATGAATTTTTAATTAATGCCTTAAAACCTTTAATTCCATTAAGCATTTTAGCAGGTCTTATTTATGAAGATAAACATACTCATTTTTGTTCTTATGATGAACATAGAAAATTAATTGATGCAATAAAAAGTAATGATTCTATTTATGCAAAAAATATAATGAATGAGCATTTAGACCATTGTGTTGATGCACTTAAATTTGAACAAATTCAAACTAACAAAAATAAATTCTTTTTTAATAACTAAGTAAAAATTTTTACTTAGTTATTGTAAATTCCTCACATATTAAATATCAATAACTCAAAATAATTCTATTTAAATTTATAATTGTTTATATTCTATACAAATATTGTACACAATTATTGTAGACAATCTGTTAAAATCTTTTTATTAAATTAGGAGCAAGAATATTGCTCTGTTAAAAGAGAATAAAATGATTAATGAAAACTATCCTAGAGATTTAATTGGTTATGGAAATAATCCAGTAAATCCAAAATGGCCTAATAATGCAAAAATAGCTTTGCAGTTTGTTTTAAATTATGAAGAAGGTGCTGAAAATTGTATCTTACATGGTGATGAAGCGAGTGAAGTGTTTTTATCTGAAATGAATAATCCTCAAGCTTTTTTGGGACAAAGACATAAATCAATGGAATCATTATATGAATATGGTTCAAGAGTTGGTGTATGGAGATTATTAAAACTTTTTGAAGATTTTAATATCCCAGTAACAATTTTTGCAGTTGCAATGGCAATTGCAAGAAATCCAAAATTATCTGAATACCTCGCAAAAAACAATTACGATATTTGTTCTCATGGTTATAGATGGATAAATTATCAAAAAATTGAAGAAAACATTGAGAGAGATCATCTATATAAAAGTATTGAAATCTTAGAAAAAATGATTGGAACTAGACCTCTTGGTTGGTATACAGGTCGAGATAGTGAAAACACTAGAAAACTTGTTGTGGAAGAAGGAGGATTTTTATATGACAGTGATTCATATAATGATGATTTACCATATTTTACTCCTGAAATAGTTGACAGAAAACATCTCATTATTCCATATACGATGGATACTAATGATATGAGATTTGTATTTGGAGGTTTTAATCATAGTGATGAATTTTTTAATTATTTAAAAGATAGTTTTGATTGTTTATATGAAGAAGGAAAAACCACACCAAAAATGATGAATATAGGTATGCATTGCAGAATATTAGGACGACCTGGAAGATTTCAAGCAATAAAAAGATTTTTAGAATATGTAAGAAAATTTGATGATGTATGGTTTTGTAAAAGAATTGATATTGCTAATCATTGGCACAAAAATTTTAATATTTAATAGGAGAAAAAATGAACGAAAATCAAAAACAATTGATAAATGTAGCAAGTATTGAACTAGGTTCAACAGTAATATATACAACAGATGAATTTTTTGCAAGTGCAAATAGAATGTTAGCTGAAACAGAAGCAGTTTTTAAAGATGAATACGATGACAATGGTCATTGGATGGATGGTTGGGAAACTAGAAGAAAAAGAGTTGAAGGAAATGATTTTTGTATTATCAAATTAGGAAATTTATCTGTAATTGAATCATTTTTAGTAGATACTTCTTTTTTTAGAGGTAATTATCCTCTTGCAGTTTCAATTAAAGGTTGTAATGTAAAAAATATGGATGATAAAAATTTTATTGAAAATCTAAATGATTTTGAATGGATTGAATTATTAGAACAAAATAATCTTGTAGGAGATAAAAAACAATATTTTGATTGTAAAGCTTTAAATGAAATTACTCATTTAAGGGTAGACATTTATCCTGATGGTGGAATTGCAAGATTTAAAGCATTTGGAAAAATTTGTTTTGATGAAAAATTTTTTGAACAAGAAAATATAAATGTTACATCTATGAAAAATGGAGCAAGAGCTGTATTTGCAAATAATGAATTTTTTGGTCCATTAAAAAATGTTTTAAAAGATAATGATGCAATAAATATGGGTGATGGTTGGGAAACTAGAAGAAGAAGAGAACCAGGATATGATTGGGGAATTATTGAATTAGCACAACCTGCAATTATTGATAATATCATGGTAGATACAAAATATTTTAAAGGAAACTTTGCAGATAGTTTTTCTATTTGTGCAGCTTATTTAGATGAAACAACTGATAGTGCTGTAGTTACTCAAAGTATGTTTTGGGAAGAATTAGTTCCTAAACAAAAACTACAAATGGATTCAAAACATTATTTTGATAGTTCATATTTATTACATAAAAAGCCAATTACTCATATTAGAATGAATATTTTCCCAGATGGTGGAATTTCTAGATTAAAAATGTTTGGTAAGTTTATCAAAACAAATAAAGTAGAAAAATAAAATGAAATTAGTTCTAAAGCCTGAACTTTTAACTTGTAAATCATTTAATGATTTTGGAAAAGTAATTAGTATTGATGATAGTAAATCAATACTAATTAATGATGGCTATGCACAAAAACATTTCAATTTGTGTGATATGGATAGTAATGAAAAAAATGGATTATCAACTTTACATATCTATTTAGCAAAAAAAAGAATTTTTCCTTTAAAAATAAACATGCTTGAAAAACATCCTTATTTTTCACAAACATTTATGCCAAGAAGTAATAAACCTTTTTTAGTTGTAGTTGCACTAGGAGAAGAAACACCAAATTTAGAAACTTTAAAAGTATTTAAAACTAATGGAAATCAAGGTGTTCATTACAATAGAGGAATTTGGCATTTTCCGTTAATAAGTATTGAAGATAATGAACAATTTATCGTTATAGATAGAAATGATTTAAAAATAAAAGAAAATAAATTAGAAGATTGTATTGAAGTATATTTTGAAAATCAAATTGAAGTAATGGATATTTAAAATGGAACATTTATTAAAAATAAATAGTCCACCTAAAAAAATGACTTCTCTGCTCTCACAAAAAAGTCATAGGGGCGATGTGATTATAAAATATACAATTTAAAAAGTTGTTTAAACAAGAGAGCCGTTATTATAAATTCTAAGTATATGAATATATTTTTTTCAATTTCAAAGGAAATAACAATGGTTAATAATATTAATAGTGATTCTTTATCTCCAACTACTAAAAGTGAAAAAAGCTGGAAATGGTTTGAGATATCTAATATTTGGGCAAATGATATTCAAAGTCTTTTTGGATATACATTAGTTGCATCTTTATTTATAAGTTATGGTGTTACTGGTTGGACAGCATTTTCTGCATTAATTGTTGCAGGATTAATAGTTACTTTTTTAGTAAATATTTCTGGAAAAGCAGGAGTTGATTACGGTATCCCTTATCCTGTATTAGCAAGATCAAGTATGGGAATAAATGGAGCAAAATTATCTGCAATAATTAGAGCAATAGTAGCTGTATTTTGGTTTGGTGTTCAAACTTACTTTGCTTCAACTGCCTTACATCTTTTAATTACAGCCTTAACAGGAATTCATCTAGAATCAAAATTTTTAGGAATAGATGGAATTGGATGGTTTTCATTTTTTCTTGTTTGGGCTTTACAAATGATAATTTTCTCAAAAGGTATGAATTGGGTTTCAAAATTCTTAAATTTTGCTGCACCATTTGTTTATATAATCATGATTGGTTTATTAGTAGTATTATGGGATAAATCAGGTGGTGAATTATTTCATGTAGCAAATAATATTTTTTCAAATAAAGAAACTAGTTTTAGTTCTGAAGTAAATGGTTTTTTTGCAATTGTTGGAACTATGATTGCTTATTTTGCTGCTGTAATGATAAATTTTAGTGATTTTTCAAGATATGCAAAAGATAATAAATCAATGGTTGTCGGTAATTTAGTAGGTTTACCTTTTAATATGGTACTTTTTTCTGCTCTTGCTCTTTTAATTACAGCAGGTTCGGTTGTTGTATTTGGTGAAAAATTAACAAATCCAATGGATATTGTTGAAAAAGCTGATAGTACTATTTTAAGTTTAGTTGTTGCTATTACTTTCTTTACTGCAACTGTAGGTATTAATTTAGTAGCTAATTTCATACCAGCAGTAAATGGTATTACAAATTTGGCTCCACATAAATTAACATTTAAAAAATCAGGATTTGTAACTTCTGCTTTTGCTTTAGTTATTGGTGCTTTTTGGGTTAGTTTTATTAGTGAAGTAGGTATTAGCCCAATAGTTAATACTTTAGGAGCTACTTTAGCACCATTATATGGTATTTTAGTAATTGATTACTATTTAGTAAAAAAACAAGAATTGAATGTAAAAGCTTTATATGATGAAACAGAAAGTAGTGAATATTATTATACAAATGGTTGGAATTTAAATACTGTAGTTTCATTTGTTATTGGAGCATTATTTTCTATCTGTACAGTTTGGGTTGATTCATTAAAAGATCTTCATGGATATGGTTGGATTATAGGTGCAGCTTTAGGTGGATTTATATATTTCATATTATCAAAAAATATTACAAATGAAGAATTAGCTTATAATTAAAAGGAAATAAATGAATAATAAAATATTAGTGAATGGTTTACAAGTTGATGAATCTCTTTTAAATTTAATAAATAATGAAATTTTACCTGTAACAAATCTTAATCAAGAGAGTTTTTGGAATAATTTTGAAAATATCATAAATGAATTTACTCCACAAAATAGAGAATTATTAAATAAAAGAGATGATTTTCAAAAGAAAATTGATAAATGGCATAAAGAAAATCAATTTAATAAAGATACATTCAATGATTATAAAAACTATTTAAAAGAAATTAATTATTTAGTTGATGATGTAGATGATTTTACAATTGAAACAAAAAATGTAGATGAAGAAATTATATTACAAGCTGGACCACAACTTGTTGTTCCTGTTAAAAATGCTAGATTTGCATTAAATGCAGCTAATGCAAGATGGGGTAGTTTGTATGATGCTCTTTATGGTACAGATGTTATTTCAACTGAAAGTGATTTATCAATTACAAAAGAATATAACAAAAAAAGAGGAGAAGCTGTAGTTTCATATGCAAAAGAGCATTTAGATAAAGTTGCTCCTTTAAATATTGGAAGTCATAAAGAAGCTGTAGAATATAAAATAGTTAATAATAGATTACAAATTAAACTTAATAATGGACAAATAGTTACTTTAAAAGATGAAACTAAATTAATAGCATATGATGGAGAAAAAGATAATCTTAAATCTTTAGTATTTAAGAATAATAATCTACATTTAATAGTTGAGTTTGATAAAAATAGTTTTATTGGAAAATTAGACATAACTGGTATTAAAGATATTATTGTAGAAGCTGCTGTTACAACTATTATGGATTGTGAAGATTCTGTTGCAGCAGTTGATTCTGAAGATAAAGTTGAAGTATATAGAAATTGGTTTGGTCTTATGAAAGGTGATTTAGAAGAGAGCTTTTCAAAAGATGAAAAAATTATAACTAGAAAATTAAATGATGATAAGATATTTAAAACATTAGATGATAATGAGTTGATTTTGCATGGTAGAAGTCTTTTATTCATAAGAAATGTAGGTCATTTAATGACAAATCCATCAATTTTAGATAATGAAAGGAATGAAGTATTTGAAGGAATTATGGATTGTATGATTACAACACTTGCAGCAATTCCAGATTTGACAAATAAAAATAAGAAAGCTAATAGTAGAACTAAATCTCTTTATATTGTTAAACCCAAAATGCATGGTCCAGAAGAAGTTGCATTTGCTGTTAAATTATTTGAAAAAGTTGAAGAAGCTTTAAATCTTCCTAAAGAAACTATAAAAATAGGAATTATGGACGAAGAAAGACGAACTACAGTTAACTTAAAGCAATGTATAAAAGAAGCAAAATCAAGAGTTGTATTTATAAATACAGGTTTTCTAGATAGAACAGGTGATGAGATACATACTTCAATGTTTGCAGGAGCAATGACACCTAAAACAAAAATGAAAGAAGAAGTATGGATTAAAGCTTATGAAAGTTGGAATGTTGATGTTGGTTTAGAGTGTGGATTGCAAGGAAAAGCTCAAATAGGAAAAGGTATGTGGGCTATGCCAGATGAAATGGCGAAAATGATGAAAGAAAAAATAAATCATCCAAAATCAGGAGCAAATACTGCATGGGTTCCATCACCAACTGCTGCAGTTTTACACTCAATTCATTATCATCAAATAAATGTATTTGATATTCAAAGTGAATTAAAAGGTAGAAGAAGAGCATCAATTGATGAATTATTAACTATACCTCTTTTAAAAGATCAACTTTCACAAATAGAAATAAAAAAAGAGATTAATAACAATGCACAAGGTATTTTAGGTTATGTTGTAAAATGGATTGATTCAGGAATAGGATGTTCAAAGGTTCCAGATATAAATAATATTGCATTGATGGAAGATAGAGCAACGCTAAGAATTTCGTCTCAACATTTAGCAAATTGGATAGAACATGGTATTTGTACAAAAGAAGAAGTTTTAGAATCTCTAAAAGAGATGGCAAAAGTGGTAGATAAACAAAACGAAAATGATTTAAACTATATCAAAATAGCTCCGGCATATGATGGTTTTGCATTTAAAGCAGCTTGTTCGTTAGTATTTGATGGAAAGTATCAATCATCTGGATATACAGAACCATTATTACATGAATTTAGAAAGAAGTATAAAAGTATAAACCATTCAAAATAAAATTAGCAATATCATAAATATTTAAGTTAATATAAAATATTCAATATATCCCAGTTTTTGCTGAATTAATATATTAACTTAAGAATAAAGTGTTAACTCTATTAACTCAGAATATAAACTACTTACGACTAAACTTACTTTAGCACCTTATTCTAACAAAATGATTTTTTATACTATTGTTTCATAAAAGACTACACAATTACGTCCAGATTCTTTAGCTTTATATAGTGCTTTATCTGCTATATTAATTATTTGTATATGATTATTGTTTTCATCTGGAATAATTGCTGTAGTACCAAAACTTGCAGTTATATATCCAAACTCTGATAATTCATGGGGTAATTTTAAATCTAAAATTTTTTCTTTTAAAATATTAGCTAAATTTAAAATATTTTTTTTATCACAATCTGAAACAATTACAACAAACTCCTCTCCACCATAACGAGCAACAAAATCACATTGACGATGTAAGTTTTCTCTTATTGTATTTGCAAAAACGATAAGACAATTATCTCCAGCTTGATGTCCATAAAAATCATTATATTTTTTAAAAAGATTTGTTTTTAGAAATCGAACTAAAAAAAGAGAATCTAAAAAATATATATGTTTGCATAAAAGATAATGGAAAAGGTTTTGAAGACATAAAATATAAAGGTTTAGGATTAAAACTTGTAGAACAATTTTGTAAAAAACTTCAAAATGGAAAATATGAATTTTCTTTTGAAAACGGAGTTAAATTTGAATTACGATTTAGTATATAAATATAAGTGGCTCAATTGATGGAATTAACAGTGCAAGACTTTTAAATAAAGAGTATTTTTTACCTATTATTTTTACAACTGCTTATGGAGATTCACAAACTATAAATGAAGCAACAGATACGAATATATTTGCTTATTTAATAAAACCTTTTGAAAAAAATCAAGTTGAATCTTCTTTATTGATTACACTTAAAAGAATAAATATTTCTTTTGATAAAACAATTATTTCTAACAATGATATTTTAGAATTAGGAGTTAATCAAAGATATAATTTACAAAATCAAACATTTTATATCAATAACAAAGTAATAAATTTAACAAAAAAAGAGAATGATATTTTATATATTTTATGTAAAAATCTAAATCAAAATATCTCTTATGAATGTTTATTGGAATATGTTTGGGGAGATAAAAATATTTCAAATTCCACTATAAGAGATACTATTTCAAGATTAAAATGAAAAATTCCTACTTTAAATATAGAAACAATAATCAACTTTGGCTATATTATAAAAACGTAACTACTTAAATAAAAAGATGATTATCAATAATCCAAAGATAGCAAAGACTTTTATTCCATAAATAAAAATGCCAAAGAAGATAAAATTATAATTTTAGAAAAATATTGTAAAACTTATTTATATTAATTTTTACATGAGCCTATTAAAAAATAGGCTCTAATAAATTTAATTAATTTACACTTTTACCTGGTTTTTTAATATCAATATTTGATACTGTCCCATCTTCTCTTACTAAAAACTCTACTCTTGTGCCAGCAGGTAAATCATTTTTTATATATGTTTTATAAAGTCTTCCATTATCTGATCTAATAGTTACTTCATATGCTTCTACTTCATTGTTATTAGCCATTTTTCCACCAGCAAATCCTGCTAATGCTCCAACACCAGCTCCTATTAATCCACCAACAGCAGCATTTTTCCCACCTTTAGCACTTCCAATTAATGCTCCACCAGCAGCACCAATTCCAGCACCAGCTAAAGTTGTATTCATTGAACCTTCATCAATTAATACTTTTTGAGAAGATTGAATAGTTCCAACTTCAAAAACTTGTTTTATTGTTGCTCCTGAAGATGGATTAACACCTAATCCTGAATTTGAACAACCAGTTAATAATAGAGTAGCTGATAATAAAGAGATAGTTAATATTTTTCTCATTTTGTTTTTTCCTTGATAGTTAAAATTAATTATGTGTTATAAATTAATTATAGATTCATAACACAATTTTTTGAAAACGAATTTTACATTAATTAGTTCATTTTTAATATGAAATAGTAAAAAACTCTTTAAATTTATGTTCAAATAAATCCATTTCTAAATATTCAAAGAAAAAAAGATTCTTCTTTAAATATAATTAATTACACATTTATTCACTACTATTTGCTAAAATAACAAAAAAATTTAATTTTTGAATATTTTATAAGGAACCTAATGGAAAACAATGATTTATTAAGCTCTGCACTCTATCTTTTTGCAGTTGTTGCAATTTTAATAACCTTATCTAAAAGTCTAGGACTTGGTAGTATTTTAGGATTATTAATAGCAGGTATAATTGTAGGACCTTTTTCTCCTGGACCTATTTTAACTGAAAACGTAAGTTCAGTACGTCATCTAACAGAGTTTGGAGTAGTACTTTTACTTTTTGTTATAGGTCTTGAAATACAACCTCAAAAACTTTGGAGTATGAGAAAAGAAGTTTTTGGATTGGGAAGTGCTCAAATATTAGTTTCAGGTTTTTTAATATTTTCATATGCAACTTTATATGCAGAATCTTGGCAAGTTACATTAGTTCTTTCTTTAACTTTTGCTCTTTCTTCTACAGCTTTTGTAATGCAAATTTTGCAAGAAAAAGGAATAGTTTATTCTGTTGAAGGTAAAACTAGCTTCTCAATTTTATTAATGCAAGATTTAGCAGTAGTTCCTCTTTTGGCATTAGTTCCAATTGTAGCAATAAATGGAAATATTACAACATCTAGTGAACCTATTTGGCAAGTAATATTAATTGCATTAAGTTCAATTATGGCTTTAATATTATTTGGAAAATATGTTGTACCAAAACTATTGGATTATTTAGCAAAACATCAAAATAAAGATGCTTTCTTTTTTTCTGTATTAACATCGGTTATATTTGCTGCTTGGGCAATGGAAAAAGCTGGTTTATCAATGTCACTTGGTGCATTTATTATGGGAATGATTTTATCAAGTTCAAAATACCATTATCAAATTAGAGCATATATTGAACCTTATAAAGGGCTTTTAATGGCACTATTTTTTGTGGCTGTTGGAATGTCAATTGATTTGAAAGAGATGATGAATAATCCTTTTACTCTTTTACAACATTTAGTCGTGATTATGGGAATAAAAATAGTAGCACTTTTTACAATTATGGTTTTTGTGGGATATAAACGTTCAACTGCTATTTCTGTATCTTTTCTTTTAGCACAAAGTGGAGAGTTTGGTTTTGTTGTATTTGGAGCTATGAAAGCTGTTGGAGCCATAAATAATGAAATCTTTATTGCTGGAATTACTATTGTTTCGTTTAGTATGCTTATAACTCCCCTTGTTGTAAAACTTAGTGAAAAACTTGCGGTAAAATTTGATACAACACCTATTGAAATTAAATCTGCATATATTCCAGAAACACAATCACAAAGTGTTGTAATTGCCGGATATGGAGAAGTTGGAAGATTAACAGCTACAATGCTTGAACATGCAAATGTTCCTTTTGTTGCTTTTGACAATAATGCCAAAAGAGTTGAACTAGGAGAAAAAGAAGGAAGAGCTGTTTATTATGGAGAATTAAGTCATCTAGATTTTATTACAAGAATTGGCTTGGAAAAAGCACAAATAGTTATTGTTACAATTGAAAACCACCATACAGCTGCAAATATTATTTCTCATCTTAGAAATGAATACCCTGCTCTAAGAATACTTTCAAGAACAAGAAATATGATTACGCGGGATTTATTAATTAAACATGGAGTTTCATGGGCAATGCCTGAATCATCAGAAGGTGCGTTAAGATTAGCAGCTGAAACATTATTGGGAATTGGTAGATCAAGGGAAGAAGTTATAGATATTTTAACTTATTTTAGAAAAAACGATTATGAAACAATAAATGATCTTCATGGAAAAATAGATAATAAAATATAAAATAAAGAATCAGATTGTATATTTATAATATACAATCTAATAACAATATATATTAAATTTCATCTTCAGCTATTACTATATTTTTTCCACTATTTTTAGCTTTATATAAAACTGTATCAACTCTTTTAAATAATGTTTCTTTATTATCACTATCATTACAAACAGCAACTCCAAAACTGCAAGTTACATCATAATTAAGAGTATCAAATTTATATTTTGAGATAATATTTTTCAGATTTGTTGCTACAAGTTTAGCTTGTTCAAGACTTGTGCCAGGTAATAAAATCACAAACTCTTCTCCTCCCCATCTTGAAAGAGTATCTGTACTTCTAATATTTTGTGAAATTAGTTTTGTCATTACTCTTAAAACATCATCACCTATATCATGCCCAAAGGAATCATTTATCAATTTAAAATTATCAATATCAAGTAAAATAATACTAAGTTGATTTCTTTGTATTTTTGCTTTTTGAAATTCTAAATCAAAAAACTCTTCAAATTTCATTCTATTAAAAACACCAGTTAAAACATCAATAGAAGCTTGTTCTTCAAAAGTTTGAGCCATAGAATATAATTCATCAACTTTATGTTTCATAGCTTTATTTAAAGTACTTAATTGCTCTTTTGCTTGTTCAAATTCAGTTACATCATGTCTAATAGCAATGTATTCAACCACATCACCATCTATATCTAAAATAGGAACTACAGTAGAATAAACCGTATAGCTTTTTCCATCTTTTTGAATATTAGTTATTAATCCATTCCAAGTTTTTTTAGCTTTGATTGTGTCCCAAAGCTCTTTATAAATTTGTGAAGGCATCGTTGGATGACGAACAATATTGTGTGGTTTACCAATTAATTCTTCTCTTTTATAACCTGAAACTTCACAAAATTTATCATTTACATAAGTAATAATACCTTTTGGATTTGTTTTAGAAACAATATTACTTAAATCAACAGCTTTTTTATATTCATTTAATAAATTTGAGTGATCATCTCTATAGTCAATATCTTTATCTTTTATTTGTTCATAAGTATTAAATAATTCATTACTTATTTTTAAAAAGTTTTTTTCCACATCATCCAATAAAACAAAAGAGGATATACCCTCTTTATAAAAATAATAAATAAGACTATTTTTTAGACAAGTTAATAAGGTAAATAACTCAGAGACATTAAAAAAAGATTTATTTAATATCTGTAAGAATTTTGTTTTTACTGGACACTCTGATATTTCAACATCCCATTGCATTACTCCAATTAGACAATCAAAAAATTCATAAAAAATCTTTCTATCCTCTGAACTTAAAACTAATTGATGAATTGCAAATATATTTTTAACTTCATCAACATTAAGCCAATTATCTATAATTAAATTTTTATTAATTCTAAGGAAATCACAAAACTCTTTTATTTTAACTACTCTTTTCACCTTACTCCCTATCAATCAAATTATAAATGACAAATTTATTCTAATTATTTTCTATTAAATCTTGTAAAAATTTGATTGTCATTCTAACTCCCGTACCACTTGCACCATGTGGATTATATCCCCAAGGTTTTTCTACAAACGCTGGACCTGCTATATCAAAGTGAATCCATTTCTCTTTGTTTTCTTCATAAATAAAGTTATCTAAAAACATTCCAGCTGTTATTGCTCCACCATATCTTGTATTTGCAATATTACAAATATCAGCTATTTCTGATTTAATAGCTTTTTTTAGGAATCTATTAAAATCTAAAGTTGTTGCATATTCACCTGATTTTAAAGCAGATAAAACAGCATTTCTTTTTAGTATTTCATTATTTCCCATAACTCCTGTTGTATATTCACCAACTCCAACCACACAAGCACCAGTTAATGTTGCATAATCAAAAATATAATCAATATCTTTAATTTCATCTTGGGCATAAGATAAACAATCAGCTAGAACCAATCGCCCTTCCGCATCTGTATTTCTAATCTCTATTGTTTTACCATTTTTTGCTTTTAAAACATCATCAGGTTTATATGCATTTCCACCAATCATATTTTCAACAGCACCAACAATAGCATGAACTTCAAAAGGTAATTCTAATTTTGCAATTGCCCAAATAGTTGACATAACTGCACAACCACCAGATTTATCAGCTTTCATTGTAACCATAAAATCAGCAGGTTTTAAAGACAATCCTCCTGAATCATATGTTAAACCTTTTCCAACTAAAACAATTTTTGCTTGTGGATTTTGAGGTTTATATGTTAGATGAATAAGTTTTGATTCATGAACAGAAGCTCGTCCAACGCTAAGCATTGCATTCATTCCATTCTCTTTTAAGAATTTTTCACCTTGAATTTTTACTTCAATATCAACATCTTTTGCAAGTCTTTTTGCAGCTTTTGCCATAACTTCTGGATAAAAATCTGCTGGTGGAGTATTTACCATATTTCTTGTTTTATTTACGGCTTTTGAGATAATTTTTGATTCTCTTAATATATCAAGTAAGTTTTGAGTTTTGCTTGATACTAAAATTTCTAATTCTATTTTCTTTTTATCTTTTTCTGATTTGTAAGTAGTAAATTTGTATTCACCTAATAATGCACCTTCAATTAAAGCTTTAAAATTACTTTCTAACTTCTCAATTAATTCAATTCTTGCACTTTTAAATTTTGTTGTTTGAAGTTTCTTAATTGCTGTTGCACTTGCAATTGCAACTGAATCATAATCATCTTCTTCATAACCCACATAAATTTTTTTAGACTCTGCTAATAAAACACAAGCTTCATCTTTTGCTTTAAAATCTAAAGTCTCTAAAAGTTCTTTATGAGCTGTCATATCAATGTTTTTTACAAAAATAATTTCAATTTCTGCACCACTTTCTTCAATACCTTTTTCAAGTAAATTAATCTTCATCATTTATCCTTTTTTCTACTTTTTTTGTAGCTTTATTAAAATAATATATTATGCTTCCTGCTGCACATAATATTACTGGAATTACAAAATACCAATGTTCTTTTGCCCAATGTAAAACAACCAAAATCTCATTTCCAAAATACCAAACAGGAACTATTGTTAATGCTGCCCAAAACCATGCTGAAATTAGATTGATAAAAGCAAACATTTTTGCATCATATCTTGTTAATCCAATAGAAATTGGTATTACAGTTCTCATTCCGTACATATATCTTTGTACAAAAATTATTGGCCAACCATGTTTTTTTAAAAGTAAATGTGCCAATGCGAACTTTCTTCGTTGACCTTTGAACTTTTTATGCACATAAGCTTTATTAAATCTTCCAATATAAAAATAAACCTGATCACCAGCAAAACCACCAAGACCAGCTACAAATATTGCAAAATATAAATTCATATCACCCGTATGAGCTAATAATCCAGCCATTATAAGACCAGCTTCACCCTCTAACATTCCCCATGCAAAAAGTATAATATAACCATATTTTCTAAGTAAATAAACAAATTTCTCTTCAAATCCATCAACAGGAGCTTCATATAATTTGTATGCTAAAAATGCAAAAAACAGAGTTAATACAACTGCAAGTATTTTTCCAAAATGGGGTTGAATTTTTCTAAAAAGCTCTTTCACAATACCCCTTTTATTCGAAATTTAATAAACTCTTTGCTTGAATCATATCTTTATCACCACGACCAGATAGATTCACAATTACTATTTTATCTTTAAATTTATCTTTTGCTTTTTTTAAATATGCAATTGCATGTGAAGATTCAAAAGCTGGAATAATTCCCTCACGTCTGCTTAACCATACAAATGCTTCCATTGCTTCATCATCAGTTATTGAATCATAAGAAACTGATTTGTTATCTTTGTGAAAAGAGTGTTCAGGTCCAATTCCTGGATAATCAAGTCCTGCACTAATAGAGTGAGCTTCAATTACTTGACCATCTTCATCTTGAAGTAAATATGAACATTGACCATGTAAAACTCCTGGGCTTCCTTTTTCAAGAGAACAACCATGTTTATCTGTATCAAGACCTAAACCACCCGCTTCGATTCCAATACAAGTTACTTCTTTATCTTCTAGGAAGTGTGAAAAAATACCAATCGCATTAGATCCACCACCAATACAAGCAACTACGTAATCAGGTAATCTATCTTCTTTTTCAAGAATTTGTTTTCTTGCTTCATAACCAATGACAGCTTGGAAATCTCGTACCATCATAGGATATGGATGAGGACCTGCAACTGTTCCAATTATATAAAAAGTATCCCTTGCATTTGTAACCCAATATCTAATAGCATCATTCATAGCATCTTTTAATGTTTTACTTCCACTTTGAACAGCAATTACTTTTGCCCCTAAAAGTTTCATTCTAAATACATTTAATTCTTGTCTTTCAACATCTTTTGCACCCATAAAAATAGTACATTCAAGTCCCATAAGAGCAGCAATTGTTGCAGTTGCAACACCATGTTGCCCCGCACCCGTTTCAGCTATTACTTTTGTTTTTCCAAGTTTTTTAGCTAGTAAACCTTGAGCAATTACATTATTTACTTTATGAGCACCAGTATGATTTAAATCTTCCCTTTTTAAATAAACTTTTGCACCAATTTCATCACTAATATTTTTTGCAAGATATAGAGGATTTTCACGTCCTACATAATCTTTTAACAAATAATTAACTTCAGCCCAAAACTCTTTGTCAAATCTATATTTTTTATATTCAACTTCTAACTCTTTTAAAATTGGCATTAAAGTTTCAGGAACATACTGTCCTCCGAAAATACCAAATTGACCCTTTTCATCTGGATCAAAAATACTTGGTTTTGGAATATAATTACTCATTCATTTTCTCTTTTTATTAAATTTCTAACACTGAATAAACAGGGGCTATTTCTCTTAATTTTTTTGCACCATCTAGTATTTGAATGTTCATTAAAAAACATACTTCTACTAAATTTACTTCTAATTTTTTAATTAATGTAGCTGCTGCGTTTGCAGTTCCACCACTTACAACAATATCATCAATTAGTAAAACATTCACATTTTTTTCATTATTAAAAGCATCTAAATGAAGTTCAACTTCATCAAAGCCATATTCAAGTTCATATTTTTCACATACAGTTGTACTTGGAAGTTTTCCTTTTTTTCTAACAGGAACAAAACCAACACCTAATCTATCCGCAAGTGCTGCACCAAAAATAAAACCACGTGAGTCAATTCCAGCAACATAATCTAAATTGTAAGATTTATATCTCTCTTCTAAATGATCCATCAAAAGTTTAAATGCTTCTTTATTATTTAATAAAGTTGTAATATCTTTAAAAATTATTCCATGCTTTGGAAAATCATTAATACTTCTTATTGAATCTAATAATATTTTTTTATCATTCTCGTTTAACATCTTATTTCCACTCAATCAAAATCCTTTAAAATTCATTACTTTGTGAAAAGCTTTTTATTCTATCTAAATATTTATTATGATTTTATGATGTTTCTTAAATATTTAAGAATCTATTAAATATAATATATTTAATTATTTAAAGGTATTTTATGCGATTTTTACTACTTTTTCTGTTATATATAAATCTATACTCAGCTGAACTTCAAAAAGCCAAAATCTATGACAAATCAAAACACAATATAACTAATTGGTATATGAGTGAAAAACTAGATGGAATAAGAGCTTATTGGAATGGAAAAGAGTTTAAAAGTAAAAATGGAAATAAAATTTACGCTCCTGATTGGTTTATAAAAGATTTCCCAAACTTTGAACTTGATGGTGAATTATGGAGTAAAAGAGATGATTTTGAAAATATTCAAAATATAGTTTTAGATGAAAAGCCTACACAAAAATGGAATGAAATTACTTACAATATTTTTGAAGTCCCAAATACAGATGGAAACTTTGATAAAAGATTAGGAAAAATACAATCTTGGTTAGAAAAAAATCCAAATAAGTTTATAAAAATAATTCCTCAAAAAATTTGTAAAAATGAATCTGAATTAAATAATTATCTAAAAGAGTTACTAGATAAAAAAGCAGAAGGAATAATATTAAAAAATCCTAACTTGGATTATTTTATAGGAAGAAGTGAAAATATTTTAAAGGTAAAAAAATTTTATGATAATGAGGGATTAGTAATTGGATTAAATTATTCAAAAGATAATAAATTTAAAAGTTTAAAACTAAAATTAGAAAATGGAGTAATTTTTAATCTAGGAGGTGGATTTTCAAATTACCAAAGGGAAAAACCACCTAAAATTGGTGATATTGTAACTTTTAAATATTATGATTTAACAAAAAATAATAAACCAAAATTTGCATCATTTTTAAGAATAAGAAAAAAAGAGTAAATTTTAATAAAGTTCATAAGATGTTGTAATAAGGCCTGAATCTTGAATTTTTTTACAAATAGTTGTAGTTTTTGTTGTATCAACTGTTAATTCAATTGTTTTAACACTATCATCTGAAGTTTTTATTTCAAGGGATAAACAAGAATTTTTATCTGCAATTTTTGTATCTGTTACATTCCAGTTAGTATCATTTACACTAATCGCATCACTTATTTTATCTATTTTTTGATTTAGCAAATAATAACTTTGTAGCGATGAAGTTGCCGTACTAATATCTCGTTTTATTGTTGATACTAAAGCGCTATCTTTAGTATCTAAATACTTTGGGATTGCAAATGAAGCCACAATACCTAAAATCACTATGGCAAAAATAAGTTCTAAAAGTGAAAATGCAGATTTCATAATAATCCTTAAAAAATAATTTTAAAGATTATAAGAGTTTATTTCTTAAACTTAAATAATGTGAAATATTATTTATAAAATATCTGGTATGTCAATATTTGTTTCTCTTTCTGTATCAGCAATATTTTCAAACACCATCTCAATTGGTGAACTATTGTGGTCATTTTCTTTATCAACAAATCTTGTAAGTGCTTTTTGGAAATCAAGTTTTACAGTACCAATTGGTCCATTTCTTTGTTTTCCAATGATTACTTCAGCCTCTTCTACTGGTTTATTTATAAATTTAGATTTATAATCTTCACCTTTATCTTTAGCTTCTTTTTCTTTTCTTGCTTCATCTCTTTCTTTATATACGTCATCCCTATAAACAAACATGATAATATCAGCATCTTGCTCGATTGCTCCAGATTCTCTTAAATCTGATAACATTGGTCTTTTATCTGGTCTATTTTCAAGTCCCCTGTTTAACTGAGAAAGGGCAATAATAGGAATTTTCATCTCCCTTGCCAACATTTTAAGTCCCCTTGAAATATCAGAAACCTCTTGGTGTCTATCTTTATTTCCAGTTCCTTGCATTAGTTGAAGGTAATCGATGATTACAAGTTTTATATTATTTGATTCATTTTGGGCAAGTTTTCGCACCCTTGCACGAAGTTGATTAATATTAATACTTCCACCATCATCCACAAAAAGTTTTTTTGTATTTAAATCATCAAAAGCACCACTAAGATTTGTCCATTGCTGGTCATCCATGTCACCTTTTCTAAGATTTTGTAATGGAATTGAAGTTTTAGCAGCTAACATCCTTAACATTAGTTGTTCTGCTGGCATCTCCAAAGAGAAAAATATTACACCTTTTCCAGCTTCAACATTTTTTAATGCCATATTTAAAACAAGTGCAGTTTTTCCCATTGCTGGTCTGGCTGCAATAATAATTAAATCTCCTGAGTTAAAACCTGTTGTTCTTCTATCAAGGGCTTCAAAACCCGTAGTTTCTCCAATAAGATGTTTATTCCCCATTTTTTTCATTTGCTCTATATATGAAAGAGTATCATGGGTTATAGCTTTCATATCTTTTAATTCGCTAGTTGCAGAATCTGTAGAAATTTTATAAAGTTCACCTTGAATAGTATCAAGTGCTTCATTTGCACTCATTTCCTCTTCAATGGCTACTTTTTTTATTGTAGTTGCAAGTGTTGCTAACTCTCTTTTTACTGAACCATCTTTGATTTCACGAACATATGCTAAAGTATTTGTAATTGGATTAGCTGATAAAATTTCTAATAAAATTGAGTCATCAACATCTTTTGCATCAACTCTTTTTCGTATAAACTCTTCATCAATTGGCATATCATCATTATGAAGTTTTACCATCACTTCAAATATTTTTTTATGTGCTGGTAAATAAAAATCTTTAGGTTTTAATACACCTAAAACATCTTCAAGTTCTTCAGGATTAAATAGAATAGAACTTAATACGGCTCTTTCTATGTTTATACTATATACGCTATCCATTATTTTCTTTTTTCTGCTTCGATTTCAACTTCTTCAATAAATCTATTTATCAATGCATCTCCTGAGAGTTTGGCGATAATTTCACCTTTTTTCATAACAAGTCCACTTCCTTTTCCAAAAGCAATTGCAACATCAGCAGATTTTGCTTCTCCTATTGCATTTACAACACAACCCATAACTGAAACATCAAGTGGTGTTTTTATATGTTTTGTTCTTTTTTCTATTTCACTAACTGCACTTACTAAATCAGCTTCAATTCTTCCACATGTTGGACATGAAACGATATTTAATCCATCTTTTGCAATTCCAACATCTTTTAAAATTGCTCGCCCTACTTTTATCTCTTCTTCAAGTTCACCTGTCATTGAAACTCTTAAAGTATCACCAATTCCATCAAGCAATAAAGAACCTAAAGCAATTGATGATTTTATTGTTGAGTGAAATTGAGTTCCAGCCTCTGTTACACCTAAATGAAATGGATAGTTATTCATAGGTCTTAATCTTCTATATGCTTCAACTGTTCTTTGAACATCACTAGCTTTTAGTGAAACTTTTAAATTTGTAAAACCTAAATCTTCAAGATATTTGATATTATAATCAGCACTTGCAACCATACCTTCTGGTGTTTGTCCATATTTATCTTCGAACTGCTTTTCAAGCGACCCTGAATTTACTCCAATTCTAATAGGTATATTTCGCTCTGTACAAGCCTTAACAACTTCTTGAACTCTTTTTCTATCTCCAATATTTCCTGGATTTATTCTAATACAATCTACAACTTCAGCAGCAATTAAAGCTAATTTATGATGAAAATGAATATCTGCTACAAGTGGTAAACTTACCTGAGATTTAATCTCTTTTAATGCTAATGCTGCTTCCATATTTGGAACAGCAACTCTTACTATATCTGCACCTGCAAAATGTAAAGCAGTAATTTGCTCAACAGTTGCTTTTACATCTGATGTTTTTGTAAATGTCATTGACTGTACAGGAATTGGGGCATCACCTCCAATTGGTACGTTTCCGACGAATATTTGTTTAGTTGGGTATCTTTTTATCATGGTGTGATTTTATCACAAATTTATTAATTCTAAATGAAAAGATTAATCAAAAGAAAAGTAATCTTTTTATACAATGATTACTTATAAATCTACCAAAAGTCTATGATTAATGTACAGAAAAAAAAATATTTATATTACACTCTTCTCTTTTTTACTTTTAACCATTTTTATAGTTTCGGGAACTTATTATTATATTTTAAACAAACAAAAAACACTTTTAACTTCTATTTATGATTCAACAAATACGAATATTTTAAAACTAACTCAAAATTTTTTAGAAAATAAAAGAGATACAACTATATCTATAGCTTTAGCACTTGCAAAAGATAATGAATTACAAAGAATAGTTACAAATCAAGAGTATGAAAAATTAAACTATAAAGAAATTTCTGAACAAATGAGAAATAATACTAAATTCAGAAATATTTGGATTCAAATAGTAGATAATAAAGGAAATAGTGTTTATCGCTCATGGGTTGACAAAAAAGGTGATAGCTTACTTTTTAGAAAAGACTTAAAAGAATTTATAGAAAACAGACAAATTTCCACCTCTATTAGTGTAGGATTATTTGCTTTAACTATAAAAGCAAGAGCACCTATTATTGATAGAGAAAATAATTTTTTAGGAGCAATAGAAGTTATCAGTCACTTTGATTCTATAACAAATGATTTAAGAGAAAATAATATTGACTCTTTAGTCATTACTGATAAAAAATATAGAGAAATTCTAAAATTTCCATATACAAATACTTTTATTGGTGATTATTATATTGCAAACAAAAATGCTAATAAAGATTTAGTTAATTATTTAAATGCCAATAAAATAGAGAAATACTTAGAAATTAATGACTATATTATCGAAAATGATTATTTGATTTCAAAATATAATCTCTTTAATGATAAAAATGAAAGATTAGGTAATATTCTGAATTTTGTGAAATTAAGTGATATAGATATTCAAATTGTAAAATCTTTTAAAATACAAGTTATAATGATTTCTGTAATAGCTTTAATTATTCTATTTTTCTCTTTTTTAATTTATTTATATACAAATTATTTAAAACAATTAAAAATACAAGAAAATAAAAAACAATCTATTCTTGACTCCCAACAAAATATAATTGTAATTACAAATGGAAATGAAATAATAGATGCAAATCAAAGATTGTATGATTTTTTTAGTGATACAAAAGATTTAGCAAGTTTCAAAGAGAAATATAAATGTATTTGCTCTACTTTTATAGATATGAAAGATGATAAATATATAATTGAAAAATATTATAATGGAAAAAATTGGGCAGAACATATTTTAATAAATCAAGATAAAAATTTTAGAGTCGCTATTAAAAATTTAAAAAATGAACTAAAACATTTTTCAGTAAAAGCTTCAAAAATAAGAAATGAGGAATTTATTATAGTTACTTTCAGCGATATGACCCAAGAAATATCTCAAATGGAAATCAATAAAGAAAAAGATAGAATACTTTTTCAACAATCAAAAATTGCAGCAATTGCCGATATACTCAGAAATATCGCCCATCAATGGAGACAACCTTTAAGTGTGATTAGTACCATTTCAAGTGGTATGAAACTACAAAAAGAGTTAAATATTCTAAACGATGAAAACTTTAATGAATCATGTGATGCAATAATAGATAATACAAATAAACTATCTAATACTATAGAAAATTTCACAAACTTTTTTAATACAGATGAAAAAATAACTAAATTTTCATTAGTTGAGATAATAGGAAATACAATAAAAATTATGGATTCTATATTTGAAAAGAATTATATTGAATGTACTTTTACTTATGATAAAGATTTCATTTTGCATGCAAATAAAAACGATTTCTCACAAGCAATATTAAATATTTTAGATAATTCAATACATGCCCTAATAAATAATCAAAATCAAAATGATAGATTTATATTTATAGAATTTAAAGACAATATTTTACAAATAAGAGATTCTGGAAATGGAATTGATGAAAAGATAATTGCAAAAATATTTGAACCATACTTTACAACTAAACATCAATCTTTTGGTGTTGGATTAGGATTATATATGGTAAATGAACTTTTTGTTAAAAATTTAGGTTATAAAATTGATATTCAAAATGTAACATATACCTATAAAAATAAAAATTATATTGGTACAGACTTTATTATCAATTTTAATTAAACTTCTATTTTGTAAAGATTAGATACAATGCACGAATTATAAGAAAAGGGACGTTATGCAAGATTTTTCTATTTTTGATTTAATAATTATATCAATTACTCTAATATTAGGACTAAAAGGACTTTTTAGAGGTTTAATAAAAGAAGTATTTGGAATTATTGGAATTATTGGAGCGATATTTGTAGCTTCAAGAATTGCGAAAGATGCAGGAGATGCATTGGCACCTATTTTGGCTATTCAGAGTGAAGCAACTTTAAAATTAATTGGTTTTGTTGTTGCTTTAGTTGGATTTTGGTTAATTGTTTACACTTTAGGAGTAATCATAAGTAAAATCTTTTCTGCAAGTGGATTAGGTGTTGTAGATAGAATTTTTGGATTTATCTTTGGAGCATCAAAAGTATTTTTAATATTTTCAGTAATTGCTTATGCTCTTTATCAAGTACAATCTTTCAAAAAAGTAATGGACGAAAAATTTGAAAAATCTTATGTAATGCCTCATTTAATAAGTGTAGGTTCATATATAATCAAGCTTGATACGACTTCAATTACAAATACAGTTGATAAAGTTGTTAATACAACAAAAACATCAGAATTAATTGATGAAACTAAAAATAACATTAAACAAAGTGTTGAAGCAACAACTGAAAGTGTAAAAGAAGCTGTTAAGGAAGAAGTTGTTGATACTATTGAGAAAAAAATTGAAGAGACTAAAACAACAACACAAGAACAAGTAGATACTACAAAAGAAAAATTAAAAAGTATCGCAAATAAACCAGAAAATTAATAAAGGGATTTAATATTGTTTGAAAATACATATATACAACAAAGAATTGAAAAAGCTGAAAAATTAAGAGAAGTAGGAATTAATCCTTACTCAAATGAAAGTTCAAGAAATACTACAATTGCTAAATATTTAAATGTTAATAGTGACATTTTTAATTTAGAAGAAAAAAGAGATGAAAAGAGAAGTTATACAGTTGCTGGAAGAATTAAACTTTTCAGATTAATGGGAAAAGCATCTTTCATTAAAATCGAAGATGAAAGTGGAATGTTACAAATTTATGTGGCAAGGGATAATTTACCTGAAGGTTTTTACAACGATATTTTCAAAAAGAATATCGAAGTTGGTGATATAGTTGAAGTAAAAGGTTATCCATTTGTAACAGGACATGGTGAACTTTCACTTCATGCAGATGATTTAAAAATACTTACAAAAGCTATATCTCCACTTCCTGAAAAATATCATGGTATTCAAGATAAAGAGTTAAGATATAGACAAAGATATTTAGATTTAATTATGAATAGTGAAGTGAGAAAAACTTTTCACATTAGATCAAAAGTTATAAGCTTAACTAGAAGATTTTTTGAAAATAAAGGTTTCTTAGAAGTTGAAACTCCAATGATGCATCCAATTGCAGGTGGAGCAAATGCAAAACCATTTGTTACTCATCATAATGCATTAGGAATTGATAGATTCTTAAGAATTGCACCTGAACTTTATCTAAAAAGATTAATTGTTGGTGGATTTGAAGCTGTATTTGAAATAAATAGAAACTTTAGAAATGAAGGTATGGATGCGACTCATAATCCTGAATTTACTTCGATTGAATTCTATTGGGCATATAAAACATATAAAGATTTAATTCTATTAACAAAAGAGTATTTTGAATATCTATTTGAACATTTAGAATTACCAACTCTTTTACCTTATGGTGATTTAACAATTGATTTTAGTAAATTTACTGAAATTCCATTAATTCAATCTTTATATGAAATTGGTGGAGTTCCTCAAGATATAGTTGAAGATAAAGATAAAATTATTGCATTTATGAAAGAGAAAAAACTAGATGTAAATGATAAAATGAATATTGGACAACTTCAAGGTGAATTATTTGATGAATATGTTGAAGCAAAACTTGTTAATCCAACATTTATCACAGAGTATCCAGTAGAAATTTCTCCACTTGCAAGAAGAAATGATGAAAAACCTCATTTAACAGATAGATTTGAACTATTTATTGCAGGAAAAGAAATTGCAAATGCATTTTCAGAGTTAAATGATCCAATTGATCAACTTCAAAGATTTGAAGGTCAAATGGCAGCAAAAGATAGTGGTGATGATGAAGCACATGAAATGGATGAGGATTTTGTAAATGCTCTATCTTATGGAATGGCGCCAACAGCAGGTCAAGGTATTGGAATTGATAGATTAGTAATGATGTTAACAAACGAACATTCAATTAGAGATGTATTACTATTCCCAGCAATGAAACCAATAAAAAATGAAATCAATCTTCACGATGATGAAGAATAATATTAATTAATAATTTTAAGGAGAATAACAAATGAGTTTTTTATCAAACGCAACTTTAGAACAAGCAGATAATGAAGTATTTTCAATAATAGAGAAAGAATTAGAGAGACAAACAAATCACTTAGAAATGATTGCAAGTGAGAACTTTACAAGTCCTGCTGTAATGGAAGCTATGGGTTCTGTTTTTACTAATAAATATGCTGAGGGTTATCCTTATAAAAGATATTATGGTGGTTGTGAATTTGCTGATGCTGTTGAACAACTTGCAATTGACAGAGCTTGTAAAATCTTTGGTTGCTCTTATGCTAATGTTCAACCTCATTCGGGTAGCCAAGCTAATGGTGCTGTTTATGCTGCATTAATTCAAGCAGGTGATAGAATTTTAGGTATGGATTTATCTCATGGGGGACATTTAACTCATGGTTCTAAACCATCTTTTTCTGGTAAAAATTATCAAGCATTTTATTATGGTGTTGAACTTGATGGAAGAATCAATTATGATAGAGTAATGGATATTGCAAAAATCACTCAACCAAAAATCATTGTATGTGGTGCATCTGCATACGCTAGAGAAATTGACTTTAAAAAATTCAAAGAAATAGCTGATGCTGTTGGTGCATATTTATTTGCTGATATTGCTCATATTGCTGGTCTTGTTGCTGCTGGTGAACATATGAGTCCATTCCCATACGCTGATGTTGTAACAACAACTACTCATAAGACTTTAAGAGGTCCAAGAGGTGGTATGATTTTAACAAATGATGAAGAGATTGCTAAAAAAATTAATAGTGCAATTTTCCCAGGAATTCAAGGTGGACCACTTGTTCATGTGATTGCTGCAAAAGCAGTAGCATTTAAAGAAATTTTAGATCCAAAATGGAAAGATTACGCGAAACAAGTAAAAGCAAATATAAAAGTATTAGCAGATGTATTAATAAAAAGAGGATATGATTTAGTTTCAGGTGGAACAGATAATCACTTAGTATTAGTAAGTTTTTTAAATAAACCATTTTCAGGAAAAGATGCAGATGCAGCTTTAGGGAATGCAGGGATTACTGTAAATAAAAATACAGTTCCAGGTGAGACAAGAAGTCCATTTGTAACAAGTGGTATAAGAATTGGATCTCCAGCGTTAACAGCAAGAGGGATGAAAGAGAAAGAGTTTGAATTAATTGCAAATAAAATTTGTGATGTATTAGATAATATTGAAGATACAGCTCTTCATGCAAAAATCAATAAAGAATTAGAAGAATTAGCTGGAAATTTTGTTGTTTACAATAAATCGACTTACTAGGATTTCTATTTAAATAAGGATAAGTTATGCAAATAAAAGGTGATGAGTTTATTAAAAAAGTTCAGATTCAACAAGAGAGAGAAGAGCTTGAACGAAAGTTAAATGAACTTGAAGAAGTAGAAATGTCAATAAACAATGACTCTGTTATTTTTGAAAAAAACAGTAATGTAGAACAAAATGAACATGAGCTTGATAATATTATGCTAGGGTCATCTATATCAAATGAGGACAATAAGAAAAAATACCTAATTCTAGGTATTGTCCTCGTTGTTTTATTTTTATTAACTATAATCATTATTCGTCTTTTAACTAATGAAGCACCAAAAGAAGATCAATTTACATCAAATAGTGCAACTTCAACTGAAATGAAAAAACTATCAGAGAGTGATAATATTGAACAAAATTTTCAAAAAATCATTAATGAAAGAGTAAAAAAAGATGCTAATGAACCAATGGTACCTGAAGTTCAAGCTAATACATCTGGAACAACTAATGGAAGAGTTGAAGATAGTAGTAGCACAAAAGCATTTGAGAATTTACAAAAAGAAGCAGAAAATTATAACCCAAATACATCTGGAATTTCTGATGAAGCAATTGATCAAACTATAAAAAAAGTTGAAAAAAGCAAATCAATTAATAAAGAAAAACCTATAGTAAAACAAAAAGAAGAAGCACTTCCTAAAGAAGATACTGTTGTTAAGAAAGTAGAGACAACAAAAAGAAGTTCTATTAAAGATTTAGTAGAAACACCTTCATCTACGAGAACAAATGATAGTTCTTCAAGTAGTGTATCAAGTGGATATTTCATACAAATTGGTGCATTAACAAAAAAACCAACAGATAGTTATGTAAATAGTATTAGAAGTGCAAATTTAAAATATAAAATATACCAAGATACTGTAAATGGTGTATCTTATAACAAAGTTCTAATTGGACCTTATTCTTCAAAAGCAGCAGCTAGTGAAAATATAGAAGATGTTAAACAAAAACTAAATGTTACAAGCGCTTTTGTTGTTAAATTTTAAAAAAGTAGATATTAATGAATTTTTATAGTAAAGAACTATTTTTAGATCAGTTTACACCTGTTTCAATATATGAAAAAATAAAAAATATATATAAAGATGAAATAACATTTTTATTTGAAAGTACTATCAACTCAAGTACTGGTAATTACTCTTACATCATTATTGGTGATAGAGAAAGAATTTGGTATGAAAATAATACTTGTTTCTATAAAAATGAAAAACAAGAAGTTTCAGTAGTAGAATCTAACCCTTTAACTTTTTTAAAAAGATATTATAAAAACTTCGATAAGGAGTTTTATAAAGCTAAATCACAAGAGTTAGGAATTGGTTTAATTGATGGATTTATTGGAAATGTAGGCTATGATATTGGTAAAGAGTTTGAACCAAAACTGAAAAAATCTATGAACTCTTTGATTGATCAATTAAATATTCCTGACTTAGATTTAATAAGACCTAAGATAATTCTTGGATTTTCTCATAAAACTTCTAAACTTGTTATTTTAACATCTATGGATGAAAAAGAAAAAGATTTAGAACTTATAGAAAAAGAACTTCTAAAAAGTTATGATTACACTCCTTTAAAAAAAGCAACATTAATTGATGAAGGAAAATTCAACTTCACAAAAGAAGAGTTTTTCCAAATGGTTGCAAAGTCAAAAGAGATGATAAAATCTGGAGATGTTTTTCAAATATTAATGTCAAATAGATTTACTCAAAAAGCTATAGTTGACCACTTAAGTTTTTATAGAGCCCTAAGAAGTAAAAATCCAAGTCCATACCTTTATCTTTTAGAATTTGAAAAGTTCTCAATTGCGGGTAGTTCACCTGAAGTTATGGTAAGACTTGTTGATGGACATTTATTATTAAGACCAATTGCAGGAACTAGAAAAAGAGGTAGAACTCTTGAAAAAGATCTTGAAATGGAAAATGAATTAATCAATGATACTAAAGAGAGAGCTGAGCATTTAATGCTTGTTGATTTAGGAAGAAATGATGTTGGTCGTGTAGCACGTCCAGGAACAGTAAAAGTAACTGATTTGATGAGAATAGAAAGATATTCTCATGTTATGCACATTGTTTCAGATGTAGAAGCTATTATAGATGACAAATATGATATGTTTGATTTATTTGCTGCAACTTTTACAGCAGGAACTATGACAGGAGCTCCAAAAATTAGAGCAATGGAGTTAATTGCTCAATTTGAAGGAATAAAAAGAAACTTCTATTCAGGAAGTATTGCTTACTTTGGTTTTGATGGGAATATGGATAGTGCTATTACTATTAGAACCACAATGCTTACAAATGACACTGTAATCTTCCAAGCAGGAGCAGGAGTTGTTGCTGATTCTAATCCTGAAGATGAATATTTAGAAGTACATAATAAACTAGCTGCAAATATTGCAACACTAAAAGATCTATTCTAAAACTTACCACAAAGACTTCTTTATTTAATATTGGCTATTATTTCATAGAAAAAAGCCAATATTAAAGGATACAAATTGTTACTTGGTGTAAATATTGACCACATTGCAGTCTTACGAGAAGCTAGAAAAATTAATGACCCAAATCCCCTTGATGCTCTTGGTATTTGCAAACTTGCAGGTGCAGATCAAATAACTATTCATTTAAGAGAAGATAGACGACATATCCATGATAATGATGCAATTGCAATAATTCAACAATCATCTCTTCCAGTAAATTTAGAGTGTTCAATAAATAGTGATATTATTGATATTGTTTGTAAACTAAAACCAACACGTGCTACATTAGTTCCTGAAAATAGAAATGAAGTGACAACTGAAGGTGGCCTTGATGTAAAAGGACATTTTGAAAAACTTCAAAAAGTAATAGATAAGCTTCATGCAAATGAAATTGAAGTATCTTTATTCATTGATCCAAATGAAGAGATAATTGAACTTTCAAGCCAACTAGAAGTTGAATGGGTTGAACTTCATACTGGAACTTTTGCAAATATTTATGCAATGCTTAACACAAATTTATCTCAAACTCACCACAGTATTAAAGAGTTAGAGTTAAGTAAACAAGAGTTAAAAGAGAAATTAAATAAATCAATTAAAGAGATTCAAAACTCTTCAAAATTAGCAAAAAAACTTAATTTAAAAGTGGCAGCTGGTCATGGCTTAAATTATCAAAATGTTACACTTATTTCAAAAATACCTGAAATTGAAGAGTTAAATATTGGACAAAGTATTATTGCTCGTTCTGTATTTAAAGGCTTAGAAAGAGCCATAATTGATATGAAAGAGTTAATAAAAAATGACTGAAATTAAACCAAAAATTGCAATTAGTATTGGAGATTTAAATGGTATTGGAATCGAAATAGCTTTAAAATGCCATGAAAAAATATCTAAAATTTGCCATCCGATTTATTGTATAAATTCTAAAATGCTCAAACTTGCATGCAATGAATTAAAAATAGAAATTCCTAATAATTTTGAAATCTTCAAAACAAAAGGTGAATTTGAAATAAAACCAGGAACTGTTTCAAAAAAAGCTGGAAGATACTCTTATGATTCATTTATGGATGCAATTAATTTAGCTGACAAAAAAGAGGCTGATGCAATTTGCACACTTCCAATTAATAAAGAATCATGGAGTAAAGCAGATATTAAATACAAAGGTCACACAGAAGTTTTAAGGGATTATTTTGGTAAAAATGCTATTATGATGCTTGGATGTAAAAAGATGTTTGTTGGTCTTTTTACGGAACATATTCCTTTGAAAAAAGTAGCAAAAAAAATCAATGAAGAAGATTTAATAACTTTTTTAGTAGATTTTTATAAAAATGTAAGAAGTGACAATATTGGAGTTTTAGGACTAAATCCCCATGCAAGTGATAATGGAGTTTTAGGAGACGAAGAAGTTGAAATTTTTAAAGCAATAAAAAAAGCAAATAAGGCTTTAGATAAAAATATCTTTAAAGGTCCACTTGTTCCTGATACAGCATTTTCGCCAGTTTCAAGAAAAAACTATAAATATTTTGTTGCTATGTATCATGACCAAGGATTAGCTCCATTAAAGGCTTTATATTTTGATCAAAGTATAAATGTAAGTCTAAATCTTCCAATAATTAGAACATCTGTTGACCATGGAACTGCTTTTAATATTGCATATAAAAATGAAAAAATAAATACAAAAAGTTATGTAAATGCAATTAAAGAAGCAATAATTTTAATACAAAATAAGAAATGAGAACTCTAGAGGCTTGTTATGAAATTAACTTTTCAAAGGTTAATTTCATTGAGCGAAAGATCAGAATTGAAGGGACAAAAACTATAATTAGTGGTGCTTTTAAAACGGGAAAAAGTTATCTAATTTATGACTTTTTATCTACTTTTAAACCAAAAGAATACCTTTATATAGACTTTTCTGATTTAAGAAATGAAATATCTGATGTTTCTAAAAATCTTGAAAAATTTATTAAAATGAATGAAATAATTGTTTTAGTTCTTGAAAATTTTGACTTTCAATTTGAACTACCAAATTGTGAAAATATCATTATTTCAACATCAAATCCAAAAAAAATAAGAGGCTTTGAAAATATTATAATAAATGCTTTAGATTTTGAAGAGTATTTGCTCCATGATAATAGACATCAAAATATAACCCAAAGTTTTAATATATTTTTAAAATATGGTAATTTACCAGAACTTATAAATATTGATGAACACAAAAGAATCCATCGTTTACAAGAGATTATTGAATTACAATGTAAAGATGAAACACAATATGAAATTTTTAAGATTTTGATTGAAAATATTGATGAAAAAAAATCCCTATTTCAGCTCTTTAATACACTTAAAAATAAAATAAAAATTTCAAAAGATAAATTTTACGAAACATGTAAAATTTATGAAAATAATAAATCTATCTATTTTTTACAAAAATATAATCAAGAAAAATCTGTAAAAAAGATATACTGTTACAATCACTCCTTTTTAAATGCGATTTCCCATGTAAAAAAATTTAAAAATGAATTTGCAAATATGATTTTTTTAGAATTAGTAAATAAATATAGTGATGTTTATTATTTAGATAATATTGATTTTTATATAAAATCTAAGAATATGGCAATAATTCCTATTCCATTTTTCAATAGATTTTTAATGAATAATGCACTAAAAAAAATAATTAAAAATGCCTATGAATTTGAAATAAATGAGATTAATATTATTACCATTTCAAATAATGAAAAAATTTCTGACCCAAAATTAAAAATTAATATTATTCCATTTTATGAATGGGCGTTAAGCTAAGTATTTGTTAATGATTTTTTAGATAAAATCCAAAAATTATAGAAGGATATGCATATGAACAAAAGAGTACTTGTAAAATTTTCTGGTGAAGCATTGGCTGGTGCTGAAGGTTATGGTATTGATACTCAAATATTAGATTATATTGCTGAAGAGATAAAAAGTTTAGTTGAAAATGGTATCGAAGTTGGTATTGTAATTGGTGGGGGAAATATAATTAGAGGTGTAGCAGCAGCAGCTGATGGTGTTATAAAAAGAACAAGTGCTGATTATATGGGAATGCTTGGAACTGTAATTAATGGTATTGCTATGCAAGAAGCCTTAGAATACAAAGGTTTAAGTGCTAGATTACAAACTGCTATTAAAATGGAACAAATTGCTGAACCATTTATAGTAAGAAAAGCTATGAGACACCTTGAAAAAGGAAGAGTAGTGATTTTTGGTGCAGGAACTGGAAATCCTTATTTTACAACTGACACAGGGGCTACTTTAAGAGCTACTGAAATTGGAGCTTCTATGTTAATTAAAGCTACAAAAGTTGATGGTGTTTATGATAGAGATCCAATGAAATATCCAGATGCTAAAAAATTAGAAACTTTATCTTATGATAGAGCTTTAGAAGATCACATTAAAGTAATGGATGATACGGCAATTGCATTAGCTAAAGATAACAAACTTCCAATAGTTGTTGCAAATATGAATGAAAAAGGTAATTTACTAAAAATCATTAAAGGTGATTATAGTAGATGTTCAATAGTTAGATAAATATTAAATAAATACCAAAAGGAATAATTTACCATGAGATTAGAAGAAAGAATATCAAAAGCTTTAAAACAAGTAGATAACGATAGATATGTTTTAGCAATTGCAGTTGGTCAAAGAGCTGATGAATTAAGTAAAGGTGCTAAACCATTATTAGAGCAAAATACTCAAAAAATGAAATATACTGATATTGCAATTGATGAAATTGCAAGTGGTTTACTAAAAATAGAAGGTTTTGTAGACAAAAAATAGAGATAAGCCTAAAAACTTATCTTTAGGTCTTAATATTATGGATCCATTTATCAAAGAAATTCAACAAATAAACAATGTTGAAGATGCAATTAACAAACTAAATACTCAAACTGAAATAACTCCAAAATTAAATGAAATTATTAATTTTATTATAGAAGCCCATGAAGGACAATATAGAAAAAGTGGTGAACCTTATTGTGTCCATCCTATTTTAGTTGCTTCAATAACTGCCCATTTTTCTAAAGATGAAGCTATAATCGCAACTGCTTTATTACATGATGTTGTAGAAGATACAAAATATTCATTGGAATATGTTAAAGAAAAATGGGGCAATGATATTGCACATATGGTTGATGGATTAACTAAAATTGTAGAAATTAGAGAACATGAATTTATAGCTTCAAGTGATGCTACAGATTCTAAAATAATTTCTTCTGCACTTACATTTAGAAAAATGCTAATTGCTTCTATTGATGATGTTAGAGTTTTAATTGTAAAACTTTGTGATAGATTGCATAATATGCTTACTCTTAGTGCACTACCTGCAAATAAACAAAAAAGAATAGCTGAAGAAACACTTGTTGTTTATGTTCCAATTGCTAATAGATTAGGTATTTCTACACTAAAAAATGCATTAGAAGATTTGGCATTTTTTTATATTTATCCTAATGAATATAAAAAAATCGATACTTTCTTAAAAGAGCAACAACATGCAATGCAACTTACTTTTAATACATTTATTTCAACAACAAAAAATCTTTTAGAAAAAAACGGTTATGATTTAGATAAGATTAAAATTTACAGCAGAATTAAACATCACTATTCAATCTATTTAAAAATGCAAAGAAAAGGAATTTCAATTGATGAAGTTTTAGATTTATTTGCAATTAGAATTTTAGTTGAAGATGATATTGATTGCTATAAAGTTTTGGGATATATACATTTAGAGTTTAAACCTTTAATCTCTAGATTTAAAGATTATGTTGCAACTCCAAAAGAGAATGGTTATCAAACAATCCATACAACAGTTTTTTATAATTCAAAAATTTATGAAATTCAAATTAGATCTTTTGAAATGAATAAAATTGCAGAGTTTGGAATTGCAGCCCATTGGAAATATAAAACAGGTGCAAAAAACACAACAAATCTTAATTGGTTAAAATCCTTAGAATTTTCAAATGAAAATGTAGAAGAATTTTACCAAGATGCAAAAGATAACTTATATACACAAGAGATGATAGTTTATTCTCCAAAAGGTGAAATTTTTACTCTACCAGTTGGTGCAACTGCATATGATTTTGCCTTTGCAGTTCATACAAATATAGGTAAACGTGCTATTGGATGTTTTATAAATAAAATTAGAAAGCCTCTTTTAACAGAATTAAAAAGTACCGATATTGTATCTATTGAATTAGGAAAAGAGACTATTGTTAGATGTTCTTGGATAGATATGGTAAAAACATCAAGAGCAAAAAAACAGATAAAACTTTTATGTGCCCATAGACAAAAAGAGATAGATGAATTATCTGGGAAAAATATAATAAATACAGTATTTTCTAGATATTCAGAAGATATAACAAAAATATACCCAATTGATTCACCACATAAAATTCCTCAAATTTTAGACTTTTTCAAACATACTAAACAAATAATTGAGAAAAAAATACTTAGTTATAAAGGTTTAATGACTAGATTTAAAATTTTTACTAGTAAAATCAAAGAATCTAAGTTTGATAATGTCTTAATATATTCAAATTTCAGTATAAGTTCTGTATCATTTGACCACTGTTGTCATCCAAAGTTTGGTGATGATATTGTTGCATTTAAAAATGGAAATGAAGCTATAATTCATCACAAAATGTGTGATAAAGCCTACGATAAAATTAAAAAAAATCAAGAAATGCTTTTTTGTAAGTGGACAATTGATACAGTTTATCAATATAAAATGGTAATAAGTATTCCTAATACAAAAGGTGAATTAGCAAAAGTATTAACCTATATGGCAGAGTATGAATTTTATATATTAGGTGTTGAGTTTGGAAGACAACCTCACTCATATATACAATACTGTTACATAGAGTTTGAAATAAATAAATCAAATATCGATGAAGTTAGAAAAATAATAGAAAAGAAAGTAAAAGTAATAGAGTTCTACTCAAAAAAAGACGCATATAATAAATAAAGGGTAAAAAGTTGATGGAAAAAAGAGTTCAAGAAGCATTAGAAGAGATAAAAAGAGGAACTTCTGAAATTATTGATATTGAAGCAATAGAGAAACTTGTAAAAAAATATTTTGAAACTGGTGAAAATTTTTATGTAAAAGCAGGATTTGATCCAACTGCTCCAGATTTACATTTAGGACATACTGTTCTTATTCAAAAACTTGCAACATTCCAAAAATTTGGAGGAATTGTTCAATTTTTAATTGGAGATTTTACAGCAACTATTGGAGATCCAACTGGAAAAAGTGAAACAAGAAAAGTTTTAAGTGAAGAAGATGTACAAAGAAATGCAGTTTCATATAAAGAACAAGTATTCAAAATATTAGATGAATCAAAAACTCAAGTTATGTTCAACTCAACTTGGTTAAAAGAGTTAGGAACAGGTGGATTAATCTCATTAGCTTCAAATTTAACAGTAGCTAGAATGCTTGAACGAGATGATTTCTCAAAAAGATATGCGTCTAATACTCCAATTGCTTTAAGTGAATTTACTTATCCATTATTACAAGGTTATGATTCAGTTGCAATGAATACAGATATAGAACTTGGAGGGACTGATCAAAAGTTTAATTTACTTATGGGAAGAACTTTACAAAAAGCTTACAACTGTAAAAAACAACAAGCAGTTTTAATGATGCCAATTTTAGAAGGTCTTGATGGTGTTCAAAAAATGTCAAAATCATTGGGAAATTACATTGGTGTAACAGATGAAGCTTTTGATATGTTTGGGAAAATTCTATCAATTTCTGATGAGTTAATGTGGAGATACTTTGAACTGTTATCAGCAAAATCTTTAAAAGAGATTGATGAAATTAAAGAAGGTGTAAAAAATGAAACTTTACATCCTAAAAAAGTAAAAGAATCTCTTGCTATGGAAATTGTTGAAAGATTCCATGGAAATGGTGCAGGAGTTGCTGCAAAAGACGAATTTGAAAAAGTTTTTGCTAAAAAAGATATTCCAACAGATATGCCTGAATTTATATTTGAGGCTCCTATTTGGATTTGTCAAGCTTTAGTTGATAGTAAAC
Organism: Aliarcobacter sp.; assembly: GCA_028688995.1. Lineage (GTDB taxonomy): Bacteria > Campylobacterota > Campylobacteria > Campylobacterales > Arcobacteraceae > Aliarcobacter. The sequence goes on from JAQTXB010000005.1 coordinate 96,252, forward strand.
TTGTTGATTCAACTTCACAAGCTAGACGTGATATAAAAGCAAATGCAGTATCAATAAATCAAGAAAAAATAAACGATGATAAATTAAATTTAGAAATTGGTGAATATGTTTTACAAAAAGGTAAAAAAAGTTTCGCTAAGATAATAATAAAATAGAAAGGCTAGTTGTGAAAATAGGAAAGTATGAGATAAAACATCCAATAATTCAAGGTGGAATGGGTGTAGGAATTAGTTGGGATCAATTAGCAGGTAATGTAAGTTTAGAAGGTGGATTAGGTGTTATATCTGCCGTTGGAACAGGTTACTACAAAAATAAAAGTGAAAATGTTCATATTGTTACAAAAAAAGACAAGCCAAAAGATGTAGCTAATTTTTATAATAGGGAAGCACTTTTTGAAATAATTGCAAATGCAAGAAAAATTTGTGGTAATGCACCCCTTGCATGTAATGTATTATATGCGATTAACGATTATGGAAGAGTTGTAAGAGACGCTTGTGAAGCAGGTGCTAATATAATTATTACAGGAGCAGGACTTCCTACAAATATGCCAGAATTTACAAAAGATTTTCCTGATGTTGCACTTGTACCAATTGTTTCAAGTGCAAGAGCATTAAAATTAATCTGTAAAAAATGGCAAAGATATAATAAACTTCCGGATGCTATTATTGTTGAAGGTCCATTAAGTGGTGGGCATCAAGGTTTTACTTATGAACAATGTACTCAAGAAGAGTATCAACTTGAGAATATAATTGGTCCAGTAATCGAAGAAGCTAAAAATTGGGGAAATATTCCAATAATTGCAGCTGGTGGAATTTGGGACAAAAAAGATATTGATAAATTTTTAGCAATGGGTTGTGCTGGTGTTCAAATGGCAACTAGATTTATAGGTACTTTTGAATGTGATGCTGATGCTAAATTTAAAAATGTATTATTAAATGCTAAAGCTGAAGATATACAGCTTATGAAATCTCCTGTTGGACTTCCAGCACGTGGAGTTATGACTAATTTACAATTTTCTATTGAAAATAAAACAGCTCCAAAAGTTCAATGTATATCAAACTGCGTAGCTCCTTGTAATAGAGGACATGAAGCAAAACTTGTTGGTTATTGTATTGCAGATAGATTAAGTGCAGCTTATCAAGGTGACACAGAAACAGGTTTATTCTTTTCAGGTTCAAATGGATACAGAATTGAAAAAATTATCTCTGTTAAAGAACTTATGGAAAAATTAACTAAAGGAGAATAAAAATTTTTAAAAAATTTTTTATTCTCACCCTTTTAACCTTTAAACTATTAGTTGCTGCTGAGTCAATTAGTAGTTTAAATGAACAGTATCAGCTATCAAAAATGAATTATCTAAAAGCTGTTATGCAAAAAAATGAACAGCAAAAAATTGATGAACTAAAAAAAATAATATCAATTGGTGAAAAAATCAATAAAGATGTTCGACCTGATAAAAAGAAACTAGAAATATTATTAGAAAGACAAAATGAAGCTTCTTTAAATAATACAAAAAATATTTCTGAAAAAACAAAATCAACTAATAACTCTAGTAATAAACTTTTTTCTATAAATTCTGTTCGCACTTCAGGTAATGATATAATCATTGACTTTAAAGATGATATAGATAATAGCTACATAAAATTCTTTAAATTAAATCAAACTAAGTCATTTCGAAATGTTTTTGATATTACTGGATATTATAAAGATGCTATTCCTACAAGACTTGAAATAGATGGTGTTGATAAAATTACATTGGGTCAATTTAAATCAGATGTATTAAGAATTGTTTTATCAAGTGATAAAAGTTTATCAACCTCTTATAAATTAAATAAACGACAAATTATAATTTCAGTTGATAGTTTACAACAAAAAAGCTCATCTAATAAAAGTATAAATGAGCCTAAAGTTGATGATAATAACCCTAGTTCAGAACCAATAAATATTGATACACAAAATACTATTCGTTCAATTGATTCAAATGATAATAAAATTGTTGTAAAGTTTAATAAGGATTATTCTAAAAAGGACATCACTCAAATTTCAAAGAAAAATGGTCCAAATTATGAATATACATTTGATATAAATGGTAAATACAAATATACAACTCCAACTAAATTAAACATTGATAATATAGATAATGTTACTGTTAATGATAATAAAAATAGTGTACGAATAGTAATATCAAATAAAAGTAATCCTAAAATAACTTATTCTCTATCTTCAAGGGAATTAGTAATTAATATAATTAGTAATAGTAGTAGTCCAAATACAAATACTATTACAAAGAAAAAAGAAGAACCTATTAAAGAAGTTCCAACAGCTCTTCCCCCTTCTATCTCAGCACAAATGACTACTGGTGCACCAAAAGGTAGGAAAAAGACTATTGTACTTGATGCTGGACATGGTGGAGATGATGTTGGTGCAGTAGGTCCAAATAAAAGATATGAAAAAGTCATAAATCTAAACGTAACTAAATATTTAGCTTCAATTCTAAAACAAAGAGGATATACAGTATATCTAACAAGAGATTCAGATTTTTTTATAAAAGTTATTGATAGAACTGTTCTAGCGAATGAAAAAAATGCTGACTTATTTATGTCTATTCACACAAATGCAGTTCCATTAGAAAAAGCAAACGAAGTTGCAGGAATAGAAACATTCTTTTTAAGTCCTGCAAGGGAAGAAAGAGCAAAAAGAGTTGCTGCCCTAGAGAATAAATCAGATATTAGAGAAATGAGTGATTCATCAAAAGATGTATTTTTAGAGTCTCTAAATCGTCCAAGAATCACGGCTTCTCATAAATTTGCAATTGATGTTCAAGCTGGTATTTTACAATCAACAAGAAGTAAATATAAAGATATTCAGGATTCTGGAGTTAGAGAAGGACCATTTTGGGTACTTGTAGGTGCGCAAATGCCTTCTATCTTAGTGGAAGTAGGATATATCTCTCATCCTGTTGAGGGGAAAAGATTATATGATAAGAGTTATCAACAACTATTAGCAAATGGAATTGCTAATGGTGTAGATTCTTATTTTTCAAAAAATCCTTAATATCATTTATTAGATTAACTTGTTTACTTTTTATTCTTGGTAAATTATTTAAAGAGAAAAATTTAACTTTTGAATTTTCCCAAGATAAATAGTTACTTTTTAAAGTATCATTATCAAAATATTTATTGAGATTTTCAATATTATTTGCATTAACTAACCAAATACCAACATCTTTATCTATATTAATTTGCTCAAAATAGTTTTCAAAAAGAGCTATATCAACATTAATTGAACTCTCTTCAATAAACTCCCTTTTAGCACACTCATAAGCAGATTCTTTATTAGTCTTTGTTCCTTTTAAACAACCCCATTTATCTTTACTAGCAACTGATTTACATAATAAAATTTTTATATTATCATCTATTACTAAATAAGGAACTACCCCATATGATTTTACATGAGATCTCATTTTTATTCTGCCTTTTTAAGAATTTATTTTTTTATTATAAAAATACAACGAAATAATTATCCATAACAACATTGGTACTAAAATAGATATTTCAGGAATTAATATACCTCCATTTGTAAATTTGTAAAGAGTAAAGAATAGACCCCAAATAACTAATGTTCCAAATATTGAAAAAGAAGTAAATTTACCTACATTAAAGAATCTACTATTTAATGAAGCATATGCATAAATTAACATAATAAGTGGAAGTACAAAAAATGGAATTACTGTTAAGTTATATAAAATACTTCTTATTTTATCAGTATTTACACCTTGCTCTTTTAACAAAATCATAGCTGAAACTGCATCAATGATTGAAAAATCAGATTTATTGTCATAAACATTATCTAAAATTTTTGGTTTAAATCCATCTAATGTATGTAAAAACTTTTCATATCTAATATCTAACTTAGAACTATCAGCATTTAAATCTTTAGGTTTTTCAATGATTTTTACATTCAAAACATACCATCTATCATTTTGAAAATATGCTTTTTCTCCTACAATTGTTTCAATTACATCTTTTCCTGAAACTTTAAAAATATGAATATCTTCAGCTCTTTTTTCTAATGGAAATAATTTTTTGAAATATACATAATAGTCATTATACTTTAAAAAAATATCACTTTTACTACTTGTAAAATATTCATTATTTAGAATCTTTTTCTTTTGATCAGATGAGTAAGCTAAAGGAGTCATTTGAAGGGTAATAAGTAATGTTAATAAAAAAGTAGAAATTGTAATTATTGGTAAAATAATCTTTTTATTTGTTGCTCCTAATGCATTAAAAGCTACAAATTCATTATTTCTAATAAATACAACTAAAGTTACAATCCATCCAAAAACTATTGATAAAGGTAAAGTAATTGTAAGTGTAAAAAAAGACATATACAACACATATAATATTTGTAAATTTGCTGAATGTGGAATTGATTTAAAATTTTGTAAGAAGTCAATACCTACAAAAAAGATTTCCAATGAAATGAGAACAATAATAAAATTTATTAGATATTTTTTTAAAATATATTTTGTTAATATGCTCATTTTACTTCAATGTGAATTTAGTTTTTACTTGTTCTATATCTTCACTTTTTAGTGCTTTTATAGCATCTATAGTGTGAGCAATTATAGCAGGTAGTTTGTTTAATTCTTCTTTTGAAAAATTATTTAATACATAATTTGCAACATCAGCTTTATCTTGTGGTTTTCCTACACCAATTCTTACACGAATGTACTCTTTTCCAATATGTGCATCAATTGATCTTAAACCATTATGTCCACCATGACCACCACCTATTTTAAACTTTACAGTTCCAAAAGGTAAATCAATATCATCATGAATTACAATAATATCTTCCATTTCAAGTTTGTAATACTCTTTAATAGCTTGAACAGCCATTCCAGAATTATTCATAAATGTAGTTGGTTTTGAATATAAATCGTAAGCTGATTTTTCTAAAGTTGAATGAAAATTTGATTTTTGTATATTTGAAGTTGTAAGACCTTTGGTTATCTCATCGATAACCATAAATCCTACATTATGTCTTGTCAATTGATATTTATCACCAATATTTCCAAGACCTACAATTAAATGCATTGAATTAAAACTATTTAGCTTTAATTACACCAACAACAGGAACTCTTGGATCTAAGAAACAATCTACATTTTCTGGTAAAGTTAAATCTCTAATTAAGATATTATCACCTGTATCTAAGTTTGTTACATCTAAAGTAATGCTATTTGGTAAGTTTTCAAGTGTACATTTAACAGGTACTCTTTTTGTATGAATCATTAAAAGACCTTTATTTTTAAGACCTTTTGCAACACCTGTAGTTTTAACTGGAATTTTATATGAAGTTTTAACACCAGCTTGCGCTACCATTAAATCAACATGTAATAATTCAGAAGTTAATGGACATTTTTGATACTCTTGAACTACAACTTTTACAATGTTTCCAGAAAGATTTACATCAAATGCTAATGTTTCTTTATTTCTTAAAAATTTGATAAATTCATTTTTTTTGAATGCCGCTGAAATATTCTCTAAACCTTTACCATAGATATTTGCAATTAAATACCCTTCTCTTCTTAAAGTTTTAGTAGCTTGTTTTGTCATACTATCTCTGATGATACCCTCTAACATAACGTTTCCTTTGTTTTTAAATTTAGGGCAGGATTATATTAAAAGTTTTCTAAATATATGTTTAAGTTTTTATTAATTTTATATTTAACTTTTATTAATTGATTTTTAGATAATATAATTCCTTAATAAAAACAAAATATAAGGTAAAAAACCGATGATATTATTAGATGGAAAAGCATTATCTGAAAAAATCAAAGAAGAAGTTAAAGTTGAAGTAGCTCAACTTGTAGAAGAGAAACAAATAACTCCAGGACTTGCTGTTATTTTAGTTGGAAATGATGCAGCTAGTGCAACATACGTTGCAAGTAAAGCAAAATCATGTAAAAATGCAGGTATTTACTCAGTTGTTCATGAAATGCCAGAGAGTATAACTCAAGAAGAGTTATTAGAAACAATTGCTAGAATGAATGAAAACCCAAAACTTGATGGTATTTTAGTTCAATTACCACTTCCAAAACATATTGATACAACTGTTGTTCTTGAAGCAATTAACCCTTTAAAAGATGTTGATGGTTTTCATCCTTACAATGTAGGAAGAATGGTTTCAAATCTTGATGCATTTTTACCAGCAACTCCTTTTGGTGTAATGAGAATGTTTGAAGAGTATGGAATTGAATTAAGTGGAAAAAATGTTGTTGTTATTGGAAGCAGTGATATTGTTGGAAAACCAATGGCTTCACTTTTAATCAATGCAAAAGCAACAGTTACTGTTTGTAATTCAAGAACAAAAGATTTAAAAGCTCACACACTTGCTGCTGATATTGTTGTAATTGCAGTTGGAGTTCCATATTTATTAAAAGCTGATATGGTAAGAGATGGTGCTGTTGTTATTGATGTTGGTATTAACAGACTTGAAACTGGAAAATTAGTTGGTGATGCTGATTTTGAAGGTTTAAAAGATAAATGTTCACACTTAACTCCAGTTCCTGGTGGTGTAGGACCTATGACTATTGGTATGCTTTTAAAAAATACAATTAAAGCTGCAAAATTAAGAGAAAAAAGAGAAACTAAATAAAATGTTAAAAAAAATATATAACTGGTCCTCTTCATGGACTGGGACAATTGTAATAGTTCTTGGAATTATTTTTTTTGTTGCACAAGCTTTTGTAATTCCAAGTGGAAGTATGAAAAATACACTTTTAATTGGTGATATGCTTTTTGTAAAAAAATTTGCTTATGGGATTCCAACTCCAAGAATTCCTTGGCTTGAAATAAAAGTCTTACCTGACTTTAATGGAAATGGTCACTTAATTGAAGGTGAAAGACCAAAAAGAGGTGACATTGTAGTTTTTAGATATCCAAAAAATGAAGATATTCACTATGTAAAAAGAGCAGTTGCAACAGGTGGAGATTTAGTTGCAATTCAAGATAAACACCTTTTACTTCATCCAAAAGAAGGAAATGAGTTTGTAAAAGCAAACTATCCAAAAGAAAATATTGTTGAAATTGGTGATAAACTTTGGGTAGTAAATCCATATAGAAAAGATCATCCAGGAATTCATAATGACCCAAATGTTGTGAACAATGGACTAAATCCAGCTGAACTTTTTAATATGTCTCCAATAATTGTTCCAGAAGATGAAACATTTATGATGGGTGATAATAGAGATCACTCAAATGATTCAAGATTTTGGGGAACAGTTCCATATAAAAATATAGTTGGAACTCCTTGGTTTATCTATTTTTCATGGAGTGAACATAAAGAGATTAGATGGGATAGAGTTTTAAAAACAGTAAAAACTTTAGAAGAGACAGTAGATTTTGATAAATTAGAAATTGAACAACAAGAAGGAATTTATTAATGAAATATTTTATCGGTGCAGACCACGCAGGAATTGATATTAAAGATTATGTAAAAGAACTTTTTGAGGAAAGAGGTCATGAAGTTGTAGACTTAGGACCTTTTAGTAAAGATAGAGTTGATTACCCTGATTATGCTGCAAAAGTTTGCAAAAAAGTACTAGAAGAGAAAGGAACTATGGGAATTTTAATCTGTGGTTCAGGGCTTGGTATGAGTATGGCTGCAAATAAATTTGATGGAATTAGAGCAGCACTTTGTCACAACGAATATAGTGCAAGAATGGCTAGAAAACATAACGATGCAAATGTTATTTGTTTAGGGGAGAGAGTTTCTGGCTATGGAATGATTGAAGCTATAATTAAATCATGGGACAAAGCAGAATTCGAAGGTGGAAGACATGCAGGTCGAGTTGAGAAAGTTAATGCTTTAGGAAAAATGGGAAGTTGTAGAGCGTAGGCAAAACCTATACTCTACAAACAAATTTTATAAAATCTCTTTACTACTCTCTAAAAATCTATTCTAAGTCCCAATTTATCAATATTATGACATAATCAAAGAAAATTTAAAAGGCATTTTAATGAGTGACTGGCAAGTATATTTGATGATATTTTTTGTTGTTAGTGCAATGTTACTTGGTAAAAAAATGATATTTTTTGATGATACAAAAAAAAAGCCAAAGGATAAAAATTGATAAATCCAAGAATTATAGATTACATTTTTTCATCAGCTTCAATTCAAAGATGGAATGACTATCCTAGGATGGTTGAGTTGGTTGAACTTGATAAACAAGCACACAAATTTATTATTGCGTATTTTATTGCAAAACTAGAAAAAGATATAGATTTCACACACTTAATTGAGGCTGGAATATTTGAGTTTTTAAGACGAGTTGTTGTAACTGATATTAGACCTGATGTTTTTAGAAAAGCTTTGCAAAAAAAATCAAAAGAGATTAATGCTTGGGTTATTTCAAAACTTGCGCCATCTATTAAAGATATTGATGATGGAAATTTTTTACAAAAATTTGAAGAGTATTTATCAAATCCTGAAATGTATAAAAAAGAGAGATTTATTTTAAAAGCTGCTTCTTATTTAGCAACTAAATGGGAATTTTCAATTGTTTATCAAACAAGTCAATTTTTGAACGATATTGAGAATGTGAAAAAAAGCGTTGATGAGGAACTTGAAGATTATTATGAATTAATTGGAGTGAGAAAAATTGCTCTAAATAAAAAACTTGCAAAAATCATAGATTTAAGTGGAAGATTAAGATTTCAAAAAAGATGGGCACAGACTCCAAGAATTCCTGAAACTTCAGTTTTAGGTCATATGTTAACGGTTGCTATTTTTGGATATTTTTTCTCACTTGAAGTAAATGCTTGTGATAAAAGATTACAAAATAACTTCTTTACAGCACTTTTCCACGATTTACCTGAAGCATTAACAAGAGATATTATAACTCCTGTAAAATACTGTGTAGATGAGTTATCTGACATAATTGCTGAATATGAAATTGAAAAAATTGAAGATGATATTTTGCCTAATATTCCAGAAATTTTACACGATGAATTTTCTTATATTTTGGGACTTTATGATGGAATAAAAGAAGAGTTTCAAAATAAAATCTACGAAGATAAAATCCAAATAGTTGAAGATGTTTCAAAATATAACTCAAATAAATACAATGCAATTGATGGATTAGCTTTAAAACAATGTGATAAATTATCAGCTTTTGTGGAAGCTAGTTTATCTATTTCACACGGAATAAAATCAAAAGAGTTAATAAGTGGTAAAAAAGAGATTTTAAAAGGTTTAAAAACAATTCAAGGAGTTGATTTTAAAGCGATTGCCACACAAATAGACTATGAGTTTGGAACAACTGGACAAACCCAAGTTAGAATGGAATTTGATTAAAATATAAAAAAATATAGCTTGTTAAAAGCTATATTTTAAATTTACATATCCATATCTTCCTGGGTCATTGAATAACACTCTTTCAGAACCAACAGATGCATATGTAATATCTTGATATGTATTTGTTGAGTTATATACTTTATCAAACACGTTGTCAACTCCAATTGTTACACCAAAATTTTTATGTAATTGATTTGCATATTTTAAATTAAATAGTGCATAACCAGCTAACTCTTGCTCTTTTGCTGAACTATCATAACTATCCCATCTATCAACTGCAACAACCTCAGCTGTGTATTTTGATTTATCCATCTCATAATTTAGTGCTAAATTTGCTTTTAATGGTGGAATTTCTGCTAAATCTTTGTCATTTGCATTATCATCTTTTTTACCTCTTTGATATGCAACTCCATAATCTAAAGATAAATTATCTGTCATTGCATATAATCCACTTATATCTAAACCATAAATTTTTGCATCAATATTTTCAAAACTTGTTCCAGTATTATAAATATAATCTTTTAACACTGAATAGAATAGTTTTGGTTTGATATTAAAGTTTCCAATTGTTTTATCAAATCCTAAATCAGCTTCATAATTTTTTATATCATCTAAATTAGAATTACCAGTACTTGAATATAATTCTCTTGCATCTGGAACCCTTGAAGATTTTCCAACTCCTGCAAAATATTTCATTTTCTCATCTACATTATAAATACCAAAAATATTTGCATTTAAACCAACATATTTTTTATCATTTTTTGCTATATCTGATGAATCAACATCTGTATAATCATATCTAGTACCTACTTCTAAATCTAATTTGCCAAATGATTTCTCAACTTTTGAGAAAATTGCTTTATTTGTTGTATCTGTAGAAGCTAAAGGAATAGAATTCATACTTGTTGCACCCGTTGCTACATTAGTTCTATACATTTCTCCTTTCCAGTTTCTAACACTTGTATCTAAACCAACTGTTACTAAACTATCTGCAATTTCCATGCTATTTTTGATTTTACTTCCCCAAATAGAAGTTTTATATCTTGCCGTTAAATAATTTACTGCACCACTATTTCTAAGTTTTGTACTCATAGGATGATCAACATCTGAATAGTAATAATCTAAATTTAGCTCTTTTGATAGATCTCCTAAATTTCTAGCAGTGTATCCAACTGTATAGATATTTGAATCATCATAATCAGCATCCATAGTTCCTGTTGGGTATAAAATTTCATCACTTCTATTTGCAGTGTAAGATAGTTTTATCTCTTGATCATCATTAATATTAAATTGCCCTTTTGTTAAAAGAGTTTTTTTCTCATAGGCTTTTTTATTTTGATCTATATATTGATTTGTAGTTGGTATTCCTTTCGCAATTTGTTGTTGTGAAAAGTTATCTCCATTTCCATCTTTATATTGGTCGCTCTCTTCCGTTGATGTTGAAACTAATAATTTAACTCTGTCATTTCCACCACTAACTGTTGCACTAGCTTTTTTATATCCATAACTTCCTGCATTTAAATTAATTTCCCCATGAACATCTTTTGTTGGCTCTTTTGTCTCAACTTTTACTAAACCACTTAAAGTTCCAAAGTTTTCAACATCATAAGGACCTTCAATTACTTTTACATTTTGAACATTATTTGATAATACATGAGATATTGTAGGGTCCATTCTATTTGGACAAGCTCCATAGATTTTTGCATCATCAAGTAAGATATTTATGTTATCTTTTTTTTGCCCTCGCAAGATAATATCATTTGCAATTCCACTTCTTCTTACAATTGAAATTGATGGAACATTTTTACTTAATGCATCTGCTAAATCAGCACTCTTTAATTGTTCAGCACTAATATCTTTAACTATTGTTGAGTTTGCAGTTTCAACTACGCTAATTGTCTCTAAAGTTTCAACTTCACTTGCATTTAACAAAACAGCAGTTGTTATAAGTGATAAAGAGATAAGTTTCTTCATAAATTTACCTTGTATTAAAAAATTTATGAAAGTATTACTAAGTGTTGTTAATTTTTTGTTAATTAATCATTAAAAATAATTATTAATATACTCTTCACACTCTATTTGTTCTTTTACTATTTTTTCTTCATCCCAAAAAAGAATTTTTCCCATTTCTAAACAAACTACATTTACACAAGCAAGACTTTCTTTTTTATCAATAAAACAAAGCCCTACTCTTCTTGCGAGAAAATCTATTGGCTTTTTTACAAATTCATAGTTTATACAATATAAAATTTCAGCTTTTAAATATGGTAAATTTTCATTTATTAACTCAAAGTTTTTATTCTCATTTGCTAGATTTAAAACTTTTGTACAAGAAGTTCCATAAAGAGTCACTAAAGACTCTTTTGTTTTTTTTGAGATTGGATAAAAACTCATTAATTTTTCAACTTCTTTAATATCTCCATCATTTCCAAAGAGTTTGTATTTTTTTGTTTCACATTTTTTTTGTTTTTCTAAAAAACTATTTTTTATTAAAAAATTGAGTAAATCCTCTGACATTTTTCTATAAGTAGTCCATTTCCCACCAACTATTGAAACTAAATTAGTTTTTGATTTTGTGATTAGATGTTCCCTAACTATCTCTTGTGTTTGGCTTTTATTTTCATTTTTAACAAGTGGTCTTATTCCACTCCATGAAGATAAAATATCATCTTTTGTTAAGTGTTTATCAAAATAATTATTCACCTCTTTTAACAAATACTCTATTTCTTGCTCTTTTACTTTTGAATTATCATCATAAATAGTTTTATTATCAGTTGTTCCAATCAAACAGTGATTCATATATGGCAAAATAAATATGACTCTTTTATCGCTTGTATTTGGTATTAAAATTCCCTCATCAGCTTTTAAAAACTCCTTTGATACAACTATATGAATTCCACTACTTAAAGCTAAAATTTCATTTGAATCTTTATCATCTAAAATTCTTAGATTATCTACATTTGCTCCACTTGCATTTACGACAACATTTGCTTCTATTTCACAGATTTTGTTTTGTGTTTTATCAAAATATTTTACTCCTGAGATTTTATTATTTTTATCATACAAAAACTTATTTACTTCACAATAGTTTTTTACAACTGCTCCTTTTAAAACAGCGCTTTGAAGAAGGGAGATTATCATTCTTGAATCCAAAAAACTACCATCATAAAAAGATAAAAAACCTTTTAGATTTTCTTGTTTTATATTTGGAGAAAACAAAATAGAAACAACTTTATTTACAAAACTATTTTTCCCCAAACTTTTATGTTTGGCTATTAGTTTATAAAACAAAAGTCCAATGTAAGTGTAAACTAGATTTAAATATGAATATATGGGAATATTGATTTTTAATTTTTTACTGAAATTTGGAGCATTTTTTAAAAATATTGCTCTTTCAGATAATCCCTCTTTTACCAAATTGTATTGGGCAAGTTCAAACTCTTTTATGGCTTTTTCAAGATACCTGATTCCTCCATGAACTAACTTGGAACTTTTTGAACTTGAACCACTTGCAAAATCATTTTTTTCAAGCAATATTACTTTATATCCTCGTAAAGTTGCATCTAAAACAATACCACTTCCAACACAACCACCACCTATAATGACAATATCGTATTTTTCGCTGTTCAATTCCATAATTTCCCCATTTCATAAGCTTTTTAACAAAAGCTTTTTGTTAAGCTAGGATATAATAAAAATAAACAAAAAGGAATAAAATGCAAATAATAATTGCAATTGCACTTTTGATTATCGCCATTACTTTGATACTTTATAGAGTAAATAATCAATTCGAAAAAAGAGAATTTATAATCCTTTTACTAATTATCATAATATCTGGTTTTGCTTATGTAGTATATGAAAATAATCAAGAAGAGTTTTTCCCAAATATGTTTAAAGAAAAATATGAAAAAGAGAAAAATATACCTATTGAGAAATTAACAGCTGAACTATTAAACAACAAAGTTGTAAGTTCAAAAGATAAATTTGTCTACAAATTTACGTACATTATAAAAAAAGAGAATCAAGAGTTTTTATGTACAATGACAAATATAGAGATAAATAAAATTGAAGATAACTTTATTTTCAAAAATTTTGCAGATTTAAAAGAAGAGTGTATAAAAAAATAATGTAAAGACAACTCTTCTTTTTCTAAAATTTACGCAGGTTTAAAAGAGCTTTTAGTTTTACAAACCTGTGGAAATAAACAGTTATCACACTCAGGTTTTACAGCTTTACAAATATATCTTCCAAATAAAACCATTGCTTGATGAAAAATATGTAAATCATGCCCTTTTAATTTTTTTACTAAATCAGCTTCTGTTATATCAACAGTTTTTCCATCACTAAGTCCAAGTCTATGAGAAACTCTAAAAACATGAGTATCAACAGCCATAAGATTTGCACCCTCAAACTCAATCATAAAAACATTTGCAGTTTTATTTCCAACACCTGCTAATTTCATTAGTTTTTGTTGGTCGTGGGGAATCTCGCCCTCATAATTCATCAAAACACTTTGAGCCATTTTAATAATATTTTTTGCTTTATTATTAAAAAATGAACAAGAGTTTAATAAAGCTTTCACATCTTTCAAATCTGCAACTGCAAGTTCTCTTACACTTGGATATTTTTCAAAAAGTGCTGGAGTTATAATATTTACCCTTTTATCTGTGCATTGAGCACTTAATATAATAGCTATTAATAACTCATAATCATTTTTATAATTTAACTCCGTAACCGCATCGCTGTACTTTTCTATGAAAGCTTGTTTTATTATTTCTATATCTTGTTTTGTTGCTTTTTTCATATCTCTTTAACCTTAGCAATTTCATCTCTTAGTCTAATAGCTTCTTCAAAATTCAAATCACTTGCTGCTTTTTTCATTTGTCTATTAAGCTCAATTAGAATTTTCTTTCTCTCAGCTGCTGGCATTTTTTCTAGTTTCTCTTTTTTCCATGCAACATCATCGTACTCTTCAAGTTTCAGATTTTGGTCTAATCTTCTTTTGGTTGATACGGGAGTGATTCCATTTTTGATATTATGTTCTTCTTGGATTTTTCTTCTTCTATTTGTTTCATCTATTGCAAACTGCATTGAAGCTGTAATTTTTTTTGCATATAAAATTACTCTTCCATTTTCATTTCTGGCAGCTCGTCCAATTGTTTGAATAAGTGAAGTTTTACTTCTTAAGAATCCTTCTTTATCCGCATCTAAAATAGCCACAAGTGAAGTTTCAGGAATGTCCAAACCTTCTCTTAAAAGATTGATTCCAATTAATACATCAAAAGTTCCAAGTCTCAACTCTCGAATGATTTGATTTCTTTCAATTGCATCAATTTCACTATGCATATATTTAACTTTCATTCCTAAATCTGCATAATAACTAGCTAGTTCTTCTGCCATTTTTTTAGTTAGAACTGTTACTAAAACTCTTTCATTTTTTGCCACAACTTTTTTGATTTCATCGTGAAGTTTTTCAACTTGAAACTCACTATCAACCACATCAATAATTGGGTCAAGAAGTCCAGTTGGTCGAATAATTTGTTCAGCTACAACAGAACTCATTTCAAGTTCTAATTCATTTGGTGTTGCACTTACAAATACAAAATGAGGAGCTTTTTTTATAAATTCATCAAATTTTAAAGGTCTATTATCAAGTGCACTTGGAAGTCTAAACCCATAATCAACTAAAACCTCTTTTCTAGATCTATCAGCTGCATGCATTCCACGAAATTGAGATAAAGAGACATGCGACTCATCAACTACAAGTAAAAAATCTTTTCCCATTTGCTCAAAATAATTAAGAAGTGAATATGGAGTTTCACCTGGTTTTTGACCAGTTAAATGTCGTGCATAGTTTTCAATTCCTTTACACATTCCAGTTCCCTCAATCATCTCCAAATCAAACTCAACTCTTTGTTTTAATCTTTGATATTCTACAAGTTTATTAACACTTTGGAAATATTCTAATCTCTCATCAAGTTCTTCTTCAATTTGTTTTACGGCAGTTGCAAGTTTATCATTTGAAACAACAAAAGGATTAACTGAATATATAATTACTTCTTGTAAATCTTTTGTTTTATTGTTTGTAATGTATTCATGTTTCGAAATAGATTCAACTTCATCACCAAAAAATTCAACTCGAATAAACTCATCTTCAAAATAAGCAGGGAAAATATCAATAACATCCCCATTTACTCTAAAATCTGCCCTATCAAAAAACTTATCATTTCTTTTATATCCCATCTCTACAAGTTTTAATAAAAACTGTTTTTGAGAGTATTCAAATCCAACTTCAACCCTTTGAACCATTGCTTTATACTCTTCAGGATTTCCTAAACCATAGTTTGCTGAAACTGAAGCAATTACAATTACATCATCAAAAGACAAAAGTGAAGCTGTGGCACTAAGTCTTAATCTTTCTAACTCTTCATTTATTGAGCTATCTTTTTCAATAAATAAATCACTTCTTGGAATATAAGCCTCTGGTTGATAATAATCATAATATGAGATGAAATATTCAACATGATTATTTGGGAAAAATTGTTTAAACTCTGAATACAATTGAGCAGCCAAAGTTTTATTGTGAGTCATAATAAGAGTTGGTTTTTGAGTCGCCTCAATCACTTTTGCTATTGTATAAGTTTTTCCAGAACCTGTTACTCCTAAAAGAGTATTATATTGGTTTCCAGCATTTATGGAATCACTTAGTGCTTTTATAGCAACTGGTTGATCACCTGCTGGTTCGTAATCACTTACAACTTCAAACTTTGCGATGGCTTACTCCTTAAATTTATTTGCTATTTATAATTTTATACAATATTATCGATACTTCTCTTGCTGTCCAAATAATATCTTTGCTTAAATCATCTCTACTTTTTTTAATATTAACATTGTTTGCATACTTATTATAAATCTTTTGTAATTCTAAATTAATTTGACTTTCACTTAACTCTAAAATTACTGAATGAAATATATTATCACTTGTAATAAAGATTTTGTTTTTACTTTTTAAATATCTTAAAATAATCGACACTTGCCATGTATGCCACTCAATTTTATCTAAACTACTTGGTAATTTATTCATATAATTTAAAGCTTTGTATGAATCAAATATAACTTTCGTTGCTTTTGATAGTGAATCAAATTTCATATGTTCTATATTTTTAGGAAATTCTATTGTATTCAAATCTGCAACAGTAGAAATACTCATATTTTTTTGAAATTCATTTCCAATTTTTTTAGGCTTATTGTTTGTCATTGATAATAAATAATATAAAATAAATAATAGTGAAACAACTATTAAACTAATAAAACCAATTAAGGCCATACTCATATAATTTCTCCTTTAAATTTTAAATCTTTAATAACTATATATTTTTTCTGACAACATAAAGATGGTATATTTATATACTCTTTTTTATCAAAGTTATAAATATCACCTTGATGATAATGCCCTTCAATAATAATATCACTATCGTAGTTTTTTACTCTTTTTGAAACTATCTCTTCAAAATTTTTCATTTTATGACATATATTCTTTTTCACTAAAACATCTTCAATTTTTTTAGAAATAAAGAAATTCACATCAATAAAATTCATAAATTTTAGAAATATTGTATTTCTTATAAATTTACAATATAAATCATATTTCCAATTTATAAAATTGTCTCCATGGGAAATAGAGACACTTTTTTCTTCAAATTTTGCAAGAAGTGGTTGATTTTCTCTTTTGATTACATTTATGTTTGGGAAGATAGTTTTTAGATTATAATCGTGGTTTCCCTCTAAATAAATAATCTCTATGTTTTTAGATAATTTATTTAAAAGATTAATTACAGCAATATTTTGTTTAATAAAATATCTACTTTCACCTGAGATAAAATCAATCATATCACCCATCAAAAAAAGTTGAGTTGTTTCTATCTGCTTTTTTTCAAGTTTTTCTAAAAAAGTTAAGAATTCTTTGTTTTTTTGATTGTAATGTGAGTCAGCTACAAAGATAGCCCCATTTTGAATACTAAAATGCATAGGCTATTTTTAATATTCCTTTAGCACCAAGGATTGCTATATTCATTGTAAAATAATTTCCTTGTAACACACACCTAAAACTTCAAAAGTTTTAACACCACCAGGAAGAGTAGCTTTTACTTCATCACCCTCTTCTTTACCCATAAGTTGTTTAGCTAATGGTGAATTAAATGAAATCATCCCTTTTTCTGCATTTGATTCAACTCCACCAACTATCATATAAGTAAACTCTTCATCAGTATTTGTATCAACTAAACTAACAGTTGAGCCAAAACTTACTTTGTTATGTGGAAGAGTTGAAGGATCGATAATTACTGCTTTTGAGATAACTGCATTTAATTCAGCAATTTGTGAATCAATTAATGCCAATTTTTCTTTTGCAGAGTGATATTCAGCATTTTCTTTTAAATCTCCTAATTGTCTAGCTTCATCTAAGGCAATTACAGTTTCAGGTCTCTCTGTTTTTTTCAAGAACTCTAAATCTCCTGTAATTTTGTTGTACCCTGCTAGCGTCATTGGTTCTTTATCCATCAACATCTCCAATAAATTAATTTATGATATAATACCTAAAAATAGTAAAAGAGAAGTTTAGATGAAATATGACAGAACGAAAAAGCTATTCGGTGAAGATGTTTTTGAAAAATTCAAAGATGTTAAGCTGATACTTTTAGGTGTTGGTGGTGTTGGAAGTTTTGCTTTAGATGCTTTATATAATACTGGAATTACAAATATAACTATAGTTGATTTTGATACTTACGAAGAATCAAATTTAAATAGACAAATGGGAAGTGTTGGTAATATAGGGCGAATAAAAGTTGAAGCATTAAAAGAAAAATATCCGAATGTTACACCAATTCATGTAAAAATCACACCTGAATGGATTGATAATTTTGATTTTTCATCTTATGATTATATTTTAGATGCAATTGATGATATTAAACCTAAAGTTCATCTAATAAAAAAACATTTCACAAAAATTATCAGCACAAGTGGTGGAGCAAAAAGAATTGATCCATCAAAAATTGAATATATCTCAATTTGGGATACGTATAATGACCCTTTTATAAAAAAAATAAGAACTGAATTAAAAGCACAGGGATTTAAGAAAAAATTTAAAGTAATTTTTTCTTCAGAACTTCCAATGTGTTTGGAGAAGGGAAGTTTTGAGGGAGTAACAGGTTCATTTGGCTTAATGATGGCGTCAGTTACAGTTCAAAAATTGATGCATAAATTCCAAAAATAACTTAAAGATACTCAAAGTTTAAAAGATATATAATAATTAACTTATACTTAAAAAAGGATTCTCATGAGCGGTATTAGTGGTAGTGTTGAACAAATGACTCAAGGACATCTTAGAAATGTTCAACAATTAGCTGTATTTTACACAGGTCACAGTAATATTTACGCAATCAATATAGCAAAAGTTAAAGCATTTATTATTACTGAAGAAGTTGCTATAAACGATACTCCAAAAGATACAGATGTAATAGCAGGAATTGCAACAATTAGGGGCGAACCTGTAACTCTTATAAATCTTGATGCCTGGCTTGGTCTTCCAGCTTTAGCGGTAAAAGATTATAAATTAATTATATTTTGCGAATTTAATCATAAAAAAATAGGCTTTCTTGTAAAAGATATGCTTGATATTGTAGAAAAAACAACTAATGAATTAAGACATACAGAAGAAACAAATTCAAAAATAACATACACAACTTATGTAAAAGTGAATAATAAAGATGAACTTTGCACAGTGTTCAATGCTGA
The DNA here is from genome assembly GCA_028688995.1 of Aliarcobacter sp. GTDB lineage: Bacteria > Campylobacterota > Campylobacteria > Campylobacterales > Arcobacteraceae > Aliarcobacter. The sequence goes on from JAQTXB010000005.1 coordinate 115,405, forward strand.
GCAATTATTAAGAGATATTCACTGGACAGATGATGGTTCTGATGAAATTAGAAAATATGTTGATGAAAAACTTCACTCAAGTAAACTTATTTTAGCCGCAGAAGATTCAGGAGTAGCTAGAGAAGTTTTATCTTCATTTTTTGAAGAAACAGGTCTTGATTATGAAATTTATGCAAATGGAACACTTTTAATAAAAAGATTAGAAGAGTTAAATCCTGATAAAATTGGTATGGTAATTACAGATATTGAAATGCCAGGAACTGATGGTTATCAAGTAGCATCATTTATAAAAAATAATAAAAATTTAGCTCATGTTCCAGTTATTGTAAACTCTTCAATGACAACAGATGCAGTAAGAGGTAAAATGAGTCAAGTTGGTGTTGATGGATTTGTAGGTAAAACTGATATTTCAAATCTTTTCAAATTAACAAAAAAATTCTTACTAAAATAAACTCTTAAAATAAGATGAGATTTTTCTCATCTTATCTTTCTTTGATCTATTTATTCAACCAATTTTTAAAAGCTTCTATTTGATTTAATGTTTGACTTGTTGATGTCCCACCAAATGAAGTTCTAGCATTCATAGAGTTTCTTAAATCCAAGAACATTAATATCTCTTCACTAATATTCTTTAACTCTTCATTTGAGCTTCTTATTTCATCAATATTTAATTCACTAATATCTTTATTTAAACTATTTGCTTTTGATACAACATCTTTTGTTAAATAATAAGCTGTTCTAAATGGCATATTTTGTTTTTGAACTAAATAATCTGCAAAATCAGTTGCACTTAAATGACCAATTTTACAAGCATTTTGCATTTTATCTACATTTACAATCATAGTTTTAATTACTTCATTTAAAATAGAAATAGAAATTTCCATAGTTTTTACTGAATCAAAAACTCCCTCTTTATCTTCTTGAGTATCTTTATTATAAGCTAATGGTAAGCCTTTCATAACAGTTAAAAGAGAAATAAGATTTCCATAAACTCGTCCTGTTTTTCCTCTTAAAAGTTCTGGAACATCTGGGTTTTTCTTTTGTGGCATAATTGAGCTTGTAGTTGCATATTCATCACTCATTCTTACAAATTGGAATTCATAAGATGACCATAAAATAAGCTCTTCAGCAATTCTACTTATATGCATCATTGCCGTACTTATATTAAATAAAATCTCTAAAGCAAAATCTCTATCTGAAACTGTATCCATAGCATGAGTTGTTGGAGAAATAAATCCTAATTTTTGTGAAGTTGACTCTCTATTTATATTATGTGGAGTTCCTGCAAGTGCTGCACTTCCTAGGGGACAATAGTTATTTCTTTCATATGAGCTCTCAAATCTTTCAAAATCTCTTTTAAACATATTTGCATAAGCTAATAAATGATAACCAAAATTAAGAGGTTGTGCGTGTTGTAAATGAGTCATTCCAGGAATTAATGTTGTTGTATGTTTTGATGCAACAGACACAAAAGTTTCAACTAACTCTTTTAATTGCTCTTTTATACTTAATGATTTATCTTGAACATAAAGTCTAAAGTCTGTTGCAACTTGGTCATTTCTACTACGTGCTGTATGAAGTCTTTTTCCAGGTTCACCTATAATTTCAGTAAGTCTTGTTTCAACAGCCATATGAATATCTTCAAAAGCAAGTGAAAATTTAAATTCACCACTTTCAATCTCATTTTTTACTTGTAAAAGTCCAACTTCAATTGCTTTTTGCTCTTCAGTTGTTAAAATTCCTTGTTCTGCTAACATTTGTGAGTGAGCGATTGAACCTCTAATATCTTGAGCATAAAGTTCTTTATCAAACATTATTGAAGCATTAAATTCATCTAATATTTGAGCATTTGTATTTTTTAAAATTTGATTGTTTTGATTTGCCATTGATTTCCCTAAAATTATAATATTGCCTTAAAATTAAGGCAGCATTATAACACAAGTGATATTATTTAAAGGAAAATAGTTTTATAGAAGAAAATAATTAAGACCAAAGTTGAAATTGTTGAATATGAGATACTGCTTTTATAATATCTGTTTTTGAAACAATACCAATTAAAGTATCATTCTCAGCAACAATAGGAATTGCATGCAATTTAAAATCTATCATTACTTTAGCAACATTTCTTATATCAGTATTTGGATCGGCAGTAATAAGTTGCTGTAAATATATATCTTCAATTCTTCTTGATAAAACATTACTTGTATTATCTAAATCATCCATTAAAAGATTTAAAATCATTTTTTTATCTATCATTCCTAATATCTTCTTACCAAAAGAAACAACTGGTAATTGCCCTATTTTGAACTCTTTTAAAACATTGTAAGCATCTTGTATTGTTGATTTTGAATCAATATAAATACAATCTTTTGTCATAATATCTTTTACGTGAAAAACTATTTGTGAAGTGTCAATATTAGCCATTTTTTTATAGGTATTTAATGCTTCTTTTTTGGAATCATCATTATTTGCATTTTGATTTATTAGATTCTCAAAATATCCCTTATCAGTATCTAAGTCTGTTCTTTTAACTCTCTCAACATCTTTTAGTGCATATAAATTATCTGACGTACTTTTAAAATCTACACTTCCATTGTTGTAAATAGCAAACATTTTATATCCTTTTCTCTTTAAAATATTTTATAATAAATTTCTTCACTTGTAGATTATATTCTTTTATTTAACAAAAAAAAAGGCTCATGCGAATTGCATGAGCCTTTTTTTATTCTTAATTAATTAAAATTAAATTGGTAAAACTCTTAAGTTTTCATCAATTTTTTGTTGTAATACTGATTCAATAGCAAATAAAGTTCCTGTACTTCCAGACGAACATCCAGAACATGAACCTAAATATCTGATATATAAATCATAATGAGGCATATTTTCTTTGATGTCAATAATTTCCATATTTCCACCATCCATTACTAACATTGGTCTAATATCTGAATCTAATACTGCATCAATAGTTTTGATTCTTTGAACTAAAGTCATTTTATCAAATGTTAATTCACCAGCTGCACTTGCATCTGCTGCTGTTTTTAATTTTTCGTGTTCCATTTCAGCCATCATATCTGCTAAAATATCTACTAAATAAACATCTTTTGCTTCATGTCCACCTGGTTTAATACATGATTTACAAAATGCACCTGCTTTTGTATAATCTGTGATTTGCTCAACTGTTGTTAATTTATTAATTTTTATAACATCTTTTAAAGTTGCTAATGAAACCCTTGCACATTCACAAATAATTTGTTCTTGTTCAAATGAATCCATATCAACACCTTTATAATCAGCTGCAGCTTTTTTGATAACATCATAAGCCATAACTGAACAATGCATTTTTTGAGGTGGAACTGCAGGAACATCTGGAGTATCTCTTAGTGCAAACTCAACATCGATATTTGTAATTTTAACAGCTTCATCAACTGTTTTTCCAATACAAAGTTCAGCCATAACGTCTGAAGATGCGATAGCTGTACCACATCCAAAAGATTTAAATTTTGATTCTAAAATTTTATCGCTAGCTTCATCAACAGCCCAGTAAAGTCTTACAGCATCACCACATGATTCAGCTCCAAAATCTGCAACGATTAGTTTAGCACCTAATTCAGCAGCTCTCTCTTCTGTAATTTCACCTTGGTGTTTTGGGTTATTCATTCTATTTACAACTTGATTTGAGTACTCATCCCAAATTGATCCGCTTATTAAATTATTTTTTGCCATCGTATTTTCCTTTATATTCTATATTTTTTATTATAAACCTGATTTATGACTTGATGGAGCATAAGCATAAGAACTTGAAATTGCTCTTAATCTTGTAACTGCTTTTTTAATAACATCAATTGCATAATCAATTTGTTCTTCTGTATTAAATCTACTTAAAGAGAATCTAACACCCGTATGAGCTAACTCACTATCACTTCCAAATGCATTCATAACTGGATTTGCTTCTAAATCTTCAGATGCACATGCGCTTCCTGTACTTGCACCTATTCCATTTTGATTTAAATCCCAAAGCATTGATTCACCCTCAACCCCTCTAAAAGAGATTAAAGTTGTATTTGGAGTTCTATTATCAGTTCCACCAATTACTATAGTTTCAGGTAATTCTAAAATTGCTGCTTCTAATTTATCTCTTAATTTAGAAACATGATTTTTTTCATAAGCTATTGCCATAGTTGAAGTAGCTAATTTCATAGCCCAACCCATTCCTACCATAGAAGCCACATCTACAGTTCCTGCTCTTAATCCACCCATTTGCTCACCACCATGTAAAAGAGGAGTTAATGAGAAACCTTTTCTTACATATAATCCACCAACACCTTTTGGTCCGTGAAATTTATGAGCTGAAAAAGATAAATAATCTACATTATACTCTTGAACATCTACAGGCAATTTTCCAATTGCTTGAGTTGCATCTGTGTGAAAAGGAACTCCAAACTCTTTACAGATAGCTCCGATTTCTTTGATTGGGAAAATTTTCCCTGTTTCATTGTTTGCCCACATAATTGAAACTAATGCTGTATCTTCTTTTATAAATTCTCTTACACTACTAGCTTCTAAAACTCCCTCTTCATTTACAGGAAGATAAGTTACACTTACACCTTGAGATTCTAAGAATCTACAAACTGCTGTAATTGATGGGTGTTCTACTTCACTTGTAATAATATGTTTTTTATCACCATTTAAAATTTTATCTATCCATATACCTTTTAAAACAGTATTATTACTCTCTGTTGCATTAGCTGTAACGATAATATCGTCTTCATCTGCTGCATTAATTCCCTCATATAAAAAATTCAAGGCTTCAACCATTTTTGGATGAGTTCCTGCTCCAAACTTATGTAAAGAGTTTGGATTTCCATAAATATCACAAAAAAATGGTTTCATCTCTTCATAAACTTTTGGATCTACTATTGTTGTTGCGTTATTATCTAAATAAACTTCCATAATTGTTCCTATATTTTTAATCTTATCCTATGCAAGAACTATTCCTAAAAAATAGTTGCACTTTTAAAACATTTCAGTATTCTAATGTAAATAGGATAAAATTTGTCTTAATTACTTTTGAGTTAAATTATTAATTTAAATCAACTGCTTAATTCTATCAAGATTATCTTTTAAAAACCACTGTTAAAGGTAGCTAAATAGTTTATAATTTGACCATTTGCATCTTTTAGAGAAGAAATTTTCAAATACTCTTCATAAATTGTGCCATCTTTTTTTCTATTTTTTATTAATCCATCCCATTTGCCATCTATCTTTAATCTATCCCACATATTTCTATAAAATTCATCATCTTGTAATTTAGAAGCTAAAATTGATGGATTTTTACCATATACTTCATCCATTTTATAACCTGTAATTTCGCTAAATGCTTTATTTATAAGAATAATATTGTTTTTGTTATCTGTTATTATTATTCCTTCTAATGCCTGATCAAATATTCGTAGTGATAAATCTACTTTATTTTCGGCACTCTCTTTTAGTTTTGATTCTTTGTTTAAACTCTTATATAAATTTTCAATTGCATTATGAAGTTTTCCTATTTCATCATTTGAAACATTCTGTAAAAACTCTACATTTTTATTTTCTCTTAGATTATCAACTATTACACTTAGTTTTTTTAATGGAGTTGATATTATATTTGAAATTATTATTCCTAATAATGCTCCAAGAAATCCAGCTATAAGACTAACATACAAAATAGAAAGAGTATTATCATTTGCTGTTTTAAAAGCTTTATCAATTGGTTGTCGTACAATTACTTTCCAAGAAAAACCTTTATACTCTTCAAATCCAGAACTTACACTACTTGCTGTTAAATATTTAGTCTCTTCATCCCAATTAACAGTTTTATACAATGGTTCATCATCTTTGAAAGTTTCTGCTACACGAAGAGAAATATCTTTGATATTACTTCTTTCTGTATTGTCTGGCCCAACTAAAATTAATCCATCTTTTGATAACAAAAATATATCTACATTATTATCTTTTTGAATACTTCTAATAACATCTCTTGTCCATTGCCATGTTAAATGAGTACATAAAACTCCTAATGTTTTACCTTCATTATTAATTACAGGAAAAGCAACATCTGAAAAATATATTGGCTCACCACTGTTATTTGGTAAAAGTTTTGCTAACAATAAAGCATCATGAACATCGCCGATATAAGGACCTTCAAGACCGTGAGGAAGCCAAGGTCTAGCTCTTACATTTTTTCCTTCTAAATAACCATTCGTTCCAATTTCTACAGTTCCATCAGGTAAGGCATAACCTATCCATTCATGGTGATTATAATTATCTTTAATTTTTTGGATAAATTCTCTTTTTTCATCTATTGTACTTTTTTCACTTGTCATAATAGGCAAAGAGGATGCAAATTTTATTTCTCGATACCTTTCTAACATTTCCCTATCAAGAATATCATTAACTCTTTTTGAGAGTTTTACTAAAGACTCACCTGAATTTATCTCCAAATATTTTTCTGAAATACTATTTGAATAAAATCCAACAACTATTGCAACGACAAAAGTTAATATACCAACTAAAATTGAAAATTTTAAATTAAAACTATTTTTCATTATAACTCTCTTTTTATAATTTATCTCTTTGTAACACAATTGTAAAACAAGCGCCTTTATATGTTTTAAAATTGTAATTAAACTCTCTATTTTCAACAAAAATATTACCTTGCAACTCATTATTTACAATTTCATAAGAACTAAAAAGTCCCAATCCAATTCCAAAAGAGTTATGTTTTGTTGTAAAATATGGCTCAAAAATCTTTTCAATTATACTTTTTGGGATTCCTCCAGCACTATCTTGAATTTCAATTTTAATTTCATTCTTCTTTTCATGAGCATTTATTACAATAACACCCTCTTTTGTAAAATCTTTGGCATTTTTTAATAAATTTATAAAAACTTGTTTTAGTTCTTGCTCATAAGTATATAGTTCAATATCATCAATATTTTCAATTATAACTATATTATTAATGTTCAATTCTTCTTTAAACATTGAAATACATTGTTTTATTGTATTTTTTAAATTAAAACTACTTTTTTCTAAACTTTCGTCAAAATAACTTCTAAAATCTTCTATGGTTTGAGATAAATAAAGAGTATTTTTTAATATTCCATCAAGATTTTCATAAAACTCTTTATCTTCTAGAATATCACACTCTTTTTTGAGTTTTAAGCCACTAGCTAAAATAGAAATCACACTCAAAGGTTGTCGCCATTGATGGGAAATATTCTGTATCATTTCTCCTAATGCAACCATTTTTGTTTGTTGAGATAACATATAATCATTATTTTTATCTAGTATCATCTGTTTGTATTTATATCTCATATAAAAAATGAATAAAAAAGTAGATAAAAATAAAATCAAAATCATTTTGAAATAGTTGTAATTTACTTGTTCCATTAAATCTGAATGTTTATACAAAACCATATAAGCAGCATTTTTATTACCTTCAATATCAGAAATAGGCAAAAAATAAATTGCAATATATTTACCTTTATATTTTTTACTAATAATAAATTTTTCATTATTTTGCATTTTTGATGAAATTAAATTCTTTTCATCCATTGTATAAAATTCAGAATCGGTATAATGTAAAGATTCTTCATTTACTTTTTCAGAATAAATATAATTACTATTTTCATAACTAATTTTATACTCTTTGAAATTTTCTGGAAACATTCTTTTTTCAGCTATAGTTTTTTTAATTAAAAAATGTGTATCCACACCAAAATTTTGTTCAAAAGTTTTATCAAAAAAATCAGAATTTACAGATATTTCAACACTTCCAATATGAAATAAAGATTCATCAAATAGTGGATAAACAAATCTAAATCCATCAACCATTTTTCCTATTTCATAACCATCCAAAGGTTTTAATGTTTTGTTTACTTCTTTTACACTAAATCTAGAATCACTCAAGCTATCACCAAATTTATCTGGCTTATGCATTCTTAGAAAACTAGTATTATCAGGAAAATGAAAATGCACTTGTTTAAATTTGAACTCTAATAATCTATTATAATCAGAAAGTAACCTATCATAAAGTATTTGACGAAGAAAACTTTGTGTGTTTTCATCATTTTTAAAAGCATATTTAACAAGATTGTATATTTCTGGTTTATTTATGATTCCATAAAAAGTGTTTTGAGATAACATATAAAAGTTTTCATAAGTAATATTATATTGTACTTCATACTGATTACTTAAATCTTCTAAATAATTATTTATGTTATTATTATACTGATACGTAAAATATGAAAAAAATGAAATTAGTATAATGACAAATGCCATTATCAATAATAAGGATTCTTTTAAAAAATTTTTCAAAGTAATAAAATTCATAAACTCTTTTCTCTGTTAGATTGGGTATTATATCTTTAAAATAATTAAATAAAGGGATGAATTTTTTTTCTGATTTAAAAAGAAACTGTCTTTACATTGTGTGTTAAGTTATGATACTATTTTAAATAAGATAAATTTTATCCTATTTATATTCAAGACTAAGAATTTGAAGAATTGGAGCCTAAAATGAGTGACAATAAACAATTAGAAGATATTATAAACAAAGACTATAAACTAGGTTTTGAGACCTTAATCGAAAGTGATACTTTTGCAAAAGGTTTAAATGAAGATGTAATAAGAGCAATATCAGCAAAAAAAGATGAACCAGCTTGGCTTTTAGATTTTAGATTAAAAGCTTACAAAAAATGGTTAAAAATGGAAGAACCAACTTGGGCACATTTAGATTATCCAAAAATAGATTATCAAGATATTGCATACTACTCTGCTCCAAAAAAAGCTTTGGATTCATTAGATGAAGTTGACCCTGAGATTCTAAAAACTTATGAAAAATTGGGAATTCCCCTTGAAGAACAAAAACAATTAGCTGGAGTTAGAGGAGTTGCAGTTGATGCAGTATTTGACTCTGTTTCAGTAAAAACTACATATCAAGATGAGCTTGAAAAATTAGGAATCATATTTTGCTCAATTAGTGAAGCAGCACATAAACACCCAGAACTTGTACAAGAGTATTTAGCAAGTGTTGTGCCAGTAGTAGATAACTATTTTGCCTGTTTAAATAGTGCAGTTTTCACAGATGGAAGTTTTGTGTATATTCCACCAAATGTAAGATGTCCTATGGAACTCTCAACTTACTTTAGAATAAATGCTCTAGATACGGGACAGTTTGAGCGAACTTTAATCATTTGTGATGAAAACTCTTATGTTTCTTATAATGAAGGATGTTCAGCTCCAACAAGGGATGAGCGACAACTTCATGCAGCAGTTGTTGAATTGGTTGCTTTAAAAAATGGACAAATAAAATATTCAACTATTCAAAACTGGTTTCCAGGTGATGAAAATGGAAAAGGTGGAATTTTAAACTTTGTAACAAAAAGAGGAATCTGTAAAGGTGACAACTCTAAAATCTCTTGGACACAAGTGGAAACTGGAAGTGCAATTACATGGAAATACCCTTCATGTATTTTACAAGGAGATAATAGTGTTGGAGAATTTTATTCAGTAGCAATTGCTTCAAAATCACAACAAGCAGATACAGGAACAAAAATGGTTCATTTAGGAAATAATACAAAATCAACTATTATTTCAAAAGGAATCTCTGCAATGCAAGGACGAAATGCATATAGAGGATTGGTAAGAGTTGGAAAAAGTGCTTTAAATGCTAGAAATATTTCACAATGTGATTCACTTTTAATTGGAAATAAATGCCATGCAAATACTTATCCGTACCATGAAATTAGAAATTCAAGTGCAAATATAGAGCATGAAGCAACAACTTCAAAAATCTCTGATGAACAACTATTTTATATAAGTCAGCGAGGAATTAGTGAAGAAAATGCAATAGCTATGATTGTAAATGGTTTTTGTAAAGAAGTGCTTAAAGAGTTACCAATGGAGTTTGCAGCAGAAGCAAAAGAGTTATTAAATATATCATTAGAAGGAAGTGTGGGCTAAATCATGAAAAATACATTATTAAAAATAGAAGATTTAAAAGTTAATATAAATGATAAAGAGATTTTAAAAGGTTTAAATTTAGAGATTAAAGAGGGAGAAATCCATGCTTTAATGGGAACAAATGGAGCTGGAAAATCAACTTTAGTAAAAACATTAAGTGCTCATTATGACTGTATTGTGACTGAAGGAAAAATTACATATAAAAAGAAAAACCTATTAGACCTTGATGTAACACAAAGGGCAAATGAAGGTATTTTTATGAGTTTCCAATCTCCAATTGAAGTGGCTGGTGTAAACAATAGCTACTTTTTAAAAACTGCAATGAACGCAAAAAGAGCATATGCAGGACTTCCTGAAATTGATGCAATGGAATTTTTAAAAGTTGTAAAAGAAGAGACAGGGAAATTCGGTATTGATAGAAAACTTCTACAAAGGGATTTAAATGATGGTTTTAGTGGTGGTGAGAAAAAAAGAAATGAATTAATCCAACTTCTAATGCTTAAACCTGATTTAATCATGCTTGATGAGATAGATTCAGGTCTTGATGTTGATGCTATTAAAACTGTTGCAAATGTAATAAATTCTATGCTTGATGGGAAAAGATCTATTTTAATGATTACTCACTATGATAGATTATTAGAATTAATCAAGCCTGATTTTGTACATATTTTAAATGATGGAAAAATTGTAAAAACAGGAGATTATAGCTTAGCTTTAGAACTTGATGAAAAAGGTTATGAAGCAATAGGAATTAAAGATGCAAATAAATAATATTGATGGTTTAATCCTTCCAAAAAAAGGCGATGAAGAGTTTTTAAAAATAAATTTTGATTCACTTTTTTCTTATGATTTTGCAAAAAAAGAGACTTATGAATTTGATATTATGGGTTTAGAATCTATAGTTGATGAAGAAAATTATGAGTCAGTTTTATTTAATATTTCAAGAAGTTTGGACAATAAACAAAAGATTTTGACTATAAATAAAAATATTCAAGAACCTATTTTTTTGATTCACAAACTAAAAGATGATGAAACACTTTTTACAAACTCATTAAAAATTGTAGTAAAAAAAGATATAAAAGCAAGTATTGTTGAAGTTTTTGTAAACTCTTGTAAAAATAGTTTTTATAGTGTAAATAGAAAAATAGAACTAGAAGAAAATGCTTCACTTGAATATGCAAAAGTTCAAGATATAAACTCTTCAAACTCAATGATTTTTGCATTAGCTGTTGAGCAAAAAAATAGTTCAAATTTAGAGTTTTTTAACTTTGATTTTGGTGATGGATTTGTTGTAAATAGTTTTGAAAACATTATAAATAGTGAATTTGCAAACTATGAATTAAATGGTTTAGTAAAACTTTACAAAGAAGCGACAACTTCAAATCTAATAAAAACTATTCACAATGAAAAAAGCTCAAACAGTAATATAAACTTCAAACACAGTTTAAAAGATAGTTCAAAAGCTGTATTTAAAGCAAAATCAATAGTAAATCCAAGTGCCCTATTTACAAAAGCTTTACAAAATTGTGACACTATTTTATTAAGTAATGATGCAACTATTATTGCCCAACCTCATCTTGAAATCTTAATAGATGAATTAGAAGCAAGTCATGGAACAACAACTGGAAGTTTAAATAAAGAGCAACTTTTATATCTTCAATCAAGGGGAATAAGTGAAGAAAAAGCTTATGAGATGTTATTAAGTGCTTTTGAAAACAAAATAGTTGATAATATAAAAGATGAATTAATAAAAGATTTTATAAAAACTTATAAAAGGGATAAATATGTTTAAAAAGGATTTTCCATATTTTCAAAACTCAAAAACTGTATATTTAGACAATGGAGCAACTACACAAAAACCAAAAAGTGTAATTGATTCACAGGTTGAGTATTATGAAACATATTGTGCAAACACCCACAGAAGCAACTTTGGTCATGCGAATAAAGCAACCCAAGAGTTTGAAAAAACAAGAACACTTCTTGCAAAATTTATTAATGCTCCAATAGAAGAGCAAATTATCTTCACAAAAGGTGTAACAGAATCTATAAATTTCATTGCCTCATCTTTTGCCAAAGATTTTAAAACAGTAATAATCTCTTCATTAGAACATCACTCAAATATTGTTCCTTGGCATATGCAAGGACGAACTTTAGGTGCTGGACTTGAAGTTGTAAATTGTGATAAAAACCTAAATTTTGATTTGAATCATTTTGAAGAACTTTTAAAAGCAAATCCAAATGCTTTTGTAAGTATCACACATATTTCAAATGCCTTTGGAACAATCCATGATATTAAAACTATCACAAAATTAGCTCACGAATATGGAGCTGTTGTTATGGTTGATGGGGCTCAAAGTTTATCTCATTTTAAAATAGATGTTCAAGAGCCTGATGTTGATTTTTTTGCAATTTCAGGACATAAAACATTCGCACCAACTGGAGTTGGAGCAATTTATGTAAATGAAAAATATTTAAAAGATGTAAAACCTTATCAAACAGGAGGAGCAACTATTCATGAAGTTGATTACAGTGGTTCAACTTTACTTGATTCTCCTTATAAATTTGAAGCAGGAACTCAAAATATCGCAGGAATTATTGGTTTTGGAAAAGCAATAGAGTATATAAATCACGTAAAATACGAAACTATTCATAGTTTTGAGCATAATGTTTTTAAATACCTCGATGAAGAGTTAGCAAAACTTCCTGGAATTATTTTTTATAATGATATTTCAAACAGCATTGGAAGTAGAAGTTTCAATTTTGAAGGTTTGATTCACGATGATATTGGAATTTTAATTGATAAAATGGATATTGCAGTTAGAGTTGGACACCATTGTGCTCAACCTATTATGAAAAAACTAGGAATTAAAGGAACTATTAGAGTTTCTGTTGCATTTTATAATGATTTTGTAGATGTTGATAAACTTATTGATGCTTTAGAAAAAGCCTTGAGTATGTTAAAGGATTAGAATTGAATAATATAGAAAAAAGAGTAGAAAATATAAAAGAAGATTTAGATTTTTTCGAAGATGAATTATCAAAATATGAATACATTATAGATTTAGGAAAAAAACTAGAAGAGTTTAATGAAGCTGATAAAATCCCAGAAAATATAGTACATGGTTGCACTTCACAAGTTTGGCTAACCCATGAAATCAAAGATGGGAAAATGTACTTTCACGGAACTAGCGATGCCATAATTGTAAAAGGTTTGGTTTATATGATTTTACAAATATTTTCTGATTCGACAATAGAAGAGTTAAAAGAAATTGACATGGATATTGTTCATGAATTAAAACTTAGCGAAATCATAACTCCAAATAGACAAAGTGGCGTAATTGGAATGATGAAAAAAATAAAAGAGTATGCACTAAACGCATAAAGGATAGAAAATGCAAACTAATTTTGATTTAAAAGAGATTGAAAAAAAAGTAATTGAACACTTAAAAAAAGTATATGACCCAGAAATCCCAGCAAATATTTTTGATTTGGGATTGATTTATAATATTGAATTTGACATAAACAACAACTATTTATATTGCACAATTACAATGACTCTAACAAGCCCAACTTGCCCAGTTGCCGATAGTTTATTAGAACAAGTAAAATATGTAACATTAGCAGTTGATGAAATAGATGAAGCATTCGTAAAACTGGTATTTTCTCCACCATGGAGTCCAGAAATGATGAGTGAAGATGCAAAAGAAATCATGGGAGCAAGTGGAGCAGCTATGCCGTTTTAGGTATAGCTGTAAATATTTATAATATAAATACAAAATCCTTTTCTTTTCTATTTCTCTTTTTACTTTATATAATTTATTTCAATTTTAAGTTATAAAATAATAATCTAAAATAATTTTTTTCACCTCATCAAAAGCAATAATAAATAAAATATTTAGCAATAATAAACAATTATTACAGCAATAATTAAGAAGATTAAATTTAAAAAAAACTCTACAATTCTCAAATAATTTTTAAAAAATTCATTAAAGGCAAACTAGATGGCAAAGATAAAAAAAGTACTTATTGCAAATAGAGGGGAAATCGCTCTTAGAATCATTAGAGCTTGTAAAGAGCTAGAAATTGGTAGCGTTGCTATATTTTCAGAAGTTGATGTTGAAGGTATTTGGGTTAGAAAAGCTGATGAATGTTATCCAATTATGGGAGATGTTATTAAAGCTTATCTTGAATATGACAATATCATTTCAATTGCAAAAAAAGCTGGTTGTGATGCGATTCACCCAGGTTATGGATTTTTAAGTGAAAATGCAGATTTTGCAAGAGCATGTGAAGCAAATGGAATTATTTTTATTGGACCAAAACCAGATCACATTGAATTATTCGGTGATAAAATGGCTTCTAAAGTTGCTATGAAAAAAGTTGGAGTTCCAGTATTAGAAGGAACTGATGAGCCAATCGTTAATATCAACGAAGGTGAAAAAATCGCAAGAGAAATTGGTTTCCCAATCATCATCAAAGCTGCGTTTGGTGGTGGAGGACGTGGTATGAGAATTGTAAAAGCTGAAAAAGATTTCAGAGAAATGTTCGAAAGTGCTACAAATGAATCTATGAAATATTTTGGTAGAGGTGAAGTTTTCATCGAAAAATATGTTGAAAATCCAAGACATATTGAAATCCAAGTAATTGCTGATAAATACGGAAATGTTCTTCATTTAGGAGAAAGAGATTGTTCAATCCAAAGAAGACACCAAAAAGTTATCGAAATTGCTCCAAGTCCAAGACTTAACAATGAAACAAGAAAAGAACTTTACAGAATTGCTACAAAAGCAATGTTCAAATTAGGATACGAAAGTGTTGGAACTGTTGAGTTCTTAGTTGATGAACAAGATAACATTTATTTCATCGAAATGAATACAAGAGTTCAAGTTGAGCATCCAGTAACTGAAACAATCACTGGTGTTGATATTATTCAAAGAATGATTGAAATTGCAGAGGGTGATAAATTAATATTCTTACAAGAAGAGATTCAATTTAGAGGTTATGCAATTGAGTTCAGAATTAATGCTGAAAACCCACAAAAAAACTTTATGCCAGGAACTGGAACAGTAAGTAAATATTTAACTCCTGGAGGTCCTGGTGTTAGACTTGATACAAGTGTTTACACAGGATATAAAGTTCCAGCAAACTACGATTCAATGATTGGAAAACTAATTGTTTGGTCATTAGATTGGAAAGGTGCTGTAAAAAAAGCAAAAAGAGCTTTAGATGAATTCTACATCGAAGGTTTTCCTACAAATATTCCATTACATAGAGAAATCGTAAGAGATGAAGATTTTATTAATGGTAAATTTAATACAAGTTATTTAGATAAAAAAATGGAAATTTTCACTCTTCATAGTGAAGATAATATTAAAAAAGAAGAAGAAAAAGTAGCAAATATTATGAAATTAATGGATGCTATTAAAAAACACAAACTTACAGTAAAACATTAATAACCTCTTTTGAGGTTATTAACTCCCCTTTAATCAAAACAATGTAACAATCTTTCTATGAAAGACTTAAAAGAATTTATTATAAAACTAATTATCAGTGCTATAGTTTTAGCTATTGCATTTTCATATCTTGAGAAAAAACCTCCGGTGAATACTATTCAATTTCCAGTAAGAACTCAAGATACATATACTACACCAACGCCATCACAGCTACAATGGCATGACCATTTTAAAGGTGTGGAAAATCTACCTTCTAAACCAAAAGTTCAACCAAAAGAAGATAATTAAAATATTTTAGCTTATTATCATATTTATAATTGTATCATTAAATAATATTGTAATTTTGAGGGGAATATGTTAGAAGATAGTTGCTATAAAATTGATGAAAATGATGAAAATGAAGAGATAATACTCTCATCTAATGAATATAATCAAATTCTAAACATTCAACAACAAATTTTAGAAATGATTGCCTCTCACTATCAAACATCTGAAATTTTAGCAAAACTTTGTTCTCTTGCTGAATCACTTCTACCTAACTCTGTAGCTTCTATTATGATTAAAAATAAAGAAACAGGTTTAATGAGTGTAAGAATAGCTCCATCTATTCCACAAATTGCACAAGATAGACTTGCAAATCTAAAACCAGGTCCACATGGTGGCTCATGTGGAAATGCTGTATTTAAAAATCAACCCCAATTTGTTCAAAATACTTTTACCGATGATAGATGGCAAAATCTTCGTCAAGTTGCAGTAGATTTTAATATTTGCTCTTGTTGGTCAATGCCAATAAGAGATAAAGCTAAAAAAGCAATTGGTTCATTTGCCCTTTCATCTTTTGAACACAGAGCTCCAAATCTTTTTCATATAAAATTATTAAGAACAGCAGCTTCAATTGTAAGTATAATTTTAAAAGATGAAGAGATGGAAAAACGAAATAAACTCTTCTCAAATGCCATGAAAAACTCTGCTGATGGAATTTTGATAACAGATGAAAAGAACTTAATTATTGAAGTTAATAATGCTATTACTAATATTTATGGTTACTCAAAAGAAGAATTAATAGGGAAAAATCCGAAAATATTTGCATCAAGAGAATATAGTAAAAGCTTTTATAAAAATATGTGGGATGATTTAAATCGTAACTCTAAATGGAATGGAGAAATTGTAAATAAGAAAAAAGATGGTTCATTAATAACTCAATGGATTAGTATTACTGCCTTACATGATGAAAACAATTTAGCACACAATTACTTAGCCATGTTTACAGACTTAACGCCATTAAAAGAGGCTCAAAATAAAATGGCTTTTATGGCTTACCATGATCCACTAACTAATCTTTACAATAAAAGTTATTTACAAAATATATTAAAAACCCAAGAAGATAAAACATTAATTCTTTTAAATATAAATAACTTCAGTTATATAAATACTGCTTATGGATTTGATATTGGTGATGAAATTTTAATAAATGTATCTAATATATTAGAAAAACATTTTCAAATAGATACCCTTTGCAAAATCAATTCTGATGAATTTGCACTTGTATTTAATAAAAGAATTCCAATTAGTGAGAAGATTTTAGAAATACAAAATTATTTTATGAAAAATCTAATAAACATAGAAAAAATTAAATTAAACATAACTTTCTCGTATGGTGCAGTTTCAGGAAAAAATAATCTTCTTAGAAAAGCAGCTTCTGCTTTAAAAGAAGCAAAAGAAAATGGTAAAAATAGATTTGAAATTTTTGAACAAAATAGTAATGATGATTATTTAAAAAGAGAAGCCTTTATTAACTATACAAATCTTATAAAAAATGCTTTAGACTATAATCAAGTAGTTCCTTTTTTCCAAGGTATTTATGATAATAACAATAACTCTATTACAAAATATGAAGCCTTAGCTAGAATAGTATTAGAAGATAGAGTTGTTTCTCCTTATGAATTTTTAGAACCAGCAAAACTATCTGGATTATTACCTGAAATTACTAAAGTAATGATTGACAAAACTATGAAAACAATGTCAAGTAATAATCATGAATTTTCAATAAATATCACTGAAGATGATTTAGCTGAAGGATATTTAAATGAATATCTAGATGAAAAAATAGCTTTTTATAAAATAAATCCAAGAAGAGTAATTCTTGAAATTTTAGAAGGGGTAAGTTCAACTGGTAAAAAAAACCATATTAACCAATTAACTCTCTTGAAAAAAAGTGGATTTAAAATTGCGATTGATGACTTTGGAGCTGAATATTCAAACTTTGAGAGAATTTTGGATTTAGATATTGATTACATAAAAATTGATGCAAAATATATAAAAGATATTGATACAAATAAAAGGAGTTACGAAATAGTAAGAGCAATTAGTTTTTTTGCTAAGAATGTAAACATACCTTGTATTGCTGAATTTGTTCATAATGAAAGTGTTCAAAAATTTGTTAAAGATTTAGGGATTAACTATTCTCAAGGATACTATTTTTCAGAACCTAAAAAAGAATTGATAAATTAAATTCAAGATTTCTTTTTAGAAAATATTGTAAGTAAGATTCCTGCAAATATCATCACTGTTGATAAAAACAGTGTAATTGTTAAACTTTCATTTAAAAAGACAATACTAATTACTATAGAAATAACTGGCACAAATAACTGAATTATTCCAGCAGTAATTAACTGCATTTTAGGTAACACTTCATACCATAACAAATATCCAATAGCAGAAGTTAAACTTCCAGAAATAAATGCTAAAAAAATTCCTTTTTCACTTACAAAACTATTTTCAGGGGAAAATAGAATATAAAAAATCACCACAAAAATGATTGCCTTTGCAAAATTATCTGTAGTGTTATATAAAGAATCTGAAGATTTTTTTCCAAGAACCGTATAAACTGCCCAAGAAATTCCAGCAATTATCATTAAAAAAGCGTGAAATAAAGAGAGTTCAAAACTCTGCTTTGGATATAAAAGATATATCAATCCAGCTATTGCTAGAAATATTCCAGCAATTTTTTGCAAGTTAATCTTTTCTTTATGAAATAGAGAAAAGATTACCATTACAAGTTGAACAACAGCAAAAAGTAAAAGTGTTCCAAGACCTGCTTCGATGTTTAAAAAAGAGTAAGAAAAACATATTGCATAAGAAAAAAGCATTAAAGAACTAAGCCAATTTGTTTTAATTGAAAAATGTAATTTTTTTCTTTTGTATAAATAAATTAAAATAAGTGTGATTGCACCAAAAAAAATTCTATACATTGTAAAAGAAAAGGCATCAATAAAATTATTTGATAAAGCAAATTTACAAAATATTGAATTAAGTGCTAGAAAAAGTAGCGATAACAATAAAAAAAGAATAAATTTGAGATTTATAATTTGATTCATTTTTATACTATATCATAAAAATTTCTTTTATGATGTAGTATAAATTTGAAAATTGTTCTTAATAAGTCTCTTTTTCTATGATTCTATCAAGTGTTGAGATTGCTATAAATTTGTCAAAATAGGCTCTGTTAAAACCTTGTTTTGCTTGTGTTAATAAATAATTTGCATCTGTCAAATCTGTACTTGTAGAAACACCTTCATCAAATCTGTTTTTAACAATACCATAATTTTCTGTAGCTTGTAATAGTGCTAATTTTGAAGTTTCTAGATTTTCATTTGCAACTTCATAATTTGATTTTGCATTTTCATATTGAAGTTTTATATCTAGTTTTGTTTTTTCAAGTTGTGATTTTGAACTTAGATATTTTGTTTTATAAATAGTACTTAAAGAAGAATCATATCCACCATTGTATAAATTCCAAGTTGCAGTTACATTTGCAATATTTTGATTATCTTCTTTATTTTCAAGTTTTTTTGATACTTCATCATAATATTTATTATGAGATACAGAAGCATCAACTTTTGGATAATATCCTGATTTTGCAGATTTTTCTAACTGTTTAATAGATTCTAAATTCATTTGTAAAGCTTGAATTTCACTTCTGTTTTCAAGTAATTTTTCATCATAAACAGAACTTTGAATAGCTTGTTCATTTAGTTTTTCAATAGTCTCTTTTTCTAAATTCATTCCACCTAAAATATTTGATAGTTGAAATTTAGCTACTTTCAAATCTCCTTGAGCTTTTACTACATTTTGTTTTGCACTTGACATATTTACTTGAACTTGAAGTAAATCATTTTTTGCAATTAAACCTTGATTGTATCTATTTTGTGAATCTTCAAACTGTTCTTGAAATAATTTATATGCACTATTGTAAGTTTCAAGAGCATTCTGTTTATCAAGATAGTTTATATAAGCCGTTTTTGTATTTAAAACAATATCTTGTTTTGTTGCATTTAATGAATATTGCGATGAAGCTGATAGATAAATTGCTGATTCTTTTGAAGCTAAATCTTTAAATCCATTAAATAAATTGTATGATAATTTTAAACTAGCAACTCCCTCATCTGATTCAAATCCTACATTTGCTTTATCTGTATTTGTAAAACCATAAGAGGCATCTAATTTTGGTAAATTATTTGCATTATTTAATTTCACATTTTCTAAACTCTCAATATAGTCGTAATTTTTACCTTGAACTTCAAAGTTATTTTTCAAAGCTGTTGCTACTGCTTCATCAAGTGTTAAAGCATTTACATTAACAGCTAAAAAAGCTGTTAATGATAGTGTTAATAATTTTATTTTTTTCATAAATATTTTCCTTTTATGATTTACTTACATCTACATTTTGAACTGATTTTTCATCAGGATTTGCTCTTTTCTCTAATTTAATAAAAAACATTAAAAGAGCCGGTGTAACAAATATAGTAAATACTGTTGAAAGTGTAAGTCCACCTGTAATTACTGAACCTAAACCTCTATAAAATTCACTTCCAGGTCCTGGAATTAAAACCAATGGTAACATTCCAAAAATAGAAGTTAAAGAACTCATATAAATAGGTCTAATTCTTGTTCTTGTAGCTTCAATAACTGCTGCTTTATGTTCATAGCCCTCATCTCTAATTAGATTTAAACTTTGATGAACAATTAAAATAGCATTATTTACAACGATTCCAATTAAAATAATAAACCCAAGCATTGTTAAAACATCTAAAGGTTGTGGCTCAATAAATTTATTTGTTAAAGCAAGTCCTATAAATCCACCAGCAGTTGCAAGAGGAACTGTAAACATAATAACTATTGGATATAAGAAATTCCCAAATAATGCTGCCATTAATAAATATATAATTATTAAAGCCAAAATAAAGTTCATACTTAACATTCCAATTGTTTCTGTTAATTTATCTGCTGCTCCACTAATTCCTATTTCAACATTTTTTGAAATTTTTCCATCTTTTTCCATACTTTCAATTGCACCACTTAAAATAGTCATTGTCTCTTGAATAGTCATATTAACAGGTGGTGTTACTTGTAAAGTAATAGTTCTTTTTCCATCTAAGTGCCTAATTTCACTAATTCCTGTTGTATCAAATGCACTAGCAAGTGAAGACATTGGAACTAATGATCCATTTGGAACAACAACTTGCGCTGATAAAATATCTTCAGGAGTTTTTATTTGTTCATCATTTGCTTTTAAAACTAAATCTATTTTTTTCTTTCCATCTTGTTCAAAGTCTGATATTTTTCTTCCACTCATTAAAACATCTGCCATAATACCTAAATCACTAGAACTTAAATTTAGAGCTTTTAAAGCATCCTGATTTGGTTTTATTCTAACTTCTGGATAAAGTAACTCAATAGATGGAACTGGCCGCACTTGTGCTCCCGAAATTGCTCCACTAGCTGCCATAAATAATTGAGTTCCTACATTTGCAATATCCTCAATCTTTTCACCACTAATATCAATATTAACTGTTTTACCCTCACCAATATCATCTTCAAAAACACCTGATTGTAAAGATACTCCAAACACTGATGGAAGTGAATTTACAATTGGCCTAAAAAATGGTATTAATTCCCTTGCACGGCTTTCATGCATTGAAGTTGCACCAAATAAACTAAAATCTCCAAAAGAGACAAAAAATGCTCTATTTATTCCTGGAACTCCATCTACATCTTTATTTATATTTGGCTCAACTTTTTTCATCAAATATGCACCCATGTTATATCTTTCTTCATAAGAAAGACCAGGAGGAGTGATTAAAATATTAAAAATTAAGTTTTTATTTCCTTGTGGTAAATAATCCATTTTAGGAAATAAAGAAATAATAATTAAAGCTGAAAATATACCTAAGCTTCCTATTGTTATTAACTTGTTCATTGTTGTTTTTAATGACCATTTAATTATTCTCATAAATAAATTTACAAATTTATTCCCAAATCTTGTTAATGAACTGTCACCTCGTGGCTCTTTTCCTGAAATACTTGCAAATTTTTTCCAAAGCATTGGTATAACTGTAATTGAAACAAATAAAGAGAACAATACAGATGATGTAACAGCAATTGCAATATCTTTAAATAACTGCCCTGCTTCATCTTGTAAAAAGATAATTGGAATAAATACAGCCATTGTTGTAGATGAACTAGCAACTAAAGCTCCCCAAACCTCTTTTGTTCCTTTGTAAGCTGCATCACTTACACTCATTCCCTCTTTTCTGTGTCTATCAATATTTTCTAATACAACAATTGCACTATCAACTAACATACCAACAGCAAAGGAGATTCCAGCTAGTGAAATGGTATTTAAACTTCTTCCTAACCATGATAGAACAATAAATGTTCCAATTACTGAAATAGGAATTGCCACGGCAACAACTGCTGTTGGAGAAGCAGCTCTTAAAAATAGTATTAAAATTATTACAGCTAAGAGTCCTCCAACTAAAATATTTTGTTGCACTAAATCAACTGAACCAACGATATATGGCCTTTGGTCATATATCCATCTCATATTTAAACCCTCTTTTTTAAGAGTTGTTTCATTTAGTTCATTTACAACTTTTTCTACATCATTTGTAAGTTGTACAATATTCGCATCAGCACTTGGCTGAACACCTAAAAATATTCCATCTTTACCAAAAAACATAGCAACTGTGCTTGGAGTTTCATATCCAAAATCAACTGTTGCCACATCTCCTACTGTTACTCTTTGTTCTCTATTTGAAACTAGAATGACATCTTTTATATCTTGTGGTGATAAAAATTTATGTACTGTTCTAATTCTATATGAACGTCTACCCATATTTTGAGTTCCAGCAGAAATATCTACATTCTCTGCTTGTAAAATATCAATAACTTGCGGAATTGTAAGATTATAAGCTGCAAGTTTATTTACATCAAGATTTACTTGCATCTCTTGCTCTCGTCCACCTCCATCCATAGTTCCTGAAACTCCATCAACTCTTTTAATAAGTGGTTTTATTTCATTATTAAAATATGTTCTATATTCATCAATATTTCTTTTATTATCATCTAAAGTTTGTAACATCATCCAAATAACTGGACTTGCAGTTGCAGTTTCTATAATTGGTTCATCTACATTATCAGGATAAGAACTAACTTCATTTAGTTTGTTTGAAACATCTTGAAGTGCTACTCTAATATCAGTTCCCAGTTTAAAAGTAAGTTTCACTTCTCCTGAATTATCTGTTGAAGAAGACTCATATTCTAATAAATTATTTAAACTTTTTAAAGCATCTTCTTGCTCTTCTATAATTTCTCGCTCTATTTCATAAGGCGTTGCACCTGGCCATACTGTTGTGATTTTAATCTCTGGTTTTGAAACATTTGGAGTTAATTGGTAAGGTAAATTACCAAGTGATATAAATCCAAATAAAACCACAATCAAAACTGAAACAATAATAGTTACAGGATTTTTAATTGAAAATTTTATTAAATCCATGATTTGTCCTATTTATTTTCAGTATTATTATTTAATACTTTTACTGCCATATCAGGGAAAACTCGCTCATTTCCTTTTGTAACTATTGGCATTCCTTCAGCTAAACCTTCTGCCATAATTGCTGCATTTAATCCAAAATAAGTAATAACTTTTACAGGAATCATTACAGCTTTATCATTAGCAATTGTAAAAACTACGTCCATATTAAATCTTTTAATAACTGCATCTCTATTTATTACAAGAGCAATATTTTTTGTCTCTTTTGCAAAATTAATTTTTGCGCTTGCTCCATCAAAAATGAATTTATCTCCTGCTTCTGCTTTAAATCTAACTGGAAAAGTTCTTGTTAATTTATCTCCACTTGGAATTGCTGCATAAAGTTTTGCTTTTATAATTTCATCTGAAATATTTATATCATAATCATCACCACTTTTTAATCCACCAATGAATGAAATAGGAAGATTAAAAACAATTTCTAACTCTTCAGTATTTACAATAGTTGCTATTTGTGAACCAATATCTAACCATTCATTTAGATTTATATTTTTTTCAACAATAACACCTGAATATGGAGCTTTTATAACTTTTTTAAATTTTTGAATAGTAAGCTCGTTTAGTTTTGCTTTTGATGAAATAAGATTCTCATTTGCCACATCATATTCAACTTTTGCATCATCAAACACTTTTTGAGAAATAGAGTTTTTTTCAATTAAAGCACTATATCTATCATAGTTTTTCTTTGCATTTTTCAACTGAACTTCGTACATATTTACAGCAGCTTGAGAAGCTTTGATTTGTGCATCTAAAATATCAGAATCAATTTGAACTAAAACTTCATCTTTTTTTACTTTTTGTCCAACTTCAAAACTTATCTTTTTTACTACCCCTGAACTTTCACTTGCAATCTTTGATTTTTTATCAAAATTTACAGTTCCTACAAACTCTTGTAAATCATTAATTTCTTGTTTTTTTAATGGCTGTGTTTCAACTAAAGCAGCTTGAGGAGCTGCTGCATTTAAATTTGAGAACATTAAAAAAGTAGATACTAAGACTAAACTAATTTTTTTTATCATTTTTATTTCCTTATATTTTTACTATTAATTTATGAACAATTTTATGAACTATTGGAGCAACAACTACAATTATTGGAAAAGCACAAACAAACGCAGTTCCCCATGCTCTTAACCAAGAAGATACAAAATTCTCAACAAAACCTAAATTTATAAATGTAATTATGAAGCTCATTATAAAACTCATAAATAAAGCCATAAAAAAGGCAAAAACTATTCTTTCATATCTTCTACTTATCATTTTTTAACCTCTATTAATTCCCATAAGTTATTTAAAAAAGATTCACCTATATTTTTTGCATCAAAATTTTTCTCACTCATTTTCAAAAGAGCTAAACCTTTTTCAAAAACTAATAACCCCTCAGCTAAACTCATAGCTTGTGGAATTAATTCATTTTTATCAATTCCTTCTTGAATGATTTTTCGTAATTGAAAATTGAAAAACTCTTTACAACTTCCATTAAATTCGCACATTACATCATTTTCATCTGATAAAACTATTGATAAATACTCTTTATAACCATTAAAATGTTTAATATTTTCTACACTATCATCTAATACAAATTTAAAACATAAAAATATTTTCTCTTTTGTGCTTTTGATAGTTTGAATAACCTCTAAAAATTGTTTTTGATTTTCTTCTATATGTATATTCATTATTTCAAAAACAATATCATCTTTATTTTCAAAATATTCGTAAATAGTTCCTTTGCCAATACCAGCAACTTGGGCAACTTGGGCAACTGTTAATTTTTTTATTCCAACTTCATGTATTAAATCAATACATGCCATTGCAATCTCTTTTCTTCTTTGTTCTTTATCAACTCTTGGTGCCATGATAATCCTTAAAAAAATATATTCTTTATTGACTGACCGTCGGTCAAGTTTAGAAGTATACTAAGAGAAACTTAATTTATTTTTAATTTCTGACCAATGGTCAATAAAGATTTAAAAAAATCAATAGCTAAAAAGCTATTAATTTAAGAAGAACAAGATAGTTTTATATTTGCATGTTTCATTGGAGTCGGCTGTGCATATCTTTCAAAATCAGGATGTTCATCATAGGGATTTTGAGCGATTTTTAATAAATCATTTACCAAAGTATAATCACCTTCATGGGCTTTTTCAATAGCTTCTTGAAGAATATAGTTTTTTAATATATATTTTGGATTTACTTTTTTCATAACTTCAAATCTTGATTCAAAAGTTGTTTCTTGCTCATCACAAACTTTTTTATAAGATTCAAACCAATTTTTAAGTGGCTCTTGAAAAACTGCTATATCAAGAATTGAGCTTAAATCTTCAAAAGATTTAAGATGGGTGAGTCTATAAAAGAAAACATTGTAATCCATCTTTGCATTTTCTAAACTTCCAAGTAATTCTAAAATCAAATTAAGATTTGAATTTCCACTTTTTGAAGCATCCAAACCTAATCTTTTGTTCATTAAATCCAAATATACCTTTTCATGTTGCGGTAAAAAAGTTCTCATATAAGATTCTAATTTACTCTCATCACAAATCAGTTTTAAAGCATTAATAAGTGCAAACAGATTCCATCTAGCCACATAAGGTTGATTATTATAAGAGTATCTTCCCTCTTCATCTGTGTGATTACAAATAGCATTTTTTTCAAAATAATCCATAAAAGCATAAGGACCATAATCAATAGTAAGTCCTGCAACTGAAAAGTTATCAGTATTCATAACTCCATGTTGGAAGCCATAAACTTGCCATAAAGCCAAAAGTTCAGCTGTTTTATCTGTCAAAGAATAAAACATTTTTTCATATTTATTCTCTTCATTTTCTAAATGTGGATATGACTGTTTTATCACATAATCTGCTAGTTGAGAGATTGTCTCTTTATCTCTACTTCGAGCAAAAAACTCAAATGTTCCTACTCTTATCCAAGATGGTGACATTCTCAAAACTATAGCACAAGACTCTTGTTCCCACTCTCTGTGAGCAAAAGTATCAGAATCAATAATCCCTAAAGCTCTAGTTGTAGGAATTCCCAGACCAAACATAGCTTCACTCATAATATATTCTCGAATTGATGAACGCAAAACAGCTCTTCCATCACCACTTCGTGAATATCGTGTAAGTCCTGAACCTTTTGTTTGTAAGTGCCAATTATTTACACTTCCAAGATTTATAGCCCTTCCATCTCCAAGCTGTGGAACAAAATAGCCAAATTGATGCCCAGCATAAGCCATAGCATAAGGAGTTGAACCCTCTAAAATCTTGCTTCCATTTATAAAATCTACAAATTCTTGAGTTTCACACTCTGAATAATCAAGATTTATTAAATCACAAGCAAGTGGATTAAAAGATACAAGTTTTGGATTTTTTAGTGGAGTGGGATTTACTTTGTGATAATACTTTTCATCAAACTCGAAATAATCAACTTCAAGTTTTAATTCATTTAATTTCATAATTTTTCTCTTTTGATAAATATTTGTTTATATATGCAAGAAGCTTACCAAAAGGGAACATAAAAGAGGATAATTTCACTCTTATTAAACAACAATAATTACTATAATTTAGATTCTTTTAGCTTAATTATTAAATCCCAACCAAAAACTAAGCCTATATACTGTATAGATAAAATTGCTCGTAAAAAAAGGAATAATTATATGATTAAGAATTTACAATCTATCAAACCAGATAGACCTAATATTATAACTTCGCAAATCGAAGGAATAGGCTTCTATCGTAAGATGGATACAAAAGCAACCGTTGAGCAGATGATTGCAGGAAAATATATTCTTGTGGAAGAATATTATAGCAACGGTTTACAAGTTTTAAATGAACTAAAAAAGAATCTTTTAGAAAAATTCAATGACAAAAGTTTTCAAGGACAACGAGATTATCGAACAGCTTTTAGAAAAGCTTCTCACCGATTACTAATCAAAGTAAAAGATAATAAACTAGATGTTAAAAAAGCTCCAAATATTGGTTGGTTAAAGTCACTTTATCCAGAGGTTTCAGAGTTTTATATCTCTTTTCCAGAAGTTCAAGGAATGAATAGTTCATGGCAATGGCATGAAAAAGGTCTTGAGATTAAAACTCTGAATTTAACTCTTCACCCTTATTATGGAACATATTTTCCAACACGATTTGACCATTTAAAACTGTTTGATAAGTGGCTAAAGAAATATGATGGACCTAAAGATACGGCAATTGATATTGGTATTGGAAGTGGAATTTTAACATTTCAATTAATTCAAAATGGCTTTAATAATATTTTTGCAAGTGATTCAAATAAAAATGCAATTATTGGTGTTGCTAAAGAGTGTGAAAGATTAAAATTTGAAGATAAAGTAACACTAAATTATGGAGATTTATTTGAGAATTGTGATATTTTGGCCGATGTAATTGTATTTAATCCTCCTTGGTTATTGGCAAAACATAATTTAGAAGAAGGAATTGATAAAGCTATGTATTATGAAGAAGAACTATTTCCAAAGTTTTTTGAAGAAGCAAAAAAACATCTAAAAGAAGATGGAAAATTGGTTTTAATATTCTCTAATTTAGCCCAAGAAGTTGATAAAGAAAGTTCTCATCCAATAATTGAAGAACTACAAAAAAACAATAGATTTAGAAAAGATTTACACCTAAGACGAGAAGTAAGAGCTTCATCAAGAAGAACACAAAGAACAGATTCAAGAGAGACTGAAAAAGTTGAATTATGGGTTTTAGCTCACAAAAAAGTGAAATAAGTAAAGAAGCCTAAGCGCTCTTTACTTTTTCATCAATCAAATTTCTAACACAAATATCAATCATCTCAAAAACTTTATCAAAACCCTCAAAACCATCAAAAAAATATGGGTCAGGAACACACTCTCCATTAAAACCAAAATCACCAAGTTTTATAGGATTTTTACAACCTAAGTTTTTTAGATTTGAAATATTGCTATCATCAAGTCCAACTATTAAATCAAAGGTTTTAAAATCTGATTTTTTAACTTGTTGCGCTTTCTGATTTGAAATATCAACACCATTTAATTTTCCAACTTTAATAGAGTTTTCACAAGGAGCTTCTCCAATATGCCAATGTCCAGTTCCTGCACTTTCAATCACTAAATTTAAATTTTTTTCTTTTATATACTGCTTTGCTATTCCCTCAGCAAGTGGCGAACGGCAAATATTTCCTAAACACACAAATAAAATTGACTTTACTTCCATTAAAATTCATTTCCTTCAATACTATTATAAGAATAAGTTTTTATCTCGCCATCTTCAACGATATAAGAGATTTCTATTGGTCTACAGCACACTTCACAATCATCAACAACACTTTCATGGCCATAAATACCTGTGTCTAAAAGAATCGAAATTGCTTGTAAACAATATGGACATTGTATATGTATCTCTTCCATTTTTTATCCTTTTTGTTAGTTTATCAAAACATTAATTAATCATTTAAAACTATAAAATATGTTACTATTTCAAAAATTTCAAAAGGATAAATCATAGCAACTTGTAAAAATTGTAAAAATGAAATCGAAGCAAAAAAAAGACAATGCCCCTACTGTGGAATTTTAAATCCAACAGTAACCCTAAAAGATGTTTTTGTAGGGATAGCTATTGTTTTATTCGTTATGAGTATAGTAACTTATTTTGTAAATAACTAATTATCTTCTTGTGATAATTGCATATAAAAATCCAATTCCTAAACCAATAAAGTGAGCATACCAAGCAATTGGAAGTCCAATAATAAGAGGAGCAACTGAGATTAACAAAATCCAAGTTATTATTCCACCTCTTTGAGCTTTATCATAATAAGCAACAAATCCAAGCAGAGCACAAATAGCTCCTGAAGCTCCAACTAAATTTACATTATGGTCTAAATAAAAGATATAAGCAAATGATAAAATTGAAGTTAATAATCCTGTTATTAAATATAATGCAACAAACTTTTTAGGACCTATAAATCTTTCAATTAAATTCCCAAATTGCCAAAGAACAAACATATTCATTCCAAGATGGGCAATTCCACCATGGGCAAAAATTGTACTTAAGGGTTGCCACCAAAAACCATATACTAAAAAATATAGATTTAATCCAAATAATAAACCACCATTAGTTATGTTTATTTGAATAATATACATTAAAACTGTAATTATGATTAGAACATTCGTGGCAGTAAAATCTTTTCTACTAAAGTTTTTTAACATTGTTTTCATACACCTTTATCGTACAATCTATTTTTGAAGCAATCTCATTTTTATCATATAATCTAAAATCTATATAAAATTTAAAAATCTCTTTATCATCAGCTAGAAACGAGGTTAAAATTCCCCCTGAACAAAACTTACAATTACTTATTTTTTTATTTTGTTCTTTTCTATCATTTTCAATTATCTCATATTTAAT
The DNA here is from genome assembly GCA_028688995.1 of Aliarcobacter sp. Lineage (GTDB taxonomy): Bacteria > Campylobacterota > Campylobacteria > Campylobacterales > Arcobacteraceae > Aliarcobacter. The sequence goes on from JAQTXB010000005.1 coordinate 145,146, forward strand.
AGTTAAATACTTACTTATATCAACTTTTGGTTTTTTCTCTATTGATTTTACATAATAACTATTTAATTCATTCAAAGAGATAAAATCTTCAATAATAGAGGGAGTTTGTTGGGATTTTTTATAAGAGCCTTCTAATTTATAAAAGCCTTTATTAAAGGCTTTCATAGATTTATTTAGAAGTTCTTGGTTATAAACTTTAGAAACAGAGAAAACCTCTTTTTCACAAGAAAGAGGAATAACTTCCTCTTTTGTAACTTCATCATAACCATCATTTGCAATATATTTTGTATAAATAGTGATAGTTATTACAATTAGAACTATGGAAGCTATAGTAAAAAAGTTATTTACTAATATACTATCTCTAGCTCCTTTTCTCATATATTTATACTAAAGCCTCTTTAAGTACATCTTCTATTACATCTACTGCTTTTATTTCCATAGCATCTTTTACTTCTTGAGGAATTTCATCTAAATCTCTCTCAAAATTCTTTCTAGGAATTAAAGCTTTTTTCATTTTTGCTTTATATGCTGCAATTAACTTCTCTTTTAGTCCACCAATTGGTAAAACTTTTCCTGAAAGTGTTAATTCACCAGTCATTGCAACATCTGATTTTATGGGCTTTTCAGCTAAGATTGAAGCTATTGTTAAAGCCATTGTAATTCCAGCACTTGGCCCATCTTTTGGAGTTGCACCCTCTGGAATATGTAAGTGAATATCGTATCTTTTATAAACTTCACTTGCATCTACCATTGTTTTATCTGTAATTTCTTGAGCACTTTTTGGAATAATCTCACTATCAATTAATAAAACACCTTTATCAATTAAAACTTTTACAACTGAATAAGAGATTCTTGAAGACTCTTTCATAACTTCCCCAAGATTTCCAGTTACAGATAATGTACCTTTTCCTTTTAGTTTAATAGCTTCAATTTTTAAAACATCTCCACCAACTGAAGTCCATGCTAATCCATTTGCAATTCCAATTGAATTTTTCTTATCAGCTGGGTCAATTTCAAAAATTGGATTATCTAAATATGCTTTTAAATCTTTTGTTCCGATTGTTACTTTTTCAATGGTTTCATCATTTAAAATCTGTTTTACAACTTTTCTAAATAGTTTTGAGAATACTCTTCGTAAATTTCTTACTCCAGCTTCCCTTGTATATTTTGAAATAATCATCTCAATAGTTGCTTTATTTATATTAACTTCAGATTTTTGAAGTCCATGTTTTGCTAACTCTTGAGGAATTAAATAATCTTTTGCAATATGATATTTTTCATTTGGAGTATAAGATGAAATTTCAATAAATTCCATTCTATCTCTTAATGGTGCTGGAATTTTTCTAGCATCATTTGCTGTTGATACAAAAATAACTTGAGATAAATCAAGTGGAAAATTTAGATATAAATCTCTAAATTCATGATTTTGTTCAGGGTCTAGAATCTCTAACATAACAGCAGTTGGATCACCTCTGTGATTTGCTCCTAGTTTGTCAATTTCATCTAAAACCATTACAGGATTCATTTTTTTTGCGTCAATTAGACCTTTAACTAATCTTCCTGGCATTGCTCCAACATAAGTTCTTCTATGACCTCTTAACTCATTTACATCTTCCATTCCACCAAGAGCAACTCTTATTAATGGTCTTTGTAAAGCTTTTGCTATTGAGTTTGCTAATGAAGTTTTACCAACACCTGGAGGTCCTACAAAACATAAAACTGTACCTTTAGATTTTAAATCTTCAATATTTCTTTGCTCAAGTAGTTGTTTAACTGCAAAATATTCAGAGATTCTCTCTTTTGGTTTTACTAGTGAATAATGATCTTTATTTAATTGTTCTTCAACATTTTTTACAGATATTTTTTCATTTGCATATTCACCAAAAGGAATATCTAAAACTTGCTCAACATAAGTTTGTAAAAGTGAAGCATCTGGAGAATCTGGATTCATTCTTCCAAGTTTTTCAACTTGTTTTTTTGTCTCTTTATAAGCTTCTTTTGGCATAAACGCTTTTTTAGCTTTTAGTTTTTTCTTATAAGATTTAATCTCTTCATCTTTTTGATTATCACTTCCAAGCTCTTTTTGGATAGCTTTAATTTGCTCTTTTAAGAAATAATCTTTATGAGTTTTTTCTATTTTAGAGTTTACTTTTTGAGTAATTTCTTTTTGAATTTTAAAAGATTCAATCTCTTTTTTAATTACTTCAATAATATCAAACAATCTTTGTTCAATATTTGTTTGAGCAAATAGTTTATAAGCCTCATCTTTTTTAACTTTTAAAACAGATGAAATTAAATCTGCAATTCTTGTAGCATCATCATTTTCTTCAATTGTTTTTACTAAATCAGCAGGGAATTTAATATTTAATCTTGATAATTTTTTTACATTTTCAATTAAAACTTCAATAACTGATTTAATACTCTCTTCATTTGAAGGTTCACTTTTTAGAATATCAACTTTTGCAAATAAAGAATCTTCTTTTATAAATTCAGAAATATGGCCTTTTACTAAACCTTGAAAAAGTACTTTTATTTTACCATCAGGTAAAGATACTTTTCTCATAATATTTCCAACAACTCCAACATCATAAAAAGAGTCAGCTTCTCTTTTTCCCTCTTTCCCATGTTTAGAAACAGTAACAACTACAAGTTTGTTGTGTTCTATAGCATATTCAACCGCTTTAATATTTTCTTCATTGCTTAAAAAAAGAGGAGCAATCATAAAAGGATATAAAAATATATCATCTTCTATTATTAAAGGTATAGTTTGTGGGAATTCATCATAATTTTCTAATTCCATTTAATTCAACTCCAAAATCTATAATATTTATTCAAAAATTGATCTGTACCAAGGTACTTTTACAGGTTCAATTTCAGTTGGTTCAACCCAAGAATTTTTTACTTTTTGATCATAAAAAGCACTTCCTAATTGTTTGTCTCTTCTAATATAAAGTTCTGCTATCTCTTTATCCATAGAAGCTTTTGACATATATAATCTTGAATTAATTGTGTCAACTAAAGGCATGTAAGGAGAATTTTTATATTTAGCTTTAAAATCTTCAATTTGGTTTAAAGTATCTTCAATTAATTGTTGATCCCTAAATTGATATTTGAATCCTAAAAAGTTTGCTTTAATTTTTAAATATCTTGCATAATCAATATCTTTACTTAAACCAAATCTTTTAATGTATTCATCTAAATAGAAATTTGCCAAAGCATACTCTTCTTCATCAATATGAGCATTTACTAATACTAACATAGCCGTTGGAACGTATGGAGTATTTCTATGTTCACTCTCAAGTGATGTATATGTATCATCTGCTTTATCTAAATCATTTGAAGCAATCTCTTTTAACATTTTGTTGTACCAATATATGGCTGGTTTATTATATTCTTGTTCCTCTTTTGAAGAACAAGCAGTAAGTACAAAGGCCGCACAAGCTATTAGTAATAGGTTTTTCAAATTAAAGCTTTTATTCATTTTTAAATATCCTTTCTCATAAAAGTGATATTCTATCTAATAGTAGCTTATTTTTTTGGTTGTTTGTTTTATATAAAACTAAACTAATAACACATAAAATTGCATTTACTGTACTAAATTAAATAATTTTACAATAAAAGAAACTAAAAAATTTATAAAAGGATTTTAATTGACTCGAAAAGATATTGAAGCAAAAGTAGATGAACGAATAAAAGCTGGTACTGCTTTTTCCAAAAATGAATTAATGAAAAAATATTTAAAAATATATTCTGGTCAATTAAATACATCTGAAGATGAAGTTATAACATATGCAAAAAAATTTGACATAGAAATATATAATTCAACTTCAAAATTATATAAAATCTTTAAATATATCAAAACAGGAAAAAGATTTTTAGACAATGATATTTTATGGTTAATTGAAAAAGAATTTATGAAATCAAAAAATAAATTAAGTATAGAATATAACAGAAGAGAAGCAAATTTCCATATAAAAGAATATGAACAAAAAAAAGATTTATGGTTTATTGTTAGGGCAAGTAGTCATTTTAGAAAATCTAATCAACCTAACAAATCAATAGAAATAATTGAAAAAATAAATTTTAATGAAATAAAAGATACGTATTTAAAATCTGCTTTAATTATTACACAAGGTGGAGCATATAGAGATATAAAAGAATTGGACAAAGCTCTAAAAAATGCAAAAAAAGGTTATGATTGGAATTCAAAAGATTATCATCCTTGTACTCTATTTGGTGCATTGTACTATGAAAAACATCAATACTTTTTAGGAGACAAATGGTATTTAAAAGCTAAGGAGAATGGTGCTAAAGACGATATTATCGAAAAAGATATTTATTCTATTTACCAAAAGAGAAAAGGGAAAGATAAAGAAAAACTAAGAGAACATTTGAAAAAAAGTGATTACTATTATGATTGGTTAAAATAAAAAATTTAAGAAATAAAAAGAATATATGCCATTATAAGAGGTTACATCTACCTAACAACAAATTTCCTAAGAGAATAATAATGGTCATGAGTTACTTATCTTAGCTTAGGAATTATCTGCTATAATTGGCCAAAATAATTAAAAAGGCAATATTATGAAACTTACATTAATTGGTAATGGTATTATGGCTCAATCATTAGCAAGAGGTTTAATAAAAAATCATGAAGTTGAAATCATCGGAAGAGACAATGATAAATTAAAAGCTATTCAAGAAAAAATTCCACAAATAACTATAAAAGTATTAGAAGATAATGAAGATATTAGCGGGAAAAACATAATATTTTGTGTAAAACCTTACGCATTACAAAGTGTTTCAGCAAGACTTTCTGGAAATGCAAATATATTATTCTCAATTTTAGCAGGAACAAAACTTGAAAATTTAAAGAAACAAATTAAAGCAAAACACTATATTAGAACTATGCCAAATGTTGCAGCATCAGTTCAAAACTCAATGACTACAATTACTGGTGATAATGAAGTTAAACTAATAGCTATGGAAATTTTTTCTAGCATTGGACAAGCTATTTGGGTAAATACAGAAGACCAACTTGATATTGCAACTGCTGTTGCTGGAAGTGGACCTGCATTTTTAGCACTTGTGGCAGAAGCTCTTGCAGATGGAGCAGTAAAAGCTGGACTTGAAAGACATCTTAGTTATCAATTAGTTCAGGGATTATTCAGTGGAACTGCGTCATTACTTAAACACTCACATCCTGCAATCATAAAAGATTCTGTTATGAGTCCTGGTGGAACAACAGCTGCTGGTTATGCGAAACTTGAAGAGTGTGGAGTTAGAGATGCTATGATAAAAGCTATTGATGAAGCATATAAAAAAGCTATCGAACTTGGAAAAAAATAGTTTTACGCTACTTGAAACTCTAATTAGCATCACTTTTTTATCTATTGTGATAAGTGGATTTATTTATTCCTCTTATCACGAAAAAAACAATGAAAAAAATTTCATGTTATTAAACGATTTAGAAAATAACTTTGATACAAAAAATTACACTAACTTTACAAAAACAACTAAAAATCTACAGATTACAAAAAATAATGAGAACACTGAAAATATTGTCGTTTCAAAATATGAATTTGAAAATGAAAACATAAAAGTTTTTAAGTATGAAAAATAGTTTTTCTCTTTTAGAAATAATTTTAACCCTAATAATCTCATCAATTGTAATAATCTATTCTACACTTTTTACAAAAGAGTTATTTTTTGAAAATAAAATAAATCAACAAATAGAAATCCAAAAAATAGATTTATTATCTACAAAAGTGTTTTTTGAAAAACATCTAAATGAACTAGATGAATTTAGTTATTCAAATAATAATTTATACTTTAAAAATAGCTTACTCTTAGAGAATATAAAAGAGTTTAAATTAAATAAAAATGCGAGTAAAATCTCTATTCATATAAATTTAAACGATAAAATCATTCAAAACTGGGAATTTTTGATATGAAAAAAGCTTACACCCTTTTGATAACAATAGTTTTAATAACAATTTTTTCAGTTTTAGGAATTTTTATTTTAGAAACAAAATCTTTAAGAAGTACAAACTTAACAAATCAGTATTTGTATATACAAGCTAAAAATCATAAGAATTTTTTGAAAGATTATTTAAAAGATATTGATTTAACAAATATAAATCATCTAAAAATAGAGGATGATTTATTTGATATTTATGCAAAAATAGAACCTAAAGATTCTACTTTTGTTATTGATATTTTTGTAAAAGCAAAAGATTATAATATTTCACTTTATGAACAATTTTCTAAAATTCCCTAAAGAATCACATCTAAAACTTTTTTAGCAAGATTTAGAGCTTTTGTTCTATGAGAAAACTCTTTTTTAGCTTCATAACCCAATTCTCCTAAAGTTTTATCAAAACCTGTTGGAATAAACATTGGGTCATATCCAAAACCACCCTCACCCATTTCTTTATTTATTACATCTCCATGCATCCAACCATGAACTGTATAAGTTTCATTATTATAAATAATTGCAATACAAGCTGTGTAAAAAGCAGCTGTTCTTTTTAAATTTATTTTATTAAGATTCTCAATTAATTTTGTATTATTTTCTTTATCGCTTGCATTTAATCCTGCATATCTTGCACTATAAATTCCAGGTTCATTATTAAGAACTGGAACTGTAATTCCTGAATCATCTGAAATTACAATAACATCCTTAAAATCTTTTTCCATTAATAAATCATAAATAGTTCTAGCTTTTTTAATTGCATTTCCTTTAAAACTATCCTGATCTTCATCTATTTCAATTTTACCTAAAATCTCACTAAAAGCAATTACTTCATCGTTTGGCATTAATTTCTCAAACTCTGCTATTTTTCCTTTGTTTGCAGATGCTAAAACTATCTTCACTATAATCCTTTTCAACCTATTATTAACTATTATTAACTATAATCCGACAAAATTATATTATGTTTAGGATTATATATGATTAAATCAGTTTTCCCTCTTAGTGCTATTATTGCCCTAAGATTTTTCGGTCTATTTTTAGTTTTACCAGTAATATCAGTATATGCTATAAATTTAGAAGGTGCAACTCCAACTTTAGTTGGAATTGTAATTGGTGGTTATGCCCTAACTCAAATGATTTTTCAAGTTCCATTTGGAATTATAAGTGACAAATTAGGAAGAAAAAAGACTATTATTTTTGGATTAGTCCTTTTTGCGGTGGGTTCTTTAATTTGTGCTCTTTCAACTGATATTTACTCTTTATTATTTGGAAGACTTTTACAAGGTGCTGGTGCTATTGGTGCAGTTGTTACAGCAACTATTAGTGACTTAGTTAAAGAAGAACAAAGACCAAAAGCAATGGCAACAATGGGTATGTTTATTGGAGTTGCATTTGCAGCATCAATGGCAGCAGGTCCAACTATTGGTGCATCATTTGGTATTCAAACACTATTTTATATAACAATGATTATTGCTCTTGGTTCTATTTTTGTTTTAATAAAAATGGTTCCAAATCCTCCACACATCACTCACACTTATAATAAAAAAGTGGAATTAGGTGCTGTTTTAGGAAATGTGAATTTAATTAAAATGAATATCACAAACTTTTTACAAAAAGGTTTAATGACATTTGCTTTTATGATTATTCCAATGGTTTTAACAAAAACTTATGGTTGGCAATTAAGTGATTTATGGCAAGTTTATATGCCAGCAATGATTTTTGGATTTATTTCTATGGCACCTGCTGCAATTATTGCAGAGAAAAAAGGTAAATTTAGAGAAATTTTAATTATTGGTATTGCATTTTTTGCTATTTCATATTTAATTATTGGATTTAGTACAAGTGCTTCTATATTTGTAATTGGTGTTGTTATATTCTTTATTGGATTTAATATGCATGAACCAATTATGCAATCTCTTGCTTCAAAATTTGCAAAAGTTCACCAAAGAGGTTTAGTTTTAGGAATTTTTAACTCAGCTGGCTATTTAGGAACTTTCCTTGGTGGTATGATTGGTGGTATGTTTTATCAAGATGTATCATTAACTACTTTAACTGTTGTTATTGCTGTGGTTTGTGTTTTATGGGCTATTTTAATAATCACTATGCACAATCCATCTAAGAAAAAATTTGCTTATTTATCACTAAATGAATTCCATTTAGAAAACAGTGGAAATCTAAATCATGAGGCAATTGATGAGTGGTATGTAAATAACACTGAAAACATTATCGCTATTAAATATGATAATGAAAAAATAAGTGAAGAAGAAATAAAAAATCTCTTAAAATAATATTTTATTTTTTAATAGAATATTCGCTATTATAGTAGTAAAAAAAGGAGATAAGATGCAAAAAATATTAATAATATCTTTTATTCTTATCTCTTTTTTCTCTCTTTTTTCAACCGCCTCAAAAAACTTCAATATTAATCAAGAACAACTAAATTCTATAGAAAACAAATATGGTGTAATAGCCAAAAATAGAGTTGAAGAGTGGGATACGATGATTGAAGCTTCAAAAAATGAAACAATTTTGAATAAACTCAAAAATGTAAATGATTTTTTTAATCAAATCACTTACAAATCAGATTTAAGTGTTTGGGGAACAAAAGATTATTGGGCAACTCCATTTGAATTTATGGGAAAAGGTGCAGGTGATTGTGAGGATTATGCAATAGCAAAATATTTTACTTTAATTAAATTAGGTGTTCCAGATGAAAAACTAAGAATTACCTATGTTTCTTATAGAAAAACAAATACTTCGTATGAAGAGGCTCACATGGTTTTAACTTATTACCATAAAGTTGGAGTTGAACCCGTTGTTTTAGATAACATCAATAAAATGTTACAAGTTGCATCAAAAAGACCAGATTTAAAACCAGTTTATAGTTTTAATGCTTCTGGGTTATGGCAAGCTAAAACAAAAGGTGAAGCAAGAGTTGGGAATAATGAACTTAGATCTTGGAAAGATTTAATGAGTAGATTTTAAAAAAGGAATACAAAATGTCTTTATCTAAACAGTTATATATAATCATATCAATAATATTTTTTATGATTTTTACAGGTAATTTTATTATTAGTGTTAAAAATACTAAAGAATATTTAGAAACTGAGTCAGTAACCAAGGCTCAAGATACAGCAACTTCATTGGGAATGAGTTTAAAAAATCTCTTAAAAGATAAAAAAGACCCTGAAATTGAATCTACAATAAATGCCATTGCAAACAGAGGTTTTTATAAAGAGATTAGATTAGAAGATGCATATTTTTCTATAAAAGATAGTGATATTATAAAAAGTTCGAAAGATTTAGCTGTTGGTAAATGGCAAATTTCTGATTTAAAAGTTGATGAAAAAGTTGGAAAACTTGAACTACTAACTTCAATTTTAAGTATGGAAAATGAGCTAAATGCACTTGAGAATATCACAGAAGAACCAAAAGCTGAAAAACAAACAACAACAAGTGAAATAGAAAATAGTTATATCTTCACTCCAAATGGAAAATACCGAAATGATAATATTTCTATTTCATTTACTGCAACTGATGAAAATGGCAAAAAAATCAATACAACAACATCATTAAATATAAATAAGGTTTTAGTAAAAGTATCTAGGGATGTAAAGTTTGATTATATTCCCCAATGGTTTATTAATACAATTTCATTTAATTTAGAAGAGCAATCAAGTGAGATTAGTGATGGTTGGCAAACAAGTGCAATTATTTATGTTAGTGCAAATCCAGGTGATGCATATGCAAAACTTTATGAACAAGCTAAAGGTGCTATGATTTATGCACTTATTGCATTTATAATCTCAATGGTTCTTATATTTGTTTTTGTTCAATATATTTTAAAACCACTTAAAAAACTGGAAAAATTAGCACATAGTATTGCAAGTGGAAAATTTGGAACAATTAAAGAACTTCCTTGGACAACTGAAATAAAAGCTGTTGCAATTGCTTTTAATGATATGTCTACAAAAATTGAAGCTATTATAAATAGATTAAATAATACCCTTGAAAATTTAAGTAAAAAATTATCTAGCGATGAATTAACAGGACTTTGTTTAAAACAAAACTTTGAAACAGATATGAAAAAAATGTTTATAAACAAATCTACTGGTTATGTTTTTTTAATAAAAATTGCTGACTTAAGCTCTTTTGCTAAATCTCATACAACAAATGAGGTAAATGATTTTATTAAAAAATTTGCAAAAATTTTAAGACATACAGTTTTAAATTCTGAAATAAAAACTACAGCTTATAGATTTTTTGGTTCAGAGTTTGCATTAATTGCAAAAAATGCTACCTATGAAGATGCAGTTGCATTAACAAAATTATTACAAAAAAACTTTGAAGAATTAGCTATTGAATTTAATAAAAAAGAGGTAGTACATATTGGTGGAACTCCATTTAATCCAATAGGAACAACTCCTGAAATTTTACAAAGTGCAACTCAAACTTATGAAAAAGCAACTTTAATTGGTTCTAATGAATTCTTTATTACAGATACAAATGAGCTTTCAAGAGACATGGAGTCTTGGAGAGATTTAGTATTTGATATTATTAATAACTCTAAATTTGAAGTTAATTATATTGGTAATTCTAAAATTTTAAACTCTAATGATGATAGAGTTGTTATGCAAGAAGCATTTACAAATATAAAAGATAAAGATGGAAACGTTATTCCAATTGGAACATTTGTTTCTATTGCTGAAAAATATGAGAAAATAGTTGAATTTGATAAAAAAGTTATTGAAAAAGTTATAAATCATATTTTAATAAATGGTATTAGTCATGACATATCAATCAACTTATCACTTGAATCAATAAATAATACTGCATTTATTGCATGGATTAAAAATAAAATTCTTGATAGCAGAAATATTGCTTCTCAACTTGTATTTTCTGCAACTGCTTATGCTGTTGCAAAAAATGAAGATAAGTTCAAATTTTTTGCAGATGAAATACACAAATGTGGTGCAAAAATTATTATAAAAAGATTTGAATCTAAATTTATTCCTCTTGGAAATTTAAAAGATTTCAACCTTGATTATATTAGACTTGCAAGGGATTATACTTGTGATATTAGCAAAGATTATTCAAAACAAAGTTTCATCGAATCAATCAGTGAATTAGCATCATTATTAAATATAAAAGTTCTAGCAGAAAATGTAAAAGATGATGAAGATTTAGAGTTCCTAAAAAAATACAATTTATACGCAGTAAGTAGATAATTTCTATTTACTGTCATTTTATATTAAAGTATAAAAACAAATCCAGTAAGTGCTGAAATACTCATTTCATAAGGTTCTACATTTATTTTTCTAAGAGTATGCTCAACATCAGTAATCATTTTTGAAAGAATAATCTCAAACGAGAAGTTTGAATGATCATATACACTCTCTTTATTTAATTTTATATACTCCAAATTATTGATTATATTATAATCCCCATTATATTTTTTTGCTAATTCTATTTGCCAATTATTTTGCCAAGTATTAAAAAGATATTCACCTTTATCATTTTTGTCAACTCTAATTTTCCATCTTACAACTTGAAGATATTCATATAATTTTTGTAATTCATATTTACTATATTCCATGGCTGTAAATTGGTGTTCATTATCCATACTATAGGCTTTGAAAATAAGTTTATAAAGTCCAATTATCAAAAAGTCATTTCGGTTTTTTATATTCTGTTTTGAAAAGGCATAATAAAAATATTCATCATATGTATATAATTTCTTTCCATCTTTTAGTAAATTTATATAATCTTGATTTCTCATAATTTGATGTTCTAAACTAGCATCAATTTGTTTATTATAGGCATTTGGATTTCTTAAATCTAATCTTCTTTTATACTCAATTAAAGATTTTAAAATCTCTTTTTTATACTCTTCTATTTGTGATGCTGAGTTTGTTTGAGCAATACTTTCAATATTTTCAGTAGGCATTGTACATGCTTGAAAAAGAATAGCTAAAGATATTAGAAAAATGATTTGAACTTTTTTGAATTTCATAATTTCACTTTTTTATTTATTGCTTTGTTTTTTATTATATATAAAAAAATTGATTTTTCAAACAATAAAAATAGATTATTTGATATTTTATTTTTAATACAATATAGTTCCGACATTAAAAAATAAGGAACAACATGCCTATAGAAATAAATCAAACTGTAAAAATAATGTTTGAAGTAAGAGTTGATGGAATTTTAGTAGATGGAAGTAGAAGTAATAAACCTTTTGAATTTCAATTTGGTGTAGGACAAGTAATTGCAGGACTTGAAAAAAGAATTATAAATATGAAAGCAGGAGAAGCAGCAGATATTTTAGTTCCAGCAGCAGAAGCATATGGAGAATATGACCCCTCAGGAGTTCAAACACTTCCTATAGAACAATTTACAGGAATTGATGATTTAAAAGTGGGTATGCAAATTCAAGCTCAAGATGAAAATGACCAACCAATTCAATTTATTGTAAAAGAAATTGCAGAAAAAGAAGTAACAGTTGATTTTAATCATCCACTAGCTGGAAAAGATTTAGAATATAAAATAAAAATAGATTCACTTCTATAGTCTTGTTTTAGTGCAATATTTACTTTTAAACCTGCTTTTATATTTATTCTTTTTTTAGCGTCAAGCATTCTTTTACTTTTAATTCTTATATTCCTTCTCTTTTATATTTTTATTTATTGTTTTTATAAACTACTGGTTTAATTAAAATTAAAGCTAATAATTACTAACATTAGACCACTAGTTTAAATAAAAAGGAAGTTATAGTGAAATACATGTCACTAATTAAATTTTGTTCTATTTTGTTAAGTATATTTATATTAAATGGCTGTGAAAATACTAAAGAGAATAATTCACAAAACATATCTGAAATGCCTCCTCTAATAGTTACTACATATCAAGTGAAATTAAATGATATTCCCGTTTCTATGGAATATCCAGCAAAAATCAAAAGCATGCAACAAGTAAATGTAGTAGCAAGAGTTAATGGAATTATCGAGAAAAAGAATTTTACAGAAGGTAATTTTGTAAAAGAAGGAGAAGTTTTATATCAAATTGATTCAACAAGATATGAAGCCTTTATGCAAGAGGCTCGTGCTGATGTAGAAATGAAAATAGCTACATTAAAACAAGCTACAAGAGAATGGGAAAGAGTAAAAATACTTTTTAAACAAGATTCAACATCGCAAAAAGAAAGAGATATAGCTTTAAGTGCTTATGAAACTGCTCAAGCTTCATTAAAAGCATCCCAAGCAAATTTGAAAAAAGCTCAAATAGATTTTGGTTATACAAAAGTTAAAGCGCCTATTTCTGGATTCACTAGTTTAAATAAACAAGATTTAGGAAGTTATGTTGGTTCTACTAATGAATCTATGATTCTTACAACAATTACTCAAACAAATCCTATTTATGTTGAATTTTCGTTACCTGATATTGAATTCTTAAAAAAACGATTTATTATGAATAATGGCAATTGGAATAATTTTTCACAAACTAAATTACCAGTATCTATAATTTTTTCTGATGGCTTGGTTTATGAAGAAAAAGGCACTCTTGATTTTATTGATAGTTTTGTAGATGATGAAACTTCAACTGTAAAAGCAAGAGCAACATTTGCTAACCAAAAAAATGATTTAATATCTGGATTATTTGTGAAAATAAGAATTGATGGTTTAATATATAAAAATGCTATTAGTATTCCACAAACTTCACTTCTTCAAGATACTACAGGAGCTTTTGTTTATATAGTAAAAGATAATGAAGCAGTAAGAACTCCAGTTAAAATTGAGAATATTTCAAAAGATACTTATATTATAAATGATGGATTAAATGAAGGTGATATTGTTATTACAAATAATTTAACTAAATTAAAATCTGGTTCTCCTATTACCTTAATGTCAAAGGAATAAAAAATGTTTTCAGAATTTTTTATTAAAAGACCAATTTTTGCAACAGTTTTATCAGTTATTATTGTTATTGCAGGAATTATATCAATTAAAGGTTTACCTGTTGAAGAGTATCCCGAAGTTATTCCTCCACAAGTTAGTGTAATGGCAACATATACGGGTGCAAATGCTGAAACTATTTCAAAAACAGTTGCAGCTACTCTTGAACAGCAAATTAATGGTGTAGAAAATATGATGTATATGTCTTCTACTTCATCAGATGGATCGCTTACTCTTGATATATATTTTAAAATAGGTACAAATATTGATGATGCAACTATTAATGTCAATAATCGTGTTCAAATGGCTTTAAGTAGTTTACCAACAGAAGTTCAAACTCAAGGTGTGACTGTAACAAAACAATCTTCTAATCTTTTACTTATGATTTCATTGTTATCCCCTAAAAATACTTATGATGAATTATATATGGCCAATTATGCTACAGTTAATATTGTTGATAAATTAAAAAGAGTTACAGGTGTGGGAAATATTACACTATTTAGTGATAAAGAATATTCTATGAGAATATGGTTGAAAGCAGACCAATTAGTAAAATATAATCTTACACCAACGGATGTACTGAATGCTATATCAGAACAAAATTCACAATTTGCAATAGGACGTTTAAATGAAACTCCATCAAATAATTCTCAAGCATATACATATACGATTACAACCCAAGGACGACTTGATAAAATTAGTGATTTTGAAAATATAATTTTAAAATCTAATACAGATGGTTCATCTTTAAAATTAAAAAATGTTGCAACAATAGAATTAGGTTCTAATTCATATAGTGGGAATACAACACAAAATTCTCAAGAGGTAGTTCCTATTGGAATAAATTTACAATCAGGAGCAAATGCTGTACAAACTGCTAAATTAATAAAAAATGAAATGGAAAATATAAGTCTTTCTTTCCCAAAAGATATAACATATAATATTCCTTATGATACAACTTCATTTATACAAATTTCAATAAATGAAGTTATAAAAACATTTATTGAAGCACTTTTATTGGTAATTGTTATTGTATATCTTTTTTTACAAAATGTAAGAGCCACAATTATTCCAATTATTGCCATTCCCATATCAATTATTGGTACATTTGCAGGAATGTATTTATTAGGATATTCAATAAATCTTTTAACTTTATTTGGATTGGTTCTTGCAGTTGGAATAGTTGTTGATGATGCAATTATTGTTATTGAGAATGTTGAAAGAATTTTACATTCAAATAAAGATATTACTGTAAAAGATGCAACAATTAAAGCTATGAAAGAAGTAACTGCACCTGTAATTGCTATAGTATTAGTTCTTTGTTCAATCTTTATTCCTGTTTCATTTATGGGTGGTTTTACAGGAGCTATGTACCAACAATTTGCTATAACTATTGTTATTTCAGTTGTTATATCTGGATTTGTAGCCTTAACTTTAACACCTGCTTTGTGTGCAATATTTCTAAAAAAAGTTGAACCAAAACCATTTTTATTTGTCAGAAAATTCAATGATTTTTTTGATATAACAACTAATTGGTTTATAAAAGGAGTAAATTTAGTAATAAAACATAGTGTAATTAGCCTTATAATATTCATTAGTTTGATTGGAATAACCTATCAATTATTTCAAAAAGTACCATCTAGCTTAGTTCCTTTAGAAGATAAGGGTTATCTTATAGCTTCAGCTTCTTTACCACCTGCTTCATCATTACAAAGAACTATTAATGTAGGTAAAGAGATGAGTGATATTACTAAAAATATTTCTGAAATAGAAAATTCAATCATAATTTCTGGCTATGATATGTTTGGTGGAGGTAATGGAATAACAGCCTTTTTTACTTTAAAACCTTGGAGTGAACGTTTAGAAAAAGAACAATCAGCTGATTCAATTAGTGAGATTTTAAATAATGAATTTTATAATATAGCAGATGCTACTATATTTACTTTAACTGCACCTCCAATTGATGGTTTAAGTAATTCAAGTGGATTTGAAATGTATCTACAAGATAAATCGGGTGGAAATTTAGAATCATTAAATAACACAGTTAATGCAATTATAGAAAAGGCATCTAGTCGTCCTGAATTATCTATGGTTAGAAGTAGTTTAGATATATCTATTCCTCAATATCATATAACTGTAAATAAAGCAAAGGCTAAAGCCTTAGGTGTATCAATTAATGATATTTACAAAACTCTTCAAATGATGTTAAGTTCATATTATGTAAATGATTTTAATTTATTTGGAAAAACTTATAAAGTAAATCTTCAAGCAGAATCAAATTTAAGAGAAAAACCTGATGATTTAAATTCAATTTTTGTAAAAGCAGAATCTGGAAAATTTATTCCAATGAGTAGCTTAGTTACAATGGAAAGAACTGTAGGTTCAAATACTTTAGATAGATTTAATGGCCTACCTTCTGCAAAAATTGATGGTGAAGCTTCTTTAGGATATTCATCAGGAGATGCGTTAAAAGCTATTGAAGAAGTAGTTAAAGAAATTGCTCCTGAAGGATATGGAATTGCATGGGCAGGTACTTCTTATCAAGAAAAAGAGATGAGTGGAAGTTCTCTACAGGCCTTTGTATTTGGATTAATATTTATCTTTTTAATTTTAGCTGCACAATATGAAAGATGGTTAATGCCATTAGCAGTAATTACAATAGTTCCTTTTGCTGTATTTGGGGCAATTCTTGCAGTATATTTAAGGGGTTTAGGAAATGATATTTATTTTCAAATAGGTTTATTAATACTTATTGGGCTTTCTGCAAAAAATGCAATTTTAATAGTAGAGTTTGCTATGCAAGCACAAGAAAAAGGTAAATCTATTTTAGAAGCTACTCTTGAAGCTGCAAGACTTAGATTCCGCCCTATTATTATGACTTCATTGGCTTTTACAATTGGTGTTTTACCTTTAGCAATTAGTTCAGGGGCTGGTGCTGGAAGCCGTCATGCCATAGGTACAGGAGTTATTGGAGGAATGATTGTATCTACAACTATTGCTATTTTCTTTATTCCACTATTTTACAGTTTATTAGCACGCCTTAATGCAAAATTTACAAAAAAAGGGAGAAGAAAAAATGAAGCTTAATATTTATTCAATTTTTCTTATAGTTTTAATTTTAAATGGTTGTTCTACATCAAATGATTTAGTTATTCCTCAAATAGAATTTCCTTCAGAATATAATAATAATACTGCTATTGATAAAAAAGATAGTATTGTTGAAGAAATGTGGTGGGAAAATTATCAAGATAAAAGATTATCTTCATTAATAGAAGAAACTCTAAAAAATAATTACGATTTACAAGCTGCAATGGTAAATATCTCTTTAAGTAGAGCTTCTTTATCATCAAAAGTATCAGAGCGTTATCCAACTCTTGAATTACAAGGCTCAGCAAATAAGCAAAAAACAAGTGCAAATGTTTTTGAATCAACTACTCAAAACAAGTATAACAATTACTCATTAAGTGCTGTTTTAAATTATGAACTTGATTTATGGGGAAAATATAAAAATGCCGAAAACTCTGCAAAGGCATCTTTTCTTGCATCTTATGCTGCACGAGATACAATCAAACTTTCACTTGTCGCAAGTGTAATAGATAACTATTTTACACTTATTAGTTTAAATGAACAACTTAATATTATTAATCAAATCATTTTAGCAAAAGAAGAAGAATTAAAAAGATACCAAAGACAATACAATGTAGGTTCAATATCAAAAATAGATATTTATCAAGAAAACTCTTCTTTAACAAATATAAATATTGAAAAAAACTCAATCCAACAAGCCATATCTTTACAAAAAAGTACCTTAGCTATTTTAGTTGGAAAAACACCAAAAGAAATTGATGAATTTTGTAAAGAAGTTTTTGAAGAAAAATTACCTAAAGATATTATAGTTCCTGTAAATCTACCCTCTGAATTACTTAATAATCGACCTGATATTAAACAAGCAGAAGAAAATTTAAAAGCTTCTAATTATGATATTGCTGTAGCAAAAGCAATGTATTTTCCCAATATAAGTCTAACAGGACTTATAGGTTTTGAAAGTATAAATTTAGATAACATATTTCAATCAAATTCAGCTAAAAATAGTTTAGGAAGTAACTTAGTTAGTCCAATTCTAAATACAGGAAAAATATCTGCAAATGTGGATAGTGCAAAAAACAATAAAGAATTAGCAGAAATAAATTACAAAAAAACTGTACAACTAGCATTTCAAGAGGTCTATGACATATTAAATAAAAGAGATATAATTCTTCAAGATATTGAACATCAAAAAGTACATTATACAAATATGTCAGAAATATTTAGAATAACTCAAAATCAATATCAACAAGGATATATAGATTATATTGCTTTACAAAATGCAAAACTCAATTATCTTTCGAGTCAAACTAATTTAATTAGATTAAATCAATCATTATTAAGTTCAACGGTTTCTCTTTATAAAGCTTTAGGTGGTGGATGGAATAAAGAATATTTAACACATATTGAAAAACTTTAAAGTACAATATTCTATACTTTAATCAAAATATAATAAGGACAATAAATGCCAAAAATAGTTAATTCAAATGAAAAAATCGATTTTATATGTGAAAAAGCCTATGAGGAGTTCATAAAAAATGGAGTAAACAGTTTTTCTTTGAATAAATTTATTGAATCTTTAAATATGTCAAAGGGGCAATTTTATCATTACTTCAAAACAAAAGAAGAACTAGTTTTTGAAGTAATTGATAGAAAAAGTGAAAAATTCTTTGTTAATACAGAAAAAGAAATAAAAGAAGCTCAAACATTTTTGGAAAAACTTTTAGCTCTTTTTTCTTTTTATTTAGTTTTATCTGCTCCTGAAAACAAACCTTTTGATAAATTTATGAAAGATACTTTTTATATGTATTTAAATATAGAAAATGAATTTATAAAACAAAAAAATGCAGAATGTTATGATTATTTGTTTAATGCCACAAATGAAATATTTGATGAAATGATTGCGCAAAAAACTTTGAATGAAAATGCTAAAAAATTCATTCCAAGCCTAATCGCAACTGCTGATGGTATGTATTTACAATCTATCACTTTAGAAAACTACAATCTAAAAGAAAATCTAATTGATTACGTTAAAATGTTAGATGAATTACTAAAGAAATAAACCTTAAATTTTTCACATTTGTTTTTCAAATTTGAACATTTCATCATCTTGCTCATCAAAATTATAATCTGATTTTTGATTTGGGTCAGGATGATATTTACTAAAATATTCCACTATTTTAAAACCACATTTATTCACATAAAAATGAATATTTCTTTTCTCAAAATAAGGAGTTGTAGTTTCCCATACTTTTGTTTTTGGATGTTTTTTTTCTATTGCTTTCCAAGCTTTATATCCGACACCTTTACTATGACAATTAGTTGCTATAAAAAATAACAATAACTTGTTGTGTTGAGTAACTTCATCAATAGCCACAATAGCTCCACCAACAATATTTTCATCTAAAAGTACTTGATACACAATTGCACCAGCGTATTTAACAGAATCTTCAAAATCCAAATCAGAAGGAATTGGCTCATCTAAAACATGTCCAAACTCCTTTTCAGCTGATATTCTAAATGCTTCTTGTAAATCTGTTTTAAATTTATCAAGCTCAGTTTTTTGAGCAACTCTAAGAGTAACATTTGATTTGTTTACGCTATTTTTCATAATTTATTTCCTATTTATATAATTTTATTTGGGCTAAATCTTATATACAAAATCACAGCTATTATAAAAGTAACAAATTCAGCCATTGGTATTGCCATAAATATACCATCTAAATCAAAGAAAAATGGCAAAGTAAATATAAAAAATACTGGCAAAATAAAACTTCTCGATATTGCAATAATCATTGAAGCCAAAGGTTTATGTATTGCTGTTAAATATGCAGAAATTACAAGATTAAAACCATCAAAAAGAAAAGCTATCCAAATAAACGTAGCAAAACTCAAAACAATTTCTTTTGTTTTATAATTATTATCTTCTAAAAAAACATTTGCAAGAGTATTTGGTGTAAATATGATTAACAATATCATCACTATACCTACCAAACCAGTAGTTATAAAAGCTAATTTTAAAAAACCTTCTATTCTTTTATTTTCTTTTGCACCAAAATTTTTACTAATAATTGGTTGTAAAGAATCACTTATTCCAAAACTTATCATTATTCCAATCAATAAAAGATAATTAATAACTGAAAATGCTGCAATTCCCTCTATACTAAAATTTTTCATCATCACATAGTTAAAAATCAAAGTTGTTATTCCTACAGAAATCTCATTTACAAACTCAGAAGCTCCATTGTATGAAGCTTTTATAATTTGCATATAACTTCCTATTGGTTTTACAAATTTCAAAGTTGCTTTTTTTGAAAAAAAATGAGGTAATAAAATAAATATCAAAGCAAGTTGAGAAATACCAGTTGCTAATGCTGCTCCAAAAATACCTTTTTGTAAATATACAATCATAAACCAATCTAATACCACATTTATAAGAGCACTTGAAAGTAAAGCAATAAAAGCAAGATTTGGTCTATTATCAACTCTTACAAAATAATCTAAAACAACTCCTATCATCAAAAAAGGAATAAAAATCAACATAATAGATAAATACTCTATTGCAATTTTTGTTAAGTTCTCATCTGCTCCAAAAAGATGTAAAATAGTTTCAATATTTAAAAATAAAATTGTAGAAAATAGAAAACTAAATAAAGTAATACAAACAATAGCTTTACTAAAAATCATAGATGCAGTTTTAATATCTCCCTGCCCTATTAGTTTTCCAGATGTAACACTACTACCAATTGCTAACATTAAAGCAAATCCAAACAGTAAAGAAAAAATAGGAAAAGTTATATTAATTGCTGCAAGTCCAAAATCTCCTACATAATTTCCTATAAAAAATCCATCAACAATATTTGCTGATGAAATGGCCAACATACCCAATACAGAAGGTATTGAGTACTGAAAAAAAACAGATGATATTTTATCTTTTATTACGTTCATATAATTTCTCTTAATTTATTTTTGATAACTTTTCAATCTCTAAACAGTAGTTTATTAATTGGGTTTTTAAATCATAATTTTCTATCTTAACTGATAATAAAAACATTCCATTCGCTCTTGCAAAAAAAGATTTTACTAACTTCTTTGAATCTGGATGAAAATTTCCTTTTTGAATTTCATCATCAAAGATTTGTTCTAAACTGTCAAATATATTTTTATATATACTATTATTAAACACTTTTATTTTATCATTACTTGAAGTAAGGTACATAAGAAAAGTATTAATATATAATTTTTTTAAATCACTGAAAGATTTTTCTTCATTTAAATATATCTCAAAAATTAAATTTATTTTATACATATAACTTTCTTCATATTTATATTTTTCTTTTATATTATTCATTATCTCAAACGATTTTTTTGACATAACTTGATAGATTAATTGCTCTTTTGTTGAAAAATAGTGATAAAACTGCCCTTTTGACATATTAATATCTGTGATAAATTTATTTAAAGAAAAATCATCGATTCCAATTTCAACAAATACTTTGTATGCTTCATCACAAATATAATCAATTTTTTCATCTTTATTTACAATTTTTGGCATATTTATCCTTTTATAAACTGATGGTCTAATTATACTTATGAATACTTTATTTAATATAAACCATCAGTTTATTTAGAATAATATAAATTTATTATGGACAAATCTAAAGATAGTTTTTTTAAGATATAATGAATACATATAACTTAATAAAGGAGTTAAAATGGCAAAAGGTAAAGACGTTAAAAAAGCAATAAAAAAAGAACCTGCGAAATCAATGAAAGAAAAAAAAGCTGATAAAATAGCTAAAAAAAATTCAAAATAAAGAAGAGTTTTTCTCTTCTTTATTTTTGTACTAAAATTGATTCTTGTTTTACAGCAAGTTGATTAAGTTCTTCAAAACGACTGCCATTAAATAGTTTGAATGATGCTGCAATAAATATTAAAACCAATGGAACAATTATTTTTCCACTCATTAAAAAAAGAACAACTCCAATAACTGCAATTATTTGAATTATTGCCCAAATAGTAAAAAGCATTGAAAGATAATTAGCAAAAAATACTGGCTCATCAATTGATTTATTTGTCTCTTTTATTTTAAACATTGAATCTGATGCTAGCATACTTTTACGAATAATAATCACAATTGCAATTACAGTAACAGCCACAAGAAATGAAGAATATTTAAGTAGAGAAATAGTTTCAAGATCCTTTAAAATAGGTTGGAGTGGAGCGTATTTATATATGTAAAGCATAACTATTCCGTATATAATATCTCCGAAAACCATCATCAAATGTACAATTCTAAAGGATTGTAGTTTTTTTCTAATTAATGTACTCATCTCTTCCATTTCGTTAACTCCAAATTAATAATTTTCTAGAGTGTATTATTTTATTTGTTAATTTTTAATAATCTAATGTATACAAAATATCTGAATTACTATCTCTCTTGAAAACTTAAAAGTTTCCGCTTTCTCTTACTTTTTGGTCTCAAAAAAGTAAGCAAAAAAGACTGCCGAATTGATGAAGGCAAAGCTTCCTAAGATTTTAGTCTTTTTTTTCTGCGTTGCGGAACTCGTCGAAAAAGTGCATTTAGCACTTTTCTCTCCTCAAACAGTCCTCACTTTTCACCGAAAAAAAAGCCTAAAATCTTAGCTTCATCAAAGGCAGAATAAATCCCGAGTGTTCAAACTATCTTTTTTAAATTGAGTAAAGAAAAGTTGTTAGTCAAAAAATCAAAAATGCAAATGTCCTTATCCCATATTCCAACATCTACAGAAGCTGAGCGTTTGTTTTCTCTTTTCGAAAAGGCTTGCAACTGTTTGAGTAAATAAATGTGCTAAATGCACATATTTATGAGTTTTGCAAGACAGAAAAGATAAAACAATAAGTGAAGGAACCCAAAGGGCTTCGAAGCCGTTGGTGGCTTTGCTTACTTTGTCCACACAAAGTAAGAAGAAGTAATGAGCTTTATATTTTTTAAGAGGAAATAGTTTTAATATTAATATGAAATATAATACCAATTCTTTTCAATAAATTTTATTTTTAATTTTGCATCATCATATCTTTTAGGATCTCCACCATCAGCAACATATAAAAACCCTGAATAATTATCTTTAAATCCAATAAAATTATAAAATAATATATAAGTCTTATTTTCAATTTTTTGAATTGTTATTCTATTCTCAGTCGTAATATTTGGATATTCATTTGAAATGTTTACTGAACATATATTTCTATTATCAGACCTATCTACACAAATTCCATCTACTGGAAATTCTTTGTTATTTAAAATTTCAGTTACTATTTTATTATATATCTTTTTATTTTTTGAAAATTTTAAATTTTGTTTAAACTCACCAATTATAATAAAAACCATAATTAAAATACTAACTGCATTAATACATATAGGAATAAAACTTTTCCATCCAATCTTTTTAAACTTTAATAAACAAGTTAAACTAGCTATTAATACAATTAAATACAATACAATTATTATTAAAAATAAAAACCCTAATAAAACAGAATCACCTAAATTAGGAGAATCTGTTGGTTCAAAAATAAATATAAATAAAATCAACAAAGAAAAAATTATAGAAAATCTGAATCTCCACTTTATTTCATCAAACATAAAATTCCTTAAAAAAATAAAGCCCCATCAAAACTTGACGGGGCTTTTCAAAAATCTAACTAAAAAAATCTCTTATTAACTCAAAGACTTCAACTCAGCCACAACCTTAGCCAATTTATCTTCAGCCGATGCTAACCCTGCTCTATTCTCTTCTAAAACATTTGCTGGTGCATTTGCTACGAATCTTTCGTTATTTAACATTCCAGATAGTTTTGCTATCTCTTTTTCTAATTTTTCTTGTTGTTTAGAAAGTTTAGAGATAATTGGTGTCATATCAATTTCACCAGTTGGGATATAAACTTCTAGGTTATCACTTACATCTGTGATTGAGTTTTCTTGCTTTTCAGTTACAAACTCAATATTTTCTACTTTTGCTAATTTTTCAATAAATGGTTTAGCCATTTCATTATCAATATTTTTATTGATTTTTAAATACGCTTTTGCAATTTTTGAGTTACCCATATCTATGATAACTTTTGCTCTTCTAATAGCTGTAATTGCTTCTTCTATGATTGCAAACATATCTTCGATTTCTTGATTTTTTGCTATTTCTTTTGGGAAATTCATAATCATCAATGAATCACCCTCTTCAAGTGTTGTTCCACTTAATTTGTGATATAAATAATCAGAAATAAATGGCATAAATGGAGATACCATTTTTAAAGTTTCTTTGAAAATTGCTCCAAGTTCTACTACTGAATCTTTTGAAGCTTTTGCATATTCGATTCCCCAGTCGCAGAATTCATTCCATACAAATTTATATAAAATACTTGCTGATTCGTTGAATTTATAAGTTTCTAACGCATTTCTTAACTCATCAACTGCATCACTTAATTTACTTTGCATATAAAGACCAAGTGGTGTTTTAATAGTAATATCTTTTAAATCAGGGAAAGTTTCCACATTTAACTGTAAGAAATTACTTGCATTATAAAGCTTATTTGTAAAGTTTCTAAATTGCTCTAGATTTTTTGCACCTAGTTTAATATCTCTTCCTTGAACACAAAGATATGCAAGTGTAAATCTAATAATATCAGCAGAATGTTCATTTACCATATCAAGTGGGTCGATTACATTTCCTTTTGATTTTGACATTTTTGCACCATGTTCATCTCTAACTAATGCGTGCATATAAATATCTTCAAATGGTAATTGTTTTTTAAAGTGTTCACCCATCATCATCATTCTAGCTACCCAAAAGAACATAATATCAAAACCAGTGATTAGTAATGAATTTGGATAAAAATCTTCTTCATCTGTATCATTATAAAGTTCTTTTAATTTTCCATTATTTCCCCAACCTAATGGCGACATAGCCCAAAGAGCTGAAGAAAACCAAGTATCAAGTACATCTGGGTCTTGAGTATAATGTTTTCCTCCACATTTTGGACACTTCTCTGGCTCATCAGCTTTGTCTGCCCATTGATGACCACAATCATCACAAGTGAATACAGGAATTCTATGTCCCCACCAAAGTTGTCTAGAAATACACCAAGGTCTTAACTCATCCATCCAAGCTGTATATGAGTTTATCCAATGTGCAGGGTGGAAAAGTGTCCCATTATGTTCTCCAGTTGCAGCTCTTTCTTTTGTAGTTTCTTTTGTTTTTCTAATTGATTCTTGAGCCATTTCAGAGCTTAAAAACCATTGTTGAGAGATAAACGGTTCAACAATATTTTTACATCTATAACAATGCCCTACTTGGTGAATATGCTCTTCAATTTTTACAATATATCCAGCATTTTCTAAAGCTTTTACAATAACAGGTCTTGCTTCAAGTCTTTCTAGTCCAGCAAACTCTCCACAATATTCGTTTAAAATACCTTTTTCATCAAATACTTTGATAAACTCTAAATCGTGTCTTTTTCCAACTTCGTAGTCATTTTGGTCATGTGCAGGAGTTACTTTTACAACACCTGTTCCAAATTCCATATCAACATGAGAATCTGTAATAACTTTGATTTTTCGCTCAGTTAAAGGTAATAATACTTCTTTTCCAACGATTGATTTATATCTCTCATCGTTAGGATGAACCATGATTGCTGTATCCCCAAAGTATGTTTCAGGTCTAGTAGTTGCTACTTGAAGTTCACCACTTCCATCTGCAAATTTATAAATCATATGATAAAACTTACCGTTTACCTCTTCATGTTCAACTTCAATATCTGATAATGCACCATCGTGTGTACACCAGTTTACCATGTAGTTATTTTGAGTGATATGACCTTCGTTGTATAAAGAGATAAAAGCTTCTTTTACAGCTTCTTTTAATCCCTCATCCATCGTAAATCTTTCTCTTTTCCAAGCAGGCGTAACTCCAAGTTTTCTCATTTGGTGAACTATATTTCCACCAGATGTCTCTTTTTGAAGCCAAGCTCTCTCTAAAAACTTTTCTCTTCCGATTTCTTCTTTAGTTGTACCCTCAGCCAAAAGTTGTTTTTCAACAACATTTTGTGTTGCAATTCCTGCGTGGTCAGTTCCTGGTTGCCAAAGAGTTTTAAACCCATCCATTCTTTTATATCTTGTAATAATATCTTGTAATGTAAATGTTAAGGCATGACCAATATGTAAACTTCCTGTTACATTTGGTGGTGGCATCATGATTGAAAATGTTTTTTGTTTTCCGTTTGCATCTGATTCTTGAATAGATTTATTTCCATCTATTTCAAAATAACCTCTGCTCTCCCAAATTTTATAAAAACTATCTTCTACTTTTGACGGTTCGTATTTTTCGCTCATTAAAAATCCTATCTTTTTCTATAATATACGCGATTATATCTACTTTTTTCTTATGATGTTATTTTACTAATTGCACTAAATAACTCTATATTTAAAATACATTATTAATTTTTCTAATAGATGTGCTATAATTTTTTGTACTAACTTTTAATATTAAGGAGAGAAAAATGTTAAAAATAATTATAGGAAGTTTTGTATTAAGTGCTTCACTTTTTGCAGTTGACTTACAAAGTGATGGAGTTGAAGTAAATTACAAAAATTCAAAAGATGAATTAAAAAATATTGTTATTAAAAGAGAAAAAAAAGACGAGTGTAAAAATGTAAATTTCGACCCAAAAACTGTTTATGGGGGAGAACATCAAGCTGCTGATTCAGTTGATGCAAACTGTAAAAGAGCCTTTGTAACTTATATGGGGAAAATTGCTCCAATGAAATTTTCACCAAAAGTTGAAACATATGGAGAAGTTGAAGTTTTAGAGTTTATAGAAAAAGCAAAAACAGATAAAAATATGATGTTAGTAGATTCAAGAACTGAAAATTGGTTTTTCCATGAAACAATCCCAAGTGCTATAAATATTCCATATGTTTATATGAAACAATCTCAATATCCTGATGAATTTAAAGAGTATTTAGAAATCTTAGGAGTAAAAATCACTGGTGATAAATATGATTTTAAAAATGCAAAAGAGATATTATTATTTTGTAATGGCGCATGGTGTGGACAATCTCCTGAATCTATGAAAGCATTAATTGCAATTGGTTATCCAGAAGAGAAACTAAAATGGTACAGAGGTGGAATGCAGTCTTGGTTAAGTTTAGGACTTACAACAGTTAAACCATAAAAAAAGAGAGTTTTAGGACTCTCTTTTTTTAACTCTACTTTTTTAATCTTTAAAAAACCTATCAAAATCTTCCACAAGTGACATATCAAGTTTTCCATCTTTTGCTTCTTTTTTCATAATTTCGATAGCTTTTTCATGGCTAAAAGCAGTTCTATAAACTCTTGGTTCTTTTAAAGCATGATAAATATTTAAAGTATTCATTAACCTATCTTTTAAACTTAAATCTTTTGCACTTAATCCCAAAGGATAACCACTTCCATCAACTCTTTCTTGAACTTTTGAAGCCCAAACTGCAATGTCATTAAATCCCATAATATTGTTTAAAATCTTTTTTGAATAGTATGGATAAGCTTTTATAATTTCATATTCATTTGAAGTTAGTGGCTCTTTTTTATTTAGAATTTTTGATGGAATCGTTAGTTTTCCAATATTTTGTAAAGAGTTTGCAATTAAAAAAGTTTGTTTATCTTTATTTTCAAAATCATACTCTTTTGTAATTTTTTCACATAAAATCAAAAGATTTGAATTTGGATTTACAATTTTATGAAAAACTGTTGTGATTTTTAAAATCTCTTCAAAATCTAAAATAGTTGTAAAATCATATAAAGAAGCATAAATAAACATCAAAATATCATTTTCATTTAATAAATCTAAGAAAAATCCAACTTGAGAAGAAATATCTAAAAGTTCACTTTTATTCTCTTTTATATACTCTTTTGCTTTTATTCTATTCTCAATATTATCAATTCCTAAAGAGAACTCTTTATCTAAAAAACTAGCAAATGAGATAATTTCTAAAAACAAAGGATTATTCAAAGTTTCACTTTTTTCTAAAAAAGGAAGTTGTTCTAAATCCTCTTTTTTAAAATCATAACATAATGAATAAGAGCATAAATCTGCTAGTTGTTTTGGTTCAAGATTGTGTTTTATTCCTAAATGTAAAGCTATAAAAGCCACTCTTTTATAGTGTCCTAAAGTTGTGTTTTCTAAATCTTTTTTTCTAAAATCAAAGGCTAAACTTGTTGCTAATAAAAAATTATTTAGATTAAAAGGCATCTGTTTTTTCTTATCCATTTTTTAAATCCTGTCTATAAAATTAAAACTATTACTTATATAAAAGTGATATTACAATATAATTTTTAATTATAAATTAAAAAGGATAACTATGCTAAAAAAAGTTCTATTTTCATTAATATTTTCATCAATTTCTGTTTTTGCATTTGATTACAATTTAAAACCAGTAAAAATTACAAAAGATGTTTGGTGTTTTTTAGGAAAACTTGAGATTCCATCAAAAGAAAATGGTGGTTTTATGTCAAATAGTTGTTATATAAAAGCAGATAATAGTTATGTTTTAATTGATACAGGAGCTAGTTTTCAGTTTGCAAAACAAGCCTATGAAGCCATGTCAAAAATAGAAAAACTACCAGTTAAATTAGTAATAAATACTCACAGTCATGATGATCATTGGCTTGGAAATAATTTTTACAAAGAGACATTTAAGGCAAAAATTTTAGGACCATCACTTATTAACACTCAATATTCAAGCGATTCAAAAACAAGAATGTTTGAAGTAATAAAATCTGATGCAATAAAAGGAACAAAAATTATAAAAATTGATGAGATTGTAAATGAAGTTAAAAACATAAAAATAGGTGATAAAGAAATTACGATTATTCCTGTTGGAACAAAAGCCCATACTTCAGAAGATTTATTTGTTTTTATGCCAAATGAAAAGGTTCTTTTTTCAGGTGATTTAGTAATGAATGGAAGAGTTACTTCAAATAGAGATGGTTCAGTTATTGGTTCAATTAAAGCCCTTGATATGATAAAAGAAAAAGATTGGAACTATTTAGTTGCTGGTCATGGATTAGATACTTCAAAAACAGCAATAAATGAAGCTGTTGAGTATTTTACTTTATTAAAACAAAGAGTTTTAGAAGCTATTGAAAATGAGACAAATGGAAGTGAGATTACAAAAGTTGTAACAATGGATGAATTTAAAAATAAAGCTATGTATCAAGAATTAAATAGCAAAAATGTATTTGATGCCTTTAGAGAATTGGAATTTTACGAAGGAAATTAAATATTTTTATTTTATTGTAGTTTCACTATGTGAGAGTAAAAAAAACTAAATTTAAAATAAATCTTCTTTTAAATTGCTTTGCTATATTATCTACTTAATTAATAAAATTAAGGAGAACTTATGTCAAAAAAAATTTTAATATTAGCTGGTGATTTTGTAGAAGATTATGAACTTATGGTTCCTTTTCAATGTCTAAAAATGTTAGGTTATAGTGTTGATGTTGTTTGTCCAGATAAAAAAGCAGGTGAACAAATTAAAACTGCTATTCATGATTTCGAAGGTGACCAAACTTATACAGAAAAACCTGGTCACAACTTCACTTTAAATGCTTCATTTGCTGATGTAAATGAATCAACTTACGATGCCTTAGTTATTCCTGGAGGTCGAGCTCCTGAGTATATTAGATTAAATGCAAGAGTAATTGAAATTGTTCAAAACTTCAATAGTGCAAATAAACCAATTGCTTCTATTTGTCATGGTATTTTAGTTTTAGCAGCTGCTGGAATTATAAAAAATAAAACTTGTTCTTGTTATCCAGCTTGTGCTCCTGATGTTGGGCTTAGTGGTGGAACATGGGCAGATATTGGCTTTGAAAGTGCAATCGTTGATGGGAATTTAGTAACAGCTGCTGCTTGGCCTGCTCATCCTGAATGGTTAGCTAAATTTAATGAGTTATTAGTAAAATAAATTCGTTATAATAAATCTAAAAAGGTTTATTATGGCTTCTTCTATAAAATCTTTATCTAAAGGTTTAAAAGTTTATAGGTTTATCATAGATTTTGGTAAACCTATTTTGGCAGTTACATTGTGTGAAAAATTACAAATTGATAAAAGCACAATGTCAAGACTTTTAAAAACCCTAAAAGATGAAGATTTTATCTCTTATTTAGAAAATTCAAATGAAATAATTGCAAATGATATTTCAAATAAAACAAATCAAACTACAAAAATAGAACTACTTATAAAATCAACAAAAGTTTTACTTGAAGAGATTTCAAAAAAAACAAATGAATGTGCCTATTTAGGTATTTTTGATGATTATAAAGTTTCATATATAAACCAAATTGATTTATCAAACCAAAAGTTAAAAACAAGAAATAATATTGGTGTTCAAGTAAATCTTCACACAAGTGCTTTAGGAAAATCAATGTTAGCTTTTGGAAATTATGATTTAGAAAAAATCAAATTTAATCAATTCACAAACAATACAATTACAGATATAAACAAATTAAAAATTGAGATAGAACAAGTAAAAAGTAGAGGTTATTCAGTTGATAACAAAGAGTATCAAGATGGAATGTGTTGTGTTGCTGTTCCACTTTTTAATAAAGAGAATATTTTGATTGGTTCAGTTGGAATTTCTGGAAATTCTGCAAGATTAAAAGCTAATAAACTAGATGAAATTGGAGAAACTATCTCAGATATAGTTTCAAAATATTCTATTGTTTATTAGCCTTTTCAGATTTAAACTATTTTACTCTTCAACTAATTCTAAAATAGCATTTATAGATTCATTTGTCATATCTAAATCTAAATGTGGAGCATCTTTTGCTTCTACAAGTATTGCATTTAGACCTTTTGATTTTGCTAAATTATAAAAATCTATTGTAGTTTTTGGAACTGAAATATCATCAGCTGTTCCATAAACAAGAGCAAATTTTGTTTTTTTACTAACTTTATCTAAAACATCAACTATTGAAATTAAACCTTTAACATCAGTTTTTTCATGGATATTATAAACACCACCTGCACAAACAATATTATTTATAAGTTCTGGGTCAATTCCAGTTAAAGTTGCACCCATCATACATCCAGCACTATGGCCAATATAAGTAAGAGTTGAAGCATCATATTTATCTTTTAGAGCTTTAACTAATTCATCTAAAAATTCAACATACTCTTTTTTTGCAGCTAAATTTTCAACTCCATTGTGAGACAATGAAGGAAATTTATTTGTTGAACTTTTTGAATATCCAGGAAGTGCAACAGCAATCGTTGTAATATCTGTACGCATTGCTATATCTTCAGCAAAAGGAGCATATCGCGCAAGTGTATCAGTTCCATCTTTCCAAGTTCCATGAACTATGATATTTAATGCACCTTCTACTTCACCTTTAAATTTTTTATATTCAATACACTCATTTCCTGCATAAATAAAATTATCACCTTTTTTTGTACACTCATCATTTGAGATTGTTGTGGCATTTAAATATAAACTTGAAGATAAAACCAAACTTGATAATAATAAACTTTTTTTCAACATTTCATTCTCCTGTTTTAAATTAAAAAACTTAAATTAATAAGCAGTAATTCCAATATATCCATCTTGTTGTTTTTCAATAACTTCAACAATTCCAGCTTGAGTAAAACTAATTCCATCTATAAAATCTGACTCTTTCCATTTCATAGTTTCCATTGTATTTCTACAACCAATAAACTCAACATCATATTCCATCAAAGATTTAATTCTTTCAAGAGTTTTTTTATCATAATCTTTTTTTAAAACTCTCATTCCTTTTCCATAAGCAACAACAACTATTTTTAGACTTTCAGCTGGATACTCTTTTAAAATATTGTACATAGAACCAATTGTATGTTCAACTGTTTCTAAATCACCAACATATAAAGAATAAACCACTTTTCTTGGATTATCAAAACTAGGTTGTGGTTCACTAAACTTTGCTTGGGCATAAGAAAAAACTGCCATAAATACAACTAATATAAATTTTTTTATCATCTTTTATCCTTCTATTTTTACTATCATATCTTTTGATATATTACCACTTTTTATGATTTTACAATAAACTCCCCTATGACCTTTTAATAAAATTGGTAAATTTTCATCAAAAACAGCCAAATGATTACAAATGGTACAAACCTGAGTGATTTCAATAATTGAATCACCAATTATTAGATTTGTTCCTATTTCCAAACTATGTGGGTCAAAATCCAACAAAACATTTTCACCTAAACAGCCAAACTCTAAATTTATACCATTTTGCAATGCAATTTCATAGGATTTTAATCCTACAATCATAACAGTTTGTTCTAGTTTTTTCCCTGCAAATTTATCATTTTCAATTCCAAAGCCCTCGATTAGATTTAAAAATGACACTTGTGGTCTTGGAAGTCCACTTGAATCTTTTGTAGCACTAAAAGTATTTAAAACTTTTCCCATACTTTTCATATTATTTTATATTCTCTTTCAAAATTTCTAAAAAATCACTTTTTATCCAACTTCCAGGATACTGTTTTATATAAGTTCCCTCTTTTGAAACTATAAAAAATGTTGGAGTTATTTGTTTATAAACTTCTTGTAAAGAAAAAGGAAGTTTAGTTTCATCCACATCAACTTTCATATAAACAAAGTTTTTATTAGTTTCATTCTTCACTTCATCTAAACTAAGAACTTCTTTATCCATCTTTTTACAAAAAAAACAACTTTTTGAAGTTGCATACACAATGATTTTTTTATTTTCTTTTTGAGCTTTTTTTAAAATTTCTGTTTCATCATTTAAAGCTAACTCTTTTGTTTTTATTGTTTGAGTTTTATATTTTTTATAATTCATAAAAAATATTGCAAGATTTGAATACTCTTCACTACTCAAGCCTAAAATAGGTTTTTTAACATCATAATATTTTAAAATATGTTCATCACAAATTGAATTAAATCTATCAGGATTTTCTAAATAAGATTTTAAGAAACCCTCAATTTCTAGTTGTTGCATTTCAGGATCAGTTTCATCACCAATTTTTTTTGAACTATCCATTATTTCATAAGCTAACATATTTACAGTTGGTGATTTTAGATTTAAAAGCTTATTTTCTTTTTCAAAAAAATTCTCTTTTAAAATATTTATATCTATAGCATTTCCATGACAAGAGGAACATTTATTTTTAAAAATAGCTTCACCCTCTTTAAAATCTGCATTTAAATTAACAATTAGAAATAGACAAAATAGTAAAATTTTTATCAAAATAGAATCCTTTTTTCAACTTAATAAATATTTACTATAAAAAATTTATTAAATCGAAAAAGGTATAAAGAGAGTTCTTTATACCTTTAGCCTAAAATTAAATAATTCCAGGATTACCTTTAATTCCTATAATATCAGGAGTATCAACTTTTACATTAGTAATATGTTTAACATTTTTTAGATATGTTTCTACAGTTTCCCAAACAGGTTCACCCTCAGATTTTGCTCCAACAGTTGACCAACCAGCTACTTTGTAAGATTTACTAGCATCTAGTTTTTCACCAGTTTTTGTTAAAACAATATCAGTGATTCTTTCACCCATTTTTGCTGTTGGATTTATTCTATATGAAATTCCACCTGTTCTTACCATATCTCCACCTTGTTGGTAGAATGGATCTTCATTAAATAAGTTATCAGCAACATCTTCTAAAATAGCTTTAATATCCTCACCTTTAATATCTCTTGCATAAGTTTCTGGATATGTCATAGCAGTTTGAGTCATTAAATCATCAAATGTGATTGTTTGACCTGGCATTACAGATGTTCCCCATCTAAATCCAGGAGATAATGAAATTTGTGCTTCTTTTACTTCTAAAAGTGCATCACAAATAATTTGATCCCATGAACCGTTAAAGTTTCCTCTTCTAAACAATGTTTGTTCAGTTGTTGCTATTGGGCGTGTAAGTTCTTTTAAGAATGGAAGTCTTACATCTTCAATATATTTTTTCATCTCTTTATTTTCAGGAATTAAATCAGAGAAAATAGGAAGAAGTGTAAATTTGAAGTCTTTGATTTTTCCTTTTTGAATATCTAAATCTAGAACATTTAAGAATTTACCATTACTTCCAGCATTACAAACATAAGTTGTACCACTTGCATTTTTAACAGGAACAGCTTCAGGAACACCATCATGAGTATGTCCACCCATAATAAAGTCAATTCCAGTTACAACTTCTGCCATTTTTTTATCTGTATCAAAACCATTGTGAGAAAGTACAATAATAGCATCAGGTTTTTCTTCTGCTTTAATTTTATTAACAATCTCTTGCATATTGTCTTCTTTTATTCCAAATGTCCAATCAGGAATAAATCTTTGAGGATTTGCAATAGTTGTATAAGGGAATGCTTGACCGATAATTGCAACTCTTGCTTTTCCCATAGTTTTAATTGTGTATGGTTTAAATGCTAATCCACTATCTTCATCAAAAGCTTCAGCCCCATTCATTAAAGCATCTTCTTTCACAAAGATATTTTGTGCTAAAAATTCTGCTTTTAGCTCTTTTACATTTGCTAAAACTTCTTCAGCTTTATATGTAAATTCCCAATGCCCAACAGCCACATCAACACCAAGTAGATTCATAGCACCAACCATATCTCTACCTCTTGTATAAAGAGCAGTTGCACTTCCTTGCCATGTATCTCCACCATCTAATAAAATAGTTTTATCTGCACCAAAACTATTTTTTAAATAATCAACTACAGTTTTAATTTGTGCAAAACCACCAACTTTTCCCATAACTTTTGCATGTTTTTCAAAATCTACACAAGAGTATGCATATTCAAGTCTTTTATTACCTTTAATTCCATAATAATCAAGTAATTTCTCACCTACAATATGTGGTGGTTTACCAAAATTACTAAAAAATCCAAGATTAACACTAGGCTCCCTAAAATAAACAGGAAGTAATTGTGCATGAGAATCTGTCATATGTAAAAATCTAGCATTCCCAAATGGCTTTAATTTATAATAATCTTCTAATTTTTTTGTATCTGTCATTCTTGTGTGAGAATTTGCAAATACAGGCGCAGCTCCAAGCATTGCAACCATATAAACAAACTCTCTTCTACTTAATTTACTCATTTTTATACCTTTTATTAGTTTAAAATACTAATTTTTTATTGTATTTTTAAATTTATGGGAATAAAAAAAGTCAAGAGTAATAAATCTTGACTTTTTTAAACCTATTAATAAAATATTTTATTAATATTTATACCCATCACTTGGACTTGCCAATTTCCAAGTTTTTTTAGCCTCTTCTTCTTGAGTTAAAGCACTAATTGCAAAAGAACAAGCTCTCCATGCACCGTATTCAACAGCTACATCCCCAGTTTTTTTCTTTTTATCATCAACTATATCTATTGTTTTAGCACCTGATTTTATTGCAGCATCAACAGCTTCAATATATTGACTAGCTTTCATTCCCAATCTCATAAATTCAACATTGTGTTTTACTGCTATTTCATTATATTTTGTTGCTGTTGCTAATACTTTTTCAATACCATTCGCTTGAACATTACACTCTTTTTTTACATCTAATTTAGATATTTCAGAAGCATTAACACTTACAACTAATCCAGAAGTTAATAATGCTGTTGCTGTTACGAATTTTAAAATTGTTTTTTTCATAATATCCACCTTATTATTTTCTTACATCTGGACCGTCAACAGCCATACCATTTGACATATACGCAAGGAAATATAATAACTCTTTCATTTGTGTACTTTCATCTTTTGGAGGAACTTGACCTTGATCTACAATACAACCTGATATTCTTCGCTCAATCGTACCTAATTCATCCCATTTTAATCTATATACAGGGAAATGTGTCATTTGTCCAGTTAATGGAGAAAGTTTTTCATTTCTAACTCTTACACCTGCTCCTTGAACATGACACTCAGCACAAGAAAGTTTTAAATAACCTTTTTGACTGTAATAATACTCTTTTCCATTTTCATAAGCTTTTTTAGCATCAGCACTTAATATTTTAATATCCACTTTTTTACCAGCTTCAGTTGTTGTACTAGCTAAGTATGCTTGGAAATTTGCCATATCACCTTTTTGCGTATTCCACTCAGCTTCACCATTAGCTCTTAAACAATCATTAACAGCAGAAGTTAAAGATACTAACTGTTTTTTCTTTTCATCAAAATATGGGTAATTCCCTGTTACTTTTGTATCAGGAAAACAAGTTGCTAATGAGTTTCCATTAGCAAATTTTTTGTTATACAATGTCTCACCTTTTTCAATACCTGAATCATAAGGTGGCATCTCTTTAATTGCCTCATATTGAGATTTAGCATCTTTAGAGAATGAATAAGCTCCTATTGCAAAATCATTATGTTTTAAATTTTTTGCATAATCATTTTTCAACTCTTCATCTGTTGAATACGGGAAAAAAGTATTTTTATTTTTTTCTGGATCAGCAAACTTTGCTTCAAAATACTTTATTGTTGCAACCCTATCTTTTTCTGCTTGAGCATTGAAATCAGCTGCATATAAAGAGCAAACTGTAAGTGCTATTATTGCTGTAGACTTTACAAATTTTGATAACATCATATCTCCTTTTATTTTAATTGCATAAAGTTTGTAACTATTTTATTTTTTCACTACTTGTATCTGTATTACCTTTTAAATCTTTCCAAGTAAGTTCAATTGTATCACCAACAGCTGCACCTTTAAATGAAAACTTTAGGTAAGGATCTTTTGATAAGAATTGACTTGTTGATGCTTCATACACAACTTTATCTCCAACTTTTGCAACTACATAAGTAATAAAGTTAGCCTCTTTTTTTGCTCTTTCTGCTTCTTGGTAACTTAACATTGGATGTGTAGCTAATGCTTTTACTTCAACTATTCCGTCTTTTAATTTTGCTTTGATTTTTGTAGTATCTGACATTTTTTTTCCTTTTTTCTATCTATTTTTTTATGTTATTTATAATTTTTTATGAATAAGTTGAAAAAATCAACCACCACATCCACCAATAGTTACTTTTACTAATTTAGAAGCTGAATATAATTTTCCATCTGCTTCTGCAACAACTGTAACTGTACCTGTTTTTGCTAGTTTAATTCTAATTGCATAATCAGCAACAGAATTTTCATTTAAACTAAATACAGCAACTGCACTTTCAGGATTTGCATCTTGGAATACTGCAATTCTTGTAGCTTTTAATTGAGTATCAAAAGAAACTGGAATAACAGCACCATTTTCAGCAATATCAGGAGCACTTAAATTAATACTTCCCTCAGTTAATGTATTTGATCCAAAAAGCTCTTTTATAGCTTCATCTACTTTTGTTGCAGTCCATGCTTTTGGTAGAGTTTCTCTAAAATCAACAGCACTTAATTTTCCAGGAATTGCCGCAATTGCAACTGCACCTAATCCTAAACTTAAAAAACTTCTTCTATTCATCATGTGTTATCCTTTGTATTAATTAATTGTTTTTAAATAAGCGATTACAGCTTTAATTTCATCATCACTTAACCAACCATTTTTACCAAATGCTGGCATTGTTGAAATTGGGTTTGTTGTATTTGGGTCATAAATTTTTGCATATAAAGCTTCATCTGGCCAAGCTGATAAAGATTGTAAAATAGGTCCCATACTTCCTGGGCCATCTATAGCTTTACCATTTACAGCATGACAAGCTAAACAATTTCCCTGAGTATTAGTATTAAAGATTTTTTCACCTTTTTTAACTAACTCATCATCTGATGCAAAACCACTAACTACCACTAATCCACTAATTGCAGATACTGCTAGTAACTTTTTAATTACATTCATAAGCTCTCCTTTTTTATTTACTAGAATTAATCATATAATCGATTACTTCTTTCATTTTCTCATCTGTTAAATCAAGACCACCTTTAGGGGGCATAGAATTTATACCATTTATTCCATTATGATAAACTTTATCAATTCCCTTCTCAACAACCTTTGCCCAAGCAGCTTTATCACCTAAAACAGGAGCTCCAAGAGCTGGATTACCATGACAAGTTACACATGTCTCTTCATATGTTTTTTGTGCAACAGATATAGTACCTTTATCTTCAGTTTTTGGCAAATCTCTTACTGTTGATGCGTGTTGATTTGCATTTGCAGTTAAATCATTTTCGATTTTTAAAAGAAGTGTATTTACATCCTCTTTTATACAATCTTTCATACATTTTGTCCCTGTTCCATAAATTTTAGGATTAGAAAGTAATGCAGTCATATTTTTTACACCTTGTCTAGGATCTGGTGTATCAACTTCAGGATAGAATCCATCGTGATTTGGCATCACAATTTTTTTCATTTTTTCTTTATCTAACACAAACTCATCTTCTAAATCTTCA
Source organism: Aliarcobacter sp. (assembly GCA_028688995.1). GTDB lineage: Bacteria > Campylobacterota > Campylobacteria > Campylobacterales > Arcobacteraceae > Aliarcobacter. The sequence continues at coordinate 183,540 of JAQTXB010000005.1, forward strand.
CCTTCATATTGAATACCATTTACAGATAACATATATGCAGTTAAAGCATAAGTTTCACTATTTGTTAAACTTTTTGGATGAGGGAAAGGCATCGAGTCTTGAATATACCAATATAATGTACTAGCATATGGCCAATATGAACCTATAGTTCTAATTGGAGTATCTGGATTTGGATTTTCATCAGCTGGGTTTAATCTTTGAATTTTTAAAGACTCTTTTGTTCCACCTGCAAGTCTTGGATAACCTTTTCCACCTGTACCAAAGTCACCATGACACATAACACAATGTTTATCATATAACTCAGCACCAGTTTCAACAGAACCTTCTGCTTTTTTAGGTTTTCCATCATCTCCTAAAACTACTTCACCATTTTTCATATCAAATTCAGGTAAACCAGTTCCATCAGGTCTTACATCAACATTCCAAGCTGTTATTTCTTTTTGTGTTACTGCTCTACCAATATTAGAATCTTTAACCTCTTGAGTATTTACATAATAAGAGTTATATTTACCATCTTTAATTGGATATTTAACAGCACCATCAACTGATGTCTCTTTTGAAGCAGCAATTGCAGAACTTGCTAATAGTGTTGATAAACCAATGCTAAAAAGAGTAAATTTAAGCTTTTTTGTGTTTTCTAATTTGAACATTATTGCACTCTCCTTTACTTGTAATTTCCCATGTCACAATTGCATTTCTATGATATACTGATTCAACACCAATTGCAGATGTCTCTTGATCAATTGTAGGTTGAATATTTCCAAAATCATCATATGATCTACTTGATAATAATAGAGGTTTTCCATCCCATCTGTAAACATAAGAGAATCTTGTCCAAGATTTTGGTAACACTAAACCTTTTAGTTTAGCTTCAATCCAATTATCTCCACCATCAAAAGATATATCAACACCTTTGATTGTTCCATGTCCAGACCAAGCAAGTCCTTCAATTTCTACCATATCACCTTTTTTCAAATGTGTCCATGGTTTTTCAGGACAAGGGCTTGTAATTACTGAGTTAACTTCATTAACCCAAAAATATCGAATAGCTTTTCCTGATTTTTGTAACATTGTATATTTAGAAGTTTCTTCTTTTGAATGCCATGGTTTATCTGAGAATTCTAATCTTCTTAACCATTTAGTATTAAGATTTCCTTCCCAACCTGGAACAATAAGTCTTACAGGATAACCTTGTTCAGGTCTTAATGCTTCACCATTTTGTCCCCAAACAACCATAACATCATCTAAAGCTTTTTCAACTGGAATACTTCTTGGATTTGAAGCATTATCACTTCCTTCAGCTAACATCCAAACTGCATCTTTTTCTAAACCAATATCATCTAAAATAGTTTTTAACATTACACCAGTCCATTGAGCAGCACTCATTAAACCTTTCATAAATTGTAAACTATTAAATTGAGGTCCTCTCCACTCTGGACTTCCATTTGCAGGACACTCTATAAAGTAAATTCTTGATTCGCTAGGGTATCTTTTTAAATCTTCTAAAGTTAAAACTATCTCTTTTTTAACTTTACCATGAATCATTAATCTCCACTCATTAGGATCAACATGGGCTGTTCCTCCATGATCTCTTGTAAAAAACAGTCCATTTGGTGTGATAATACCTTCAGATTCATGAATTGGACACATTGATACAGAAGCATATGCATCCCCTGATGAGAATAAATCATGTGTTCTTCTAATATTATTGTGTTCATATGGTGATGGTATTCCATATAAGTTTTTATCTACTGGATCACCTAGCTTTTGTCCCCAAGGTACCTCATTTATTATAGCCGCTTCATCTGCTTTAACAGACACTGGCGATAAAATTGATGCTGCACTTAAAGCACCAGCTGAATAAATAGCTGTTTTTCTAAAAAAATCTCTTCTGCTTGTAACTTCAACAGAATTGGATTTAACATCATTTTGTAAAGCTTTGCTGTCTTTCAACTTTTACCTCCTAAACAATTTGATAATACTTACAATATAATAATATTTATAAATATACTTCATAAAATCCATTATAAGTTTTATAACTTAAATAAAAACTTAATTTATTAGTTTTTCTTATGTAAAATTTGAAATATTTACTTTTATAATAGCATTAAAATAGCATTTTAACTCCGATAATTACGCTATATATAGAAATATATAACTCATGAATATTCATTCATTAATTGTTATAAATATATAAATGATTTTAATATATTATTAGGTTTTTTATTACTCACACAAAAGAATTATTTTATGTGAGTAATATTTATAAATTTGTTTTTTCTAGTTTGAAAAATCTATAGAATTTTCGAATAAGTATCATGAGGAAAAGTCCATCTACCATACTTGCAATGATAAATGAAAAATACTCTTCTTGTGTAATTAAACCATAATTAAAAGAGAGCATTGCAATTGCTACCATAAATGTTAATGGCATAGAATCACTAAGAGCAAAAAGTGTAGTTTGTTTAAATTTAAGATATTTATAAAAAGACAAATAAGAACTTATTAATCTAATACAAATAATTGTTACCATAATAAAAAGAGCATGTTGTAAAATTTCTAAATTAATCATATCTAATTTTACAGTTGAACCCGTGTAAATAAAGAAGATAGGTACGAAAAAACCAAAACCAAAAGATTCTATTTTTTCAAGTAACTCATGTTTTTGATTAAAAAACATTTTAAAGAATAATCCAGCTGCAAAGGCACCTAAAACAACATCAATTTTTAAAACTAACATAATAGAAACCAAAATCAATAAAGTAGAAATTGAAAATCTTATATCTTGATTATATCTATCATCATGTGAATCTGGTATTAGAAAATTTTTAAGTTCAGGAAACCACCAAAATAGTATATATGAAATTCTCAAACCTAAAATACTAACAACTATAACACTAATTATTGTTAAAATTGAAAGGAAAAATTGTATATTAAATCCATACTCTATCCAACCACTAAATAAAGTAAGTGCAAGGATACTTATAACTTCACCAACAACACCAATTGATAAAGCAAGATTTAACCAAGGTTCATCTTTCCCATACTCTTTTATAAGCATCATAATCATACCTAAAGAGAAAATAGGAAGTGCAACAAAATAGGTAATACCTAAATTAAAAAGCCAACAAACTAATGCTGAAATAGAATATAAAGAGATAAAATATAATATTACATTAAGAGCAAGGGTTGCTTTTATAATTTTCACAAGTTTAAGATTTATCTCAAGACCTGCTAAAAACATCAAATAAACAAATCCAAATTTAGCCACAAGTTTTAATGTTTCATCATCATATAATAGGCCTAAATATCCTGCAAATAGTCCTAAAAATATCTCAACTACAACAACTGGTGTTCTGACTAATTTTGATACTCCAGGAGCAACCATAATTATTGCACATACTGTTATTATTAAAAAAAACTTTTCCACTCATATTCCTAAAATGTACAATTAAAAAATTCTGCTATTTTATTATCTTTGACTTAAAACTAAGATTCTTCACTATCTTTTATAACCATTCCTGCTTCTTTTAGAAATGGACTGGCAACAAAGGTCATCTTTTTTATTTTGTCATATTTTGCAAAAGATAAATACAAAATATCTTTAGCCCTTGTAACTGCAACATAGAATAGTCGTCTCTCCTCTTCTATGCTTCCACCTTTACTCATTAGTTTTCTATTTGGAAATCTTCCATCCATTAAATCTATTACATAAACTTCTTTAAACTCTAAACCTTTACTTGCATGAATTGAAAGAAGATTTACGCCATCGCCTTCACTCATCTCACTTCCACCTAAAATCATAGAGTTTATGAATTTTGATAAATCTTGAAAATTTCTTGATAAATTTTTCAAAAGCATCACTTTTCTATTTATTTTAGCCAGAGATTTTGTTTTTTGGCTTGGATTTATAGTTCCATCTTTTTGTGTTGCTCTTTTTGTAGATAAAAAATCTTTTAATTTAGAATACGCCATTGAAGATGAGATATTTGATACTAAAGTTTCTGGAATTTTTGTTCTTCTTAAATGTTTCATTAACAGATAAATATCATATAAATATTTACCACCATCTACATTTAGTTTTGGATGTTTTAAAATTGGATTTCCTAAAAAAGCCTCTTCAAAATTACAATCTTTAAACTTTGAAATAGAACCTAACTCAATAAAATCATCAAAAAGACCAAGTTGTCTATTTTTGATTTTTCCATTTTCATAAGGGTTATTTATATCAGATCGAGGAGAAAAAAGACCTTTTAACAAATCTCCATCACCAAGTTTTATAAGTGCATCAAAAATATCTTTTGCAATTGCTTTTCCAATTCCTTTTCCATGCTCAACCACGTGAATAAAAGCCATCATATCATTGTGTGTGATTTGCATAACTAAAACATCTAAAATAAATTTTACTTCAACCGAATCAAAAAAACTCATTCCACCTTTTCTTTTTGCTGGAATTGAAAACTCCCTTAAATTTGCTTCGATTCCATCTGCACTTGAATTATTTCTATAAATAATTGCAATTTCATTATGTGGAGTTGAGCTTTTTGATATTAATTCTGAGATATATTCATATTGTGAAAAAAGCTCATTAAAGGCTAATAATTTTGGTTTATGTTCATTTTCAGTTCTTACAACTTCAAGTTTTTTTTCATAAACTCTTTCATTGTACTCTATAACTTTTGTAGCTAAATCTAAAATTGGTTTGGTAGAACGATAATTTTTCCGTAAAGTAAAAACTGTTGCATTTTCATATCTTTTTGCAAATGTTGAAATAATTCCAATGTCTGAGCCATTAAAAGCATAAATACTTTGATCATAATCACCAACACAAAATAGAGATTTTGGTCTAAAAGCATCAAGAAGTCTTCCTTGAAGAGGATTTGTATCTTGGTATTCATCTACTAAAATCTCTTTAAATTCAAACTCTTTCTCCTTTAAAGTATCTAACATAATTGTTAACAAATCATCAAAGTTTGCATATCCATATTTTGTTTTTAGTTCATGAAACTCAGCAACTACATCTTCATAAATCAAAGTATATAGTTCATGACTTGCATTTTTTGATTTTATCCAATCCCCAAACTCTTCACCATCATTTGAATTTAAATATAAAGAGTACATATCATATAAATATCCACCATCATAAGGATTAGCTTCATCATCCCTTTCAAAAAATACTCTTTTTTCATAGATAGATTTAAATAGTGTTTTTAATTCATTTGGTTGCTTTAGAGTTATATTTACATTTAATTCTTTTAAAAGTTTATATGAAACAGAGTGAAAAGTTCCAGCCATGATTTGTTTAGCTATATCTTTTCCAAAAAACTTAGCAACCCTTGCAACCATTTCAGCTGCTGCTTTATTTGTAAAAGTTAAAAGTAAAATTTCACTTGGTTTTACACCACTATTTATAAGTGTTGCAATTCTTCCAACTATTGTAGACGTTTTTCCAGTTCCGGCACTAGCAATTATAAGATTATATCCAGCAGGACAAGTAGCGGCACTAAGTTGTTCTTGATTTAGATTCGATAAAGGCATGGATTAGTTTGTTGTATTTTTAAAAAGTTTTATCATTTCGCAATAGTAGCATAATAGATTTAAGAAAGATTGAAAAAAAAGGGATGTCTGGGAACATCCCTTTTTTACACAAGGAAACATAAAAATTATTTTGTCTAAGAAATCTATCTTAAGCGCTCGCATAAATAAGTCGCTGCGTCAACTTATCTATAAAGAAATTTTAACAGCTTATAATTAACTAAAATCTAATCAAGAATTAACAAATAGTTAACTTAAATCTTATTTAAATCACCAACTTGATTATAAAATATCTTTTGCTGGACTGTAAAAATATCCTTGACCAAAATCTATTCCTAATTTTGTTATATATTCATCAACTTCTAAGCTATCAACAAACTCTGCAACTGTTTGAATACCTGACTCTTTTGCTAACATTATCATTGCTTTTACAATATTTTCTGAATTTTTATTTGTGGTTATATCTTTAATTAAACTACCATCTAATTTTAAAATATCTGGATTCATATTAAATATATGAGTAAAGTTTGAATATCCACTTCCAAAATCATCTATAGCTAATTTACATCCATAACTTTTAATTAAGTCAATAAATTTAAATACTTCATCATAATTTTCAATCTGCTCACTTTCAAGCAATTCAAATGTTATAAAATGTGAAATATCCCTATTAATTTCTAAAATTGAAGAGATAAAATATAATGTTGATTTATCTTTTATATCTTGATAAGAGATATTAATAGATACTCCTAAATTCTCTTTTTTAATAAATTCTATTGACTTTTCTATAACTAACTTTGTAATTTTAGGATAGAGTTTTGATTTTTTTGTAAGTTCCAAAAAGAAAAAAGGAGCAATTGCTTTTCCTTCATCATCAATAAGTCTAACTAATGCTTCATATTTAACTATATTTTTTGTTTTTAAATCAACCAAAGGTTGAAAAAATGGTCTTATTTTATTGTTTTTTAAAGCCTCTTTTACTTTTTTCAGCATATTAATATTTTCAATACTATGCTTTTTATTATTTAATTCACTTGTATAAAAAGAAACTTTATCAAAACTATTTTTAGTTTGTAAAATTGCTAACTCAGCATTTCTTAAAAATGGTTCTTCTTGTGAAATTCCAGCTTGAATATATACAGGAAGCTCTAACTCTTCATAAATAAATAAGCTATTTTCTATTTGTGTAATTATCTCTAAAGCCATAGAATTTAAATAAAATTTATCTTTTGTTTCAACTACAATTGCAAAACAATCAGCATTCACCCTATAGATTTTTTTCTTATTTATGTCAAACTTTTTTACTCTTTTAAATATTTCACACAAAGAATTAAGAATATAATCACCACCTTTATATCCTGCAATTGAATTAATATCACTAAAATCCGTAATATCAATTAAAATTACAGAGAAATCATTGATACTTTTTGAATCTTCATAAAAAGCATTTCTATTTAATAAACCCGTTAATTTATCTGTTCTTAGAGTTTTTTGTTTCTGTTTTTCTAAATCTACAATTTTGTAAGTATCATTTTTTATTTTTATAGAATAATAAACTATTAACAAAAAGAAAAATATATATGCAGTTAAAATAATAAGAAATAAATTTTGCATACTAGCTTTTAATTTATTAGACTCTTTATCTAAATCAATAAACATTTCATCAATAATATCATCTAATTTACTATGTTCAATAGTGTTAAATAAAATTTTAAATTTTGGTAACTCTTCATATAAAACTTTTATATGTACAAAATTAAGTTCATACATTGGGTCTATGGATTTTGTATTTTCAAAATATTCATATATCTCTTTTGATATATTATTATCTTCATTAAAATTATTCTTAGCACTCATAAAACGAGTTAATATTTGAATATATTTTTCTCCATATATTTTTTCATATTTTCCCAAATCTCTTAAATTTCTCTCCAGAATAAATAGTGAATTTTTAATTTTCGCATTAATCATCAAAAAGCTATATGTATTTTCTGTAACCAATGTATATTCATTTTCAAATTGGGAAAAATCTTTATATACAATTGGGAAATTATCTTTTAACTCTTTTTTATTATCTAAATCTTTTATATGTAAATTTGTGTGTTTTAAATGCTCAACAATATTATCATTACTAAAACGTAAAAAAATTATTGATTGCTTTAAAATATTTAAATGTTGGTGCCAATTTAATCGTAACTCATTTATATTTTGAGTCATATCATAATAGTTGTTATTAAATCTATCTAATCTAGATTTGAAATCAAATGATAAATATAAAACAACAAAAAATGAACAAATTATTGTAAAAAGTCTAAAATCAAATTTGTTAATCATTATCTATTCTCAAAATTTTTAGGTATTTCACCAGTCAAAGTTTTCAAAAAGCTTTCAATATCGTTTATTTCATTTTCTTCTAAAACAACTCCAATATTAAAATATGCCATTGTATATATTGTATCTTTTAAAGAGGCTACACTTCCATCATGAAAATATGGAGAAGTTTTTTCAACATTTCTAAGACTTGGAACTTTATATACATTAATATCTTCAACATTGTTAGTAAGAGAAAATCTATCTTGCCATTGGGAATCTCTTTTTTGCTCATATTTAATAACTGAACCAAATTTTTGATAAGAGTTTCCACCAATATTTATCCCATTATGACAAGATACACAACCATACGAGATAAAAAGTTCCATGCCATTTTTTTCATTTTCATCTAATTCAACTTCGTTTCTTAAATATTTATCAAATTTAGAATTTACAGAAATAAGAGTTTTTTCATACTCAATAATTGCATCAAGCATCTTTTCAAAGCTTGGGTTTTGATTATATGCTTTTTTAAATAATTTTTGATATTTTTCTGAAGTAATTAATCGCCCTTCTATAATTTCTTTTGAACTTGCCATCTCTATATCATTAATGAGTGGCCCACTTATCATTTGTTCTCTTAATGTTTTACTTCTACCATTCCAAAAATATGCTAAATTGTAAGGTAAATTAAATACACTAAGTGCATTCATATTTCCTTCTTTGCCATCATGACCAATACTAAACTGTTTTGTATCAGCCCCATAATTGTCATGGCATGAATAACAAGAAGTATCTTGATTTTTTGATAATATTTTATCGTAGAAGAGTTCTTTCCCTAAATTAACAATATTCTCATTATAGTTTTCAACGAGAGGTAAAGGTTTAAATAAATCCTGTGCTTGGCAAATAGATACAATTGCAAGTAATGTTATTTTTAATAATACAATTTTCACTATTACCTTCCTTATAGGATTTTGAAGCGCTATAGTATATTATTTTATTTATTAAAACTCTAAATAAAAAATTATTTATTTAATTGTAGTATACCTTATTTTTTGTTGTTGTAGTTTGAAATATGCAATTACAATTATAAAAACAATATAAATATATTGAATTATACTTAATGCTTTTTGAGCCATAATCCAATGAATTGTAATAAGAAGTAAAGAAAGATATACTAATTTATGATATTTATTATATTTTCTAAAAAGAGCTTTTGTTGATGTAATTGCCATAAATAGAACAATAGAAAAAGCTATCATTCCTAAATAAATAAAAGGTTTATCAACTGTCTCTTTTATAATAAAACTAAAATCAAAAGAAGCATCTAAAACTATAAAATTCAACAGATGCAAAAGTGCATAAAAAAAACCTAAAAGCCCAATCTCTTTTCTATATTTGATTAGATTTATTTTTTCTCTTATCATAGAAAGAGTTATAGATACAAATATAATAACAGTGGCACCTGCACCAGTTATTGTATAAATATATTTTATTGGGTCACTTACATCATCAAAAATAAATAATCTAAGCAACAAATAAACTATTGGTAAAAAAGCAATTAAATAAATAGAAAATCTTATCATCATATAAACTTTGTTAAATCCATACCAGAATAAAGAGAACCTACTTCATTCTCGTAGCCATTAAACATTAAGGTATTTTGTTTTAGAAAACTTCCTAAAACTCTCTCTTTTTTTTGAGACCATCTTGGATGATCAACATTTGGATTTACATTTGCATAAAAACCATACTCTTTTGGATTTTGAACTTGCCAAGTATTTAAAGGCTCTTTTTCTACAAAAGAGATTTTAACTATTGATTTTATAGATTTAAATCCATATTTCCAAGGAACCACAAGTCTAATTGGTGCACCATTTTGTTTTGGCATTAAATCCCCATAAAGTCCAATTGCTAAAAAAGATAAATCATTCATAGCCTCATCAATTCTAAGCCCTTCAACATAAGGATAATCCAAAGCTGCAAAAACTCCTCTTTTTTGGTCAGGAAAACTTGAAGAATCAACTAAAGTTTCAAATCTAACATATTTAGCACCTGAAAGTGGTTTAACTTTTTTTATTAAAGAGCTAAGTGTATAACCATTCCAAGGAACAACCATACTCCAACCCTCAACACATCTAAATCTATAAATTCTCTCTTCAAGTGTTAACATCTTTTTTAAGTCATCTAAGTTAAGCTCCATTGGATTTTCAACTAAACCATCAATTGTGATTTTCCAATTCTCAGTTTTTAAAGTATGAGCCATATTTTTTACAGCACTTTGATTTGTAGTGAATTCATAAAAATTATTATGTGAAGTTATTTGTTCAAAAGTATTTAATTTTAGATTATTTTTATTCTCATCTTTTAGAAAATCAAGGGTAATTTTTGGCAGATTTTCTTGGGCTAAAAGTTCCATAAGAGAACCACTTGCAACCAACGAAGCAGCACCAAGTTTTATAAAACTTCTTCTTTTTTCAAATAGCTCTTTTGGTGTAACTTCATTTTGTAAAATTTCCCAAGATTTCTTTTTAATAATATTCATTAAATACCCTTTTTTATAATTTCCATATTATAGATATTTTATATAAAGGGTACGTTTAGTTTAAAACTATTTTCCCTTTATCAAAATGGTAATATATTTACTTGACCACAAAAGTAAAACAATCAATAATAAGCTAACTGTTAGATTTACAAAAAATATATAATCCAATTCAAAGTTTGGGATAAATGAAGTAAATATTCTTAGTATTGTCACTATTTGAACACATATAAATATAAATGTAGCAAAATTATTTGCATGAATCATACTTCCTGAATGTCCTAAAATAACCCTAGTTCCAAAACCAACAAGCATAGTAATAAAATATCCTAAAGCTAAAGTGTGAATTACAGCTTTTTCAAAAATAATATTTGGGTCATAAAATACCATTAATCCTTGAAGAATAGAGATAAAAAATGCAATTGGAATCCAATAAAGTCCAAAAAATAAAATCCACATTATTGAAGGAACTTTAAATATTGGAAGTTTCCATTTAATTAGCTCTTTTGTAATAATTATAAACAAAGGAATATCTGCTATTAGATTTATTCTTGCATTGTCAAAAGATAAAAGAATAACTTTTAATACTAAAAAACCAAACACTAAAAATAAAAGATTTTCACTTTTATTAATTTTATATGTTGCATCTTTTGCTGTTGTAAAAAAAGGAATCATTCTTTGTGAAATTGTAAAAATTATCATAAAAATAAATAGATAAAATCCACCATTAATAGCAATTCTTGAAACTTCATAAGAGTAAGTAAAATCTAAATTGGAGATTATAAATAAAACATGAAAAATAAGTCCTGTAGAAAATGCAATTAAAACCCATTTTGTATCTTCTTTTATTTTTACAGCACTTTTTTTATGAATTAAATAAAGTAATCTAAAACTAAAAACTTGAGCTATAAGCATCATTATTTGGAAAACAAAAGTGATTTTAGAATAAAAAATTAGCGTTAAAAGAATCCCAAAAGAAGCAATAAAATACAATAAGAATTGATTCATATAAACTTCTGTTTTTATCTCAGCTTGAGCTAAAAATCGAGGAAAAACAACAAATAAAAATCCTAAAAAGAATTGAATAAAAACAACAAACACCATACTATAAGCATGAAATGTTAAAACTGTACTATCTAATGTTAAAATATTTGAATATGAAGCAATAAATAAAAACATAAAAAGTGTAAAGAATAAAATACCACTTGTAAAAAATGGTTGATGTGGTTGAGAAGAGAACTTCTTATACCAAGTAGACAACATAATTTCTCCTAAAAATAAGCCACTTTAAAAAAAGTGGCTTTTTGATTTTGAGAAATTATATCAATTATAAAAGTCTAAAACCTTGATTGTAAACAAGAGTTATTTATATACTGTACCTTTTAAATTATCATAAGCTTTACACGCTTCTTGAAGATTCATACCACAAGCCTTTGTAAATAGTTCAAGAGCTTTGATATTATCTTTTCTATAATATTCATCTTCAATATACATAATTCCAAGATTATAACAAGCTTTTGCATACCCTAAATCACAAGATTTTGTATAAAGGAGAGCTGATCTTCCTAGATTCTTTTCAACTCCATCTGCATTATTGTATCTAACAGCTAAATTATAACAAGCTTTTGAATGGTCTAAATTACAAGCTTTTGTCAGATAATCTACAGTTTTGAAAGTATCTTTTTCAACTCCATCTCCAACAGAAAACATATTTGAAATGTTATAACATGAAGCTGCTAATCCAGCCTCACAAGTTTTTTCGTATAAACTTAACGCTTTTTTTGCATCTAATCTAACCCCATAACCCTTTTGGTACATATAAGCTAAATTATAACAAGCTTTATCATGACCATCATCACAAGCTTTAGCAAAAGCTTCTGCAGCTTTAAAATATTCTTGTTCAACATTTGTTCCATTATAATACATAAGTCCTAGATTGTAACATCCAGAAGAGGCACCATTATCACAGGCTTTTTTAAATATTTCGATAGCTTGTTCGTTATTTCCATTTTGATATTCCACATAACCATCATTCACAGCCGCTGCAAATAAAGATTGTAGACCTAACAAAAAAAACAGTGTAATTTTTAATGATTTTTTTAACATGATTTACTCCTACTAATAAATTTAGTGTGAGTTATTATACTACTTATTTAGATAAAAAAGAGAATAAAAAGCCACAAAAGTGGCTTTTTAAAAGATTAAAGATTAGTGGCAACCGCAACCAGTTCCACAAGAACCAGAAGATGCTACAACACCATTAGCCGCTGCTAATGCTGCTTCATAATTTGGCTCTTCAGTAATTTCAGGACAAATTTCTTTATAAGTAATAATTCCTTTTGCATCAATTACAAATACTGCTCTACAAGCAACACCAGCTAATGCTCCTGAAGAGATTAGAACTCCATAAGATTTAGCGAAAGCTTTTGCTCTGAAATCTGAACCAACAGTTAAGTTCTCGATTCCTTCAGTTGTACAAAATCTTTTCATTGCAAATGGTAAATCCATAGAAACTACGATTACTTCTGCATTTTCAATTTTTGCTGCTGCTTCATTGAATTTTCTAGTTTCAGCTGCACATACTGCTGTATCTAAAGAAGGAACTACAACTACGATTTGAGTTTTACCTTTTCCTCCACCAACTTGAACATCTGATAAATCTTGTGCTACTACAGTTACAACTGGTGCAATATCTCCAACTTTTACATCTGTTCCACTTAAAGTTACTTCATTACCTTTTAATTTTGTTGTTGCCATTATTATTTTCCTTTAATTTATTTAAATTTATACGAAATTATAATCAAATAGGATAAATTTACTCTTAATTATTTGCAATCAAGATGTAATTATTTTATCTGTTACTATTTAACTCTAATACCATCTTCTTCAAGGATAATTTTATCCTCACTTATTAGTTTTGTCAATGATGCTTTGAAAGCTTTTTTACTAATTCCAAAGACTCTGTGTATATCGTCTGCTTCACTTTTATATGTAAAATCTAATTTTCCACCATTTTGAACTAATATATCAAAAACTTTATCTCCTGATGGTTTTTCACCAATTTTTTGTAAAGATATATCTATTTTATTATCATCTCTAATATTTTTTACATAAGCTCTTTTTTTATCGCCAATTTTTAAATTTTCAAAGATTTCTGTGTGATAAATCATTCCATCGTAAGAGTTATTTACTATAACTTTATATCCAAGTGGTGTTTTTGAATAAAGTATAATCTCAACCTCAGCATTTTTTTCTAAATCTTTTATCTCTTTTAATAAATCATACTTTTCTGAAGCTATTAATCTATTAGTTCTTTCATCAAGTTGAAGTTGTAAAACTTTTCTATTACCAATAGTGTAAGTTCCCTTTTGTTTATTTTTAGGAACCAAAATATGTTTAGGTAATCCAATATCCACAAAAGAGCCAAATTTCATAGAATCAACAATCTCTAAAGAAGCAAATTCATATAAATATACATAAGGTTTTAACGTAGTAGCTACCAGTCTATCTTCACTATCTGTATATATAAATACATCAAGAAAACTGCCTATTTCCATAGACTTTGTGACATAGGCATTTGGAAGTAAAACTTCTGTTTGGTCATCACTAATTAGATAGATTCCAGGTTCGCTAACTCTATTAACTGCAAGAGTATTTAACTCACCCACGTAAATGTGTTCATTTATTTGTTTTTCATTCATTTTGGTTTTTCCGTTTCTATTTTTTGTTTTATCGCAGATTATAGCCAAATAATCCTTTTTAGTTATTTTCTTCCCCTTTTTCTCTGATATGCAGAAATATTAAACTTTTTTAACTATTTTAATATGAAAAAATGTCATATATTGTGCTACAAGTTTCTTAATTAAAGAGGTTATTATTTATTTTTGAGTTTTTTTATATGCATTCCCAACGTAGACGTTGGGAACGAAAAAATGTTTGGAATGAGGGAAGTAACTATCTTTTAAAAAGTTTCACAATCGCTAAAACAACAACTGCTACTAAAATAATACTTGCACCTGAACTAATATCATAAGAGTAAGAGACAAGCAATCCTAGGATTGTAAATATCGTGGCTAAAATAGAGCTAATTATCATCATTGTTGATAATTTTGTTGAGAAACTCTCAGCTAAATATGTGGGAATTGTTAAAAGTGCAATTACTAAAATCAATCCTACAGCTTTAATAGCTGCCACCACACAAAGTGCTGCTAGAATCAAAATTAGGGTATAAAAGAACTTTACATTTGTACCTCTTAAACTTGCAAATTCACTATCATAAGAAACTGCCAAAATCTGTTTATAAAAAAATACAACTATTGAGATAATGAAAACATCTAAAACACTCATATAAATCAAATCATCCCTTGAAACGGCAATGATTGAGCCAAAAAGATATGACATCAAATCCACATTATATCCAGGTGTCAAATCCACAAATATAATACCAATTGCCATTCCACTAGCCCACATCATACCAATAATAGCATCAATTCGTGTTCTATTTTTTAGAGTGATTATTGCAATTATAACAGCTGTTAATACTGCAAAAACAGTTGCCCCAAATAGCACGGGAAGTCCTAAATAAATAGCAAGTCCAATTCCTCCATAAGAGCTGTGAGCGATTCCACCTGTTAAAAAAGTAATCTTATTTACAACAACAAGCGAACCTATTATTCCTGCTGCTATTGATATTAGAATTCCAGCGATTAAGGCATTTTGAATAAAATCATATTGTAATATTTCTAACATTTTTTGCCTTTAATGATTGTGGTCACAACAAACATGAGATTTTCCCAAAGCTGATAAAAGCTCAACTTCACATAAATGTTCATTTTGTGTATTTATATTTTTTTGCATATTTTCCAATGAGTGGTAAACTAGATTTTTATTTATATGCGCTACATTTTTTGCATAGTTTAATAAAACTGAAATATCATGGCTAACTACAACTATACAAATAGATTTATTTAGCTCTTTTAACAACTCATAAATCTCTCTTTGACCTTTTACATCAATACTTGCAGTTGGTTCATCAAGTAACATGATTTTTGGATTTGAACAAAGTGCTCGGGCAATAAAAACCCTTTGTCTTTGACCTCCACTTAAATCACCAATTTTTGAATTGGCAAATTCTGCCATACTAACTTTTTTTAAAGAATCCATTGCACAAGATATATCTTCCTTTGAATAACCAAATATTTTTCTTTTTGAACTTGTATGTCCCATTAAAACAATTTCCAAAGCTGTAATTGGAAAATCTATATTTAAATTTGTATTTTGAGGAACATATCCTATTAAACTATTTTTTATTTTTTTATCAATTTTTCCAGTTTGAGGTGTTAATAAACCTAAAATTAGTTTTAATAAAGTAGATTTTCCTCCACCATTGGGACCAATTATTGCTAAAAAATCATCATCTTTTATTGATAAATTTATATCTTCTAATACATCTGTTTTATTATATTTGTAAAATAAATTACTAATATTTATTAATTCCACTACAAAAACCTTTACTTGCAACTTTGTTGCAATAGTATCAAAGATTAGATAAATCTAATCTCAAATTTCATTTCTTAACCAAGAATAAGCTAATCCCAAATATTCATGAATTGCTGTTTCACTATTTCTAATATTTTTTCCAGAAAAATATGAAGAATAAGAATCATCTTCATAAGCCAAATGATTTGTAGGACTTGCTATTACATTAAGACCCTCTTTTTGAAATAATAAAATTGATCTTTTCATATGACTTGCACTTGTTACTAAAATTAAAGCTTCATCTCCAACAACTCTTTTGGTTTCAATTGCCTCTTCTTTTGTATCTTTTGTAGTATCAAGTCTAATAATATCTTCTTGTTTTACACCCAAAGAAATAGCCAATTTTTCTTGCATGAAAGCATGAGAATTTTCATCACTAGCACCATATCCTGAAAGAATTAATTTTGCATTTTCAAGATTTCTATAATGTTTTATTCCTTCAACTAATCTATTTATTCCAACCATTTTTACCTGTGAAGTAATACTTAAACTCTCATCACTTTTGTGTCCACTTCCTAAAACTAAAATATAATTTACCTTTGGTGTTTGTAATAGCGCTTGATGTGAATTTTCAAGTGGAGCTAAAAGAGCATTTGAAAATGGTTGAAAAGAAAATATTAAAAACCAACTAAGTCCTAAAAACAAAAATATCTTCGCTTTTTTATAAGAGTTAAACATCAAATAAATAAAGGCGATAAAAAGTAAAAAAAGACCAATTGGAATTGGCAACAAAAAAGCTGAAACAATTTTTTTAAATATAAACATCTATTTTCCTATGAGAGCTGATGTATATCCCACAACCCTACTTTTATCTTTTGTCACATCAGCACTTGTACAATAGTTTAGTACCTTAGTTTCATAATTATTCTTAATCGCCCAATTTATAATCGCTTTTACACCAGTTTTTCCACAAGCTTCACAATAATCAAACATCTCTAAATCTTTTTTATCTATTGCATTTAAACAAATATTATCTTTTTTATTTGCCTCTTCAAGGGTGTAAAAGTGGCTTAAATCTGTACTTATAACTACAAAATTCAACTCATCTTCTAAAACCTCATCAATCACTTTTGATAAATTTTTATAATCAATTTCACCATAAACTATCTCTACTAATTTTACATCACCGAAATAATGTTTTATAAATGGAGCTTGCGTTTCAGTTGAATGCTCAAATTCACATTCAACGTTAAAATCTAAAAAATCATATTTATCTATTAAATTTTGAGAAAACTCTTTATCAATTTTTAGATTTCCAAGTGGCGTTTCATATTCATCATAAAGTGCAACACTAGCACCTTTTAAATAAACTCTATGTGATGGACCAATTACTACCACTCTTTTTATATCTTTTATTGAAGCTGAAACTAACTTGTAAGCCATATTTGCAGTAAAACCACTATAAATATATCCAGCATGTGGAACTATTATGGCTTTAATGTTCTCAAATGTTTCAGCATTTATAGCAAAACTATTAAAATGCTCAAAAAACTTTAAAATCTCTTCTTTTTTCTCAGGATAAAAACTTCCACTTACAACTGCTTTTCTTATATTCATTTGAAAACTCCATCAAGTTTTGTTTTACATTTAGGACAACATCCATCAAGAACTTTGTTTTCTAAAACATTAAAATATTCTCTTCTTATTAATATTTCACCACAATTCTTACAAACAGTATCATTTTCAAAACTGCTATTTCCCATATAAACATAGTTTAACCCATGACTTTTTGCAATATCATAAGCCATTTCTAGACTCTCATCTTTTGTTCGTTCTAAATCTTGTTCTTTATAATCTGGGTGAAAAGCACTAATATGCCAAGGAACATCAACTCCAAGATTTTCTTTTATAAATTTAACTATATTTTCTAATTCAACTTTTGAATCATTTTTTGAAGGAACTATCAAAGTTGTAATTTCTAAATGAATGTCATTCTTTTTTATGTTTATCAAATTATCACAAACAACTTTTAAATCACCACCTAAAGATTTTTTATAATAGTTTTTATCAAAAGATTTCAAATCAATATTCATAGCATCAATAACACCTTTCATATCAGATATTACTTCACTACTTTCAAATCCATTTGAAACAAAAACAGATTTTATATCAAACTCTTTTGCCTTTAAAGCTATATCTTTAGCAAATGGATAAAAAATTGTTGGTTCATTATATGTATATGAAATTGATTCACATTTTTTTTCTATAGCAAGGTTTACAATTTCTTCTACACTAAAATAGTTGTTTTTATTTATATTCGAAGTTTGCGAGATTTGCCAATTTTGACAAAATGGACATCTAAAGTTACAACCAACAGTTCCTAAACTAAGAGATTTTGATGAAGGTAAAAAATGATAAAGAGGTTTTTTTTCTATTGGGTCAATATTTAAAGCACTTAAATATCCATAAACCAAACACTCTATTTTTTCACCAATATTTTTATTAACTCCACAAACTCCTGTTTGATTCTCTTTTAATTTACAATAATATGAACATAATAGACAAACTAATCTATCTTTTTCTTGTTTATAAAATTTCATTTTATCTTCTTAACTTCATAAGTAAAAACTAAAGGATGAAAATCTAAACAATTTACTTCAAAACTTCCTTTATAACAAAGATGCGAGAAAAACTCTTCAAAAGTTGGAAGTTGTTCCCAAACTTGCGGTAAAAATGTACTTCTTCGTCCATCTTTTTGTAAAATTACACCATGGATATTTGGTTTTATTTTTGATTTTAAATCTTCTATATCATTATAAATCACTTCAACTGGCGTTGATAATATAGAAATTTCAATCTTTACTTTTTTAAACTCGTCAAGGGTTAGTTCATAAAATCTTGGGTCTTCAAAAGCTGCTGCAAAGGCATTTGAAATCAAATCATCTAAAAGTGGACGATGTGCTTGCAAAGTTCCAATACAACCTCGAAGTTGATTATTTAAAGTCAATGTTACAAAAGTTGCACCATTTTGGGCTAAAAATGGAAAATCTTTTAAGAGTTGTTCTTTATTTATTTTTATACTTGAATCAAACTTCTTTTCTATTGATTTTTTTGCAATATCTAATAAAACATGATTTTCCATTTTAAACTCCTATTTTAAATTTTGATAATATCCTTTATCGCTTCAATAAATTCATCACTATCATTTACACACTTACAAACTTTATACTCTTTTATTCCTAAATTATGTGCTATTTCTCTATACTCAATATCCAACTCGAAATCTGTTTCAGAATTATCAACGATAAAGGCAATTGGATAAATTATCACTTTTTCATCTTTGAAGTTTTTTATCATATCTTCAAGTGAAGGTTCAAGCCATTTCAAAGGCCCTACTTTTGATTGATAAGCTAAATTTATTGATTTAAAGTTTTTTCCTTTAAGTTCTAGTTTTTCACTTAATATTTTAACATGTTCAATCATTTGTTGCTCATATGGATCACCTGCATCAACTATTTTTTGAGGAAGACCATGGGCTGAAAAAATCAGATTATATTCATCCGGATTTTCTGTATTGTTTAGAATCTCATTTACAATACACTCATTAAATTTATCATTTTTATAAAAAGTTTCAATGTATCTTATATTTTTTCCAAAACTGTAAGGTAAATAATCAATGAAATCTTCAACCGATGATTTTGTAGTTGTTGTTGAATATTGAGGATATAAAGGCAACATTACTATCTCATTTATTCCATCATTTAAAATTTCTTTTATAACATCTTCTGCAAAAGGTGGAGTATATCTCATCACTTGATAAGTTTTAAAATCTTCAATTTTTTCATTACATTTATTTACTAATTTTTCAGTTAATGGATTTATAGGCGAAGCATTTCCTATATGTTCATAATTTTTCCAAGCACTATCAAGTCTTGAAGTTGTAATAAAAAATGCTATCATTTTTCTTATAATTGGATTTTTTACTGTTATTATGTTTTTATCATTAAACATATTTGTTAAAAACATTTTTAATTCAGCTTTATTTCTAGCTCCACCCATATTTAGTAAAACTAGAGCTTTTTTATTTTCTTGCATTCTCTTCTAACCTTATTATTTTATCACTACACCACAAAGCCATATCTAAATCGTGTGTTATTAACAAAATTGCACACTTATCTAAAAGTGTAATTAACAATTTCATCACATCATAAGCTATGATATTATCCAATGCTGATGTTGGTTCATCAACCAAAAGTAAATCTGGTTTCATCAAAAGTGCTCTTAAAATTGAACATCTTTGAAGTTGCCCTCCACTTAATTCATGTGGTTTTTTATTCAAAAGTTCTTTTTCTAAAGTCAATTTTATTAAAAAATCTTCTAATTCATTTTGGGAAATCTCTCCCACTATATCTTTTATCTGTTCAATTATTGAATAAGTCGGATGAAAAGAGTTATATGGATCTTGAAAAATCATAGCTATTTTTGATTTATCTATCTTTCCACTTATTGGTTTTAAACTTCCTAAAATAAGCTCAAAAAGTGTAGTTTTCCCACTTCCACTTTTTCCAAAGATAGTTACTAACTCACCCTGACTTAATTCTAAAGAAAAATCTTTGTAAATAGGATTCTCTTTTTTATAATAAAAATTTAAGTTTTTTATATCTAAAACTCTTTTTTTGTCCAATTTTACACCTTTTTAAAAAACATACTATATAAAAAAGTGCCTTTATCTTCCCAAAATAAAAAACTTTTTTAACTTCACAAAATATCTACAATTATCAGAAACAATTCTACTTGTAAGTTAAAATATTAAGCATAAAAAAAGAAAAAAAAGCTAAAATATTTTTTCTAAAATTTAAGGAGAAAAAATGAAAAAAATCGTATTATCTGCAATCTTTGCTGCTGCTACAGCTGCTTCTTTATCAGCTGCATCAATTGCTGCATGTGCAACTTGTCATGGTGCTAGCTTTGAAAAAGCTGCTTTAGGTAAATCTGCTGTTGTTAAAGGTTGGGATGAAGCAAAAACTGTTGCTGCATTAAATGGTTACAAAGCTGGTACACTAAATACTTACGGTATGGGTGCTGTTATGAAAGGTCAAGTTGCTAAATTAACTGATGCAGACATCGCTGACATCGCAAAACAAATTGCAGCAATGAAATAATTTTTCAAACTAGTCAATGAAAATTGACTAGTTTTCCTCTTTTTTTAATTTCTCTTTTTCACTTTCTAATTTTTCAGCTTTCGCAGCTTTCAAACTTTTTTCTTTATTAATTGCATCATTTAAATCTTCAACACTATCAAATAATAATCCATTTACAATTTTATTAGAATCATCAAATTGACCTGTTTTAGCAGCCCAAATAAAAAGGAATAACATTCCTGCTGAAATTATAATTCCCACAATTAACATAAAAAAAAGTGTGTCATTTATCATTTTTTATTCCTTTTTAATGGCTTTATACAAAGCTTTATTTCATTTTTATTCTAAGTGAATTTAATACAACCATCAATGAACTTAAACTCATTGAAAGCGCTGCAAATAATGGTATTACAAGTCCAGCCATTGCTAAAGGAATTGTAACTGTATTATAAATCAAAGATAAAGTTAAATTTTGTTTTATAAATTTATATGTTTTTCTTGAAATAATAAAAGCATCTTTTAATGAAGTTAAAGATGAATTTAATAACACTATATCAGAAATTGCCAAAGAGACATCTGCTGAATTTCCCATAGCAATTGCAACATCAGCATTACTTAAAGCAACACTATCATTTACTCCATCGCCAACCATTACAACAACTTTATTCTCTTTTTTTAACTCTTTTATATAATTAGCCTTTGAAACAGGTGTTTGAAAAGAGAAATATTTTTTAATTCCTAATTGTTTTGCAATATTTGAAGCAACATTTTCATTATCACCTGTTAACATTACAACTTCAATATTTTTATCTTGTAAAAATTCCACCAACTCTTTTGCATTATCTTTTATTTCATCTTCAAGTTCAAAACTAGCAATTACTCTTTTATTTATAGCAAATAAATATACTGTTTTATTTGAATCAAATTTATAATAAATTTCATTCTCTTTTAATAGTTCTACATTTCCACCTAAAAGCTCAAAAAGTTTTCCATCAACATTTGTATAAGTTGCTCTCATACCTTTAGCTTCGATATTTTTTACATTATCAAGTTTTTTTTCTGTTAATTCATATTTTGTTTCTAAATATTTTTTTATTGAGCAACTCACAGGATGAGTAGAAGCTGCTAATAAAGAGTATAAAAGATTTAATTTATGAATATTATCATCTAAAATTCTCATTTTTACAACAGTTAATTCACCTTTAGTTAAAGTTCCTGTTTTATCAAAAACAACTGTATTTGCAACAGCTAATGATTCAATAAATTTTGCTTCTTTAAATAAAAGCCCTTTTTTTGCAAGTTCTGAAATTCCAACCAAACTAGCCATCGGAGTTGCTAGTGCTAAAGCACATGGACATGCTATTACGATAACAGAAACAGCTACGATAAATGATTTTTCAAAATGATTTGCGCCTGAATAATTAAAACCTAAATCTACTCCCAAAAAATACCAAACTAAAAATGTAGCTGTTGCTAGGGATAAAATTGTAACTGTAAAATATTTTGAAATTTCTGCTGCTTTTGTTTGTATCTTTGGTTTTGAATTTAAAGAATCTTCCAAAAGTGTAACAATTGACGAAAATGTAGAATTTCTAAAATCTTTTGTAACTTCAAATTCAATTAAAGCATTACTATTTATTGTTCCACTAAATACTGTATCACCTATTTTTTTGTATACTGGAATTGATTCACCAGTGAGTGTTGATTCATCAAAGAAACCTTCACCTTTTGTAATTATTCCATCAACTGGAACTTTTTCACCAGCTTTTATTTCAATAATATCCCCTAATTTAATACTGTTTAGAGCAACTGTTTTTTTAATATTATTTTCAATTACAACAGCTTCCAAAGGTAAACTTGATTTTATTTTATCTAAGGTATCAACTGCTGATTTTTTCCCAATTACTTCTAAATATTTTCCAACTAAAACAAAAGTAATAATCATAGCAACAGAATCAAAATAACTTTCACCCTTTGCACCAAAAAGAATAAACATTGAATAAACATAAGTCAAAGTTGAACCAGAAGCCACTAAAAAATCCATATTAACCATACGATTCTTTAATCCGTAATATCCACCTTTAAAAAATATCCATCCACTATAAAATAGAACTGGTGTTGAAAGTAAAAATTCACCAATGTGAATCATATTTTTTACTTCTTCTGAAATTCCTGTAAAAAATCCAGTATATTTAGCAACACTTAACATCATAATATTCATACTTGCAATTACAGCAACCATCATACGAATAAAATAGTCTCTTTTTGCTTTTGAAGCTTGCTCATCTGCAACACTTGAATCATAAGCATATGCGTTATAACCAATGGCTCTAATTTTTAAAATAATCTCTGAAAGTTTTAATTTTTCTTCATCCCAAACAATTCTAGCTTTATTTGAAGTAAAATTTATATTTGCTTCAATTACTCCTTTTGTTTCATATAAAACTTTTTCATTTAACCAAACACAAGCAGCACAATGAATCCCCTCAATAATCAAATCTATTTGGCTAAATCCATCTTTTGTAGTACTTACATAATTATCTAAAAAGTTTTTAGAATCAAACTTACTAATATCATCATTTGCAATTTTTAAAGGTGGAGCAATTGTTTTATTTCCTAACTTATCATAAAAAGAGTCAAGTCCATCATCTTTTAAAATATGGTAAACACCTTGACACCCTTTACAACAAAAATTTAAATCGTTCTCTTTTATCATTACATTTTCACTAAATTCCAAATGGCAATGATTACACTTGATTTTTGACAAAAAGACTCCTACTACATTCTAAAAAAAACTATACACCCGATTATTTAGATATTATGGTTAATTATGATATTATATCTTAATAACTTTGGAGAGAATCTTAATAATGATAAACAACATTTCAATACTAAAAAATATAACTATTTTATATGCCGAAGATGAAAAGGATTTAAGAGAAGTTACACATCAAATATTAAAAGGCTTTACCAAGAAACAATATGTTGCACAAAATGGACAAGAGGGTTTAGAACTTTTTAAAGAACATGAAAATGAAATAGATTTAATTATTACAGATGTTAATATGCCTATTCTAAATGGTTTAGATATGGTAAAAGAGATAAAAAAAATCAATCTAAATATTCCAATTATAGTAGCAACTGCATTTTCAAACAAAGAGTATTTACTTGAAGCTATTGATATTGGAATTGATAAGTATGTTTTAAAACCAATTGATATTGCAAAACTTCTTCAAGTAATGTCACAATCTTTAATATATCATGAATTAAAAGATTTATATACAGATAAACTAACAAATCTTCCAAATAGAAATAAACTAAAAAAAGACTTAGATGAGAACCACATAGATTTAATGGCTTTATTAGATGTTGATGAGTTCTCTACAATAAATGACCTTTTTGGTGAAAAAATTGGAGATACAATTTTATTTGAATTAGCAAATAAACTAAAACATTTTTTTAATGAAGATGATTATATTGTTTATAGAATTGAAGCAGATAAATTTACAATAGTTTCTAAAAAAAACAATCAAGATGTAAATGAATTTTACAATTTATGTAAAACTTTTGCAGATAAAATAGAAAAAGAATCACTACTTATTGATGAAGATGAAATAGATATAAATATAACAATTGGAATTGCACAAGGTGATGGAGCGAGGGCATTTAAATACTCACAAAGGGTAATTAATTATGCAAGAACAAAACTTCAAAGAATTATGATTTATAATGAATCTTTTAAAATCCAACAATCTTTTGAAGAGAATATAAAATGGGTGAAACAATTAAAAATTGGATTTAGAGAAAATCTATTCCAAGCATATTTTCAACCTATCGTTGATACAAAAACAAAAGAAATTCACAAATATGAAGCACTGATTAGATATATCACAAAAGAAGGTGTAGAAATAGCTCCTTTTCATTTTATTAATGTTGCTAAAAAAACAAAACTTTATCCAAATATTATAAAAATTGTTATCCAAGATGCATTTAAATTAATTAAAAATAAAAATAAAAGAGTCTCTGTAAATATCTCTTTTGATGACATTGCAAATGAAGAAACAACAGCATTTATTTATGAAATACTTGAGAAAAATAAAGATTTCACTGAATTTCTTGAATTTGAGATACTTGAATCTGAAGAGATTTCAGACTTTAATGAAGTTGCAAAATTTATTGCTGAAATAAAGAAATTTAATTGTATTGTTGGAGTTGATGATTTTGGTGCAGGATATTCAAACTTTAATCTATTAACCTTATTAGATATTGACTTTGTTAAAATTGATGGTTCATTAATTGAAAGAATTAATAGTTCAAAAGATTTAGAAATAATAGTAAATACAATTGCAAACTTCTCAAAGGAGTTTAAAGTAAAAACGGTTGCTGAATATGTGTCAGATGAAGATATTTATAATAAAATTAAAGAGTTAAATATAGATTACTGTCAAGGTTATTACTTCGATAAACCTCTAAGTTATGATTCTATCAAGTAAGGTTAATTTAACCAACTTGATACAATACTATTTTTTTCAAAAAGTGTACTTTTTATTCTTGTAATATTTGCAATGCAAACCAATTGTTTTGCTGCTGTTTGTAAATCATCATTGATTATTAAATAATCATAATCTTGGAAATACTCCACTTCACCCTTTGCATTTTTAATTCTTTTTTCAATAATCTCAAGGCTATCTGTATTTCTACTATTTAATCTTGTTTCTAAAACTTCTAAAGATGGTGTTGTTATAAAAACCGATGTAACGATAGAATTTAGTTTATTTCTTACAATTTCATGTCCTTGAACATCAATGTCAAAAATTACTAGTTTTCCTTCACTCAAAGCCTTATTAATAGGTTTTAGTGAAGTTCCATAATAGTTATCATGAACTTTTGCATATTCAAGAAAATCACCATTTTCTATATCTTTTTCAAACTCTTCTTTAGTTACGAAAAAATAGTCAACTCCATTTGTTTCACCAACTCTAGGAGCTCTGGTAGTTGTTGAAATAGAAAAATAGTAATCATCAATATCTTTATAAACTTCTTTTAACAGTGTAGATTTACCACAACCACTAGGCCCTGAAAGTATTAAAATAGCACCTTTTTTGTCGTTAATCAAAACTTATCCCTTTAAACTTAATCTAACATCAACACTTTCACCACTTGAAAGTCTATCTATTACTGTTTGATCAAATTTTTCTAATAAAGGTCGTAATTCATTAATATGAAAATTACTCAATACTAAATTATAAGGCTTAATAGGTGTTTGAGTTAAATCAAATTCATATTCTTTAACTTCATCTAAGGCATCATCAATAATTGCAGCAATATCTTTCCAATCACTTTTTTCTAGGTTTATTTCATTTTGAATATTGTCTTCTCTTAAAATATTATTTATTTTACTCAATTCACTATGATCTAAAATTCCCCCACTATTTAAAGATGTGGGGTCAACTATACTTTCATCATTTTCACTGAAAAATTCATCTTCATCAAAATCATCTTCTTCTAAATTATCCAATGATTCAATATATTTTGTAGTAATTGGAATAATTACGTCTTCATCTTCTACATATGTATTATTAAATGATTTAGAAGAACTATTTTTTTCATTCTCTTTATCTTCTTTTATTATCTCTATTTGTTCAGTTAATATAGCTTCTAATTTTGTAGGTAAAAATGGTCTTGGAATGATAAAATCTCTAGATTTATCAAAAGGAAGTTCTTCTGAACTAATAGCACCTAATTTTCTTGAAAACTGTTTTATTGTATTAAATTTATCATCTATAAAACTTTGATCAATAATAATTAAATCATATTTGTCATTTACACTATTTGTTTTTTGAATTGTTAAAGTTATATGCAATCGTTTACAAACTAAAGTAAAAATATGTTCAATTATTCCTGCGTCACATATTAATAATATAGTCACTTTATCTCCTGCAATATTAAATCTTCTAACTTATAAACCTTATCACATCTCATTGCTAATTCATGTTCATGGGTTACGAGTATCAATCCTGCATCATTATTTCTTATATAATTAAATATTGTATTCATAACAATATTAGCAGTATCTTTATCTAAATTTCCTGTTGGTTCATCTGCAAAAATGATTCTTGGTTTTTTAGTCATAACCCTTGCAATTGAAAGTCTTTGCTGTTGACCACCACTTAATTCACCAACACCTTGATTTATTACATAATCAATATTTAACTCTTTTAACAGATTTTTGTCAATATCTTCGCCACTTAAAAGTGTAGCAATTTCAAGATTTTCAATTGCAGAAAATCCACGAAACAGATAGTGTGCTTGAAATATTATACCAAAATCTTCTCTTCTTATTTTTAATAATTGATTCTGTGTTAAGGAATAAATATCTTTACTTTTAAAAACAACACTACCAACTGATGGTTTTAAAAGAGAAGATAAAATATTTAAAAGTGTAGATTTTCCACTTCCACTTGTACCTATAATTGCAATTGATTCTTTTTTGTAAAGAGATAAATTAATATCATTAAAAAGCTCATAATCAAATTTATGAGATAAATTTTTAGCTTGAAGTAAAAGGTCATCTGCAATGAGTGTATCCATTTTATTAGCTTCACCCATTACATATTTCCTTTTTTTATTTATACATAGTTGTTAAACTATGATTATTTTCCCATTTGTTTTGCAACTTCAGCTGCAAAATCTTCTTCTTTTTTCTCAATACCTTCACCAAGTTCAAATCTAATGTACTCAGTAATTTTAATAGATGCATCAACTTCAGCAATTGCTTGCTCTACAGTTTTTTTATCATCCATTACATATGCTTGAGATAAAAGTGCAAATCTACCATCTAATTGAGTATTATCTGTAATATATCTTTCGATTTTTCCAGGAATAATATTTGCCCAAATTTTTTCTGGTTTACCTTGTTCTTTTAATTCTGCTTCAAAATTAGCTTTTGCTTTTGCAATAGCTTCATCTGTTAATTGTGATTTAGAAACAAAATCAGGAATATTTTTTAATGGTTTCCCTAATCTTTTTAATTCATCATTATCAGCAATAATTTCCGCAACAATTGCTCTATTTTCAGATTCAACAAATGCAGGATCTAAATCAGTATAAGAGATAACTGTTGGTTTCATTGCAGATGCATGCATTGCAATATTTCTTAATAATGCAGCTGTTTTTTCTTTTGCAGCTTCATCACAAGTTGCAGCTAATAAAACTCCAACTCTACCTGTTGCATGAACATAACCATTTACAACTTGACCAGTTACAGTAGTTAATTTTCTAGCAACTAAGTTTTCACCAATAGTTGCAATTTTTTCATTTAAGTATGTTGGGAAATCTTGTCCATTAATTGAAGAAGCAGCTAATGCAGCAGCATCTTCAATTCCATTATTTTGTGCAAAAGAAGTAATTTCTTTTGTAATATTAATGAAATTTTCATTTTTTGCAACGAAATCTGTTTGAGAATTTAACTCTAACATTGTAGCTTTAGTATTGTCTGCATTAACTAAAACAGCAATTAAACCCTCAGCAGCAACATTTCCAGCTTTTTTAGCAGCTTTTCCAAGACCAGCTTCTCTTAAAGCTTGAACTGCTTTTTCTAAATCACCATCAGTTTCATTTAGTGCATTTTTGCAATCAAGCATACCTGCACCAGTCATTTCTCTTAGTTCTTTAATTAATTGTGGAGTTGCACCTGCCATAATTATGCTTCCTCAGTTTCTAAAAATTCGTCTTCACCTTCAGAAACAGCTTCAGCTATTAACGCTTCAGTCTCTTCTTGTGATACAGGCTCAACATCACCACCAATATCATCAGCTAATACAGCTTTTCCTTCATTCATTGCTGCAGCCATTTCGTTACAGAATAAGTGAATTGATCTAATTGCATCATCATTTCCAGGAATTGGTAAATCTACAACATCTGGGTCACAGTTTGTGTCTAAAGGAGCAACAACTGTAATTCCTAATCTTCTAGCTTCTTGAATAGCAATTTTTTCTTTAACAGCATCAAGAACAAACATCATATCTGGAAGTTTGTGCATTTCTTTGATACCACCAAGGTATAATTCTAATTTTTCTTCTTTTCTAGAAAGCATTAATGCTTCTTTTTTAGTTAAAAGATCTAATTGACCTTCTTCTCTCATTTTTTTAATAATTTCTAATTTTCTAATTGATTTTTTGATTGTTCCAAAGTTAGTTAACATTCCACCTAACCATCTATGATTAACATATGGCATTCCACAAGAAATAGCAGCTTTTTTAATAGCTTCACTAGCTTGTTTTTTTGTACCAACGAAAATCATTGTTTGACCATCAGCAGCTCTATCTTTAACAACATTATATGTATATCTGAAATATCTTAATGTTTTTTGTAAATCTATAATATAGATATTTTTTCTAACACCGAAAATGAATTTTTTCATTTTTGGATTCCATCTTCTTGTTTGGTGTCCGAAGTGTACACCACACTCTAATAGGTCTTTCATTGTAACCATGAGTAATTCTCCTTGAATTATATTTTTTGTAATTTGGGTTTAGCCTCTGTATCCCTTAATGCCTAGAAATCTAGTCACAACCCATACAAGGATTGATACATGTGAGGTTCTAATTTAAAATTAGAGTTGCGATTATATTTAAAACAAGATTAATTCTTCTTTAATCTATACCAATAAATATACTAATATATTTCAAATAAAATTGTTCATCTTATTTATTAATAAAAGGAATAGAAATTGTATATAAAAAAATAAAAAAGGAATCTCAATGACACCAATTGAATTTATTAAAGAAAACAACTTAGAATGGCAACCTTCATTCTCAAGAAACATTAATAGTACTCTATTTGGATATAGAGGAGCATTAATAATCCAAGAAGGTAAAAAACTTTCAGAAACAAAAGTTATGCCTCCAAAAGCACAAGCTAGACAAGTTATCATGATTAGTGAAAATGATAAAATAAAATTCTTTGCATGTGAATTGGAAACTTTTGGATATTTTGAACAATTTTTTGATAAATATAAAAATTTCTTTGACGCTGATTCAGTGAATTTATTATATGTAATTGATTTAGATGCTAATGGTGTTTTTGAATATCAAGGTGTTAAATTTGCTGCCTTTATGTTAGATGAAAGTTCTGTATGGAATGAAGTTTTAGATTATCTTTCATTAGAAAAAGGTGAATTAAAAAAACTATCTAATGAAGAAAAATTAGAAAAAATTTATGATGAACTAGCAACAATGAGTGTTGAAGCAGTTGACAAAACTTATGATGAGATGAAAGCATTAATGGGTAATACTAAAAAATCTTTAATGGGTGCTGTGTAAATAATCTATAAAAATACAGAAGAAGTGGTATTATTATTTATGATATAATTCCTCCAATTAAGGAATAAATATGATAAAAAATACCTCTTCAGCTTTTAAAATTTCAATAATATATCTTTTTTTTAGTCTTCTTTGGATTTATTTTTCAGATAATGCTATAAATTTTATAATTAAAGACCCCGAAAAACTTCAATTCTTGCAGACTATTAAAGGCCTATTTTTTGTTACTATTTCTTCAATTTTACTTTATTTATTATCAAAACAATTTTTTGTAAATCTTCAAGAAGAAAAAGACAAGCTTTCTAATACAAATAATATCTTAGAAAATATAATAGAAAATGCACCTATTATAATATTTTGGAAAGATAGAAATGGAGTTTATAAAGGCTCAAATAAACTATTTTTAGAATTAATGAATTTAAAAGATGAAAATGAGCTATTAGGTAAAAAAGATTCTGATTTTAATATAGTAGAAAATGAAGATTTTATGAGTGATGACGCATATGTTATGACAAATAAAAAACCTAAATTAAACTATACAGAAACAATCAGTGCAAAAAATAATGATATTAGAATAGTAAATACTTCAAAAGTTCCTTTATTAGATGAAAAAGATAATGTAATAGGAGTGCTTGGAGTTATTCAAGATATTACTAGCCAAATAAATAATCAAAATAAATTAAAAGAGCATGAATTACTTTTAATTCAACAATCAAAATTAGCTTCAATGGGAGAAATGATTGCAAATATTGCACATCAATGGAGACAACCATTATCAATTATTTCAACTTCTGCAACTGGTATTAAAATACAAAAAGAGCTGGGAATGTTAGATGATGATTCAGAGATAAAAGCTCTTGATTGCATAAATGAGAATGCCCAATATTTATCAAATACAATAGAAGATTTTAGAGATTTTTTCAAAAAAAGTAAGATTAAGAGTTTAATCAATTTAGATGATTTATTAGAAAAAACTTTAAAACTTATTCTTACTAGATTAAAAAATAAAGAAATTACTATTGTAAAAAGTAGTCTTGATGTTGAATTTGAAACCTATGAAAGAGAGATGATTCAAGTAATTATGAATATTATAAATAATTCAATTGATGCTTTTGAAAATAAAGATTATGATAAATTTATATTTTTTGAAACCAAAAAATTTGAAAACAAAATTGTAATAAAAATAAAAGATAATGCTGGTGGAATTGATGAACATATAATTAATAGAATTTTTGAACCATATTTTACAACAAAAGAGTCAAAACAAGGAACAGGAATTGGATTATATATGTGTAATGAAATTATAGTAAAACATTTAAATGGAAAAATTTTTGTTGTAAATGAAAGTTTTGATTATTTGGGAAAAACATATAAAGGTAGTCAATTTACAATTGAAATACCTTTGATATAATTCTTTATTTTATATGTTTTAAAATTTCTTCTTTATCTGAAAAAGGAAACTTTTTATCATATATAATTTGAGTTGCTTCATCACCTTTTCCAAGAACTAAAACTACAGAATTTTCATTTGCCATTTCCATAGCTTTTTTTATTGCTTCTTTTCTATTGATTTCAACTTGAACACTTGGATGATTTTTTATTCCTTTTAGAATATCTTCAATAATCATATCAGGATCTTCATTTCTTGGATTATCACTAGTTACAATTATATGTTTTGCAAACTGTGCAGCAACTTGTCCCATTAGTGGACGCTTTAATTTGTCCCTATCTCCACCTGCACCAAATACACAAATTATCTCTTTATCATTAAAACTTTTTAAAACTTCTAACATTCCATCAGGAGTATGAGCAAAATCAACGATAGCTAAAGGATTAGTAGAAACTGTTTCCATTCTTCCACTAACTCCTGCAAATCCTTCTAAGGCTTCGCAAATTTCATTTAATGGTTTTTGTGTTGTAATATGAACAGCAGCAACTGCTGCCATTAAATTATAAACATTAAAAATTCCCATCATATTTGATGAAAAAGAGTGCATTTCTCCAAAGTGCGAAAACATAACATGTGTTCCATTTTTAAAAGAATATGCAGTTACTTTATATGTTGATGGATTTTCTAATGAATAAGCAAAGCCATTTTTTGGATTGTATTTAACAATTGGATCATCTTTATTTATAAGTTTTGGTGTTTCATCACTTAAAAAAGAGTTTTTTACATTTATATACTCTTCTATTGTTTTATGATAATCAAGATGATCTCTTGTAATATTTGTATGAATTTTTAGAGCAAACTCTAATCCCTCTATTCTTTTTTGCTCAATTGCGTGAGAACTCACTTCCATAACAAAAAAATCACAACCATTTTGCATAGCTTTTTGTATATGAGCAAAATTCCCAAGTTGAACAGGAGTTGTTAAAGAGTAATCTTCAACTCTTTCATCATTAATAAAAAATCCACGTGTTCCTTGAAGAGCTACTTTATACCCTAAATCTAATAAAATTGAGTAAATAGCAGCTGCAGTTGTTGTTTTCCCATTTGTTCCAGTAATTCCAATAATTTTGATACTTGACATATCTAAATGATTTTTTAAATCTTTTGCCTCAACTATTTCTTTGCAACCATTATCAATTGCATTTTGTTTAAACTTTTCATTTTGTTTTGAAACAACAAAAACAGAATTTTCATCTGCTTCATTTGAATTATCTGTATAAACTCTATTATTTATGATTAACTGCAAGTTTTTTCTCTTCTAATTTTTTATATAATTTTTCTATCTCTTTATCGTAAGAGAAATATTCATTAAATCCATCTAAATATGTGTATGCTGTACTATTAAAATCATTATCTATTAATTTTGTAACAAAATCAAAAAAATCATCTTTATTTTCAATTGCAACTTTTGTTGAAAACATAATATCTTCAAAGGCAATTCTAAATGAACCTCGAGAATCAATCAATTTTTTAAAATCTTCATATCTAATAGCATCTAATGATTCAATTGTTGATGAACTTAACTCTTTTAATACTTCCATCATTTTATCAATATCACCATCATAAGCATTAACAACATCTTCAACATATCTTATAGCTTCTTCTAAATTTTGTTCTTTTACTATTGAAAAATAGTCATAAAGAGAAATTGCTTTCTCTTCATCTTCTGTTGCTATATCACAAAATAGTGCATATATTGGATACTCTTTATTTTTTGGAAAATTTGATGATAATTGCGAATATAAAAATAAAGCTTTATCAAACTTCTTTTGTATAAAAAAAGAGTTTGCTTCATTTAATAATTTATTCTCATTTATCATTAAAATTCCTCTAATTTATTTTCCATACCCTCTGGAACATTCACTATTTCTAGTTCTGGATGAATAGCAGCTTTTAACTCTTTTTCTACGATATATTTTAATGTACTTCCACTTGCACTACATCCAACGCAAGCACCTTTTAGTTGTACAAATACTTTAGCATTTCTAATATCTAATAATTCGATTGCACCACCATCTCGTGCTAGCATTGGGGAAATTTTGTTTTTAATAATTGAACTTACAGGATCACGTAAGTCTTCATCAGAAAATGGCATCATTTTATTTTACCCCTTTTGCTTTTTTCTTTACAAAATATATTCCAATAGCGGTAACAACTAAAATTACTGCTATTGTTTGAAATATAAATGTAAGTGTTACTTCTTCTTGAAACATTTCATTCCTATTTTAAAACTTCTTCACATCTATTACAAAGTGTTTCTTCTTTAACTGCTGTGAACTTCCAACATCTTGGACATTTATGTTCAATTGCTTTATAAACCTCAAAATCTTTTCCATCTATTTGGAAACTTCCAAGTATATCAGAGTTTTGTTTATCTTTTGTTACACTACTTACTAAGAACCAGTCACTTGATTCTACTTCGTCTAAGGCTATTATATCTTCACAATTAGTGTAAATCATTAGTTCAAGTGTAGATTTTATAACTTTTTCTTTACTTAACGCATCTTTTATTTCAGAGAATTTCTCTTTTGCTGCAAATAAAGTTGCTTCATTAATAGTTACTTCAATATTTGGTAATTCAACTTTTTTATAATCAAAAATATCTTCACAATCACCTCTTAAAAATGCTGGGGCATATTCTAATAACTCATCCATTGTATAAGTTAGAATTGGAGCCATTGTTGAAATTAATTTTTTAGCTATTAATGCCATTGCACTTTGAGATGCCAGTCTATGAATATCATTTTTATCATCACAATATAATCTATCTTTACAAACATCTAAATAAATTCCAGATAAATCAACAACTAAGAAATTATTTAATTTATTTAAACCTTTTGAAAATTCATATACATTAAATGAAGCTTCAATTTCATCAAATACTTTTTTAGCTTTATTTACAACCCATTTGTCTAAAGGTCCCATTTTATCAACTGATACTATTTCTTCTAAATCAGAAACATTTGCAAGTAAGAATCTTGCAGTATTTCTTATTTTTCTATAAAGTTCAGCATTTTGTTTTAAGATATTATCAGAGATTTTTTGATCATTTTGATAATCACTCATTGCAACCCATAATCTAAGTATTTCAGAACCATATTCTTTCATAATTTTTGCTGGTTCGACTGTATTTCCCTTTGATTTAGACATTTTTTCGCCTTTTTCATCCATAGTAAATCCATGAGTAACTAAAGCTTTATAAGGAGCAATTTCACTTGAAGCAAGTGTAGTTAAAAGTGAAGATTGGAACCAACCTCTATGTTGGTCACTTCCTTCTAAATACATATCAGCAGGAAAAGTTCCAGCATCATAATTTCTACTTCTTAAAACAGCATTTTGAGTTGAACCTGAGTCAAACCAAACATCTAAGATATCCAAAGTTTTTTCTAAATCATCAGGATTTAATCCACTTCCTGGATATAACAATTCAGAAATTTCTAAATCATACCAAGCATCACAACCTTTTTGTTCAAAAATCATAGCTGTATAATTTAATACTTTTTCATCAAAAACTATCTCATCAGTTTTTTTATTTCTAAAAAATGCAATTGGAACACCCCAATCTCTTTGTCTTGAAATACACCAGTCAGGTCTTCCTTCTAACATTGCTTTTAATCTATTTCTTCCCCATTCTGGATAGAATTTTAAATTCTCAACAACTTCTAAAGCATTTTCTCTTAATGTTTTATTTTGTTTTCCATAATTATCATCAATAGAAATAAACCATTGTTTTGTTGCTCTAAAAATAATTGGTGTGTGTGTTCTCCAACAATGTGGATAAGAGTGTCTAATATCAACTCTTTTTAATAAAGCACTTCCTAATTCTTCTAAAATTAACTCATTTGCTTTAAATACATTTAATCCTAAATATTTTTCAGTATCTCTAAAAAGTTTTTCTCTAACTATTGTTTCATCATATTTTCCAAAGGCATCAACAGGCATGATTACGTCTAAACCATAAACTAAACCAATTTTATAGTCATCTTCTCCATGTCCAGGAGCTGTATGAACTGCACCTGAACCTGAATCCATCATAACGTGTTCACCTAAAACAATTTTAGAAGTTCTGCCATTTAATGGATTTATTGCAAATGTATTTTCTAAATCTTTTGGATTAATAGTTTCAACTATTTCCCCTTTGATTACTTCATTCTCAATTAAAGAATTATATAATTTTTTCGCAACTATAAATTTATCACTTGTTTTTACGTATTCTTCTTCACCATTTAATGAAATTCCTGTATTTGCAGGTAATGTCCAAGGTGTTGTTGTCCAAATAATAATACTTGCATCAATAGATTCATGTTTAAATGCCACATAAATTGATGGAGATGTTTTATCTTCATATTCAACTTCAGCTTCTGCAAGTGCTGTTTGAGCAGCCCAAGACCAATAAACTGGTTTACTTCTTTGAATTAATAGACCTTGTTTTGCAATTGCGCATAACTCTCTATAAATATTTGCTTCAAATTTAAAATCCATTGTTAAATAAGGATTTTCCCAATCAGCAATAACACCTAATTGTTTAAATTCGCTTTTTTGAATATCAACAAATTTAGTTGCATGATCTCGACACAATTGTCTAAGTTTTGATTTTGGAAGTATTTTTTTCTTTTCAGAACCAATTTTTTCTTCTACTTTTTGTTCAATTGGTAAACCATGACAATCCCATCCTGGAACATATCTAATTGATTTTCCCTCAAAATAATGAAATTTATTGATAATATCTTTTAAAATTTTATTTAATGCATGTCCAATATGAATATTACCATTAGCATAAGGAGGTCCATCATGAAGTGTAAACGACTCACAACCTATTCTATTTTGTTTCATTTTTTCGTAAACTTTTTTCTCATCCCATTGTTTATACTTAATAGGTTCATTGTTAGGAAGATTCCCTCTCATTGGAAAATCTGTTTTTGGAAGTAGTAAACTCTCTTTATAATCCATCATCGCACCTTTGATATTCAAAATATTTATAGTTTTTATAATTAAGGTATAGATTATATCTAATTTAATTTAAAAATAAATTTATCCACATGATAAAGAAGTGATAAAATGATTTTTATATTAATGTTATGTTACTAATATCTATACTTTATCTATATTATTAAGAAATTTGTCTATTCTTTTAACTAAAATATAAATTTAATATGATACTATCTCACAATATTTCACAAAAACATAGGAACAGATAAATGAACGAAAAACACTATGAGGTAGTAATTATTGGTGGAGGGATCTCAGGAGCAGCGTTGTTTTTTGAGTTAGCAAAATATTCAGATGTAAATAACATTTGTTTACTTGAAAAATATGAAGATCTTGCAACTTTAAACTCAAAAGGAACAAGTAACTCTCAAACAATTCATGTTGGAGACATTGAAACTAATTATACTTTCGATAAAGCAAAAATCACAAAAAGAACTGCAAAAATGATTGAGAAGTTCTGTTTAGAATATAATTTACAAGATAAAATTATGTTTAAACATCAAAAAATGGCTCTTGGAGTTGGAGAAAAAGAAGTTCAGTTTATAACTGATAGATATAATAAATTTAAAGAAATTTTCCCTTATTTAGAATTATGGGATAAAGAAGCTTTAAGAGAAAAAGAACCTTTATTAGTTTATGCAGATAAAGAAAGAACAAAAGATAGACCAGAACCAATCGTAGCTATGGGTACAAATGACCAATATACTACTGTAGATTTTGGAGAAATGACAAAAGAATTAGTAAAAGCTGGACAAAAAGCAAATCCATCTAAAACAACTGATGTATTCTTTAATTCAGAAGTTGAAGAGATAGAAAAAGTTGGAAGTAAATTTAAATTAACAACAGTTAATGGTACAGTTTATACAGCTGATTTCGTAGTTGTTGACGCAGGAGCACACTCATTATTCTTAGCACATAAAATGGGTTATGGAAAACATATGGGTTCTTTATCTATGGCTGGTTCATTCTATATTACAAATGGAACATACTTAAATGGTAAAGTTTATATGGTACAAAATGATAAATTACCATTTGCAGCACTTCATGGAGATCCAGATATTTTAGAAAATGGAAAAACAAGATTTGGACCAACTGCACTTGCACTTTTAGTTCTTGAAAGATATAAAGGTGGAAAATCATTCTTCCAATGTTTAAAAACTATGAATTTTGATGGAAGTATTATGAAAATTTTCTGGGACTTATTAAAAGATTCAGATATTAGAAATTATGTATTTAAAAACTTCTTATTTGAAGTTCCAGGTATTAATAAAGGTCTATTTGTTAAAGATGCAAGAAAAATCGTTCCATCATTAAGTGTAGATGATATTGAATACGCAAAAGGATTTGGAGGAGTAAGACCTCAAGTTTTAAATAAAACTGAGAAAAAATTAATGCTTGGAGAAGCTTCAATTACTGAACTTGAAGGAATTATATTTAATATGACTCCATCTCCAGGTGCAACTTCTTGTTTAGGAAATGCAGAAAGAGATATTAAAAAAGTTTGTGCTCATTTAGGAAAAACTTTCTATGAAGATCAATTCTTAGCTGATTTTACTGATCCAGAAATCGCATAATATTCTTCCTCAATTACATATAAGATAAGAGAATTTCTCTTATCCTATATAACTTTCTTATAATTATTCTAAATTATATATTCTCAACATTATCTTTTTTTAATATTAAACCTATAGAATACAGTTTTAAACTAATTTAAAAGGATTAATTAATGCTAAATAATATTTTTAATGAAAATGACATGTTAAAGCTACAAACTCTTTTAAGGGCTAATAAACAAACTATAACAGTGGCTGAATCTTGTACCGGTGGATTAGTTGCAAGTATGATTACAAAAGTTTCTGGTTCATCAGATATTTTTAATGGAAGCATAGTAACCTACTCCAATAAAATAAAAAATCAAGAATTAAATGTAAAAAATGAAACTTTAGAAAAATATGGTGCAGTTAGTTGTGAAGTTGTAAATGAGATGTTAGATGGAGTTATTAAAAAATTTGATGCAAATTTTGCTATTGCTATTTCAGGAATAGCAGGTCCAAATGGCGGAACAAAAAACAAACCTGTAGGTACAGTTGTTATTGGAATATCAGATTCAAATGACCATAAAATAGTGAATGTATATAATTTCAGTGGTTCAAGAGAAGAAGTTCAAATTCATGCTGCAAAAATTGCATTAAAAGAAATTTCGAAATTTATCCAAGAATCTCTTGACAAATAAAAATATTTGCACTATAATTCCAGTCCAATTTAAGTAGAACAACTTAAATTACCAAATGTGACCCGTTAGCTCAGCCGGTAGAGCATCTCACTTTTAATGAGGGGGCCGATGGTTCGAATCCATCACGGGTCACCATTTATATTTTTGTTGCATAATCTTGGCCCCTTCATCTAACGGTTAG
>JAQTXB010000031.1 GCA_028688995.1 Aliarcobacter sp.
GCTGACTATAGAAGTTAATAAATAATTTTTTACAAAAAATTAAGTACATAGATAGTATAATCCCAAAAAATTAAATACATAGGATGCAAAATGTTTCACGAATACAGAGATGTAATTACAGAGTTAAAACAAAAAGATGGACACTTTCATAAACTTTTTGAAAAACATAATGAGTTAGATGATGTTATTGCAAAACTAGAAGAATCACATGCTGACCAATTTGAGATTGAAGCTAAGAAAAAAGAGAAGTTAAAGTTAAAAGATGAAATTTACTCAATGATTGTAAAATTTAAGGGTGAAAATTAATTTTTTAGTTAACTAAAAAATTTAAGGGGATGAAAGTTTAGGCTTTTGTCCCCTTTTTTTATATTTTTATTTTTATAAATTTTATTACAACTTATGCTAAGCGCATTTTAGATATAATAAATCAATTTTATATTACAAAGGCCTTTTTTTATGGAAAACCTTTTCGAAAATCAAGATATTATAGACATAAATATTGAAGACTCAGTTAAAGCTTCTTATTTAGATTACTCAATGAGTGTTATTATAGGTAGAGCATTACCAGATGCAAAAGATGGTTTAAAACCAGTACACAGAAGAATTTTATTTGCTATGCATGATTTAAATATTACTTCAAAATCTGCTTATAAAAAATCAGCAAGAATTGTTGGAGATGTTATTGGTAAATATCACCCTCATGGTGATACTTCTGTTTATGATGCACTTGTAAGAATGGCACAAACTTTCTCAATGAGAGCGCCACTTGTTGATGGACAAGGAAACTTCGGTTCGATTGATGGAGATAGCGCAGCTGCTATGAGATATACAGAAGCTAGAATGACAAAAATAGCTGAAGAAGTTTTAAGAGATTTAGATAAAGATACGGTAAACTTCACTCCAAACTATGATGATACTATGAAAGAACCTTCAGTTCTTCCAACAAGAGTTCCTACTTTACTTTTAAATGGAAGTGAAGGTATTGCTGTTGGTATGGCTACAAAAATTCCTCCACATAATATTAATGAATTATTAAATGCAGTTTTATATACAATTGATAATCCAGAAGCAACTGCTGATGAATTAATGCAATTTATTCAAGGACCAGATTTCCCAACAGGTGGAACTATCTTTGGAAGAAGAGGTATTATTGATGCGTATAATACAGGTCGTGGAAGAGTAAGAATTAGAGCTAAACATCATATTGAAACAAGAGGTAAAAAAGAGATTATAGTTCTTGATGAATTACCTTATCAAGTGAATAAAGCAAGATTAATTGAACTTATTGCAAATTTAGCAAAAGATAAACAAATTGATGGAATTGCAGAAGTTAGAGATGAGTCTGATAGAGAAGGTATTAGGGTTGTAATTGAACTTAAAAAAGATGCAATGAGCGAAATAGTTCTAAACAACTTATATAAGTCAACTCCAATGGAAACAACTTTTGGAATTATTCTTTTAGCTGTTTATAATAAAGAGCCAAAAGTATTTACATTACCTCAATTATTAAATATTTTCTTATCTCATAGAAAAACTGTAATTATTAGAAGAACTATTTTTGATTTAGAAAAAGCAAAAGCAAGAGCTCATATTTTAGAAGGTTTAAAAATTGCTTTAGACAATATTGATGAAGTTGTAAAAATCATACGAGCTAGTGCAAATGATCAAGAAGCAAAAGATAGTTTACAAAATAGATTTGGTTTAAGTCCAATTCAATCTCAAGCTATTTTAGATATGAGACTTGGAAGATTAACAGGTCTTCAAAGAGATAAATTAGAAGCTGAATATCAAGAATTAATGATTTTAATTGCTGAATTAGAATCTATTTTAAAATCTGAAGAGAAATTAAATGAAATCATTAAAGAAGAATTAACTGATATTCAAGAAAGATTTGCAAGTGATAGAAGAACTGACATTGAAGACTCTTACGATGAAATCGATATTGAAGATTTAATTCCAAATGAGCCAATGGTTGTTACAATCACACATAATGGTTATGTAAAAAGAGTTCCAATCAAATCTTATGAAAAACAAAGACGAGGTGGAAAAGGTAAAGTAGCCGTGACTACTCACGATGATGACTTTATTGAGAAATTCTTTGTAAGTAATACCCATGATACTTTAATGTTTGTTACAAATATGGGGCAATTATATTGGTTAAAAGTTTATAAAATTCCAGAAGGAAGCAGAACTGCAAAAGGTAAAGCAGTTGTTAACTTAATCAACTTAAGACCTGATGAAAAAATTATGGAAATTATTCCAACTCCAGATTTTGATGAATCTAAATCTTTAGTATTCTTCACAAGAAATGGAATTATAAAAAGAACATCATTAAGTGAATTCTCAAACATTAGAAGTAATGGTGTAAGAGCTATTGTTCTTGATGATTTAGATGAAATTGTAACAGCAAAAATTGCAGATGTTGATACTCAATATTTAATGATTTTCACAAGTATGGGACAATGTATTAGATTTGAAATTGAAAAAACAAGAGACCAAGGAAGAAGTACAAGAGGAGTTAGAGGTATCAAGTTTAAACACGATATTGACTTCGTTGTAGATGCTGATGTGGTAAGTAATGAAGAACAAGAACTTTTAACTGTATCTGAAAAAGGTATTGGAAAAAGAACAACTGTAAGTGAATATAGACTTACAAATAGAGCAGGTTCAGGTGTTATTTCTATGAAATTATCTCCAAAAACAGGTAATGTAATAGGTGAAGTTTTAGTAGATGACACACAAGATTTAATGTTATTAACTTCAATTGGAAAAATGATTAGAGTTGATATGCAATCAATTAGAAAAGCTGGAAGAAATACAGCTGGTGTAATTATTGTTAATGTAGATAAAAATGATAAAGTTGTATCAATTGCAAAATGTCCAAAAGAGGATGAAGAGATAGAACTAGATGAAAATGGAAATATTATT
Organism: Aliarcobacter sp.; assembly: GCA_028688995.1. GTDB lineage: Bacteria > Campylobacterota > Campylobacteria > Campylobacterales > Arcobacteraceae > Aliarcobacter. Next base: position 2,929 of record JAQTXB010000031.1, read on the forward strand.
AGATATACAGAAGATGGTGAGGTTTTAGAGTCAATTTCAATTGATCATGAATCAAATAAAACATTAACATTATTAGATGTAATAGATTTAGAAGATGATAATTTAGAAAAAGGTGAGGAAGAGTAGAAAAATGAGAAAGTTTAATGTTGCAGTTGTTGGAGCTACTGGTGCAGTTGGGGAAGAATTATTTAGAGTTTTAGAAGAGTATGATTTCCCTATTAATAAATTAATACCGTTAGCTAGTTCAAGAAGTGCTGGTTCAAAAGTTGAATATAAAAATAAAGAGATTACAGTTTTAGAATTAACTGAAACTTGTTTTGAAGAAAATGATGTTGAAATTGCATTTTTTAGTGCAGGTGGTTCAGTTTCAGAAAAATTTGCAAAATTTGCAGTTGAAGCTGGAGCGGTTGTAATTGATAATACAAGTCATTTTAGAATGGATCCAAAAGTTCCTTTAGTTGTACCTGAAGTAAATCCAGAAGATATTAAATTATGGAAAGAATCAGGAATTATAGCAAATCCAAATTGTTCTACTATTCAAATGGTATTATCATTAAAACCACTTGATGAATTATATGGAATTAAAAGAGTTGATGTTTCAACTTATCAAGCAGTTTCTGGTGCTGGAAAAACTGGTATGGAAGAACTTGTAAAACAGATGCAAGCATTTTTTGCATTTAAATTAGATGAAGCAGAAGTAAAAGCTTTCCCTTATCAAATTGCATTAAATGTAATTCCTCAAATTGATGTTGCTACTGATAATGGGTTTACTAAAGAAGAGATGAAAATGGTAAAAGAGACTCAAAAAATTATGCACAAACAAATGCAAATTGCTGCAACTTGTGTAAGAGTTCCAGTTTTAAGATCTCACAGTGAATCTTTGACAGTTACATTTAATGATGGTGTAGATGCTGATTTAGATAAAGTAAGAGAAGTATTAAATAACTTTGAAAATGTTCAAGTTATTGACGACTTACCAAATAAAAAATATCCAATGCCAATTATTTCAACAGATACAGATATAACTTATGTTGGAAGAATTAGAAAAGATATCTATGCTTCAAATGTGATTCACTATTTTAATGTTGCTGACCAAGTAAGAGTAGGGGCTGCTACAAATGCAGTTAGAATTGCACTTAAATGGGCAGATATGGAAAATGATATCTAATGTTAGAAAAAATCTTTGAAAATGCAATGTGGAAGACAAGACTTTTTGTCTTACTTCCAGTTATATTTGGACTTATTGGAGCAATAATACTTTTTGTTGTAGCTTCAAAAGATATTTTTGAAGTTTTAGTTTATACATTAAATGTTTATTTAAATGGATTACATCCTGAAAATTTTCATGAAGAGATAGTAAGTAAGATTATTGGAGCAGTTGATTTATATCTAATTGCTGTTGTTATGTTGATTTTTGCATTTGGTTTATATGAACTATTTATTTCAAAAATAGATGCAGCGGAAGAAACTTCAGCTGGAAATAATATCTTAGCTATTCATTCACTTGATCAATTAAAAGATAAAATTGCAAAAGTTATTGTAATGGTTTTAATTGTTAGTTTTTTCCAAAAGGTATTGCATACAAGTTATGATGGTGCGTTACAAATGTTATATTTTGCTTTGTCAATTGGAATATTATCTGTAGGACTTTACTTTTTAGGTAAAGTTGGAAAACATTAAATTTTTTGTTACTTTTAAAAAAGTAAATATATAAATATTGGTCCCTTAAAATAGGGACTATTTTAAGGATAAAAATGTCAAAAATTTTTGTTGATGCATGTTTTAGAAAACCAACTCCATATACGCCAGTTTGGATGATGAGACAAGCAGGAAGATACCTTCCTGAATATATGAAAGTAAGAGCACAAGCTGGAAACTTTTTAAATCTTTGTCATAATCCAGAACTTGCTGCTGAAGTTACAATTCAACCACTTGATATTGTAGGTGTTGATGCTGCGATTTTATTCTCAGATATTTTAGTAGTTCCAAATGAAATGGGAATGCACCTTGATTTTATCAAAGGTGAAGGTCCAATTTTTAAAGATCCAATTGTAAATGAAGCTGATGTTGATGCACTTTTAGGTGGAGAAGCTGCTGCTGATAAATTAACTTATGTTTATGAAACAATTAAAATTTTAAAACAAAGATTACCAGAAGATAAAGCTTTAATTGGTTTTACAGGAGCTCCTTGGACACTTGCTACTTATATGATTGAAGGTCAAGGAACAAAAACATATAATCTTTGTAAAAAGATGATGTATTCAAATCCTGAACTTTTACATAAAATATTAAAAAAAGTAACTGAAGTTGTAAAATTTTATATGGAAAAACAAATTCAATCAGGTATTGATGTTGTTCAAATCTTTGATTCTTGGGCATCTGCGATTGAGCCAGCAATGTATGATGAATTTTCATGGAAATATATGGTTGAGATTTCAGAGTATTTGAAAGAAAAATTTCCTCATATTCCAGTAATTATGTTCCCAAAAGGAATTCCAGCATTCTTAGATAAAGTTTATGGAAACTTTGATGTGTTTGGTGTGGATTGGGGAACTCCTATGGCACTTGCTAAAGAGAAACTAGGAAGTAAGTATGTATTACAAGGAAATATGGAACCTTGTAGACTATATTCAAAAGAAAAAACAACAAAATGCGTTGAAGCTTTACAAAATATAATGCAAGGCGATGGACATATCTTTAATCTTGGACATGGAATACTACCAGATGTGCCAGTTGAAAATGCAATTCACTTTGTAAAAGAGTGTCAAAGAGTAAGTAAAAAATAATCTAACTAACATAAGTGAGAATTCTCTCACTTATACTATCAGAAAGAAAAAATCATGTCATATTCAAACTCTATTATTTTTGGACCAATTCCTTCTAGAAGATTTGGTATATCTTTAGGTATTGATTTATCTCCTTCAAAAAAACAGTGTAATTTTGATTGTTTATATTGTGAATTAGAAGGTGCTAAAACAGTTGATAAAATGGATGAATATCCAAGTGTAGAAAATATTATTAGCGAAATTAAAAATAGTTTTGAAGCACATCCTAAAATAGATGTAATAACATTAACCGCAAATGGTGAACCAACTTTATATCCCAAATTAGATGAATTGATAAATGAAATCAATAAAATTAAAGCAAATACAAAAACTCTGATTTTATCAAATGGAAGTACAATATATAAAAAAGAGATTTTTGATGCTCTTTTAAAAATTGATATTGTAAAACTATCTCTTGATTGTATAAGTGAAAAATGTTTCAAAAAACTTGATAGGGTAAATAGCAGTGTTGAAACACAAAAAATTGTTCCAGCGATGATAGATTTTTCAAAACAAACAAAAAATGATTTAGTATTAGAGATTTTATTTGTAAAAGATTTAAATGACAAAATAGAAGAGATAGAGTTGCTTAATAAAGCGATAAATCAAATTAAGCCTAAACGAGTAGATATAGGAACAATCGACAGACCACCAGCTTATGAGGTGAAACCTGTAACTTATGGATTTTTAGAAAATGTTGCTAGTGAGTTTAAAAATATTAATGTAAATATTGTTTTTAAAAATAGACCAAAATCTATACAAACATACTCAGAAGATGAAATAATTAAGACGTTAAAAAGAAGACCGTTAACTACAGAAGACATAGAAAATATGTTTGATGAACAATCAAAAATGATTTTAAATAACTTAGTTAAAAGCGAGATAATAACTATTGTAAATAGTAGTGGAGTAGAATTTTATAAAAATTTACAGAAATAGTTTTTCTGCCTTGACATTAAAGCATTTTTTTACTATAATTCCAACCCATTAAAGATGAAGTCAAAATCCGGCATAGCTCAGCGGTAGAGTAGATGACTGTTAATCATTTGGTCCCAGGTTCGAATCCTGGTGCCGGAGCCATAACTTCTTTTTTAATGTTTAAATTTATAGATTCCGGCATAGCTCAGCGGTAGAGTAGATGACTGTTAATCATTTGGTCCCAGGTTCGAATCCTGGTGCCGGAGCCATTTATAAATTTTCAAAAACAACTTACAAGTTCCGGCATAGCTCAGCGGTAGAGTAGATGACTGTTAATCATTTGGTCCCAGGTTCGAATCCTGGTGCCGGAGCCACTTACATTTTTTATCAAAATCAAAAATCAAATTACTAAAAAAACTTTTAAAACAATTTTTTTTATTGTTATTAACTAATGTTAACATCTATAATATTTTTCAATTTTTATTGAATTATTAAAAACTAGGTTACAATTATTTATACTTATTCTGTTGATAGAATTTTTTAAATAAAAATCATTACAGTAGGTAAATTATTACATGAGAATAATATTATGAGTAATAAAAGATTAATAGGTCATATTAAAAAATACACAACTTTTGAATGGCTTGTTTTTATTAAAATATTAGAAAATAAATCTGATGATGAGTTACTAAAGTTGGAATCAAATCAGATGGAAAGATATAATCTTCAAAATTCTAATTGGTATTCAAAGCTATTGGATTTAGCTTTGAGATTATCAGATTATAAAAAAACAAAAGTGAAATTAGATATTTTGCCAAGAGCTCAAGACTACAGAGCATTTATAAAATTGTACTTAGAAAGTTATGATAGTGAATCAGATTTTAAAGCAGATTTAGATTACTCTTTAGATTTGGCATTTACAAAATATATGTATGAACAAAATAAACATTATGCTCCTCCCGTAAATAGTATGGGTCGATTGATAGAACTGTACAGTACAAAAGAATTATTGTTTAAAGAATTTTTTGGATTAACTCCAAAACAAATATTATATTTTTTTACTTTGAATAATGCAAAGCACAATATATATGAACCATTCGATTTTACTAATATGCTTAGATTGATAAAAGGTTATGACAATAAAATAACAGAGACTCAATTAAAAAAGTTTCTTGATATTTTTTCTAAAAGTATTAAACATTATCGTTTAGAAGCTAGGAAACTTGGAATAACAAAAAATACTATGAAATCTATACGTTTAATTGAGCAATACCCAATTGTAGAATTGGGTAAAGATTATTATTTAATAGCATCTATAAATATATTGTTAGAATCTTTAAGTTATAAAATATTTACAATTTTATATAAAGAAGTAAAGAATTCAGAAAACTTCAAACGAAGTTTTGGAGATACATTCGAGAATTATTTAAGAACTTTAACTAAATTTTCACATAATGAATATTTTTATGAATGTGATGAACTTGTTAAAAAAGAGGGTAATAGAAAAGCAGAATTTTATTTAATGAAAGATGATACTACTTTAGTTATTGAATCAAAATTATTACATATAGATGAAAATATAATACTAAATGGTAGTGCTGTTGAATTAGAAGATAAGTTTAAAAATACAATATTTTCTGCTCTTGATCAAATAGATATTTGTTTTAAGAAGTTAGATGCACTAAATAAATTTGCTGTGATAGTTATTCATACACATATGCCACTATTAGAAAATTTCATAAGAGTTTTTAAATATAAATGTAAATATGACTTTTTAGATAATGTAATGATTCTTTCTGTTGTAGACTATGAAATAATGATTCATAATTCATTTGAAAGAATTATTGAGTATTTTGAAACACCATATACAAATGAGAAGTCACAAGTTTCTCTTTATTTTGAGAAACGAAATAAATTTTTAGAGGCAAGTTGTTTAAAATTGATTAGTGATTTAAAAAATAAAATTGAACAAGAAAGTGATTTAAAAATTTAAGGATATTAAATTGGGAATTTGCTTTAGTTGACGATAGAACACCAGTTGTAATAACAACTGGCTCTAGTTTATTACTTTAACTTCTCAGCCACAAGCTCATTAACAACTTGTGGATTTGCCTTTCCACCAGTAGCTTTTAAAACTTGTCCTACAAAAAAGCCTAGCAGTTTTGTATTACCTGCTTTGAATTTTTCTACATTGTCAGGATTTTTTGCAATGATTTCATCAATAATAGGTAAAATAGTGCTTGGGTCACTTATTTGTACTAAACCTTTATCCTCAACTATTTTTGTTGGGTTATCTCCTGTTTGAATCATCTCTTCAAATACTTGTTTTGCAATTTTATTTGAAATTGTTTCATCATCTACCATTTTAATAAGTTCAGCTATTTTGAGTGGACAAAACTTTTCTTCATTTGATGGATTTTCTTTAATTTCTCGGGCTACTTCATTTACTATGATATTTGCTAATGGTATCGGACTATTGTATGCGTTCTTTGCTAAATTATACAAGCTAGAAAGGTAATTGTCCCTAGCTAAGATATTAGAAACCTCATTATTTAGATTATCTTCATTTATGTACTCATCAAATAGTTTTTTTTGATCTTCACTCATCGGTGCAACTTCACCAATAACTTGTAAATTTTTAGTTTCTTGTTTAGGCGTTGATTCAGCTTTATCTATATTTTCAACAACTTTTGTTTTTTTAGCCCAAGAGTCTTTTAATCCTACTATTTTATTAAATACTGGTTTTTCATCTGTATAGTCAATTGGATCTGCATAAAAATAACCTTGTCTTTCAAATTGGAATCTAACATCTGCTTTATCAGTAATAACAGCTGGTTCTACAAGTGCATTTTTGATAATCTGTAATGAATTAGGGTTTAAATCTTCAAGTCCATCAGGAGCTTCACAAGAATACAATCTATCATATAATCTTACTTCGATTTCTTTTGCTTGCGCTGCATCAACCCATTGAATTGCACTTTTAATTTTGATACCACTTGTATCTGAACCACTTTTTGAAGTAGGGTTGTATTCTGCTTTTATCTCAACAACATTTCCCTTTGCATCTTTTATTATCTCTTTACAAGTGATGATATATGCATGTCTTAAACGTACTGGTTGTTCAAGCGTTAGACGATTGTAATCTTTTGGAGGATTTTCTTCAAAATCTTCTCTTTCAATATAAATCACTTTTGAAAAAGGTATTTTTCTTGAACCCTCTTTTGGAACATCATGTGGATAATATGAAGCTTCAATCTCTTCATTCCCTTCATAATTTTCAATAGTTACTTTAAGTGGCTCAAGTACACACATGACTCTTGGCACTTTTGTATTTAAATCATCTCTTATGCAAAATTCAAGTTGAGAAACATCAACCATCGAATTTGCTTTTGCAATTCCAATTTGCTCACAGAAGTTTAAAATAGACTCAGGTGTATAACCTCTTCTTTTATATCCAGCAATTGTTGGAAGTCGTGGATCGTCCCAACCATTTACATAGTTACCATTTACAAGCTCCAAAAGTTTTCTTTTACTCATAACAGTATAGTTTATACCTAAACGTGCAAATTCATGTTGATAAGGTCTTGGAGGAACAAGATTAAGTGTATCTAATACCCAATCGTAAATATCACGATTGTTTTCAAATTCTAAAGTACAAATAGAGTGAGAAATTCCCTCAATATAATCAGATAAACAATGTGCAAAGTCATACATTGGATAAATACACCATTCATCTTGTGTTCTAAAATGGTGTGCATGTCTAATTCTATATAAAAGAGGATCTCTCATTTTCATATTCGCTGCACTCATATCTATTTTGGCTCTTAAAATATGTTCACCTTCTTTGAACTCACCTTTTTTCATTCGCTCAAGTAAGTCCAAGTTTTCTTCAATAGAACGTTCAGCATAGATACTTCTACGACCAGCTTCATTAACAGTTCCTCTATATTCTCTGATTTCTTCTTCATTAAGACTATCAACATAAGCTTTACCCATTTTAACAAGTTCAACAGCATAATCATATATTTTAGGAAAATAATCAGAAGTGAAATATACATTATCATTCCAGTCAAATCCGAGCCATTTTACGGCATCTTTAAGAGCTTCAACATATTTTGTGTCTTCTGTAGTTGGATTAGTATCATCCATTCTAAGGTTACAATAACCATTATAATCACGTGCAATACCAAAATTTATGCAAATAGATTTTGCATGTCCTATATGTGGAAACCCATTAGGTTCTGGAGGGAATCTTGTAATCACTTCTTTATATTTGCCAGACTTTAAGTCTTCATCAACTATTGTACGTAAAAAATCTTTGTGCTCACTCATTATTATTAAACCTTTTGATTGTGAAACTATTATTAGGATTGTATTTTATCAAATAAGTGCTTTAAGTTTAAAGACTCTATGTATTGTTAATATAATATAGAGTTTTTATACATTATAGATTTAAAGAAAAGCAACAATAAAACACAAAACCCCCAATAGAAAGCTAGTAAAATGGAGGAAATGGGATGAATCCAAAAATTTAAGCCAAATTTCAGCTGTAGACTCTTGACAAAGTAAAAAAAACCTATT
>JAQTXB010000017.1 GCA_028688995.1 Aliarcobacter sp.
TATTGCTCTTAAAAATCAAACTCCAAAAGAGATTGAAAATCCAAAAAGTGAAGATGGTAAATATTTACCAAATGTTGTTCTTGATTTGGATTACACAGTTGTAATTCCAAAGAAAAAAACTGAAAAAAAATAATACAAAAAAATTAAATTTAAAACAAAGGAAAATAATATGACACACCCTAATGAAGCACTATTTGGTTCTGGAGACAACTTACCAATCATCCCATCTTGTGAGCACTTTGCAGGTAGCGAAAAGCTAATCTTAAAAGGTTTTGAGATGCAAAAAAAATTAGGACCTGTTTTTGATATTACTTGTGACTGTGAAGATGGAGCTGAAACTGGTAAAGAAGTTGCACATGCTGAAATGATCGTAAGAGTTGTTAATTCTGATGCAAATCCTTATGGAATGGCTGGAACTAGAATCCACGATTTTGATCATCCAGATTGGAGACAAGATATTGATATTTTAGTACCAGGTGCTGGAGAAAAATTGGCATATATTACTATTCCAAAATCAACTTCTTATGAAGATGCAAAAACTCAAGTTGAATATATCCAAGAAACTGCAAAAAAAGCTGGAATTAAAAGAGAAATCCCAATTCACGTTTTAATTGAAACTCATGGTGCTTTAAGAGATGTAGAAAAAACTGCAACATTACCTTGGGTACAAGTATTAGACTTTGGATTAATGGACTTCGTTTCTGGTTACCAAGGTGCAATTCCTGCTTCTAACATGAGAAGTCCAGGTCAATTTGAACATAGATTAATTGCTGCTGCAAAAGCTAAAGTTGTTCAAGCTGCACTTTCTAATCACATTATTCCAGCACACAATGTTACACTTGATTTAAAAAACCCATACCAAACTTATAAAGATGCTGAAAAAGCAAGAAATGAGTTCGGATTTATGAGAATGTGGTCAATTTACCCAACTCAAGTTCAAGCTATTGTTGATGCTATGAAACCAGACTTTACAGAACTTGAAGCTGCGCAAAATATTTTATTAGCTGCACAAGATGCTGAGTGGGGACCAATTCAATATGATGGTGAATTACACGATAGAGCAACTTACAGATATTTCTGGGAATTAGTTCAAAGAGCAAACTTCTCTGGAACAAAATTACAAGATGAAGTAGTAAAAAGATTCTTTGCTTAATTCTTAAACCTAGGGATTTATTTCCCTTAGGTTAAATTTAAAAACTGAACTATCTAATTTTGTCCCTTCTTTTATACCTCTTTTATCAAACCAACTTTCTTGCATCTCTAGTACATAAGGTACGGGTTTAACAGAACAGTGTAAATTTAATGTTTCTGGTTTCATATTAACAATATTTACAATTACACCATCTTTATCTATAAAAGCTGCCGATAATGGAATAATTGTATTTTTCATCCAAAAACACTGTTTTTCTATTTTATCAAAAATGAAAAACATTCCTTGATTTTCATTTAACTCTTTCTTAAACATTAATCCTTCAAGTCTATCTTCATTTTTATCTGCAACTTGAACATCAATTAAATATGCACCAACACTAAAAGGAATATATTCTAATGATTTTTTTTCAACTATTTTAGAAGAACAGCCAAAAAAAATTAAAAGCGTTGATATAGAAAAAAAATAGAATTTTATTTGTTTCATAATCTATATAAAGAAAAAATACTCAAATTTTAAACCTTTTGTTTAATTGATAAAATAGTATCGGAAAATAACTTATGGCATTGACTGTATTTAAAATAGATAAAAAGGTAAAAACTAAACACTTTAAAAAAAATAAATATTAAAAAAGAAAAAAAAGATTTCTTTCATCTGTGCATGGGTATAATATTTCAATTTCTAAAGTAAAAGGAAAAAAATGAAAGTAATAAAAGAACAAGATATTATAGATAGTATTGCTGATGCATGTCAGTATATTTCATATTTTCACCCAGAAGATTTCGTAAAAGGTATGGTTGAAGCTTATGAAGTTGAAAAATCAGAAGCTGCTAAAAATGCAATTGGACAAATTTTAATAAACTCTAAAATGTGTGCTATGGGTCACAGACCTTTATGTCAAGATACTGGAAGTGTTAACATTTTTATCAGAGTTGGATTAAATGCTAAACTTGAATTAACAAAAGAGTTAGTTGATGTATTAAATGAAGGTGTTGCAAAAGGTTATACTAATCCAGATAATACTTTAAGATATTCTGTTGTTTCAGATCCTGCAGGAAAAAGAACAAATACAAAAAACAATACTCCAGCTGTTATTCATGTAACTGTTGATAATTCTGATGAATTAGATATTACTGTTGCTGCAAAAGGTGGTGGTTCTGAGAACAAATCTAAATTTGCAGTATTAAATCCATCAGATTCAGTTTATGACTGGGTTATGGCAAATGTTAGAGAAATGGGTGCTGGTTGGTGTCCTCCTGGAATTTTAGGTATTGGTATTGGTGGAAATCCAGAAAAAGCTATGCTTTTAGCAAAAGAGTCTTTAATGGGTCATGTTGATATTCATGAACTACAAGCTAGAGGTCCTCAAAATGCTTTAGAAGAATTAAGATTAAAATTATATGAAGATATTAACAAAGTTGGTATTGGAGCTCAAGGTCTTGGTGGATTAACTACTGTTTTAGATGTTAAAATTTTAGATTACCCATGTCATGCTGCATCTTTACCAGTTGCAATGATTCCTAACTGTGCTGCAACTAGACATATCCACTTTAAATTAAAAGCTGGAAATGGACCTGCTATATTTAATGTTCCTTCATTAGATATTTGGCCAGATATTGAATTACCAATGGATACAATTAAAAGAGTAAATATTGCAGATTTAACAAAAGAAAACTTATCTCAATTTAAATCAGGTGATACATTATTACTTTCAGGAAAAATTTTAACAGCTAGAGATGCTGCTCATAAAAAAATTGTTGAGTACAAACAAGCTGGTAAACCACTTCCAAATGGTGTTGACTTAAAAGACAGATTTATCTACTACGTTGGACCTGTTGATCCAGTTAGAGATGAAGCAGTAGGACCTGCGGGACCAACTACATCTACAAGAATGGATAAATTTACAAAAGATATGATGGAAATTGGAATCATGGGAATGATTGGTAAAGCTGAAAGAAAACAACCAACTATTGATTTAATTAAAGAATATAAATCTATTTATTTAATTGCAACTGGTGGAGCTGCTTACTTAATTTCTCAATCAATCAAATCTGCAAAAGTTCTTGCATTTGAAGAAATTGGTATGGAAGCTATCTATGAGTTTGAAGTAAAAGATATGCCAGTTACTGTTGCTGTTGATACAGAAGGAACTTCTATTCACACAACTGGTCCTGCTAAATGGAGAACAATTTAGTTTAAATAATCTACAAAAGGCTTTTGCCTTTTGTGATTCTGCTTAATTTATAACTTTGTATTAACTCTTTTCTAAAATAATTCTTATACCGATAAACTATATTCAATTTTTGACTTTAAGAAAATACAATAAATGCTATTCTTCAAGCAATAATATAATACATAGGAAAATAATAAAATGTTATTAGATGATTTAAAAGATTATTTAGGTTTTGCAGTTGCTGGAAATTTTGCTAATCACCTAGGAGAAGCTGGTGAAGCAAATGAGTTTGCAGTAATAAAAACCGAAGAAAAAGATGCTCCAAAAGGAATGTTTCCTTTTTATATAAAAGGACATAATAGTTTTCTAGGAACTTATCCAATTTGTGATGAAATAATATTAACACATGGAAGAGAAAATGAAAACCTTCAAGTTGAAGCAGAAGTTGCTTTAATTTGTGATTTTGAATATAAAGATGGAAAAGTTATTGATATTATTCCTAAGTATTTTTCTGCCTTTAATGACTGCTCTATTAGGGTAAATAATGGTGAAAAATTAAGTACAAAGAAAAATTGGGGAACAAATACAAAAGGTATCTCTCAAGATATTATAGAGATTGATAACTTTACTGAAAAAGGAATTTTAAGTAAATATCATATCTCTTCATTTATAAAAAGAGATGGTATTGTATATGATTATGGAACAACAAGTGCTGTAAAGTCATATAGTTACTTTTTTCTTCAACTAAAAGATTGGATGATAAATAAATTAAATACTCAAGAAGATTGTGGGCCACTTGAAGAGTTAACACAATTTATGTTTGATGCTAAAAATGCAAAAGGTATTTTAATAGCAGCCGGTGCAACAGCATATACAGATTTTGGTAAAAAGAACTTTCTAAAAAAAGGTGATGAAATTTTTGTATATGTTTACAATGCCCATGCACACAGTTTCGTAGATATTATGAATGATATGTGTGGAATGGATACTTATTTGGGGCAATGTTCTAAACTTCACCAAATTGTACAATAAAACAAAGCTTTTGCTTTGTTTTATATATTTATATAGAGTTATATATAAGTATATATAATTATAGAGAGTTCTTCTTAAACTTTTTTCGAATCCACAAATAAAATATCATTTAAACTATCAAATACGTTTAATGTAGCATCTTCAATTTTTGCAGATATTTCTCTTAAGATTTTATTTTCAGCTTTTTTAGCATTATTATCCATATAAACTTGAACTTTTTGGTGAACATCTTCATGATTTTGTTTTAAGATTTCCCACTCTTTTACTTTAGTAAAATCTCTTTTCTCATTTTCACAAAGAGTAATCCATTTTCCCATATCACAAGATTTACAATCCACAACTGTACAATTTTCAAAACTATCCAAAGTTGAGAAATATTTTTTCTTTAGATTTATATGGTCATTTTTGTATTTTGAGACTTCTTTCATTAAATCTATATTTTCAACCATTTCATAGTACTTTTTATCTATCTTTGCTTGTGCTGTAATTTGCAGTAATCTACTAGATAGTTTAGAAACTTCTTTTGATAAAACATCAATATTTGAAGAAGTAAACGCATTTTTTTGAGTAGCTACATCTAATCTTGAAATAGTCTCATTTATTTGAATAATTCCAACCTCTTGTTCTTTACTAAACTGTGTAACACTATGAATAATATCTTTTGTTTGGGTGATTTTTGAAGTTAAACTTTCATATCCTCTTATCATATCTTGGGCAATATTTTTACCTTCATTTGATTTCTCACTTGCACTTTCTACTAAGCCTTTTATCTCTCTCGCTGCTTCTGCACTTCTATTTGCTAGGTTTCGCACTTCTGCTGCTACAACTGCGAATCCTTTTCCGGCTTCTCCTGCAGTTGCTGCTTCAACAGCTGCATTAAGCGAAAGAATATTTGTTTGAAATGCAATTTGGTCAATTATTGAAATTGCTTCATTAATTGCTTTTACTTTTTCATTTATCTCATCCATTGAACTTGAAGTTTGTAGTGCAAATTTACTTCCAACATTTGCTGCGTCATTTACTTCATTTGCAATGTTCATCATTTTATTCATATTTTCATTATTATTTCTAATATTTGAAGTAATTTGTTCAAGCGCAGCTGAACTTTGCTCCAATGAACTTGCTTGTTGTGTTGAAGAAAGTGCTAATTCATTTGATGAAGTAGCTAATATTTTAGTATTATTTTCAAGTTCAATTCCAGCATTTGTAATCATAGCAATTAGTTCAGAAGATGAATGTCCTAAAAGTGAAGTTGATGTGCATAAAGTTCCAAAATCTCCATACATTCCTTTTTTCTGTATTTCATCAAGTTTAAATACATAATTAGATTGAGTATAACTATTTAATAAAAGATTTATATTGTCTATTTTTAATTTTGTTCTATTTAACATTTTATTTATAATTAATCTTAAATCTTCAATATCTTTTGTAACTGCAACTTGTTTAATAGAGTATTCAAAGAAACCATTGTTTACTTTTTCCATAACATCTGAAATTTCTAAAACTACTTTTTTATCTTGTTCTTGAATCTCTTCAATTTTTATAATTTGACTATTCATCTCTCTTGTCATAATGGCAAATTCATCATTTCCTTCTAACTCATGTAAAGTTACACTATTTTTTTCTTTCATTGAATAAGCCAAAAATTCATTTAGATTTACTTGAAATTTATTTATTGAAGAAACTATTTTTTTTGTCATAAAATAGATAATTAAAAATGTTAATGAAAATAAAATTGTTATAAAAATTAACTCGTAAATAATTTGATTCCTAAATCTACTAATATCACTATTTACATATGAAATCAAATCACTAAAAAGAGTTTTTTCAGAATCAATTAATAAATTAATTTTATTAGTTGATTTTTCTTTCCAGTCAATATTTGCCCCATAAATATTATTTGATAATTTATCTATTGCATTAATTGCATTTTTATTATCTACTTTTTCAATACCTTTAGAAGCATTATTTTCAGATTGAGAAAAATCATAGGCATTTGAAATCATTAAATCAAATGTATCTCGTAATGTTTTTAATAACTCTATCTCTTCTGGTGTTGTTCCATCAAATTTTTCATAATATTTTATTACTTTTAAAAGAGAAGAGTGTTTTGATTGCATTTTATTTAATAATTTATCATCTTTTGTTTCTAAAAAATCTTTATAAAGATGAATTAATCCACCATAACCACTAAGCTCTTTTATTTTTAACATAAAATCATTTTTTTGACTCTTTAAAAATATCACTTTTCTAATATTTTCTATTTCTTGGAAATCATTTGTTGAATATATTTTCTTTAAATTTTCTAAATCTTCATCAAAAGTATTATTTTTTATAGTTTCTAAATATAGATTTTGTTTTGAAACAGAATTTAAAAAACTATTATAATCATCACCAATAATATTTCCCATATTTAAAATATTTCTAATATACTCTTGTTCATTAAATGATTTTTCAATTAATTTATTAAAAGCAATATATGACTGTGAATATTTAGATAAATTTCCAATATTTGAATAAGAAATTAAATCATCAATAAAATATGTTAAATTATCTATTTCAAAAGTGTAATATTTTTCTAAATCTTGTTTATTAACTTCAAGATTATTACACTTTTGTCTAATTTGTATTAGCTCTTTTATACTCTTATCAAAGTCTGAAATCTTTTTAATTGATTCATCATCTTTAAAAAAAGCATATTTTTTTAAAAATTCATTTAGTTTATTGATTGATTCATCACTTTTTGTACTTTGAATTTTAAATTCATTAGTGTACTCTTTTCCATAACTTTCCAAAAAAAGAGTAGCAATTGCTCTCTCTTTTTGTAAATCATGTATCAAAGACGAAACATTCTCTAAGAAATAGAGATAATCAAGACTTTCATTCATTTTTACATTTTTCTCATATTTATCATAAATTGAGTTTGAAGATAAAATTAATATTGCAACTATAGGTAATAACAATATTAAAAATATCTTATTTCGTAATTTCAAATTATTCATTTCATACCTTTTAAATTTTTCTGAAATTTATCTTTTTTTTCTTACAAATTGGTTACAAATAATAATTTGTAACCAATTTGTAATTCTCTAATTATTTCTATATTGTTTATTTAATTTTTTAATGAGGAAATTCATTATTTTATTACTGATGAAGATATTTTGATTATAATTTGGAAAAAATATTAGGAGTAAAATATGTTAAAAGAGTTTAGAGATTTTCTAATAAAAGGTAATGTAGTTGATATGGCTGTTGGATTTATTTTTGGAGCAGCATTTGCAACATTAATAAAATCACTTGTAACAAACGTAATAATGCCTCCAATTGGACTATTATTAGGTAGAGTTGATTTTTCACAACTATTTATCTCTTTAGATGGAAATTCTTATGCAACACTTGCCGATTTAGAAAAAGCAGGAGCTCCTGCAATTAAATTAGGTCTATTTGTTAATGATACAATTTCATTTGTAATTTTAGGTTTTGTAATGTTTATGTTTATAAAATCATATAATAAGTTAAAAAAAGAGGATGTTCCAGCACCAGTTGCTCCAACAACAAAAGTTTGTAGTGATTGTGCAATGGAAATTCCAATTGCTGCAAAAAAATGTGGACACTGCGGAAATACGGCTGTATAACACAAAAATATTAAAAGGCTTTAAAGCCTTTTAATTATAAATCAACTAAAGCCTTAAATGTTACTCCACATCTTCCAATGTTCTCAACATTTATATGATTTCTCTCATTAATTCTTTCATCTTCGATAAATTGATATTTTAATTCTAAAATGACAGGTGTTGTATCTCCTGGAATTTCATAAGTATCATAATATTCACAAAACATTGCACTTTGAGATGATGAAATCATAGGTGGATATCCATCCATAACATTTGTTACATCTATTTCAAATTTTTCAATTTCACTAACTTCTTTTCCTAAAGGTGTTGCACATTTTTGCACTTTATCAACATTCTCTTTATTTACAAAACAAATAGTTGCTTTTTTTGTTTTTAAGATATTTGCCAATGAATCTTTAGGACTTCCATCATCTTTTTTTCCAATTGCCACAAGTAATAGTGCTGGATTTGAAGAGATTGGAATAAAATAAGAAAATGGTGCAGCATTTAAAACACCATCATCATCTGTTACAATCCATGCAATTGGTCGTGGAATCACTGTTCCTGACATAATTTTATATCTGTTTAAATCGTCAATATCTTTGTAATCTAAAATCATCATTTCCCTTTTTATATTTTAAATTCTTGCTCTATATTTTTTGCTATTGCATCACCTTTTAAAGTTAAAAATGAATCACTTAAAAACTCTTCCTTTTTAAGTTTTTTCAATAATCTCTTCCCCTCTTTTAAAGAGAATAGACCTGTATTTTCTAGTTTTAAAACAACATCATTTAAAGACTCATCTGATTCTTTTTTTAATATTGCTAATAATAAAACTTTCTCATTTATATCCATTTTAAAATCCTTGTATAGTAAAAAGCAAAGCATAAAAACCCTACTCCCAAAAGAATAGTTATTATATCAACTGAAGTTAAACTTGCCATTAAGCCAATAAACAGTGTTGTTGTTATACATGAAATCATAAAGAACATATCATTATAAGAAATTACCCGTCCAATATATTTTTCATCACATTTATCTTGTAACAAAGCATAAGTAAATGACCATAAAGTCGTGGTACTCAGACCTACAATAAATAAAGCTATTAATGAAACATAAAAGTTTTCTTGCATTAATCCCCACAAAATTATAGCAATTCCTTGAAAAATTAATAAATAGTGTAAGTTCTGTTTTGTAACATATTTTGAAATAATCATTGGTCCAAACATAAGTGCAACTGCTCTTACTGCATTTGAAATTCCAATAGCTAATGGAACTGAAATAACATATTTGTACTCATTTTTTGCTAATATAGTAATCAAAGCATCAAAGGAAGTTAAACCAACACAAGAGTGTAAAAAAATCAAATAAAGCATAATCTTGTCATTTTTAATATAGATAAATCCATCTTTTATTAACTGAAATATTTTATCGCTTGTTATACTTGCTTTTACAACAAAATCTATTCTAATAAAAACTATTAAAGCAATAGCAAAAACTGTAGCATCAATTATAAAAGCTGTTTTAACTCCAAAAGAATTTACGATAAAACCGCTTATTGCCATTCCCACAGCATAGGTAAATGACCAAATAATTGAGTGTATTTCATTTGCCATTTGAAGAGGTTTTCCATTTAGAAGTTTTGCTAAAAGTGACATTTCAGTTGAAAAAAACATTGAAGCAGCACTCATTCTAATAAAAATTAGAATCATTAAAAACCAAATTTGCTCTTTATTATCAATTGTTAAAAACAGAATTGTCATTAATAACTCAGTGATTAATAAAGAAATCATTAGAGGTTTTATTTTTACTCTATCTATAATTGCACCTGAAAAGGGAGCGATTAGAACTGCTGGTAAAAAATGCATTGCAGTTACAACTGAAATTGCAAATTCAGTTGAGCCAAAATCAACAAGCATAGTATAAATTGCTACATTTGAAAACCATGCACCAAAATATGCAATAAATTGAACAAGGGATAAATCCCTTATTATTTTGTGTTCAGCAAAAAGTTTACGATAATTCAATTTCTACTAAAACCTCTTGATACATAGCTGAAAATGAACTTTCATCTTCCAAAGCTGGTGTTAAATAATTTACATTTTTGTTTCCAGCAAAAAAGAAAGCACAATTACTTTTTATATCATCATTAATTTTTACAATAAATTTTGCGCTTCCATTTTTTGAAGAGATAAGAACTTCATCATTATCATTAAATTTTGTACTTGAATTTAAATAAACAAAATCATCGCCTGCAAATTGAGAATTTAAAGATTTTTTATTTTTTGCAGTAATTAAATAAAAATTATCTGCTGTTTTTTCTTTATAAAGAGGTTCAATATCAAGTTCTTCTACAAAATCAAAAGTTTCAAAATCATCTAAAACTGGTTTTGTATTTTCATAATATGAAATAATTTCATCTTCATCTTTTAATTTATCAAAACTAAATTGTTCTAATAAATAATTTGTCAAATCATACTCACTTATACTATTTTCATCTTTTTCTTTTACTATTTGAGAAATTGCTTTTAATTCATGTCCATAAGATAATCTAACATCTTTTTTAGACAAAAATGAACTTGATGGAATTATTAAATCTGCATATTCGCAAGTGTCATTTAAAGTTGTACCAAAATAAACTACAAAAGATTTTTTTAAACCCTCAATTACTTTTTTTGTATTTGGAGCAGAAACAACAGGATTTGAACCTTGAATAAAAACTAAATCATAAGAGCCAAAATCAACTTGAGGAATAGATACTTTTTTATTTTTACCTTTTACTTCAAACTGTTTTTTATATCCATAAACAGAATCACTTAAATACCAAACTCCACCTGCATCTTTTTTATGAAAGCCCATAAAAGCAGCAAATGAATCAATACATCTTGTTATTTGAGCTCCTTCAAAATATTTTTGAACACCAAGACCTAAAACAATAGCTACTTTTTTGTTTTCAATCAAATCAAAAAATTCATTCACTTGAGCAAGTGGAATTCCAGTTGTTGTTTCGTAAGATACAACTGGTCTATTTCTTGAAATATCAAAAAACCAATCTGCTCCATTTCCAAACTCTTCTATAAATTCTCTATCTTCTAAATCTTGCATATGAGCAAATCTAGTAAATAATAAAGCCAATTCATAATCCGTTTTTGGATTTATTTGCATATGTATTTTTGATTTTTTTGCAATTTCTGTACATGTAGGATCTATAGTAATAAAAGTTTTATCTTTCACAAGATTATACATATGTGATGATGTAACAGTAAAGTTTCTACCCCAAACAATAATAACATCAGAATCAATTAATTTTTGAATTGGTGGATTTATTACATTCTGTCGCCCTGCTTCAATTCCAGCACCGCCACCACCATCACATAAACTTCCTCTTGTTAAAGTTGAGCCATACTGAGTAAAAAAGTTTTTAGTTGAATTTTGCATAACACCAATATTTCCACTTCCCTTATAAAAAAGTGTTTTTTCAGGTGTTGTAGTTTTTAGTTTTTCAACTAAAATATTTAAAGATTCTTCCAATGAAATTTCTTTACCTTCAAAGAAAGCTTTTTTAAGATTTTCTTCTTTTAATAGATTTGCAAAATTAACACAAAGTTTTCCATTTGTAGTTTTATGTTCTTTTGAACCTTTGATATTTTCATCTATTATTTGTCCTTGACAAGCGTCATAACAATCTAATGGACAAGCTACTTTATTATTTGAATTCAATTTTTACCAACCTTGAAAATATTTTTACATCTTCGATTATCAACTCTACTTTATATGCTGAGATATTTGTATCATCTGCAACATCATAAATTTTTGATATTTTTACATTACTTTTTATGCCATCAAGATAAATATCTTTATTTTTAATCTCTTCAATTTGAGCTATTGGAACAAAAATTTCTAACTTTCCTTTTGATAAATCTTTAGACTCATAAAGTAAAGTTCCAGGACTTACATAATCCCCATCTTTTACAGCTATATTAAAAATATAGTTTGATTTTTCTACTAATTTTTTATTAGAAATAGTATCTTTTAAACTCTCAATTTTTATTATCATATCAGCTTTTACTGACTCTAAATTAATAACTTTTAACTTTTGTGTATCTTTCTCAAATTCAGATTTTGATGTAACTTGGTTTAATCTATTGTAATTATTTTTTTCAATTTCTAACATTTCATCAATAAACTTTAATTTATTTTTTGATTGTTCAAGTTCAACTTTATTTACCAAAGAATCTATTTCTATGATAGTTGAATTGTTAGCTTGTAAGCCTTCTATTTTTGAATTAGAGTATATTACTTTTCCTGAAACTGCAGATTTTACTTGAAAACTATCAATTGGTTCAAGTTTTGCGTGATATTCATTTGCAAATATTGAGGAAATTGCTAATAAACAAATCCATATTATTCTCATAAATTTTCCTTATTTTCTTTAAAACTCTAAAGTTCCCTCTATTGCAAAGTTTGCTTTTGAATCAAGTTCAGCATGGGATAAAACAGAAACTTGAAGACCAAATTTCTCATAAATTTCTGATATTCTTTTTCTTAAAACAGGATCTACAACCATTGTTACTTTTGAGAAACCTTTAGCTTCTACATCATCTAAAAGTTTTTTTGTTTTTGTAACAAGATTATTAATTTCAGCAATTGAAATCATAAGCTGTGAAACTCCGTGATGTTCTTGAAGTTTTCCAATAAACTGTTGTTCTAAATCTGGTTTTATTGTTACTATATGTAAAACCCCATCTGTATCTTTAAATTTTTGGGTAATAAGTCTATAAAGCTTAGCTCTTACATGTTCTAATAAAATTTCTGGAGCTTTTGTAAACTCTGCAATATCCGCTACTGCCTCAATTATTGTTAACATATCAATAATTGGAATTTTCTCATGTAATAAATCTTTACATACTTTTAATAAAGAACCGTAAGAAGTTACTTTCATAGCTTCATCTATTACAATTGGGAAATCTTTTTTTAATCTATCTACAATATCAACAATATCTTGTCTTGTAATAATATCTTCTGCATGTTTTTTAATAATTTCAGAAATATGTGTTGAAATAATCGTTGGACCATCAACAACAGTAAATCCTTTCATCAATGCTTCTTCTTTTAAATCAGCTGTTATCCATGTAGCATCTAAATTAAATACTGGCTCTTTTACTTTTAGTCCAACTAATTTTTCATTTGCTAATCCACCCATTGCAAGAAGTTTATCAACTTCAATTTTACCTTTTACAACGGGAATTCTTTTTAAATATAGTTGATACTCATTTGGTGATAAATTTGCATCATCTGAAATTCTAATTTGTGGAATTACAAAACCTAATTCACTAGCAATTGTTTTTCTAATAGCTTTAATTTTATCAAGTAACTCAGAATTTCCTTGAACTAATTGTAATAATCTAATTCCAAGTTTTAACTCTAAAACTTCTAATTTCATTATATTTTCAATAGTTTGAGATTCATCAGCAACAGCCATACTTTTCTTTCTCTCTTTTAAAGTACTTACATCTTCATCAACTTTTGCTTTAAGTACAGGTGGTTTAAAAAATCTAGTTACTGCATTATCTTGTTTGTCATCTATCATAGTAATTACATAACCAATAAATATCATTAAAGCACCCATCATCATTAAAATACCTGTTGGGAAACCAGGAATGAATCCAAATAGCACTAAACCTATTCCTAATAAGATTAATGACTTACTATCTTTAACTAATTGAGAGATAGATTGACTTGCAAATTTCTCTTCATCCATATTAGAACGAGTAATAATAATTGCTGTTGCTGTTGATAAAATTAAAGCTGGAATTTGTGCTACTAATCCATCTCCAATTGTTAAAATTGTATAAACTTCTCCAGCTTGAGAAATAGATAAATCATGTTGAAAAAGTCCTATTAAAATTCCACCAATTAAATTTACAATTGTAATAATAATACCAGCAACAGCATCACCTTTTACGAATTTTGAAGATCCATCCATTGCTCCATAAAAGTTAGCTTCAGAAATTAGAGTTTTTCTTCTAACTTGAGCTTCTTTATCATCAATAAATCCAGCATTTAAATCCGCATCAATTGCCATTTGTTTACCAGGCATAGAATCAAGTGTAAATCTCGCAGTTACCTCTGCAACCCTTGTAGCACCTTTTGTTACAACCATAAAATTAATAAGTACTAAAATAATAAATATAATAATACCAATAACCATATTTCCACCAACTACAAATTCCCCAAAGGCAGAAATAATTGAACTTACAGCATCAGGACCATTATGTCCTTCACTTAAAATTGATCTTGTTGTTGCAATATTTAAAGATAACCTAAAAAGTGCAAATATCAAGATAAGTGTTGGAAATGTTGTTAAATCTGAAGGTTTTTGAATATATAAAGATATTAATAAAATAAGTACAGAAATTGATAAAGATATTACCAAAAAGAAATCTAAGATTCCTTTTGGTAAAGGTACTATAATGATTAATAGAATTGAAACAAATAATGCAACAACTATTAAATCTTTTGAAAATATCTTTTTTATATTCATATATTAATTATGTTAGCTAGTTAATTTAAAAAATTAACTAGCGACAATGTATTGGTTTTACTGATAGTTGAATAAAGCGCTGTATAAGTTAGTTCTAAAGCTTTTGCTTCTGCTGCAACTTTTGCTAAATCTGCGGAACCAATTTGTTGTGATAAAATATTATATTGTGTTAATTTTGAACTTACTCTCTCAAGTGATGTTTCAAATATCTCATTTCTTCCACCAAGCTGTGCATGGGCAATGTTTACTCCATCATAAGCTTTATCAAGTTCCAATTGACTTTTTGCAATTAAAGCTTTTGCTTGATCCTCAGAAATAGGATTACCAGAACTATCAACTTTATTTAATGCATTTAAAGTACTATCCATAAGATTAAAGATATTTGTTTTTGCTTCAAACTTTGTACCATCAACATTGGGTATAACAGCACTATATGTTGGAGGTGTTAATCCATCGTTTGTAACTGCAAGTGTATCTGTAGTTACATTTCCTTGTAAATCATATTTTGTTAATGTGTCATTAGTTGGAGAATTTAATTTCCATTCATTACCATCTTGATCAATAATTCTATCTTCTTGAGAAAAATTTAAAGTTTGACCTTTTGTTGCACTCGCAGTTGGATACATCATCATATCAAATCCAGTAACACCCCTATCTCTATATGAACCCTCTTCTACTGCAACTTTTCTTAACTGATTATTTCCAACATATGTAACTTTTCCATTTACATCTTTTTCAAATGGCTGAACTGAAGAGTCTGAACCTGCAAAAACATATTCACCTTCTACTTGAGTGTTAGCTAATTGATATAGATTTTCTTTTAATCCAGTAATATTAGCAGCAATTGCAGCAATTCCACTAGCACTAGTTGTTGCAGTATTTGCTTTTATTAATTCTGTTTTCATTGATTCAAAAAGTTTCTTTATATTACTCATACTTGAATCTGCAGCATTATTTTGAATAGTTGTTCTCTCAATTTGAGTTTTTAACCCTTCATATGTTCTAATCTTATCATCCACAGAAATTATTCTTGAATAAAGCATAGAATCATCACTTCCTTGTTGAAGTAGATTTTTCGTACTCATTTGATAACTATTTTTTTGATATTGAGTATCTAAAAGACTCAATCTGTATGACATTTGTTCTGTTTGACTTATCATTGTAAAACCTTTCTAAACATAGCTACAATCTCATTAAATTCAAAAATTTTTTGAGTATCTTGAGTTAGAAATTCTCTTATCTGCTCTTTCTTTGCCATAGCATTGTCAAGCTCCGGATCCATACCAGTTTTATAAGCACCAACTCTAACCAACACTTCATTCTCTTTTATTAGTGATAATACTCTTTTTAACTTTAAAAAATCATTATAATGCTCTTTACTTACGACCTTATCCATAACCCTAGAAGCTGATTTTAAAAGATTTATAGGAGGATAAAATCCTTGTTCAGTAAGTTCTCTTGTTAATACAATATGACCATCTAATATTGACCTACTTTGATCAGCTATTGGATCATTCATATCATCACCATCAACTAAAACAGTAAAAAATGCAGTAATAGAACCTTTAGCGTTATTCCCTGCTCTTTCCATTAATTGAGGAAGCAATGCAAATACAGAGGGTGGATAACCACGACTCACAGGTGGTTCTCCCGTACTTAAACCTATTTCTCTTTGGGCCATAGCAAATCTAGTAACAGAATCCATCATTAATAGAACATCATGTCCTTTATCCCTAAAAAATTCAGCTATTGCCATTGCAGTAAATGCACCATATTTTCGCATTAGAGCAGATTCATCTGAAGTTGCTGCAATTATTACTGTATTTTCTAAATTATTATCCAAATTATAATGGATAAATTCAGGGATTTCACGTCCTCTTTCTCCAATTAGTGCAACAACTTTTATTTGTGCTTCACAACCTCTTACAATCATTCCCATAAGAGTTGATTTACCAACACCAGAACCTGCAAAAATACCAACTTTTTGGCCTTTTCCACTTGTAAGCATTGAATCAATTGCTTTTACACCTGTTGCAAACTTCTCATCTATGATTCCTCGCTCAAGAGCAGGCATTGATAGTTTATTTATCGGTGCATTTTCTTCTAAATCAATGATTTTACCTTTACTATCAATTGGTTCACCTAAAGCATTTATAACTCTTCCCAACAATCCATAACCACATTTAACAGTTAATCCATCTTTTTGTATATAAACTTTATCATGGATTTTAAAACCTTCTATAAAAGAGAAAGGAACTATTGTAAATGATTTTGCATCAATTGAAGCCACCATTCCTAAAACAGTATATAGATGTACAACTGATTCTATTTTTACAATATCACCAACTGCTACTTCTAATCCAGTTGCAGTTAATGTTGTTGATGAAATATTTTTTATTCTTCCAAAAGGAATAGAGAGATTTGTAGAATCAATTCTATTTAGTATATCTTCAATATCCATTACATCTCATCACACATTTTTTTATATAAACTATCAACACTATCTTTAACCTGTTTACATTTTGTAATATATTCATCTTTTTTAATTTTATTTCCTAATACATCGTATAAATTTAAAATATCATAATAAATCTTAACCTCATCGTTGGGTTTCATTTTTCTTGTATTTTGTAAAGCTTCTAGCAATAAGTCAACAGATTTTTGATTATTATTTGCATCCTTTGCAATTCTTGATAACTCGGTTTCAACAAAAGGAGAATATACAAAAGCTTTCAACTCTTTTTCTTTTAAATAAAGTTTATTTAGCATTTCATTTGCTAATGAAATATTATTATTTTTTAATAAATCTAAGTAATAATCATGGTAAAAATCAATTATTATAGGATTATTCTCATTTGTTTTAATGAAACTTGGATTTAGGTTTGTATATGAAAAAAACTTCTCTAATCCAACATTATCATCTTTTTGTTTTAATATTTGGTACCTATATAAAAATTCATTTGCTAAAACATTTTTATCATCAACCATATCAACTTTTGCAGAAAATTCTAAAGCTTCATCAATATATCCCAAATTAAAAGCCATTTTTTCTAAATATAAATATATATTAGGATCCCTAGTTTTATTAAATGTTTCTTTTATTTGTTGATAAGCTATGTCATATGGAGATTCAACCATACATTCAAAAAATGCAAATTTAATAGTTTCATCTTCAATTAATTTAGTTAAAGTCTCATTTCTTGATGTTTGTAAAATATCACTTAACTCTGTACATTTTCCTTGTGCTAAATAATCTTTTATTAAATCAATATTTATTTCATCATAAATTTCAGCAATACTTGAATATCCAAATCTTTTTACAATTTCATTAGAAACTTTACTATAAACTTTTTCTGCTTTTAATATAAGATCATATTTTTTATCATTTTTATTATTCATAAGTTCTTGTAAAAGTGCTTTTTGTTGCATTGCTTCATTATCTTGATATTTTGCAGATACAACCGGTGGACTTAAAAAACCTTGTCTCATTAAAATTTCATCAATATACATTTTTGAATCTTTTGCATGAATTCCTTGAGGATAATCATTTATAATATCTTTATACAACTCTTTTGCTTTTTCTAAATAATAATTTGTTCTATCATACATAAGCATATAAGTATTTGCAAGTTTAAATTTGAAATCCTCGATTACATCTTCTTTTGTAGTTCTTTTTAATAACTCTTTTAATATTTCAGCTGCATGTTCTGGCATTCCAGCTTTAATTAATCTATTTATTTTTTTATTTGCAAGATATGAATCTTCTGTATAAAACTCTATGTTTGTTTTTAAAACTTGAGTAATTAATTCATTTGCTTTATCATACTTTTCATCTAAAATATAAATATCGAACAATTCATCTGCAACAACAGTTGCTACCAATTTATCTTTTGTTACAGTTAATATTTCATATAAATATTTAATTGCTCTTGCATAATCTTTTTGATATTTATAAACTTTTGATAATGATATTTTTCCATATGTTTTAGTTAATTCATCATCAAAATTATCTATAATAATTTGTGCAAAATATTTTGCATCTTCGATTTTATTTATTTCTAATTTCAATTCAACTAAAAGCATATAAGCCTTAGCCAAATCATATTGATTTATTTTAGATGAATTAATTGCAGTCTCTAACTCATTTGAGGCTTCTAATATCAATCTTTTTGTTTGCTTTTTTAAAGCTAAATCAGCGTATAAAAGCATTGTATCTGATGTTAAAATATTAACTTTATTCTTATCTTTAAAATCTTTTACTTGGGCATAAGCATCATCTATTTTCCCATCTTTTGCAAGAGTTCTTGCATTTTGTAAAATGTCAAATCCATCTGTAATTGACTGTTTTCTTTGTTCAGATATTTGAACACCTGAAGAGTCAATAAACCCATAATAAAAATCTTTTTTTGCATACAAAATATTAAACATTAAAAATACAATTATTAATAATTTCAATTTTTACCTTTTTTTCTTTAATTCATACACATAAGAAAATATTTCAGCCATAGCCTTATAAAATTCACTAGGAATTTCTCTGTCTATATCTATTTGATCATATAAAGATCTTGCAAGGGCAGGATTTTCAATGATTGGAATTCTTTTTTCTTTTGCAATGTCTTTTATTCTTATTGCTAAAAAATCAATCCCTTTGGCTACAATTTTTGGTGCGGAATCCACTTTATTATCATATTTCAAAGCTACAGCATAATGGGTAGGATTGGTTATAACAACATCCGCATCTGGAACTGAACTCATCATACGTTTCATTGCCATTTGCATTTGAATTCTTCTAATACGCCCTTTTACTTGAGGATCTCCCTCCATATTTTTAAATTCATCTTTAATCTCTTGTTTACTCATCTTTAAAGATTTCATATAATAATGTCTTGTAAAATAGAAATCTATTATAGCAAAAATAATAATAATAAAAAGAATTGCTGAAATAAAATAAACTGTTAACTCAAACATCGTAGCAATTGTATCTTGGGTATCTTGATTCATCATTGCTAAAAATTTTCCATAGGTTAATACAAATAATAGAAACATTACCGCCATAATTAATGCAAGTTTCGCAAATAATTTTGTAGCTTCAATCAATTTTTTTAAACCAAATATCCCTTTTAATCCTTTAATTGGGTCTAATTTTTGTAAATCAAAGTTCAATGCAACAGTTAAAAAACCAAATTGTGCAATATTACTTACAAATACTAAAATTAAAATTAATACAAAAAAAGGGGCTAAAGCTTTCAATAATGTAATCGTTACATGAAATGTTATAGCATAAAATAAGGGTCCGTCTAATTCTTGTCCTATAAAACTATAAGAAAACATCATTAATTTCTTGATTTCAATCAAAGAATATGATGAAAAGAAAAGTAAATATACTGTTCCAAAAGTTAATATCATTGCACCTGAAATTTCTGCTGATTTTGCAACATTGCCCTGCTCCCTGGCATCACTTATCTTCTTTTCGGTGGGGTCTTCTGTTTTGTCATCATCTGCCATAATAAATTCCTAATCTATTGAAATTTTGAAGTAAAATAATCTACAAATGCTTCTGTAAACATTTCCATACCAAGTATTAAAAAGATAAATATCAACGCAAATTTTAATTGAAAAGTAACTACAAATGGAGAAAATGATGGCATTGATTTTGTTCCATATCCATAATAAATATCTAAAATAAATCCTATAAAAAATAGAGGTAGAGCAAAGGCAAATGCAAAGGCAAACATCCTTTTTATTTCATCAATTGCTAATTGAACTCCATTATAAGAAAAAATATCAAAACTTCCTAAATGTATCATAGAAAAACTCTTTACTAAAATAACCAAAGTCATTTCATACATTCCTGTTTGAAAAAATAACATTAGTGCAATCCAAAAAAGTAATTTTGCTATTATTCCTTGCTGACTACCTGTTGAGGGATCAAACATTGAAGCCATTGATAAAGCAGTTGAATATTCAACAAATTCACCAATTACTTTTACAGCTGAAAACATAATGTTAATTAACATTGAAGCCACTAATCCCAATGTTATTTCAGATATTAAACTTAATATAAAGTTATCTGCATTTATATTTGAAGAAATATTAATCAATGGAAAAATAAATACTGTTACATAAAAAGCAAAGGCGACTCTAATTGTTGGACTTATTGCTGTATGACCAAAAACTGGCATAAATACAACAAAAGACATAATTCTAGCTAGTAGTAAAAGGAATTGATATAAAACCCCTTCATTAAGTAAAGATAAAAAGGCTTCCATTACATATAATCTATTACTTTTTCTTCTCTATCTTTATTCTCTTCTTGTAGCTCTAAAATAGATTTTGTATCCATTTGTTGTTCAAATTGTCTATTATTACCTTGCCCACTATTTGATGATTGATTACTATTACTACTGCTATTTTGGCTTGAAGAACTAAAATCCAAATTAAACTTTGTATTTTCATCAAATGTTTTATTTAATGAATTTCTTAACACATTTTGGTTTTCAATTAATGTTTCAAGTGTTACATTATTTGATACATTCATACTAATAGTTAATCCATTATGCTTATCATTTTTCATTAAGATTGCAATAGAACCTAAATCTAAAGGATTTAAATTTATTTTAAAAGCCGTAACTGGTGGCTTATAATTTTCATACATTTGTTTTGCAATATCTGACATCATTGCGGACATTTGCTGTTTTGCACCAATTATTCTTGATTGTATATTATAAGATAAAGGAGAATTTACATTAACTGTTGTATCATCTGCCACAGTTAATGTATTATCAATCAACGCATTACTTGCTTCAATTGATTTTGTGATTAAATCTTTTACTTCTTCTCCTCTAATATCATTTTTAACAAGTAAATTATCTATTAAATTTTTTCTATTTAATAAATCCACATTAGATTTTTTTATATCAAGATTATCAAGTCCAATATCTTGCTCAATATTTACACTTTCTAATCCTAAATCTAACATCTCAGCACTTGTTTTTACCGATTGAATTGAATTTCCTTCTTTTAATAAAGAAATTGCTTCGCTTTTATTAAACAGATTCTGATTAGTTATTTTATTCTTTTGAGAGCCTAAATATATATTAGATATCAAATCTTTCACAACAACATCTTTTAATGGTGTATTTAAATTTTCATCAACACCATCTATGCTATCTAAAGTAAGTTTTTCACTATTTTTTTGAATTAATTGATCCATTAATGATAATTTAACATCTTTTTTAATATCGACTTTTTCTAATTCTTCAACATTAGTATTTTCAATAATTTTTTCTGTCGAAGATTGATTATTCACTAAATCAATACTTTTTGAATTATCACTTAGTTGTGTTTTATCAGCTGTTACTACTTCTTCAATATCTACTGACACATTTTTCGACATAATTGGCGAATTTTCTAATGAAGAAGTTGTAATAGTATCTTTTTGAGTAACAATATCTTTTAAAATATCAATAGCAGTTTTTGTTTCTTTATTTTCTAATGTAATATCATTTTCAGTTTTTACATCATTTTTTTCAATTAATTTAGATATGTCATTTTTATCATCAACTTTAATCACTTCAGATTTTATTTCTGAAACCACTTCTTCAAGTTTTGGTTCACTAGTTACATCTATATTACTATCAATATTTTTATTTAAATCACTTACTTCTACTTTAGTAATTAGCTCTTTATTATTTTTGCCTTCTAATACTAAGTTATCAAACAAAGAAGATGCTTTTGTTTCTTTTTGTTCTTTATTATCAACTTCATTTGTTATATCAGATTGTTTTATATTTGATTTATCAACTATTTTTTCTTCTTCACTATTTGTAGCGCTAATTTCTTGTGTTTTTACTTCAATTGTTTCTGTATCAACTTTTGTATCTTGTGATACAGAAGCATTACCTACTTGTTCTGCACTAACTACCTCTTTAGCACTGTTTTTAGCCTCTAATATTAATCTATCCAATAAAGAACTTGTTCCAGTTGTTTTTTCTTCTTTACTATCAACAATTTCTGGTGATTCTATTTCTTCTTTATTTAACTTATCAACTGTAATTTCATCTGATTTTGTTTCTTCACTTTTTTGTTCTGTTGTAGTATCTTGTTTAATATCTTTTATTTCTTGTTTTACATCTGAATTTACTTTTGTTTCTTCAGTTGTAGTTCCAGCTGATAATAATGAATCAAATAATGAAGGTTTATCTTTTACTGTTTGTTCTGTAGTTGAAGTAGATGCATTTGAAGTTGCAGCTTTTTCAGTTGGGATTATATTATTAATTAAGTTTGACATTTTGATTACGCATTTAATATCTCTAATGTTTTAGAGTCAATATTTTTATGAGTATTAAACGAAGCTAAGTTTGCTTCATAAGATCTTGTTGCCTCAATTAAATCAACCATTTCTACAACAGGATTAATATCAGGATATGCAACATAACCTTTTTCATCAGCATCTGGATGTGATGGTTCATATCTCATAACAGGCTTTGCATCTGATTGAATAATAGATTTAACGCCAACACCTCTTAATGAAAGGTCAGAATTTTTATTATTTGTAGTTTCAACATCATTTGTATTAGTTTTTTTACCACTTGCAACTAATACATCTTCAAATACAACTTGTTGCTTTTTATATGGTCCACCTTCAGCAGTATGTGTTGTTTTTGCATTTGCTATGTTTGCACTTACAACATTAATTCTCGTTCTTTGTGCACTCATACCAGAAGTTGATACATTATACCCATCAAAAAAACCCATACTTTCTCCTTTAATTAAACTTGCATTCTCATAATTTCTTTATATGCATTTAAAGCTTTATTTTTTACTTCTAATGCTAACTTCATTGATAGATCAGCTTCTTCTATTCTTTGTACTGCTTCTTGTAAGTTAGTCACTTTTCCAGTTGCAATTCCTTGCATTGAATCATAACCTTTTACTTGTTCATTATTAACTTCAGTAATTGCATCATTTAGCATATTTTGAAAAGATTTATCACCACTTTGTTCTATTTTTGCAGTACTATTATTTAAACTTAAAGAACCAATTGAATTTGATATTGAAGATATGTCCATAACTTACCTTTTATTTAGTTTTTTTCTGATTTTTACTATTAGCATCTAACACGTCTTTTACTGTTAATTCATTTAACATAACTTGAATTTTCTCTTCATTATATTTAAAATCAAACTCATTTCTTTTATTATCAAGACTAAAAAGACTTATAATCAAAGAAAGCATCATATTGCTGACACCTTTTAAACATATCGTTACTAAAATTATACCTAAAATCATCTCCATTGGAGTAAATAACTCTGCATTAATTGTAAAAAAAATAAGCGTTGCAAAAAAACCTGTTGCAACATAAAATCTAAATATTCCACTATTTATTACTGTTTGTGAGAATCGCTCTATTATCATGATTCACAACTTTTTAAAACAATAAAAATAGAATTACTTGAACTTAGTTTTAGCACCTAGAACAAACCTTAATGAATATTTTTTAATAACTGATCGATAATTAAATGTAACTGTTTTGTTGTTTCATCCGACGAAAATTCATTAGCAAATAATTTTCTAAGTCTTCCAGTTGTAGAAATATTTGCAGAAGTTGAAACGTTTCCTACATATTCTACCATAAAATCTTTATTTAGCCTATTTTTTTTTCCCAGATTTACCAAAGAATTGGCTATTGTTTCACCAATTTGATAGTTTCTTGTATGATTAAAACTTAGCATTAATTTATTTTTATCCACTGAAAGCATTTTCATTAATGAATAAACATCAGTTAAAGCACTAGGATCAGTAGTTGTAATAGCTAAAATATTATCTGAAATTGATAAAAACTCTTTAACATATTCATTTAATCCAGCACCTGTGTCAACAAGTAAAATATCAAATTTACTTAAAGAAATAATATCTGTAACAATTCTTGAAAATACAAAAGTATTCTTATTTATACTATATTGATAACCACTTCTTCCTGCAATTAAATGTACATTTGGATAGGTAGTTTTAGTTATAACTTCATCTAATGTTTTAGTACCATCAATATACTCAAATAGAGTATTTTGAGGTTTAATATCAAATAGAACTTGCATATTTGCTAAACCAATATCAGCATCTAAAACTGCAACATTAAAACCTCTTCTAGAGAGTAAAAATGCCATATTTGCAGTAAATGTAGACTTCCCAACTCCACCTTTCCCAGATGTAATTGTTATAAGTTTTGTTTTAGAATAGTTTTTTTTTACTCCGCTTGTAAGTTTTATTAACTTACTAGCTTGAGAAGAAATTGTATCAAACAATTCTATCTCCTAACACATTGTTTATTCATGAAACAATCAATTAAAAATGTTGAATCTGAAACAATTAAATCATCTGGAACATTTTGCCCAATTGAAAAATATGTAATTGATTTTTTTGTTTTATGTGCAAATGAAATAAGATTCCCAAAACTTCTTGTCTCATCTAATTTTGTAAATGTTAAATAATCAATAGAAAGTCTTGAATAATTTTTATAAATTTCTAATAAATCACTGTGTTTTACATTTGCTGGAAGCACCAAAATCTTCTCTATTGGTAACTCTTCAACTCTTTTTTGATATTCATTTATAAGTTCAATTTTATCAATATCATATTGACTAGAACCTGCTGTATCTATAAAAATATAATTACAATCTTTTAGTCTTAAAAGTGCTTCAGATAAGCCCTCAGGTTTTTTCACAATTTCCAAAGGTAATCTCATAATATTTGTATACGCTTGTAACTGCTCTATTGCTCCAACTCTAAATGAATCAAGTGTAACAATTCCTACTTTATAGTTTTGCCCTAACTTATATGCATATCTTGCAGCCAATTTTGAAATTGTTGTTGTTTTTCCAACACCAGTTGGTCCAACCATCATTATGATTTTTCTTTGATGTTTTCTTAACGGAACTTCATGTTTTATTGGAATTACTCTTCGCAAAATCAATTTAAAAAAATCATTTACCTTTTTTGGATTTGACTTTAAAGCTATTGGAAGTTGCTTTATTGTTTTTTTCATAATTGTATAAGTCATCTCTTGATCAAACTCATTTTGCTCAAAAATATTATACATAGATGCAAATTCAGGAGGAATAGTCAAATCATAAAGCTGACTTTTTGGATTCCAAATAGATTTTTGTACTTGTTCTAAAACACTTTGCATTTTTAAAATTTCTTCTTTAAAATCATAAACCTGCGTTTTTATTGGTTCAGAAGGAGGTGTTGCCTTACTAATTGCTGCTTTTGTATATTGTAAATTTTTCTTTTTATGTTCATCTTCAATAGCTACTACAACTTCATAAATATCTTTACCATTATGTTGAGAGTTAGATATTTTTTTTGTTGATATTACAATTGCATCTTCTCCACACTCTTCTTGAGCTTGTCTTAACGCAATAGTAGGTGTTTCTCCTAAAAAAGAGAGCATATTCATTTGAGTCTTCCATCTTTATATATTTGTTCAATTGTTCCATCAGTATTTTTAAAACGGATAAAATCTTTATTTTCATAAATAATTTTACCTTTTTTCTCAATTTTAACTCCACCAAAATCAAATACTATAGACTCATTTTCATATTTTTTTACATCTTTTAAACAAATAATTGTATTTTTATTTATATGATGAAGTGTTGTATATTCTTCATTTTGTAATTCACTTAATTTTAAAGGTACACATGATTTATGTATTTCATCCACATTTTGAACTATTACCTTTGAATTATCCAGTTTTTCTTCATAATTTATTGATTCTTTTGAAATCAAAACACTAATAGCAAAAAGATTAATATTTAATACAAAAACTACAAAACTAAGCTTTAATATCAAAGAAATTTCCTCCATTATTAGCACTTATTTCTGAAACTAAATCTTTATACATTTGCTGTACAGGTAAAACTATTGATGCTAACTTTCTATTTAATTCATAAAGTTCTCGTAATTCTACTTCCAAAGCATCAACACTACTTCTGTATATATTAACATCAATTCCTTCTTGAATTTTAGACATTAACTCTTTATTCAATTGAGCTTTTAATAAAGTTATATCTTCAATCATAATATG
This sequence comes from Aliarcobacter sp., assembly GCA_028688995.1. Taxonomy (GTDB): domain Bacteria; phylum Campylobacterota; class Campylobacteria; order Campylobacterales; family Arcobacteraceae; genus Aliarcobacter. The sequence goes on from JAQTXB010000017.1 coordinate 26,599, forward strand.
TTTTTCATCATTTCTTTTTAGTAGTTCTTCATGTTTTGCAGCTTTAATATCTTCAATATCTTGTGTTATAGAATCTTTTAGTTTAACAATTAATTCTGACATATTTTTTATAGTATTTTCAATCATGTAAAGCCTTATTTATTATTTTTTGTTAAAAACTCATATATCATATTACTAATTCCAAAATTTCCAGTTGAATTATCTGCAATAGATTGAATATACATACTTTTTACAATATCAGATCCTGCACCTTCTCCTGCAATTTTAGTTGATCTTAGAGATACGTCCATAATTTGATTTAAAAAAAATGATTCAAAATCATTAGCAACTTTTTTTAGCTGCTCGTCATTATTATTTTTTAAACTATCTTGTTTTACATTATTTATATTATTAACTTGTAAAAGATCTTTATTTATTAAATTATTAGTAGATATGTCCATTATTCCAACCTATCAAAGAAATTTTCTTGATTTAAAATATCTTGTTGATTATCCTGAGAAAAAAATCTCATTTCAACTCTTCTATTATCCGCAGGAACATCGCTTTTAGGATGATATGAACCATATGCGGAAACCTTTAATATTGAGGGATCTATTTTATTTTTTATTAACTCTTTAACAACTGAGATGGATCTTAATGCTGAAATATCCCAAGCATCTCTTGGAATTGAACTATTCAAAACTCTATTTGTGTCAGTATGACCAATTATTTCAATATTAAAAGTTTGAGGCATTGTTCTTATAACTCTTGCGATTTTTGAAATAAACACCTTTGCACTAGCATTTGTTAATTCATATTGACCTTCTTCAAACATTATACTTGAAGGTATATCTAAAACAAATTCATTTTTGCCTTTTTCCATCTTAATTTCTTGACTCTCACTATTTTGGCTTGAATTTAATTCTTGAACAACTTGTGCAACATCTTGCGCACTACTATCAACTGAACTTTCAGTAGATGCATTATTATCTTGATTATCTGAACTATTCTCTTGTGTAGAGTAAGCATCACTTTGAGTTTGTACATCAGTTGAGGCATCAATAAATCCCATAGCTTTTTTCATAATGTTAAAATACTCTTCTACTTTTTGTTTATCCATAACAGCCATAGATAATAATAAAATAAAAAAAGTAAGTAATAATGACATCAAGTCACCAAATTGTACAAGCCAACCAGGTAAACATTTAGGGCATTCTGGACATTTATTTTTTGCCATTAATCAACTTTATGCCGCAACTTCAACTAAAATAGCATTTAATTGCATTTTAATATTACCTATTGATTCTTCAGCAGCAATCATTGTTGCTCCTTGAATAATAACCTCACAAGCAGTAGCTTCCTTTGAATGTTTTTGAGAAAGCTTACTCTCTGCAATACCAGCGAATAAAGTACCCAATAAAGCACCATATAATGTTGTAAGTAAAGCAACTGCCATAGCTGGTCCAACAGCAGATGGATCAGAAAGATTTGCTAACATTGCTACAAGCCCTACTAGAGTACCAATCATCCCCATTGCACCTGCAGTTCCTCCAATATTCCCAAAAATTGAAATCATAACAGAATGTCTTTTTTCCATATGTTCCAACTTTAATTCCATTAAAGGTTGTAAAACATCTGGTTTTGTTCCATCTACTAAAAGTTGAAATGCTTCTTTAAAAAATGGATTAGTCTCTTGTATAACTTTTTGTTCAATCTGCATTACACCATGTTTTTTAATTTCTGTTGCATAAAAAACAATTTTTTCTACAAGTTCAGGAAGAGGTTCTACTTTTACCTCATTAAATGCAACTTTAAAAGCAGGCATAATTCTTTTTAAATCACTTGCTTCAAATTGAGCAGCTGTTACTGCGATAGTTCCTCCAATAACGATTACAACGGAAGGTATATCAATATAGGGACCAAAACCAACTCCCCCTAAAATTATGGCGATAGCAATTAATACCCATCCACCACCTAATCCTCCTACTGTACTTTTATCCATAAACTACAATCCTATATGATTTAATCTAAAATCTTCATTTCCGATTTTTTTAATTTTGAGTCCAAATTTTCCTTCTACAATTACAGCCTCTCCAACACCAATTTTAACTCCATTTACTAAAACTTCTAAAGGTTCATTAACCATTTGTTCAAGTTCTATAATTTCACCAACATCCCATCTTAAAATATCTTTTAATAAAACAACTTTTGTTCCTAGTCGAACACTTAACTTCAATTTTATATTATATAAAAGTTCTAAATTTTTTGGAGTTTGTACACTTTGACTAGAAGGAGGATTATAGTAGTTATTGTTTGGTACCATCGCTGGTATTTCATTATTTTTAGAATCATTATCTTCAGATGTAATCCCTGTAACTGAAGAGAAAAATGGTAATAAAAGATCATCATAATGAATAATAACTGGTAATTTTTCATCGTCTAAAGATAAAATAATTTCATAAATATTAGTTTTACCAGATAATAATGAGCCCTCAACAATAGTTGAACTCTTAACTTCCGACTTAATTGAGCCAATATCAGGTAATCCTTGAGCATTAACAGAAGTACAAAAACTGCCACAAATATTTGAAACTATTTCATTAACAGCATCAGTTATTTCATCATCGATATGTTCTTTTAAATCACCCATACCACCTAGCATTAAATATTCAAATTTTGTCGCTGTAAGTGTTGGAATATAAAAAGTAATTTTAGATGAAATCCCTTTAAAGTCAAACTTAACTACACATTCAACAAGTTGTGTTGAATCAAAATTTTCACTTACTAAAGCTACTATAGCTTCAATTTGAGAACTTTTTGACAATAACTGTTCTAATGTATTAGATAATTCTTCTTTAAATATATTTGATAAATCTGATGCCAATTAATACTACCTTTACTTGTTATTTGAATTTTCTAATTCCTGTAAAACGTAAGCTTTTACTTTCATCATATCCTCAGTAGGATACTTATATTCAGCATCACCTCTTGTTACTTTAACAAAAAAATCTTTTGAACTTTTGTTATACCCAAATTTCACATTGTCTAAGATAACTTCATTTTTATCTGCAACACCTTGATTACCTAAGGCTTTTTTATACTCATCTTCTTGGATTACTTTATTTTTTTCATCAACATTACTAACTTTTTGAATTTTTTCTAAATTATTAAGTTTAGAATTATCTATATCTGCAATTCTACTAATTTCCATAATATCCTCCTTAAGAAGTAACAATTTTAGGTTATTATAGCAGAAAAAGATTAAATTATTTAAGATTTACAAATAAACTATAAAGATTCTAAATACTCATCAAAACCAATTAATTTAAAATCTATTAAGGAATCCAAATAAGGCTGAATTAAAAATTGTTTTGCACTTGATATTTTCAATTCTTCTATTAACTGAATTGCAATTAAGAAATCAGCATCTTGATCATTTAATATAGCTTTTATTAGTGAAATTTGAATTGAAGCATCATTATATCTTCCAGCCTCTAAAAGTGCTGCAACCATTAAATACATAGTATATTTATCTTCTAATTTATATTCAGATTGTAAATATTCTAAAGTTTTTATTGCTTCATCTGGCGAATTAAAATGTAAATCAATTAATGCTTTTGTTCTTAAATAAGAAGGTGTTGTTTTACCTGAAATTTTCATATCAGCTTTTGAAAAAATACCTAAACCTTTTAAAATATCTACATAATATCTTGTAATAATTAGTGGACCTTCCAAAAATTGATTATTTAGCGTTAAAGGTATTGAATCTTGTAATCTTGCATAATATGTATAATCACTTTCACCTTTTCTTCTTTGTACCATCTTAATTAAAAAAGTAAATGGATCTTTAAAATGCTCATCTAATAGCATATGATTTTCCGTTACTGTACCTTTTTGCATTGCATTTAAAAAATCTAGTGCTTTAAAAAATATTGTATTTTCATATTCTAAAGGCTTGTCTGCAGACGTATATTGTGGATTTATAAATAATTTATAAATCTCTTTTGAAAAATAATTATAAAGACCATTTTCACTTTTTATATTTGTTTCAATATATTCTTTATCTTTTATCTTAACATTTATTCTATTTGCACTAATTAAATACATTGTAGAATAAAGTTTATTTCCAGGATTTAATTTGTATGCCCTTTCAAAATATTTAAAAGCATTATTAAAATCATTTATCTGTGCACATGATAATGCTAAATTATAAAAAATGTATGATTTAGTATCTTTTGTCAACATTTTCTCTAATTCAGAGACTCTTATAATTGGATCTTCCTTTACAATTTTTAAGAATTTAGCATTATAATCAACCATCTCTTCAAGATTTACAATATTCTCTTTTTGATTGTAGATAAATCCTTTGATACTATCATAAATAATTTCTTGAGAATCTGAAAAAATAAATGGAGCAAAATAAAATACAAAATCTATTTTTCTATTTTCATCAAATTTAAGAACAGAATCTAAATACTGTTTTGATGTAAATTTATTCTTATTAAAAAATATTTCAATAGGTAATTCACTATTTGCTTTAAATGTATTTTTTCTATCATTAATTAAATCTAAAGTATCTTTTAACTGATCGATATTATTCATTTTTAAATAAGTAAAACTTAAAAGCCACAAAATTTTATCTACTGTATTTGGGTTAACATTTTGTTCTTTTGCTTTTTTTAATAATAAACTTGCTTTTTCATAATCTTTTAATTTTAAATAAATTAATCCTTTCTTTAAATCTGTAGGATAATCCATTGTATTTAAAACTTCTAAAGCATTTTCATACTCTTTTAATATTATGTATGTGTCAGAAAGCATTCTTTTTGAATGTTCAGATAAATTCTTAAATTTCTTTGAAATTTTTACAATAGTATCAAGGTATTTATTATCTTTTGAGATTTGATATAAATAATAACATGCTGCCATATATGGGAATGTATGAATATTTATATTCTCTTGTTTTTCATAAATTTTGTTCAGGTAAACAATTGCATTATCAATTGAATTCATCTTATAATAAGCAATTCCCATGTTCAAATAAGAAGGTACTTCTAATATCTTAGAAGTTTTTTCAAAAAGCTTAATTGCCTCTTCATATTCATTTTTACTTAAATGTAAAACAGCTTTATTAAAATCAATTTGTAAAGCTAAATTTTCTTGAGATTTTTTCAACTTCTCAAATTGAAAAATTATTTCAGGTTGTGATTCAATTATATTGTCCTCTGCATATAAACTATAATTGATAAATATCATAAATACTAATAATTTATATACTAATTTCATTATACTTCTAAAACCTAAACCATTGCATTAACTTGAGCATAAAGCTCTTCATTTCTTTTTTGTAATTCGTCCAATTTATTTTTTAAATTAATATTTTCTATTCTTAACTCTTGTAAATCATCCCTTGCAACTTGCAATGTACCTTGATTAGTTTTTAAAGTATTTGCACTTATTTTTACTTGTTTTTCATATCTATCAATTAAAGATTCAAATTTAACAATTTCTTCTTGTATAATATTTTTTTCTTCATTTACTTTTTTATATAAAGATTTATATACGTTAGAACTTGAAAAAAAATAGAGTAATAAAACTCCAAGTACAATTATTAATAAAAAATTTTCCAAACTTGTCCTATTTAAATATAAATAGAGTAAGTAAACTTACCCTATTTAAGAGATTATCTTTTAAGATTGATTAAAGTATTTAAAATATCATCAGAAGTAGTAATAGATTTAGCATTTGCTTCAAACGCTCTTTGAAATACCATTAAATTTACTAAACTCTCTGATAAATCTGCTGTACTTAATTCTAATGTTTTTGATTCTATTTTTGCTGTTTTATTATTATTTAAATTATATATTGGATCACCTGATTCATTTGTTTTTGCTAACAAATTATCTCCCATTGGATTTAATCCTCTATTATTATTAAATACTGCAATTGCTACTTGCCCCACAGCAAATTCAGCACCATCTTGTTTCATTGTAATTAAACCTGTACTATCTACAGAAAACTCCCCAAAAGCTGAATCTGAAATTCCTAAAGTATCTAATCTTAGTTGTAAACTTCCTTTTGATGATGTTTGATCAACTGTGTTAACTATTTCTATAAATTCAGCACCTGCTCCTTTTCTTCCTGAGTAGTTACCATTTATATCTATTGATGTAAAAGTTCCAGCAGGTGCTCCAGCTGTTCCCGTATTATCATCAGAAATCTTTAAGTTACTAGTAAATTCAACATCATAGTTTGAGTCAAGTGTTTGTATTACTAGATTTCCATTTACATTTCTTGCAACTATTTGTGCTGATAGATCTGTATTTGCATTAATTTGAGTAACCATATCATCTACACTTGTAGCATTATCAATAAAAATATTTAAAGCTTGTGGAGGAATTCCACCATCATTAGGAATTGGAGTATTTATCTTTAATTCTTTATCATAAATACTAATTCCATATGTATAATCTTTTGCTGTTCCATCTATTTGTAAATTAGTAGGAGTATAAACATCTTGTTGTTTTCCTGTAATTAATTTAGCTAAGGTATCCCTTGATGTCTCTAATGCTCCTATTCCTGAACCTTTTGATGCTAATGTTGAATTTTGATAGTTCCCTTGTATTATTGTATTACCTGACTGTTCTGCTACTTCTGATATAGTAAACTCTTGTCCAGGTATTAACGATTTTATTTGAATAATCCCTTTTAACATATCTACATTTTTTGTTGAATCTTTATATGTTTCACTTGTATTAAATACATCTGCTCCCCCTGAATCTATAGCTGTTGTTGCAACTAATCCTGGTATCTGAGATATCTTATCTGCAAGTCCTTTATAAGTAGCAATTTTCCCTGCTTCCTTATCATACAATGCACTTTCTGCTGTAGTTAAAGTTCCTGTTGGATCGGCATATCCTTGTCTACTTGCCAATGGAAGTGCTTGATCTGCTGCATATAACTCAGCTTTTAGTTCTGCACTTGCACTTGTTACAATAAAATTCTGAGAATATTTATTACCATTAATATATACATAAACTTGATCTGAATCTTTACTTATCACAGAGTTTCCATTACCTGTTTTAAAGTTTATTTGAGATGTTTGTGATATTGAAGTCGAAGATGATGCATCTGGTTCATCTTTTAACTTTTGTAACCAACTTGTATAATCTTTGATAGCTTCTTCAATATCTGATATTTTTGAAGATTTTGTTTTTCCTCCATCTCCACTAAATACAGTAGTAGAATCAGATTTTGCAGTTGTTGTATAATCTGTCGCTTTTGCTGTGATTGTTTCAACATAAGTACTATGGTTTATTATTTTTGAGCTAAGAAGTTTTGAATAATCAGTTGTAAACACATTTATATTAGGATTTGTACTTGTAACATCATTTTGACTATCAATAGCAGTCATCATCCAACCTTGTACTTCATTCCCAGCAGCATCTTGAAGGGTTCCATTATCACCCATTCTAAAATTTCCTGCTCGAGTATAAAGTGTCTCAGCTGCTCCTGCACTTCTTGTATTTACTACTGTAAAAAATCCATCACCACTAAGAGCCATATCATAATTTACACCAGTTAGTTTTAAGTTACCTTGCGTATAAAGTTTTTCTGCATCAAGTACTTTTGATCCTTTACCAATTCTATCTTGGTACATTTGATCTGCGAATGAAATTCTTGAGGCTTTATACCCTATTGTATTTACATTTGCTATATTATTTGATTCATTATCTAAAGCTTTTTGTTGTGACGATAATCCTGAGATTCCTGTCCAAAGTGCTCCTATCATGACGTATCCTTTATTTATTAAGGTTATGAACTTAAATGTTCATATATCAATACTAATATAGTACTAATATAAAAACACTATTTTTTTAATTCAATAGCTGTTTTTAATAGATCATCAGAAGTTGTGATCGATTTTGAATTTGCTTCAAATGCTTTTTGATATATAAGTAATGCAGTTAAACTATTACCCAAATTTGACATACTTTCTTCTACTGCACTTCCTACTAATTTATTTAATTTACCTGCATAAACAGCATTACCTGATTCTTTAGATGCACTATATATATTTCCACCTTCTGGAACTAAACCTTGTTCATTTGCAAAAGTGGCTGTCTCTATTTTTCCAACAATAAATTTATTTTCTCCATCTTTTACATATATATTTCCATCTTCTATGACAACATTTCCTATACTATTAGATAAGTTTAAATTAGTTAAATTTAATTGTATTTTATCTACATTTAAATTTTTTTCTCCTGTTAGATCTATTTTACTATCAATCTGTAATAATTGAGCCCCTGCACGACCTAAAACTAATTCTAATGCTGCCTTAGAACTATCAACAGCACCTCTTCCTGTACCCAATTGTGCATTAACAACATTTAAGGGAACAACTAAATTATTATTTATTTTTGCTAAATCAAGTTTAACTTCTTTTCCTGGAATTAACGAATTAATTGTTAATTTTCCTGAGCTATCAATAGAAGAAGTTAATCCTTGAATATTTGATATTTTATCTGAAAACTTTTTTAACGTAGTTTGAATATCAGTATCAAATTGTTGTTTTACTACGTTACCATCAATTGTTATATTAATTACATCATTTTCATTTATTAAATCACTTAAGTAGTTTGAATAATCTACAGTACTTACTTGAGAAGTTGATGGAGTAGCTGCTTCAGATGAATTTGATGAATATACACTAAGCTTGCTTTTATAATCAGCAATTAAAGCATCAATATCAGTAAGCTTAGCAGATTTAGTTTTATAATTGTTTCCACTTGTATCTGCAAGAACATCACTTTGAGCAGATGTAGTATAATCTGTAGATCTTGCATTTACTGTTTCTAAAAAATTAATATTATTAATTGACTGAGAAACAATGCTTCGTGAGTAATTATCTGTAAATGCACTATTTGGAGGAGTTGATACTGAACTTAATCCTAAAATATTCATATCAGATTGAGTTTTTAAAAATCCATCACTTGCCATTTTGAAATTACCAGATCTAGTATAATAATTTTGTGCCGTACCATCACTTTTAATATCTCTAACCATAAAATAACCCTTACCTTCAATAGCAACATCAAAAGTATAATTTGTAAATTTTATTCCACCTTGTTCAGACATAGCTTTTGTTACACTTTGTACATTTGAGCCTTTTCCGTATCGATTTTGATACATCATGTCTTCAAATGATACAACATCTGATTTATACCCTAGGGTACCAACATTTGTTGCATTATTAGATTCAACATTAATAGCTTTTTGAAAAGTATTCAATCCAGAAATTCCATTCCATAATGCACTTATCATTTTATATCCTTAAAATATTTTAGTAATATTTGAAAATGGTAAAGTTGTTAACTGATCAGAATAAACAGGAACTGTAACACCAGCTAAAGTATATTTATGATTTGTGATTTTTTCATTATTTGCATCAAGAACAGTTAATTTTCCATCGCTAACTAAAGGTACTCCTGGTGCTGTTAAAACAATTTTATTTCCAGTTTTATTTCCTTTATCATCAAGTATTTCTCCTGCTGCATTATAATTAACTACTGTGCTTTTTGTTGCATCAGTTGAATCAGGAACAACAACTCTATCTTCTAAATATAGTATCTCTTGAGCTTTAACCTGAATTTCCCCATCAACATTTTCAACTGATCTAACTGTATAAGCCTTTGTAGTACCACTAGAACCAATATTACCATCTTCAATATTTTTTCCAATTATTCCAGATGCATTAGATAATGATGATTGTGTAAATGCAGTTTGCATTGATTGCATTGCTTTAATCATCTCTTGATTAGTATTCATTTGAGACATTTGCATTTGAGTAGAAAGCATTTGTGCAGAATCCATTGGTTTTGTTGGATCTTGTAATTTTAACTCTTGTATCATTAATTTTAAAAAATCATCATTAGTTAACTTATCATTACTTATTGCTGTGGTATAACTATTTCCATCAATACCAACACTTGAATTAACTTCTATTGTACTAGCCATTTTAATCTCCTAAATCATATGTTCTTCGAAGAAATATCGAACTACATTATCTGAATCCATTGAATCTTGAACTCTAACTGCTAACTTATCATCAATTACAATAATATCACCTGTTCCAATAATTCTTGTATTTACATAAATTTCACCACCTGTTCCAGCGGCCTTATGTAAAGAAATTATATCACCATCACTTAACTTAAGAAATTCAGAAACTGATATATTTGTACTACCTAACATAACATCTACAACAATCTCTGTATCTACTAATAAGTCGTAATCTCTTTCACTAATTTCCATTTGAATACTTTATTTAATATTTTACTAAATTATATCATAAAGTTATGATATTTAATAAATAATTTATTTTACTAAATAATCAAATCTAGTGAATCTAACATTGAAGAAACTTTTGATTCAATATTTCCGTCAAAATTTCCAAGATCACTTGCAATTACAACACCACCAGCTGTTACATTTGCATCACTTTTTAATTCAATGAAAGTTTCTAAATTTAATTGATCTTTTAAAATTTCATAATCTTTTGGATTTAAATGTATTTGTACTTTTGATGCTGTTTTTATTTTATCTAAAAGATGAGTTATAGTCTGTTTTGCAATTTTTGAAGAATTTTCACCAACTTCAATGCTTATTATTTTTTGTGCAATTGAGATAGATGTTTTTAATAGCTTAGTTTCCATTTGAAAAGTTGCTTGTTCAAAGAATGCTGCATAATGTTTCAAATCTCTAATTGCTTGAATAACTTGTGCATCTACATCTTTACCTTTTATTCCATCATTCTCTATATTTGCTACTTTTTCTGATATTTCATTTAATTTTAAACTCAAATTTCTAACTTCAACTAGAACAGGATCTACCCTGCCGTTTATCTCTCTGTCATCTAAAATTGAATTAGAATTAGTAACAACATTATTTTCAACTGAAGAATTAATGAAAGTACCTAATTCATACTTTTGAACTTCTTCATTCTTACTTAATATTTTTGCACTTGAATATACATTATCAGCCATTAACTATTCTCTCTATCAATAATTCCATCTTCTATCATTTTTTGCGCGACATCTAACATTTTTCTTTGTGCAGCTTCGATATCTTTAATTTTAACTTTATTTGACATTTCAAACTCTTCTTTAAATCTATCTCTTGCTCTTTGAGACATAGATGATGTAACTTTTTCCATCTCTTCTTCAGTTGCATTTTTCATAGCAATTACTACATCTCCTGTATCAACACCTTGCAATATTTTCATTATATATTCACTATCTAAGTTTAATAAATCTTCAAATACAAACATATTTTCTTTTATTTTAGTTGCCAATGAAGTATCAATACCATTGATATTTTTTAAAATATCTTGTGCTTTTGGTCCTAATTTATTTAACATATCCGCAACAACTTTTACTCCACCAACATCAACAATTGATGACAATAAAGATTCTAATTTTTTCTCTAATACAAGAGAAATTGTTCTTACAACATCAGGAGATACATCTTTTATTGTTGCAATTTGAATCGTTACTTTTACCCTTATTTCTTCATCTAATTGCATTAATACTTCTGATGATTTATTTGGGTCCATATGTGACAATATTACAGCTATTGTATGAGGAGATTCATCTTTAATAAAATCACTTAATTGTTTTGGATTTATACCATCTAAATATGAAAAAGCTTGTGATGCTAATTTCATTCTTGACAATTTTGCTAATACTTCATCAGCTTCATTTTTTCCAAGAGATTTATATAAAATCTCCCTTGCAAAATCATATCCACCTGAACTAATAAAACTTTTTGATCTAGTATATAAATGAAATTCTTCTAATATTGCTAAAGAGACATCTTTATTTATTGATGTTATTTGTGTAATAGCAGTTGATATTGTTTCTACTGTATCTTTAGGTAAATGTTGAAAAATTTTAACTGTAGATTCTTCCCCTATTAAAACAAAGAATCTAGCAACTTTTTCCAACATAGACATTCCTTTTAGAACATCATTTTCTTTTATACCCATTTCAGCCATAATTTAACACCTTTTTATTTAAAAGTAGTACTACCTTCATTTAATAATAATTCAATCATTCTAGCAATTTCTGGAGCATTATTGTTTATTTCTTTATCTAATTCTTCAATAAATACCTCATATCTCGCAGCTGACTCTTCATCTAAACCGTCAATATTATTTAAAATTTGACTTTTTACTTTTGATTTCAATCGTCCTTGTGCAGTACTTGCATCAAATTCATTTTCATAATCAGTTAATAACATATCCTTAACCAAATTTTCATCATTACCCTCAGCATTTTTTCTAGTTCCATCAGCCAAAATAACAACTTCATTATTAACAATGAATTTTTTGTAAAAAATAAATAGTAAAACTGCTGCAATTATATATTGAATATATTCACTAAAATCTCTTAAAATTGATTTTACCATTGCTAGTGTATCTGTAGATTCATCACCAACAATAACAGCATTACCATTTGCATCAACAGTTTGAGTAACTTGTTCTATAGGTTTAACCCCTATAAATTTAAAGTCTTTAACTGTAATTTTATCTCCTCTTGCTTTATCATATCCAATTGTATCTTGAACTACTGATTCTAATGATGCAATAAATTCATCTTTATTTTGAACATCTTTTAAAACAGATGAGTCAAAAGTTACAGCAGCTGTAATACGTTTAATATTAGTATAATTATTATCTTTTTGAGTAACAACTTTTTTAGAAATTTCGTAATTTGTAACAGTATTTGTTCCTTCATTTTTTGAAGCAATATTATTTCCACCATTACCATTAGTTGGCGCTTGAATATTATTATCTACTCCAGCAACACCATTTGTATTAGGTGGCATTCCTTGAGAGTTAGAACTGTTTTCTATTACTTGTTGAGATCTAATACTTCCCTCAGGATTATAAATCTCTTCTTCTATATCTTTTTTCACAAAGTCCAAAGAAACAGTTACTTTTGCAACAACTCTTCCAACTCCTACAAAAGGTTCTAATAATGCAACTACTTTTTTTGAATATTCTTCTTCTAATCCCTCTTTATATTTATTTTGAGTTGTTGATTTTTGATTGTTTATATCATCAGGAGTTTGTTGAAGTAAACTCCCATCTTGATCTATAAGTTGAATATTCTCATGTTTTAAATCAGGAACAGCAGAAGCTATAAAATTTTTAATTCCATCTATTTGTTTTTGTGTTAAAAAAACACCTGGTTTTAATGAAAGAACTGCTGATGCAGTTGTATCACTTTTCTTTTCAGTAAAAATTGTTTCTTTTGGAATAGCAATTTTTACACTTGCTCTTAAAACACCAGTTAATGACTCTAAAGATCTTGATAATTCACCTTCTAATGCTCTAAGATATTTAACTTTATTTTCAAAATTTGTAGTACCTAAAGACGATTTTTCAAATATTTCCCAGCCAACATGTTGGCTTGTTGCTGCTTCACTTGTAACTAACTTGATTTTTGCAATATTAATAAATTCTTTTGATGTTTTTAATGTTAAACTATTTCCAGATCCACTTACTGCAAATAAAATTCCAGAAGCTTCAAGTTCATCACTTGCTAACATAACTTGTGATTTTGTTAAATTTGAAGCGATTGTATAGTTTAATTTTTTATCTTCTGCTTTAATACTTGAATAAACTAATAAACCAACTAATAATATAAATAATAAAGAGAAACCTCCGATTATAACCGCTCTTTGAGCCGTATTTAAATTATTAATAAACTTTAAAAATTGATCCATAGATTATTTATCCTAATTAATTTTTAGCAGAAGATTCAATAACAGATCTAAATAATTTAGAATCTCTTCTTATTGATGATTGAATTGCATCGTATAATACTTTGTTTTTAGACATTTCACTCATTTGGCTATCTAAATTAACATTATTCCCATCATTTTGTTCTTGTAAACCTTGTACTTCTAATAATTTAGGATTAACACTAGACAAATTATTATCGATTGTAGATATATGTTTTGAATTTGTTTGTTTCATTTTTAACATATTAGTTTGAGAGTTTAACTCGTCTTCAAAAACTAACTCTTTAGTTTTGTAATTCGGTGTATTAATATTAGCAATATTACTTGAAATAACTTTTTGTTTTTCAGCTCTGAAATTTAACTGTTCATAAAGTTTATTTGAGATACTACTTGCTTCCATTATTTAGTATTACTTCCTATTTTTTCTATTAATGAACTATTTAAATCATCTATTGTTTTTACAGCTTTTTGAGCTTGTTCAAATCTTCTATTTGCATCTATTAACTCAACCATTGCACTAACAGAATTTACATTTGATTTTTCAATTGCCCCTGTAACTATTAAACTTTCATTATCTTCAAAGGCTTGAACATTTGCACCATTTTTTGCTGAATATGTATTATCACCAATTTTTTCCAAGTCATCATATGATATTTTAACAACACCAACTTGAGATGCAGTATTTTCATCAATAACAATTGGTTCATTGTTTGCATTTAAAACATTATTTCCATTTCCATCAACTAAAAAATTGTCTAAATTTTTAAATGCTCCATCTCTTGTATATACAATATCACCATTGCTATTTTGTATTTTGAAAAAAGTATCAGGATTATTTAGCGCAAAATCTAAAGAATTACCAGTCATTGCAATAGGACCCATTTCTGTATTAATAAATTTTGAATCAATTTTTGGTATATTATTTGTTACCGTATTTATTTTTGTTGGTGCGATATTTTCTTGTTGTGCTCTTTGTAAATAATAATTAAAAGTAGTTTCTGAAGTTCCTTCTTGCTTAAAACCATTTGTATTTATATTTGCTAAATTATTACTAATTTGATCCAATCTATTAATTTGATTAATCATTGATGCAGCAAGTGGATAAGTACCTTGATTCATTAACTACTCCTTATTATTTATTTGTCATGAGAAAATTCAGCAATTAACTTATCTAAATCATCACCAATTAAGTCATCTGTATTATCACCATGAATATGTTTTGCAATTGCAACTTCTTTTGTTGCACCATCATCTTCAAAGAGGTTATTTAAATATAAAGACAATTTTCTAATAACAGACATTACTCTCTCTATTTTTTGTCTATTAATATCATTAAATTGCATTAACTCCATAGCTTGAAATATTTCAGAGTCTTCTGAGTTAATCAAATTTTTTATATTTTTTAATGATTCTGATACTCTATTTGTATTAGATAAATGTTCATTAAATACTTTTATATTAGGGAATTTACTATTTAATGATGATAGTAAACTAGCTTGTGCACTAAAATATAATTCAAAATCTTTTATATAATTTCTTAGTTCATTATTATTATCAAGAGTCAAACTTAAAACATCAAATATTTGTGAAACTTTCTCTTCTGAATCATTTGCAACTTGACTTAATTGATTAACAACTTTTGTATCTTTTTCAGCAGGGAAAGGGAAAATCCCCTCTTTTATCTTTGAATTAGTCCAATCATTTACTATCTCGTCTTCGCTTCTGTCTGCTTTCTTTTCTGATTTTGTTTCAATTGCAGGCGCAATTACTTCTTCATGTTCATCAATTATTTCAGCTTTAATGTCATGTGAAGTTGTATTTTCGCTAGCATTCTCAATTTCACTTAGCAGTTTTTCAATATCTGAACTACTAACACTTGTTGCACTTGGTTTAAATTCAATTTCACTTTCTTCATTTTTCTCATTATCGAATTTAATATCTTCTTTTAAACCCTCCGTTTGAGACAATAATTCCTCAATTTCTTGAGTATTAACAGCTACTGTTTCATCCTCGGCCTCAACATCATCTTCAATATCAAGACCATTCATTAAAGCTTCAATCTCTTCTTGGCTCATACTCATGATAATACCTTAAATTATTTTTTTAATACTCCGTCAAGTTTCTCTTTTAAAACTTCAGCATTGAATGGTTTTACTATATAATTATTTACACCTGCTTTTAAGGCTGTAATAACTTCACCTTTTCCACCTTCAGTAGTAATCATAATTATAGGTGTTTTTTGATGTACGCCTTCACCTCTGATTTTTTTAACCAATTCTAAGCCATTCATATTAGGCATATTCCAATCTGTTAATATAACATCATAACGACTTTCACCAAGTAATTTCCATGCCTTAACACCATCTTCGGCTTCATCGAAACTATCTTTAGTAAATCCTAATTGCATAACTACATTTCCAATGATTCTTCTCATTGTAGAGCTATCATCAACTATTAGAATTCTCATTAAGTATCCCTTTATTTATAAATATATTCAATTTATATGCATTATATATAATTTGTTTTAAATTTACACTTAATGTATCAAAAAATAATCTCTTAAATTTATCTAAATTTAATTAATCTTAAAATATAATAAATATATGCAACTTTAAAGGATATACCGTGATTAGAGGACTTTATACAGCAGCAACGGGTATGAACTCAATGCAACATCAAATAGATGTAACATCAAATAATATAGCCAATGTTAATACAACTGGATTTAAGCAAGATAGAGCTGAATTCCAAGATTTAATGTATGAATCACTAAATTATACAGCGGGAAAAACTACACAGACAACTATAAATCCTACTGGAATTGATGTTGGTCTTGGAGTTAGAGTTTCAGGAATTCAAAAGAATTTCACAGAAGGTGATTTAAAACTCACATCAAATACATTAGATTTAGCTATTCAAGGGAAAGGATTTTTTCAAATAACTTTACCAAGTGGGGAAACAGCATATACAAGAAATGGAGCTTTTAAACTAAATAATGAAGGTTCAATAGTAAATTCAAGTGGTTATGCTCTTAATCCAGAAATTGTTGTTCCAGATAATGTTACAGATTTGACTATAGGGAAAGATGGTATTGTTAGTGCAACTGACCCACAAACAAGCACAACAGTAGACTTAGGACAAATAACAGTTGCTGACTTTATAAATCCTGCAGGTCTTACACCACTAGGTGATTCTTTATTTATGCAAAGTGATGCTTCTGGTGACGTTTTAGAAGGAAATCCAACTGAAAATCAATTTGGAAGTATTCAACAAGGAATGATTGAATTATCAAATGTAAAATTAGTTAACGAGATGGTTGATTTAATTACAGCTCAACGTGCTTATGAAGCTAATTCAAAGGCTATAACAACTGCAGATGGAATGCTTGATACAGTAAATAGATTAAAAAATTAAAATAGTTAAATAAGATTTATGAATTTAGAAGAATTAAAAAAACTTCGTGAGGAAAAATTTTTAGCACATAAAAAAAAGAAACGGGACTATTATTTAAAGAAAAAGAAAGTCGAAGTTAAAAAAATTTATGATTATGATAGTGAACTTAATAGTGAGAATTTTACACTAAAAATTAAAGAGATAATCAAAGCACAGAAAAACTATTTAGATAATAGAAAAGATATAATCATTGCAAAATTAGATGCTTACAAAGAAAAAAAGAAAGAGTATTACGAGCTTAATAAAGAAAAAAGACTTGAATATGACAAAGAGTATAGAGAAAAAAGAAAAGATGAACTTAAGCAATATAGAAAAGAGTATTATAAAAAGTTAAAAGAAAATAAAAGTTTAAAAGAGTAAAAAATGGCAGAAGATAGCAGACAAGTAGATCCTGACAATATAAATTATACAACTAATACTTATGGTTCTAATAGTGAAGAAACTACAGAAGAGCGTGAAGAAAATGATTCCGAAGAGAATATAGAACCTCCTATAATAAATGAAGAGTTTGTAAAGCCTAAAAAAAGTATTCTTCCTAAAATACTAATAGGAATTGTTGCCCTTTTACTTTTACTTTTAACTATAGGTGCAGTACTTTACTTTACTGGATTTTTTGCACCAAAAGAAGTTACTAAAACCCCTGAAAATGAAGTTGCAACTCCTGCTGAAAAAGTTGAGACTAATGAAAATAGTTATAAATTTGATATAAAAGATATTAATTCAAAAAAATTAAATGAACAATTGGCAAACTTAACTAGTCGAAGTATTAATAATGAAAAAATTGATGAAGTAGAAAAAAAAGATAATGAGAAAAAACTATTAGAAGAACAAAAACGAAAAGAAGATGAACTATTAAAAACTCAAGAAGATGAACTAGCTAAACAAAAAGCTCAACTTGAAGAAAAAAAACTTGAATTAGAAAAAGAAAAAGCTCAACTTGAAGGAATGAAGCAACAAGCAGCTCAATTAAAAAGTGAAATAGAAAATAACACTTCTAACAATATTACTGATGATGTTCCTGCGAAAGCAACAGAAAAGATAAAAAAAGTGGATTCAATTAATCTATCTAATGATACAACAAGTGCAAAACAAACGGTAAAAAATGAAAATTTAACAAAAGATACAAATAAAAACAATCAGTTTTTATTATTTATCAGCGTTGCAAAAATTAAAGGTGTTTTATATAAAAAATACTTAGATAAAGTTGTTGCCGTAAATCCAAATATTAAGCTATGTAGAGATGATGAAAATAGAATTGAACTATATTATGGACCTTTTGAAAAAAGTGAAGATAGAAGCAATTTATTGAACAAGTTAATTAGTAATAAATTTAATGAAGCTTATGAATTAGAATTCACACAAGAAGAGTATGATAAAAGATGTAACTATTAATTTAAGAGTTTTCTAAAATAATTAGTGAATCTTTTACTTCAATTTTTTTATCATTGATATTTACATTTAAAACGTATTTATCAAATATATGAGGTATTAAAAATATTTTAGGATGACCTTTTTCAATAAGTTCATCAGAAGTTTGGACTTCTAAATAATCATTTAAAGGATACCTTTGTATCTCTTTTACTTTTCCTAATAATAAATCATTTTCATACACATTACATGAGATTAAATCAAACCAAAAAAATTCATTCTTTTTTAATTTACAACTCTCTTTTGTTTGTTCGATTGTAGAATATAATTCTTGATTAGTTAGTTTTTTAGCAGTTTCAAGATCATCGAAATTTTCAAATTTTATTAATTCTCGAGAAGTATTATATTCAGCTACTTTTAGTTCTAATTTCTTGTTAGTTTTAAAAACAGCACCTTTTTTAAACTGCTCTGGAAAATCTGTATCCATAAAAAGTCTTAAATGACCTTGTAATCCAACAGCTTTTCCTAGCTTAGCTACAAATATATCATTACTATTCATAGACAACTATTTCACCACTACTTGTATTTTATATGAAATACCATCTTTTGCTTTACAACCATTTGCCATAGTTTTTAAAGCATTAATCATATTACCATTTTTACCAATAAGTTTGCCAATATCAACACTGTTTACACTAATAATAATTTCAGCAAAATTATCATCAATTAATTCTTTTGTAATAGTAACATCCTCAGGAACACTTACAATTAGTTTTGCGTAGTTTTCTATAAATTTAGTAATCATTTTATTTTCTGTATTTATTATTTAGAAGCTAATTTTTTAACTTTTTCAGAAGGTTTAGCACCAACACTTAACCAATAGTTATATCTTTCTTCGTCAATTTTTAATACTTTTGGCTCAACTACTGGGTTGAAATAACCAATTGATTCAATCCATCCTGAATCTCTTCTTTTTCTTGAGTCTGTTACAACGATTCTGTAAAATGGTTTTTTGTTTCTTCCCATTCTTGTTAATCTAATTACTGTCATGTTTTCTTTCCTTTTTTAATTTATAGTATTGAATTCTGAACTCCAAAACGAAAGTTAAAAGTTCACAGCTCAACACTATTTAATTCTTTTATCTAGGGATTTTTGGCATCCCATTTGGTCCCATTTGAGACAACATGTTTTGTAAACCTTTCATTCCACCCTTGCTAGAAAGTTGTTTTGCCATTTTTGAAGCATTTTTAAATTGCTTTAAAATTTTATTTATTTGAACTTCAGAAACTCCAGAACCAACTGCTATTCTTTTTTTTCTACTTGGATTCATTAAATCTGGATTTTCTCTCTCTTTTGGGGTCATAGAACCAATAAGAGCTTTAATTCTTTTTATTTCAGCTGAGTTCTCAAAATCCATATCTTTGATTGGTCCTGCCATTTGAGAAAGCCCTGGAATCATTCCAATAATAGATTTCATAGAACCTAATTTACTCATCATTGAAAGTTGATCTAAAAAGTCGTTAAAATTAAACTCACCTTTTTTGATTTTTTTACTAACTTCTTTTGCTTTTTTCTCATCAATAATTGCAGATGTTTTTTCAGCAAGTCCTTCAATATCTCCAAGACCTAATAATCTTGAAACAATTCTATCAGGAATAAATACTTCTAAGTCTGGCATTTTTTCACCAGTACCTATAAATCTTAAAGGAACTTCAACTTGATTAGCAATAGAAAGAGCAACCCCACCTTTTGTATCACCATCATATTTTGATAAGATAACTCCATCAATTCCAATTTTTTCTTTAAATGTTGTTGCTGTTTTAGTTGCATCATGTCCAGTTAGTGCATCTGCCACATAAAAAATTTCATTTGGATTAACTGCATCTTTAACATTTTTTAATTGAAGCATTAACTCTTCATCAATTGCAAGTCGCCCAGCTGTATCTATTAATAAAACATCATAATGTTCTTTTATAGCTTTCTCTTTTGCAGCAAGTGCAATTTTAATTGGATTAGTTTCATTGTCATCGAAATAAATATCAACTTCAATTTGAGCTGCAATTTGTTTTAATTGTTCAACTGCTGCAAGTCTTTGTAAGTCACAAGCTGCTACTAAAACTTTTTTCTTTCTAGTTTTTAAATAGTTTGCTAATTTACCAGTTGTAGTTGTTTTTCCAGAACCTTGAAGTCCTGTCATTAAAATTGTTGTTGGAGGTGTATTTGAGAAAACAAAACCTTGATTTCCAGAAGTTGTTAAAAGTTTTGTTAATTCGCTTTTCATTGCTCTTAAAAAAGAGTCTTGTCCTATACCTGCATTTTTTGTTTGTAATTCAATAGCTGATATTAATTCTTTTGTTGTTTTGTGATGAACATCAGCTTTTAATAAAGCTTTTTTTAGTTCAGATGTAGCTTTTGTTAAAGCTGCAACATCATCTTGATGTCTTATTTTATTAACAGCATTTCGTATTGAGCCGGTTATTGAATCAAACAAAGTAAATCTCCACAATTTTTAAATTGACGGATTATACTTTAATGATTCTTTATTTTAGATTAAGTGAAGTTTGCAGTTTAAGGTAATATTTATATTTTGTTTTTAATAAAATCCCTTATTTTAGGGATTTTATATTTTTCTTAACCTTAATTATGAATTAAAGTCATACACTCTAAATTCTTTTGGTTCAGATGACTCAAAAGTATAATCAAAAATTTTAGTAACTTTTGAATGAAGTAAAACTCTATTTATATTTGAAGCTGTTCTTCCATAAATTGCATCACCAATAATTGGTAATCCAACAGAATTTAAATGAACTCTAATTTGATGTGTTCTTCCTGATTCAATTACAACTTTTACTTTTGATTTATTTCCTTCAACTAAAACAGGATAAACTGTACTTTTTGCGGGTTTTCCTCTTTTTAAATCAATCTTTGATTTTGCCATTCCTCTATCTTTTGTTGTTAGAATTGGTTTGTCAATCTCAATTTCTTCTACTACTTTACCTTCAACAATTGCTACATACTCTTTATAAACTCTATTTGCTTGAAACTCTTTGATTGCTTTTTTCTGGAAATCTTCATTTTTTGCAAACATCATTACACCACTTGTTTCTTTATCAAGTCTATTTAATAAAATTGCACCTTCATATTTTTTAGCAACATCATCAGCTGTTAAAAATGCAGGTTTGTCTACTACTAAAATATCATTATCTTGAAATATTACTTTTATTTTTGAAATTTCTTTAATATTAAATTTTGTGTCAGTTCTAATTTCACCTCGTGCAATTAAAACCTTTTGGTCACCAACTTTTACTACACCTCTATCAATTAACTCTTTTGCTTTTGAGTTTGATATATTTTCTTGTTGTGCTAATACTTTATATGCTTTATCATAAGTTACAGCCATCTGTTTATCTCCTTGATTATAGGTTCAATCGAACCTGCTTTTGTTAGAATTGGTTTTTCTAAATTTTTAATATTATTTAAATATTCACCTAATTCATCATTTTCTATTAAATAGTAATTTTTTATACATTCAAAAAGTGATTTCTGATTAAATATATTTTTACCACTTATAATCTTGCAATTAAAAAAAGCAGGCTCAACTGGATTATGCCCACCAATTTTTTCAAATGCTCCACCTAAAATTACCACATCTGATATTGAATAAATATCATTTAATATTCCCATTTTATCTACTAAAATTATATCAGATTTAAAATCTTCTTCTGAAGAATATCTTTGATATGAAATATCTTTATCTTTTATAAATTCACGAATTAAAAAATCTACTTTATTAAATCTCTCTGGATGCCTTGGAACAACTACTAATTTACCTTGCTCTTTTTTGTAGGCCTCTAAAATTAATTTTTCTTCATTTTCATGGGTACTAGCAGCTGTTATTAAAATTCCATTAGGTTTTTCTAATCGAATATTTACTTTTGGTAACTGAGCTAATTTTATATTTCCAATAACTTCCACATTAGAAGCTCCAAGTTCTTCAAGTCTGTGTTTATCAAGTTGACTTTGTGCAAAAACTTTATCAATATTTTTAAATATTTTTTTATAAAAAAAAGAAAATCTTTTATATGAATTATAAGATTTATCTGAAATTCTTGCATTTATCAATAAAGTTTTTGCACCTCTTTTTTTTGCAAATAAAAAAAGAAAATACCAAAGTTCTGCTTCCATTACAACTAAAACTTTTTGTTTATTTATCCAAAATGGCAAAAATATCTCAAAAGGTAAATATCTTACATTTGAAGATATGTTTTTTGCTTCCTCAAATCCTGTATTTGTAATAACAGAGATGTTCGCATCTTTTAGATAATTTTCAATCAAAGGTTTGATGGCTTTTGTTTCACCCATTGAACATGAATGAAACCAAATACCATTCTCTTTAAATGATAAATTATCTTTTAAAAAGAATTTTGCTGGTATTGCTTGTCTATATTTAGGATTGCGAGATTTGAATATTA
>JAQTXB010000018.1 GCA_028688995.1 Aliarcobacter sp.
CAATTGCTTCATCTAATGAAATTGGTTTAGTAATTGGAACTACAACTTCATTTAAAAGATTCATATCTTTTTTAACCTGTTCTTTTATCTCTTCTTTTTGTATCATTTCAGGTTTTACTGCACAACCTGTAATAAAAAAAGATGCAACAACAGAAATCGCTACAATTTTAGAAACATTTTTTAACATAATTTTACCTCTTGTATTACTTTTAAATATTATAGCATGTATTTATTTGAAACTAGTCAAATACTTTTTACTATTTATGTTGTAGTGTTTAATAAAAATTATATAACTGTATATATAAAATATTAATTTTATATAAGTTATAATATTTCTATATAAAATGTATAATTGTATATTTTATATAGAAATATATACAATTAATAGGAGCTTCAATTGTCATTCGTAGTTTATAGTATTAAAGGTGGAGTTGGAAAAACAACATTATCTGTTCAAATTTCTCAAATGTTAGAATACACATATGTGACAAATGATTCACATTCATCTGCACATAATTTAATGCCTGAAGAGAAAGGATTTTTAGTATCAAGTGAAGAGTATGATGAGATACCTTTTGATGAAAATATAGTGTATGATTTTGGTGGATTTAAAGATACAAGAATAAATGATATTATTAAACAAGCAAATAAAATTATAATACCAACACTTACATCAATTGTAGATGTTCAAGCAACACTTGCAACGTTAAAGGATGTATCAGAAGTTAATAAAAATATAATTATTGTTGTTAATAGAGCAAAAAATAATAACAAAGCAATAGAGTTAAAAGAGTATTTACAAGAAGAGATAAATAAATCATATAAAGAAATAAATGTAAATATTCTTTTTGTTAGAGAATCATCAGTGTTAGAAGATAGTTTATTTGATTGTGAATATGTTGAAACAAAAGCTGGTTCAAATAGATTTAAAAGACATATTTATAGAAATGCAATAGAAGATATGATTACACTAAAAAAAGTCTTAGAGAGTTAAAATGGGATATGCGGATAAATTAAAACAAAACTCTTCAAAAATTCAAACAGATGAAAAAGTTTTAGAAGAAAAAATAACAAAAAATAAAAGAATGGGAAGACCTAAAAAAACTGAAAATGAAGTAAGAAATACAGCAATTCCTGTTGCATTAAATCAAATAGAAAAAGAGTGGATAGAAGAACAAGCTTCTAAAATGTCAAAAGAGGTTGGAGTTAAAATTACTACATCAGCTTGGATGAGAATGACTTTACTGAAAGATATGCTGAAATAGGAATAAAAATAAAATTATTAAATATACTTTTTATGTGTAATAAAAATGCAAGTAACTTTTTAGTATAATATATCCCCAAAAAAATTGCATATTTAAATAATTAACGGGTATTTATATATGCAATTTAGAAATAGTTAAATTAAAAAAGAGTCAAAAAAGAGTCATTTAATTAGCTAAAATATGATTATAAAAATAAGGAGCAAGATAAAATGAAAGGGATAATCCTAGCTGGAGGAAGTGGAACAAGACTTTATCCAATAACAAAAGGTGTTTCAAAGCAATTAGTTCCAATTTATGATAAACCAATGATCTATTATCCTTTATCTGTTTTAATGCTTGCTGGAATTAAAGAAGTATTGATAATAACAACACCTCAAGATCAAGATAGTTTTATAAATCTTTTAGGGGATGGAAATGACCTTGGAATGACATTTGAGTATGTAATTCAACCAAGTCCAGATGGTTTAGCACAAGCATTTATCTTAGGTGAAAGATTTCTTGATGGAGATGATGCTTGTTTAGTTCTTGGAGATAATATATTTTATGGTCATGGATTAACTAAACTTCTTGCTCAAAGTGTAAAGAATGTAAAAGATGAAAATAAGGCAACAGTGTTTGGATATTATGTTAAAGATCCTGAAAGATATGGTGTTGCTGAATTTAATGATAATGGTGATGTAACAAGTATAGAAGAAAAACCTACAAATCCTAAATCAAACTATGCAGTAGTAGGATTGTATTTTTATCCTTCAGATGTAGTAAAAAAAGCAAAAGAAGTAAAACCAAGCCCTAGAGGTGAATTAGAAATAACAACTTTAAATGAAATCTATCTTCATGAAAATAGATTAAAAGTAGAGTTAATGGGAAGAGGGTATGCTTGGTTAGATACTGGAACACACGAGAGTTTACTTGAAGCTAGTCAATTTATTCAAACTATAGAAAACAGACAATCTTTAAAAGTTGCATGTTTAGAAGAAATAGCATATGAAATGGGATATATTTCAAAGGAAAAATTATTAGAATTAGCAGAACCATTGAAAAAAAACCAATATGGTCAATATCTAATTGCACGTGCTAATCAACCAAGAAGAGTTATTTAAGATGCAGTTTACAAGAACAAAAATTCATGATGTAGTAATAATTGAACCAAAAGTACATGGTGATCACAGAGGGTATTTTGTAGAAACTTTTAGAGCAGATAAATTAGAAAGCTTTCTTGGCTTTAAATTAAATTTTGGACAAGATAATGAAAGTAAATCTTCAAAAGGAGTTCTTCGAGGCCTTCATTATCAACTACCACCATTTGCTCAAACAAAACTTGTAAGAGTAATTCAAGGAAAAGTTTTAGATGTAGCTGTAGATATAAGAAAAGAATCTCCCACTTTTGGTCAGCATGTATCAATTGAATTAAGTGCAGATAATAAAAAACAAATATTGATTCCAAGAGGATTTGCTCATGGATTTGTAGTACTTGAAGATGATACAATTTTTGCATATAAGGTGGATAATTATTATAGTCCAGAGTGTGATAGAGGAATAGCTTTTGATGATGACAGTTTAAATATTGACTGGATTCTTAAGAAAGAAGAGTTAAAACTTTCAGAAAAAGACACAAAACAAGCAAAATTAAATGAAACAAATGATTTATTTGAATTTGGAGTAAATTATTATGCCTAATAAAAATTATAATATTTTAGTAACTGGCTCAAATGGACAACTTGGAAGTGAAATAAAAGAGTTGTTTGCGAACTATTCTTATAGTTTCTTTTTTACAAATAAAGATAATATAGACATAACTTCAAAAGATAATATAAAATCTTTTTGTCAAGAAAATAATATAAATGTAATTATTAATTGTGCTGCATATACTGCAGTGGATAAGGCAGAATCAGATACAGAAAATGCAGATTTAATAAATAGAAAAGCAGTAAAAAAACTAGCTCTTGTATCAGAAGAATTAAATATTAAATTAATTCATATTTCAACTGATTATGTATTTGATGGAAGAAATTTTAAACCATATTGCGAAGAGTTTCAAACAAATCCACAAGGAATTTATGGCAAAACAAAACTTGATGGCGAAAATGAAATGAGAGATATTAATCCTAAAAATTCAATCATCATTAGAACTTCTTGGCTTTATTCAAGTTTTGGAAATAACTTTGTAAAAACAATGCTTCGATTAGGAAAAGAAAAAGAATCTTTAGGAGTAATCTTTGATCAAGTTGGAACGCCAACTTATGCAAGAGATTTAGCAAAAATAATTCTTGATATAATTCCTCAAATAAATAGTGATAAAGTTGAAATATATAACTACTCTAATGAAGGAGTTTTATCTTGGTATGATTTTGCAAAAGAGATAATGAGAATGGCAAAATTGGATTGTAAAATAAATCCAATTCAAACTTTTGAATATCCAACGCCAGCAGTTAGACCACATTTTTCACTTTTAAATAAATTAAAAATAAAAAAAATGTTTAATATAGAAATACCATATTGGAAAGATAGCCTAGATGAGTGTTTAAAAATAATGGGAGAAAGAAAATAATGCAAAATAAGAATATATTACTAACAGGAACGGCAGGATTTATAGGTTCAAACTTTGTACCTTATTTTTTAGAAAAATATCAAAATTATAATTTAATTAATCTTGACCTTTTAACATACGCAGGTAACTTAGAAAACCTAGCAGAGTGTGAAGGAAACCCGAGATATAAATTTATAAAAGGTGATATTTGTAATAGAGAATTAATAGAATTTATATTTGCAGAATATGATATTTCTGGTGTGATTCACTTTGCAGCTGAATCTCATGTGGACAACTCAATCAAAAATCCAGGTGTGTTTGTACAAACAAATGTAAATGGAACTTTTACTTTGATAGATGTTGCTTATAAATATTGGATGAATAAACCATTTGAATATAAAACAAAATATCAAAATTGTAGATTTCACCATATCTCAACAGATGAAGTATATGGTACTTTAGGAGAAACAGGATTATTTACTGAATCAACTCCTTATGCACCAAATTCTCCATATTCAGCATCAAAAGCTTCAAGTGATATGATAATAAGAGCATATAATGAAACTTATGGATTAAATACAGTAATAACAAATTGCTCAAATAATTATGGACCAAAACAACATGATGAAAAATTAATCCCTACAATTATAAGAAAAGCTTTATCAAATCAAAATATTCCAATTTATGGAGATGGAAAAAATATCCGAGATTGGTTATACGTGCTTGATCATTGTAAAGGTATAGATATAGTTTATCATACAGGTAAAAAAGGTGAAACTTATAATATTGGTGGAAGAAATGAACGAACAAATTTACAAATAGTAGATAGAATTTGTACAATTTTAGATAAAGAAGTTCCAATACCTAATTTTTCATATAAAAGCCTAATCACTTTTGTAGAAGATAGAGCAGGACATGACAGACGTTATGCAATAGATGCAACTAAGTTAGAAAATGAGCTTGGATGGAAAGCTGATGAGAATTTTGATAGTGGGATTATTAAGACTATTGAATGGTATTTGAATAAGTATGGAGTACTTTAATTGTATAAATTTTTGAAAGACATATTTTCAAATAGAAAATTACTATTATCTTTGGTAAAAAATGATTTTAAACAAAAATACTTAGCTTCATATCTTGGTATTGCTTGGGCATTTTTACAACCTACTTTTACTATATTGATTTTTTGGTTTGTATTTCAGGTTGGATTTAAGTCTCAGCCTATAGATAATTTCCCATTTATATTATGGTTGATTGCTGGAATGATTCCTTGGTTCTTTTTCGCTGATGCATTGAGTAATGGAACTAATTCTATTATTGAAAATAGTTATTTAGTTAAAAAAGTTGTTTTTAGAGTGAGTATTTTACCTATTGTTAAAATATCATCGGCTTTATATATTCATCTATTTTTTATAGCATTTATGTTGGGAATGTTTCTTTTTTATGGCTATAGTTTTGAAATATATTGGTTACAAATAGTTTATTATATGTTTGCAACTATTATTTTAGTACTTGGATTATCTTGGATAACTTCATCTTTAGTTGTTTTTTTGAGAGATATTGGGCAATTTGTTTCTATGTGTATACAATTTGGATTCTGGTTAACTCCTGTTTTTTGGTCAATTAAAATGGTACCTGAAAAATATATCTGGGTAATAGAGCTAAATCCATTAGTCTATATTATAAATGGTTATAGAGATAGCCTTATTTATCATAAATGGTTTTGGGAAAATATAAATATGACAGTTTATTTTTGGTTTATTACGGCAGTGATTTTTATATTGAGTAGTTTAGTATTTAGAAAACTTAGACCTCATTTCGCGGATGTATTGTAATGAATGAAAATATTGCTATAAAAGTAGAAAATCTCACAAAAATTTATCATCTCTATGGTAATCCTAAAGATATGTTAAAAGAACTTGTTCATCCTTTTAGAAAAAAATATCATCATGATTATTATGCTTTGAATGATGTTAGTTTTGAAATAAAAAAAGGTGAAACAGTAGGAATTATTGGTAAGAATGGTGCGGGAAAATCAACTTTACTAAAAATGATTACAGGTGTTTTAACTCCAACTTTTGGAAATATAACAGTAAATGGGAAAATAGCTTCTTTATTAGAATTAGGTGCAGGTTTCAATCCTGAAATGAGTGGATATGATAATATTTATCTAAATGGTACTATTATGGGATTTTCCAAAGAAGAGATGGATTTGAGAGTAGATGCTATCATTGAATTTGCAGATATAGGAGAATTTGTATATCAACCTGTAAAATCATATAGCAGTGGTATGTTTGCTAGACTTGCTTTTTCTGTAGCTATAAATGTTGAACCTGATATTTTGATAGTAGATGAAGCCTTGAGCGTTGGAGATATGCTTTTTCAGGTAAAATGTATGGCTAAAATGCGTTCAATGATGGAATCAGGGGTTACTGTATTATTTGTTAGTCATGATACTCACTCAATAAAAATGCTTTGTAATAAGGCAATTTGGATTCAAAATGGTAATTTACTTGAATATGGTGATGTTGGATTGGTAGTTAATAAATATCTTGAAAAAGAACATTTAATGATTAATGATACCTTATCTAATGTAACTCCTAATATATGTGTATCAGATACAGATAATGAGTTATTTAATTTATCATTAGATATTCCGATTTTAGTTGAAACAAATATTCAAAAAGAAATAGATTCTTCTATATCTCAGCGATATGGAGATGGTAGAGCAACAATTCTGAATGTAGAGATTTTAGATACAAATTTTAAACCTGTTGTAGAACTACTTTCTAATAACAAATATTATGTTCAAATAGCAATAAGATTTAATACTAAATTGCCGACATTTGTACTCGGTTTTTCACTTTCTAGTCTTGATGGTATTCAACAATTATCATGGGCAAATGCACAAGATGGTATTATATTCCCATCCGTAGAAGAAGATAATATTATAGTTGTAACAACAAAAATAAATGTTCCAATAAAAGAAGGAATATATAATCTTAGTATAGGTGTTGAATTCCCAGTTGTTTTAAATCAAGAGCATCAGTATTTAGATGTAATTATGAATTATAAGCCTATAAAAATAAATTTTGAATCTCAAAATAAGGGGTTTTCTAGTATGTTTTATGTTACTGGACAATATTCTATGCAAATAAAGGATATGAATGCATAAATTATCTTTAGTCAATTTAAAAACTATAGGGGATGAAAGAGGTTTCTTAATTGCACTAGAGAGTAATAAAGAAATTCCGTTTGAAATAAAAAGGGTTTTCTATATATTCGGAACACAAAAAGATGTTTCTAGAGGAAATCATTCACATTATAAAACAAAGCAATTTTTAGTTGCAGTAAGAGGAAGTTGTAAAATTACTCTTGATGATGCTAAAAATAAAGCAACTTTTAATTTAAATAAACCAAATTTGGGACTTCTTCAAGATGCACTTGTTTGGGGAACAATGCATGATTTTAGTGAAGATTGTGTGCTATTAGTATTTTCAGATGAATTTTATGATGAAAGTGATTATATAAGAAATTATGATAAATTTTTAGAGGTAGTAAATAATGGAAAATAAAAAAGAAGAATTAGCAAAAAAGAGAATGACTTTTGATACCTTTAAAGAAATGGCATTAGATAAATCGCTTTCAAAGTATGAGAAAATAGGTTTTCCTGATGATTATCGACAAGCCTATGAACAAGAAATATTTAATAATATATATAATGTATTAAAACTTGAGAGAAAAAATATTGTTTTTTTTGATATAGGATGTGGTTGTAGTGAATTACCTAATTTAATTATTGAAAACTCTATAAAACTTAATCAATCTCTTTATTTAATTGATTCTATTGAAATGCTTTGTAACTTAAAAGAACATAAGAATATTGTAAAAGTTGCTGCAAAGTTTCCAGATGAGTTAGAATTAGAAAAATATAAAAATACTGTAGATGCTATAGTTATTTATAGTGTTTTACAACATGTTATTTTAGATATGAATCCATTCTCTTTTATTGATAAAGCTGTTTCTCTACTAAAAGTTGGTGGAAGATTATTACTTGGTGATATTCCAAATATTTCAAAAAGAAATAGATTTTTTGCATCAGATACAGGATATAAATTTCATCAAGATTTTACAAAAGATAATACAAAACCATCATATTCATTTAATAATCTTATAGAAGATAAAATTGATGATTCTCTAGTTTTTGCTATATTAAATAGGTATAGAATGGCTGGATATGAAACATATTTATTAGAACAGCCTTCAACTTTACCAATGTATAACAGAAGAGAAGATATCTTAATAGTAAAGAATTAGGAAAATTTAATGAAAAATAAAAAGCTAATAATAGTTGGTACTAGTGCTTTTGCTGAAGTTGCATATGAATATTTCCAAAATGATTCATCATATGAAGTTGTTGCATTTTCTGTTGAAAAAGAATATATAAAAGAAGATAAAAAATTTGGTTTACCAGTTATTGCATTAGAAGAAATTGAACAATTTTTTCCCTCAAATCAATATTATTTTTTTACAGCATTGGTTTATAAACAAATGAATAGATTAAGAACTAGACTTTATCAAGTTATGAAATCAAGGGGATATCAGCCAGCATCATATATAAGTAGTAAATGTTTTATTTGGAAAAATGTAAAAATTGGAGAACATTGTTTTATTTTTGAAGACAATACTTTACAACCTTTTGTAGAAATAGGGAATAATGTAATATTGTGGAGTGGGAATCATATTGGGCATCATAGTAAAATTGATGATAATTGTTTTATCTCATCGCATGTTGTTATTTCAGGATTTTGTCATATCAAAGAAAATTGTTTTTTTGGAGTTAATTCTACGATAGCAGATCAAGTAGTTATTGAAGAAGATTGTTTTTTAGGTTCAGGTGCAATAGTTACAAAAAATACTGAAAAGGCTCAAGTATTTAATCCTCCTCAAACGGAAGTTTCAAAAGTTTCTAGTTTAAGATTATTTAAGGTTAGACAATGAAATGGATTAAAAAAAATTTTATATTTAATGCTGATGATTTAACTTATTGGGCAAAAAGTGGAGCAATGATACCTACTCCATATATATTAGATGAAAATACTATAAGGGTATATTTAACATTTCTAGATAAAAGTGGTATTGGTAGATGTGGATATGTTGATTTAGATAAAAATAATTTGACACAAGTGTTAAATTATTCAAAAGAACCTATTTTTGATATTGGATTAGATGGAACTTTTGATGAAAATGGAGCTTTAACTTGTAGTGTTTGCAATTCTAAAGATGGAAATTTATACTTTTATTATGCAGGGTTTGAATTAGGTACAAAAATTAGATATAGACTTTTAAGTGGTTTGGCTATAACTGATAAAAAGCTTCATTTAATTAAAAAATATCCAACTCCAATTTTAGAGCGAACCTCTGAAGAATTATTCTTTAGAGGTGGACCTTTTTGTATGTATGATAAAAATGCAGACATTTATAAAATTTGGTATGTTGCAGGCTCAGAATGGATGGAAATAGATGGTAAAAGTATGCCAGTATATGAGATTAAATATTTAGAATCTCAAGATGGCATTACTTGGCCAAATGAAGGTAAAACTTGTATTAAAATAGAAAATGAGAATGAACATGGGTTTGGTAGACCTTATGTTATTGAGCATAATGGAATATATAAAATGTTTTATTCAATTAGAGTAAAACATTTAGGTTATAGATTAGGTTATGCAGAATCGATTGATGGAATAAATTGGAATAGAAATGATAAGTTAATTAATATTGATGTTTCTAATACTGGATGGGATTCTGAAATGATTACTTATTCAGCAGTAATAGAAATTGATGGAAGACTAATAATGTTTTATAATGGAAATGGGTTTGGAAAAACTGGATTTGGTTATGCAGAGTTAATAGAAGAATAAATGAATATAATTAAGTATAACATTGAATATAAAAATCTTTGGAATGAATTTGTAAAAACTTCTAAAAATAGGCATTTCTTTTTCCAAAGAGAGTATATGGAATATCATTGTGATAGATTTGAAGATTTTTCACTTCTAGTATTTGATAGTACCAATAAATTAATTGCAATATTACCTGCAAATACAAAAGAAGATATTGTATATTCTCATCAAGGACTTACTTTCGGTGGATTTTTAGTTAATGATAAAATGAAGACAGAAACAATGCTAGAAATTTTTGAATTATTAGAACAATTTTTAAAAAAATGGAATATAAAAAAATTGGTTTATAAGTGTATTCCTTATATTTATCATATCAACCCATCTGAAGAAGATAGATATGCTTTATTCAGAAATAATGCAAAGCTAATACGAAGAGATGTAACTACGACCATAGATTTAAAAAATAAAATAAAATATCAAGAACAAAGAAGTAGAGCTATTAAAAAAGCCATAAAAAATAGTTTGATTTTTGAAGAGACTAATGATTTTGAAAATTATTGGAGAATTTTAGAAGAAACATTAAATATACAACATGGAACAAAACCTGTACATAGTATTAATGAGATAAAAAAATTGGCAAATTTATTTCCGAATAATATAAAATTATTTATTGCAAAAGATGATGCTGAAATTTTAGGAGGTACATTGGTTTTTGAAAATGAACAAATTGTACACACACAATATTTGGCAAATTCGATAAAAGGTAGAAATATGGGAGCATTGGATTTTGTAATTGACAAATTGATAAATGAAGTTTATAAAAATAAAAAATATTTTGATTTTGGAATATCAAATGAAGAT
The DNA here is from genome assembly GCA_028688995.1 of Aliarcobacter sp. Taxonomy (GTDB): domain Bacteria; phylum Campylobacterota; class Campylobacteria; order Campylobacterales; family Arcobacteraceae; genus Aliarcobacter. Next base: position 10,557 of record JAQTXB010000018.1, read on the forward strand.
GCAGGTAGATATCTAAATACAGGTTTAATAGCGCAAAAAGAAGGTTTTGGGGCAAGAGCTGTAGTACATGATTTTTACGAATTGGAGATAAAATAAAATGATTTCATTTTTAGATTTAAAAGGTTTAAATTCTCAATACAAAGCTGAATTAATAGAAGCTTGTACAAAAGTAATAGATAGTGGCTGGTATATTCAAGGAAATGAATGTAAAGAGTTTGATATTGAATTTGCAAAATATTGTGGTTCAAAATATGCTATTGGTGTGGCTAATGGTCTTGATGCACTTATATTAATATTTAGAGCATATAAAGAGTTAGGTTTAATGCAAGATGGAGATGAGGTAATTGTTCCTTCAAATACATATATAGCTTCAATTTTAGCAATTTCTCAAAATAATTTGGTACCAGTTTTAGTTGAACCGGATATAAATACATATTTGATTGACCCAACTAAAATAGAAGAAAAAATCACTTCAAAAACAAAGGCAATTTTACCAGTTCATCTTTATGGTCAAACTTGTGAAATGGATAAGATAAATGAAATAGCAAAAAAACATAACCTAAAAGTTATAGAAGATTCAGCGCAATCCCATGGAGCATACTATAAAGATAAAAGAAGTGGAAATTTAGGAGATGCTAGTGGGTTTAGCTTTTATCCAGGGAAAAATCTTGGAGCTTTAGGTGATGGAGGAGCAGTAACTACTGATGATGAACAATTAGCAAACGCTATAAAAGCACTTGCAAATTATGGAAGTCATAAAAAGTATGAAAATCTTTACAAAGGTGTGAATAGTAGACTTGATGAAATACAAGCTGCAATGCTTAGGGTAAAATTAAAATATCTTGATAATGAAGTAGAAAAAAGAAGAGAAATAGCAAATTATTATTTACAAAATATTAAAAATGAAAATATCATTTTACCAACTGTAAGAACTGAAGATAACCATGTTTGGCATCTGTTTGTAATAAGAACAAATAAAAGAGATGAATTACAAAAATATTTACTTGATAATGGTATTCAAACACTTATTCATTATCCAATTCCACCACATAAACAAAATGCGTATAAAGAATGGAATGATGAAAATTATCCAATAAGCGAACAAATACATAATGAAGTAATGAGTTTACCTATTAGTGGTGTACAGAGTTTGGAAGATACTATGAAAATAGTTTACTTATTAAATAATTTTTAGATTGAGACTATATGAAAGAACAAATAAAAAAAGTTTTAAATCAGCTTTATTTAGAAGCTAGAGATACTCATGATTTGGAATCGAAAATAGAATTATATGCATTTTGTGCAGCTTCATATTGTCATAATTATTCAAATTCATTTGTTCATTTAGATTTAGAAAAAGACTTAGTTTCTATTTCGGAAAAAATTATAGATATTGATTTATTTAATGAATATGACGATAGCCATATACTTCACGTGATGACGGAAGCATTTTCTCATGGCGGGCATACAAGAGTAGTAGATAATTGGATAAAATTAGCACCCTTTAAACACAGTGTAATATTTAATAATCCTAATTCATTTCAACCTTCATTTTTAGTAGAATCTGTAAAATCAAAGGGTGGAAAAATAATACTTAATGATAAGAATAGCTTTATAGAAAAAGCAAATTTTTTAGCACAAATTGCAAGTCGTTTTAAATATATAGTTTTGCATCACCATAATTTGGATATTTTACCGTTACTTGCATTTGGAACAAAAAAATTTTCTAGACCAATTTTTCTCTATAATCACGCAGACCATTTGTGGGGATGTGGATATTCAGTAAGTGATTATATTATTGAACTTTCTCAACAGGGAATGATACATTCAGAGAAATATCGAGGAATACCTTTGGATAGAATGATATTAGGAGGAATACCAATAGAACTAAGTGATAAATTATTTTTAAATAATTATGAAAAAAATCAAAAATATATAATTAGTATGGCTAGTTCATATAAGTTTTATCCAATTGATAATTTATCATTTCAAGATTTTCTTGATCGTTTATTATCTACAGAACCTAATGTGGAATACTATGTAATTGGAGTTTCCTCTTCCGATGATAATTGGCAAGAATTAAAGTTAAAGTATCCAACAAGAGTTCATTTAAAAGGTATATTAGAAAAAAAAGATGCTCATGAACTTATTAAAAAAGCTACATTGTATCTTGATAGTTTTCCACTAGGTTCAGGTACATCACTACTTGAAGCTGTAAGTCTTGGTATTCCTGTAATATCTTATTCTTCTCCTGCACAAAATATGGATGCTTATAAAGAGTTTTCATACAGTAATTTAAATGAACTTTATTGTGAGTCGATTAGAATTCTAAATTTGTCAGTTATAGAAAGAAATAAAATTGTAATTAAAGCATGGGAATCAATATATAAATGGCATAGCTTAGAAACATTTAAAAAGAATATTGGTACACTAGATAATATAACTGTTCATTCACCAATTAAATTAAATGAAAATATTATTGAAGATAGATATAAAGAAAATTATACAAATTTTATGTATGCTATTTCAAAACAAAATAATTTTATTTTTGAATCAACAATAGTTGATACAATGTCAATAGATTTAAAGCAAGAGCTCACCAATATTTTTTGTTCTTTAGATATTTTAAAATATACTAAAAGATTGGGTAGCAATCAAACATGGATGGGATATTTGTTATTTAAGAATACTTTGTTCATTCAACTTTTCCTAGATAATGGTAAGGGAATTTCAGAAGAGACATCTTTAAAATTGCCAGTGGCATATTCTAATAAAACACAAGAATTTATTTTTGATTTAAGTGGGCAAACATCTTTACATTCTATTCGAATGGATATTCTTAATGATATATGTATAGTAGAAATTGAGAAGATAGTATTAATAACACAAACAGGTGAAATAGAACTTGAAGAATTTATTAGTTCTAATGCTTACCTAAAAAGTGGAAATACATACTGGTTTGATCATGACGATTCTCAATTGTATTTTAATGCATTCGAAAGTGATAACTATATCAATGCTGATAAGTTAATAGTGGCTGTTCGATATTCGCATATAGGGAATGATGTACTGAGCAAATGCTATAAGAGTATAAAAGAAGAGTCTTTATCGGTAAAAAAAGAGTTAGTATATGTAAATGAAAAGTTATCATGTGTAAAAGAAGAGTTGGTATGCGAAAAAGAAGAGTTGATAAGAGTGAAAAATACTTTAAGTTGGAAAGTAACAAAACCGCTTAGAAAAATAAAAAGAATATTAGAAGATAAATTGGATTGATATGAAGAATATAATTAAAAATAAACTAAAAAGAATAGAAATAAAGAATATTTTTTCATCTAGGTTATATTTAGAACTTTATCCAGATGTTCAAGACTCGGGAGATATTCCTCTTATTCACTATATAATGTATGGCAGAAAAGAGGGGCGAAGCACAAAATATCAAGATAGAACCAAAATAGTATATAAAGAAATATATACTTTTTTGAAAAGTAAGGATGTTGATATATCAAAATTTAAGAAAGAGAAAGAAGTGGAAATGAAACAATTTTTAAAAAACTGGATAAATAAAAACTTTGTAATACCAAAAATTTTTTCTGCAAAACATTATTTAGAAAATAATGAAGATGTAAAGCTTTCTGGTGCTAATCCTTTTGTTCATTATGTTTTATATGGGGTTAAAGAAGGAAGAATTGGATATGTTGACATATCTAATAAAGTTAAGAAAGGTAATAAAGAATTTGATAATAATAAAGAAAATATTGTTTTTATTACACATGAAAGTTCCTCTACGGGGGCACCTTTATTAGGTTATAGTATTGCAGAAAAATTATCTCAAAAGTATAATATAATTCATATAGTTTTAAAAAGCAAAAATATTCATGAAATGTTTTATAATAATTGTTGTTTAATGTTAGAAGATGTTGCAACAGCTGAGAAAGTAGCAAGTTTGTTGTTTTTAGAAGATATATTAAAAACAAAAAAAATAAAAGCTATGGTAATTAATTCTATAGTAGGTCATAATGTTTTACAAACAGCAAATAAATTAAATATTCCAGTTGTTTTTTTAATACATGAATTTGCTGAATATACAAGACCCGTTGGTACAATGGTAAAAGCTGTAAGTAACTCTTCTTTTATAGTTGTTCCTGCTGAGACGATTAAAAACTCTCTTATTAAAGAATTTACGAAATTAGAGATCAATCATTCTTCATATTTAGAAAAAATAAAAACAATACCACAAGGAAAACTACCTGTACTAAAAGATAATTTTGGTAAAAATGATGATATTAATGAATTATACTTAAAATTAAATATTACACCTAATCAAAATGTTAAAATTATCGTTGGTTGTGGTTGGGTTCAAATGAGAAAAGGTGTGGATTTATTTATTTCTACTGCAAGGTATATTCATAATATGTATGAAGGTGAATGTAGATTTGTATGGGTTGGCGGTGGCTTTAATCCGGAAAATGATGTTGATTATAGTGTTTATTTAGAAAGAGAACTTGAATATTCTAATTTAGGAGATAGTTTTATATTTCTAGAACATCAAAAAAACTTAGATAATATATTTTCTATTTCAGATGTTTTTTGTCTTACTTCACGTATGGATCCTTTCCCAAATGTTGCGATTGATGCATTATCTCATGATTTACATATAGCATGTTTTGACGGTGCATCGGGAACAGCAGAATTTTTAAGGAAATACGATGCTAATTGTACAATTGTTGATTTTTTAGATACTTATAAATTGGCAGAAGGTGTAACAAATTATTTCAAATCAAATGATGAAAAAATAGGATTTAATAAAAGAATTTTAGAAAATCATCTTAATTTTAATAAATATGTAGAACAAATAGATGAACTTATAAATGACTCAGTTAAATAAAGAAAAAAGTTTTGTTAATTTTAAATAATATGAATCCATCATTAACTGTAAATAGTTATAAATGTATGAGACAATATAAAAAAGGAGTATTATGGTAATTGGGACGGGGCAATTAGCAAAATGCTTTCAAGATTATTTAAACAATGATGAAGTATGTATTTTTGCAAGTGGTGTATCTAATTCTAATTGTGAGGATAGCTCTCAGTTTAATAGAGAGAAAAATCTTTTATTAAATACACTAAATGATAATAAAGAAAAATCTTTTATCTATTTTAGTAGTTGTGCATTATCCGTTGAGAGTTATCCCAAAAATGCATATTATAAACATAAAAAAAATATGGAAGATATAATAAAGGAGCATTCAACTAATTATTATATATTTAGAATTCCTCAACTATTTGGAGATTTAATTATACATAAAACACTAATAAATTTTATCTACAAGTCGATAATGCACAATCATAAATTTAATGTTTATGATAATGCATATAGATATGTAATAGAAATAATTGATGTAAAAAAATTAGTTGATACATATTTAAAAAATCATTCAAGTTGTGTTTGTGTAAATTTGGCAAATAATTATAAGTACAAAGTTTTAGATATTGTAAATATCTTTGAAACTCTTTTAGAAAAAAAAGCAAATTATCAATTGTTGGAAAAAACTGACGACTATACTCTCAATTTATCATCATTAGAAGAGTTTATTATAAAAAATAAGATTAATATTAACTTTGGTGAAGAATATTTAATGACAAAACTAAAAGAAAAATTAAAATGAAAAAAGTAATAATTCTTTTATCAACTTATAATGGAGAACGTTACTTAAAAGAACAGCTTGATTCTTTATGTAACCAAAGTTATAAAAATATCGAAATTTATGCAAGAGATGATGGTAGTGATGATAATACTTTAAAGATATTAAAATCTTATCCTGTTCAGCTTCTTGAAACAACACGAAATCTGGGAGCAAGAGATAGCTTTTTTGAATTACTCTCTAAAGCAATATATGCAAGTAATGGAGATTATTTTATGTTTTGTGATCAAGATGATGTTTGGGATAAATTCAAAGTAGAAAAAACTCTTAATAAAATGTTAGAAGTAGAATTAAATAATCCTAATATACCTATCTTAATTCATACAGATTTAGAGGTTGTAGATAAAAATCTTAATAGTATATCAAAATCTATGTGGATATACGAAGATATTAGACCAGAATATAATTCATTTAATCGCCTTATTATCCAAAATACTATAACAGGTTGTACGGTTATGATTGATAGAAAATTAGCTCTTAAAAGTATCACTATAGCAAAAAATGCTGTTATGCATGATTGGTGGATTGGATTAGTTGCAAGCTATTTTGGAAAGATTGAATATTTAAAAGAAAGTACAATAAAATATAGACAACATGATAATAATACAATTGGTGCAAAAAATAATAGTAATATTAATCCAATTAAATTATGTATTAGTTTACTAATTAGTTTATTAAAAAATATTATTGGTAAAGATAATAGATACATAAAAGATTTGGATATAAATAGATTACAAGCTCAAGGTTTTTATGACCAATATAAAGAAGAATTAGATACCAAAACTAAAAATATGCTTTTAGATTTTATAAATATAGAAAAGAAGAATTTTTTTCAACGAAGATTTATAATATATAAAAATAAACTTTACAAACAAAGTATTACAAACAATATAGCGTTGTTGATAAAAATTTAAGATAATGGAAAGAAAATGCTAAAATTAGATCAATTGACGTCTTTACGTTTTTTTGCAGCTTTTGCTATCGTGCTACATCATTTAGAGGGTCTTTTTTTAATTAAAGGAACTCATGATTTAGCATACGGTGTTTCATTTTTTTTTATACTTTCAGGTTTTATTTTAACATACTCTTATTCATCTTTTAAATCAAATAAAGAAATATTTTATTTTTTAAAGCACGTTTAGCAAGGGTCTTCCCCGTATATTTATTCTCTTTTATTCTTGTAATAAATATGGTACCAATGACCATAAATATACAACTATTATTCCATATTTGTTTATGGTGCAAGGATGGATACCTGATATAAATTATTTTTTTCATATAATGGTCCTTCATGGAGTATTTCTACAGAATTCTTTTTCTATTTACTTTTTCCATTCTTATTGATTTTAATAAATAAATCTATTTGGTTTATTATTGATTTCAATGTTGTATATCAGTAGTTATTTCCCTACATTATCAGAAGCAGCACATCCTACAAAAGATTTTTCTGGAATTAATTTTAGTAAACATGGTTTATTATATATAAATCCTTTGAGTAGGATTTTTGAATTTATCATTGGTATGAGTATGGCTGTCATATTTAGGAGTCCTATTAAATAAATCGTTCTAATGAATTCACTTTATTCTCAATATTAGAATTTACTGTTTTATTTTTTGTTATATTTTGTACTATTTATGGTAGAAGTTTTCTTTTAGATTTTTTAAATCTAACTTTGTCTGATAGTTTGATTTTTTATTATTCTGCAGTAGGTCCTATTTTCCCATTTGCAATTTTTATTTTTATTTTTATTTTTATTTTTGCTCATGGAAAAGGATTATTATCTAAAATTCTTAAATTAAGATTTTTTATATTCCTTGGTGAAATTAGCTTCACAATGTATTTGATTCATCAGATTTTAATTAGATATTATGGTACATATTCTGATCAATTTATTGTTTTAAATAATACTTTTTCACTTTTAGATTATTTTTCTATATTAATAATAAGTTCATATCTAATTTGGGCTTATCTTGAAGTGCCTTTTAGAAAATTTATACTTGGAAAACAAAGAATACATGGTGGTATAACAACTATACATTTAAATCTAATAAATAATATTTCCTTAAAATTTATGTTAGATGTTTGTCTTTTTATATTATTAGTTTTTATAATGAATTATATTCATTTAGAACGTTTTAAATGGTTTTTATTATAATTTAGCTAAAATTGCGCAAAAAATATTAATTAAAATATTTGCTATACAGTATTCTATAAAATTTAATAGTTATTATTAACTTTAGCACTATACAAAATAAATCATAAGGACATCATATATGAGATCAAAAAAACTTTGGACACAAGAGCATTTTGTTCTCTTTATATTGGCTATTATAGTCTATTCTTTTGCCTCTTATGCTAGATGGGGAGGTGCACTTGCAGATGATGGTTCTTTTTTTCTTCAATATGCAAAAAATATGGCAGCTGGTGAATTTTGGGTATGGAATCTTGGGGAAGAACCAATATGGGGGTCTTCAGCACCACTATTCCCACTTTTTATTGCGCCACTATTAAAATTAGGTATGGATCCTATAAATGCTATTTTATCTGTAAGTATCGCATTTAGTGTAATTGCTTTTTCACTTGTTTTTGTAACTATTAAATATAGATTTGGTACATTAAGTGCAATAATTTTTATTATTTTTACATCTCTTGATAGTCATTTAATCTGGTTTGGAACTAATGCTGGACTTGAAACACCTTTAACTTTTTTACTACTTTCTATTGGGATAATGGCTATTCTTTTAGCTCCTGAGAAATCTATTTATATAGGAATTATAGCTGGTTTATTATGTGTTCAAAAATTAGATTTAATACCAGCTGCAGTTGGATTGATTTTAGCACAAATGTTTTATTTAAAAAGAATATCTTTTGTTTCAATTATTATAGCTTTAGTAGTTGCGCTAATTTGGTATGGATTTGCATGGATTTATTTTGGATTACCTTTACCAAATTCCTTTATAACTAAAGCATTGCACCAGGGTGATCAAGCAGTTGTGAATACAAGAGAATGGTTTTCAACTTTTGTATGGATAAAAGATGCACATATTTATTTATTTGGTGCATTTGTAGGTACACTTTTATTATTTTATAAAAAAATTGAATGGCCTTTATGGATATTTCTTGGAGCTATATTAGTATCTCATACTATTGCATATACTATTAAGTTCCCATTTGAACCTTATGATTGGTATTGTATGCCATCGTTATTTTCACTTATGGTTTTAGGTTCTATCTCAGCTGCTTTTATTATTGAAAAAATAGTACTAGTTTTTCAAGAAAAAAGACTTATTGTATTTTTTATATATTCTATACTAATATACGTATTTATTATACCTACAATACAGTATTCAATAAATGTAACAAATAGTATTAAACACTATTTACATTTAGAGAAAGATAGAGAAAATGCAGGTCGTTGGGTAGCAGAGAATACTCCTAAAAGTTTTAAAGTGCTTACTTATTTCGGTAATCCAGCTTTTTTTTCAAATAGATTTGTATATGATGGATCTTTTCTCAATATGCATTATGTTGACAAAGATATAGTAAAGACATATAAGCCTGAAGTACTTATTCGTAATGATGAATCGCCAAAGGGGTACACTCTTGTTAAAATTTTTAATAAAGCCTCAGATGTAGGTAGATATTTTCCATTTGGTGTACATGTGCGTTCAGATCTTTTAGATCAAGTTACAGATATTGATACAAATCCAATGGCTAAGAAAAGTGTTTCATATATGGACTACATTATAAATAAGAAACTAGGTGATCAATATGGTACTATTGTAAATCTTTCATCAAATAAAATTTTTGTACACCCAGGTGCAACAACACCAACATCTTTTTCTTTTGATGTCAAAAAACTTGTTTCCCAAATACCATATAAGACTTTTTTGATTGAAATAATGATTTCACCAGAAGTTTCTGAATCGGCTATTCAAAGAGGTGCAGGGTTCGTGAATATAGAATATACACCAAAAAATGGACCAAGTATTAATCAAGATGTATCTTCAGGTAAACCAATGAAAATAAATATTAATGACCTTTCTTTAACTGACGAATTTAATATAAGTGTTGATCCAAAATTAAGTGCTGATAGTGATTGGGTTTGGATTAGATTTTATGGTTCAAAGTAACAAGGAACATGATAGTTGTTGTTTGATGTATGCTAGTAATATCAATTATATGTATGAATTGATTTTTGCTAGTAGAGTTTTTAATTTTTGAGAAAGGATTTTAGTATTAAATGAAACAAATTATAAAACTATTGCGAGTTCATCAATATATAAAAAATTTATTTGTCTTTGCACCTTTACTATTTTCATTCAATTTTTCATTGATTGATATGACAAATACAAGTATTGTATTTGTGTTGTTTTCATTAATTGCAAGTAGTGTATATATATTAAATGACTATATGGATATTGAAGAAGATAAACAACATCCAAAAAAGAAATTTAGACCACTAGCTAGTGGAAAAGTAAATAAAAATGTAGCTAGAATTTTAATAGTATTGTTATCTGGAATATCTCTTTTTAGTGCTTATCTATTAAATACTAAATTATTTATAGTATTAGTAATATATTTTATTTTAAATATTGCGTATTCTTTAAAATTAAAGCATATAACAATTGTAGATATTTTTATAATTGCAACAGGATTTGTATTAAGATTATTTGCAGGTGCAAGTGTAATTGAAACACCTTTATCTATGTGGATTATAATTATGACATTTCTTTTAGCACTATTTTTGGCTCTTGCAAAAAGAAGGGATGATGTACTTTTATCTGCAGAGGGTAAAGAAACTAGAAAAAATATAGATGGTTATAACTTAGAGTTTGTAAATGCAACAATGGTATTTATGTCAGGTGTAATTGTAGTTGCATATATTTTATATACAGTAAGTGGTGAAGTTTTAAATAGACTTCATACTCAACATTTATATTTGACATCATTTTTTGTTATTCTTGGTATTATGAGATATATGCAAATTACTTTTGTTGAGGGTAACAGTGGAAGTCCTACAAAAATAGTTCTAAAAGATAGATTTTTACAAATAACTATTTTATTTTGGTTACTCAGTTTTTATGTAGTGGTTAGTATTTAGATGAATATGGTTTTTAAATATGTTAATTTTGCAATTGCTTCTACTTTAGTCAATTTACTATTTCAATATATTAGTTTTTATTTTTATGATGGATTTCTGTCTTTATATATTGCAATGTTTTTTGGTACACTGTCCGGACTTATTTTGAAGTATGTTTTAGATAAAAAGTACATTTTTTATCATAAACCAAAAAATAAAAAAGATGATGGAAAAAAATTTTTACTTTATTCTTTGATGGGTCTTTTTACTACATTTATATTTTGGGGATTTGAAATAGGATTTGATTTTGTATTTGGAAATGAAAAAGCTAAATATATTGGTGCTATTTTAGGACTCAGTATTGGATATGTTGTAAAGTATTTTTTAGATAAAAAATTTGTTTTTAAGGATTAATATGAGTCTAAATAGCTGGGGAATGTACCCACTCATAAAAAATGAAAAAGTAGTTTTTCAAAATGAAAGAGAATTGCAAGATAAAATTCTTGAAAATAAAAATTATATTCCTTTTGGAAATGGTAGAAGTTATGGAGATAGTGCATTAAATGAAAATATAATCTACTGTAAACCATATAACTATTTCTTAGATTTTGATGAAAATACTGGACTTTTACATTGTCAATCAGGAGTTATGTTAAGTGAAATCATTGAAGCTTTTATTCCAAAAGGTTGGTTTTTAAAAGTTACTCCAGGAACAAAACTTATAACAGTTGGTGGAGCAATTGCAAGTGATGTTCATGGTAAGAATCATCACGTAGAAGGATGTTTTAGCTCTTGTGTGGAAGAATTTACTTTGATACTTCCAAATGGTGAAATAAAAACTTGTAAAAAAGATGATGAACTTTTCAAACTAACTTGTGGTGGTATGGGATTAACAGGAGTTATTCTTGAAGCAAAAATTTATTTAAAAAAGATAAATTCAAAATATATAAATCAAACAACTATTAAAACAAAAAATTTAAAAGAGACTTTTGAAGCTTTTGAAAAGTACAGCCATTTACCATACTCTGTAGCTTGGATAGATTGTCTAGCAAAGGCTGAAAACATAGGTAAATGTTTACTTATGGTTGGAGACTTTGCAAATGATGGAAAGCTTGATTTTAAAGAAAAAAAGAAAATAAATATACCTTTCAATTTTCCATCTTTTGCTTTAAATAATTTAAGTGTTAAAGCTTTTAATTGGTTATATTATAAAAAAGCTCCAAATGGTGAAAGTAAACAAAAAGTAGATATTGATACATTTTTTTATCCATTAGATGCAATAAATAACTGGAATAGAATTTATGGTAAAGGTGGATTCACACAATATCAATTTATTTTGCCTAAAGATGTAAGTTATAATGGATTAAAAGAGATATTAGGTGAGATTTCAAATAGTGGAAAAGGTTCATTTTTAGCTGTATTAAAACTATATGGGAAAGAGAATGAAAATTATTTATCTTTTCCAATTGAGGGATATAGTTTAGCACTTGATTTTAAAATCGAACGTGGACTTTTTGAACTTTTAGATAAACTAGACCAAATAGTATTAAAATATAATGGAAGAATATATCTTACTAAAGATGTAAGAGTTTCAAAAGAGACTTTTGAAAAAGGTTATCCAAATATTGAAAAATTTAGAGCATTAAGAAAAGAGTATAGTATGGATAAAAAATTTCAGTCATTACAATCAAAAAGAGTAGGAATATAAAATGAGTTATGTATTAATAATAGGTGCAAAAAGTGATATAGCAAAAGAAGTTGCAAGGGTATATGCAAAAAATGGATATGACCTTTATTTAGCTGCTAGAAATTGCGATAATTTAAATGATTTATCAACAGACATAAAATTAAGATCAAATGTTGATGTTAAATTATGTGAGTTTGATATAGCAAAATTTGAAATGCACAAAGAGTTTTATGATAATTTAGAGATTAAACCTTTAGGTGTAATTGTGGTTGCTGGTTATATGGCTGAACAAAAAGAGTGCGAAAACGATTTTGAAAAAACATTAAATACTATAAATGTAAATTATACAGGAGCAGTGAGTATTTTAAATATAATTGCAAATGATATGGAAAAAAATAAAAATGGTTTTATTGTAGGGGTTAGTTCAGTTGCAGGTGATAGAGGAAGAAAATCAAATTATATTTATGGATCTTCAAAAGCGGCTTTTAGCGCATATTTAAGTGGATTAAGAAATAGATTATTTGAAAGTAAAGTTAATGTTCTTACTGTAAAACCAGGTTTTGTAGCTACAAAAATGACGCAAGGTTTGGATTTACCAGCAAAATTAACTGCTCAACCAGAAGATGTAGCAAATGATATATATACTGCACAACAAAAAGGTAAGAATGTACTTTATACAAAAGCTATTTGGAAATTAATAATGTTAATAATAAAACATATACCAGAATTTATGTTTAAAAAGATGAGTATATGAGTAAAAAGATAGCCTTTTTTGACTTTGATGGAACTATTACAACAGATGATAGTTTATTAAAATTTATAAGATTTGTTGTTGGAGATAGAAGATTTTTAGTTGGACTTTTATTTTTGTCTCCAATGTTAGTTTTATATAAACTAAAACTTATACCAAACTATAAAGCAAAACAAAATCTTTTATCTTGGTATTTTAAAGGAATTAAAAAAGAAGATTTTTTTGATGTTGCAAATAAATATTCTTTAAATCATATTGATAAAATAGTTAGAGCAAAAGCAATGGAAAGAATAAGCTGGCATAAGAAACAAGGAGATAAAATTGTTATTGTATCTGCTTCTATTGATTGTTGGTTACGTCCTTGGTGTGAAAGAAATAATTTAGAGTTAATAGCAACAAAATTAGATCTTTCAGATGATAAGATTATAGGTAAATTTTTAACAAAAAATTGTTATGGACAAGAAAAAGTTAATCGTATAAAAGAAATTTATAATTTAAAAGAATTTGATTATATTTATGCTTATGGAGATAGTTCAGGAGATAAAGAGATGCTAGCTATTGCAAATGAAAAATATTATAAACCATTTAGAGATTAATATTTAATGTCAAGAATATCAATTTTACTCTCAACATACAATGGAGAAAAATACCTAAAAGCTCAATTAGATTCTTTATATTCACAAAGCCATCAAGATTTTAAACTTATAGTTAGAGATGATGGCTCAACAGATAGAACAAAAGAAATTTTAAACTCTTATAATATTAAGCTTATAGATTCAAGTGAAAATTTCGGGGTGAAAAAAAGCTTTGAAAAACTCTTAAAATATGCATCTAAAAATAATGAGGCAAAATATTTTATGTTTTGTGATCAAGATGATGTTTGGAATAATGATAAAATAGAAACGACTTTAAAAAAGATGCAAGAGTTGGAAAAACTTTATGGGAATGAAATTCCAATATTAGTTCATACAGATTTAGAGGTAGTAGATAAAAAGTTAGAAACTCTGAGTGATTCTATGTGGAAAAGTGAACATATAAATCCAAAAGCAAATACTTTAAATAAACTTTTGATCCAAAATACTATTACAGGTTGTACTATTATGATAAATAGAAATTTAGCCATAAAGTCATTATCTATATCTTCAAAAGCTATTATGCATGATTGGTGGATAGGTTTAGTAGCAACTACTTTTGGTAAGATTGGATTTATAGAAGAATCTACTATGAAATATAGACAACATGGAAAAAATGATACTGGTGCAAAAACTTATGATTATAAATTTATAATTAATAAATTAAAGAAATTAGGTGATATAAATGTTGATAAAAATATTTCTCAAGCAAAAGAGTTTTTAGAAGACTATAAAGAAGAATTAGATGAAGAATCTAAAATAATCTTAGAAGATTTTTCATCTATAAAAGAAAAACCATATTTACAAAGAGTGAATATAATATTAAAATACAGATTGTTTAAATATGGAATAATTAGAAATATAGGGTTGTTATTAAAAATATGAACATTAAAATTATTATCCCAATATTAAATCCACCAAAAGATTTTTTCACAAAAAACTTAGCAATGCTAAAAAATCAAACAATAAAAGCAGATATTATTCTTATAAATTCAGGTGATAAAATATCAGAAGATTTTTCTTATCAAGTTATAAATATAGATAAAAAAGATTTTAACCATGCAAATACTAGAAATATTGCTTTGGATTTTGAGGCTGATTATTATCTTTTTATGACTCAAGATGCTTTACCTTTTGATGAATATCTTGTAGAAAACCTTTGTAAAGGATTCGTAGATAGTAATACAGTAGTTTCATATGCTAGACAGATAACATATTCAAATGCTGATATTATAGAGAAATTTGCTAGAAATACGAACTATCCAGATATTTCAAAACTAAAATCAAAAGATGATTTGGCTATTTTGGGAATAAAGACTTTTTTTAACTCAGATAGTTGTTCTATGTATAATGCAAAATATTTCAAAAGTATTGGAGGATTTAAAAAAGATTTAAATACAAATGAAGATATGGAATATGCTGCAAGAGCTATATTAAATAATAGGAAAATCTATTATAATGCTACTGCTAAAGTCTATCATTCCCATAATTTCAATATTTTGGAAGTTTGGAAAAGATATAATCAAATTGGTATATTTTTTAAAGAAAACTCTTGGATTTCACAATCGGTTGCATTATACGTAAAAACTGAATCATCAGGTATGAAGCAGGCAAAAGCTGAACTTCTTTTTATTTTAAAAAATAAACCACTTTATTTATTTAAATCTGTACTATTTTCTTTTACTAAATTTTTTGCTTTTAAATTAGGGTATCGTAGAAATAGTTCTATAGGGTAATTATATTGTATATTTTTTTTAGATTTATCACTTTTTTATTTTTGTTGGTTGTTAATTTATATTTAACTATTCAAATATCATCATATTTAATTCCTGATATTCACACTCATAGTTTTGAAAAATATTATTGGTTAATTTTTATTTATTTGTTTAGTTATTATTGGTATAAATTGTTGACCAGAAGAATGGTGACAACAAATGAATTTACAATAATTTTAAAAGCAAACTTTATAACATTAGTTGGAATTTTCTTTATCATATCAGCCGTTCATGTAAGTGGGTCTATTTCAAGAATGGTTATATTTATTTATTTTATATTAAATATGTTTAATCCAATTTGGTCATATTTAATTAAAAAATATTTTTTTAAATTAAATATGTTTAGAAAACCAGTTTTTGCCATATGTGATGAACAAGGTGAGCAAAATATTAAGAGTTGGTTTGATAAAGGTAATCCTTTTGGATACGATTTAGAGTTGATTTTAAACGTAAATGAATATAGTATTTTAGAAATGCATAAAGAAATTGATAAAATCATAAAAGAAAATAGATATGATTCTGCAATAATAGATTTTGATAGTAATAATATTTTTGAATTAAGCAATTTAGTAGACCATATTCAAAGAAATATCTATAAGATTATTATACTTCCAAAAATTTCAAAAATGCCTTTGCTAAATGGTGAATTAATAAATTCCATTCATCATAAAGGTATGGCATTTTATGTTAGAAATAATCTTCTAAGCCCAGTTGATAAGTATATGAAAAATATATTTGATTATTTTATGTCACTCTTTTTAATCCTTTTATTTTCACCATTATTAATTCTGTTATATACAATAGTTTATTTTTCTACAAATGGACATCCATTATTTAAGCATAGAAGAATTGGTTTAAATGGTAAAAAATTTAATGTATATAAATTTAGGACTATGTATATTGATGCAGATAAAAAATTAGAAGAGTTATTAGAAGAATGTGAAGAAAGTAGAATAGAATGGGAAAAAGAGTTTAAACTTAAAGATGATCCTAGAATAACAAAAATAGGTAAATTTTTAAGAAAAACTTCTTTAGATGAACTTCCTCAATTAATAAATGTACTTCAAGGAAAAATGTCTTTGATAGGACCACGACCCATTATAGATCAAGAAATAGTTAAATATGGAGAATATTTTGATTATTTCATAGCTGTAAAACCAGGAATTACTGGTTTATGGCAAGTATCTGGTCGAAATGATATAGATTATGATGAAAGAGTGCAACTTGATGTTTGGTATGTGCGAAATTGGTCTATAAATTTAGATATACAAATTTTATTAAAAACAATTGTAGTTGTAATAGGACGAAAAGGAAGTTATTAAAAATCATAATTATTAACTTTTTATATTATTTAATATATTATAATTAAACTTTCCAATAGTAAAAAATAATTTTTATTATTGGAAAATACTTACAAAAATCTCTCAAAAAAACCTCTAAAATAGCATTAAAATAGCATTTTAAACAAAATTTAAGTTTATGATAAATAATCCAGAAATATTAAGATTAATTTAACTTTTTTTATGTAAATATCAAGATTCAAAACAAACTAAGGAGATAGATTTATGAGTAAATTAGTTAAGTTAACAGCTGCTTTATTATTAAGTGTTACATTTGCAAATGCTGAAAGCACTCAAGCTGATGCTAAAGCATTAGTTGATAAAGGTGTAGAATATTGTAAAAAAGTTGGAGTTGCTGCTTGTGTTGAAGAATTTAATAAACCTGAAAGCCAATTTGTAAAAGATGACTTATATATTTGGGCAAATGATTTTGATGGAATAATTACAGCACATCCAAAAAAACCTTTAAAAGGTAAAAATATGTTCAGATATAAAGACAGAGCTGGAAATCAATTATTCAAAGAGTTCATTGATAAAGTAAAAGCTGATGGTTCTGGATGGGTTGATTATGTTTGGGATCACCCAACAAGAGGAGAACAAACTCCTAAAACTTCTTATGTTATTGGTATTGGTGAAAATCAATTAATCGGTGCTGGAGTTTATAAATAATCTTCTAATTTAAAGCTTTGATTTTTCAAAGCTTTGAATTTCCAAATAAATTAAATAGATATTTATTTTATTTGGAAATTTAATCTACAGGACTCAAATATGTTTGGTATAAAAAATATGAAAATTGGAAAGAAAATTATAATTGCGCCTGCAATTGCAGTGTTGTTTTTGTTGATTCTGGCACTTTTTTCTAATAATGCTTTGAAATCTGACAAAAGTACATTAAATGAAATAGTACAAGTAAAATTTGAATTATATAAGACAAGTAGTAAATTACTGAGTGATGTGAATTTATGTAATTCTATTTTGTATAAAGTTTTTAGTTATGCTACAGGGAAATATGAACAAGCATTAATTGATGAACAGTTAGCACTTCTAGAAAAATTAAGAGCTAATATTGTAAAAGATATGGAAAACTTTTTAAAAGCACCATATTTAACACAAAATGATAAAAAAAATATTGATGAGGTAAATAAAGAACTAATTGAATATAACTTAACAGTAAGAGATGCCCTTGATATGTTAACTGTGGATTTAGGAATGGCAACGCCTATGCTATCTGTAACTGATGAGGTGTTTTTAAAAATAAATGAAAAATTAAATACAATCAATAAAACAGCAAATGAAGAGAATAAATCAAGTTATTTAGACGCTTTAGGAAAAATTGATTCAACTTTATATACTTTGTATACTCTAGTAATTGCAGTTTTAATTGTTTTGTTTTTTGTTATTCTTGCAATTACAAATTCTATAAAAGAGCCTTTACAAAAGTTTCAAAGTGGACTTTTAGAATTCTTTAGATATTTAAATCAAGAAACAAATGAATCAAAATTAATAGAAATTGATTCAAATGATGAATTAGGAATTATGGCAAAAGAGGTAAATAGAAATATTTTAAATGCTAATGAATCTATTCAAAAAGATAGAATTGTTGTTGAAAGTGCTATAAAATGTGCAAATGAGGCTAAAAAAGGACATTTAAATTCAAGAATAGAAGGAATTACAACAAATCCTTCTTTAAATGAGTTAAAAAACGTAATCAATCAAATGCTTGAAGCAACAGAATCAAATATCAAAAAAGCAATGAATATTTTATCTTTATATACAAAATATGACTATAGAACAAAAATTGACATCACCGGTTTAGATGGAGATTTAAAAGCTTTGTGTACAGATATTAATAATCTTGGAATTGCTATTACTTCAATGTTAGTTGAAAATAAAAAAATGGGAATAGTTTTGTCAACGAATGCTGAGAACTTATCTTCAAATGTTGATAAATTGACATCTTCTGCAAATATGCAAGCTGCATCATTGGAAGAAACAGCCGCTGCAATTGAAGAAATTACAGCAAATATGCAAAATAGTTCTCAAAATATTGTAAAAATGACAAGCTTTGCAAATGAAGTTTCAAGTTCAGTAGCAATTGGACAAGATTTAGCTTCAAGAACAGCTTTATCAATGGATGAAATTAATACACAAACAAATGCAATTGCTGATTCAATTACGATAATTGACCAAATTGCTTTTCAAACAAATATTCTTTCATTAAATGCTGCGGTTGAAGCAGCAACTGCAGGAGAAGCTGGAAAAGGATTTGCTGTTGTTGCAGCGGAAGTGCGAAACTTAGCATCTCGTTCAGCTGAAGCTGCAAAAGAGATAAAAGACTTAGTTATAAATGCAACAAATAAAGCAAATGAAGGTAAAAACATTTCAAATGAAATGATTCAAGGTTATGAAAAATTAAACAATAATATTCACCATACTTTATCGTTAATAAAAGAAGTTTCAACTGCATCAAAAGAGCAATTTAGTGCAATGGAGCAAATAAATGATACAGTTAATAATTTAGATCATGTAACTCAACAAAATGCAGCATCAGCATCGGAAGCTAATAAAGTTGCAAGGGAAGTAAGTGAAATTGCAGAAAAAGTTGTAGAGCATACAAATGAAAAAGAGTTTGAAGGTAAATAGTCAACAATTATTTAGCTATACTTGCAAAAAAGTAAATTAATCGGAGAATTATGAATTTTAATCAATTAGATGAAGAACAAAAAAATAAATTGTACACTCAAGCAATGGAACTTGCAACAAATTTAGGTGGAGTTAATTTTTTCCTTCAAATGATAGAAGATATAAAAGCTGAAAAACCACATGCCTTATTAAATAAAAGTTGTGTATTTCACTTTTCAAAAGGTAAATTAAATTGGAATAAACAACTATTTAAAGAGAGTATTAATAATCTATTTACTGCAATGAGAAAAGAGGAAAAAGATGGAGATATGCTAAATGGTTTAGCTCCAAAAGATTATAAAGAGACTATGAATATGATGAGAACATTAAAACCTCTTATAATTACAGTTACTCCAAAAAAAGTTGAAGAACCAAAAATGTTTTCATTTCCAATATTAGATACAAGTGTTGAGAAAAAAACAAAAGTTGATTTATTCTATAAAATGGTATTTTTTTATCATGTAGATTTTGCAAAAGATGTTATTAATTATAAAACAGAAGAAAATTAATGGATGGTAAAAAAAGATTTAATGTAAAACAAGGTTTAAAAGTAAATATTGTTTTAAAAGAAGATCAAAGAAGTGGAAAATTGACTACTGGTATTGTAAAAGATATTTTGACAAATTCTCCAACTCATCCACATGGAATAAAAGTAAGACTTCAAGATGGACAAGTTGGTCGTGTTCAAGAGATTCTATAAAAAAACTTTCAATAGTTCAGTTATTTGTAAATAAATGGGTATACTGAACCTTGAAAGGTTCTTATGCCAAAACTACGATATATATATCAAACCATAGAGTTTGATACTATGGACATACATGTCAAAACACTAAAAGATAAACAACAATACGATGAAAAATGCGATTTAAATCCAACTGCTGGAATTTCTTCAGCAAATTGGTCTTTGTTTGGTGTGATTTGGCCATCTGCCAGAATTTTAGCAACGATAATGAATAGCTACAACATAAAAGATAAAAGAATTCTAGAAGTAGGCTGTGGAATTGCACTTTCAAGTTTAGTTCTAAATCACAGAAATGCAAATATAACAACAACAGATTTTAATCCTGAAGTTCAAAAGTTTTTGATAGAAAACACAAGAATAAATTATGGAAAAGCAATACCTTTTGAGTGTGCAAATTGGGCACATAATGAGGATACTTTAGGAAAATTTGATTTAATAATTGCAAGTGATATTTTATATGAACAGTTTCACTTAGAAGATTTAAGTAGATTTTTAAATGAACATACGAATGAAACTTGTGAGATAATTATAGTAGATCCAGGAAGAGGAAATCATGCTAAGTTTTCTAAAATGATGGTTTTATTGGGGTATGAACATAGTCAAAGTGAACCTTTAAATACACAAGAGTATTTGGAAGAGCCTTTTAATGGACAAGTTATTCACTATATTAAAGGGTGACTTTTTAATTTATTCACAAAATTTCTCAATCTCAGTTGCAAAATAAACTGGGCACTCAATCATTGGATAGTGTCCAGCTTCCATACATTCAATAATTTCAAAATCATTATAATATGGTTCAAAAAGTTTTTTAATATTGTTTTTATGAAAAGCAGGTAAATCATGGTGACCTACCATTATTTTTATTGGTATAGTTATATTTTTTACTTCATTTATAAAATCACTTGTTAGATACATAGTCATATATCCAACTCTAGCTTCTACTGTTGAGGCTTCATATGCCATTTTGATTCTGTAATTTTTCCATGTTTGGTTATATCTTTTACTTGCACTTTCAACAACTTGCTCAATGAGATTTTCATTTTTATTCATATTTTCTATTAATTTTGCTTGAGCTTCTGGTTTAATTTTTATGCCAGCTGCTGAGATAGGAGTGATTAGAATTAGTTGTTTAATTCTGTCATCTATAAGAGCTACTTTTTGGGCTATCATTGTAGACATTGAGTGAGCTAAAAGATTTACTTCTGTTAGATTTAATTCAGTGATGAGGTTTTTTACATCATTTGCTGCTTCTTCACAACTATATTCACCTAGTATTTCTTTTGATAAACCATAACCTCTATGGTCTACAAAAATATATGTGAAGTTTGTAGTATCAATATAAGGTAAAATTGGATCAAAATTTGTATGGTTTCCCATTAGTTCATGCAAAACCAAGATATATTTTTTACCACTACCTACAATCTTATGTCCAAGTATTGTCATGTGAACTTATCCTTGTACTTTATATCTTTTTAGAAAAATTAAACATAATCCTACACCAATTAAAGCCATTAAAGCACCACTTAATGATGGATAATTATAGTTTAATCCCATAAATAAAGGAATTCCTCCTAAAAATGCACCCAAAGAGTTTGCAATGTTAAATGCAGCTTGTAAAAATGCGGCTCCAAGCATTGCAGAGTGTTTTGCACTGTCCAACATGATGATATTAATAGGTGCACCAATAGACATAGCAAATGCACCACATAAAAATGTAAGAACAATAGTTACAAACTTATATTCAGATAAGAAAAATACTAATAATAAACATAGAACCATCATCGATAAAAGGAAAATTGCCACTTTTATTGGGTCTCTTTTATCTGCTAAATATCCACCAACAATATTTCCAACTAACATTCCAAGACCAGCCACAATCATTAAATAAGAAACACTACTTTCTGCAAAATTTGTAACATGAATTAATAGAGGAGCAATATAACTAATCCATGCAAACAGTCCACCAAAACCAGTTGCAACAATAGCTAATATATGCCAAGCTTTTATTGTCTTGAAAAATTGTAATTCTTCTTTTAATGTAACAGTTTTCACCTCTTTTTGTTTAGGAAGGTTTTTATATAAAGAAAATATTGTCATAAAACCAATTAATGAAACAATAGCAAAAGCATATCTCCAAGAAAAAGTGTGACCAATATATGTTGTAAGTGGAACCATAGCAACATTAGCAATAGTTAATCCTGTAAACATCACAGCAATGGCTTGTGCTGATTTTCCTTTTTCAGCAAGTTTTGCAGCTACTACAGTTCCCACACCAAAAAAAGCTCCATGGGGTAAACCACTAAAAAATCTTGATATTAGTAATGTCGTGTAATTAGGTGCAATTGCAGATAAAAAGTTAAAAAATGTAAATAAAATCATAAAAGTGATTAAGATATTTTTAGCTGGAAATTTTGCACTTAATGCAACCAAAATTGGTGCTCCAATAACTACGCCTAAAGCATATGTAGAGATTAAATGTCCAGCAACTGGAATACTAATATTTAAGTCATTTGCAACGTCTGGTAATAATCCCATAATCGCAAACTCAGTAGTACCAATGGCAAGACCACCAAGGGCAAGAGGGAATAGTTGTTTAGTCATCATTTGGAGTATCTTTATAGTTTAAATAGTTTTTGCAATTCTAGTGGGAAAAATTTATTCTTAACTTAAATGAGAATGTAAAGAATTTGAAGTTACATATAATTAAATTTAACTAAAGAATTATTAAGTATATCTTCAGTATAATCCCGTACTTTTTTAGAAAACTAAAATATTATGAGTTTCCTAGAATGGGAGTATCGTTTCAACTAAATGTTGATTTGCACGAGAAGCATGGGTAAGGCTATAATTACTCAAACCAATTTATATAAAGGAAAGAAATGCCTACAATCAATCAGCTTGTAAGAAATGAGCGAAAAAAGGTTATCAAAAAATCTAAATCGCCAGCATTAAAAGAATGCCCACAAAGAAGAGGAGTATGTACAAGAGTATATACAACTACACCTAAAAAACCTAACTCGGCTTTAAGAAAAGTTGCAAAAGTTAGATTAACTACAGGTTTTGAAGTTATTTCATATATCGGTGGAGAAGGTCACAACTTACAAGAACACTCAATTGTTTTAGTAAGAGGGGGAAGAGTTAAAGATTTACCTGGGGTTAAATACCACATCGTAAGAGGTGCTTTAGATACTGCTGGTGTTGCTAACAGAACTGTTGCAAGATCTAAATATGGTACTAAAAAAGCTAAAGCTAAGAAAAAGTAGAAGGATAGAAAATGAGAAGAAGAAAAGCTCCAGTTAGAGAAATAATGGCTGATCCTATCTACAATAGTAAAGTGATCACAAAATTCGTTAATACAGTAATGCAAGATGGTAAAAAATCTACAGCAGAAAAAATTATGTATGGTGCAATTGCAAATTTAGATGCTAGAGGTGAAGCTTCTGGTATTGAATTATTTGAAAAAGCAATTGAAAATGTTAAACCACTTTTAGAAGTAAGATCTAGAAGAGTTGGTGGAGCAACATATCAAGTTCCTGTTGAAGTAAGACCTGTAAGAAGACAAACTTTAGCATTAAGATGGTTAGTAGAATATGCTAGAAAAAGAAATGAAAGAACTATGGTAGAAAGATTAGCTAACGAGTTATTCGAAGCTGCTAATGAAAGAGGTTCATCTTTCAAGAAGAAAGAAGATATGCATAGAATGGCAGAAGCTAATAAAGCATTTGCACACTACAGATGGTAGGAATTATAAATGGCTAGAAAAACACCACTTAACAGAGTTAGAAATATTGGTATTGCAGCTCATATTGATGCTGGAAAAACAACTACTACTGAAAGAATTTTATTCTATACAGGTGTTTCACATAAAATTGGTGAGGTTCATGAAGGTGCTGCAACAATGGACTGGATGGAACAAGAGCAAGAAAGAGGTATTACAATTACTTCTGCTGCTACAACTTGTCATTGGAAACACCCAAAAACTAATGAAGATTTAATGATTAACATTATTGACACTCCGGGTCACGTTGACTTTACTATTGAAGTTGAAAGATCTATGAGGGTTCTTGATGGAGCTGTTGCAGTATTCTGTTCAGTTGGTGGGGTTCAACCACAATCTGAAACGGTTTGGAGACAAGCTAATAAATATAGAGTACCAAGAATGATATTCGTTAATAAAATGGATAGAACAGGTGCTGATTTTTATAATGTTTTAAATCAAGTTAATGAAAGATTAAAATCAAATGCTGTTCCAATTCAATTACCAATTGGTTCAGAAGAAAACTTCAAAGGTATTGTAGATTTAGTTCAAATGAAAGCTATCGTTTGGGATGAAGATGCTGCAATGGGTTCTAATTACCACGTTGAAGAAATTCCAGCTGATATGATGGAAATCGCACAAGAATATAGAGAAAAAATGATTGAATCAGCTGCTGAATCAATCGAAGAGTTAATGGAAAAATACCTTGAAGGTGAAGAGTTAACTGAAGAAGAGATTACTGCTGGATTAAAAGCTGGTTGTTTAAATATGGCTATTACTCCTATGACTTGTGGAACTGCATTCAAAAATAAAGGTGTTCAAACTTTACTTGATGCTGTTGCTATGTATTTACCTGCTCCAACTGAAGTTGAAGATATTAAAGGTGAAACACAAGATGGTGAGCCAGTTATCGTTCCTTCAACTGATGCTGGTGAAGTAGCAGCTTTAGCATTTAAAATTATGACTGACCCATTTGTTGGACAGTTAACATTTACAAGAGTTTATAGAGGGATTCTAGAGTCTGGAACTTACGTTTATAACTCAACAAAAATGAAAAAAGAAAGAATCGGAAGATTACTTAAAATGCATGCTAACAATAGAGAAGAGATTAAAGAGCTTTATGCTGGAGAAATCGGTGCTGTTGTTGGTTTAAAATATACAATTACTGGAGATACATTAGCTTCTGAAAAAGATCCTGTTATCTTAGAAAGAATGGAATTCCCAGAACCAGTTATTTCTGTTGCAGTTGAGCCAAAAACTAAAGCTGATCAAGAAAAAATGGGTATTGCATTAGGAAAATTAGCAGAAGAAGATCCATCATTCAGAGTTAACACTGATGAAGAAACTGGACAAACTATTATTTCAGGAATGGGTGAATTACACCTTGAAATTCTTGTAGATAGAATGAAAAGAGAGTTCAAAGTTGAAGCTGAAGTTGGTGCTCCTCAAGTTGCTTATAGAGAAACAATTAAAAACGGTGTTAAACAAGAGTATAAATATGCAAAACAATCTGGTGGTAAAGGTCAATACGGTCACGTATATTTAGACATTAAACCATTAGTTGATTCTGATGAAAACTTCAAATTTAACAACGATATTAAAGGTGGGGTAATTCCAAAAGAGTATATTCCTGCAGTTGAAAAAGGTTGTTTTGAAGCAATGCAAGGTGGTATCTTAGCTGGTTATCCAATGGTTAACATTGAAGTTTCTGTTTATGACGGTTCTTACCACGACGTTGACTCATCTGAAATGGCATTTAAATTAGCTGCTTCAATGGGATTCAAACAAGGTTGTAGAAGTGCAGCTGCTGGTGCAGTTATCTTAGAACCAATCATGAAAGTTGAAATTGAAACTCCTGAAGATTATATGGGAGATGTTATTGGGGATTGTAATAAAAGAAGAGGACAAGTTCAATCTATGGATGACAGAGCTGGTATCAAATTAGTTACTGCAATGATTCCTTTATCTGAAATGTTCGGATACTCTACAGACTTAAGATCTATGTCTCAAGGTAGAGCTACATACTCAATGATTTTTGATAACTATTCAGAAGTTCCAAAAAATGTTTCTGAAGAAATTATTAAAAAGAGAAATGGTTAATTATTAGCTATTTTGTTAAAAAGGGATGTGCTTTTGCATATCCCTTTTTTTTTGCTTTGGATTTATTTAAGTTATTATAAATAATCAGATAAAATGATTTACATAAATCTAAAAATATAAAATGGAATAACTTTGAGAATAGAAAAAGATAGTGAATTATTAGATAATATTAAAAGTGCTGGAATAATTCTAAAGCCATCAAGCCCTGAATTAAAAGAGACTTATTTAAAAATAAAGAGACTTTTTGAAGAAGTTAATATCAACATATATTTAGAAGATAATTCAGCAAACATGATATCGTTAAAAGGGTATTCTTTAGAAGAATTATGTCACAAGGTTGATTTCTTAATTTCTGTTGGTGGAGATGGAACACTATTATCAGTTGTAAGAAAATCTTTTAAATTTGATAAAGCAGTATTAGGAATAAATTTAGGAACTTTAGGTTTTCTAACAGATATTAGTATGGAGCAACTACCTGAGTTTATTGCAGATTTAAAAAAAAGTATTTATAAAATTGATAATAGAATGATGGTTGAAGGTAGCGTAAATTTAAATAAATTTGTTGCTTTTAATGATATTGTAATTTCAAGAAAATCAATTTCATCAATGATTAGAATTGCAGGTAAAATTGATGGTAAAAAATTTAATACATATTATGGAGATGGAGTAATTGTTTCAACTCCAACAGGTTCTACAGCTTATAATCTCTCTGTTGGAGGCCCTCTTGTTTATCCATTAACTGAAGCTTTTATTGTAACTCCTGTTGCTCCTCACTCTTTAACTCAAAGACCACTTGTTATGCCAGTTGATTTTGAAATAGAGTTTAAAATTATTGATAATCAAGGTGCAGTTGTAATTGTAGATGGTCAAGATATTTATGAGGTTGAACAAAATCAGTCAATTAAGATAAAAATTGCAAGTAAAAAAGCAAAAATGATACATAGAATTCAAAGAGATTATTTTGAAGTATTAAATGAAAAATTAAGATGGGGAAATTAATTTGATTACAAGAGTATATTTAAAAGATTGTTTATCTTTTGAAGAAGTTGATTTAGAGTTTAAAAATGGTTTAAATATTTTCACAGGTCCAAGTGGAGCTGGAAAATCTATTTTAATGCAAGCAATTTTATCTTTATTTGCATTAGCTGATGTAAAAGCAAATTTAGGTGAAGTATTATTAAATAATTCAAAAATAAGTGATGAAATATATGATTTATCTTGCGATGATGACATAATAATTAAAAGTATCAAAAAAGATAAAGTTCGATATTTTCTGAATAATCAATCAGTATCTAAGAAAAATCTTAATGACTTCTCAACTAAATTAATAAAACATCTAAATTTAAAAGATACTTCAGAATTTGATAGTTTAAAACTTTTAGACTTTTTAGATAGATTAACTCTACAAAAAAAGAAAGATTTTTTAATTGTAAAAGAGAATTTTGATAGTTTATACAAAGAACTAATTCATGTAAAAAAAGAGTTACAAAAGATATTAGATGATGAAAGTAAGTTAGAAGATTTAAAAGAGTTTGCTAGATTTGAAATTGATAAAATTGAACAAATAAATCCAACAATCGATGAATATGAAGAGCTAAATTTAATAAAAAAGAGATTAGCAAAAAAAGAAAAAATTGAAGTTGCAATTAAAAAAGCTTCAGGAATTATGGAGTTTAATCACAATGTAACTCAAGCTTTAGAGTTAATGGAAGTTGATTCTAGTTTTTTTGATGAAACAATGAATGAGTTAAATAATGTATTTGAAAAATTTAATGATTCTTTACATGAATTAGATGATGTAAATATTGAAAATGTACTTGATAGAATTGAAAAATTATCAGCTTTACAAAAACGATTTGGTTCAATTGAAGAGTGTTTAAAATACAAAGAACAGAAAAAACTAGAGTTAGAATCTTATGAAAATATCTTTTTCCAAAAAGAAAAATTAGAAAAAAGTTATGAAAATTTAAATACGAAATTAGAAGAATTAGCAAAAACTATCTCTTCTTATAGAAAAGATAGTGCAAAAATTTTAGAAGAGAAAATAAATCAATATCTAAAATTTTTATATTTAAATAATGCAAAAATTATTATAAATGAAAAAATACTTGATTCAAGTGGAATTGATGAAGTTGTATTTGAATTAAATGGAGTTTCTCTTGATACTATTAGTTCTGGTGAATATAATAGGTTGAGATTGGCATTACTTACATCTATGAGTGAGTTTGATATTGTTGATAATGGAATACTTTTCTTAGATGAAATAGATGCAAATTTAAGCGGAAAAGAGAGTGATGCAATTTCAAAAGTTTTAAAAAAACTAAGTAATTCATATCAAATTTTTGCAATTTCTCATCAACCACAATTAACATCAAGTGCAAATCAGCATTTTTTAGTGGATAAAATAAATGGAATATCATTTGTAAAAGAGCTAAATAGTACTGAAAAAATTAATGAAATAGCAAGAATGATAAGTGGAGAAAAAGTTACTTCTGAGGCCTTAGAATTTGCAAAAAATCTTTTAAAATAAGTTAAACTTGACAATTTAACCATACAAAGGATATTATATAATAATTTATAAAGCCTAGGGGAGAATTGTATGTTTAATAATATATCTATTAAGGGTAAAATTTTATTTTTATCTTTGATTACTATTATCGTAGTATCAGTTGCAATTGCTGTTGATTCTATATATTCAATTAAAAGTTTTTCAAATAAAAATATTGAAAAATATAAAAATGAGGCTTATGCTAAAAAAGAACTTGAACTTAAAAACTATGTTTCATTAGCTGTTAAAACAGTTGAAGCCTATTATGGTAGAACAGCTGTAGATAAGATAAAAGTTGAAGTTCAAGAACAATTAAAAACACAAACAAATTTTTTATTCTCAATTTTAGAATCTGAATATGAAAAATCAAAAGGAACTCTTTCTGAAGAGGCTTTAAAACAAAGATTAAAATCAATTGTTGATGCTACAAGATATGGTAACAATGGATATTTTTGGATAAATGATACAAATGCAGTTATTATAGATCATCCAATAAAACCTGAATTAAATGGTAAAGATATGATTGAATATAAAGATAAAGCAGGAAAACAAATATTCAAAGAGTTTGCAACTGTTGCGAAAAAAAGTGGGGAAGGTTTTGTTGATTATGTTTGGCCAAAACCTGGATTTGAAGCTCCACAATTAAAAGTTTCATTTGTTAAGCTATTTAAACCATATAATTGGGTTATTGGAACAGGTGAATATGTTGAAAATGTAACTTCTAAAATGCAAGAAGAAGCATTAAAAACAATAAGTGAAATGAGATACGCAAATAATGATTATTTTTGGATAAATGATTCTACTCCAAAAATGATTATGCATCCAGTTAGTAAGCATTTAGAAGGAAAAGATTTATCTGCAAATGTGGATGCTAAAGGTAAAAAACTTTTTGTTGAAATGTCAAAAATTGCAAATGAAAATAAGACTGGTGGATTAGTAAAATATTGGTGGGATAAACCTGGTAAAAAAGATGATCCAAAAGAAAAATTCTCTTATGTTCAAAAATTTGAACCTTGGGATTGGATAATTGGAACTGGTGCTTATGTTGATGACATTGAAAATGAAGTTTCTTTAATGCAAAAAAATACTAATGATGAGATTAGTAAAATAATTATTAATATTTTAATTTTCTCATTGGTTTCAATTATAATTGTTTATCTTGTTTATAATTATTTTATAAAACAAGCAATTATAAAACCTTTAGAAAATCTAGACAAAGCAATTAATGATATTAAAGATGACACAAACCATGCTGATAAAATTGAGAAAAAATCTAATGATGAAATTGGTAGATTAGTCGATAGTTTCAATGCATATATTTCTAAATTGAAAGATGGTTATGAAGAAGATTCAAAAGTAATTGCAAATGTTGATGAAGTTATTGAAAAAGTAATTAATGGATTCTATGTTTATAAAATTGAAAAAACTTCTTCAAATCCACAAATTATAAAACTTAGAGATTCTATTAACTCTATGATTGATAAAACAAATGAAAATTTAGTTGCATTAAATAATATTTTAATTGAATATGGTAACTCAAACTTTAATGTTGATGATTCTAAATTAAATACTTCAAAAGTTAATGGTGTAATTTCATCACTAGCAGCAAGTAGTCAGTTAATTGGCGTTACAGTGTCTGAATTCTTATCTATGATTGTTGTAAGTGGTAGAAAGTTAAATGATGATACAAATGTATTATCAACAGCTGCAAATAAATTATCTGCATCTGCGAATGAACAAGCGGCTTCCCTTGAAGAGACTGCAGCTGCCGTTGAAGAGATAACTTCAATTGTAAAATCAAGCGTGCAAAAAGTTCATCAAATGTCAAACTTAGCTGCTGAGCTTCAAATTTCTTCAAAAGAGGGGGAATTATTAGCATCTAAAACAACAAGTGCAATGGATGAGATTGATAAACAAGTTAAATCTATAAATGATGCAATTACAGTAATTGACCAAATTGCATTCCAAACAAATATTCTTTCTCTTAATGCTGCTGTTGAAGCTGCAACTGCAGGAGAAGCAGGAAAAGGGTTTGCTGTTGTTGCAGCAGAAGTACGAAATCTTGCATCAAGATCAGCAGAAGCTGCTAAAGAGATAAAAAATATTGTACAAATTGCAACATCTAAAGCAAATGAAGGAAAATCAATTGCTAATGAAATGATTGGAGGATATACAACTCTAAACACTAAAATCAATCAAACTATTACTTTAATTGAAGATGTTTCTCAAGGAAGTAGAGAAGAAGAAAAAGGTATTATTCAAATAAATGACACAATTAATACTTTAGACCAAGCTACACAAGTTAATGCAAATTCAGCAACAGTAATAAGTGATTTAGCAACGGAAGTTACAAAATTATCTGAAAACTTATTAAAAATAGCAGATAGAGCAAAATTTAAAGAAGTAACAAAAGACGAAATTGAAGATATAGATTTAGTGTTTAGAATTTCAAAATTAAAAAATGATCATATTAGATTTAAATTAAATAATTTTGATAAAGTTGGTAAAACAAAAGTTACATGGAGTGTAACAAAATCAACTGAGTGTGATTTAGGTAAATGGTTATTGGAGCAAGAAAATTCAGGGAAAGAGTTTACTCGAACTGAAAATTGGAAACAATTAAAATTAAATCATGATATTGTTCATAATAGCGTTCAAGAATATATAAATGAAGATTGTAAAGAATATTCTGACAACAATATATTAAATAGTTTATCTCAAAAATTAGATGAATCAACAATAAACGTATTTAAACATTTAGATCAAATAAAAAAAGATAATATTGTTAAAAAGGCAATTCCAGAAACAAGTGAGAAAAAGAAAACTACTTCTGCACCTCAAGTACACTCAACTCAAAAAAGTTTTGTTCATGAAAGTCACAAAAGTGATAATACATCTTTAAGTAATAAAAAATCAACAGTAATTGCATCATCATCAAAAGATGATGATGAATGGGAAAGCTTTTAAGCTTTCCTAAAATAAAACTGACATAAACAAGAGTAAAACTATCCTACTTTATATTTATTAAAAAATAGATATAATACTAACCAAAAATAAAAATAAACAATGAAATATTTAAAGGAATTATATGAATAATCAAAAAGTAGAGTTATTATCACCTGCTGGAAATTTAGAAAAATTAAAAATAGCAATTAAATATGGCGCTGATGCTGTATATGCAGGGGTTAGTCACTTTAGCTTAAGAATTAGAGCTGGAAAAGAGTTTACATTTGAGACATTTAAAGAAGGAATAGATTATGCTCATGCTCGTGGTAAAAAAGTATATGCAACAATAAATGGGTTTCCTTTTAACTCTCAAATTGAATTATTAAAAAAACATATTGCAACAATGGCATCTCTTGAACCTGATGGTTTTATAGTTGCAGCTCCAGGTGTTGTAAAACTTTGTCGTGAAATTGCACCACAAATTGATATTCACCTTTCTACACAAGCAAATGTTTTAAACTATCTTGATGCACAAGTGTTTTGGGATATGGGAGTAAAAAGAATTGTAGTTGCTAGGGAAATATCATTAAAAGATGTTGTTGAAATTAAAAAACATTTACCTGATATGGAAATAGAAATTTTTGTACATGGTTCTATGTGTTTTGCCTATTCAGGAAGATGTTTAGTATCTGCTGTTCAAATGGGAAGAGTTCCAAATAGAGGAAGCTGTGCAAATGATTGCAGATTTGAATACACATTATATGCAGCAAATGAAGATCACAGTACATTATTTAGATTAGAGGAAGAACCAGGTGTAGGAACATATATTTTTAATTCAAAAGATATGAACTTAGCTTCTCACATAAAAGAGATATTAGATTCTGGTGCAGTTGATTCTCTTAAAATTGAAGGAAGAACTAAATCACCATATTATGCAGCAGTTACAGCAAAAGCTTATAGAGAAGCTATTGATGATTATTATGCTGGTAAATTTGAGGCTGATAAATATCAAAAAGAACTTTATACAACAAAAAATAGAGGCTTTACGGATGCATATTTAATTCATAGACCATTTGAAAAAACAGACTCTCAAAATCATGACTATGCTTTAAGCAAAGGTTCATATGAAGTAACTGGACTTGTAACTGAAGATGAAGAACACTTTTTATGTAAATACAAAGTTTATCCAAATGAAGATATTGAGATTTTTACACCAATGGGTGAAGTGTTAGTTGAGTGTGAAAATGAAATTGGAAAGATTTTCAGAAAAGATGGAATTTATTATATTAATTTCAAAAAGATTTTAACGGAAACAAATAAAGAGTTAGAATCAGTTCATAGTGGAAATGTTAATAAAATTAAACTTCCAGGTACTCTTCCATATTTAACAATGTTTAGAATTGAAAATATTGATGGAACTATTGTTGAATAAGAACAGATAAAATAGATGATATTTTTTAGGGTTACTCAAAATATAAATATTAAAACAACTGATGGGACTTTAGTTAACTACTTTAAGTTTAAAGACCCATCAAATATGGATAATGAAACAATTTATATTACAACTTATGATGATTTTAATGATCTAAAAAAAGTATTTGCAAATGTTGATAAAGACAAATATTTTGCAAAAGTACTAAATGAAACTAGAATAAGAGCTTTGGAAAATTTTCCTATTGAATTAGGAATAATAAATATAGATGAATATGATTATAGAGAAAATTTAAAAGAAAATTACTTCCGAGATATAAAAAAAGTAGATATATTTAAACAACTAAAAAATATTAAAAAAGATGAAATATTAATTGCAATTATTGGAGGAGTTGGCAAAAGTATAAGTGAGACAATATCTTCATGCACAGCTCTAAGAATTTTACATAAAAAACTAAAAGAGATTTACAAAAATATTAAATTTGATATTTATTTAAATGCTTCTAATAATAGTTTTTATACTAGAGAAAAACAAATATATCAAACTCAAGAGTATATTAATAATATTTTACCTTTGAGTTTGACATCAAAAAAGTTATGTGAATATGATTATTTTATTGATAATAGTTTGACAATTAATTTTTTAGAATTAAACTCTTTAAATTATGTTGATGCTTGGCTTTTTAGATTTGGAATTAATTATAAAAAAATAAATGGCAATGAAAAATATAACCAAATAAATATCTCAAATTATAAAGTTCAAGACTCTTTAAAAGTTAAGATTGAAGAGGTAAAATTAAAAGGAAAATTACTTCTATTTCATCCTTATTCGGCAAATATAAATAAATCTATTCCTCAATCAATAGCAATTGATTTGTTAAAAGATTTTTTATTAAAAGCTGAAGATTATATGATAATTTCTACACTTTTAATTGATATAAAAATTAAAGATGATAGATTTGTAGATTTAAGTAAAGAGTCAAAGAATGTAAATGATTTTATTTATATTATTTCAACAATGGATAAGATTTTTACAGCAGATACAGCTACTTATCATATTAGTGATGCTTTTATGATACCAACAGTTGTAGTTTTTACAAGTAATAATTATTTAGAAAAGATTAAATATTTTAAATATATTAAACCAATTTTTATAGAAGATAAATCAAAAAATTTATCAAAATTTGTTTATGAGAATGATAATTTAACAATAAATAAATTTGAATCTTGGAATAAATTAAAAGTAAATAGGATTATAAAACTATTAGATAGTTTTTGATATAATCTTGGACTTTTAAAATAAAAAAAGGATTTAGAATGAATTTTATATCAATTATTATGGGTAGTAAATCAGATTACGAAATTATGAAAAATTGTGCTGATACATTTGAAAAATTTAATGTTAAGTATGAAATGATTATATCTTCAGCACACAGATCGCCTGAAAGAACAAAAGATTATGTAAAAGAAGCGGAAGAAAAAGGTGCTGTAGCATTTATTGCAGCTGCTGGAATGGCAGCTCATTTAGCTGGTGCATTAGCTGCAACTACAACTAAACCAATTATTGGAGTACCAATGAAAGGTGGAGCAATGGATGGTATGGATGCAATGCTTTCAACTGTTCAAATGCCTGCAGGTATGCCAGTTGCTACTGTAGCTCTTGGAAAATCAGGAGCAATTAATGCGGCTTATTTAGCAATGCAAATTTTAGCAATTACTGATAAAGAATTATCTATAAAATTAAGAGAAGATAGAATTGTTAAAGCAAAAGCTGTTGAGACTGATTCTAAAGAGATAGAAGTACTTTTATAATGAAACCTGTTGCACTATTTACTTTACCAAATTGTAAATGGTGCAAAGAGGCTAGTGCTTACTTAAAAACTAAAAAGATAAAATATAATATAGTAGATTTATCAAAAAATAAACAAGCATTAATAGATTGTCAAAAGCACAAATGTACAGGTGCACCTGTTGTTTTAATAGGTAATGTGTGGATTTGTGGTTTTGATAAAGATAAAATAAATAAAGAGTTAGGACTTAAATAAATGGTTACATTTTCGCAAATTCTATTAAAATTACAAGAATTTTGGGCAAAACAAGGTTGCAATATAGTTCAACCTTATGATATTCCAGCAGGTGCTGGAACATTTCATCCAGCAACACTTTTAAGAAGTTTAGATTCAACTCCTTGGAGCACAGCTTATGTGGCACCAAGTAGAAGACCAACTGATGGTAGATATGGAGAAAATCCAAATAGATTAGGTGCTTATTACCAATTTCAAGTGTTAATAAAACCAAGCCCAGATAATATTCAAGATTTATATTTACAATCTTTAGAGTTTTTAGGTTTAGATATTTCAAGACATGACATTAGATTTGTTGAAGATAACTGGGAATCACCAACTCTTGGAGCTTGGGGACTTGGATGGGAAGTTTGGCTTGATGGAATGGAAGTTACTCAATTTACATATTTCCAACAAGTTGGAGGATTAGCTTGTGATCCAGTTGCTGTTGAAATAACATATGGAACAGAAAGACTTGCGATGTATTTACAAGGGGTAGATTCTGTTTATGATATTGTATGGAATGAAAATAGCTTTGGTAAAACAACTTATGGAGATGTTCATAAAGAGGGTGAATTTGAATTTTCTACATATAACTTTGAAGTAGCAAATACTGATATGTTATTTAAACATTTTGATGATGCATTTAACGAGTGTAAATCATGTTTAGAAGCAGCACTTCCACTACCTGCTTATGATCAATGTATGATTGCATCTCATGCTTTTAATACATTAGATGCAAGAAAAGCAATTTCAGTAACTGAAAGACAAAACTATATTTTAAAAGTGAGAGAATTAGCACAAGGTTGTGCTGTTTTATATAAAGAACAAGAACCACAAAGATTAGCTAGAATTGGAAGTCCTGCATCTTTAAAAGCATTAGAAGAGTTAAAAGTAAAACATCCTGAATTATTTGTTTAGGAGTTTACTTTGAAACTACAAGAAATCTATGATGTTTTAAATGAAATATCACCATTTGAACTTCAAGAAAAATGGGATAATGCTGGAGTTCTTGTAGGTTCTTTTGAAAATGAGATAAATAATATTTATATTAGTATTGATTTAGATGAAGAATTACTATCAAAAGTAGAAAAAAACTCTTTAATAATAACTCATCATCCTTTACTTTTTTCAGGTTTAAAAAAAGTAAATTTTGATACTTATAGTACGAAATTATTAAAAGAGCTAATTAAAAAAGATATTTCATTAATATCAATGCATACAAATATTGATAAAACACATTTAAATAAATATGTTAGTGAAGAGATTCTAGGCTTTAAAATAGAAAATTCAAAAGAGTTTATATCTTATTGTGATGTAAATATGAGTTTTGATGACTTAGTAAAATATGTATCTTCAAAATTAGGTTTAAAAACTATTAAAACAGTTAGATGTAATGATTTTATTAAAAAAATTGGAATCGTTACAGGTTCAGGAATGTCACTAATTAATGAATTAAAAGCAGATTGTTTTCTTACAGGTGATATAAAATATCACGATGCCATGGAAGCAAAAGCAAGGGGTATTTCACTTATTGACATAAGACACTATGAGAGTGAAAGATACTTTAGCACCTTGTTAGAGGGACTTCTTTCAGAATATTTGAAAAAAAATAAATTAAAAGCTATAATAACAGCTTCAAAAAATCCATTTGAGTTTTTTATAGAAGGAGAAACGGTTGAATAAGTATTTAGAGGATTTAATCAAATTATCAAAATTTGATACAGCAATTAGTATGTTTGAGCCAAAGATTGAAAATGAAAAAGCTAAATTAGCAACATTTGTTGAAACAGCAGCATCAATCAAAGCATCAATTAATTCTATTTATTTAGAAATAGATGATGTAAAATCAAAAAGAACAAAAAATAATATTCATTTAGCAGAATTAAAAACTAAGTTAGAAAACATCGCTAAAAAAAATAAAGATGTAAATAACGAAAAAGAGTTAAAAGCTTTACAATTAGAAGAAGAAATTGCAAAAGAGCAAATTTCATTTGCAAATGAAGAGATTGAAAGATTAGATAATCTTACAAAAAATAAAGAAGTAACTTTAAAAGAGTTACAAGAAAAATTAGCTGTAGAAGAAGAAGATATTAAAGAAATCCAAGTTGCAGTTGATAATACAATTGAAGAAATCAGCAAAGAAAGAAATGTTGTATATCAAGAAAGAAGTGAATTATTAGAGAAATTTGATAATAAAATTTTAACTTTTTATGAAAAAATTAAAAGATGGGCAAAAGATTCAGCTGTTGTTCCTGTAAAAAAACAAGCATGTTATGGATGTTATATGAAAATTAATGATAAAACTTATGCTGAAGTTATTAAAGCAGAAGAGATTGTTAATTGTCCACATTGTGGAAGAATCCTTTATAAAGAAGACGAAATAGAAGAGGCTTAATCTTGAGCCTTTTTAGTATATTTTATTACTTACTGTTAAGTATTATTTATATACTTGCAACTCCTTATTTAATATTCAAATCTCGCAATCCTAAATATAGACAAGCAATACCAGCAAAATTCTTTTTAAAAGATAATTTATCATTTAAAGAGAATGGTATTTGGTTTCATTCATGTTCAATGGGTGAAACAAAAGC
>JAQTXB010000019.1 GCA_028688995.1 Aliarcobacter sp.
GGAAAATAAAAATGTAGGTAATGGAAAAACAGTAAATGTATCTTCTATTGCTTTAAGTGGAGATGATTCATCTAACTATAATCTTACAAATACAACTGCAACAACTACTGTTGATATAGCTAAAAAAACCCTAACGATTACAAATACAACGGCAAATAATAAAACTTATGACAGTACTACAATTGCTACATTTGATACTCTTGGAACACTTAGTGGGTTTGTAGAAGGTGAAATAGTTACCATAACTGCAACCGGCACATTTGATAGTAAAAATGTAGGTGAAAGAATAGTTACATTTACTTATACTCTTGAAAATGGTTTAAATGATGAATTAGCTTCTAATTATTCTTTATTAAATACAACTACTGTAGATAGTTCTGTAGTTATAAATCCAAAACCTATAACAGTAAGCGCAAATGATTTATCTAAAGTATTTGGAAGTGATGAACCTCTACTAACATATACGACTGAAGGTTTAATAGGAAGTGATAGTTTAGAAGGGTCGCTTCAAAGAGCATCTGGAGAGAATACAGGAGAATATACAATTTCAAAAGGAAATTTAGCTAATTCAAATTACTCTATTAATTTTAAAAAAGGAATATTTACAATTAAAAAAGATACTACTTTAGATAGTATCATTACTCCAATCGTCAATAATATCATCGTACCAAAAGTGCCGACTATCGTTACTGAACCAACTATCCAAACCGTGGTACCTACTCCAAAAAGCAGGGTAGTTTTAGCAAGTAGCAACACTAATAATCCTGTAAAAGTGATGTCCTCTCCGGTGCAAAACCAAAATACAAAAATGGTAGTTATGAGTGAGCTTAAAGCTGAACAAAAAGCAGATGCCCAAAATAGCAGAAGTGATATAAGAGTACCTGTGGGGGATAACTCCATCATCGAACTGGTAAACGGCGGGGTCAATCTTCCTGTTGGGGTTGATCAATTACTATTTGTAGTAAATGAAAAAAATTAAGAACTAAAAGGAGAATAGTATGGCTTGTATGGGAGAAATAAGATTATTTGCGTTTAATTTTGCTCCAAAAAACTGGGAGTTTTGCGATGGAACAGTGCTTACAATTGCAAACAATGAACGTTTATTTAGTTTACTTGAAAATAAGTACGGTGGAGATGGTATAAACACTTTTGCATTACCGGATATGAGAGGAAGAGTTCCCGTAGGTGTAGGTAGGGGAAAAGGATTGTCCAAAAACTGGCAATTGGGTGAAAAGTTTGGTGAAGAGAAGGTTGCATTAACCGATGGTAATCTACCCATTCACAGGCATAGTTGCAAGGTAAGTAGTGATGAAGGGGATACCGATGAACCAAGTGATAATTTTTTTAGTTCAGTGAAAGGTAAGTATAAAATCTATAACTCGTTGCTCAATGACCAATCTGAAGTAGTATCTATGCATTCAAACTCTATCACCTATACGGGTGATAATAAACCTCATGAGAATATGATGCCGACTGTGGCTTTGAATTATTGTATATGTACAAATGGTGTAGACCCTAGACGCGAAGAAGTGGACTGGGAAGTGGAATCAATTATTGGGGAGATTAAAATCTTTGCAAATACTTTTGCACCGGCTGGTTTTAGGAAATGTGATGGTTCAAAAATGGATTTACATGATGAATACAATCGTGTGTTATTCTCAGTGCTTAATAGTGCTTATGATGGAAATTCTATCAATTATTTTAATGTACCTAATTTGCAAGGTAAGGTTTTATCACATAGAAGTACTGAATTATGGTTTGCAAACGCTAAAGGCTCTATAGATGCCGAAGTAACACTAGCAAATATGCCCTCTCACAACCATTATATGCAAGTATCACCTAAAAAAGCCACGGAATCAGTGATTTCGGCTAATGTTGTGCCGGCTATCGGTAATACTAGTGATGGACGGAATGTAAAGATAATAGATATATATTGCAATAATACTAAGCTTGATCAAGCTTCGATAATGAATCAAGAGATGTTATCTAAGCAGGGTAAAGGTGAAAATCATGAAAATAGACAGCCATATTTGGCTTTAAATTACTGTATATGTGTGGATGGTGATTTCCCTTTTCGTCCATAATGGAAAAAATTTAATAGTAGGAGAATATAGATGAATGGATATATAAGTGAAATAAGAATGGTACCATTTGATTTTGTACCTGATAATTGGTTGCCTTGTGATGGAAGAGTATTAAAAACAGAAGAATATCCGGCACTCTTTTCACTCATAGATATAACATATGGAGGTACTAAAGACAAAAAAATGTTTGCATTGCCTGATTTAAGGGGGAGGACAGCTCTGTGTTTTGGTAAGTATAAGTATGAAAATCTACAAAAAGAGATTACTGTTGAGTATAAGAACGGAGAGTATGGTGGATTGGAGGATGTATCACTTATTGTAGAACAGATGCCGGCACATAGCCATATTGTAGTTTGTTCTCATGAAACCGGGAATCAACAAAGCGGTGAAAATGCATTTCTTGCATATTCAGAGGTCGGAAATTATACAAATACGGAACCGAAATCAGAATCATTGGTTAAGAATAACTCTATGGTTTCAAAAAGAGGTGGAAATGTAGCACACAATAATATTCAGCCTAGTATAGGATTAAACTTTTTGATATGTGTCAAAGGTGTATATCCTAGAAGAGACTAGGAAAATAGATGAAAACAGAGTTGGAAAATGCTATAAAGTACTATAGTAGCGGGGATTTTCAAAAAGCCATAGAGATATTGAGTGCTTTGGGCAGTAGTGACGATAGTGAAGTGTATAATATACTCGCTATGTCATACTACGCTACCCGTGATATGAAAAATAGCATAGTTTATTTAGAAAAAGCGTTGGAACTAGAGCCTGATGATAGTAACTATCTAAACAATTTAGCGATAGCATATCTAACTATCGACAAACCAAAAGCAATGGAGATATTTCATCAAGTGCTCAAAAAAGATATAAACTCCCCCTTTACAAATAAAACATTAGGGGATATATACT
Source organism: Aliarcobacter sp. (assembly GCA_028688995.1). GTDB lineage: Bacteria > Campylobacterota > Campylobacteria > Campylobacterales > Arcobacteraceae > Aliarcobacter. The sequence goes on from JAQTXB010000019.1 coordinate 3,000, forward strand.
ATAGTAGCAAAGATATAAAAAAAGCGATAATTCACTATGATAGGGTACTCAATCACAGTGAGTTTTCATTTGATGTGATATTTAATTTTATCAATATCTTATATACTATGGGTGAATATACTCACTCACTACAGTATATCGACAAAGCTTTAAGTATGGAGCCGAATCATACGGAGCTTATACTCCTAAGTGCAGATACATACTATCAGCTCAATATGCCCTCACAAGCAACACACTACTATAAAAAATATCTCTCAATGCAAAATGTAGATATGGATCACTATACATTTTCCAAGATTAGAAGATGTTGGGCTAATAATGCACAAAGTAACTATAAATTTTCTAAAATCAAAGAAAATACTTATCTACAAGCCTATAAAAAATCTATAGATGAGAGCGTAAAAGATAAAGTGGTACTTAGCTTTGCAACCGACGGCGGACTCTTTGCAATGATGGCATTACAAGCAGGTGCCAAAAAAGTATATATATTAGAAAAGAACAAAGAGATAAAAAAGCAAATAGTTCAAATAATCACGATAAACGGTTATATAGATAGTGTAGAGTTTATAACTAAACCGCTATTTCAGATAGAGAAGTTAAGTGTAGATGTAGTTATTGTCGATAGGTTTGGGGATTGTTTGGTAGATGAAAATATTATGAATGATTTGAGATTTATAAGCGGTAATTTCCTAAATAAAAATGCAAAAATACTTCCAAGCGGTGCAAAGATGTACGGTATGGCTATAGATACTCCTATAGTAAGTAAAGGTTATAAAGAGTTTGGCTTTGATATAAGTACTTTTGATATATATGAAGCACCGTATATATACAAAAACCTCAATGAAATAGAGTATGAAAAAGCAAGTGAATCGTTTGAAATATTTGATTTTGATTTTTACAAGGCATCGTTGTTTGAACACAAAATCATAAAACCAAACTATATAAAAGATGGTGTAAATGCAGTAGTTGTATGGTATAAGCTTGATTTTGAAACACATAAATTCAACACTCTTAGCCAAGAAAAGGATAACTTTAAACATTTGGTGTGGAGAATAAACTTAGAAGAGAAGGATGAGTTGGAGCTAATTTTTAATAAAAATCATCTTTTTATAGGTACATATTCACAAAATTAATTATACAAGGAAAAATAAAAATGAAACAAATGAAAAACATAACAATTAAAACTATAACATTATCAATTTTATCTTCAAGTTTACTTCTATCGGCAACACCAAATATAGGTGATGTAGAGAAACAAATAAAAACACCTGATATAAAAAAAGAACAAGCTGTATTACCAGAAATAAAACAAAAAGAGTATAAAACTCCAATGGTAGATAGTGGTAAAAAAATATTAATTTCTGATTTTAAAATAATTGGAAATGAACATATATCAAATAGTGAACTTAAAAAAATCTTTGTAGAATTTAAAAATAAAGAATTAACTTTTAATCAATTACAAGAAATATCATCTTCTATTACAAAATATTATAGAGAAAAAGGGTACTTTGTATCACGTGCTTATATTCCAGCTCAAAATATTCTAGAAAATAAAAATGTTTTAGAAATTGCAATTATTGAGGGAAATTATGGAGAGTTTAAACTTGATAATAAATCTTTAGTAAAAGATTCTGTTCTTCAAGGAATGATTGATGATGCAAAAGCAAGAGATAATATAATTTCTACTGATACTTTAGAGCGAGCAATGTTAATTATCAATGACACTCCCGGTGTTATTGTAACAGGCGCTGACGTTATGCCTGGAAGTAATGTTGGAACTTCTGATTTTGCTATTACAACAGCAAAGACTAAAAGAGTTGATGGATATGTAGTTGTTGATAATTATGGAAGTAGATATACAGGTAAAAACAGAGCTATGTTAGGAGCAAATATTTATTCTCCTTTTAATATTGGTGATAAAATATCTGCTTTTGGTCTAATCTCAAATGGTGAAGATTTATTAAATGGGAAAATAGCTTATGAAGCTCCACTTGCTTCAAATGGATTAACAGGTGAATTATCTTACTCTCAAACAAATTACTCTTTAACAAAAGAGTATGATAACTTAGATGCAACGGGAACAGCAAAAACAATTGAAGGAAAAATTTCTTATCCAGTAATTAGAACAAGAACGGAAAACCTAAATGTTTATACTTCACTATTGTCAAAAGATTTAAAAGACGAAATAAAAAGTACGAATGATTTAACACAAAAAGATTCAAAATCAATGAAAGTTGGAATAGATTATGATAAAGATTATGTTGCTTTTAATAAAAATACAAAATCCATAATCAATACTTATCTAACATATGGAAGATTGAGCTTTGATGATGATGCAAAAAAAGCAACAGATGAAGCAGGAGCAAATACAAATGGTAATTACTCTAAAATCAATGTAGATTTAGAACATAATATTGCTTTTACTCCTAAATTATCTTTAGATTCAATTCTATCTTTACAATATGCTCTAGGAAATAAAAACTTAGATGGAAGTGAAGATTTATCAGTTGGGGGAAGCAATGGAGTTAAATTATATCCAGATGGTGAATTAAGTGCAGAAAATGGATATATATTTACAACAGAATTAAAATACCAACTTCCACAAATTTCTTCTTTAAACTCAACAGTTGGAGTGTTTTATGATAGAGGAAAAGCATTTATGGCAAATAATAATGTAGACTTTGAAAGTAAATCACTTCAAGATACAGGAATTGGGCTTTATAATTCATATGATAATTTCTTCTCAAAAATTCAAGTTGCTTGGAATGTAAATAGTAAAGAAGTAACGAGTGAACCAAATAGAAATAGTAGAATTCTTTTCCAAGGTGGAATGACTTTCTAAGGAAAGTTATTCTATTTTTACTATTTTCTCAAAATATTTTGGTGATATAATTATTTGAATAATTTAAAGTCTTAGCGATACAAGTTTTAGGAGTATGAATCATATTTATTGAAAATATGATTAGTGAAAAATATACTTAAAAATATTCTCTCAGAAAAATTATTTTTAACATCAAATACGCACTGTTTACTTATATCCTTGTCAAAACCTCTAGATTTTGGAACACAAAGCACTCATATTAGTTTTGTGTTCCTCAAAGTGTTCAAAAAGTAAAAACTGCAAAGTTCCATAAACTTTATAGGATTATTGAACAAAAAAAGTAAATTTTTAAATTATATATTTAAATCTTCATCCAACCTTCGTTCAAAAAATTTACTAATATAATCAGTTGATTTTTATTGCTGTGATTATTACACTTGATGTGTAAGTTACTGTTAAACTATGAGCTTCTATTTTTTGTGATGTAATGGGTAATATGTTTAATATTTGATAACCATCTTTAATTAAAATGTTTCCTTGTTTTTCTATCTCTTTTGAAAGAGCTTCACCATCAACTATAGTTTTTATATTTGCTTTTTCATTGCTTAGCCAAGATGCAGTTGCACCATTATCTTCTAAAGTAGAAGTGTTTATATTTATTGTTTTTAACATCTTAGTCCTTTTTTATAAGTTTTTCTAGTTCTTGAATATGAGTGTTTTTACCAATTTCAATTAATTTGTATAAAAGAGCATTAAAAGTTTTTACTCCTAGACTTTTTTTATATTGTTCTAAATCTTGTTTATGTTTAGGTGTAAATTTTAAACCAATTCTTTCAGTTTTTTCTTCATTTGTACCTTCTGGAGTATGTTCACCAATTCAACTCTATTTGGAACAAGCTTTTCCTTAATAAAAACTGCTCCAAAAGCAAGAGATTGTTGAACGTTTGACTTGAGAGTAAATTTCTCAGATAGGGGAAACTATTTCTCTCCTGGATTTTGTTATATTTTATTTACACCTAATTCAACTAAATAAGTGTGAATTGTATTTATTAATAATTTATAGCTTTCTATTTGGCTTTCATCTAGTAAGAATTCATTTGATAATTTAGCTTTAGTTTCTTCTTGAATACCTTTCAGGTATTCTATCGCTTGTAGTTTTTGTGTTTTATCTAATGTATTAATATCTATTTTTATGTCATTTTCTCCGCAAAGCCATTTATTTTCTTTAAAATAAATTCTTGAAGTATTAAAATCTATTGTTTCCATTAAAGTCATTTTCTTAAATATAACGTTTGAGTTCAAAAAAAGGTGTTGTTTTTACTTTTTTTCAAACAATGAATCATTATATCCAATATAAAATATAATAATAAAAATTTTAATTAATAGGCATTTATAACACAATTACCAAGTTACACCTAGAGGGGTTCCTCTTTTTCACAATCTGTACTTAATTGATAGAAACTTACAATTCAAGAGTCCAATCAGATTTTTTTAAGTCTATTCCTCCATCTTTAATCTCAAACTCTCTATTAAATACAAATAAACGATTACCCATAGTGGTTAGTTAAGTCTAATGCTTTGTCTTGTAAGACAGTATCTTGCTTAAATGAATTTGCAAAAATGAACGTATCAATATTTGAAAATTCAGCACTAGCTGACTTTACTTCAGTATCAATACCATCTAAAAGTTCTGCTTGAATTTTTTATCATCTCTTGCAATTATTTTATTTTTACATTGGTAAACTATTTGTTTTTTATCTTTGGAAAAAGAAAGTCCATTTATATCACTTTGCTTTTGACCTTTTCTGCCATAGACTTGAAAATTAATATCATACTTTTCTATGCATAGGTCATTTACTAAGGATTCAAACTCTTTTTCATCTTTTAATGGTAAAAACTGATATTTGCTCATCTTATTTTTTAAATTCCCTATTGAATATTGAAATATGTTTATGTAACCTAACGCCTCAAACACTAGCTTGGTGAAGTTGGCGGCTTTTTTGGAACAAAAAAAAGTAACAGCTTTACCAAGTCCGCAAGCTTTGACTTGTTAGACCTCGGCTGTAAAGAAGTCTCTCGCTTTAGTGCCAACATACCATGTGATACCTTTGTTAGCAGAGAAGCCTATAACGACTCCGACACCAAAAGGTATTGCTTTCTCTAAAGCTTTTCGAGTAAAGGTAATACCGAGTTTTTTGAATATTTCTTTTACAGCTTGAAGGGTTGCTCCCTTAAGATGCTGTTGAACTAATTTTACAAAGGCCTTAGAACCAACAGTTTTTCCTCCTTCTTTAGTAGCCTCACTCATTGCTCCTAGACCTGCAATGATGTAACAAAGCCGTTTCTCTTCTTCAATCAAAATATCATGACCATATACTGTTGCAAGTGCCATTGTCATTTCAATTTGAAATTTCATACAAGCTACTGCATCAGCACTGGCACCACCTCCAATGGCGACTGCCGTGCCAATTCCTGGAATAACGCCAGAAAGAGCAGTAGCGCCACCCGTGAATGCAGCATAATAACTGTAATTAGATATTATTTTTTTAGAAGCAAGCTGCTGAACTTCACTTTCAGATTTATTTGGGTTTGCTTTTTTATATTTTTCTAAAACCTGAATGGACTCTTTTTTTATGTCCTCAGGCTTGGCCAGAATCAACTCAACCGCCTTAAGCAGTTTTGGTTTATCTTCTACAATTTCTGTGCTCATTTGGTCTCCTGTATTTTTTTGATTGCCTAACGATTGAGTTGAGAAATATTTGAGCCGCAGGGTCAAATATTTCTCTCCAATGTTTTGTTAGCTTTATCGCATTCTCATTTTTGGTCCACTATATTCTTGCTTAGCTTCTTTTTTTATTTCAGGCTTATGTTCAAGTTTTAAACCATGATCCAATCCAAATTCATATAAGTTCATACAACTAGTTATTTTGTTATTGCTGCTAATTCCAGCAACAAATGAATAACTTCCAACAGAACCACCACTAGATTCACTGATTTTAGATTTATGCTCAATCAGTTTTTCAAGATAAGAAATAAATTCTTCTTTTTCTTTTCCTGCTTCAAAGATATCATTAATATTTGATACAGATTCTCTTGAAAAATAAGTGTTTCCCACAAGATTAAAATTATTATTATCAATTTGACCATATATTAAAAAATGATGACTATCAATAAGAGATAGTTCTGTTTTAGCCATATCGTAGTCTTTATATTTTTTCTTTTCTGAGTCTAAAGAGTTAAAATCTTTTTTAAATTCAAGAATAATCCACTTTTCATTTGCTGAAAGAAGTGCATCTCCCGCTTTTTCTTGTTCTCCATCAAGAGGAGACAAAATCATATCTTTCGGTATATATTTACGAATGAAATAATATTCAACAGTTTTTTCCCACCATTTCAATTTAGACTCCTTAAGCTAACTATTTATTAAATATACATTATATATAAAACACCCTAAAAATGAACAAATAACATGCACAAAAAGTGTTCTATATCAAAATGCATACAAACACCGTAAATAAAGTATTTTTCTAAATATTACTATAAAAAACATTGGAAACAGAGATACTTCTTAAATAAATTTTAAGTTTATGATATGTTTTTTTTGTATGATTATTGTCGATATTTAGATGATAATACTACATAATGTATATATATTAAGGTGATATCGTAATAAACCTGCGAAATGTTAAATATATTAAGAGGAGTAATGTGAACAAAAAAATTGCTACAAAGATGAGTTATAAAAAAAGTTCCAGAATCTGTACCTTCTGGAGTATGTTCACCAATTCAACTCTATTTGGAACAAGCTTTTCCTTAATAAAAACTGCTCCAAAAGCAAGAGGTTTTGACAAGGATATATGTAAAAAATGTGTATTTAATGTAAAGACTACTACATCTTATCTGTAACCTAGTAATGAGGACATTAAGATGATCTTAATTAGCACATAAAATACCCTAAATTATCTACTTTAAAAGTATGTGCTTTTTTTTATAAAAATTTCTTTAAGCATAAATTTATTGTTTAGTTTCGAAAAATAGAGGATTGTAAGTTGCTTATTAAATTTTAATTTAAAAAGCTGCTAGCCTATTCTATTTAAAGTATGAATTTATGTTGCCACTCCACTTTAGTATATTTACTATTTCTCATTTTTTCTACTTCTTTCATACTTATTATTTTAACTTAGAAGTTTTTAAATTCTAAGTATGTTTTAGTGTAGCCGGATCAAAAGATATATTTTGAGAAAAAGAGATTGTTCTTTAAATTACATAAAGAACAATCTTCAAATTGAAAATTAGTTATTAATATTAGAATTTTCAGCTGATTTTATTTTAAACCATGTGGTATAAAGAGCTGGTAAAAATAATAAAATCAACACCGTTCCTCCAATAGTTCCCCCTATAAGTGTATATGCCATTGAACCCCAAAATACGGAATGAGTCAATGGAATAAAAGCAAAAGCAGCAGCAAGTGCTGTTAAAATAACAGGACGTGCCCTTTGAACTGTTGCTTCAATAACTGCATGATAAGAGTGATGTCCTCTTTTTTCATTATCTTTAATTTGTACTATTAAAATAAGAGTATTTCTCATTAAAATACCCGATAATCCAATTAATCCAAGAATAGCATTAAACCCAAATGGTTGGTTAAACAGTAATAAAACAGGAACTGCTCCTATTAAACCAAGTGGTGCGGTGAAAAATACCATAGCCATCATTGAAAGGGATCTTACTTGTACTACAATGACAAAAAGTGTTAAAATAATCATAATTGGAAACATTGGTAAAAGTGCTTTATTTGCTTTTTCTGAGTCTTCAATATTTCCACCAACTTCGATTTTATAACCCTCAGGAAGTTTTTCAATAAGAGGTTGAATCTCTTTTAAAATCTCATTTGAAACTTGTGGTGGTTGTAAACCCTCTTGTATATCACAACGAACACTTATTGTTGGTGTTCTATCTCTTCGTCTTAAAAATGGATCTTCATCTACTGTTTTTATCTCTCCCAATTGACTAAGTGGAATTATTTTGCCACTATTACTTACTAAAGTTAAACTTGATAATTTATCAGGATTTAAACGCTCAGTTCCAGCACTTCTAGCAACAATATCAACTGTACGAATATCTTCTCTTAATTGTGTAAGGGGTATTCCTTTTAATAAAAATTGTAATTGTAAAGCCGCATCTTGTGGCGTTAATCCAATTTGTTGTAATCTTGCTTGATCAAATTTAAAATGAACTTCAGGTGTTAATTCTCCCCAATCTTGATTTATCTCTCTTGTGTGAGGATTTTTTCTCATAACTTCTTTTATTTCATTTGCAATTTCTCTCAATTTATTCGTATCACTTCCCATAACACGAAAATCAACTGGATATAAAGGAAATGGTCCAAATATTAGTTGAGAAACTCTCACATGGGCTTCAAGTGCAAGTCCATCAACAACAGTTTGTCTTAAACGCCATTTTAAATTATCTCTTTCTTGGGCATTTGGAGTTTTTATAATAATTTTTGCAAATGATGAATCAGGAAGTTCAGGATTATATGAAAAGAAAAATCTTGAAGCTCCACCACCAATATATGAAGTTACTTCACTAGCTTCTTTTTGTTCTAAAACCCATTTTTCAACCTTTTCTACAACTGCTTTTGTAGCTTCTATACTTGTACCTTTTGGCATTTGAATATCAACTAAAACTTCTGACCTATCAGATGTTGGGAAAAATTGTTGTTTTAAAAATCCCATTCCAATTCCAGATAATAAAAATAACCCTAATACTGTAAAAAGAACTGTTTTTTTATGCTCAACTACCCAAGTAACAGCTTTTCTTAGTTTTTTATAATTTGGTGTTTCATAAATAGCTTGATGACCACCTTCTATTGGTTTTATATTAGGCAATAATTTAACACCTAAATAAGGGGTAAATACAACTGCAACTACCCAAGAAACAAGAAGTGCATAACCAACTATCCAAAAAATATTACCAGCATATTCTCCAGCACTAGAAAGTGCAAAACCAATAGGAATAAAACCTATAATTGTAACAAGTGTTCCTGATAACATCGGTGCTGCTGTATGTGTCCAAGCATAAGCTGCTGCTTCAATTTTATTTAATCCCTCTTCAAGTTTTACAACCATCATCTCTATGGCAATTATTGCATCATCAACTAAAAGACCTAAAGCAATAATAAGTGAACCCAAAGTTACCCTATCTAAAACCCTATCTGTTGCTAACATTATTAAAAAAACAATAGCTAAAGTAAGAGGAACTGCTGTTGCAACAACAATTCCAACTCTCCATCCCATACTTAATAAACATACTAACATAACAACACCAAGTGCCATAAAAAACTTCATCATAAATTCATCAACAGAAGCTTTGATTACTTGGCTTTGGTCTGTTATTTTTGTGAAATCTATACCAACAGGTAATTCAGATGCAATTTTATCTATCTCTTTTTGTAAGTTTTCTCCAAGTTTAAGTCCATTGTATCCATCTTTCATAACCGTACCTAAAATTAAAGTAGGTTCAGAATTATTATGAATTACAAAAGATGGTGGATCTTCATAACCTCGTTTTACATCAGCAATATCTGAGAGTTTAAAAGTATGACCATTTGCAACAATAGAGGTATTTTTTATTTTTTCTAAATCATCATAAGCTCCATCAACTCTTATGAAAACTTGTGGTCCTTTTGTATTTATAGAACCTGAAGCCGTAACACTATTTTCTTTTTGAATAGCATCAAAAATAACATTTGGACTAATACCTAAATTAGATAATTTAGCGTATGAAAATTCAACAAATATTTTTTGGTCTTGTTCTCCAAAAATATGAACTTTTTTTACTCCCTCAACATGTAATAATCGTTGTCGCAATATTTCAGCTTCACGAACAAGTTTTCTTTGAGGCATATCTTTTGCTTTTAAAGCATAAAGAGTGAAAGTAACATCTGAATATTCATCATTAATAAAAGGTCCCATTACACCTGAGGGTAATTTTGAAGATTCATCACCTAGTTTTTTTCTAGCTTGATAAAATTGCTCTGCAACTTCTTTTGGAGGCATATTATCTTTGAAAAACAGAGTCATTGTTGTATAACCTGAATATGTTAAAGTTTCAACATGGTCATACCAACGTAACTCTTGTAATCTTTTTTCCAAAGGTTCAGCGACTAAATCTTGCATCTCTTTTGGTGTTGCACCTGGCCAAACAGAAGTAACAGTCATAATTTTAATAGTAAAAGATGGATCTTCGGCTCGTCCTAAATTTGTAAAAGCATAAATACCAGCAAAGGCAAAAGATATTAAAAGAAAAAGAGTTATTGCTCTTTCTTTAACAGCTAAAGCTGATAAATTGAACTTTTTCATTGAAATACCTTGTTTGAAACACGAACTTTTTGTCCTTCATGTAAAAAATGAGCCCCTAAAGATACAATTTTATCTTCAGAAGAAAGACCACTTTTTATTAAAGCTGTTTCAGCGCTAAGAGAATCTATCTCAATTTTTCTAAAAGATATTGTTGAAGAATCACTATTGTAAATCCAAACTCCTGTTCCATTTCCTTCATTGGTTATTGCACTAAGTGGGATTTCGATTGTATTGTTATCATTTTTTTCATCTAAATAAACAGTTATAGTTGAACCCAAAGGTGCATTGGCAATCTCTGCACTTAAAATATAACGAGCTTCAAAAGTTCGAGTTTGCGAATCAGCAGAGTTTGATAATTGTCTTAATTGCACAGAAATACGCTCATCTTTAGAAAAAAGTTTAGCTTGAGCTTTTGAATTAATTTCTGGATGTATAGTTTCAGGTAAATCAACAGAAGCTTCTCTAGCTCCTTTATGAGCTAATTGAATTACTGTTTGCCCAACACCCACAACTGCTCCTTGTTCTGCTAAAACATCAACTATGGTTCCATCAACATCTGCTAATAATAAAGAGTAATTTTTTTCATTCTTTGCAATTTTAAGTTGAGCTTGAGAAGCCAATAATTGAGCGTTTGTTGTATCCTCAAGAGCTTTTTTTTGTTCATATTGTTGTAAAGGAACAGCATTTAATTCTAATAATTTTTTATATCTTTGTTCATCTGCTAAAGCTAAAATATAGTTAGCTTCAGCTGCTTTTACAGCATTTTCTTTTTCATTAATTAATAAAGATAAATCATTATTATCAATTTTCATTAAAACTTGTCCAGCTTTTACCTCTTCCCCTTTATTAACTAAACGCTCAATGATTTTTCCAGATACTCTAAAACCTAGATTACTTTGAACTTTTGCTGTAACAACTCCTGTAAAACTTTGTTCTTGTTTTTTGGCTTCATTTACACTAATAACATTTACAAGTTTATCTTCAATCCTAGGGTCTTTAACTTCTGATTCACAGCCTGCTAAAAATTGGATTATTACCAATAATGTAACTGGAAGAATATATTTATACAAATTCATTTATAGTGCCTTTATAATTTAACTTTTATTAAGCATATTAAGTGCAAAGTTTGGAAGAAAACGACTTAAAAATTTTAATGCATTTCCTTGTCCTACACCAATTTCTTTATTACCTTTAAATATCTCTTTCAATGAATTTTCTACAACTTCTAATGTAGTAATTATCTTTATATTTTTTTGTTCTTCTTTACTGAATAAATCCACTATTGCAGTATTTGTAAAAGATGGTGCTATATCAAAAATACTAACATTTGTATTTTTTAACTGTATTCGTAATGATTTATTAAAAGATTGTAAAGCTGCTTTACTCGCACAATAAACAGGAAAAATTGACATAGGTACAAACCCTAGTGCCGAGCTAATATTTATGATTGAGGAATTTTTTTGTTTTTTAAGAAGTGGTAAAAATTTTGTACTCATATAAATAGGAGCATTTAAATTAATAGTAATTTCTTCAGTAAGAGACTTATAATCAAGTTCTTTTTGTAAATCAATTTTTTTCATAATACCAGCGTTATTAATTAGAACATTAAGATTAGGAAACTGTACTGATATTTTCTCGTACAATGCCTCAATTTCATTAGGATTTGATACATCACATTCAAAAATATGAATATTTTTTAATTCTTTTTTAACTTTTTCAAGTTTTTCTTTATTTCTACCTACGATAATAATTGTGTTTGTATCGCAAAGTTGTTTTGCAAATTCATAACCAATTCCACTTGCTCCACCAGTTATTAAAATTGTATTTTTGTTGTTAATTTCCATTTTATTTTCCTTTTTTTACTATTACTATTTTATTTATTTTCTATTTTTTAAGCTTTTTCTTTTAATCCTATGAACTAAATTATAAAGCATTATTTAAAATCTCTTTTAATACTTCTTTAGTATAAATTTCACTCAAACCAAAATATTGAGCATTTCCAAAAGCATTTTCTACAATTAAATCAATATCATCTTTTGTGATTGAAAATTGTGATAATTTTGTTGGAGTACCTATTTTATTAAACCAATTTTCTAAAGCTTCTATTCCTTCTTGTGAAGAGTATAAACCATAGATTCTATTTGAGAATTGTTCAAATTGAGGCATGTTTTTATTATAATACCATTTCATCCAAGCGGGTATAACAACTGATAATCCAGCGCCATGAGGGACATTAAATAATGCGGATAAACTATGTTCAATCATATGATTTGGTAATGAATACCCAGTTGTACCTAAAAAAGTTGTTCCATTTAACGCATTTGTAGCTGCCCAAGCAAATTCTGATCTTGCATTATAATCTTTAGGATTTTCTATTAAAACTTCTGTTGTTTGAATAATTGTTGAAATAATTGCTTCAACTTGTTTATTTATAAATTCAGGGTGAACTGATGCTGTAAAATATCCTTCTATTGAATGGGCAATTACATCAGCAGCAGAATAAACTAAATACTCCTTTGAAATTGATTCCATTAATAATGGATTTATTACCGAAACTTTTGGATAAATAAGTGGTGAAGCAATAGCAAATTTTTGTTTTGTTTCATCATTTGTAATAACTGCATAATAATTCATTTCACTTCCAGTTGCTGCCATTGTCATAATATCAAAAATAGGAAGAGCTTTTTCAATTACACTTTTTCCGATAAAAAAATCCCAAACATCATTTTCACTTAATGTCCCAACAGAAATTGTTTTTGAACAATCAAGCACAGAACCTCCACCAACACTTAGTATTCCATCAATATTTTCTCTTTTTGCTAACTCAATACCATCCTTAACTTTTGACAATACTGGATTACTTGTTATTCCTGAAAATTCAACATATTCAATACCATGTAATTCTAAACTTTTTATTACCGTATCAAATAAGGTATCTCTTTTAATTCGTTGACTACCATAAGAAAGAAGGACTTTTTTTACTCCATAACTTTTAATATATTCACCAATATTTTTCTCTTTTTCTTTCCCAAATTCAACCCTTGTTGGATTAGAATAACTAAAGTTTTCCATAATTTTTCCTTTTTATTAAATTTTTTAAATAGATTTTTTATTGATAATTTTTAATTCCCAATAAAAAAACAACAATGCAAATATATTTATAATAATAAATAAAATGCTCAGATGAACAATATATGAATATTGAATTTTAAGTAAAGCTACAAATACACAAAATGAAGAGAATATCATTTGTAGAAATCCTAAAAGTGAACTTGCAGTTGCGGATGTTTCTTTAAATTTATGTAATAACTTAGCAGTTGCAACACTATTTACTAAACCAAATCCGAATAAAAATATAGATATTGGAACATAATAAACTATTAAATTTAATAGATTAAAATTGTATAAAACAAGAAGTGTTACACCTCCTAAAATTGTCAAAATAAAACCTAAATAAATGGTTTTATTCATACCAATTTTGTGTGCAATTTTTGGAGATAAAAATCCTGAAATAAATACAATAAATACAGTTTTTGCAAAAAATAATCCTAATTCTAAATGAGTCAAAGAAAACTCACGTTCTAAAATAAGGGGAGAAGTTACAAAAAGAGCATATAAAGAGCCCATTAAAAAAGCTAATGACAAACTTGGTAATAAAAAATATTTATCTTTTATTAAATCAATATAAATATGTTTAAAATCTTTTAGACTATTTTTTTTACTAAATTTCTTTGTTTCTTTAAATGAAACTAACATAAATACAAAAAGCAGTGAACTAATAATTGTTAAAGTATTGAATATTCCTCTCCAACTGCTAATTGATTCAATATAAGCTCCTAATAAGGGAGAAAATCCAGGAGCTGCTGCTGTTACAATCATAATGGCACTTAAAGCTTTTATTAATGCCTCTCCATCATATAAATCTCGTGCAATTGCTTTTGATAAAACAAAAGGTATTGCTGCACCAATGGCTTGGATTATTCTTCCTGCAATTAAAATATTATAAGATTGTGAAATTGAGCATAGAAAAGAGCCCATTGCAAAAATCAATAATCCAGCCACTAAAAGATATTTTCTACCATATTTATCTGAAATGGGACCAATTAAAAGTTGTATAAAAGCAAAGGTAATAAAAAAACTGTTTAACATCCAACTTAGCTGAGAAGTTGGAATTTCAAAAAACTTGCTAATACTTTCAAATGAAGGAAGAATAATATTATTTGATAAAACTCCCAATCCAGATAAACATCCAAGTAGAATAATCATTAAATTCATACCTTAGCCTCGGATATTTTTAAATATTATTGTTCCATTTGTACCACCAAAACCAAAAGAGTTATTCATGGCATAGAAAATTTTGTCTTGTCTTGCTATATTTGGAACATAGTCTAAATCACAACCATTTTGAATGTCTTGATTTTTTAAATTAATTGTTGGTGGTAAAATACTATTTTTCATTGCAAGTATTGTAATAATTGATTCAATCATTCCAGCTGCACCTAAAGCATGTCCAGTTGCTCCTTTTGTTGAAGAAATTGGTGGAATTATTTCATTTTTCAATAACTCTTTAATTGCTGCTGTTTCATTTTGATCTCCTATAAAAGTTGATGTGGCATGAGCATTTATATAATCTAGTTTAAAATCTTTATCTTTGCTTTTTGCCATTTTTAAAGCTTTTTGCATGGATCTTAATGGTCCATCCCTACTTGGAGTTGTCATATGATAAGCATCACCACTTTCACCAAAACCAATAATCTCTGCATATATTTTTGCTCCTCTATTAATTGCATGTTCATATTCTTCAATAATCAAAGTTCCAGCACCTTCTGCCATTACAAATCCATTTCTATCTACGTCAAATGGTCTTGAAGCACTTGATGGGTTATCATTGTTTATTGATAATGATTTTAAAGCTGCAAAACCAGCAATTCCAAGTGGTGTTATTGTAGATTCAGCACCTACAACTAACATTATTTTTGCTTGATCTAAAAGTATTAATCTACAAGCTTCACTTAATGCATGATTACTTGCAGCACATGCTGTTGTTGAAGATAAATTTGGACCTTTTAATCCTAAATGAATTGCAACTGTTCCACCTAATAAATTAACTAAAGATGCTGGAATGAAAAAAGGAGAAACTTTTCTAGCTCCTTTATTATGTAAAAGTAATGCCTCTTCTTCAATTCTAGGTAAACCTCCAATTGCACTAGCACTTACTACTCCAAAATCATTATAATCAATATTACTATTAGAAAAATTTGCATCTGTAAAAGCTTCAATTGCAGTTTTAAGACCCAATTGAATAAATCTATCTATTTTCTTTATCTCTTTATGAGAAATATAATCTTTAGGGTCAAAATCTTTTATTTCGCCTGCAATTTGAACAGGAAGTTGTGATGCATCAAAATTTGATATTTTTGTAATCCCACTTTCACCTCTTATAATATTTGAAAAAGAACTGTTCATATCTTTTCCAAGTGAAGTGATCATATCCATTCCTGTTATTACAACTCTTTTCATACTAATCCTTTGATTAAAATTATCATTTGACCTTGAAGTCAAAAAAAATTATAACAATATTTGACCTTGAAGTCAAGATATTTTGACTCTAAGGTCAATATTTTTTGATATAATTCTTTAGAGGTAAATTATGAAAACAAAAAAAGATACAAAAGATTTATTATTAGAAATTACATTTGATGAAGTTTATACCTATGGTTATCAAGGGGCTTCAGTATTAAAAATCTTAGAAAAAGCAGAACTTAATAAAGGTTCTTTATACCACTATTTTAAAAATAAAAAAGAGATGGTTCTAGAAGCTGTTGAAATAAAAAGTAGAGAAATTTTTGGACAAAAATATGAAGCAATAGTAAATGGAAATGCTCCTTATCTAGAAAATTTCGAGAACATGTTAATAGAATCATATGATTTAATATCTCAAAGAGGTTGCCCTTTAGCAAATCTAATTCAAGAAATGTCAAATCATGATAAAGATTTTGAAGTACTACTAAAAAAACAGTATGATGGATTAAGAAATATTATTGAGAATATAATCAAAAAAGCTATGGAGAATAATGAACTCTCTTCAAAAGATACAAAAGATTTATCATTATTTATTTTGAGTTGCATTGAAGGAAATATTTTAACAGCAAAAGCTTTTAAAGATAGAAATATTTACGAAAAGAATATTAAATATTTATTTCGTTGTTTGAAAAATAACAAAATTATATAGACTAGCTATTTTATTTATTAAAAATTATATGAAAACAAACTCCATGTTTTCTGACACTAAATGAAAAACATATTTTCTAGTTCTCGTATATACTTTTAATTTTAAGATTTAATAAATTTTAATGATTATCGGGGAACAGATGTTTATAAGTTGCTTATAAAATTTTAATTTAAAAAAGCTGTGCCTATTCTATTTAAAGTATAAAATTTATATTACCATTCCAATATGATTTGAATACAACAATAGAAAAAGGCTAAATATAGTGGAAGATGCAAGGTGGGTAAAACTTATTCCGAAGATGAGTTAAAAAAATATTTATGTACAAGTTCAACAACCTGTACCTTTTGGAATATGCTCCAAATTTCAGCTCTATTTGGAACAGTCTTTCTGTTACTAAAAACTGTTCCAAGAGTAAGAGATTGTTGAACGTTTGATTTTCTCAACAGGTTTAGCTATTAGGAGTTAGGTTTTGTTGTGCATTTTTTGTAATATTGAATGAAAAAACCATTGTGTAGTATTTCCAAAATTATCTAATTTAGCATATATAATAGCAACGATACTATCCTCATCTTTTAAATTTAATTCGTGTATTAAAGAAATATCTTTTTCTTCTAAATCAACAATATATGATAAGTTATATCCTGATGAATCATTGTCCACATCTAGAATAGTCATCTCTTTTGGTTCAATATCCAAATCAATTTCTAAAATTTTATAAAAAGACATTCTATAATAATCTTTTGCATTAAATTTATTAAATGCTTCAAAAGCTAAACTATTGATAATAAAATTATGACTTGGGAAATGATTTAACCTAGAGAAAAGTGATAGTCTATCATTTTCAAAAATATGACCTTTTTCATCTGCTGTTATTTGCATAATCCCTTTATTTCTAAATACGCTAGTATCTAATTTGTTTTTTGAAAATGGATTATGAAAAATAAATAGTCCATCAACTAACTCTTCAGGATTATTTTCATTTATTACGTGAGGTTGCCAATGAGGTTTATCTGTGTCACGTCTAATTGCAATCACAAAATTTGTCTTTAAAAGAGATTTGTTTTGTGACAAAGATAAGGATGTTAATTTTCCTAATGTAATTGTTGCTGAGAATATTATTGCTGATATATGTTCCATCTTGCTATCGTTAAAGATACCTATAGATATATCTGCTTGACTATTAGGCTTTAATATAGATTTTTTTCTTGCATATGTGTCATTCTCCATATCATAATATGCTCCATATAATAATGCCATCATGGGATAAATATACTGGTTACCGTAATTAATTTGGTCATAACCACTTAATGCAATAATATAAGGTACCGTGTTATCTATATAATCTAAGGCAGAATATTCATTTAAATATTTCTTACTTTTTGACAAAATAGCATTAGAATGTCTAACAATTGATTCATCTAATTCATTGTAAAAATTTCTTTGTAAAAAAGGTGGTTCTAGCATACTTAGAATATCATCAAGAGCTCTTTCTGTTTCTTGTTTTCCATCTTGCTTTATATTTGACACTACAGCTTCAATATATAGTTTACTTGGAGATTCTATTATAAAATCAGGTCTATTTCTACTAAAATCAATTTTAAAATTCAATTCTTTAAAAATAGCAAATAAATAAAATTCCCAAAAAGTTGAATGAAAGGTAGTTTGAAATTCTTTTACAATTTTATTGTCTCTATCTTCAAATCCCCCAACCCAATCTCTTAAAATTTCTTGTTCTCCAGTCAGCTGTAAATTATCTCTGATTAGTTTATATTTTGTATGTAGTTTTTCTTCTTTAATTTTCAAATCTTCGAATATATTCAATTTTATTTCCTTATTAATGCACAACTATTTATTACTGTCTATATTAATATTTCTTATATCTTTGTAACTTTGTGAATAGTCCCTTTTAGAACAAAAAAATATTACACATACTAGGACAAGAAGAATAATTACTATAAAGATATTAAATGATAACTCAAAAAATACTTTTTCTATAAAACTTCAATAATTAATTTAAACTTTAATTATTACTATATAATAATCTTTATGAATTATAAGAACTCAATAACATATAACGTAAAATCTATATAAAATATGAATCAATTAAATAATTCACTTAATAAGCTTAAAAAAGTGATTGATACTAACAGATTAAAAATCTATACAAATAGAAAGTGGAAAAACTTTCTAAAAAAACAATGGATTATATTGAGTCAATTCAAATAGAATATAATTAGGAGAAATATAATGCCGATAACAAGTGAAGTAGATAAAGTAAATGATAGATTAAAAGATTTATTTAAATTAGACGAATCTTTTGTTATTGCACTTAATGGAGAGTGGGGAATTGGAAAAACTCACTTTTGGAATAAATTTGTAGAAGAAAATTTAACTAAAAAATTAGTATGTAAAGAAGTTGCATATGTATCTTTGTTTGGTAAAAATACTCTTTCAGATATAGAATCAGATATTGTAATGCAGGTTTCTCAAACTGAAAAAATAAAAAATTTTTTAGATAGTAGATTAGGATCTATTGGATTTGCTGGTGTAAAAGTATCTAATGTTTTATCTTTAATACCTAAATCAGATTTTAAAGACATTGTAATCTGTTTCGATGACTTTGAAAGAAAATCTAATAAATTAGACACAAAAGATATTTTAGGATTGATATCTCAATTTAAAGAACAAAAAAATTGCAAGATTGTAATGATTTATAATCAAGAAGAAATAGAGGATAAAAAAGTTTTATCTGATTATAAGGATAAAGTTATTGATTACGACTTACATTATAGACCAACAGTTGAAGAATCATTTAATGCAGTTGCTGATAGATTAAAAGTGTTTAATCAATATCCTTTGGAGTTTTTAACTCAAAAGGGAATCAACAATATTAGAGTAATTAAAAGACTAATAAATGCACTTAATGATTTTGAATTTATTGTTGAAGAAGTAAAAGGTTATCCAGATATAGAGTCTCAAATTGCATATGAGATAATTAGATTATCTATCATAAATTCTAAGTTTAATGATTATGACTTGAATATCTTGAAAGAATATTTAGAAAATAAATATATTGCAGGTGATAATGAATTCAAAAAGAATAAAGATTATGAAGAAATTTTATTTTACTTATTAGACGATACTGAAAAAGATTTTCTTTTTGTTAGTAAAGTAATGGAATGTGTTGATAATTATATTAAAAATTCAATTGTAGATAAAGAATATTTACAGTTAGCTATTAATGAAATTAAATTAATAGAAAATGGAACTAAAATATCTTCAGAAACTAGAGAGTTAAATTTAAAGTTTCATTATGAATTGACATATAGTAAAGAAGAATTTGAAGCTGATATGTATTCGAAACTTCAAGAGGGTGGAAATTTTATTGTTGATATTCTTGAATTAGAAGTGTTTATTAATTACATTAAAAAGTTAATAAAAATCAATGACAACCCTGAATATAAATCTTTTGCAATTGAAAAAATAAAAATGTTTATTGATCGTAAATTTGAGAATGGTAATTCTTATGGAATTACAAGTGAAGAAGAAGTTTTTATAGATTTTGATTCTTCTTTGGGTAGCTATATTACAAATAAGATAATTGAAATGAATGCTTATGAATCTGGAACTTTAGAGAGAGTCATTGATATATTGAATAATCCTCGAAGAAGTGGTGAATGGGGACTTAATGAAGCAGCTGACTTAGAGAATATTGATAGGGAAACATATAAAAGTGAAATAGTTAGATCTGGAAGTTTCTTAAAAAGTATAATCCATTTTATTAATTGGAATAAAAACAAGCAGGATACAGGATATGATAGGTTTATAAATACAATTACAGAAGTCCTATTTGAGTTAAAAAATGAAGTAGAATACGGTTATAAAATTGAAAAGGTAATCAAATTTTTAGATCTTAAAGATCCTTCTCTTGAAGTTCAAGAAGAAGTATAATAAAGAATGCAAGTGGAGTGATAACATAAATTTATACTTAGAATTTAAAAGTATTTAAGTTATAAAAGAAGTTCAAAAACCTGTAGGAAAAATGTAGGGGTTTGATTTATTATTTCCTCAAAAGTAGGAAATTAAGGGAAATTTTGGGACTGTTTTTGGGACCTTTTTTATAACAAACTTATTATTTAGACCACCGGGGACGAAACTTAAATTGTATATTTACCCTACTCTTGCATAGTCTTTCATATACTACTATTTATGTACATTCTCTAACATTTTAAAAAATTCTTATATACTATAGTTTTGCATATATTTGCATAGTTTTTCATTGTGTTGTGGGAAATAGGTGGAAAATTATATATACAATTAATTTATTAAACATTATAGTTTATTCTTGATTTTTTTTACGTATTCCGAAAATTCTTTATATCCATTATTTCCATTATTCCTTTCTAAGATTAAAATTGGTTTTTGCTCATCACTATCCCATGTGATTTTAGATTTTCGTGCATCATTAAATATTCTATTATCTCTAATAAAATAATATCTCCAATCCTCTCTATCATTAAATTGATTAATTATAATGTCTAACTTATCATTAAGAGATAAATGTTTTTCCAAAGAAGTAATATTAATTAGTAATTTTTTTGTACATTCATGTAAAATATCTGATTGTTTATTATTCCACTCTGTAGAAGTAATTTCAAATGAATATCTTGCTTTATGATACGTCCACCCATCAAGAATTCCATAATCACCAAACACTAATAATGCCTGTCTAACTTTATTTGAGATTTTGTTCGGAAAAAGTTCTATAAATAATGATTTATACATATTAAATTCTTCTAAGTTAAAATTTTTTGTATCTATTAATTTAAAAATAAAATCTAAATTACCTTTTAAAAGTTCATGTGCTTCTATTTCCCAAAATGCTTTTTCAATTTCCTCTCGTATAGTGTCATTATTATTTAATATTAACATTTTTTTTTGTTCATTCGATGTTATTATATTCATATATTCTTTATTAGTAATATCTCTTAACTCTATAACATCTTTTGGTATTGATTCAAAATGAGATACTAATTCAATTGTTCTTATTAGATAAGTATCAGGATTCTTTGCTATATCTATAAATCTTGTGATATTCATAAAGAAATTTTTATATCTTAGATAATCTATATACTCTAAACTATCATTAGAATAGATTATTCTTAAAAGTGGTAATATTTCAATAAGTCGAATAATATTTTTCACATCACCACTTAACCAATATTTATCTAACAAATTTAAATTATCAAGTTTTTTTATAGCTTTAATATATTGTTCAACAATATCTAAATTTAAATATTCGATATAGTGAATAAAGTTTTTTGATTCTAAAATTTCAAATAACTTTACTTCTTTTTTCTTATCAGAATCGTCTGATTTTACAGAAAAAACTTCACTAATTATTATAAATCTTATAAATAAATTAAATCCTTCATCTGCATTTATACTAGAACCTTTATTAATCCAAAAAAAATGTTGCCAATCTTCCCATTTTAAACCATAATCATTTTTAGTAAGAGACTCTTTTAATAATAATGCTTTTAAGTTTTCATTACTTTGCATTGATTCACCCCTGCTATTCATTGATAAGTAAAGTTCTTCTCCTTGTTTACTAATATTGGTATCAAAAAACCAAAATTCTATATAGTTTTCTACATACTCTTTAAAATTATAGAGATTATTCATACTTGAAAAATATTTTGTTATTGTCTGATAATTTTCTTTTATTGACTTAATTGTTCTATCACTATTATATTTAGAAAAATACCAATATTTATTTTCTATTTCTTCTATATCAAAGTTATTAGAAACATGTGTTATAAAGTCTATCAAAAAATCATGGGAAGAATCTCTTACCTTATAATCAAGTTTTAATATACTCTGATTAAAATAATATTTTACAAAATCTTCTTTTCTATTAAGTAAGTTATATATTGAGAATATCATAAGATACATTGTAGTAAGTCTTTGCTGCCCATCTATTAAAAAATACTTATCTTTATATTCAGCGTCATTATAGGCATAAATAAAACCAATATTAGAGGAATACTTTTGTTTTTTATAATATGTCTCGAACATAGTTTTAATTATATCATCATCTATACAATTTAATATTTTTAAATCATCATTCATATCAAATTTTTTATAATCTTCTGTAATTGAATCCAATATACTAATAACTTGCTCTTTTTTCCAAACATAATCTCTTTGGATTTCAGGAACAATAATTTGTTCTATATTCTTATTTAAAAATAACTCTCTAAGTGTATATTTACCAGACTTCATAATTCTAATCCTATAATTTTCTCAATTCTTTGTTTCATCCATAATTGATGTGTAGTTATATCTTGTAAAGTCCATATTTTTAAGTTTTCATTCATTACATTTGATTGATTAAAATCTGTTAATTTAGAAAAAACATCAAAAGTATGTTTAGGTATAAAACTACCTTTAGATACTCTTTTTGCTAAATTTAATCTTTTTTCATTAAACATGTTATTTGACATCGAAGCATTATCCCCTACACTTAATAATGCCATATTTCCTATATGATGTAAACTTTCAACTTTGATAAGTTCCTCTATAATTAAGATTTGAGTAGATGTTACTTTTTTAGCTTTTCCTTCCTCTAATATTTTTATTAAAGATTTATATTCTGTATCTAAATTTATATCTTTGTTTTCTAAAAATATATTATTTCGGAATTCTTCAATATCTTTATTATTAGATAATTCATTTATACTTTTAATGTCATTACAATTTAATAGTCCATTATCAAGTTTAGGTGTCTGTGGAAATATGTGTTCAAGTGACCAGTTTTGTTTTTTATCACTATATGCATTAAAATTAAACCTTGAAGAATTATCATCATCGAATATACTTAATGCCAATAATATATTATGAATAGAAGTATTATTTTTACCATACTCTAGTTCTTCCATTTTTTCATATTCAATAATATTATTCTTTGCCTTATTCAACGATTTAATAAATTCTTTTTTATCTTTATAAATATATGAAACGAAACTAACTAATTTCATACTTTTACTACCTTTTGCAAGTAAAATAAAACCCAATAGATTATATATTTGAGTATTATCATACCAATCGACCAATCTAGAATACAATAGTTTAAAGTCATGGAAAATTTCTATTATTGATTTATCAGATTTTTTAATAGTTTTATCAATTAAATTAAATATTGAGTATTGTTCATTTGCATTGTATTTTTCATTTATATCTAATGTTTTAATAAATAATTTTAGAAATCCATCCATACTACTATTAAAATCTTTAAAATAATAATTTTTAACTTCTTCTTGATTTAGCCAATTTTCCATATCGTCCCATTGTCTACCTATAGATGCTCTTTTTTCCAAGATTTCCTTAAACGATATGTTATTTTCATTATCTCTCGCTAGTTTTGTTAGAAATAATCCTTTGACTAAATCTGCATTAGTTAATGGTATTTTATTATTATTCAAGTTTGAAAATATTTGCTCACTACTTATATGTTCTTCAACTAAATTTACAATTATTTTTACATTATGTTTCAAATACTCAATAAATAAAGTTAATTCGTCATTATCTTCAAGTTTTTCAATTTTATTTTTGGAGAATCTACTTTGTGCATTGTACATATAACATATATCTTGTTCGTTGTAATCTTCCTGTTCTGAAATCAAAGCTTCCCAACTAGAAGGTAATTGATAATCTTTATATATTCTGTTATCAATATATTCTTGAACTTTACTTCTAACTGCGTACTTTATTTTATTCTTTATGATATCTCTATTATTTAATACTGAATATAAAATTGACAGAGTAGTGACTCTTTGTTGACCATCAATTATTTCTAAATACTTTTTTTTATTATATTCAATTTTTTTCACCGTTATGTATTGTAGATAATACTCTTGACTTTTTTTACTGTTTTTTGAACTTTTAAAGGCATCATATAAATCATCAAATAAAATTTGAATAGGTTCGTCTCCCCATTTATAACCTCTTTGATAAGACGCAATATAAAAACTATCACATTCTATTTGTTTTAAACATCCATTATCGTTATTGGTATTAAATAACATAGAAGTACTAAATACTAGATCGTTCATACAATAGCCTTTTATTTTTTATTATTCTACCTAAATAACATAAAACACCCTAAAAATGAACAAATAACATGCACAAAAAATGTCGTATATCAAAATGTGGACAGAAAATTGCTACAAAGATAAGTTATAAAACAAGTTCAACAAGCTGTACTTTTTGGCACAAATTAGACTAAACTAGATTAACTATACTAAAATTCTAGGAACTATCAGTTTGTTGTCACAAAGTTATGAACAGCCTCTTTTATTGAGAGCTTATCTGATTGATTTAATAAAATAAATTCTGATATTCTCTTTATTTTATGATTACCCATTTCTTTATTTAATCTATTTTTAGTAATAAATTTTTCAATCTCATCGTTTCTTAAATTTTCATCATTTACATGTAAGTACAATCGTTTTAAAAATAGTATATTAATAGGTATGGAATTATATTCTAATTACTTAGTTGAACATTGGGCAGAGCATACACTCTCATAAATTCCACCTTTTGTGTCATCTTTCTCTCACAACGTTTACAAGTTTTTATTCCATCACCATTAAAAGTAAATATTTTTATCCTTTCAATAAATTATTGGAAGGATAACTAAAAGATGTATTTTAGAAATAAAATGTTTTAAAATTTTTATATAAAAAATTACTACAACTGTTTGTATTACTATTTTATTGTACTAAAGTATTAATAATATGTATTTGTAGAAATCATATGAATTAATAGCACTATAAAATCGATGTTAATTTTAATAAGTAGTAATTACATAATTACTGGGAAATAATTTTTTATTTAACTAAGAGGTAATTTTAAAATTATGGGGTAATATTCTTAAAATTCACTACCTAGTAATTATATAATTACTAGGTAATTCCTTAGTTATTTGACAATAATGTGTTATCTATGTTATAAAAAAGATTGAGAATAAGGATTTGAAATGAAAGAAATAACTAATAAGATTAGAACAAATGTTTATCTTGATTCAGATACAAAACAAAAAGCTCATGAGATATTTAAACAATATGGTTTAGAACTAAATGAAGCTCTTAATATATTTCTAACCCAATCTATTTTACAAAGAGGAATACCATTTGAAATTAAAATTCCAAATGATGAAACACTTGAAACTATTAAAGATGTAAGAACAAACAAAAATATGACAAAAGTTAATTTAGAAGATTTAAAAAGTTAAATTCAAATTTATCAAATAATGTTAAGATAAATTCTGATTTTAGTTATAATATCTATATAAAAGACAAAGGCAAAAAGTAATGATTCAAAAAAATGAAATTATTTCAAAACTAAAAGAATTAAAACCTCTTTATAGTAAAGAGGGTTTCATTATCAAAGGGCTTTTTGGTTCATATTCAAGAGATGAAGCAACAAGCAATAGTGATATAGATATTTTGGTGGAATCAACTCCTGATTTTGCTTCAAGATATGGTTTTAAAGCTATTAGTAGAGTAAATGAAATAAAAGAAGAGATTAGTAGTATCTTTGGTATTCCTGTTGATTTAGCTGATAGTTCTGGTATGGGAAAAACTGCTAAGAAATTTATTATTGATAGAGCTATTTATGTCTAAAGAGTCTATCTCTAAAATATATTTAATTATTGAAAAGATTGAATATATAGAAGAGATTGTAAAAAATAGTGGAAGTATCTCTAATGCTTTAGAAGATTTAGTAACTTCAAGACCTGCAATTCTAATGCATCTAACAGCAATAGCTGAACAATTTAACAAGTTAAAACAATCACATGCTGATAAAATTTTAAATGAATTTGATAAAGATGATTTAAAAGGTCTTTATGATGTAAGAACTTATATTGCTCATGATTATGAAGGTGTGAATTTATCAATCATTGAATGGATAATTAGATTTGGACTTCCAAAATTTAAAATTCAATGTCAGAAAGTTATATCTAACAATTAATAACGGTACTTATAACGGTATCTTTTTTATAAAGAATACAATATAAAGGCTATTAAGAGCCTTTATCGAGTCCGACTAGCGGTACCATACTAACAACAAAATATATTCTAACTACTCTAAATAAATCTGATAAAAAGCTTTTAATTAAATAATTACCCACAAATTATGTGGATAATTTCTAACTATTTTGTTTAATTATAATTCTCTATAAATATTAATCAATTGATTTTTATCAATTTTATGATTTGTATTATATGGGAATTTATCTAGAACTACTATGTCTGAGGGAATCATGTAATATGGTAATACTTCTGAAATCTCTTTTTTTAACTCATCTATTTCGATTTGAGTATTTGTAATAATAAAAGTGATTAGTTTTACCACTTCTGTTCCTCTTTTTAAAGGAATTGTGATTGATTCATTTATGTTTTTATTATTTGTAAACTCTTTGTCAATCTCCCCTATTTCTATTCTGAAACCATGAAGTTTAATTAGTTCGTCTTTTCTATTTGCGAAAAAAAGCATATTATCTTCAAAATATCCAAAATCTCCAGTTCTAAAACTTCTTTTTTCATATTTTAATTCAAATTTTTGAGAGTTTAACTCTTCATTTTTAAAATACCCAATAGAAACATTATCACCAACTATTTCTATTTCTCCAACATTTTCACTATCAATATCTAATAGATTTATTACTGTATTTGCTTTAACATATCCAACTGGTAAACTTTTTGAATACTTCTCAATGATTTGTGGTGTAATATCAACTAAAGTAGTAGCAACTGTTGCTTCTGTTGGCCCATAAGTGTTAAGAACTTTTGAGTTTGGAAAACTATTCAAAATTCTTTTTGCAGTCATTGCAGGTAATACTTCTCCACAAAATAGGAAAGTTTGTAAACTTTTAATTTCATTAGTTGTAAATTCAGATGAAAGTAAATATTTACTAATAAATGATGGAGTTGATACCCAAGTATTACACTCATATTTTTTTAATCTCTCAAAATACTCAATATGATTTTCAAGTAGTTCTCTGCTATTTAAAATAATAGTTCCACCAAATGATAAAAACCCAACAAGTTCATATACTGATAAATCAAAACTAAAAGGTGCTTGATTCATAAATACACTATCTTTTGAAAATTTAAAATCGGACTCTAACCAATTATTAAAATCTAATATTGAGTTTTGTGTTATTTGAACACCTTTTGGCTCACCCGTACTTCCAGATGTAAATATAATATATATAATTGAATCAGCTAAATCATAAGAAGTATTTATATTATCTTTATTAAAATCTAAAGTATCATTAATTGTATTTATTATAAGTGCAGAATTTACAATATTTACAATTTTTTGAAGTCTCTCTTTTGGATAAATAGTATCAACTGGAATATATGGTAAACCTAAACTCATACAAGCAGTCATTGTTACTATAAACTTAGCTTCTTTATGACCATAAATAACTACTGGATGACCTTTTGGTAAATTATAGTTTGAAATTTCTATTTTAAGTTTTTCAACTTCGTCTTTAAATTCTATCCAAGTTAAATCTTTATCACTAGCACATATTGCTAATTTTTCTAAATCTTTGTCACACTCAACAAAATCTAATAATTGTAAATCAAATCTCATATAGGAACTCTCCCACTAAAAAAGTAAAGTGCCAAAACAGCACCATTTATCATTAAAAATCGTTTTAAATTTAAAGCTATAATATCTGGGAAAATAGTAAAATAATCAAATCCACCTTTTTTAACATAAACAACATATATATTATGAATAGCAGAATAAATCCCAAATAAGAAACCACTAAAAATAAAATACCAACTAAAACCATTCCACATTCCCATAAGTAAAAATGTAGCTATGATTGCTAAGTTTTGAATTAATAATCTTCTTCCTTTTAAAACATTAAAATTGTGTAAATATTTATATAAAGGCTTAAAGAAATAATCCGTTAACCAAGAACCTAAAGTAATATGGAATCTTCTCCAAAAATCTTGTGGATTTGGAGCCAAATATGGATGATTAAAGTTCATGGGAATATATATTCCCATCATAATACTCAAACCAACAGCCATGGCACTATATCCAGCAAAATCGAAAAATAGATATGTTGTATAAGCATAAGCACTATTTACCATATCTAAAAATACTATACTATTTTCATCAATAGTTGAAAGCCAAAATTTATTTACAAATTCTGCAAAAATAAATTTAAATAAAACTCCAACTATTAAAACATCCCAACCTTTTCCTATATTACTTAAAGTTAAACTTTCATAACCTTTTTCTAAATCTTCTTGAAATCTATATGATCTATCAATTGGACCGGCTAATAGCGTTGTTGGAAATAATAAAAATGAAGTAAACTCTATAAAAGATAATTTTCCGTAATTGTGACTATCTACTATTGCTTGAATAGTTCTAAATGTGATATATGAAATACCAATAACCTTAAATATTGGATCTATATCAAACTTGTGTAATATCATAGGCAAAGCAATAATAATCATTGGGAAAAATGTTTCTTGATATTTATTTGATACATATATCCAATATACAACATAAACATAAATAAGAAAAAATAAGATTTTCTCTGCATGTGGTATAAAAAAAGATATATATATAATAATTGCTATAAATAATATATTTTTATAAGAGATAAGATTCTTTAAAATATTTTTAAAAACATGTAAAAATAAAATGAAGCAAAATGTCAAAATAAAAAAATCAAGTCCAGAAAAAGGTAACATATTTCCCATTAAAAAGCCTCATATACAAATTCTACAGTTGATTCAACTTCTTGTCCACTTAAATCATCTATATTTTCATCAATTATAATAAATGAAAAACCAATAATTAATAATAAATATATTAAAAAAGTTCTAAAAAAATATTTCATTTTATTTTGCTTCTTTTGACATAAAATGTTCAATAATTTTTTGATTGATTTTAACCCAACCTAATTCGCCAGAATGAACAATATCAGTTAAAGTTCCCATTTCATAATTCTCTTTTTTATATGTCCACATATCTAAATAACCGTAATTATTCTCTTGTATTTTAGATTTTATTGTCGATATAATTGTTGTCATTTCATCTCTATTTTTTTCAAATACATAAGGGTGTAAATCTTGCATTACAAAAAGTGGTTTAATTTTATAACTTTTTAATAACTCAAGTAATACTAATAAATCTTGATACTCTTGGTTTTTATCAAGTTCAGAGGGAACAATTATAGTATAAGGAAATTCTCCTTTAGTAATTGAAGGCTCAATATATTTTGTAAAATATTCATTGCTAATTCCAAAACTATTATTTGTAGAAGGAGTTGAAATTTTATTCGCTTCTATTTTTAAACTCTCGTAATCAAGCATTGGATTTTTATAAGTAACAATTGGAGGATTAATATCTCTATTATCAAAACTTTTAATTAGAATTCTTTTTATTTCGTTGTTTAAATAATCATCTTCTAATTCATTAAAAGAGTATTCATAAATAAAATTTGGATTTTTAATATAAGTTATATTTTTTTTAACATAATTATTAATCAAAATCTTATAACTATCATCCACTTCACTTTGAAAATAGAGTTTATTCATCATTCCAGGGTACATAAACTCTAAGAATTTAGGTATTGTTGTTCCATTATTATAACTTCCAGTAAACCAACTTGGAGATAATAATATTACAACTTTTGCATTTTCTTTTATAAGATCCCCATGATAAGCAGCTAATTGAGCTAAGATTGCAAAGCTTTGTTGCCCTTCATTTCCTTGTGTTCTTAATGGTAATTTTAAATCATTATTAAAATAATTTTGAGGTAAAAATTTTTGATTAGGATTTATTACTAATTCAGAAGAACCAAAAACTACTATTTTTCCACTTTCTAAATCATTTTGTAAACTAATAGTTTTTTGTAATGAATCTTGTAAAGGTTTAGCATAATAATTTAGAATTTCATTTTTACTTATATAAAATAGTAATATAACTACTAATAATGCAAAAATAAATGCAAAAATATTACTAAAAAGTTTATTCACCTAACCTACTTTCTATATAATTTGCTAACTTATTTACGCTATCAAAATTACTTTCAATAATGTCTCTTGTATCAATTTTAATAGAAAACTCTTCTTCTAACATCATTGCAAGATCAACAGTTCCCATACTATCAATTAAATTTGAAGTATATAATGGTTCATCAATATTTACTACTTTAAATGCAATTTCTTCTACTAAAGGTTTTATTCTCTCTACTAAAGTCATTAATTTTTCCCTATTTTTTTAATATATCTACAATTATCTAAATTGAATAATAATTCGACAGTTTACCATATTT
Organism: Aliarcobacter sp.; assembly: GCA_028688995.1. Taxonomy (GTDB): domain Bacteria; phylum Campylobacterota; class Campylobacteria; order Campylobacterales; family Arcobacteraceae; genus Aliarcobacter. The sequence continues at coordinate 33,797 of JAQTXB010000019.1, forward strand.
TTATTATTCTTTTCTAGTTATAATTTTCTGTTATAAATTCTATCAGATAAAGTTGAGAATAGTGCCATAGCAAAGGCCATACTGTCAATACAAAGTATAATAGTGTATTTTAAAATTTAACCTATTATTTCTAAATGTAACACTTTACAAAATTTTACTATTTTTCTTAATTTTTCAGATTATTTTAAGTATTTATTTGGATTAAAAAAAAGCTTTTTAAGCGTGGAAATCCACACTTAAAAATTTATAAAAGAGTTCTTATTTTGCTAAATGGCTATCAACCCAAGCACCAATAGGTGTTGTGATTTTTTGTAATAACCAACTTACAACAATAAATGTAATTATCCAAGCAACAACAGCTGCCCAAGCAGGTAATATATCAAAGTAAATATCATATCTTCCTATTAATGGCCAGTGAATCAAATATACTTCAAAAGAATAAAGTCCATAAATTGATAAAAATTTATTGTCAAATCTCTTAAGTATAAAAATAACAATAAATGCAAACATAATAACAATAGAAGTTAATTGATCAACAAAATATCCTTGTCCTAAAATCGCAGTTAATTTAGGCCAATGACCAGATGTTGTATGTAAAGACATATAAACTACAACTACAAGCATTAAAGCTATTACTAAATAAGAATCTTTAGTTTGACTTCTGAATTTTTTGAAAGCTGCAACAAATTTATTCTCTTTATCTTTTCTTTCAAATAATAACCAAGCAAAAACAATTCCTAAAGAAAATGCAACTGTATGTAATCTATGAAGCCAATTATCTCCCATATCTAAAGGATTATATACACCAATTAATGTTGCAACTACAGCTAAGATTATTGCACTTAACCATGGTCTTTTTACACTAAATACTATTGGGAAAAGTGCATAAAACATCATCATCCAAGTAATATACCAAAATGGTGAATTAACATCATCAAAACCACTTGCCGTTGGGAACCATCCTAATAATGATTGAATCATATAAGGCACAGGATAAGTAATACCTAAAAATATTGCATTTGAAGCAAATATAATAATTGTTACAACCCAAAAAGGAATAAATATTTTTATCGCTCTTCTTTTATAGAACTCCATTAAAGGAAGAGGTCTTTTTAACATTCCTACAGTTAAACCATATCCTGACATAAAAAGGAATAAATCAACACCAACCCCTGCAATTATAGAAAGAGGAAAAAGAAAATCTGCATTTGTCACTAGCATATAAGCAAAATGTGCAAAAACAACTGTTAAAATCCCTAAACCCTTAAGCTCTTGTGTAACAGAAATTGGAAACAAATCAGTATGTTTTGACTTTTTAAAAGTAAAAAGAACTACTGCTATTAAAATAGCAATCACAATAAGATTTGTTCCATAAATATCGTCAGTTAAAGTTATAGGCATATACACCTCCCAGATTTTAGATAGTTTTATTGTAAATTAATTAGACAAAATTTACAATAAATTCTTGGACAAAATTATACTACTTATAATTGAAATTAAAAATTAAATAAACAAAAATGTTTTTTTTGTGAGATTTTATACTAAATGAGAATAATTATTTTAAAAATACTTTTATATTATTTATACCTTTTGAGTCACTAAACTTTTTAAATAATGAAGCCAACTGGTTTACCTCAATATTTCTCATTCTAATACAACCACTTGATTCATTCGTTCCAATTGTACTTTCACTTAATGTTCCATGTATTCTAAAAGTATTTTTTCCATCAACAATATGACTAAGATTGATTTTTGCAGTACCCATATAATTAAATTTATCTCCAGGAGGAACAACCGATGGCAAATTAATTCCTCTTTTCTTAAACGCCTCTATTGTATCTTGTGTTGGATACCAAAAAGGATTTAAAGTTATTGAAGTTACACTTCCTTCACCAGTAGGTTTTTTAATCTCTTTTTTTCCAGTTGAGACAATATAAGTTTGAATATTTTTTATTTTATTGTTTAGTTTTCCTTTTAAAAGCATAGAGTTTTTAGAAGAATCTACTTCGATTATCAACTCATCATACATAGTAATATTACGAGTTGGATCATTTTTTAAAATATTATTAGTAGCTCTTTTATTTTCACCATTTTTAAGAAAATCAAAGATTTTTAATTCATCTAAAAATTTCATTCCAAGTGCTATTTCATTTTCAGCTTTTGAATTTTTATTTTTATCTTTATTATTAAAAAATTCTAAATTCTTCTCATTTGTATGTGTTTTTATATCTGCACAATTGAGCAACAATTGAGAAATTAATATAAAAAGGTAGATTTTTCTCATCTAATAATTAAAATATTTTTACTATTTGTTCTAAACTATTTTTAGAATATTCTTCTGAAATTCCTTTTTCTAGAATATTTAATTCAACTAATCCCTCATTAACTTTTACAATAGTTCCATCTACATTTATTTTGTAAATAAAATATTTATTTTGTGTATTATCATTTAAAGCTAAACTATTAATAAAACTACCATTTGAATCAACTATCAAAGGAACTGCTGAACTTTTATACATTTCATCTAACTTTCCATTTACTGCAAACTTTTTTATAAGCCAAGGAGTATTTGAAATATTCGCAACTAAAACAATATTTTTATTTGTATATTTATATAAATCTTTAAATAAAGCCAAACTATCATGATTTAGAACAACAATATATTTTTCAGCACCTTTTTGAAAAAAAGTTTCAAATGGTAAATAAGAACTTTTTCCTGCAACTTCAAAATATCTTGGAATATAATCTATATTTAAAACATTTTTACTATTTTGACTCACTTCAACACTATTTGGATTTTTTGGAGCAGTTAAATATACTAAAAGCGCAAATCCAATAATTCCTAATATAACTATTTTTAAAATATTTTTTATCATTCTTTTCCTAATTTTTTTGTTTTTTAGCCCATCTTTTAAATAGTCTATAATTTGTTATCTCTTCTTCTAATTCTTCATTATTAAAAATACTCTCAACTAAAACATGAGCTAAATATGGAGATAAAACAAAACCTCGTCCACCTACTCCTGTCAAAATATAAAGATTATTTATCATCTCTAAATTTTCATTTTTTATTTGGAAACCATTTTTTAAATGTGGATATTTTTCAAAACTTTTAGTAGAATCTACTAACTTTCCAACCATTGGAAAATAATCAACACTTGAAGCCCTTGCTCCGATTTTTACATCTAAAACTTTTATATCCTCTAATTTTTTTATATCATTTGCTTTTTTTAAAAGTATAGATATATCATTTTGTATGATTTTATTTGTATATTCATTATGTTTTAGTTTATTTATATTTTTTAATTTTAGATTATAGCTACTTTCTATTTTTTCATCGTCAAATCTATTATGGGTTGCACCAATAGATACTATTCCATCATCAGAAGAAATTGATAAAGAACACTCTTTGTGATAATTTATATCTACGTGAGTTGTTGTACTAATATCTATTTTTTGACCCCAAACAGCTCTAATATCGATATATTTCTCTTTTATAAGTGAAATATCAGCACCTATTGTCAAAAAAAGATTTTTAGCTTTAATTTCATTATTTAAAACCCAAACATCATCAATTTTCTCAATATTATTTACTTCATAATTAAAAAGTATTTCTGTATTACTTGATAGTTTCTTACAAATTTCATAGGATTTTACTACACTTCCTATTTTAAATAGATAACCATCTTCATACTTTTCATAATCGAAATCCATATAAGGGATATAACTTTGAAATTTCTCTTCATCTTCATCATTTTTAGGAATTCTGCATGTTCCACAATTTGTTATTTCTTTAGGAAAATTTTCCCTATAAAAAGCTATTGAGAAATTTAAAGATTTAGTTATTAAATCTTTAAACTTATTTGGTTTTCCCAAAAGCGGAGATAAAAATGCTCCGGCTGCGCCACTTGCACCAAAAGCCACATCTTCATTTTTATCTATCAATAAAACTGATTTTGAGTACTTAGATAAAAAATGTGATAAAGAACATCCAGCAATTCCAGCCCCAACAATTACATAATCAAACTCTTGTTTATTCATTTTTATCCGATTTCTCAAAAATTTGAAGATTTGGTCTGAAATAACCACGTCCACCTTTTAAACTAACACATCTATGGTTTGGAAATTTCTTTTTATAATATTCTAATCTCTCTTTAGTAGTTTTTCCCGTATCACAATAAAAAACAAAAACTGAATTTATAGGAAGTTGTTCCATTAAAGGTGGATTATAAACCATCGTTTCAACATTTTCAATAGGTTTTAAAATTGTATCAATTAACACAACTTTAACACCATTTTTTTCTAAATCTCTCTTATTTTTTAAAAACTCTAACTGAGTCCATTCATCTTTAGAAAACATAAATAATAATTTCCTTTCATTAAAGGATAATATTAGTATATTCCCTATTAAAAAAAAGTTATTATTATAAAATTTTAGATAAAATCATTGTTCAATTGAATAATAGGATAATTAATGAAAGTTTTAGTTACAGATGATTCTAAAATGGCAAGAAAAATGGTTATAAAAGTTTTAACTGACATACTTAAAGATAATGTTGAAATTTATGAAGCTCAAAATGGACAAGAAGCTTTAGATTTATATAAACAAATATTACCAAAAATAGTTTTCATGGATTTAACAATGCCTACTATGGACGGTTTCCAAGCTCTTGAAAAAATAAAAGAATTCGATAAAAATGCTAAAGTTGTAATTATTTCAGCTGATATACAAAAATTATCTATAGACAAAGCTTCACAACTAGGTGCATTCAATTTCATAAAAAAACCTATTGACTTAGCAAAAATGGAACAAATACTTAATAAAATTAATGAATTGGCAAAATAATGAAATCTATAACTTTAACTGAAGATGAAAGAGATTGTTTACAAGAATTAATGAATGTAGCCTATGGAAGTGCAACAGCGGCAATAACAGAAATTCTTGATGCCTTTGCTCAACTATCTATTCCAAAAATTCAAATCATCGACGCTGATGAATTAAAACCTTATTTATCTAATGAATTAAATCTAGATGTTGAACATTTAGTATCTTTACAACAAATAAATGGAACTCTTTGCGGTGAAAATATGTTTGTTATAGACAAAGAATCAGCAAAAAATATAGCATATAAATTTGGTCTTGAAGATCATGAAGTAAATGATGAAGAGATTGCTGATGTTGTTTTAGAAATAACAAATATTCTATCTTCGTCAACAATTAGTAAATTAGCTGAAGATATTGATACAAATGTATCTTTTTCGGCACCAACAATAAGAACAATAACATCAATGGATCAACTAAAAAATCTTTTTATCTCGAAATATCATAAAGTTATTATAATATCAACTCAGCTGAAATTTGAAGATTTAAATATAAATGCCGAATTATTCATTTTAACAACAGATAATTCTATTTTGTATATAAAAGAAAAACTAAATAAAATATTAGATGAGCTTTAATTGTGAATGCAAATAAATTTGATGTAATCTGTAATACAGTTGACAATGGAATAATTCTAATAAATAAAAATTTAGAAGTAAAATTTTGGAATCGTTGGCTTGAAATTAGAACAGGTATTAATTCAAGAGAAATTATTGGTAAAAATATAAAAGATTTTTATCCTCAAATTGATGATAAAAAATTAACTAGAAAAATAATAACTGCTTTAAAACTAAACTCTTCAACATTTTATACTCCTCAATTTAATAAATTTTTAATACCTATTGAATTATCAAAAGTTGCAGATAGGGTTTTTAATGAGATGCAACAAAGTATTACAATAACACCTTATGATATTGAAAAAGAATTAGCAATAATTTATATTTATGATACAACTATTTTATCTGAGATTAATTATAAATTAAAAGAAGTAAAAGAAGAAGTTGAAGAAAAAAATGAGGAATTAGAACTTTTATTTGATACAACAATGGAAGCTATTATTGTCTTTAAAGATGATAAAATTGTAGATTGTAACCAAGTTGCCCTTGACCTATGTAATCATAAATCAAAAGAATTTTTCTTAAAAAAAGATATTCATGATTTAGATTTAGATAAAAATATCCTTAGAAAAATACATACAAAACCTGTTGAAGTAACAATTACAAGAGAAGATAAAAGTTCATTTAAAGCTCTTGTAAATATAAAAAATACAAATATAAAATCTCAAAACTATAAAATATTAACAATAATTGATATTTCAGATATAAAAAGAAAAGAGAATCTTCTAGCAGAACAAACTAAACTAGCTGCAATGGGTGAAATGATAGGAAATATTGCCCATCAATGGAGACAACCACTAAATATAATCTCCATTACTGCTTCTGGTTCAAGACTAAAAAAAGAGATGAATTTATTGACAGATGAGATGTTAGATGATGCACTAAAATCAATATCAGAAACAACAGAACATCTATCAAATACTATTGATGTTTTTAAAGATTTTCTAAAAGAGGATAAAGAAAAATCATTATTTAATTTAAGTCAAAATATTAACAATAATATCTCCTTAATAGAGAGTATTTTAAAAGAAAATCATATAACTATTGATTTAAATTTAGATAATGATATTTATTTATATAACTTTGCAAATGAGTTTAGTCAAGCTTTTATAAATATTATACATAATGCAAGTGATGCCATTAGTTTAAAAAGAAAAAAGAGTGAATTAAGGGTTATAAAGATTTCAACTAAACAAATTAAAGACTCTGTAATTATTGAAATAATCGATAATGCAGGTGGGATAGATGAAGAAATAATCGATAAAATTTTTGAACCATATTTTACAACAAAACATAAATATCAAGGTACTGGTTTAGGATTATATATGACCCATAAAATAATCCAATCAAGTATGAAAGGTAAAATAACTGTTTCTAACAAACAATTTATTTTTGAAAATAAAGAGTGTGCTGGTGCACTTTTCAAAATAACATTAAAAAACAATACTTGATTGACATTGACTCAACCTTTGTGATATAATAAATTTTTAAATATTAAAATATTTTATTCAAATAATAGGATTGAAAAATGGCAAAAAGTTTATATGAAACACTAGAAATAAATGAAAATGCATCAGCAGATGAGATAAAAAAAGCCTACAGAAAGTTAGCTAGAAAATATCATCCTGATGTTAATAAAGACCCACAAGCAGAAGATAAATTCAAAGAAATTAACGCAGCATACGAAGTTTTAAGTAATCCAGAAAAAAAACAACAATATGATCAACATGGTGATTCAATGTTTGGTGGACAAAATTTCCACGACTTTGCACGAGGTCAAGGATCAAATGTTGATTTAGATGAAATTTTAAGACAAATGTTTGGTGGTGGAGGTGGATTTGGTAGATCTGGCTTTTCACAAGGTGGATTTGGAGGGTTTAGTGAACCTGACTTAGATACAAATGCTCAAATCACTATTCCTTTTGATGTTGCTGTTCTTGGTGGAAAACAATTTATTAACTTAAACAATGACTCTTTTGATGTAAAAATTCCAGAAGGAATTGAAGATGGACAAAAAATAAGAGCAAAGGGAAAAGGAAAATCATATCAAGGACAAAGGGGTGATTTAATTTTAAAAATTAATGTCTCTAAAAGTCCTGATTATGAAAGAAATGGTGACACCCTAATTAAATCTTTTGATTTACCTTTAAAAACTGCCCTATTTGGTGGAAAAGTTGAAGTAAAAACAATACATAAAGATATTACATTAAAAGTTCCTCAAAATACAAAACAAAATCAAAGATTTAGAGTAAAAGAGCTTGGTGTTTTAAATAGAAAAGCTGGAATCAAAGGAGATTTATATTTAAAAGCAAATATAGTTTTACCAAGAATTGAAGATTTAGATGAAGATTTAGTAAAAATCTTAGAAGAAAAACTTCCTTCAAATTAATGGATATTAATTATGGAAACAAATAGCTATATTGAACCTGTATACTTAATCTCAGCAGTTGCAGAGATTTTAAGTATTCATCCTCAAACTCTTAGACAATATGAAAGAGAGGGCTTAATCAAGCCCTCTAGAACAAATGGAAAAATAAGACTCTACTCTCAAAAAGATATTGACCATATAAAATATGTGTTAACACTTACAAGAGACCTTGGTGTTAATTTAGCAGGAGTTGATGTTATTCTACAACTCAATCAAAAAATTGAAACTTTAGAAAATGATATTCATATTTATAAAACAAAAATTAAAAGTATAAATAATCTCTCTGTAGTTCCAGATACAAAAGCTTTAGTTGTTCAAAAAACATCTTTTGATATGGTAATTATAGAAAAATCTAATAAATAGTCTTTGGGACTATTTATAAAACTAAAAAAAAATTCTTGACTTAGGTCATTCTCTCCAAAAAAATTATTAATTATAATTCCTTAAAATTTAAAATAATAAAAAAAAGAGAATTATATAAAATGAATAAATTAATAAAAACACAATATTTCACACCAAAAGAGTTTGAAAATTTAAGTCCAAAGTTTATAGAAAATATGTTACATAATGAAGTACCATTTATTGTATCTACTAATATTCAATTAGAAGAAGGTTTTAGTTGGGTAGTTGCAACTTCAAAACTATTAAAAGAAAATAATGAATCTATATCAACGATTGATTTAACAAAAATTGAAACAAAATTCCTAAAACTATTAATTGAAAATAAAAATAATATTGTAACTTATGATGTAGTAAAAGAAAATATTTGGAAAACAAAAGATATGAGTATTTTTACAATGAGAAACTTTGTAAATAAAATAAGAAATAAAACATATAAAAGTATTATAAAAAATAAATCAGGATATGGTTATATAATAGAAATATAGGAGAGAACTTTAAAATCTATTATACTTTTTTCTTTAAAATAGGATACAATTCTAAAAAGTAAATTAAGTAAAGTAGAATATGAAAAATAAAGTATTTAAACTTATCCCCATTGTATCAATTGTGGTGTTTTATTCCCTATCAGGTTTTGAAAAAAAAGAAATAAATAGTTACAAAAATAGTGATTTTAAAATAGAACAATTAGAGATAAAACACCTAGCTTCAGAAGAACTTCTTGGAAAAATTGCAAATCATGAAATAGAAAATAGCTGGATTAATGCCTCTATTATTTCAGTTGAAAGAAACAGTTCTAATTCTAATTGGATTGTTGTTTTTAAAAATAATGAGAATAATGCAAAAGAAAAAGAATTAAATATCTTTATTGATTATAATAAGCTAATATAATTTTTAGAGCTTATTGGCGACCCCAGCATGATTCGAACATGCGTGTTCTGGAGGAAATCCAGACGTCCTTGGCCACTAGACGACAGGGTCATTTTTTTGAAGAGTAGGATTATATTTTAGTTTGAGTTTATTTTTGCTTAAAACTATTGATTATCGCACTATCTTCATTGTTTTTTTTGAAAGTTTTATTATTGTTGATGCTTTCGTCTCATAAAAACTTCTTTTATCTTCCACAACTATATTTGCTCCAATTATTGCAAAATCTTTATCAAAGCTTTCACCTGTTTTATTTGCTGATGTTGAATACAAAATATTGAATTTATGTATAAAATCATAAAAATCAGAATCTTTACTTACAACTCTAAATGACTTTGTATTTGGATAAATGAAAGTTGTTTTTTTACTATTTCTAACTCTCTTTCTAAAGTTTTTTGGCACTCTTGTATATTGAGTTAAAGTCTTAAAAGAATCAACTGTATGAAGTATTTTTTTTGATGTTGGTCTTTGTTTTATCAAAGAGAGTTTCTCATCATTTAAAGATGAGAAACCCACTGTTGTATCTGTTTGAACTAGATAAACTAAAGAAGAATCCATGAGTTCTTAATCGTTTAAGAATTCTTGGATTGATTTAGGAGTTGAAACATCATTTGTTTTTAAAACTTTGATTGCTTCAACTGCTGCATTCGCAGCTGCAACTGTTGTAAAATATGGAACATTCATTCTAAGAACTGATCTTCTAATATTTTTACCATCATCTTTTGATGACTCTTTTGCTTCACTTGTATTAATAGCCATAGAAATATCACCATTTGTAAGTAAATCTATGATATTTGGTCTTCCTTCACTAACTTTTAATACTTTTTCACACTCAACTCCAGCTTCACTTATAATAGTATAAGTTCCACCAGTTGCAACGATTGTAAAGCCATTTTCAGTTAAACCTTTTGCAATACTTGGAGCAAATTCTTTATCTAAATCACATAATGAAATAAATACTTTTCCACCTTTTGGAAGGTCATTTTTTGCAGCAGTTTGTGATTTAGCAAAAGCCATTCCAAAGCTATCAGAAATCCCCATAACTTCACCAGTTGATTTCATTTCAGGACTTAATAATAAATCAGCCCCTGAAAGTTTATTAAATGGGAATACAGCTTCTTTAACAGCCACGTGACCTTTTAATTTTGGTTTTAATACGCCATTTCCTTCTGTTACAATATCTTTATCATAAACAGCCAATGCAGCTCTTAAAGTTTCACCCCACATAACTCTAGTTGCAACTTTTGCAAGTGGCATACCAGTAGCTTTTGATACAAATGGAACTGTTCTTGAAGCTCTTGGATTTACTTCAATTAGATAAATTTCACCTTTGTGAATTGCATATTGAGTATTCATAAGTCCTACAACACCAAGACCTAATGCCATTTCTTTAGTTTTTGTTTCTAATTGTTTAATTAAATCATCACTGATTGAAATTGGAGGTAATGAACAAGCTGAATCCCCTGAGTGAATACCAGCTTCTTCGATATGTTGCATAATTCCACCAATATAAACTTCTTTTCCGTCACAAATACAATCAACATCAAGCTCAATTGCTCTATCTAGGAATTTATCAATTAAAACTGGTGCATCATTTGAAACTGAAACTGCTTCATCCATATATTGTTTTAACTCTTCAGTTGAATAAACAATTCTCATTCCTCTTCCACCAAGTACGAAAGAAGGTCTAACTAATACTGGATAACCAATTTTTTCAGCGATTTCAATAGCTTCTGTTACTTCTACAGCTGTTCCATTTTCAGGTTGTAATAATCCAATATTTTCAACAAATGCTGAGAATTTTTTTCTATCTTCTGCTAAATCAATAACTTCAGCAGTTGTTCCTATGATTTTTGCCCCTGCTTTTGTTAAAGCATTTGCAAGTTTTAAAGGAGTTTGTCCACCAAAATGTACAATCACACCATCTGGATTCTCTTTTTCAACTACACTTCTTACGTGTTCAAAATCGATTGGTTCAAAATATAAAACATCTGAAGTATCATAATCTGTTGATACAGTTTCAGGGTTGCAGTTATACATAATTG
>JAQTXB010000006.1:0-167727 GCA_028688995.1 Aliarcobacter sp.
AAAAATCTTGTTAATATTGCTCCTTGTGCTTTTAGTACAAATATCATTATTATTAGAAATGCAAATACTACTCCCATCCCTAAAAACATGAATTTTATTGACTCTGCTACTAAGTTTATTTCCATAATACTCCCCATGGTTACTATCTGTAATTGTCAACGTAATAATATATAAAAATTGCTTTAGTAATATTTATATTTTCATTTGATTTAATAAAATTTATAAATTTTACTAAGATTAAATAATTATAATATTTTTTCTCCAAATTCATAAATAAAATTGTCAAGTTTAGTTAATATTTTTATTATATCTGCCTTTGTTTTCATCAATTTAGTTGTCATATTGAATCCTTCTTTATAAAATATTTCAAATTCTATATAATTTTATTAAAATAGTTGAAAAATATTTCATTTTGTAATATAATTATTAAAATTTTAAGAAAAGGAAAATATTATGTTGATTGTTGATGATATTATTGAAAAGTTAAAAGATATTTTAAGTGCTGACGGTAAAAATGGCAAAGTTTTTGATAAAGATGTAGCAAATTCATTAGATTTAAGCCAAGCAAACTTTGCAACTATGAAAAATAGAGGGAAAATTCCTTTCTCAAATATCTTAAATTTTTGTGCAAAAAAGAAAATATCAATTAATTGGCTTTTATATGATCAAAATCCAGGTTCATTAATTGATACAACTGATAAATATTGGATTAAATATTATCCTGCTGTTGCAGTTAGTGCTGGAGGAGGTGCCTATGAAGCAGAAGATAATTATGAATCATTACAACTTCCAACATATTTTGTAAATATGTTAGGTGGAAAAGAAAATTTAAAAAATATTGATGCTATCAATGTAGTAGGGGATTCAATGGAACCTACTTTAAATAGTGATAATATTATATTTATAGATAAAACAAAAAATGATGTTAGTAGAGATGGAATTTATGCTTTTACAACAACTCATGGTTTGTTTGTAAAAAGAATTCAAAGAAGAGTTGATGGTAAATTAGATATTATTTCTGATAATAAAGATTATCCATCTCAAATTTTAAATAAAAATGAATTAGAAATATTGGGAAAAGTTATAAGCTCTTTTGGTATGGTTTACTAATTTAAAATAGAGTTAAAGTTTTTTCACTTTGTAAAAAATATTCTTGAACTTGATTGTAGTTAAAACCGATTAAATATACAGCATTAAATTTTGATTTTCTCAAAATTGGTTTTAATTCATCAAGCTCTTTTATAAGAATTTGTTCATCTTTTTTTAAATATTCAATATATTCAGATGTGATAAAAATAGTTTTTGCATATTTATATTTTATTTTTATATATAAAATTTCATTATCATATAAACTCTTTATGTCTTGACAAATAATAAATTTATCACTTTTTCCAAACTCAATTAAATTTAAATTTCTATCTATAAAAAGAGGTTTTAGATTATAAAAAGATTTTAATTTTCCTAAATCTAAATTTCCATCTAAAAAATTATAAACTCTCAAAAATTGAGCTAAATACAAACTAGAAATTTTTAGTTTTGAAAAATATACACCTTTATATGAAAATGAAGTTTCAAATAAAGAGTGTTCAATTAAATTTTCTATTACCAAATTAGTTGAAATATCATTAAAATTTCTATTATTTGGATAAATTTTATTTAATGTATCTTGATTAGAAGATATTATAACATTGCAATTTTCTATTTCATCTATATTTTTAAATATATTTTCGAGTTTATTTGGTATTAATTTGATAGTTTTTGAGAAATTTACAGAATAAAGTTTTAATAATTGAAAAGCAACTTTATCACAAAAATAAGCATCTAAATTTAAAATAGATAATTTATATCTAACAAGTTTAATTATACTTATCTCAATATCTTTTACTTTTATCCAAGCAATTTCATTATCAATTATTGGAAAATTTATCTCAGAAATAATTGCAAATGCACCATTCTTTACGGCTATTTCAACACTATTTATATCTTTAGCTATAAATAAATCGCCTTCTTTAACCTTGTTTGCATTTGTTTTGATTGAATAAATAAAAGAGATTGATGGAGAATTTAATAACTCTCCATCAATAATATCTAAAATAGATGAGATTTGCACTAGCTTATTTTTGTTCCAGATTTTTTAGGAGCTTCTGGTCTTATTAATGATAAACCATTTTCATCTTTGGCAGCCATCAACATTCCTTCACTTAACATCCCCATTAATTTTGCTGGTTTTAAGTTTGCAACAACACAAGCTTGAGTTCCTACAAGTTCTTCAGCAGAATAATACTCTTTAATTCCAGCAAGAATTTGTCTATTTCTTCCTTCTCCTAAATCAACTTGAAGTTTTAGAAGTTTTGCAGATTTTGGAACTTCCTCAGCTTCAACTATTGTTCCAATTTTTAAAGTTGTTTGGAAAAATTGATCAATTGTAATTAAATTATCATCTTCAACTATAGCTTCAGTAGTTTTTTCATTTTTTATTTCACACTCTGATTTTGTAATATCTGAACTTTTTGGTTGTTCTAATAAAACTTCTTCAATTCTTGGGAATAATTGATCAACTTTTGTAATAACTGTATCTTCTAATAAATTTTTATTTTTAATTAAAGAATTATAATTTGCAGTGTCAATTTTCATCCCTAAAGATTCTGCTATTTTTGCAATCTTTTCTGGCATAACTGCATCTAAAAGTAGGGCAACTTTTGCCATAATATTTGTAATTAATGCAACTAAAGCCATAGCTTCATCAGTTTTCCCATCTTTCATCAAATTCCATGGTTCATAATCATTAATTGCTTTATTCGCAATTGTTAATACTTTCCATAAATCTTCTAAATATCTATTAATTTGCATATTAAAAATATATGCTTCAACATTTTCTAAAATTGCATTAACTTCTGAAAGTTCTTTTGCATGGTATTTTTCAACATCTTTTGAACTTACTTTATAATCAAAATATTTTCCACTCATTCCAGAAATTCTATTTAATAAATTTCCTAAATCATTTCCCAAATCAGAATTAATTCTATCGATTAAAGCTTTTTGAGAAAAATCCCCATCTTGACCAAATGGAACTTCTCTTAACATAAAATATCTAAATGCATCAAGACCATAAGCATCAGCTACTTGTTTTGGATCAACTACATTACCTTTTGATTTAGACATTTTTTCACCATCTCTTGTCCACCAACCGTGAGCTGCAATGTGTTTTGGAAGAGGTAATTCTAATGACATTAAAAAAGCAGGCCAATAAATAGCATGGAATCTTAAAATATCTTTTCCAACAAGTTGTACATTTGCAGGCCAGAAATTCATATTTTTGTCATCAGTTCCATATCCAAGTGCTGTTATATAGTTCATTAAAGCATCAAGCCAAACGTACATAACATGTTTTGGTTCATTCATTGATTCTGGTAACTTAATACCCCAATCAAATGATGTTCTTGAAATTGATAAATCTCTTAATCCGCTTTTTACAAAATTTGAAATCTCATTTTTTTTAGCTCTTGGTAAAATACAGTCTTCGTTTTCTTCATACCATTTAATTAGTTTATCTTCATATTTTGATAATTTGAAGAAGTAACTCTCTTCTTTTACAATAGAAGTTGGTCTTCCACAATCAGGGCAAAATTGTTCATCAACTAACTGTTTTTCAGTAAAAAATGTCTCACAAGATACACAGTAAAAACCTTCATACTCACCTTTGTAAATATCACCTTTATTGTACATTGTTTCAAAAGCTTTTTGAACACCTAATTTATGCTCAATATCAGTTGTTCTAATGAATTTATCATAAGTAATATCAAAATCATCCCATAATGTTTTGAATTTACCTGATATTTCATCAGCATATTCTTTTGGTGTTTTTCCTCTTAGTTCGGCACTTTGAGCAATTTTTTGTCCGTGTTCATCAGTTCCTGTTAAAAGGAAAGTATTTAAACCTGTTAATCTTGAATATCTAGCAATCATATCAGCTATAATTGTAGTATATGCATGACCGATATGAGCTACATCATTTACATAATAAATTGGTGTTGTTATATAAACATTTTTACAAGATTCTTCCATTGTTACCTCTTTTTCTTTTTTAAAATTCAAATCCACCGCCAGCACCTTTATTCATTGACTCATAAACGGCTATTACATATTTTTTTCTTAATTCACATTCAAAAAATTTATCACAATCTGAACAAGTTTTTAAACTGTTTGATTCTTGACAAGTTTTTAATTCAACTAGCATATTATCTAGTTTTATATCCCATTCATCAATAACTATATCTTCGTGATTAGACATTTTTACTATAAACTTCTAAAACTCTTTTTATTTCACTATTTGAACCAAAAAAACAAGGAGTTGTATCATGAATATGAGTAGTTGGAACTTCTAAAACTCTTTTAAATCCATCGACTGCACCACCACCAGCTTTTTCATAAGCTAATGCAAATGGGAAAACTTCAAATAGTTGTCTTAATTTTCCTTTTGGTCTATCTGTTGTTCCTGGATATGAGAATAATCCACCACCTTTAAGTAAAATTTGATGTAAATCAGGAACCATTCCACCTGAATATCTTAATCTATAACCATCATTAAAAATATCATCAATTAATTGTTTATGAAAAGGTGCCCAACAATTTTGTGTTGAACCAGGTGCATTTAATTTACCTTTTTCATTTAGTTTTATGTTTTGAATAAATTTAAATTCATTATTTAAAAGTCTATACATTTTAACATCATCAATTGTAACAACCATTTCAACTCTTGGACCAAATACAACATAAACAGAAGCTACTATATTAGCAGCATTAAATTCATTTTCATAAATACCAAAAATAGAACCAACAGATAAGTTTACATCAACTAAAGAAGAACCATCTAATGGGTCATAAGCTATTAAATATTTACCATTTTCATTTAAATTTACAATTGATTCTTGCTCTTCACTAACTATTGCTTTTATTGATGGTATTTTTTTAAAAATATCTTCAATAATTTCATCACTTGCAATATCAAGTTTTAACTGAGTATCACCAGTTGAATTTTCATGTTCACTTTTACCAGTATCACCAGTTTGAATTAAATCTCTAATTTTAATTGCAGATTCTTCAATTGCTTTTATAATTTCTTGCATTTTACACTCTCTTTGCATTTTTATTTATCCATAAGATTAATTCTTCTGGATTATTCAAATCTAATATATCTAAGTCACTAGGAATTTCATTACTATTTATAGTTTCATCACAAGCAATTGCATTTGAAACACTAAAATAACTTTCATCTAATCTATTTCTAAAAATAGAAATTCTTGGTAAGTCAAGACTTTTTAAACCCTCAACTAATAAATAATCAAAATCTTGAAATAGTTCAATCATCTCATCTATACTAGATGTTTGTTTTTTAAATAAAGTTGTTTTATTTGGACTTACAACTGCAACATCAGCACCTGTTTGAGAGAATTTAAAAGAATCTTTTCCTTCTCTATCAAAAATAGCTTTATCTTTTGGATCATGCTTAATAATACAGACTTTAAAACCACTATCATTAAGAATACTCGCAACTTTTACAATAGCTGTTGTTTTACCACTATTTGAAGGACCTGAAAAGGCTACTACTAATCTTTTTTTATTCATGAGGTGGATTTTATCTAAATGATTGTTAAAAATTGTTTTAGGTCAAATGTTAAATAGCTAAAATTAACTCTTTTAATCTTTTTGGATTTGGATTTTTTTAAAATCAGGATAAAAAAATGCAGTAAATGGCATAAAAATAAGTAATAATAACCATATGAGTTTATTACCTTTTTTTATAAAACTATTTTTTAAAATAGAAATTAAAGAATAAAACCAAACTATAAACCAATTTATAAACATAATCATACTGATAAAAAATATTTCAAATAATAAATCTTTCTTAAAAAAATAAAAACCAATAGTAATTAATAATAAATTTAACAAGACTTGAAAAATTATTACTTTTGGTCGATATCTTGCTCCTTTTTTCATCTTTATATATTCAGAGAACATATAATCTGAATCTAACATATAATCAGATTTAATAAAATTTTTATAACTTATTTCAGGAGATTTTTTTCTTAAACTACTTTTTAATGTCCCATTAATCTTGATATTTTTTTTCTTTAATAGATTTTCATACTCTTTCTCAGATAATTTTAATCTCATAATTTATAACTCTTTTTAACTTATTTTTTATTACTGAGAGTAATTTATATAAATAATTATTTTTTCACATAGAATACATTAATTTTATTGAAATTTCAATACTTTTTAAGATAATTAAATTTTTTATATATAGATTTATAATATCGTTATGTTGTCTTAAAGTTATATTAATGTACAATAAGCCCCATTTAAAGCTTTGGAGAGTTTATGTATAAAATATTATTTCTTTTGATTATTCCATTTTTTTTCATTTCTTGCGGTCCTAAAAATAATGCATTTAAATATTTTGAAAAAGATGAAATTGCAACAAAAGGTATTCAATACACAAAAAAAACAGATATATTAAAAGATAAAGAAGTGGAAGTTATCTTTTGGGCTACATATTTAAACAAAATTGATAAAGAGATATCTAAGTCAAATGAAGATTTATTTTTAGTATCTTTATATTTTGCAGATAAAGAGTCGCAAGATATTTTTGAAAACGGTTATTCATTTTTATTAAATGGAATAGAACCAATTTCAACGCAAAAAGTTGAAAAAGATAATGAGAACTTCAAAAGTTTAATGCTAAAAAACAACTGGGGGAATTACTATTTAGTAAAATTCACTGCCCAAAACAGTAATAATTTAGCATTAAAATTAAAAAATGAAAGTGTTAGTTCGGCGCAACTAAACTTTGAAAAATAGTAGAAAGATTTATTTTATTTCTACTATTTAAATAGTTATTATAAATATAATAATTAGCTAATACTTTTTTTCCATAATCCCTAGTCTCTGCAAAAGATATTAATTCCATGCTTAAAAAAGGTTCATATTTACCTTTTTTACTAAATAAACCTTTATTAAATTGACTTCTTGTATATCCTGCTCCACCATTATAAGCATAAGCAATAAATAGGGGATTGTTATTAAATTGTTTCATTAAACTATCTAAATGATAACTTCCATATCTAATATTAGTATCAGGAATAAATTGCTCATAAATATTATAATCTTCATTTAACTCTTTTGAAATATCAAATGATAAAAAAGGCATTATTTGCATTACACCTTGTGCAGATGACGATGAAATAGATGAAGGAATAAATCGACTTTCTTGCCTTGCAATTGAATAAATTAATACTTGTTTATCAATATCATAATTTTTTATTGTATCTCTATATGGAGTAATAAAATACTGTTTTTTATATTTTGTATATCTTTCTAAAATAAAAGCATGTTGTGCTAAAGTATTTTCATCACTAAATAAGTTTTCATATTTTATTAACTTTTGCTCATCAAAATTCTTTTTTGTATCTTCTAAAACTTTCATCCATTCAAATTGGTCATAAATATCAAATGAAGATTTTTTATTAGAAAGAGGAATTTTATACTCAATATTATCAATCTCTAAATCTAATAGCTCTTTTGAATATAAAGAATAAATATTATTATCCCAACTTTGAGCTAATTCTTGAAGATATGACTGATTTTGCGTTAATAAATATATCCAAAATAGAGTTTTATCTTTAAGATTTTTTGAATATGCTTTGTTATTTGCATCGTTAAAGATTTGTAATGCAAGATTACTATTATTGTTATTTATTGCATTTATTCCCAATGAGAATAGATTATCAGCATCTATATCTTGATAATTATTTAAAGATAATAGCGATTTTTGAAGATTTTTTAAATCATTTTCATACACAACATATCGAAGAAATCTTTCAAAATTTTTATCTTTTGAGATTTTATTTATCAACTCTGGATTTAAAGGCTTATTAAAAAATTTACTTCTATAATCTTTCTTAAATTCAAAAAATAATCTAAAAAATCTATCCATATCTGAATTAATTAAAGCATAAAAAGGATTATCAGTTGCAATAATTTGTAAATCTTTTTTTAAAGTAGGGTAAGCATCTAATTTACTTATAAAAAAGTTTAAATCACTTTTTGAAATTTCTGTAGCTTCATTTAAAGATAAGCCTAAAGCTATACATTTTGAGTCTTCATTTTTGAGTTGTAAAATTGAAGCATTGTAACATCTTAATTCTTCTGGTGGTATCTTTTTATATTTTTTATTGTAAAGTTTTTTAACATTTGAATTAGCTTCATTTGCCATACTATATGCAACTTTAGCATCTTCAAAAGATATATCATCTTGAGCTAAATATTGAAGTATAAAAAAATCTTTTGCATATGATTTAGGTTTTTGTTCTAACCATTCTAAAGTTACTTTAAAATCTTTTTGTAATATCTCTTCACTTGCAGAAGCTACAGAGATATTAAGTAAAAATGCAGCACTAATTGATAATAAAATTTTTTTCATATATTAGAAAAGTATACTTTTTAAAAAAGTTTCAAGAAAAATTAATGCAAAAATTAAAATTATTGGAGCTAAATCCATTCCACCAACAACTGTAGGAATATATCTTCTAATAAATGCATAAGCAGGTTCAGTTAATCTATAAAGCATTTGTACTATTGGATTATAAGGATCTGGTCTCACCCAAGATAAAATAGCAGAAATAATAATAACCCATTTATATAAAAATATAATACTTAATACGACTGTGAATATAGAATTTAATAATGCATCTATCATTTTATAATTTCTCCTAAATAATTTTTAATTAAAGGATAAATATCTGAGATATTTGGTCCAGTGTTACTACCTGTTAAAAGATATCTTAATGGTGTAAATAACTTCTCATCTTTTAAGTTTGACTGCTCAAATAAATATTTTTTCAACTCTTCAAAATCATTAAAAAAAGGTGCTTTTGCTAAAGACTCTTTTAATTGAATAAACTCTTTCTCAAAACCATTGCAAAATGTTTTAGGAGCAAAAATTAAATCTATTTTTTCTTTTATCTCTTTTATTGTGCTTGTTTCTTCTAAAAAAAGTTTTCCAAGTTTTCCAATATCAGTATCAGCAAATCCTAAAATCTTAGAAAGTCTCATATCATCAATTATTTCAAGATGTTTTCTATTAATAAATCTTAATTCATCAATATGAAATTTTGCAGGATTTTTTGAAATATTCTCAATTTTAAACCAAGAGATTGCCTCTTCAAGAGTAAATATCTCCCGTGGAGTTTCATTTCCAATTAAAACTAAATAATTTGCAATGGCACTTGGTAAAAAACCTTCTTCTATTAACCATTTTACAGAATTTACATTATCTTTTTCGCTGATTTCTTCACCACTTATTGCATTTTCAATAACTGGTAGATGAAGATATTTTATCTCTTTTGTGTAACCTAAAGTGTTTCTAATATGGATTTGTTTTGGAGTATCAAAAAGATATTTTTCATCTCTTATTACTGTAGAAATATCCATAATCATATCATCTACTGCACAAGCATAGTTATAAGTTGGCGTTTTATCTTGTTTTAAAATAATAAATGAATCTACATCAAAATGTGTACAATCAAAATCACCTTTTAATAGATCTGTAAATTTGATATTCTCTTCTGGTTTTTTAATTCTAACTGTAAAAGGTGCATTTGTATTTAAAACTGTTTCATCTGATAAAGTTTCACAAAAACCATCATAAATAAATTGTTTTCCATCTTTGATAGCTTGTTCTTTTAATTCATCCAATTTTGAATCAGAACAAAAACATGCATATGCTTTTTTTTGTGTCATTAATTGTAAAGCCATTTTTTGATGATATTTTAAAGAATCACTTTGATGAGCAATACTTTTATATTCAATCGAAAATAGATTTAAAATTTCTAAAATCTCTTTATCTTTTCCTTCAATATTTCGTTCAACATCTATATCTTCAACTCTTATTATTAAATCTTCATTTAATTGTTTTGCTACAATATAGTTAAATATAGCAACTCTTAAGCTACTAATATTCATATCTTCTGTTGGACTTGGTGCAAATCTTAACAAAACTACTTCCTTACTATTGAGAATGTTAAATTATTTATTTCATCATGAGATTTGATATAACTATTTAAATCTTCAAGTTTTAAATTTTGAATTTTTTCTAACTCTTTTTTTGAATAATCAGGTTCTAAACCTCTATAATATAGAGTAAAAGCTCTATTTAATCGTTGAGATAAAGTTTCACTTCTTAAAGGTTCACTTCCTGTTAAAAAGTTTTTTGCTGCACTTAATTCATCTAAAGTAACACCATTTTTAACAAATTCAGCAGTAATTTCACTAACTAATTTTTGAGCTTCTGCTGCACTTTCATTTTTAGTTTGTAAATAACCATTAAAATATGAATGAGATTTATTTATAGCAATTGAACCATAAGCACTATATGCTAATCCTCTTTTAACTCTTATCTCTTCCATAAGTCTTGAACCAAAACCTGAACCACCTAAAATAAATGAGGCAACTTTTGCTTTATAATTTTCTTCATCTTTAGAGTCAATATTAAAAGAACTACCAAAATAAATATATGCTTGTTGAGTATCTTTTATTAATGTTTTTTCTTCTTTTTTAGAAATTAATTCAATTTTCTCTAATTCAAGTTTTTTACCAACATTTAGTGTCTCTAAAAATGGAGTTATTAACTTTTCAAACTCTTTTAAATCAAAATCTCCACCAGCAACTATAATCAAATTTTCTAAACATACTGTTTGATTTATAAAACTTTCTATATCTTTTAATTCTATTTTAGAAATAGATTCAATTGTTCCAGATGCTGGATTTTCAAGAGCAGTTCCTTTAAAAAGCATTGATTTTAGCTGTTTTTCTGAAATATAATCAAAATCATTCTCTTTTCTTTTTAAAGAACCTGTTTGTAATGTTTTTAATTTATTTAAAGTGTCTTGAGTAAAATTTGGTGATTTCACTAATGAAGTTAAAAGTTCAATACCTTTTTTTGACTCTTCTTTTAAATTTGATAACTCAATTACAAAAGTTTCAAAACCATTTGAAGTTGTTAATGAAATAGCATTTTTTTCTAATTCTTCAGCAAATTTTGTAGCACCTAACTCTTTAGTTCCTTCATTTAAAAGTTTTGAAGAAAGAGTTGCTAAACCACTTTTATCTTTATCTTGCATATATCCTGAGTTTTGAAAAACTAATTGTAGATTTAATATTGGTAAAGCTTTTTGTTCTTCAAAAATAACAGGTATTTGTACACCTTTTATATCAATATGCTTTATTGTAGCACCCATTAAACTTCCTTGTAATATTGCTATTATGAATAAAAAATAAAATCCTATTTTTTTCAAAATTAGAACCTTTCTAAAATCTCATAAGCTGTATTTCTTTTTGCTGGATTTTCACCTATATCTTTAATAAGTCTAATCATCTCTTCTTGATTCATTCTATTTGCTGCACCTGCTGCTTTTACAACATTTTCTTCCATCATAGTACTACCAAGGTCATTTGCTCCAAATTTTAAAGCTAATTGACCTACATATGAACCTTGTGTTACCCAAGAGCTTTGCATATTTTTAAAATTATCCAAATAAAGTCTTGCAACCGCTAATAATCTTAAATATCTATTTGAAGATTGAGGTTTAATATCTGGAATTTCAGCTTTTAGTTGAGTATTAGCTCCTTGAAAAGACCACATAATAAATGCTCTAAATCCACCTGTTTTATCTTGTAGATTTCTAAGTAATTCCCAATGCTCTATTATCTCTTCATCAGTTTCAACTGTTCCAAACATCATAGTGGCTGTCGTTTTCATACCAATTGAGTGTGCTAATTCATGAACTTCAATCCACTCAAGACTATCCATTTTATTTGGAGCAATTATATCTCTTACTCTATCACTTAAAATTTCAGCACCAGCTCCTGGAATTGAGCTTAAACCTTTAGCTTGTAATCTTTTTAAAACTTCTAAAATAGAAATTTTAGATACTTTTGCAATATATTTAATTTCAATTGCAGAGAATCCATGAATAGTAATTTGAGGATATTTAGTATGAATATGATCAACTAATTCTTCATAATAATCAATTTTTAGTTTTGGATGAACTCCACCTTGAAAAAGGATTTGTGTTCCACCAATTTCTAATAATTCATCAATCTTTTGGTCTATTTCATCAAATTTTAATACATAAGAGTCTTCATCTCGTCCATGTCTATAAAAAGCACAAAATTTACAATCAACCCAACAAACATTTGTATAATTGATATTTCTATCAACTATAAATGATGTTGTTTTACTAGGATGTAATTCATCTTTTCTTTTTGTTGCTAATTGTCCTAATTCTAATAAAGATGCATTTTTTATTAATTCAAGTGCATCTTTATTTGTTAATCTTTTACTTATATCTATGTTCATCTTTTAACCATTAAAAACTTGAACCTAAAGAGAACTCAAATGACGAAGTATCATCACCTGGCTCTGCATCAAGTGCATGAGCAAATATCAACTGTAATGGTCCCATTGGAGAAATCCATTCAAGTAATGCTCCAGTTCCTGATCTTTTAACATCATTAAATGTATCTTGACCAATCATCCCATAATCATAAAATAATCCCCATCTCATTTTAGCACTAGGAACTAAAGGAAAACTCATTTCAACAGAGTTTGCCCAAAGATTTTTATAAGGATCTGTTTTATACCCTGATTCATTTGAGGGGAATGCATAAGATTTATATCCTCTTAATGTTTTTGCTCCACCAAGATATAAAGAATCTCCTTGATTTATTTGACCATTATCAACTAAAATTTTCATTTGTGTTTTTAATCTTAAAACCCAATCTAGTTCAGCTAAATCTTCAAGTGAATAGAAATATTTACCATAAGTAGTTGATTTTAAATATTTTGAATCTCCACCAACCCCTGCATATTCAAGTGAAGTACCAGCTTTTACACCTTCTCTTGGAAAATAGAAATCATCAGTATTATCAAAATTTAAATAAGGAGTTATAGAGCTTGAAATATAATCTTGTGATTCATAAATCTCTCTATTTTGATCTCTTGATGCTAAAAAAGCTGAAGAATAATCATAATTTTCACTTACAAAATCTAGTTTATATCTTGCTCCTGCATATAAGTCTCTAACTATTTGTTTTCCAGCTGCAACTGAGAAACCTTTAGTATCGATATCTGAATCATATTTATCTCTATTAATTTCATTTTTACTATTATGAGCTTCAACTTCACCATTGTAATCACTATCATTAATTGCTGGATTTTTTAAGCTTACTTCAAATCTACTACTTCTAGATGATAAGTCTGCACTAAGTCCCAAAGCTAAACCTGAACCAAACATATTAACTTCACTAATAGATCCATTAACCATCATTTTATCATAAGAACCATATCCTCCACCTAGCATTAATGAACCAGTTGGAGCTTCTGTTACTTTTACAATAATGTCAAGTTTTTCATCACTAACTCTTTTTTCTTCAATTTTTACATCTTCAAAAAATCTTGATCTTTTTAATTTATTTGTTGAACTTTTAAAATCAGTTAAGTTATATAAATCACCTGGAGCTAAATAAACATCTCTTCTTATAACTCTATCAAGAGTTTTTGTGTTACCTGATATTTTTACATCATTGATATAAACTTTTTTGCCTGGAACTACATTATAAACAACATCAACTTTTTGATTTTTTTCATCTTTTACTAAATCAAATTTAACATCAACAAAAGCGTAACCTTTATCAGCAACTTTTGTTCTAATATACTCTTGGTCAGCTCTTAATTTTTTAATATTAAAAGTATTACCAATAATTAATTTTAACTCAGGATAAATTGTTTCTGGATCAACAATAGAAGAATCTAAATATATTTTTATACTATTAGTTGTATATTTTTCACCTTCAGTTATAAAAAAGTCTAATTTAGCTTGACTTGAAGCAAAATCAATATCTAAAAATGGCTCTTTAACTTGTGCATCTAAATAACCTTTTTCAAAATATAATTCATTAATTCTTCTTGCATCATATTTTAATTGGTCTATTTTTACTTCACCATCATTTTGCCCAAACCACCAAGAAGCAAATTCAACTTCTTTGTTAGCTGTAACTGTATCAAAATCACCTTGTTCTAATTTATTTGAACCATGATAATTTGCTTTCTTAATGATTATTTCATCACCTTTATTTACATTAAATGTAACTTTTAAAGATTGATCATTAATTTTTTCTATTTCTGTTTCAACAACAGAATTTATAAAACCTTCACTTTGTAACATACTTAAAAGTTTTTCTTTTGCTTCTTTAACTCTTTTTTCTGTATACATTGCACCTTTTTTCAGGTTTATTGCAGTTCTTACTGTATCAAGATCTTCAGCTCTTGATTTATAACCTTTTATATCAACACTTGATATTGATGGCTTTTCTTTAAAAATAAATTTTAAAATTCCATTATTGTTTTCTATTTTAATATCATCAAAATAACCAAATTTATAATACTTAAGTAATGCTGCATTTAGCTTATCTTTATTAAGTTCATCACCAACTTTCATTGCTAATGTTTCATTTAAAATTTCTGGAGATAACTTATTAACATCTTTGTATTCTATAGATTTTATTGTATCTGCGCTTAGTGCCGCTGCACAAGCTAAAGAAAATAGTACGACTTTATTTTTCACAACTATCCTTAATTTCATTATAGGTCAATAATATAGCTAAATATAGTTTATATAAATATTAAGATATAATCTTATTTCAAATTATTAGAAGGGTTATATTTTGAATATAGGAATTATTGGTTTAGGACTGATGGGTGGTTCTTTAGCAAAAGCTGTAAAAAGATACGGTATTGCGAAAAAAGTCTATGGTTTTACAAACAGTGAAAAAAATAAAAAAGATATTTTAGATTTAAATTTAGTTGATGAATTAGTTGATTTAGAAACATTAAAAAAAGTTTCAGATGTTATAATTTTAGCAATTCCAGTTGATGCAATAATTGGAATGTTCCCAGATTTTTTAGATATAGATGAAAATACAACTATTATTGATATGGGTTCTACAAAAGAGTATATAGTAAAAAATATTCCATCAAAAATTAGAAAAAATTTTATTGCAGCTCATCCAATGACAGGAACTGAAAAATCAGGGCCAAAAGCTGCTATCGATGATTTATATGAAGGAAAAACTGTTGTTTTTTGTGATTTAGAAGATAATGGTAATTTACATGTAAATAGAGCCTTCAAAATTTTTCAAGAAATAGGGATGAGAATAGTTGTGATGGATAGTGATCAACATGATATTCATGCTTGTTATATTTCACATTTACCTCATATAATCTCATTTTCTTTAGCAAATACGGTAATGAGTCATGAAGATCCAAAATCGATTATTGCACTAGCAGCAGGTGGATTTAAAGATATGAGTAGAATAGCAAAATCGAGTCCTAGAATGTGGAGCGATATTTTTAAACAAAATAGAAAAAATCTCTTAGCAGCAATTGAAACATTTGAAAATCAATTGGATGAAGCGAAAAAAATGATTGAAGATGAAAACTATGAAGTCTTAGAAGAGTGGATGAAAAAAGCAAATACTTTACATGAGATACTATAAATATAGTATCTCTTTTTAATTTATATTATTTATTGCTTCATAAACTTTTATTGCTTGAAAATGCTCTTTTACATCATGACATCTAATAATTGAAGCACCATTTCTAATAGATTCTAAATGAATAGCTAAGGTTCCTGCAAGTCTATCTTCTATAGAAGCAGGAGTTATCATATTAATCATAGATTTTCTACTTGCACCAATTAATAATTCATATCCAAAATGAGAAAAATGTTCTAGATTTTTTAATAATAATAAATTATGTTCTAATGTTTTTCCAAATCCAATTCCCACATCTAAAACAATATCATTTATTCCAAAACTTTTAGCTTTTTCAATTTGATTTTTTAAATAAGTATCAATATCTAAAATTACATTTTCATATATTGGATTATCTTGCATATTTGTTTGATTATTTTGCATATGCATAATTACAACTTGAGCATCATATTTTGAAGCTATTTTGCAAACTTCATCATTTTCTAAACCTGTAATATCATTTACAATTTTAAAACCATGATTTAAAACATAATCAATAACTTTTGGTGCAAAAGAATCAATTGAAAAATCAACTTTTTCATAATATTTATTTTTATAAATAGTTTGAACTATATCTTTTACTCTTTCTAATTCAATATCTTCTGGAACTGCAAGACTTCCAGGTCTAGAAGAAACTGCTCCAATATCAATAATATTAGCACCATCTTCAATCATTTTTTCAATTCTCAAATTTGCTTGTGAATTATCAAATCTACTATTTTTAAAAAAGGAGTCTTCATTAGCATTTAAAACACCCATTATTTTAGTTTTAAAATCATTTTCTCTAACATAATCTTTTAAAGATTTTGCTAACTCTTTTAAACCAAACGGTTGAGCTAGCTCTTTTCTTGATAGAGTTTCAAAATGTTTTGTAGTTCCAATTAAAACAGCATCCACATATTTGTCTTTGGCAATTATTACACCACTTGGAACTGCTAAATCAGCTCCAATCGATAAGGCATCTTGTTTTAAAATATTTGCAGCACCAACATGTAAATCTTTTATATATAAAGTATGAAGTTTTGATTTTTTTGAGAGAATTGAAATTCCACCAATATCACAACCTAAATTTTTATAAAATTTTTTAGTGTCATTGATTGATATTTTATATGTTTGCATATAAAACCTTTTTAATGTTTATTTTTTTGATTAGCCAAAGATAAAAGTAGGGTAGTTAATACATTTATTGGTCGTGAATTTAATTCTAATAATTTTATAGCTTTAGAAAAAAACTCCAATTGATTTCTTGAAAGCTTAATTTTTTGGTTATTAACTTTTATTAAAATAGTCTCAACAATATCTTTTGCTTCATTTTTTGAAATCTTTTGATTATCTTTTAAAAAATTGTATATATCTTTTAAATCTAATTTATTTATATCCAATAAAGATTCAGCTTTTAAAATAGATTTTTTCAAATACTTATAAGGTAATCTTGAATAAATAGTTGGTAATAATGATGATTTTGAATTTGTAATGATTATAAAAACAACATTTTTAGGTGGTTCTTCTAAAATCTTCAATAAAGAGTTTTGAGCTTCTTTTCTAAATATACTTCCACATAAAAAAATATATTTTTTTTCACTTGTTGCAATATAAGCCTCTTTTATTGCCAAAGTTGCTTGAATTAATAAAAACTCTTCTTTTTCTTCATTTTTAATAACTCTTGTTGAATGAATAGGATAGTTTGGTAATAACTCACTTAAAGTTGCTTCCACATCATTAACAATTAATATAGATGAATAATCTATGTAATTCATCTATTAATTTTCTACATTTATTTCAGCAAATAAAGAGGCACTTACTGATTTATTATACAATCTAAACATCTGTAAAAGTTTCATATCTAAAGCTTCATCACTTGATTTTAGATTAAAAGCATCTTGTTTTTCTTCATCAAAAATCCATAAAAAAGAGTGTTTTAAAACTTTTGGAATAGTTGCTCTTACATCTTGACTTCTTCCTATATACCAAAAACAGTATCCATTAGGAAAAGAGATGCTTAACATATCTTTTATATATGATATATCTTCATCAGATTTTACATTATCCATATATCTATAAAATGATTTAAAATCATAATATGGTAAAAAAGGTCTATTGAGTTTTGGAGAATTAATATTTGCTAAAATATATTCTAAAAACCATTCTCTCTCTTTATCCGTAATTACAATTATAGAAAAACCTCTTTCTAATAAATTGAAAATATTTTTAGATACTAATGGTGTCCATTCATATTTTTTTTCTTCTAACCAAGGAGATATTAATCTATCTTCCCTGATTGTATCAACTGTCCAATTTAAAAATTCTTGCACTACTATTTATCCAAGTTATAAACATCGTGTAAAGCTCGAACTGCTAATTCTGCATATTTTAAATCAACTATCATTGAAATTTTAATTTCACTTGTTGAAATAATTCTTATATTAATATTTTCATTTGCTAATGCTGAAAATGCTTTTGAAGCAACTCCTGTATGAGATTTCATACCAACACCAACAACTGAAACTTTACAAATTTCTTCATTATAATCAATATCTTTAGCTTGTTCTTTAAATTTTGCCATTACCTCTTTACAAATAATTAAATCTGTTGTTGGAATTGTAAAATCTAAATCTGTTGTTCCATCTAATCCTCTTGTTTGAACAATCATATCAACATTTATATTTGCATCTGCAAGTGAAGTAAAAATAGCTGCAGCAATTCCTGGTCTATCAGTAACTCCATACATTCCTACTCTAATTTGATTTTTATCTAAAGCAATTCCACTTACAATTGGTTTTTCCATAATATTTTCTTCCTTTGTTATTAACGTACCTTCAACTTCTGGCGTAAAGCTGCTTCTTGATACTAAATTTACATTTAATTTTTTTGCCATTTCAACTGATCTATTTTGTAAAACTTTTGCACCTAAAGATGCTAACTCTAACATTTCATCATAAGATATTTTTTCTAATTTTTTAGCTTTACTTACAATTCTAGGGTCTGTTGTGTAAATACCATCAACATCAGTATAAATCTCACAAACATCTGCTTCAATAGCTCCAGCAATTGCAACAGCAGTTAAATCTGAACCACCTCGACCTAGAGTTGAAACTCTTAATGTATCTTGTGCAACACCTTGAAAACCTGCAACTATAATTATATTTCCATCTTTTATAGCTTCTTTCATTTGTGTTGTATCAATATGTTCAATTCTAGCTTTTGTATGAGCATTATCAGTTATAATTCCAGCTTGTCTTCCACTCATAGACATAGCTTTGTATCCCATTTCGTTTAAAGCAATTGATAATAGTGCAGAAGTAACTCTTTCACCTGAACTTAAAAGCATATCAATTTCATCTGCTTTTGGAGTTTGTGAATAATATTCAGCATATTCTATTAATTTATTTGTTTCACCACTCATTGCAGAAACTACAGCAATAACATCATGACCTTCGTCTTTTATTTTTTTAATGATATTTGCAACATTTTGTATTCTATCAAGTGTACCAACACTTGTTCCACCAAACTTAAGTACTTTTAACATCTAATTTTTTATCCTTTTTAAATATAACCCTCAGTTTTAAAATATTTTAGAACTTGTTTATAAACAGTTCTTTTAAAAAAAGTTATATAATCATAAATATTTTTAGTAGGCACAAATTTATATTCGCTAAATTCAGGAATCTCTGTGTTTATATTTATTTTAGCGCCTTTTTTAAGTTTAACTAAATAATATTTTTGTCTTTGACCATCGTAAGGATACATCCTTTTTGCAATGGCCGCAGGAAATTCATAAGAGACCCAAGTTGGATACTCAGCTATGATTTCAACATCTCTGGTTCCAATCTCTTCTTCTAATTCCCTGAATAGTGCCTCTTTCGATGTTTCACCATCGTCAATACCACCTTGAGGAAATTGCCAAGCATTCTCCACATCAGTTCTTGAGGCTATAAATATTTCACATTTATGAGGATATTTTGCTGATAGTACAATTGCGGCTACATTAGGTCTGAATTTTTTTGTCTCGTTGTTAATTGTGTTTTCATTTTTATCAGTCATAAATATATTTTCCCTTATAATTAGCCAGATATTTTACAAAAACTAGGATTAAAAATTGCTTTTATATATACATATTCCCTTTTGCGACAGTAAATGTTTTTACTGCGCTTTTAATTCATACACAGATAGATTTCACTTAAAACATGAATATATGAATGCATTAAAAAAACAACTAAGAAATAATCTTGATAATTATGTTATTGAAGATAATAAAAAGATAGAAACAGTGTTCATAGGTGGTGGAACTCCATCAACAATTAAAGCTTTTGAATATGAAGAAATATTTGAAATGATAAAACCCCATTTAGAAGAATTTGCTGAAATCACGACAGAAGCAAATCCAAATTCTGCCTCTTATGAATGGCTTCAAAGTATGAAAAATCTAGGAGTAAATCGTGTTAGTTTTGGAGTACAAAGTTTTGACAATGATAAACTAAAATTCCTAGGTCGAGCACATAATAGTAATAGTGCTATAAAAGCTATACAAAATGCTAAAGAAATAGGATTTAAAGGGATTAACTGCGATATTATTTATGGTGTTCAAAATGACACAATGGAAAGTATGAAAAAGGATTTCGATACAGCTTTTTCTCTTCCAATTACTCACTTAAGTGCTTATTCTTTAACCATTGAAGAAGGTACTAAATTCTTTGATAGGTCAAGTGTAAAAATAGATGATGAAGAGTTATCTTATGAAATTTTTGATTACATAAATAAAAATGGTTTTCATCAATATGAGATTTCAAATTTTGCAAAAAACAAAGAATCTGAGTCAAAACATAACTATGGTTACTGGCAACATAAAGAGTATTTAGGAGTTGGAGCTGGAGCTGTTGGATATATAAATCAAGAAAGACATTATCCTTCAAAAAGCTTAGAAGAATATATTCAAAATCCATTAGATTATGAGATAGAAAAGATTGATTTAGATGATGTAAAAACAGAAAAAATTTTGCTTGGTTTTAGGTCTTTAAATGGTGTTGAAATATCACTTTTTAATAAAGAAGAATTGAAAAAAATTGATGATTTAATTAAATATGACAAAGTTTATATTGAAGAAAATAGGGTTTTTAATAAAAACTTTTTACTTTCAGATGAATTAGCCTTATATATTTTGGATTAATCTATTAATCAAACTTATAATATAATCCAAACTTTTAAAAGGTAAAAACTAAATGACGATAAAAGATACAATAAGAAAATATACAAACGAACTGAAACTTGTAACGCATATTCCAGCAAAAGAGGTTGAGATATTAATGTTACATCTTTTAGAGAAAAATACCATTTGGCTACATTTAAATTACAATGTTGAATTCGAAAAAGAGAAAGAGTTAGCTGTTTTAGTAAAAAAAAGAGCTACAAACTATCCCTTAGAATACATTATAAATAAAGCTTCATTTTATGGGGAAATGTTTATTGTAAAAGAGGGTGTGTTAATTCCAAGACCTGAAACAGAAATTTTAGTTGAAAATGCTGTTGAAATTCTAAAAGACAAAAAAGAACCAATAAAAGTTTTAGAAATTGGAACTGGCAGTGGAATAATATCTGTAATGCTTGCAATGTTGATTGAAAATATAAAAATTATAGCTGTTGATATAAATGAAAAAGCATTAGATTTAGCAAAACAAAATGCTATAAAACATGGAGTTGAAAATAAAATAGAGTTTAGATTGAGTAATTTATATGAAAATATAGATGAAAATGATATTTTTATGACCATTTCAAACCCTCCTTATATTGCAAATAATTATAAACTTCCAACA
The DNA here is from genome assembly GCA_028688995.1 of Aliarcobacter sp. Lineage (GTDB taxonomy): Bacteria > Campylobacterota > Campylobacteria > Campylobacterales > Arcobacteraceae > Aliarcobacter. The sequence goes on from JAQTXB010000006.1 coordinate 21,459, forward strand.
AATGTAAAATATGAACCATCAAATGCTCTATTTGGTGGAGATATTGGGGATGAACTTTTAAAAGATATTATAAAACAAACAAGTGAGAAAAAAATACCATATTTACTTTGTGAAATGGGATTTGATCAAAAAGCTCCTTTGGAAAACTATTTCAAAGAGTTTAATGTTGATTCATTTAGTTTTTATAAAGATTACGAAAGTTTTGATAGAGGATTTACTCTTAAATTTAAAATATAAAAAGAAGGAAATAAAATGTTTAAAGAATTTAATTTAGAAAATTTAGAAAACTCAAAAGAGTTGTTAGAAAACATATTAGATGAAAATAGAAAAAAAATTGATGATTTATTAAAACTAGAAAATAAAACTTACAAAAATTTTGTTTTACCATTTCAAGAAATAGGGGAGAGTATTAATGATTTTTTAACTCCAATTTTTCATATTGATTCTGTTAAAAATTCTGAAATTACAACAAAAGTTTACGAAGAGTGTATTCCTGTAATCTCAAAGTATGAAACTGAGATTTCTCAAAATGAAAATATATATTTATCTTTAAAAGATATACAGTCTAAAGAACAAAGTACTTTAAATAATATACAAAATAAAGTTTTAGAAAATGAAATTAGAGATTTTAAATTGTCTGGTTGTCACCTTGAAGCTGATAAAAAGAAAAGATTAGAAGAGATAAGTTTAAGACTTAGTGAGCTATCTCACAAGTTTTCACAAAACCTTTTAAATGCAACAAATAGCTTTGAAATGATTATTGACAACTTTGAAGATGTAAAAGAAGTTCCAAGTTCAGATTTAGAATTAGCAAAATTTGAAGAAGCGGGTATAACAAAATATAAATTCACTCTTCAAATGCCATCTTATTTAGCATATATAACATATGGTACAAATAGAGAAAAAAGAGAAGAACTTTATAAAGGTTATTGTACAAGAGCTCCTGAAAATGGAAAAATTATTGAGGAAATTTTAGCTTTAAAAAATGAAAAAGTAAAAATCCTTGGATTCGACTCTTATGCACAATATTCACTTGCAACAAAAATGGCTTCAAAAGAAGAAGAAGTTATCTCATTTTTAGAAGAATTAGGTCATAAAGCTAAAAAAAGAGCAAAAGAAGAACTAGAAGAGATAAAAGCAATTGCTTTTAAAGATGGAATTACAGATTTTAGATCAAGTGATATGTCATATTATTCAGAGAAACTAAAAAAAGCTCAATATGATTTGGATGAAGAATATTATAGACCATATTTTGAACAACAATCAGTATTAAATGGTTTCTTTGACTTCTTACACCAAATGTTTAATGTTAAATTCACAAAAGCAAACACTCCTGCTTGGGATGAAAAAGTAAAGGTTTATGATTTAAGTGAAGATGGAAAAACAATAGCTAGAATTTATATAGATTTGGAAGCTAGAAAAGATAAACGTGGTGGTGCATGGATGAATAATTGGCACTCATATTATAGAAATTCAGAAGGTGAGATAAAACTTCCAACTGCATATATTGTAGGAAACTTCCCTCAATCTACAAAAGAAACTCCATCATTATTAAGACACTCTGATGTTGTGACTTTATTTCATGAAATGGGACATGCCTTACATCATTTATTAAGTAAAATTGAAGAACCATTTGTTAGCGGGATTTCTGGAGTTGCTTGGGATACTGTTGAATTTCCATCTCAATTTTTAGAATATTTCTCTTATGATAAAGATGTTTTAAAACTTTTTGCAAAACATTATAAAACTCAAGAAGTGTTAGATGATGAGGCTATTGATAAAATTATAAAAGCTAAGAATTTCCAATCTTCACTTGCGACTATTAGACAAGTTGAATTTGCTTTGTTTGATTTTAAAGTATATCAAAAGTTATACAAAACTGAAGATGAAATACAAGATTTACTAGATACAATAAGAGATGAATTTGCAGCAATGATTCCTCCAAGATACAATAAATTCCAAAATGGTTTTTCTCATATCTTCTCAGGTGGATATGCAGCTGGATATTACTCATATAAGTGGGCAGAAGTATTAAGTGCAGATGCTTTTTATATGTTTATAGATTCTGGAAATATATTTAATAAAGAACTTGGAATAAAATATAGAGATACGATTTTAAGCCAAGGTGGTTCATATGATATGGATAAATTGTTTTTCAATTTTACGCAAAGAGAACCAAGTGTAGATTCTTTATTAAAAATTGATGGAATTATTAGCTAAATTTTGCAATAATAACAAACTTAATAACTATACCAACAAGGATTTAATAACCATGACTAATGCAGAAACAATTTTAAAACTAAATGAAGCTTTAAGCACTTTAATTAAAGCATATGAAGAACTTCAAGAAGAAAATACTGGATTAAAAGCTAGAATCAATGAATTAGAAGATGAAGTGCTTGAACTAGAGTCAGCAAAAGAAGATTTAGAGAAAAATGTTGATGAATTTAAAGATCATACAGAAAAAGACAAATCAAATATTAGTACAATGTTAGGTAAAATTGAAAGTATCTTAAATAGAAAATCTTCAACTTCTACTCCAAGTACAAATCCTGTATCATCAAATACAACTGCAACTCCTGAAGCTTCAAAAGAGAAAACAGAAGATAAAAAAGATGATATTTTTAGTGCAAGTGTAAATCCAACAACTACAAATAGTTTGTATGACAATAAAAAAGAAGAACCAAAAGAAGAGAGCAATAGCAATAAAATTGATTTAAATAGAATGGCTTCTTTATTAAACGGATTTAACCACTAAAAATAGTAATTACTTATGATTACTCAAATAAATAAAGATTCCTTATATCATATGTTTGGAGTTGGTAATTTTGACTTATTAGAGGGTGCTATAGAAAATATGGCACCTTCTTTAGTTGAATATTATTTATCTAGCCTTACAAGTGATGATGATGCATATTTTAATAAAAGAGATATAGAAGAGACAATATCAATAGGGGATTATAACTTATACATTGACTATAGTGATAATGTTTATTTAGAGCAGAATTCCACAAATGAAGATTCTACTCAATCATTTTGGTAATCTTATAAATTAGAGATTATCATTTCTTCAATTCCCGTACATTTTCCAATATGTGGCAAAAGTGTAAACTCTATATCAGGATATAGCTTTTTGAATTTTTTAATTTCACAAGGAATATCTTCTTGTACATGTTTACCTGCTGCCAAAAAATATGGAAAAATTTTTATCCTTTTACAGTTTTCTGCTATTGCTTGATTTAAAGCCATAAAGATAGATGGATCGGAAAGTTCTAAAAAAGCATGAAAAACTAATATTTTTTCATCTTTTACACTATTTTTTATTTTTATCATAATATCAACTATTTCATCATTTGAACTTTTTACTTTACTACCATGAGCAACTATAACTAAAGCTTCCATATTAAATCCTTTTCGTATAAATTTTAAAAAATATCAGTAGTTTTATACAATCTATCTTTATCAAAATGTGTATAAATTCTAGAAGTATTAATATCAGCATGTCCAAGTGCTTCTTGAACAAGAATTAAATCATGGTGTTTTGCATAAAGTAAAGTAGCAAAACTATGTCTTAACATATGAGCACCATTTTTTTCTTTTCTTATTCCTGCACTTATTAAAATATTTTCTACAATTCTACTAATATAGGCCTGTGTTAATCTATCAGCTTTTTGGTTACAAACTAATAAATCACTGTTACAAACTCTCATATCTAGCCAATGTTTTAAGTCATTCTCTATAATTGAGCTTTTTATCATAACAACTCTTGGTTTATTTCCTTTACCTTTTATTTGTAATAAATAAACATTATCTTCTTTGAACATATCTTTAAGTCTCAAATTCAATATCTCGCTAACCCTTATACCTGTGTAGATTATAATTTTTAAGATAAGTCTATTTCTATAAGCTGTATTATCTGTAAATTCAAAAGTATCAATGGCTTCCAAAAATTTATCTATCTCAGTTTTATTCATATAAGAGGGAAGTTTTGTTCCACTTTTACCACTTAAACCACCCCAATTTTTTAATTCAATTTTGTATAAAAAAGAAGTTCCATCATCATTTTGATTTTGTTTATCTATATATGAGAATAAAGAAAGCAGGGCAATTCTATGATTCTTTTTTGAAGCATCAGATAGGGCACTAGTTTCACTTGCTAAAAAATCACTTAATAACTCTTCATCTATCTCTTTCATTGAAGCTAAACCTAAATTCATAGTAAAATTATATAGTTTAAATAGGGGATTAAAATAGGTATTTACTCCACTTAAACCAATATTTCTTGCTTCTTTTACAATCATACTCAATTCATCAATTGACTTTGTTCCTTTTACTAAAGATTGAATAATCGTTGCTAATTTATTTTTATCAGTAACTTGTCGATTTGAAAGAGTTGTTAATTTATTTCTAATAAATCTTTCTATCCAAAATAAAAGTGTTTTATCAAAACTATTAGTAAAATCTAATTCATAACGCATAATTATTCCCATTTATTAAAATATTAGAAACTTTATTATATCAAAAGATATATTTATATTAGTTTGAAAATTACGGTTTTCAATACTAGATAATATAAAAAAGAAAAAGAGTTTATCTTTTTCTTCCTTTTGAGAACTCAATTATATAATCAGCAATTTCATCTAAATGAACAACATCTTTTACAGCTCCTGCTTGGATGGCTTTCATTGGCATTCCAAAAACAACACAGCTTTCTTCATTTTGAGCAACAGTATATGCACCATTATCAAAAAGTTCTTTCATAGCTATTGTTCCATCATCTCCCATTCCTGTCATCATCACAGCCATAGCTGCACTTCCAACACTATTATTAACGGATCTAAATAGAACATCAACACTAGGTTTATGTTGACTTACTTTTTTTGTATCTAATAATTTTGTTCTATATTCCGTTCCATACTTTTCAATGGTTAAATGCATATTTCCAGGAGCTAAATATCCATGACCTTTCTCTAAAATCATTCCATCTTTTGCTTCACAAACAATAACATCAGAATTATCATTTAATCTATGTGCAAATGAGTTAGAAAATCCATAAGGAATATGTTGAGTAATTAAAATTGGAGGTAAATCTCCTGGCAATCTTTTAAAAACTCTTAATAATGATTCCACACCACCTGTTGATGAACCAATCGCTATTAATTTCATCCCAGGAAAAGTTGCAGCTCTTAGTGGAATTACTTCATCTGGATGAACTTTATACTCTATATTTGTAGTTGGTTTCGATGTTTTTCTTAATGCTTCTGGCTTTTTTAATGTATATCTTTTTAATAAAAATGTTAAATTCAATAAGGTATCTTTAATTCTTTCTTGAAATGATTGCATTGATTCACCAGTTTCAGGCTTTGGAATAAATCCAACTGCACCATCATCAAAAATATCATTTCCTCTAACACCCTCACCTGAAATTACAACTGCTGGCATGGGATGAAGTCTCATTAAATTTCTTAAAAAAGTAACTCCATCCATTTTAGGCATATTTATATCAATAGTTACAAGGTCAGGCTCATATTCTTTAATTTTTTCTCTTGCATCATAAGCATCAGTTGCTACACAAACTACTTCAAATTCATCAATAGAGTTAATCATATCCTTGATGATTCTTCTCATTGAGGGAGAATCATCAATCACTAAAACAGTATACACTTAATTTACCACCCTACTTTATTTTTAGAAAAGTTCTATTTCCATTTGAGGTTCAGCTTCTTTATTATCAATACCAAATAATTCAACAGCTCCAACATATTCTTTGATAACTGGTGCTTTTGTAATCTCTTGTTGTAGAGATTTTTCTTCAGATAAGATTTTACTATCAGTTTCAGATTTTTGAGTAACTTTAATAAATGTCTCAAAATCATTAGCTAAAAGAATCAATCTTCCATGCTCTCCACGTGTATGCTCACTAACTAATTTAAAACCCTCTGATTTACAAAAATCTTTTGCAAACTCCACATTTCTAAATCCAATAGATTGTGCAGATAAATTTATTTGCATAATGTCAGCACCACCTGATATTTTAGCAACCATATTACCTTTACTACAACCTAGTTTATACATTTCATTAAGCATTGCTTCAACAGAATAAAGTCCATATTTCATATCATCATTTGTATTATTTGTTTTTGGTAATAAAAAGTGATTCATTCCTTTTATTTTTGTCACTTTGTCATAGAACATAATAGCAACACATGAACCTAATAGAGTTTTAAAAGCAATTTGTTCTATATCACTACCAACTGCAAATTCACCACCAATAACTGTATGGGTTGGAAAACCTTTGGTTTTTTGTGTAAATCTAACTGCTGAAGTTTTTTCAATACTTCCATCTTTATGACCTATAACAATCATAGGATTTCCTTTTCTTTTAGAAAAATATTCTGACCTACTCTCTTAACATAATGTACCAAATCTTGAGGATTTTCTGAGTGACCTAAATATAATGTTCCACCAATTTTAAGATGCTTAAATAGTTTTTTTAGAATTTCATTTTGATCTTCAACTGAAAAATATATTAAAACATTTCTGCAAAAGATTACATCAAATTGATTCTTAGAAAATGGATATGAACTATCATTTAAATTCATTACTTGAAAAGTAATCATTTTCTTTAAATCATCATTTACTTTTATTAAAACCTCTTCACCTGCAAGATTTTTTTGAACTCTTCGCTTAAAAAAATTTTGTGGTCTAATCCAATCGGGAAATTCTTTTGAAGATTTAGAATATCTATAAATGCCATTTGCTGCATATTGTAAAACATTAGTATCTATATCAGTAGCTATAATTGAAGCAGTTATGTTTTTATTTAACTCTTCTTTAGCTTTCATTACAGTCATAGCCATAGAGTATGGTTCTTCGCCTGTTGAAGAGGCAGAACAATACATATTTATTTTTTCTCCACTAGCGGCAAATATTGGTAATACTCTATCTTTTAAATCAATAAAGTGGAAATCTTCTCTGAAAAAATGTGTCTTATTTGTTGTAAATGAATTAATAAATTCAGTTACATTATTTCCTTGTTCAATAGAGTTTAAAAGCTCCATAATATCACCAGAAAAACCACAATTTCTTTTTAATTTATCAATTCTATTTGAAATCATGATATCTTTATTCTCAGAAAGGGTAATTCCTGTTAGAGAATAAAGAAGCTTTTTTACCTTATTGTGTACATCTTGAGTCGTATATTTCATATGTTAAGACGCTTTTTTAGCTACACTCATATCTCTCTCAACTTTTATTTGAGCATTAATAATTCCAACAACATCTAAAATTAGACCAATACTTCCATCACCTCTAACTGTTGCTGCTCCAATTCCTTGAACGCTTCTAAAGTTTTTATCTAAAGGTTTTACAACAACTTGATGTTGATTTAAGAATTCATCAATAGATATTGCAACTTTTGTATTACCAGATTTTACAACTATTAACATACCCTCTTCAAGTTTTTCAAAACTTTTTTCAAGACCAAATAGTTGATGTAATTTAACAACTGGAATAAACTCTTCTCTTAGCATTAACAAGTCTTGTGTTCCATCACCAATTTTTTTAATCATATCAGCAGTCGGTTGTAATGATTCAACTATTGAACTTAATGGTAAAATATATTTTTGACTTCCAACTCTAATATCTAAACCATCTAAAATTGCAAGTGTTAAAGGTAACATAATAGTGATTACTGTACCTTCACCAATATGTGTATCTAATTTTATAGCACCACCTAGTTTATGAATATTTGTTTTAACAACATCCATTCCAACACCACGTCCAGAAATGTCAGTAATTTGATCAGCTGTTGAAACTCCTGCTCCAAAAATTAATAATGCTTTTTCATTTTCACTCATAGTATTAAACTGATTTTCATCAATTTGACCCTGTTCAAGTGCTTTTTGTGCAACTTTTTCAGAATTAATACCTTTACCATCATCTTCAATAGTAATTATCATTTGTCCATTTGCTTGTTCAGCAGTTATACTAATAGATCCAACTTCAGGTTTACCTGTTTTTTCTCTCTCACTAGGCGTTTCAATACCATGATCTAATGAATTTCTAATAATATGCATTAAAGGATCAGTTAATCCTTCAATCATTGCTTTGTCAATTTCAACATTATCTCCATAATGTTTAAATTCAACTTTTTTACCAAGTTTTTTAGAAATATCTCTAACAACTTTTGGGAATTTTGAATAAATTGATTCCATTGGAACCATTCTAATACTCATAATAGAATCTTGCATATCTCTAATATGTCTTTCAAGTAATTCTAATCTTTCTAATACTGAATTTCTTGTTTTTGTTTCTTCAATAGTTGAAGAAAATTGTGTAAGCATAGCATTTGTAATAACTAAATCACCTACATTATTCATTAATAAGTCAATTTTATCAAGATTTACTCTAATACTATTATTATTATTTGGAACTGCTTTTTTAGAAGCAGCATCATCTTCATCTTCTTTTACTCTTTGTTTTCTTTGTGGTGCATTTTCTAAAACAGTTTCTTCTGCTGATTCTTTTTTTGATACTGGAATAATTTCTTCTTTAATATCATTTGTTTCCATAACAGAATTTGAAGTAAGTTCAGGCATTTCATCAAAGAAACCAAAGTTTTCTTTATCTTCAGCTGAAACTTTAAAATCACTGTCTTTAGTATTATTAGAAATAGTTTCTAGTTCTTCATCATAAAAACCTATATTCTGATGTACTTCATCAATATCATCGTCAGCAAATATTCCATATGCTTTATTTTTATTATCTCTTTGGTCATTTAAATCATCATCAAAAAAACCAAAATTATCACTATCTAAAACTTCTGGTATCTCTTTTTTTACTTCTACTGCTTTTGGTGTTTCAATTGGTTTTACAACTTCAACTTCTACTTTTTTTGAAACAGCTCCTGTTCCATTTGAATATGCTCTAAGTTCTTCTAATAAAGCACTTGTCATTTTTGTAAATGTTTCTCTATCTAAGTTATCTGATACTTCAAGATCTAAAATCTCTTTCATAACATCTAATCCATCGATTAAAGTTTCTGCCATTTCTGGTATAAACTCAATTTTATGATTTCTTAACTTATCCATCAAATTTTCAACATCATGAGTGAATTCAGCAAATAATGCTAATTCAACAGATGCTCCACTACCTTTTAGAGTATGAACATCCCTAAAAAGTTGGCCCATCTCTTCATCTGTTAATGAACCATTATTTTCAGCTGCCAATAAAACATTATCTGCTGATTCAAAAAGCTCTTCAGCCTCTTCAAGAAACATTTCTCTATATTTAGAAATATCAAACGACATGAGAACTCCTTTTTATCTACTTAAAACTATATTAACTGCTTTTAACAATTGGTCTGGTACAAATGGTTTTACAATCCAACCAGTAGCCCCTGCAGCTTTACCCTTCGCTTTCATTTCATCACTTCTCTCAGTTGTAAGAACTAAAATTGGTTTTTTAGAATATTGTGATATTTTTCTTAACTCACCAATAAGTGTTAACCCATCCATATTTGGCATATTAACATCTGTAATTATTAAATCAAAATCAGCAGCCTTAGCTTTTGCTAAACCATCTACACCGTCAACAGCTTCAGTTACATCAGTGTAACCACCCTCGTTTAGTGCATAGTTTAGCATATCTCTTAGCATTGTAGAATCATCTACTATCAAAAGCTTAGCCATATTAAAACCCCTTAAGTTTACTTAAAAAAATTATTTTTACTATACTAACGAAAGAAATATTAATTTAGGGTTATATTGAGCAAAAAAAATGGAACTTTATTGATTATTAGGAAAATTATAGATAAAAATATATTTTTAGGGGATTAAGAAAGGGTAAAACCCTTGCTTAAATAAAGAAAGTTATGTTTTAATTTGAAGATAATTCTATTCTATCTTTTTTTACTTTTAATACTTTAACTTCAATTTCTTGTCCAACAGATAAAATATCTGAAACATTATTTACTCTCTCTTTTGAGATTTTTGAAATATGTAATAGACCTTCTCCACCTTTTGGTAATAAAATAAATGCACCAAAATCAACAACTCTTTCAACTTTTCCAAGTACAACTTCATCAATAGCGTATAATTTTTCAAAATCTATATTTTTTGGAGAATCTTTTCTTACAGGTGCGTTATTTGAAATAGTTTTAATATGCTCACAAGCATCTAAAACATTCTGTTTATTTCCACCACTTACTTTTACTGTTCCACTATCTCTATCTAAATCTATTGAAACTGTGAATTTTTCAATAATTTCTTTTATAGTTGCACCTGCTTTTCCAATTATTACCATAATTTTACTTGGATCAATTGCAAATTGCTCAACTAAAGGTAATGCTCCACTTGGAACAATTTCAGTTGCTGCTTCTTCCATTAAAGATAAGATATGAACACGTCCTTCTTTTGCTTGTAATAATGCTTCTTTTAAAACATTTAATTCAATACCACCAAGTTTTATATCCATTTGTAAAGCAGTAATTCCTTTTATTGTTCCAGCTACTTTAAAATCCATATCTCCATCATGGTCTTCTAATCCCATAATATCTGTTAGAACTGAATACTTATCGCCTTCTACAACCATACCCATTGCAACGCCAGCAACTAAATCAGAAATAGGAACACCTGCTGCTTTTAAAGCTAATGAACCTCCACAAACTGTTGCCATAGAAGAAGAACCATTTGATTCTAAAATCTCAGAAACAATTCTTACTGTTTCATTATAATCATCATCAATAGTTGGTTCAAGTGCTTTTTTAGCTAAATTACCATGACCTAACTCTCGTCTTCCTACTCCAAACATTGGTTTTGCTTCTCCTACTGAGAAACCTGGGAAATTATAATGAACTAAAAATCTATCAACTGAAGTTGATTTATCAGTTAAAACTTCATACATTTGACCATCTTTTGCACCAGCAATTGTCCCAACAACTAAAGCTTGAGTTTCACCTCTTGTAAATAGACAAGAAGAGTGCGCTGATGGTAAAATATTTGTTTCAATAGTAATTGGTCTTACATCTTTAAGACCTCTACCATCAGCTCTTATTTTATCATTTACAATCATATTTCTTACGATTTCTCTTTTAACAACTGAAACTGCTTCATAAATTGTTGAGAATTCCAACTCATTTGTAGTGCAATAATCATTTTTAGAAATCATTTTTGCAACATCTTTTAATTGAGTTGCTCTTTCACTTTTAGCTAATTTTTTTATAGCTTCTCTAATTTCATTTGAAAAATTATCTCTTACATAATGGATAACTGATTCATCAATTGTAAATTGAACTAATTCAACTTCAACTTTTTCTTTAGAAGAAGTTTCAAAACCTTTTTCATAAGTTAAATTAGCTTCTTTTAATGCATCTTGAGCAAAAGCAATAGCTTCAACTAAAGTATCTTCATTCATTTCATTTGCATTATGAATTTTTGTAAATGCTTCAATATCAACTTCAACCATTTCACTTGAAGAAATTGTTTTCATTTCAATCATCAATAATTCATCTTTTGAACCAGCTACATATAAATCTAATGTAGAATTTGCCATTTCATCAGGAGTAGGATTAATAATATATTTACCTTCAATTCTTCCAACTCTTACTCCACAAACAGATTTTTTAATAGGAAGATTTGAAGTATATAAAGCAGCATTTGCAGCATTTAAAGATAAAGCTTGTAAATCAACATCTTTATCAGCACTTAAAACCATAACTGTAATTGTTGTAGGATAAACATAACCTTTTGGGAAAAGTGGTCTTAAACTTCTATCAATTACCCTTGATGTTAGTGTTTCAAAATCACTTGGTTTTCCTTCTCTTTTGATAAATCCACCTGGTAATTTTGCTGCTGCATAAGTTTTTTCTATATATTGAACTGTTAATGGAGTGAAATCTTCACTTACAGGATTATCAAATTCACTTACAACCGTAGCTAACACAACTGCATTTCCTATTTTAGCTAATACTGAACCATTAGCTTGTTTAGCTACTTTTCCAAATTCAAAAACCTCTTGTTTTCCATTTAATTCAAATTCACAAACTGTTGACATACTTTTTATCCTTTAATTATTTTCTCTAAATCTTCAAAACTAACATCATCTAAACTATCATAATAAAAATCAATTTCTACAAAATGATCTAATTTTTTAATAAAATATAAATCATCTGCAATTGATTCTATTGTAGGAATACTAGCTGTTGGTAAAATTGGAGTTGCTACTGAAATAGACTTAGCTTTTAAATTAATAGCTGTTTTTATACAAGCCATCATTGTTAAACCTGTATTAATTCCCTCATCAACAATTAATACATTTTTATTTTCAAATTTTTGAATCTTTTCTCCATGTCTAAACTTATTAACTTTTTTGACAATAGATTCTTCATATACTTGTTTAGACTTAGAATAAACATAATCTAAACTAATCTCAAATGCTTTTATTAATTCTTCATGAATTAATACCTCTTCATGCTCTGTTACAACCGCTATTTCACAATCTTCATTGTTTGGAGCATAAATTTTTTCAGAAAACATCATATCATATTTACTATTAAGTTCATTTGCTATAATTCTTGCAATTTCAAATCCTCCATATGAGCTTGAAATTACACTCCAATCTTCTAATTTCATACTATCAATTGGTAAAACATCTAAAAGTCTATATGCAGCAACTTCTCTATTTTTAAAATATATTCTATCTGTATTCATTAATTATTATCTTGCATTTTATATTTTTGTTTAATTCCACCTAATGGTTTTAATAAAATAGTTGCATATATAATTTGTTGTTCTATACCAGTTGAATTTGTACTAGAAGTTGGTTTAATTTGATCTTCATATTTTAAATCTAAATTCCAACAATTATCATTTATATTTAAACCTACACCTTGTCTATTTCTCGTATTTTCAAGTAAATCATAATTTTCATAATATGAAACTCTATAATCTTTTGCTACTTTATAACCAATATCAAATCTATAAGATTCTAAGTTTTCTCTTGAATTAAATATGTTATCTGTTTTTTTAGATTGGTAATAACCAACTGTTAATGATAAATCTTTATATGTAAAAACTGAAGTTGCACTATTTTCAACACTTTTTTCATCTTCCATATTATAAACATTTTTTCCACTAACACTTCCATATTCATGGTTTATTTTTAAATAGTTTTCTAAATCTTCTAATTTAGGATTATCTACTTCATCATATAAAATAGATTGAGAAACTTTGTGATTAATTAATTGTTTTAAAGTATCATTATCATATAAAGATTGATTTGCTGATAATTTAATATTTTTTTGCTCTTGAGAAATTGGGAAAGCCCTTAATTCTTGTTCTTTTAAAGAATTCTTTTCTGTTGTAATATTATATAAATCACCATCTTCTCTTAAATTTTTAGGAATAATATACTCTGCTTTTAAATTCAAAGTATGTAAATATTCTTCATAAGGTTTAATTAAATTACTTCCAACCCCAACCGAAGTAATATTTTGAACTAAAGTCCCATCTTCATATTTTATAGTACCAAAATTACTGTAATCATATCTACTAATTACTGTTTTATTTTCTGCAAATGCATAGAAATAATCATCAATAAAATATTCACTATAACTTACTGGTACACTTACTTCATAAACACGTGCAGTTAATCCCTCTGGTCTTGTATAATTAATAACTTTTGTATCAGCTGAATATATTAAGTTATCAATAAATGTCTCTTTGTTATATGAGTGAAATTGAACTTGTGGTAACTCTTGTAAAGTCTCTTTATTTGATGTTTTAGAACCATCAATATAATATCTACCATACGCACCACCATAATACTCAGGAGTATCATAAAAATAATTAACTTTTGACTCAACTTTTTTATCAGTTGATGTTAATTCTGTATCATCTTCTAAAGTAAAATATTCTATATCATTTAAATATTTAATTGATGTATATAAACCATCATGGGAATTACTTTTTGAAAAAATTTCTCTTCTTTCATAATTTAAATCAAAACCATAATGTTCTTGATTTTGTAATCCACTTTTTAAAAAATAATCTTCATTCTCTCTAAAAATACCAGTTTTAATTTTAACTACAGAGTCAGGAGAATCTGCATATCTATAATAAGCATATCCACCATTTCCTCTTTTAGTTCTAGTTTGTGGTACTAATTCTATATCATAATTATCAGCTGGTGCAATAAATATAGGTTGAGAATAAAATAAACCTTCCCCACTAGAATATCCAATAGTTGGAAGTAAAAGACCTGTTCTTCTTGTCGTATCTGTTGGAAAACCAATATAAGGACTATAAAAAACTGGAACATCTTTTAAATATAATCTTGGATTATATGCATTTATCCACTTAGCTTCAGTATCATAATCTGCACTTGATGCTCTAATACTCCAAACTGGGTCTAAACAATCACAAGAAGAGATAATAGAACTATCAAGTTCAATTTCCTCTTTTTCTTTATTTGAAGTTTTAGAATTTATCCAAATTTTATTATTTTGTTCTCTCAAGAACATTGGATATTGATTAGATGAATCTTTTTTCAAATCAATAAAAGCATAATTACTCTGTGTTTGAATATTATTATCTTTAATTACTAAAACATTATCAAAAAGTTCAAAGGTTTCATTCTCTTTATTATAAATTACTTTATTAGCACTTAAATAATAAGTCGGCGAATAAATAACTACGTTACCACTTGCAGTAACAATATTTTCAACAGCATCAACATTTTTTGCGACTAATTGAAATTTCTCATTTTTTAATTCTTCTGCATAAATTAAACAAGAAGTTATTAATAGTGAAGCTATAATTTTTTTACGCATTTACAACCAACGTTTTACCAACAATATCATGAAAAGTTTTTCTTCCATCATTAAAAAATCCAACTAAAAACCCAAAATAAAAAAACATTTCAGAAAAAATTCTTCCAACAGATCTTAAAAAAGATGATAACATAGAAACTCTTCCCCAATGATTTGCATCAATAACTCTTATTTTTGCAACAATTTTTCCAACTGTTGCACCATAATACCAAACAAAAAAAGTATGGTAAATTACTTTTAACATAATTAAAGGTAAAGCTAACTCTGTTTTCATTAAATACATCATAGCATCCATATCTTGACTAACAGCAAGGATACTTTCCCAAAATATCATCATAATAATCAGAGTAACTAATAAATCATCAATCACATAAGCAAATGCACGTGAACGCATAGATGCTAATTGAAGATCTGTACTATTATTTTGCATTAACTATTACTTTAATGCTTGATATGCAATATCAGATCTACATTTTTTACCAGCAAAATGTACTTGTCCACATAATAAGTAAGCTCTATCTCTTGCTTCTTTTATACTTTTTCCAAATCCTACACAAACTAAAACTCTTCCACCAGTTGCCATTAATTTACCATCAATTTTTTCAACACCAGCATAAGAAATATGTGAATTATTTAATAAATCTTCATCAACAATTTTATCAACAATTATTTCAGCAGGAGAACTTGAACCATAAGGGTAATTCCCACTTGCCATTACAACACCAACACCAAACTCTTTTTTGATTTTAATATCTAATTTATCTAATTGTTTTGTTGCACCCTTATAGAATAGTTCAGAAACTGGTGTTTCTAATAAAGGCATTAAAATTTCACACTCAGGATCACCAAATCTAACATTATATTCTAGGATAATTGGTTCACCTTTAACAACCATTACACCAATAAAAAGAACACCCTCAAATGGAGCACCTTCTTGTTTCATTCCTGCAAGTGTTGGAATAATTACTCTTTCTTCAATTTTTTTATAAATATCATCATTTACTAAAGGAGTTGGAGCATAAGCACCCATTCCTCCTGTATTTGGTCCAGTATCTCCATCACCTATTCTTTTGTGATCTTGAGCCGCTGGTAATACTTTGTAATTTTCTCCATCACAAATAGCAAAAACTGATAATTCATAACCATCTAAATACTCTTCTACAACAATAGAAGTTCCAGCATCTCCAAATGAAGCTCCTGAAAGCATATCTGAAGCAGCTGTTTTTGCTTCTTCTTTTGATTGTGCAATAATTACACCTTTTCCTGCACATAAACCATCTGCTTTTACAACTATTGGTAAATTCATTGTATCAATAAATTCATGTGCTTCTTTTTCATTTGAAGTCTCTATAAACGCTGCTGTTGGTATTTTATATTTTTTTAATATATTTTTCATATAAACTTTTGAACCTTCAAGCTGAGCTGCTGCTGCACTTGGTCCAAAGATTGTTAAACCATTCTCTTTAAATATATCAACAACACCATCTACTAATGGAGCTTCTGGTCCTACAATTGTTAAATCAATAGAATTATCTTTTGCCCAAACTGCTAATTGTTTATAATCTTTAATATTTATATTTGTTCCCAATTTATCAGTTGCACCATTTCCTGGCATAAAAAACAGATTATGAGCATTTTCTTTGTATATTGCTAATCCAATAGAGTATTCTCTACCACCATTACCAAGTATCAATATATTCACGATAATTCCTTATTATAATTTATAAAAATCCGAGTAGCCGTTAACCATCAAAATGGCCCTAAAAGCCACGAATCGCACATGAGCGTATATTTTAGGAGCTAAAACGTAATGAAAAGCTACACACCATACAACAGCCATCATGTACAAAAATAAATTATCGGACCCACAACAATGGAAATCCCGAACTACTTAGATTGTCTTATTTTATCTAAAGATGTTTAAAATTGAGTTTAAAATAAAGTTTGCCTTGCAAGTTTTATACATTCATCAATTGAGGTTTCTGAACTTATTGTATAATTTACCTCTTTTGGTAAATATAAAGCCGTTGTTTTTCCAATAACTATTGCTTTATATGAATTTTTCCATAAATATTGTTTGAAGAAACACTCTACACTTGATGGTGAAGTAAAAATAAACACAGAATTTTCTTCTAAAGATACATTTGATTCTTTACATGAAGTTCTATAAGCAACCAATTCATCAACTAAAATCTTATTCTCTTTTAAAATTTCAACCAAATTAGAAACCGTTTTTAAAGCTTTTATATAAAGTACTTTTTTATCTTTTAATAACTCAATTAACTCTTTAGCAAACTCATTTCCATGGGAAGTTATTCCTGTAAAATTTACTTTCCCACCTAACTTTTCTATAACTTGAGAAGTTTTAGGAGCGATTACATAAGAATCAATTTTTTTCCAATCTTTATTAAAAGAATCCAAAGAATAAACTGCATTTTTTGAAGTAAAAATCAAAGCATCATAATTTGATAAATTTATATTTGATTTAATATACTCAATTTGAAAAACTTCTAAATTTTCCACATCTTGATATTTTTGATTACTTAAAAGATAGATTTTAGCCATTTGTAACCAATTCATATTTTTGAGTGTAATTTATTGCATCATCTAATGTGGCATAAATTTTAATACTTTTAAATAAATTTGATGAATCAACATCTAAAATTTTTCTTTTATGTCTATATTTTAAAACTAAAATTATCTCTAATTCTTTGCTTCTAAATTTTTCAATTATCTCTTCAAGGGTAAAAATTGCTGAAATATCTAAAAAAGACACATTTCTACAATCAAGGATTATTTTTTTACTATTTTTTACTTTTTCTAATCTTGTATCTAAAGCTGATGCTGTTCCAAAAAACAAAGAACCATTTATTTTAATAATCTCAACATCATGATTTTCTATATCTATATCAAAAGAGACTTTTGATTTTGTTGTTTTCATTTGAGTATTTCTAGATACTTGATAAACAGCCATTATTGAAGAAATAGTAATTCCAACTCCAACTGCCATAATTAAATCTACAAAAATTGTTAATAAAAACACTGTAACCATAATAAGTAAATCTTGTCTTGATACTTTATTTAAAATTTTTAAAAATTTATAATCTAAAATATCAAAACCAACTTTTATCAAAATTCCAGATAATACTGCAAGTGGAATTTTTGATGCAAGTGGAGCTAAAAATAAAACAATCACTAATAAAGTAATTGAGTGAGTCATTCCTGATAATCTTGTTGTTGCACCACTATTAATATTTATTACAGTTCTCATGGTTGCTCCAGCTCCTGGAATTGCACCAAAAAAAGAACAAATTGTATTTCCTATTCCTTGACCTATTAACTCTTTTTTTGAATCATGTTTTGTTTTAGTCATTGAATCAGCAACTATAGAAGTTAATAAGGAATCTATTGAAGCTAATAATGCTAAAGTAATAGCTAAAGTTAACATTGTATTCAATTTTAATATATCAAAAGAGATTGGTAGAACAAAAGGTGGTAAGCCCATTGGAATTTCTCCAATAGTATCAATTTGAAATCCCATAAAAATAGAAAAATAAGTTACACTAACTAAAGCTATTAAAGCAGATGGAACTATTTTTGAGATTTTTTTAGGTGTTAAAAACATAATAGCTAAAGTAATAGTTGCAATTATCAAAGCTTCGTAATTAACTTTTTGAAAAGTATCCAATAAATGAGTAAGAGTATAAATTATTGAACCATAAGTTTTTACGCCCAAAAATGGATTTATTTGTAAAATTATAATGATAATACCAATACCACACATGAAACCAGAAATTACTGGATATGGAATATATTTTATCCATTTTCCAATACCAATTATTCCAAAAGAGATTTGCATTAAACCTGCTAAAAAAATTACTGTCATAACGGTTGATAAATCATTTGGAAAAGTAGCAACTGCTGCTGCTACAACAACAGTCATAGGACCAGTTGGTCCAGATATTTGAGTAGGAGTTCCTCCAAAAAATGCTGCAAAAAAACCTAATATTATTGCACCATATAAACCAGCAATTGCGCCAGCTCCACTTGCAACTCCAAAAGCTAAAGCTAAAGGAAGAGCAACAACAGCAGCTGTTACTCCTGCAAATATATCATTTTTTACTCTATGCAAGGAATACTCCTAGAATTTAAGGTTATTTAGTATCTCTTTCTAAATATTCTTCATCACCCATTTTATCATGTTTTCCACGAGCAATTACGTGAATTGGTGTTCCCTCAAAATTAAAATTATCTCTTAAATAATTTATTAAATATCTTTTATATGTAAAGTGTAAAAGATTTGGTTTATTCATAACTAATGCAATTCTAGGTGGTTTTGTAGCAAATTGAGTTGTATAATAAATTCTCAAATATGCACCATTTGGACTAGGAAGTGAATGTCTAATAGTTGCTTCTTCTATTACTCTATGTAATTTTGAAGTTGGTATTCTTTGAGTATAATTGTTGAAAATTTCAATAATTTTATCTTTTAATCTCTCTATACTTCTTCCTGTTTTTGCTGAAACTGCAATAATTGGAGCATAAGATAAAAATCTAAATCTTCGTCTAATCTCTTCTTCCATTTTTTGGAAGGTATCCATATTCTCATCCCATTTATTTAGAACAATAATAGTTGCAAGTCCATATTCATCAACAAGTCCAGCAATTTTTTCATCTAAATCAGAAAGTTCTTTTGAAGCATCTAAGATAACTAAAGCCATATTTGCTTTTTCTAACATCTCTTTTGTTCTCATTAAAGCAAACTTTTCAATTCCTTCAATACTTCCTCTTCTTCTTAAACCAGCTGTATCAACAAATGTTACATTTTTATCTTGATATTCAAAAGATTCATCAACTGGGTCGATTGTTGTTCCAGCTATTGGAGAAACAACTGATCTTTCAGCTCCAACAATTGCATTAAGAATAGAAGATTTCCCTACATTAACTTTTCCAATTATTGCTACTCTAATATTATTATCTATCTCTTCATTTTCAAGAGAATCTTCTAAAACTGGTTCAAAATCACCATCTTCTTCACTTGAAAAATCTTCATCATCAAAATCAAAATTTTCTTCTCTTTGTTTTTTTAAAGCTTCTGCTTCTTCTAAAGCTACAGTTTCAAGATTAACTGGAAGATGTTGATAAATCCATTCAAATAAATTTTTTGTTCCCCTATTATGTGAAACAGAAACTCCAAAAAGATTCTCTTCCCCTATTCCAAACTCAAAAAATTCCCATAATCTTTCTAACTCTTTATCATTATCAATCTTATTTACAACTAAGGCTAACTCTTTTCCTAATCTTTGAAGCTCATAAAATAATTCTTTATCCTTATCATCAGGTATGTTTTTACCATCAACCATAAAAAGTATTATATCAGCCTCTTTTGCCGTCTCAATAGCTTTTCTTTTTACATTTGAAAATATAGCATCATTTGTTTCATCGATACCACCTGTATCTAACATCAATGCTTTTCTATCTAATATTTCTATTTCGTGTTTTCTAATATCTCTTGTAGTTCCTGCCATATCAGATACAATCGCAATTCTTTTGTTTGCAATTCTATTAAATAATGAAGATTTTCCTACATTTGGTTGCCCAATTAGAGCAATTTTTTTTAATGTTTTATCCATAAATTTTTTTAATCCTATTTTTTATCATAAACTAAAAAAGGTATTAGCCATTTATGCTAATACCTTTTCACTATCAAAAGCTTTTTTTAATATAACCCAAATTTACCTGGGATTGAACTTTTGTAAAGAACTCTCATAACATCATCTTTGTCATAGAATACTTTGAATTGTGCATCAGATGCTTTTAACTCTTCTAATGCTTCTTCAATATCTATTGGTTTATAAGATGTTAATCTTACAGGAGTAATTTCATCTTCAAATTTTTCTAATTCAAGAGCAATTCCATCTTGAATTTCAGAAGATTCAACTTCAGTTAATTTTGTAGCTTTATGAGCTGCAATTTTATCATGATGTCTTCTTAATACTTTAGATACTCTATCAACAGCAATATCAATCGCAGCATATAAGTCTTTATCTTTTTGTTTTACAACAATTGTATCTAAATGTGCAATGTTTAATGTAAACTCAAAAGAGAAAGCTTTTTTACCATGTTTTTCTTCTTGAGAGATAATTGCATTCACAGAAATAATGTCTAAGTTATATTTTTTAAATACTTCTACTGAGCTATTAATGTAATCTTTTATTGAATCTGTTAAATCTATGTGTCTTCCTACAATTCCTGTATTCATAACATACTCCTTATATATAATTTATTTATTCTATCATAAAAATCGTTAAATACTATACATATAGAAAAAAATAATACTTGTAAAACATAGTGATTTGCGAATATATAGTATTGTAAGTCATTTTTAAATTGAAAAAGTATCTAGTTTGAGAGAATTATTTAATTTTATAAAAATTCAGTTATGCATTAAGCATAACTGAATTTAGAAGATGTAGATGATGATAAGTTTGAAACATAAGTATTTAAATCACTATTATTATTTTGATTATTCATCATTTTCATAATATTTTTAAAATTACTTAAATCTAACTCTTCAGAACTACTTTGGCTATTAAGTTTGATGGTATCTAATAATAATTTTATACTATCTTTTGCATCTTGATTTGAAGCTACAGAAGTTGATGAATTAGTACTATCTGTTGAAATTCCAAGTGCAGCATTTTTTTCTTCTTGAGAAACTACTCCATCCTTATTTGTGTCATCTTCGTCATATTCAGTTGATGATGTAACACTTGCTCCACTACTTCCCCCACTAGGTGGCGGTGGTGGAGTAGATTGTGTTGCACTATCACTACTACTTACAACTTGTTCAAAGGCACTACTTAATTCATCTCCTGAAATATTTCCATCTCCATTTGAATCAAGTGCTGAAAATTCATCATTTGTTAATATTGAAACTTCATCAGAACTAAGTGATGAATCCCCATTTGAATCATATTGGGACATAATTAATGAACTAAAATCAGATTCAGCTGAACTACTCTCATTTTTTGCTGCTGGTTCAGGCATTTGAAGTCCTAAATCAGAAAGCATACTTGAAAAATCTTCTTTTGATGGCATTTCTCCATTATATGAAGCTAACTTACTATCTATTGCACTTGCTATTTCATCTTGTGTAACTAAACTATCACCATTTGAATCTAAAGTAGAAAATTGGTCTTCTGTTATTTCTAACTCATCAATACTTAAACTTGAGTCACCATCTGTGTCACTTTGATTAACTATACTTTTTGATATTCCACTAGTTGGAGACATCATACTTATAAAACTATTTGAAGAAATTGTATTCATAATAACTCCTCTACTTATTTCTTAAAATCATATTCTTTTAAAGTAAACAAAGGGTAACATTTTTTTAAGAATCACTACTTCCATCAATTATTGATTTTAAAGAAGCAAAAGAATTTTCCATTTGAGTAATTAATACCGTATATGAAGCAAATTGTGAAGCCATTTGGTCATATTTATCATCTAACTTTGCAGATGCTTCATCATAATCAGTAGTCAATGCACTAAGTCTAGTATCTAGCTTATTTGCATAAGTTGACAATAAACCTCCATTTAAACTATCAAGGGCATCTAAATAAGTTTTTAATCTCGTACCTATTCCTTCTTTTTGTGCATATCCAATAAACAACTCTTTTAAATCATCATAATTATCAGTTAAAGCTGTTGATAATTCTGAGTCATCAATTTGCATATAACCACTACTATCAAATGACATACCATATTTGAACATATTCTCTTCATTCTCTAGTCCATAACTGCCAAAAAATACATTTTTAATATCATTCATCATTGTTTTTAATGTACTTGAATCTGATATTAAAGCAGGATTTTCTTCATCTCCTAAAATATAGGAATTAACTAAATCCACTAAATCATTATATTTGTCTGCAACACTATTTATTGCATCAATAACTGAAGAATCATCTCTTTCCATTGTAATACTTGAAGTTCCCTCAGATACAGCTTTAATAATTAAACCATTTTGCATAGTTACTTTATTTGAAGATAAATCATAATCTATTCCATCTATTGAGGCATTCATATTTTGAGCTGTTAAAACATGATTATTTTCATCCTCTAATCCTAAATCAACATCTGTTTGGGTAATAGTTAATGTATTAGAAAGTCCACTTTCACTACTTTTTATAACTATTCGATAACTACTATCTCCTACTTGTTCTAAAGCTGCATCTAAATTAGAATAATTATTCATTTCACTCACTAATGCTTCATAGGTTTTACCATCTGTTGAGAAATCATAAGTATTATCGCCAATTGATATACTTATTGTTCCACTATCCATTGTAGAAGTTTTATCTGAAATTGTATTTGATTGATATACATCTTTTTGAGCTAATTGGGTAACATTTACAGTTATTGTTCCTGGTTCTAAATTACTTGTATCTGTTGCATCAAAAGATGCCGATGAACCTGAAGTTGATGCACTAATTTCATCAAAGATATTCGTACCACTTGTAAATAAATCAAAATCTTTAACTAAATCTAAAAGTTCTGTAACCATTGTTTGTACTGCATCCACAGCATCAATTTCAGATTGAGTATCTTCTTGTTCTGCTGTAATTGGATCTAATACACTTGTGCTTTCTGCGGTTTTAAGTTTTGTTAATAATTCTGAATTCAAATCAAGACTTCCAGAACTTCCTAATCCTAATATTCCATCTGCCATTTTTTCTCCTTTACATTGCTAATAAAGTCTGTAGCATTTCATCTACAGCTGTTATAACTTTTGCATTTGCTTCATATGCTGATTGATATTGAAGAAGATTAATCATCTCCTGATCGGGATCTACCTTTGTTATATTGTCATAGGCACTTTGTAATGAATTTACTATTGCATTTTGAGATTCGAGTTTAAAATTATTATTCTCAACATTAGAAGAAACAGTTACTAATAGATTTTGATAAAACTCACTAAATGAAGTATTTGATGTACCTCCAATAGTTAAACTTTTATCCCATTGAATTTTTGCTAGATTTTCTAAATCATTACTAGAAAGTGAACTTACATTATCTTCTATAAAACTTAGACTATCTACACTAGAACCTTTGAATAAAGGTGTTTGACTACTTGAGTTAACAGTATCAACTAATGCTTTTGCAAATTCATCTAGACTATTTTTATATGAATATATATTTGAAGTTGATGATGTAAGTTCTTGTGTTATAGCTTTTAATGAGCCACCTGTTAATGATAATTTATTATTATAAACAGCTAATGAAACATTATTTTCAGCTTCTACTGAACTGCTATTTTTTGATATATCAGTTCCACCTGCTGAAATAGAAATATCAAATTTTCCCTCTTCTCCTGCTTCATTAGACTTTATAATTAAATTATTACTTGTATCTAAATAAGCAGTGTAATTTGAAAAGTTTGAATTGGTATTAATGGCATCAACGATTTGTTGTTTTAACTCATTTTCACTACTTCCACTCACATTTGCGCTTAATGTTAAAGTTGTAGTATTATTCAATGTTATTGAAATTTCATCTCCATCACTAAAATTACTATCATCCAAATCACTCGAATTATAAATATCTTTTTGAGCAATATTATTCTCACTAACACTTACTTCATGAAGATTAGTATTATTAAAAATTACACTAACTCCTCCAACTTTTAAATTGTAAGTAGAACTATCTCTATCAACCTCAATATCAACATAATTTGATAACTCTTTTTCTAAAGAGTCTCTTTTATCCAACAAATCATTTGATGCTGTATTATTTTGAAGCATTTGCTTATTTAAATAAACAATCTGTTCTAATATATTATTAACTGTATCAACTTGATCATTTAATTGTTGAGTTGTAGTATCTAAAGTGTCATTTAATTCATTATTAATTGATTGTAAACCATCAACTAAAGATTGAGCTTGTGTAGATAAATCACTTTGGTAAATCAAATTAGTTGGATCACTTCTTAAAGATTCAACTGAATCAAAATAGCTACTTAAAGTTGTTGATAAACCACTGGTTTCAGTCTCACTAAACATAATTTCAACGTTACTAAGAATTGAATTTTCTTGATCATAATAAGATGCCATACTACTTTGAGAAACTAATTTATCATATAAATAAACACTTGAACTTCTTGTTACTCCATCAAAAGAGACACCATTTCCTATATCACTTTCAAGTCCTGATATTTCGGAAGTATTAACAACTCTTTTTATATAACCATCAGTATTTTCATTTGCAATATTATTTGATGTAACATCAACTGCATACCTTGATGTATTAAGTCCACTTTGGGCTATATATAATGAATCCATCATAATAGATTCCTAATATATTTTTTTAACATCAACAAAATCTATATATGATAAAACATCATCTAATATAAATTTATTATCAACTGCATCTATTCCTAAAATTTCATGACATACTAAATAAATCTTATTATCTTTTGTTGATTGAATTGAACTTACATTGTATTGTCTAAAATATTTTCCATCCTTTAATCTTCCATCTTCAATTACCCTATCAATCATATTTACAATATTTGTCATTGTTAATAAATTCATAGACTTTTGTAGTTGTAAAACCATTGATTCCAAAGCATCAAAATTAGTACTTTGATGGTTATTCATAAAATAACTGTAGCACTCAATTACTTGTGATTCTAAAGTTTTCATCTCTATATTAGTTTTCATGTATAATCCTTTATTAATTTAAATATTTAACAAGTGATAAATTATTTATCTTGTTGATGGTTGAATATAAAGCAGTATATGTGCTTTCTAAAGATTGAGATTCAACTGCCAAAGCTGTTAAATCAGCACCTGAATAGTTTTCTTGTAAGATATTAAAGTTTGTAAGTTTTGATGTAACTATGTTTTCATAATTATTGATTGAGGCTGTTCTAGTTCCTAGTTTTGCATGACTTACGTTCATTGTGTCATAAGCTGTTTTTACTTTGTCCAAAGAGTTAGATAAAATTGTATTAGCTTCATCTTCTGTGATTGAATTACCATTTGAATCTTGTTGTTTTAAAGCATTTATAATTTCATCTAAGTCATCAAATATAGAGTGTTTTGATTCTAATGTACTTGTTCCTATATTTGTAGTTGTAAAAGTTCCATCACCATTATCTGTAATAGATAATGGAGTATTTGAACTATCACCATTTAAATATAATCCATCAAAAGAACCATTATTATCTGTATCTAATAATTTATATTGATTTCCATCTTTATCTAAAATGATTTCATTTTCATCAAAAGTTAAATTTTCGCCAGATTGGGCTGTTTCATTCGTATAATATAAAAGTTCAATCCCATTTAAACCTTGTGTAGCATAATTATTAGTTTCAACATTAACTGTTTTATTGTCATTTGATGCAACATAAGATATTTGCCCTATCGTTTCATCTTTTTGAAAAGATTGTACAGTTGAACTTTTTCCTGAAAATAGATATTGACCATTTACACTACTATTAGCCAAAGAGTACATACTATCTTTTATAGACTCAATTTCATCAGCTATTGTTGATTTATCACTACTACTTACTGTGCCATTAAGTGCTCTTATTACTAAAGATTGCGCTGATTCCATTTGCGTTTTCATATTTGAAACAGCAGTATCACTTGTAGTATTATAAGATTTTGATTGTTGAATCCTTTCTAAAATAGAACTATAAGACTTAACACTATTATTAATAGATAATATTTGATTGTATTGTTGTGAATTATCACTTCCATTTTGTAATGCATCACCGCTACTCATTTGATATGTAACTTTTGAATTTCGTTTATTTAGTAACTCTAAATTGTACATAATTGTATTTATTGAACTAACCATAATAAACTCCTAACTATCTTTTTAAACCAATTAAGGTTTGCAAAATTTCATCTGCTGTAGTTATGGATTTAGAATTGGCTTCAAAAGCTCTTTGAAATACCATCAAATTAACTAGACTTTCACTTAAATCAGCAGTACTTAACTCTAAGGTTTGACTATTAACAGCTACTCCATTATTATTGTTTATTGAATACATCGGATTTCCACTATCTTTTGTTGCAGCTAGTAAATTATTCCCAACTGCTTCTAATCCAATATTATTTGTAAATTGTGCAATTGCAAGTTGTCCTACAACAAAATCTACTCCATCTTGACTCATAGTAATTACTCCACTATCATCAACTGAGAATTCTCCAAAAGATGAATCTGTTAGACCTAAAGAATTTAATTTTAATTGTAAAGATGATAAAGATGATGTTTGGTCGACTGTTGAAACAATTTGCATAAATTCAGCATTAGCACCAGTATTTCCGCTTAAATCAGCATTTTTTTCTTTTGTATAAGTTGTTCCACCACTATCAAATGATATAACTCCAGAGAATTCTTCCCCTGCATTTTTTGCTTCAACAACTAATTTTCCATTTATTATTTTTGCTTCAACTTGAGTTTGTAATGTAGCATCTGAATTAATTTTAGTAACTAAATCTTGAATAGCTGAACTAGAATCAGTAAGGGTTGAATCACTTGTAACAGTTACTCCATTTAATGTAAAAGATATAGTGTCTCCCGTATTAAAACTTAAAGCATTCCCATTATCATCACTTATAATATCTGCTGTTTCATATACATCTTGTTGACTTCCTGCAACGGCATTTTTTAAGGCTTCCATTGCACTTTTCACCCCAGCTTCACCACTTCCTTTTACTGCATTAGTTAAAGTTGTTTTTGTTCCAGCTTGTTCAGTTGTTCCAGAAACTTCAGCAACATCACCAACAGTAAATGAAGTTCCTGGGATTATTGAATCAATTTTTATAGTTCCATTTAAAACATCTACATTTGAAGTACTTGCATTATTTGAAGAATCTACTGTATAAGCTTTAAGTCCTGTAATTTTAGAAATTTCATCAGCTAAAGATTTATAAGTTGCAACTCTACTTGCTAATGCGTTATATTCTTCATCAGTTGTTGTACCAGAAGTTGTAATACCAGCAGCATCCATTTCTGCTTTAAATGCAGTTGTCGCAGTTGTACTTATATAGTTTTGTGTAATTTTGTTTCCATTTATATACACATATATTTGATCACTTTCACTATCTAGTGAACTAACCCCTGTATTTGGATAATCTATTATATTGCTTTGAGCACTTGATATACTACTGATTTGGTCAGGATTTTCAGCATAACTTTCAAGTGCACTCGTGTAATTTTTAATTAATGCTTCAATATCTGAAATCTTTGCTGATTGATCTTTTATTCCTGAACCGCTAAGTTCTGTGGAGTCACTTTTTGCACTTGTAGTATAATCAGACATTTTTGCTGCATAAGTTTCAATCTTATTTGAAAATTGAATCACTTGATTCCCAGCAATTTCACTAAAAGCATCTGTAAATGAAGTAAGATTTGAATTTGTAGAAGTAACATTTAATGCTGAACTTACAGCCCAACCTTGAACTTCATTTCCTGAAGAATCTTGTAAAGTACCATTTGTACCCATTCTAAAATTCCCAGCTCTAGTGTAATAATTTTCAGAAGTCCCTGAAAAATTCTTATTTGAAACAACAAAAAAACCATCACCATCTAATGCAACATCATAAGAAGAACCAGTAAGATTTAAACTTCCTTGAGTATATTGTTTTTCTGCACTTGTTACAGATGCACCTTTTCCAATACTATCTTGATACATTAAATCTGCAAATGAAACCCTTGAAGCTTTATATCCAACTGTATTAACATTTGCTATATTATTTGACTCATTATCCAAGGCAGTTTGCTGAGAAGCTAAACCTGCAATTCCAGTCCATAATGCACTAATCATTTTAAATCCTTTATGATTAAATAGTGTTTTTCACTCTTTTAATCATAAAGTTTTAATGTAAATATGTGGTATCACCCAAATAAACACTTCTAATAGTTGGCAAACTATTAGTAACAGTTAGTAAATTTTAGTAATATTATTATATGCAATAGTTTTTGCTTCACTTGAATAGGCAGTTGCTGAATCTTGAGAATAAGTTAAAGCTAAATTATTTTGTGCAACAGATGAACTTCCACCACTAACAGAAACAACCATTTGATAATTTCCATTGCTATTTTGTGCCACAGAAGCTGTTATTCCTGAAGTTTTAGAAATCTCAGTTGCTAAATCAGAATATGTTTTATTATAGGTTGAAAAACTATAAGTATTTCCATCACTATTCTTAAGAGTAATAGAGCTATTTTCATTTGAAGAATCTACAATATCAGAAGCACTTGAAACTTCACCAAATGAATAAACATCATAATAATTACTTAATTCATAAGCCGTTAAAGATATTTCTCCATCATTCATAGCAACTGATGCAACTTTATATTGTTTAGTATTCCCCTCATCATCTGTTTCACCATTTTCAATTATATTTCCAATAATAGCAGCAGAACTTGATAGTGCTGATTGTTCAAAAGTATTTTGTAAAGACTCCATTGCCTCAACTGTAGCTGTATTTGCTTCTAATGTTGATAATTGTAATTGTGTGCTCATCATAGTAGATGAATCAACTGTATTAGTTGGATCTTGAAGTTTTAATTCTGTTAACATTAAAGTAATAAAATCTTCACTTTCTAACTGGTCATTACTAACAGCAGTTGTATATGAATTTCCATAAGCATCTGTTGCTGAACTTGTTGTAACCGAACTTGTTGTTGACATAAAGTACTCCTTATAGTCTAGATTAAAAAAATTTTAACTATTTGGAGTAAATATTGGGTATTAAAGAGTAAATAGAATGTAAATGCTAATTTAACTTAATTACAAAATTATGATA
Source organism: Aliarcobacter sp. (assembly GCA_028688995.1). Classification (GTDB taxonomy): domain Bacteria; phylum Campylobacterota; class Campylobacteria; order Campylobacterales; family Arcobacteraceae; genus Aliarcobacter. The sequence continues at coordinate 51,123 of JAQTXB010000006.1, forward strand.
GCCGTCTAAATATTCATAATCTAATTTTAAATTATGAATTTTTATAATATTGTTTGAAATGTAAAGTCCAAGTCCTAATCCATTATTTGAATTTTCATAATCATGGTTAAAAGGTTTATAATAATCTTCAATATCTTTTTGAAGTTTTTCTCCTTTATTTATTATCTTAATCATATTTTTTTCAATAACAATACTTACTTTACCATCTGTTTTATAAGTAATTGCATTATCAATTAAATTTTTTAAGGCTATTGAAAAAAGTTCAAAATCAACATTTAAAAAGAGTTCAAAATTATCTTCAAGATTTATTTTATTGCTATCTAGTAATAAAATATCAAAAGCTTGTTCAATTAAATCTATTGCGTAAAAATCACTTTTCTTTAGAGAAATTTTTCCTGAAGTTAACTCTTCAATTTTTGCAAACTCACTTAACAAATACTCTAATCTTTGAAAAACCCTAATTAAAATATATTTTCTTTCACAATCATCATACATATCAGTTACAAGTCGCCCTTTTGTAATAGGAGTTTTTAGCTCATGCATAATATTTCGTAAAAATAAATTTCTTGATTCTCTTAGTTGTTTTAATTGCGTTACAGCATTTTCAAACTCATTTGCTACTTGGGAAATTTCATCTTTTCCATTTGCTTTCATAGAAATTGATAAATCACCAGTTGATAACTTAATCATATTTTCTTTCAATATTAAAAGAGGTTTTAATTTCTTTCTTAAAAAGATTAAAAACCAAATTAATAAAATATCAATAATAAATAACACTAAAACCCAAAAATATTTGAACTCTTTTTCAGTAATTAAATCTTCTAAAATAATATTACTTAAAACTTCTTCTGGTTTTTTTAGTTCATGCATAAAATTTAAATTTGGAGAAGGAAAATCTTGAAAATTTAATTTATTTTCAAATCTATCTTTAATTAATGATGTTGGCTTAAAAAAATCTATTCTCTCTTCAAAATGTGGTTTCATAAATGGTTTATCTATAATCTTTGCATATTTTTTTTCATCAATAAAATAAATTTCAACGGGAGAATTTTCTTCTATTTTTTTTCCTTTTAAATCAACTAATTTGCTAGAATCCAAATCAGAAATTTTTAGATTCATTCCTTGAAGTAAAAGATTAATTTCATCATATGTTTTATTTTTCATTTTTGAATCTAAAATTATTTTAAAAGCATTAAAATATCTCACTTCTTCTGCAATTCTTTTAGTTTTATTATCAAATAAAAATTGAACTATTATCAATAAATTTATTACAAAAAATATAAATATAAAAAATAGATTTATCTGAAAAAAAATTGAATGTTTTTTATTGATTAACCAATTTATAACCAACTCCTCGAATAGATAAAATATATTTAGGTTTTTTAGTATTTTCTTCTATTTTACTTCTAACTCTACCAATTAAAACATCAATACTTTTATATGAACTCTCATATTTAATTGATTCAACATTAGTAAGTAATTCTTGTCTTGATACAACAAAACCATTTTTTTGTATTAAATATTGTAAAATATAATATTCTGCATTTGTTAAATCCAACAATTCATCATTTTTATATATTTCCATTTTAAAATCATCAAACCTAAAAATCTCTTTTTTATTTAATTCAGTGTTATTTTCTATTATTTGATGATTACATCTTTTTAAAATAGATTTTATTCTTAAGATTAATTCTTGTGTATCATAGGGTTTTGCCATAAAATCATCAGCACCATAAGAAAAACAAGCTATTTTATCACCCAAATATGATCTAGCAGATGAAATAATTATAGGAATTTGATGTTTTTGTCTAATCATTTTACAAACTTCTATACCATCAATATTTGGTAAAGATAAATCTAAAATAATCAAGTCATATTTTTTTAAGTTTAAAGCAGAAATACCAAGTTCAGGAGTTTCATAGTTGGTGATTTTAATATTATATTGGTTTAAATAGTTGGTTAGAATAGAAGCTAATTCAGCATCATCTTCAATCATTAAGATATTTATCAAAGTTACTCCTTATTTACAATTACAATTATAATATTTTAATGTAAATAAAAAGTAACATTTGTTTAAATGAGTATTTCTCTGTTTCCTTTAGCATTAACTTCAGATAAAACACCTGTTTGTTCAAGTTGCTCTACAATAGTTGCAGCTCTGTTATATCCAATTCTAAGTCTTCTTTGAATATATGATATAGAAGTTTTTTTCTCAGTTAATACAACTTCTTTTGCATCTTCATATAATTCATCAAGTTCTGCTAAATCTGAATTATTAGAGCTTCCACCACTCGAAGAAACCCCTGAATTTCTATCTTTTATAAAATTCATATCATAAGAAACTTCTCTTTGCTCTTTTAAAAAATCCACAACTTTTTCAATTTCAGATTCCGTTGACCAAGGAGCATGAATCCTTACAAGTCCAGACATTCCAGGAGGTGTAAATAACATATCCCCTCTTCCTAAAAGTGATTCAGCTCCCATAGAATCTAGGATAATTTTAGAATCTATTTTTTGCCCTACTTTATAAGATAATCTACTTGGTAGGTTTGCTTTAATAAGTCCTGTTACAACATCAACCGATGGTCTTTGAGTGGCAACTATTAAGTGAATTCCACTAGCTCTTGCCATTTGAGCAAGTCTTGCAATTGAATACTCAACATCTTTTCCACTTGTCATCATTAAGTCAGCTAACTCATCAATAACTACAACAATATAAGGCATAGTATCATAACCCTCTTTTTGTGCTTTTTCATTGTAATTTTCAATATTTTTAGTTTTAGTTTTTGACATTAATGTATATCTTCGCTCCATTTCAGAAACCATGTTTGCTAAAGCATTTATAGCATCTGCTGCTTTTGTAATAACTGGTGTTAAAAGATGTGGAATATCATTGTACATTGAAAACTCAAGCATTTTTGGGTCAATCATTACAAGTCTTAAATTATCTGGTGAGTTTTTATAAAGCAATGATAAAATCATTGAATTAATTCCCACAGATTTTCCACTTCCTGTTGTTCCTGCAATTAGCAAGTGAGGAAGTTTTTTAAGGTCTGTAATAAATGGTTTACCAACTATATCTTTTCCCAAAATCATAGTTAATGGAGATTTTGAATTTTGAAAAATCTCACTATCAAGCATCTCTTTTAAAAATATTGTTTGAGTATCTTCATTTGGAACTTCAATTCCTACAACATCTTTTCCAGGAATTGGAGCTTGAATCCTAATAGTTTGAGCTTTAAGCGCCATTGCTAAATCATCTTGAAGACCTAAAATTTTTGATACTTTTACATTTGGTGCTGGTTTAAACTCAAAAGTTGTTACAACAGGACCCGTATAAGTTCGTACAACATCACCATCAATTTTAAACATTGCCAATTTATCTAGTAAATCTGCAATTTTTTGGTCAATAAAAGCTTCTGAAACTTTTGATTTATTATCTTTTGGTGGATCTTGAAAAAATGAACTTGGAGGTAACTTAAAGTTTTTTGGCTTTTCAGTTCTACCTAACTCTATTTGATCTAATAATTTTTTATTCTCTTCTAACTCTTCAACTATTATATTGTGAGTTTCAAAATTTGTTTCAACTGTTTTTTCTAAAACTTCTTCATCAAATAAAGAGTTTTCAAAAAACTCTTGTTCTTTTATCTCTTCCATTTTTTCATAAATTTCTGGGATACTCTTTTTTGAATTATTTTCAATTGTTTTCATTTCTGAAATATTTTTATCTAACTTTTTTTCTATATTTTTATAAACTGCTTGATTAATTTCTTCAGCTCTTTTTTCTCTTTTTTTATTCTCTATTTTTTTAATATCTAAACTATTTCTTAATTTAATTTTATTCTTTAATCTATGTAAATCACTTATGTCAAATTCTGAATTCTCAAATAAAACAATAACAGAAATTATAAATCCAACTAAAACAAAGAAATATAAACCTGCTTGCCCAATAATTGGACTTAAACTATCTACTAAAATATTTCCTATTTCTCCCCGCTCATACGGATTTTCAATAATTAATGCTTGCAAAATTAAAGAGACAAAAAGTAGTAAAAAAATAACTAAAATATTTAAAACTAAATCTCTTTGTTTTATATTTCTAAAATTTATAATATAAAGTACATAAATAAATAATAATAAACTCACATATGATAAATAACCAAAATATTTATGTGAATAATCTGAAAAAACATATCCAACATTTCCAACAACATCTTGTCCACTCTCAAAAGTTGAAAATTGGAAATAAATAATAATAAATAAAAAAATTAGTGATATGATTCTCTTTGCTATGATAAAGCCTTTACTTTTTTAATAAATTTGATATTTTTCCTTGTAATTTAAGCCATTCTCTATGCTCAAATAAAGGAAAACCTGCCCACGATTTTTTAGGTTCTGTAATACTTTTTGTAACTCCACCACGAGCTGCAATTGTTGTAAATGGAGCAATTTCTAGATGTCCTGCCGTTGCACTTTGTCCACCCATTACAACATAAGCATTTAAAACTGTTGAACCTGCAAGTCCTACTTGTCCAACTAAAATTGAACCTCTTCCTATTTTACAATTATGTGCAATATGTACAAGATTATCAATTCTAACTCCATCTTCGATTATTGTTGAGTTAAACACTGCTCTATCAATTGCACTATTTGCACCAATTTCAACGTCATTTCCAATAGTTACATTTCCATTTTGATAGATTTTAATATATTTACCATCTTTTGTATTTGCAAAACCAAAACCATCACTACCAATTACAGTTCCTGCATGAATTATACAATCATTTCCAATTGTACAATCCCTATAAACTGTAACATTAGGATAAATAATAGTGTTATTTCCTATTTTTACATTATCCCCAATATATGCTCCAGCCATTATGGTACAATCACTTCCTATAACTGAATCTTTTCCAATATAAACATTTGGCATAACTTTTGTTCCACCACCAACAAGTGGCTTTTCACCGTCTAATTCAATAACATTTGGAGCAAAAAGTTTAGAAATTTTTGCTAAACTCAAATATGGTTCATCACAAACTAAAGCAATAGTAGTTGAAGGAACTTCACTAGCATTCTCACGCGTCACTAAAACCGCAGCTGCTTTTGTATTTGCTAAGTCTGATAAATATTTTTTGTTTTCTAAAAAAGTAAGTTGATTTTCATTTGAATCTAATAAAGTGTTTAAACCTGTAATCTCTTTTTCTTCTTGGCAATTTATACCAATAAATTCTGCAATCTCTTGAAGAGTCATTTTTTATCCTTATATTTAAGAATAAGATAAGAGTTTAACCCCTTATCTTTCCATTGCTACTATACCACTTCTTACTACTTCAAGTGGATTGAATTTTTGCATAACTTTAATAAAGTTCATAATTCTAGCGCTTGAATCAGTTGCTGAAACAATAATAGAATCATCGGTTACATTTTGAATACTTCCGTGATATGCACGAGCGATTACATCAATGTCTGATAAATTATTATCAATTGAGAATTTCATTAAAACTGTATCTTTTTCAATAACATTTTTATGCTCATTTACTCTTAATACTGGGATTAATTTATTTAATTGTTTAACAATTTGATCTATCACTCTTTTATCACCAGTTGTAACAATTGTCATTCTTGAATATTGACTATCTGTAATTGGAGCAACAGTTAAAGAGTCGATATTATAACCTCTTGCTGAAAATAATCCAACAATTCTTGATAAAACATTATGTTCATTTAAGACAATAACTGAAATTACTTGTCTTGATATTTCTGAATCGTAATAATGGTTAAAATTGTTCATTATTTTCCTCCTTCGATTAATGTCATTTCATTTAATGCATGACCATTTGGAACCATTGGCAATACCTCTTCATGTCTAGCAACAACAACTTCTATCATTGCTGGTCTTTTTTTCTCTACTGCATCTTTTAAAGCAGCATCAAACTCTTCTTTTGTTGTAACTCTATAACCAAGTCCTCCAAAAGCTTCAACAAGCATTTTGAAATTTGGTTGAGCTGACAAGTCAGTTTGAGATAATCTATTTTCATAGAACATCGTTTGCCATTGTCTAACCATTCCTAAATAGTTATTATTTAAAACTATGTTAATAACTGGTAACTCATACTCAACACAAGTCATAAGCTCTTGAATATTCATTAAAATAGAACCATCACCAGTAAAGTTAATAGAAACTTTATCAGTTCCTTTTAAAGCTCGTGCAACTCCTAAAGCAGCTGGCAATCCAAATCCCATTGTTCCTAAACCACCAGATGTAATCCATTGTCTTGGATATGAAAATGGATAAAATTGTGCTGTCCACATTTGATGTTGTCCAACATCTGTAGAGATAACAGCTTTTTGTCCTAAAAGATGTCCAACCCTTTGAATTGGCCATTGAGGTTTAATAACTTCATTTGAATCAATATATCTCAAAGGCTCTTTTTCTCTATAATCTTTTAATAATTCAACCCAATTTGTATAATCATTAAACTCATTTTCACCATTATCAAAAGCTTCAATCATTGCTTTTACAGTGATTTTTAAATCTCCTACTATTGGATAATCAGGAACAACAAGTTTTGCAATTGATGTTGGGTCAATATCAACATGGATAACTTTTGCTTTTGAAGCAAATTCATCAAGTCTTCCTGTTACCCTATCATCAAATCTAGCTCCTAAAGAGATTAATAAATCTGTTTCATGGGCTGCCATATTTGCTGAAAACTCTCCATGCATTCCTAACATTCCAAAGAATAATGGATTTTCATCACCCATTACACCTCTTGCCATTAATGTTTCAACTGCTGGAATATTTAGTTTTTTTGCTAATTCTCTAATCTCAAATGCACAATTTGATAAAATTGCTCCACCACCAACATATAAAAGTGGTTTTTTTGCATTTGAAATTGCTTCCATAGCTCTTTTTAACTGTTTTTTATTGTAATTAACAGTTGGTTTATAAGTTGGTAAATTTATTTCACTTGGATAAATAAAATCTGCAACTTGAGCTGTAATATCTTTTGGAATATCAACATGCACAGGTCCTGGTCTTCCAGTACTTGCTATATGAAACGCCTCTTTAATAATTCTTGGTAAATCTTCAATTCTATTAACTAAATAATTATGTTTTGTACAAGGTCTTGAAATTCCAACAGCATCAATCTCTTGAAATCCATCTGAACCAATAATTGTAGTTGGAACTTGTCCTGAAATTACAACTAAAGGGATAGAATCCATATAAGCATCAGCTAAACCTGTTACAGCATTTGTAAATCCAGGTCCTGAAGTTACTATTGAAACTCCAACTTTTCCTGTAGCTCTTGCATATCCCTCAGCCGCAATTATCGAAGCTTGTTCATGTCTATTTAGAATGTGTTGAAAATAGTTTTGTTTATATATTTCATCATAGACGTTCATAATAGCGCCTCCAGGGTATCCAAATACTACTTCAACCCCTTCTTGATGTAATGATTCTACAACCATTTTTGCGCCAGTCATCTTCATAATAATTCTCCGTTTTTCTAAAAATAAGTCTTTATTTTACTAAAACAATAATTAAAGTTCGGTTTGATGATTTAATTAATTTGATAATATAACTCTATATTATCGATTTATCCATCTCTTGCGGAATCGAGAAATAATATCCTTGAACGTAATCAACACCCAATAATTTTACCATTTCATAAATCTCTTTGTTGATTACATATTCAGCTACTACTTTAATATTTGCTTCTTTTGCAAAGTCAATAATACTTTTAACTAAAAGAAAACAGATTTTATCTTCAAGTATTTTACTAATAATACTTCCATCAATTTTTATATAATCAGTTTTTATTTCTGTTAAATATATAAAATTTGAATATCCACTTCCAAAATCATCTATAAATAACTTATATCCCAAATTTTTTAGCATTAATAAATTATCTTTTGCTTCTTTACAAGTTATCAAATCTTCACTTTCAACAATTTCTAGACCTAATCTATTTGAAATATTATCTTCTAAAGCAAAATTTCTTAGAATTTGTAGAATTGAATTATCTATAATATCCTTAGGATTTAAATTTACATTTATTTTTATATCTTTATTTTCTTGTAACTGTTTATAACAAATTTTTAGTATAGCTTTTGTGATATTTCTTAAAATAAAAGTTCCCCTTATTACAGGCAAAATCTTTTCTGGCAAAATTATATTTCCATTTTTATCTATTATTCTAAGTAGTGCTTCATAATGTGAAATTTCTTGAGTTTTTGTATCTACAATTTTTTGATAAAAACAAGTTATCTCTTTTTTTTCTATAGCATCTTTTATCTCATTTATTGAAAGGGATAAGTCATTATGCTTATTTTCTCTTTCATCGTAAATTTCTATATTATTTCTACCTTTATTTTTTGCATTGTACAAAGCGAGGTCTGCTAATTTAAAGGCGTCAGCAAAACTTCTTGATTTATATGGCACTAAATTTACACCAATTGATACTGTAATTTTTATAAACTCAGAATTGTTTATATAAAACTGCGCTTCTTGAATATTTTTAAAAATTCGTTCAATTACATTTACAGCACTTAAATTATCATTTCGATTAATTTTTGCCAAAATTATGAACTCTTCTCCTCCATATCTAATAACAATATCTTCTTTTAAACGAATAGTTGAAGTAATTATTTGAGCTGTTCTAGTTAATATTTTATCCCCAACAACATGACCATATGTATCATTTACTGCTTTAAAATAATCAATATCTAAAGTTGCTAAAATATAATCATTTAAATTTATGAAATTTTCAGATTCTTGTAAATAATTTCGATTATAAACACCTGTTAATTTATCTGTAAACGCACTTTTTTTAATGGCTAAATATTTAAAAGTTTGTATTAAAAAAATTATCAAGAAAATAATCACAATAATAATAATTGCAACAATTGTATATTTCATCCAATTAAGAATTTTATTTATATCTTCAATCTTTTTAATAGAAAAATCAACCGCTAAAATAAGTTCAACTTCATTATTTTTTAAAATTGGAACTAAATACGTAATTGAAATTTGTTGTAAATATCCATGTTCAACTATTAAAGGTTTTTTAGTATCAAAAATTTCTAACCATTTTGGATTATCAATGTCAAATTTTTGATTTAAAAAAGCTTTTTCAGACTCTATTGCACCATCTGCTAAAAATCTAAAAATCCCCCTATCATCCCTATAAAGTAAATATGCATATTTAATATTTGAAGTTAATAATAAAGCTAAATTTGCTTCTATTTTTTCACGTAAATTTTGGTTCTTTATCAGCTCTTTAGTATAACTTAAAGATGTAGTTTTAAATGATTTTTCTATATATGATGCATTATTATTTGCTATTGAAATAACGTCAGCAGTAGAGATTTCCATCATTTTTTTTGTGATATTACCCTCTAATTTAATAGTACTATAAAGCAATAAGGTAAAAATAATAGAGACAAAAATAGCTAAAAAAATTAAATATATTGGATTTCTAATAAATAAAACTCTTCTCATTAAAAATCTTCCACAAATTTATCATAATCATTTGGTAATTTTATTTTATTTTTTTCCAATCTAGTTTTTATAAATGTAATGTTTGGTCTACTTTTATTCCAAAAAAACGCACCTAAATATCTATTATCTTCTAAAAGTTTTTCATAATTATTGGTAAAAAACAACTTCTTATCTTCATTTTTACATAAACTATCTATATTAACATTTCGTTTTATAAAAATAAAATTTGCATCATCACAACTATCTGTCAATGTAAAAACTTTTGAATATACATCTTTTTCCATATTTGATATTTCAGGTATATAGAGCTTTATATTCTCTTTGATAGAAGAAGTTGCAATATTTGATATTATTTTTGCTTCTAGTTCTATCTCTTTATCATATTTATTAACTAAAAAAGTATATTGTTCAGCATTTAAAAATGAGATTATTATTAATAAAAATATTATAAATTTCATTAAAATATCCATTTCATAGAAAGAGTAACACTTCTTTCATAATCATCAAGAACAAATTTATTTCCAGAATCTATAAATACAGATTGACTTGCACTATCAAAAAGATTTTCACCTTTTAAACTAATTTTTAGATTTTTATTTACATTGTATGAGGTTCCAAGTGAAAAATCATATGAATCATCTACTGCAACATCTAGATAATTATAAGCATTTCGATATATTACTGAAGTGAAATATTCAAAATTCTCATACTCTCCCATATATTTAAAATTTACACCCTTATTTGAATTATTTATACCTTCAGTTAATTTCGTTGTAAAATAATTTAACTCTAACTTATCTGTATCTGAAAGGAGATATTCATAACTATAAATAAAACCTTCAGTTTTGATTTTATGGTCAATGTTTGAAAAACCATTAATTGGATGAAAATAGATAAAATCATCTATTTCAACATTATGATGTGTAACTCTGAACTTTTGTTTTTCAGTTGTATAAACACCCTCTATTGTATAAAATTTATATTTCTGTACATTTAAATTTTTTGATAAAGTATAATCCATATTATAAAAAGATGGTGGTAAATACGTATCTGTATAAAAAGTTTTTATTCCAAAATTTTCAAAAGGTGTATAAATAGCACCTACTCTATAAAGCTCTTCATTAATATTTTCTAAATAACCTGTTCTTTTATATCTATCAAATTTTGCATTTCCAATTAAAATTAAATTATCAAAAAGTTTATAATCATCTTCAAACAACAAAGAAGCTATTTGCTCATCATCAAAATCTGAAAATTGGTCTTTATTATTTACTTGATTGGAAAAATTAACAGTTTTTATACTTTGAGGTTCATATCTTTTTTCTGAAACAGATATTCCAGTTAAAAAATTGTTGTTTTTATACTCAAAAGATTTTGAAATATTTGCTTTTATTTTTGTTAATTTTGAATGGGTATCTACCTCTTTATAATTTCTATAAAATACAGTAGATAATCCCTCTTTATTTTGTTCATCATTTTTTAAATCTTCAACATCAACAGAAATATTTGTTTTTAGTGAATTATCATCTAAAAAATATTTAGTAATATCTATAAAAAAATCTTTAGAGATAAGCTCTCCATCATCAGGATTTGCATCAATAGATAATCCTGTATAATTATCTTTTTTTATGTCAGTATAAGCCATATTTATATCTGTTTTTTCATTATTAATATTTAAATATAAATATCTTCTATTTGCACTATTTTTTAATTCATTATTCTTATATTTAGTAGATTCATTTACTCTTTCATTACTAAAATAAGCCAAATGTGACCAACCATTTTCAAAAGCTTTTGAATTTGTTAGACTCTCTCTAAAAGCTCCAGTTGAAGAACCATTTACATTTATTTCATTTCCATTCTCTTTTAAACCTTTTTTTGTATAAAGTCTTATGAAATAAATTCCTGTTTCATTACCATAAGAAAATGAACTCTCACCATAATATATCTCTACATGATCAATAAAATCTAAAGGTAAATCTCCCCAAACTAAAGCTGCACTTTGATTATAAATTGAACTTACTTCATGGTCATTTATAAAAACCCTAAAAAATCCACTAACCATAGCTTTTGTAGCTGAAAGTGATGGAGTTAAAAAACCATATCTATTTTTATTTAAATTTAAAAGGGGAAGCTCTTTTAAAATATCATTTAATTTATGATATTGCATAAGTTGTATATCTTTTTGAGAGTAGATAAAAACATGCCCTAGTTTTTCATCAAGGGTTTGTAATGATTTTTCGCTAGTTGTATTGTATTCTTGTAATAAATTATCTAAATCACTTGAAAATAATGATGTGTAAAATATAATAAATAATAAAATTACTAACTTCATATCTGCCTAATAGAGTATTTTTCGCCCATTGTAATTAAATATTTGTTAATTTATAATTATAAAAGTAAAAAAATTGTGGTCATTTTGTAATCAAATTAATTTATATTCTATAGGAATTTGAATTTCAATGCTTTTATTTGTTTTTGGAAAGTTTTTTGAAGCCTCTTGAATTGCTTCAATAGTTGCATTTTGTAAAAATTTGTGTCCATCAATTATTTCAATATTTTCTACACTTCCATCTTCTAAAATTTTGAATTTAACAACTACAATTCCCTCAATTGAAAGTTTTCTAGCTTTCATAGGATACTTTACATTTTGATTTATTAGATTTCTAATTTGTGCTAAATGTTTATCTAAATAATCTTTTTTTTCATCTACAATAGGTTTTGTCAAAATCTCTTTTTCAGCAGTTATGATTTTTTCTGTAGTTTTACTTATTATTTCTTCAACTTTTTTTGTAGTTTCACTCTCTTTTTTCGGTTCTTCTTTTTTCTCTACCTTTTTTTTGATTGATGGTTTTGGAGTTTCTACTACTTTTTCAATCAACTCTTTTTTTTCTTCAACTTTTGGCTCTTCAGCTTTAGTATCTTCTTTTTTTATCTCTTCTTGTAGTGGTTTTAACTCTGGTTTTAGTTCTACATGATTTAAAGATAAAGTTTTAGGAACTTCTGTTTTATTAACAATTATTTTGTCATTTGCAAAAATATAAAAAATTCCTATTGCAAAAAAAGCATAAAAACACAAAGCTATAAAAAAAGAGTTAAAATATCTATTCATTTTTTTGTCACAATCGAAATATTTGAGTATTCGTAGCTTTTTAACATATCTAAGATAGATACAAAAATCTCAAATTTAGCATTTTTATCACTATTTATATTAATTGGCGTATCTTTTGGAAATTGTAAAATATGCTCTTTGATATTGTCTAAACCCTCTATAAAATTATTACAATAAAAAGTTCCATCCTCTTTAATTACTATTATTATCTCTTTATCTACTTTTAAATTATTCGCATTTGTTGCAGTTGGTAGGGATATTGGAATTATCCCTTTTGATATAAAAGTTGAAGTCATTAAAACAATGGTTAAAAGTACAAGTAATACATCAATAAAAGGTATTACATTTATAGAATCATACTTCTTCAGTTTCATATTTACTCTCTAAAACTTCTGCATAACGACCTAAAATATTATAAAAAATCTGAGAAGCAATAGCAACCACAAGTCCAGCAGCAGTTGCTTTTAAAGCAAGTGCCAATGAACTCATAATTTTTGCAGCTTCTATATCGCCATTTCCCATAGTCATAAAAGTTAACATAATTGCCAATACAGTTCCTAGCAATCCAATATATGGAGAATTTGAAGCAATAGTCCCTATGATAGTAAGGTGTTTTGTCAAAGCAATATCTAAAGCTTTTTTATTTTTATAACTTGAAACATCCATGTTTTTATAAAAAATCACCCTTTCTATAAAAAACCAAAAAGAGATAAAACTCATAAATATCAACAACGCAATAACACCATAATCAACTAGATTTTTTAATAATTCTATATTCATTTGTTTTCCATTTTCATTTGAGCATGATTATGTCCACCCATATTTGCTCCATAAGTTTTAAATACATAACCCGTATAAAAATTAAGCCCCATATAAAATATGATTAATGCAGAAGCAAAAGGGAAAGCTATAATTTTTAGATTTAATTTTGCATCAATTAATCTAAATCTCATAGCCATTAAAACAAACGCCCAAATATATCCAATATGATTAAACACTTTAAAAATATGTACCCAATCATCTTTTCTACTTGCAAGTGGTAACATAGTTTCAAATCCCAAAGAGAAAGCTTGATTAAAACCATTTACAATATTTGAAGCATAAGAATAAAAGAAAAACTCTCCAATATGAGATAATCCACCAATTATAAATAAAGGTGCAAAGGCATATCCAAGAGTATAAAATGTTTTTTCATAATCTACATTCATAATTTTTGAAGCTATAAACATTCCAATTACACTTAAAAAAATAGATATTAAAACAGCATATGAAAAAGCAAATAAACCAATTACATCTATTGAGCCAAAATCTATAAAAGATTCAAAATATCTTGCTGTTTTAACCCAAAAAAACTCTTCAACAATTGCACTTCGCCCTAAAGCATGATGAAATCCCATTGTAATACTAATAGCTGCTGTTATAAATATCAATGCCCAAACTTCTGCTTTATTTGGTTTAAATTTATTAAATAATCTACTTGATGGTTTTTTAAATTTAAAAGCCACACTTTCACAAGCACTTGAACAATCCATACATAAAGTACAATCTTCCATTGAGTTCTTTTTTTCAAAGGTAAAAGGTTTTAGATTATAAGAACAAGCACTTGCACAATCAAAAGTTTTACAAGATGAACAATGTTCTTTGTAAGTTTCAAGTTTTGTAAAACTTACTTTTGAAAAAGCTTTTGTCATAGTTCCAATTGGACAAATATATTTACAATAAACCATTTCATCATAGATGTAATAAAAAACTACAGCTAACAAAGTCATAACAGCAAATAACATTGCCGTTGCATAGGGAGTTTTGAAAAATTCTGGATACAAGTAATATGTACACCACCATCCAATAAAAAGTAAAAATACTCCAATAAATGGATTTTCCATACTTTTTGGTAACTTCTTTTTCAAACCAAATTTAGTAATAAATTTTCCAATAAATCCGTGAGGACAAACCCCACAGAAAATTCTTCCAAAAGTAGCAAGTGTAGTAACCATAAAAAATGGCCAAAATAATCCCCAAAAAAGTCCAGTAGTAAATAAATTTTCTTCTTTTGTAGGATTAACAAAACCAAAATAAATAGCATAAATAAATAGAGCAAAAACTATTACTTGTATAGTTCTTAGAAAAACTCTATTTTTAAATATGATATTTAATACAGGCATTCCAAAGATGTCATTTTTATCTCTTTTTACAAAATTTGTCATTTTATGTCCTAAAATTTGTATGTATATGTAAGCATTGTACTTCTTGGACTTGCAGCTTTGTAAGTTTCATTACCTGATGTATCTTTTGAAGCTTCCATTGCATAATATTTATCAAATAAGTTATTTACATTTAGTTGAATATTATGTGCTTTCATTTCATATCCAATCATAAAATCTGTTACTAAATCATAACCTTCATATTTTTGAGTATTTGCATTATCCATATAGTAGCTTCCATATGTTCTTGCTGTTACTCTTGTTTTAAATCCACTTGCTAAATGATAAGCAGCATATACTGAGTATTGATTTTCAGGAATAAAAGGTAGATAATTTCCATCCCTTGAAACTAAAGTAGTTGTTGCACCACTTCTTACAGATTCATTGAAAGTATCGAATTTAAATTTACTGTAAGTATAAGCACCACCAATTTGAATACTGTTTGTTAAATCATAACTTGTATTAAATTCTAAACCTTGTTTATCTGTTTGTCCTGCATTATCATAAACTGTATTACTTCCAATTTGTTGAGTTTGAATAATCTCATCTTTTACAATATTTTCAAAAATAGCTATATCTGTATCACTTTTCTCAGTTCTTGTTTTTAAACCAACTTCATAATTTATACTCTGTGATTTATCTAAATCGTTATTAGTTTCCAATTCACTTGTTGTAGGTGCTTGATTTGCTCCAGCAATAGAAGCATAAACATTTGTAGTATCAGTTAAAGCATAAGATGTTCCAATTTTTGCAGAAAAAAGAGTAAATGAATTATCTAATGAATAATTACCTTTACCAGTTCCATATTTTCCAGTACTGTAATTATAAGCTCTTAATTCATTTCCAGTTATATCAAAATTTAATTTATCAACTCTTGTACCTACGTCAAATCCCCATTTATCAGTTAATTTAAAACTCTCTTTTACATACGAACCATAAAGAAAAGTAGAACTATCTTCAGTTGCAGCTAAAGCTCCTTTATTATTTGAAAGAGTTCTTAAAATTCTTCCTGTACTACTTGTTTGAATATCTTTATATTCATATTTTTTAGAATCATCTGATTTATCTAGCTTTAACGTAACTCCTCCAACTAAATTTGCATCTTGAGAAAACATTTTGTGAGCATAATCAAATTCCAAATCTGTTCCAAAAATATTGTTATCACTTGAATCATTTATCATTCCAGTTACTGGATGATAATGCTCCCAATGTGTAAAATAAACCCTTGGTTTATAAGTTACACTTCCAGATTCTTTTTCATATTTTGAGTTAAATGATGCTATTTTTGAGTTTCTTGCACTATCTTGCCATGCGTTTGAAGTATTGTGTTGTTCACCACTTTTTTTGAACTCTTCAAACTCAGCTTTTGTCATAGAAGCTGGTAAATTTAGATTTGATTCTGTATAAGCTAACTCATTTTCAATTGTAGAATCATCCTTAAAAATATGACCATATTTTAAACTAAGTTGAGTTGTATCAAACTCATTATTATCTCTCCAAGAGTTATCTATAGTTCTTGTAGAAAAAGTAGCTGAAGTAAAATCATTATCAGAAATTTTACCTCTAACTTTTGCATTTAGATTTTTTTGTCCATCATCACCAATTCCTAGTTTTATTCTATTTTTATCCTCATCAAAAACTGATTTTGTAATAAGTTGAATAACTCCACCAGTTGAATTAACTGCATTTATAGAACCAGGTCCTTTTTGAACTTCGATACTCGAAACATCTTGCATATCAATAAAGTCAAATCTAGTAAATGAATCAGGGTCCGTCATTGGAACACCATCTTTCATTACCATGATTTCTCTAACACCATATGCTGCTTTTAAACCAGCACCTCTAATAACCAATTTTGGACTTGGTGAGTTTGTAGATGAAGCTGCTATTACACCTGGAATATTTTGAATAGCATCTTGTACATTTAAGATATTTTTATCTTCAATAGTTTTTTCATCAACAACAGCAATACTTTCGCTTATCTCTTTTGTAGGTGTCGCAATTTTTGTGGCAGTTACAGACATTTGGTCTAGATTAACAACTTCACTTGCAAGTAAGTTTGCATTTATAGCTAATATGGCAAAAATCGAATACTTTAGTTTCATTTCATTCCTTAGAAAATAATTTCCAAGATAATAAAACAGTTGTGTTAATTTTCTATTAATTATTTGTTAATGAATTCTTAAATATAAAATTTCTTTTCAATTTTCTTTCTAATACAGCAACTCATTTGATTTTCTCTATCACTTGGGCTTATAATTCCTATAATGTGAGGCTTTGAATATATTTTGTTTTTTTCAAAATTTTGATTTTCAAGCCAAGTTAAAAAAGTTATTTCCAACTCTTTTGTTAACTTTACAAAATCCATATCAAGATTTACAATATTTTCAAACTCCTTTGGTAAAGTTTTTACTTGTTCTCCAAAGTAATAAAAACAAGTTGAAAGTAAAACATTTTTACCAGCTAAATCCATCTCTTTTGTGCAACGACTATGAACACTTGGTCTTAATTTTATTTCATCATTTGAAAAATCATAAACACTATCACCCATTTGTTCTTCTATATTTTTGCTAGTTTTATTTGGGATTTTTATGCTTAAATTCTCTTTTGTATAAGTATCATACTCCTTCATACTCATTACAGTTGTGATTTCCATAGTGTAGATTAGTTTAAACTCAGAGCTTAATCCAATAAGCCAATCCCCTATTTTTGCAATTTTTCTAAGATTTGGTTTACAAATAGCCAAAGTGCAAACTCCACCGTAAGGATTGGGAGCAGCACCATCATCAACTGGAACTATGTAGGCGTAGATATTCATATTACTTCTTGATTTTTAGATTTTAGATAATATCAAATCTTGCTATTTTTGCCTAAAATAAAAAGTATAATTTTTCGCAAAATGAAAAAAAGTTTATAAAGAGAATTTGAAAAAAGATTGTCGTAGCGAAAGAAAAAATGAAGTTTTCCCAAAAGAGTAGTTTTATCAACAGCACTATTTAAAAAAGCCAAAGCCTTTGCACCTTGAAAACAGTCGTTTTTATAAAGCACAATAAAACCATCGTTTATGTTTAGATTTCCACAAATAAGAGCTATTTCAGATAGATTTTCTCTTACATCTTTTAGAGTGATTTCAAAGTTCTCTTTTAGTTTTAAAAGGTTTGCATATTTTGAGCAAAATGGACATTGTTTGTCGTAGTAGAGGGTTATTTTTTGTTTCAAGTTTTGGTTACTTTCTTGGATATACATATCGTTTTCCCGAAGTCAAGAAAACGATATATTAATTTTTTAATTAAAATCAAACTAATTGTATTTTTAATTCTTTTCCTAAAATATTTGCAAAATTTTGAAGCGTAGATAACTTTATATCTTGAGCATGATTTTCTATTCTTGAAATTGCTGATTTTTTTGTATGAAGTTTGATAGCTACATCTTCTTGTGAAAGACCAATATCTTTTCTTGCTTGTTTTAATATTTCACCTATTTTAAACTCTTCATAACCTTTATCAAAGTTTTTTGCAAACTCTTCACTTACTTCTTTTCTTTTTAGAATGTATTTATCTAAATCATCCATAAATGTACTCCTTTTTTCTCTTTTGAGCTAATTCAATCTCATTTTTAGGTGTTTTTTGGTCTTTTTTCTTAAAAGCATTTGTTAAAATAATTAGCTTACCATTATGTTCAAAACCAAGAAATCTAAAATTGTTATTAGCGTGTTGTACACGAATTTCTATTATATCATCAGTATTTACAAGCTTTTTGTAAAATTTTGTAGATATAGAGTCATCTTCTCTTATTAACTTAAATATCCAAAGAATTTTTTCTACTTCTTTATCATTTAAAGTATTTAAAAATTCTTCAATAGTATTTCTATTCGAGTTATTTTTATAAAATAAAATCTCTTTCATGATATGTTAACATATATGTTAACTTTTGTCAATTTAATCATGTTATCCTCCATTCTAAATAATTTTATAGATTATATAAAATATTTAAAATTAGGATTAAAAATATTACAGAATGAAATAAAAATTAAACTGTTTCAAAATTAAATCTATCTGCAAATTCGACTTTTTTAATAACTGTTTCTATCAAACTATTTAATCTATAATATCCACTATTTCCATGGTCAAGTTCTAATAAATTAATTAATCGTTGATGTATATGTTTTTCATAATTTTCATTTATTTCACTCAAAATTTCTTTTTCTTTTTTAATTACTTCATTTAATTCTTCTTCATTTTTTCCTGTTGCTAAAATTACTGCCTTTATAATAAGTTTTAAATGATTATTCTCATCTCCAAGTTTATTAGGAACTAATAAATCAATAAGTTTTTGTATATTAATTTTCCCTATTTTTAATAATTCATATTCATTCGGTAATTTCATTCTTAGAATCACAAATAAAACTATAATTCTAAAATGTGACTCAAATAATCTAAGATTTACAGTTGAAAAGATAATATTAAGTTGAAGAAATAATTGTTCAATTTCTCTAAGATTAAAATTTAATGATTTTATTAAATATTTAATCATTGCTAATTCATCCAATGATGAATCATATTGTTTTATTATATTTTTACTTTTAAAAATTTTATTGAACTGATAAACTTCAGAATATAAATAATAAGAAAAATCATCTAACTTAGGATTGTTCAAATAATATTCTAAATCAATAAATCTTCTTAAATAATTGTCTGTATCAATATTTCCATATTGTGATTTAATTGATTCACTTAATTGTGATTTATCGATTGATAAAACAAAAATTAATTTTTTAATTCCAAATATATGTTTTATTCTTTCAAGCAATTCTATAGAATATAAAGGTCTACATCTATCAAGTTCATCTATAAATATAACAAATGGTGTTTCGTTATTTATTTTAGATAAAAGCTCTTCAATAGAACTTTTAAATTCTATTGTAATTTCTTTATCCTTTGAATAATTATCAATTAGTTCTTTTGCACTAGACTCGGCAATGGCACCTAACGCTTCTTCAAATCCTTTATCAAAATCAACTACACCAGCTGTAATACCTTTTAAAAATGCTGGTATTCCTCTTTTTAATACTTTGCCACCAATATTTTTAACTTTTTCAAAACTTTCTTCAACTTTTTGGTCTGCATGAAATTCTTCATTTATATATTTTTTAATTTCTCCCAAAATAGAAATCAAAGGTTCTTTTGAAAAATCATCTTCCCATGCACTAAAATAAATACTATTTACCTTATATTCTTTTTTCAAATATGTTTGCCAAAGTTTAACAAATGTTGTTTTTCCTGAACCCCAACTTGCATTTATACTTAATACTAATGGTTCTGTATTTGAAATTATTAATTTTGATAAATCTTCAATAGAATCTTTTCTTTGCAATTTATCATTTTTAAAAATATCATTTTCATCTATTTCTATTTCTTGGTTCTTTTTAATCATATTATTTCCTTTTTTTATTATTATCCCTAAACTTCCACAACTCGCTCAAACATCTCTTTTATCTCCATTTCATGGCTTATCAGAAATATTTGTCTATATTGTTCTTTGATAGTATGGAAGGCTTCTAGGATTTCCATTCTTCTTGCTTCATCTTGACTTCCAAAAACTTCGTCAAAGGCTAGGAATTCTACACTACTTGCTCCACTTAGTTCACTGAGTGTTTTTGATATGGCGATTCTTAAAACCAAGTTTGCTAAGTCGATTTCACCACCACTGAATCTTTCGATTGGGTATTTTTTGCCTTCATCGTAGATATAAAAGTCAAAGTCGTTTGATACTTCTATGTGTTGATATTTGCCTTTTGTGATTTGGGCGTACATAGTTGAGGCTATGTCTGAAATTCTTGGAGCTACTTTTGAGTTTAGTTTTGTTTTGAATTCAGCAAGGCTTATTTTTATTTTTTCATAGTCGTTTAGGTCATCTTTTTTCGTTTGTACTTTTGATAGTTGTATTTCGTTGTTATTTAGGCTTTCTTGAATTGTTTTGATTTGCCCTTGAATAGTGGCTATTTTTACTTTTAGTTCATTTATAACAGCAATTAGACTATCTTTTTGGGCTTGTACCTCATCGTATTGTTTTATTTTTTCTTGGTGTTTTACCTCATCGTAGTTTATAGCTTGGAATTCTAGGTCTTTTTGTAGAAGTTCTAGGTTGTATTTGTCTTGGTTTTGGATTGAAGTTTGTAGTTCTTCTTTTATACTATCTACTCTTTTTAGCATAGTTTCAAGACTAAGTACATATTCGTATTTTATTTTTAGCTCTTTTTGTTTTAGAAGTAGTTGTTCGTGTATAGTGTTATCGTAAGTGTAGATTTCTAGTTTTGCTAGTTCAGCTTTGTTTTTTACGCCTTTTTGTGTTACTTTTTCAAAATGCTCTTTTTGGTGTTGTAAGTCTTTGTTTTTACTCTCTATTAGATTTATTGCTTTTGATAGTTCAAAGTGTTCTTTTATATATGCTTTTTGAGACTCTTCTATTTGCTCTTTGTTTTTTTGTATCTCTTCTAGGTTTATAGTGGCTTTGTCTATTTTCTCTTTTTGTGTTGTTTTTACTATATGTTCAAGTGATAGTATTACATTATCATACTCATCTAAAAGTGGTCTTGTACAAGTTGGACAGTTTGACTCTCGCCCTAGATTTGTGATGTTTTCTATCTTTTTTGAAATATCTGATATTAGTTTTTGTTCCCCTGCTATTTCTTGAAGTAGTGTTTTTTCTTGAGTTTGTATTTGTAGAAGTGTTTGTTTTATACTCTCTAGTTTGGCTTCAAGGGCTTTTTCTTTTTCTACTAACTCTTTATGCTCTTTTGTTTCAAACTCTAAAAGGCTTATTGTCTCTTTTGCTTTTTTGTATTGATCTCGCAATTCATTTTGCTCTAGGATTAAACCCTCTTTTCTTATATGAAACTCTTTTAGTTTCTCTTGCTCTTTTATACTTTCGTATAAGCTTATATACTCTTCTTTAACACTTTGTAATCCTCTAAGCTCTTCTTGTTTAGTGTTTAGGTTATTTAGCTCATTTGAGAGTTTATCTTGATTTACTTGGTGAGATTTAATACTATTTTTTAGAAGTTCACATCTTGCGTGTAGGTTTTGTTTTTGCTCTTTTGTTTTTGTATATAGTTCTAACTCTTGTTTTATAGTTTGTTCTTCTATTTTTGTACTATCTAAAAGTGTTGTTCTAGTGCTTATATCTTTTTGTATCTCTTGGCTTTGTTTTGTATACTCTACTATATACTCTTTTTTAATACTTATATCTTCAGCACTTAATAATACTTCTGCAAATGCCCCTATTTCTCGCTTTAGTTCTCGGCTTTTTTCTATTAGCTCTTTTTCTACAAAATCTATCTTTTCAAGGCCTAGAAGTTTTCTTATCATCTTCTTTCGCTCTTCTGGTTTACTATTACTTAAACTTGTCAGTTCCTTTTGACTAGCAAATAGTGTATGTACAAAAGCATCTTTACTCATCTTAGTTAAGTTTACTATACTTGTAGTTACTTCTTTTGCTCCTGTAGTTATAAGCTCAGTGTTTTTATATAGTTTCGCATTTGCAGTTAGTGTTTTTCCTCTAAACTCTCTTATTACTTTATACTCTATAGTGTCAAACTCAAAATCTAGCTCTACTATAACAGCATCTTTAGAAGAAGCATTTGAGTTTCTTACTACTTCTTTATCACCTTTGCTTTTTAGTTCTCCATATAGGGCAAAAAGTATAGCTTCAAAGATAGTTGATTTTCCAGCACCATTTTTTCCTATGATTCCTATAAGTCCTGATTCAAAGGCTATTTCAAAATTTGTATATTTTTTGAAGTTTTCTAGTTTTAGATTAGTTAATATCATAACTTAGCTCCTCATATTTAGAAAATAGTTCTTGTACCTTTGATTTTAGTCTTTCATACTCTTTGTCTTCACTCTCTTCTTTTATATGCTCTAGGAAATACTCTTCTAGTGATATGGCTTCTAAGTTTTGTATATCTGAGTTTGAATCACTTTTTTTAAACTCTCTTTTTATACTCACACTCATGGCACTTGGAAATATATCTTTGATTTGTTTATTTTGTATATCTATGGAACTAAGTGGCGTAAGATTTTTTAGTTTTACTTCTACTATAGCATCAGAGCAATCACTAACATCTAGATTTTGTATAGAAGTTTCATAATCCTCACAATCAATCTCTTTTTGTCGTATAGCTCTTATGTTTATCTCTTTATACTCTATAGTTAAACTCTCTTCTAAAGTTGCAAGGATAAAACCCTTTGAATTTCGTTTATCATTTAGACTTGTTCGCTCACTGCTTCCACTATAATAAACATTTTCATATTTACCAACAGCGCCAAATCCATGCCAATGTCCAAGGGCTACATAATCCATTTTAGAAAATATATACTCTTTATTTGATGGATAAACCCACTCTCCAAACTCTTGCATCAAATACCAAGCTCCAACACTACAATGCATCATCATAATATTTTTTTTAGATTCACTTATATTTGCTTCACATGATTCTATTTGCATCAGGGCTTTTGAGTCATCATTTAGATGAGGTAGAGTATGAAAGACTACATCAGCAAACTCTATTTTTTTATACTCTTGATTATACGAAACATAGATATTTTTAAAGTTCTCAAAAATCTTTAGAATTGGTGAGCTGAGGTTAGTTCGAGGAGTTGAGTGATTTCCTGCTATTAAAATAAATGGAATATTCAAAGATTCTATTTCTTTAAACTTTTCAAGGGCAAAGGTAATTGCTCTATTACTTGGACTTGAACGATGAAATAAATCGCCAGTATGGATTATGTAATCTGGTTTGATTGTTTTGATTTGTTCAACTATTTGGGAAAAAGCATCGTAAAAATCTGCTTCTCTTTGGTTTATATTTTCATTGTTTATTATATCAAGGTCATTAAAACCTAGATGTGTATCACTAAAATGTACTATTTTCAAAGTTTAATCTTTTTATTTTATTTTGTTAATAAATATTATAACAAACAAATGACTCTCAAATGACTCAATTTCTCTTTTACTTGTTTTATTGCATATAAAATCTTATAATTCCAACCATGGAAGATTTACTTGAAATCAAATTTTTATCAAGCCTAGAAAATGACGGCTTTGAAATTCTCACTTTAGATAAACTATTAGGAAAATATGATTTAACAAATCACTATATGACTAAACCCCATCGAATCAAGTTTTACAATATTTTATATTTTACAAATGCAGATGATTATCACTATGTTGATTTCAAAGAATATCCAGTAAAAAAAGGCTCATTGATTTTTTTGAATAAAAATCAAATACATAACTTTAGTAAAACTGCAAACTATCAAGGCTATATCATCCTTTTTACTGATAAGTTTTTAAGTAGAAACCTTATCAATATTCAAAAAGTTTTTTATAATATCTTATCAAAACCATATATTTTAGATAATTGTTTTGAAGAGTTTGAAACAATTTTCAAACAACTACTAAATGAATATCAAGATAAAAACAATCTTTTTAAAGAAAAGATATTTACCCTACTTTTTAATTATCTGATTTTAAAATCTGAAAAGCTTTTATCACTCAATCTTGATAATAATCAAAATGAAAAATATCTTACAATATTTGAAGAGTTTACAAACCTACTGCAAGAAAACTATCAATTATCAAGAAATGTAAACTTTTATGCACAAAAACTTAATATTTCTCCTAAACACTTAAATATCTTATGCAAAAAGTTTTTAAATTTAAGTGCCAAAAATACCATTGATAATTACATCATTTTAGAAGCAAAAAGAGAACTAATCTCAAACTTACCTATCAAAGAGATAGCTTATAAATTAGGTTTTATTGAAACAACAAACTTTGTCAAGTATTTCAAAAAACAGACAAATATCTCACCCTCAAAATTTAAAGAGCAATTAGGCTTTTAGTTTCATATTTACCATTTTTAATACTATTTTAACCTTTAAAATATTTTTCCTAAAGTGTAAACTTTCCTCATATACATTAAAGGATAAAAAATGAAAAAAAGAAATATTTTATTAACAACAATTACTCTAATCTCTTTAGCATACTCATCATTAAATGCTCAAGAATTAAGTCAAAAAGAAAAAAGTATCTCACTATTAGAGAAAGCATTTTCAACAAATCAAGATAGAAGTGGTTTAGCTTATATAAATGAGAAAAAATATATTCAACACAATCTTTATGCACAAGATGGAATTGCTGGTTTAAAAGGATATTTGGATTATTTAAAAGGAAAAGAGTTAGAATATAAAGTTTTAATTGCATTTGAAGATAACAATTATGCCGTAACTTTTTCTTTGTCTAAACAAGGAAAAGAAACAAATAAAGTTATTGATATTTTCAGATTTGAAAAGGGATTAATAGTTGAGCATTGGGACAATGCTGAAACTCTAAACAAAGATGAAAATTTAGAAGTTACAAAAACTGTTGATTTAGATAAAACCCAAGCAAATAAAAACTTGGTTAAAGAACTAATAAATAAAAAAGTATTAGATGGTACTTATCTAAAAAATCATTTGATTTTAGCTCAAGGTAATTTTGTTTTGGCACTAAATGAAATAGAAAAAG
The DNA here is from genome assembly GCA_028688995.1 of Aliarcobacter sp. GTDB lineage: Bacteria > Campylobacterota > Campylobacteria > Campylobacterales > Arcobacteraceae > Aliarcobacter. Next base: position 76,513 of record JAQTXB010000006.1, read on the forward strand.
ACAATCAAAAGATTTCATTATATGAACTTTTTGATGTTAAAGATTCAAAAATAGTTAAAAAATGGGATATAGAAGAAAAAATTCTACCTCTTACACAATGGCAAAACTCAAATGGGAAATTTTAAAGATGGCTTTTGCCATCTTTATTTAATATTCCATAGTTCTACTACAATTATTTATAAAATTCACAGTAAAAATCCTTCCAGAAACTTGTGTTATAGAACAAGATAATGCTACAATTTTATCACGAGAGTATAACTATCTTCAAATTTATCGTTTTTATCGTAATGTCAATTTTTTTATATTGAATTCAATAACAACACTACTTATATGAATAGTTCGGGAAGTCATTATGCTCTTAGACCATGAAGTTATCACTAATTGGTTCATATTGTAATTACTATATACCGGCTATATAGATAAATAAAATTACAAAAGAGATTGAATTTTCTGATTATCCTAATTATTAGATAAGGAAGTTTTGTGAAATATGTTAGTGAATTAATATGGTTAAGTCTTTAGCCCATTGTTATATCTTTTAGATATAAACTTTATACAAAAATGCAACAAAAGGAATAAAATGATTGCAATACCAATAAAAATCAAAAAAGAAACTTGTTTCCTATCCACACTATTTGGAAAAGCTAAATATTTTGCTTTAATAAACAACAATACTGTGGAGATAGTTAAAAATGAACAAACAAGTGGAAAAGCAGTAGCTGATTGGTTAAAAAGTAAAAATGTAAATATACTTATCACTTCAAACATAAAAGAAAAACCCTTTGAAAGTCTTTTAAAACACAATATCAAAACATATTTTGCAAGAGATGAAAAAATAGATATAAATAAAATATTATTACAATATGCAGATGGAGAGTTACCTATTTTAGACCACGATCTTTTTCAAATTATTTTTAAAAAGCACTCTTTCAAAAAAAACATTAATTCTGACAAAATAGCTGGTGAATTTCATTTTTAGACTTGTAGAATAGAAATTTTTTAAATTTCTATTCTACCTTTTTTCTATTGTAGCTTTGTTTTTAAAAGTTTTTAAAACAACAACTTTTTCACCCTCAACAAATTCTTTTTCGTCAATAATAGAGTCTATATCCCAATAAGTTGCCTTATATAGAACCTTTGAGTTTTTTATTTCACCCATTCCTTTTTCATCAAAAAAATTATCTGAAATATCTTTTTTTGATTTTAAAAAAGATTCCAACGCTTTTTTTCTAAAAAGTAATAATAAAATCAAAGAAAATATTGAAGCTATTGCAATTTGCCAAAGTCCATCTGAAAAAATATAAATATAACTAATCAAAGCAGTTAAAATAAATCCAAATCCAAACCAAATAAGAACAAAAGATGCAATAACAGCTTCAAAAGCTATTAATGCAACTCCTATTGCTAAAAGGATATATGGGTCAATTACACTAAGAATTATTTGAGTTGGCATTGCTTACACCTTTAAAAAACGCGTCACCTAAAACAGAAGTTGCTCCAACCATTTGAGCCACATCATAAGGTAAAATCATCTTATCTGTTGAACCACTCTCAGCTAAGGCTCTAAATGCTGCAATTCTATCTTTTGCAAGTAAGAATTCTGCTGCTTTTTCGTTTTCCATCATTGAAATATTTATAAGTCTCATAGCTTCTTGTTGTCCAGCTGCCATTTGTTCTTGTTCATATCTTTTTGCATCTGCCATTCGCTCAATTGCTTCTGCTTTTAAAATCTCTTCTTGTTTAAAACCCTCAGCTTTTCTAATAACTGCTTCTTTATCAGCTCTGGCTTTTGTTTCGATTGCTCTTTTTTCTCTTTCAGCTTCCATTTGCATATTCATAGCTCGCTCAATTTCTGCTGGAACTGAAATATCAGAGATTTCAACTCTTGTTACTTTGATTCCCCAGTTAGCAGCTGCACTTCCTAACTCATTTTGTAGTTTTGCATTTAATGTTTCTCTATTTGATAAAGTATCATCTAAATCCATACCACCAATTTCAGCTCTTAAAGTTGTCATTGCAAGATTTGCAATAGCATTTTTAAAATCAACTACATTATAAGTAGCTTCCATAGCATCATCAACTTTACAAAAAACAATGCCATCAATAGAAATATTTACATTATCTCTTGTAATTACTGATTGTTTTGTAATATCAACCAACTGCTCTCTAGAAGTCAAAATTGCTCGAACCACATCGATAATAGGAATAATAAGGTGAAAACCACCATGAAGCTCTTTGTTAAACTTTCCTAATCGCTCGATTACATATACATCAGATTGAGGAACAATTTTTACACCTTTTGAGATAATAATTAAAGCAAAAAATATAATTGCTACAGCAAATACGATACTTGTTTCCATGAAATTCCTTTTATTTTAATCAAGTTATTCTATCAGAAACTTGTCACATTTCATGTCACAGATTTTTATATCAAAAGTCTATCTATTTTTAAACCAATTTTTTTGCTCTTGTTTATCAAAAAAAGTCCAAGCCACAATTCTTGTGATTTTTTGTCCTTGTGACATATCTATAGTTTTAATTTCAACTGCTTTTATATCTTCTAAGGCTTTATAAATAAAAGGTAAGTTCTCTTTTTTTGAAACTAAAGTTGTGAACCAAAGAGAATTATTTTTAAACTCAAAACTCTCTTTTATCATGTTTTTTATGAAAGTTATTTCTCCACCTTTACACCAAAGTTCATTATTTTTTCCACCAAAATTTAGAGCACTTTTTGTTGTTTTTTGTTTTGTTAAGTTTTGAACTTTTCTTTTATTTCCATCCATTGCATCTTTTAAAGATTTATGAAAAGGTGGATTACAAAGTGTGAAATCGTAAATATCTTCTTTGTTTATGATATTAGCGAAAATATTTTCAGGTTTTGATTGTAGTTTATACTCTATTTTTTCTTTTAAAGAGTCATTTGAATTTACAATATTTTCAACAGATTTTATAGCTTCAACTTCAATATCACTTCCTACAAAATTCCAATCATAAACACTTGAGCCAATAATTGCATAAATACCATTTGCTCCAATTCCCACATCCAAACCTTTTATAGTTTTTCCTTTTGGAATAACTCCATTATTACAACTGGCAAGTAAATCAGCAATATGATGAATATAATCTGCACGGCCTGGAATTGGTGGGCATAAATATCCATTTGGAATAGTGTAATTTTCTATTCCATAAAAATGAGCCAATAAAGCCTGATTTAAAACAATAACAGCTTTTGGATTTGCAAAATCTATTGATAAATCTCCATATTTATTTGGCTTTACAAACTCTTGTAGTTCTGGTTTTGTTTTTATAAGAGTTGGAAAATCATATCTATTATTGTGAAGATTTCTTGGGTGTAATGTTTTTGTATTATTTGTCATTTAATTATATTCTTTAGATTTAAGTTAAACTGATTTCCAGTTTCTGTAGTATCAATATTTATAGCAATTTTATTTTTGTCGCAAAACTCTTTTACCATAGCAAGACCTAAACCAAAGCCATCTTTTTTTGAATCTTCTTGAAAATATTTATCAAAAACTATAAAAAGATTTTTTGTATCTATTTGCTCACCACTATTATAAATAGAAAAAATATTCTCTTTAAAAGATATTTTTACTATTGGATTTTCTTTTATATTATATTTTATTGCATTTGAAATTAGATTATCAATAGTTTTTTCAAAACCATTTAAATCTGTAAAAAGTCTAATATTTGGAATATCTACCAAAATTTTTACATCTTTTTTTATATCATCAAATTTTTCAACACAATTTTTTACTAATTCCTCTAAATAAAACTCTTGTTTTTCAATTTTATCTATCTCTTTTTTGAGGTTATATTCCATATTTTCATATAGTTTTAAAAGATTATTAGAAGCTTGTTTAATTCTATCTAGTCGTTTTAAACTTTTTTCATCGGTGATTGTTTTTTCTAAAAGTTGAGTATTCATTTTGATTGTAGAAACTGGAATATTAAGCTCGTGAATTGTCTCTTTAATACTTAGTTCTAGCTTCTCATCACTTTTAAATAAAGGTTTTAAAATAGAGATTGAAAAGCTCAAAAATATCCCTAAACCTACAATTATCAAAGGAATGATAATAAATACAAAATTATCTGGATTTAGTCCAAATCTTGAGATAAAAAAGTAGTTCAAATATAAAATAATTATCAATGAAAAAACAAAAACTATAGAAATTGAGATTAAAAAATCTCTTTTTTTAGAATTCAATTTTATATCCTACACCTTTAATATTTAAAATAGTATCTTTATCCAAAAGCTTTTTTATTTGATTAATATAAACTCTAATTGAACCTTCACTATACTCTTGGCTTGTTGCCCAAAGTTTTGAAATAATCATCTCTTTAGTTACAATATCACCTCGGTTTTCAATAAAAAGTTCTAGTAATTCTAAAACTTTTATGGGAAGATTTAAATCCTCTTCATTTTCATAAACTCTTTTATTTGCTGGATTAAAGGTAATAGATTCAGAAAGTTTTATAACATCAAACTGTTTTTTATTTCTTTTAAGAAGCGCTTTTATTCGTAAAAGTAATTCATCCAAATCAGCTGGTTTTTTCAAATAATCATCACAACCATTTAAAAATGCAGTTTGCAAAGTATCTTTATCTTTATAAGAAGTTAAAAAAATAGATGGAGTATTATCTCCTGAAGTTCGTAATTGCTCTAAAAGTTCTAAACCATTTATTTTGGGAACATTAATGTCAAAAAGATATAAATCATAATTTTTTTTAAAATTTAATTCTAAACACTCTTCCCCATCAATTGCTATATCAACTTCAAATCCCTCATCGCTTAAAAAATCTTCAACAGTAGAGGCAAAAAGTTCATCATCTTCTAAAACTAAAATTTTGTACAAAAGTAATCCTTATATAACAACTATATTTATTATATTTACTTTTAGTTAAATAATTGATAATTTTAATACAAATAATAAACTATAAAGCGGTTCTAATTATGCTAAAATCAGATAATAATTTCAAAATGAAGAGTTTAAAATGCTAAATAACATCTCAATAAAAACTAAATTGATTAGTTTATCCGTAATTGTCTCATTATCATTTTTACTAATACTTGCAATTGAATTTGTTTCAATAAAGAAAATAGATAAAATTTCTACTGTTAGTAATAAAATTGAAAAATTACAGATTCAATTATTAGAATTAAGAAAAAATGAAAAAGATTTTCTTGCAAGAAAAGATTTAAAATATTTGGATAATTTTCAAAAAAATATAAAAAATATTGAAAATATAAAAAATGCTTTAGATGATGAATTTTCAAACTTGAATTTAAATTCAACTGAGTTAAATAACTACAAAAAAGTAATTGATGACTACTCAACAATTTTTACAAATATTGTAAATCTACAACAAAAAATAGGTTTAAATCCTGAAAGTGGACTCTATGGAGCATTAAGAGATAGTGTTCATTTAGTTCAAGAATTTGCAAAAAAATCAAATGATAACTATCTACTTGCGACTGTTTATGATTTAAGAAAACAAGAAAAAGATTTTATGTTAAGACTTGATGAACAATATGTTGAAAAATTTAATAAAATAGTTACAAAACTAGAAAATGATGAAAAATATAAAGACTTAAATAAAATTGTTGTTGATTATAGAACTAACTTTTTAAATCTTGTAGAAGCTGAAAAAGAGAAAGGTTTAAATGAAAACTCAGGATTAATGAAAAACATGAGAGATGTTGTACATAAATCAAATAAATCTTTAGAAAATTTAACAAAATCTATAAATGAAGAAATAGAAAATCTACATAATAAAATTGAACTTTTATCTCTACTATTTATCATTTCAATAGCAATATTTATAATAATATCATTGTTATACATAAGTAGAATTATCAACAAATCATTAACTAATTTTAAATTTGGATTAGATCAATTCTTCTCTTTTTTAAATAATGAAACTACAAATATAAATCTTTTGGATGACCAAAATAATGATGAATTTGGGAATATGGCAAAAATAATAAATGCTAATATTTTAAAAACTCAAGATAGTATAAAAAAAGATAAAGCCCTAATAGATGATGCAACACATGTATCTAATGATATAAAAAATGGACATTTAACAAGTAGAATTTCAAAAGAATCTAATTCAAAAGAGTTAAATGAATTAAAAAATGTTATTAATCAAATGCTTGAAAATCTAAACTCAAATATTGATAATATTTTAGTTGTATTAAAAAATTTTGCAAACTACAACTATACAAAAAAAGTAGATGAATCTTCTGTTAAAGGAGAGATTTTAGAGTTATGTAAAAACATAAATATTGTAGGTAATACAATAACAAAAATGCTGATAGATAGTAAAAGTATTGGTTTAGGATTACAAAATAGTGCTGATATTTTAGTTGACAATGTTAAAACTTTAACAAAAAATGCAAATACAACTGCTGCCTCACTTGAAGAAACAGCAGCAGCAATTGAAGAGATAACAGCAACTGTAGTAAGAAATAGTGAAAATATTAGTGAAATGTCAAAATATTCTGTAAATGTTATGGATGCAGTTAAAAAAGGTCAAGAGCTTGCAAATAAAACAACAACTGCAATGGATGAATTAAGTACTCAGGTTATCTCTATAAATGAATCTATTGTATTAATTGATCAAATTGCTTTCCAAACAAATATTCTTTCTTTAAATGCAGCTGTTGAAGCAGCAACAGCAGGAGAAGCTGGTAAAGGATTTGCAGTAGTTGCAGCAGAGGTGAGAAATCTAGCTTCAAGAAGTGCTGAAGTTGCCCGTGAGATTAAAACTCTTGTTGAAAATGCAACTAGAAAAGCAAATGATGGTAAAGATATAGCAGATACAATGATTAATGGTTATGGTACATTAAATGAAAATATTCAAAATACAGTAACTTTGATTAATAGTGTTTCAACATCTTCAAGGGAACAACAAGCTGGAATTCAACAAATAAATGATTCTGTAAATCAATTGGACCAACAAACTCAACAAATTGCAATAATTTCAGCAACAACACAACAAATTGCAGAACAAACAAATGCAATAGCAATTGAAATTGTAAAAAATAGTGATGAAAAAGAGTTTGAAGGGAAAAATAGCGTAAAAGCTATAAATTATGTTTAATATATAGTAATTAATATAAATTTGCTACAATAAAAAATTATAAAATTATTTTTAGGATTTGTTGTGGCAAAAAAAATATTATTAGCTATTAGCTTTCTTATTCTTGCATATTTTGTAATTTCACAAGAGAACTTTACTGTAATCTTAAGTGGAATTGCAATCTTCTTAATCGGTATGTTTTTCATGCAAGATGGATTTAAACTACTATCTGGTGGGATATTAGAAAAACTACTTCAAAAATTCACAAGTAATACTTTTTATGCAATTTTAACTGGATTTTTTTCAACTTCGATTGTTCAAAGTTCATCAATTATTTCGTTAGTTGTTATCTCTTTTTTATCTGTTGAATTATTAACTTTAGTTCAAGGAATTGGAATAATTTTTGGTTCAAACCTTGGAAGTACAACAACAGCTTGGATTGTTTCAAGTTTAGGTGTTGATGTAAAAATCTCTATTTATGCAATGCCAATGATTCTTTTTGGTGTAATTTTTAGATTCTTAAAAAGCAATAGTTATAAAGGTGTAGGAAATGTACTTTTAGGATTAGGATTTATTTTCCTTGGTATTTCTTATATGAAAGATGGTTTTGATACATTAAAAGACTCTATAGATTTAGCTTCATATTCAATGGAAGGTGTTTTAGGAATCATCATTTATATTTTAATTGGAGCAATAGCAACGGTTATTATTCAATCAAGTGCAGCAACTTTAGCTATTATAATTACAGCTTTAAGTGCTGGAAGTATTATATATATAAATGCAATAGCCCTTGCAATTGGAGCAAATATAGGAACAACATTTACAGCAATCATAGCGTCATTAGCTTCAAATGAAAATGGAAAAAGAGTTGCTTTTGCACACTTTACTTTTAATATAATTACAGCTTCAATAATCACTCTATTTATCTATTCATTCAAAGATTTAGTTGATTTTTTAGCTCCTTATTTAGGAATTAGTGAAAATAATTATGGAATGAAATTATCATTATTTCATACAATATTTAGTTTAGTTGGAATTATTATGCTTTCTCCATTTATAAATCAAATAGTAAAACTTTCAGAAAAACTAATCAAGAAAAAAGTATCAGCTTTATCAAAACCAAAATATCTTTTAGATTCAAATTTAACTCTTCCAGATACAGCGATTGTATCAATAAGAAAAGAGACTATAAATCTTTATGAAAATTGTCAAAAAGCTATGCTTCATGCTTTGAATTTACATACAACTAATTTAAAAACAAAAGATGATTTAAAAATCCAAATTTCTAAAGAAGCTACAAAAATAGATACAAATATTGACGAAATTTATCATTCAAATCTAAAAATTATTTATAGTGAAATTATAAAATACTCTTCATTTGCCCAAGAAAATATGACAAGTTTTCAGCAACAAGAAGTTGCCGATATAAAAAAGAGTGCTAAGCTTATAATCGAAGTATTAAAAGATACAAGAGATATTCAAAAAAATGTAAATTTTTATTTAAAAAGTAAAAATGATTATATTAAAGAAGAGTATAATTTACTAAGAGAAGAATTGGCAACTATCTTAGTTGATTTAAATATGTTATATAATAATGAAAATGAGTTAGAAAAAATGACTCAATTAGAAGTTATTAAATCAACTCTTTTAGCAAATGATTTATCAAATACTGAAAAAATAGATACATTAATTCGAGAAGATAAAATCAAAGCTACAATGGCCACTTCACTTATAAATGATAGTGCAACTGTTTATTCTATTCAAAAAAAATTAGTTGAAATGGCAAGTATGCTATTTTTAAATAATACTCTACTAAAAGAGATAGGAGATAGTCAAAGTGGATCTAGATAAAATTGTTTCAAAAATCAAAAAGTATCTAAAAAAAGAGAGTTTAGATGAATCTAAACAAGAAAAAGTAAAAGAGATAATTGAAAAATTATCCCTTAAAAAAGCAAAATTAAAAAAAGAACTAAAAGAAGCTCAAAAAGATAACGAAAAACAAAAAATCCAAAAAGAGCTTGAAGCTGTAATAAAACTTATTGAAAAAAGTAATACACTTATTTAAAATCTTTAAAGTTTTGTCTTAAAGCTTCGTAAGCTACAATTGAAACAGAGTTTGCAATATTTAAACTTCTAGCTTCATTTGTCATAGGAATTGTAATACAAGTTTTAGGACTTTTATCTAAAATAGCTTGTGGAAGTCCAGCATCTTCTCTTCCAAAATAAAAATAATCCCCTACTTCATAACTTGCTTCAAAATATACTTGTTTTGTTTTTGTAGTTGCTAAAAAGTGTCTATCATTAAATGGATTTTTTGCCCAAAAATCTTCTATGTTTTCATACTCTCGTACATCTAAATCAAACCAATAATCAAGTCCTGCTCTTCGCACTTCTTTTTCTGTAATTTCACCAAAACCATAAGGTTTGATTAGATGAAGTGTACAATTAAGTGCAAATGCAAGTCTTCCAATAGTTCCTACATTTCCAGGGATTCGTGGTTCTAATAAAACTATATTAAACATTATAAAATTACCGTTTTATTTCCATGAACAAAAACTCTATCATGTAATAACATTTCAAAGGCATTTGAAAGTACAATTTTTTCCACATTTCTTCCTGCATTTCTCATATCTTCCCAAGAGTATGAATGGTCAACTCTTACCACATCTTGGAATATAATTGGACCTTCATCCAAATCACTTGTAACATAATGGGCAGTTGCTCCAATAATCTTAACACCTCTTTCGTGTGCTTGTTTATATGGATTTGCTCCTATGAATGCTGGTAAAAAAGAGTGATGAATATTTAAAACTTTTTTAGGAAAAGCATCTACAAATTTTGGAGTTAAGATTCTCATATATTTTGCAAGAACAATTAATTCAGGCTCATATTCATTGATTTTAGCAATCATTTTATCTTCATGATCTTCTCGACTCATTCCATCTGCACTAATACATGTAAAAGGGATATTGAACTTCTCAACTAAATCTTTTAAGTGGTCATGATTTGCAATAACTGCTTTGATATTTGCATTTAATTCGCCAGCTATATATCTAATTAATAAATCACCTAAAACATGAAACTCTTTAGTTGCAAGGATTACAACATCTTTTTTCTCTTTTTTATTTAGTTTGATTGAAGCTCCATCAGGTAAAACTTCTGTTAACTCTTTTAATAAAATATTTTTAGAAACTTTTCCAGAAACTATACTTCTCATAAAAAACTTTTTTGTATCTGGGTCAACATATTCAGCATTTTGCTCGATGTTTAAGTTGTTTGCAAAAAGAACTTTTGAGATATTATAAACAAGTCCTTTTGAATCTTCTGTGTCAATTAAAAGTATATACTCTTCCATTTTTATCCTATTTATTATTCAAGCTTAATTTTTTAAAGCCCGAATAATACCATTTTATAGATTAATAGATAATTTTAGCTTATATACAAAAAGCTAAAATAAAATCACTTTAAAGTCATTCTTAGATATTACCATTTGCCAAGAAAAAGCAAAAGGAAAAATTAATGAGAATAGAACATGATTTAATTGGTGATAAAGAGATTCCAAAAGAAGCTTATTATGGAATTCAAACAGCAAGAGCAAAAGAAAATTTTGATGCTTCAGGTGTAAGCCTATCAAGTTTTTCTACATTTATTATCTCTTTGGCAAAAGTAAAAAAAGCTACTGCTTTAGCCAATTTTGAATTAAATGAACTAGAAGAAAATAAGAAAAAAGCCATATGTCAAGCTTGTGATGAAATTATTGATGGAAAACTTCATGATGAATTTATTGTTGATATGATTCAAGGTGGAGCTGGAACTTCTACAAATATGAATGCAAATGAAGTTATTGCAAATAGAGCTTTAGAGATATTAGGTCATAAAAAAGGTGAATATAAATATCTTCACCCAAATAATGATGTAAATTTATCACAATCAACAAATGATGTTTATCCAACTGCAATTAAAATTACTTTATATGAAAAAATATTTGAACTTGTTGATTCTATGAAAATACTTGAAAACTCAATGGCAAAAAAAGCAATTGAATTTAAAGATGTTATAAAAATGGGAAGAACTCAACTTCAAGATGCAGTTCCTATGACATTAGGACAAGAATTTAATACTTATGCAATTATGATTGAAGAAGATATTCAAAGATTAATTGAATCTCAACAATTAGTAAGAGAGATGAATCTTGGGGCAACTGCAATTGGTACAGGAATTAATTCTCATCCAAAATACATAAAAACTGTAGAAAAAAAACTACAAGAAGTTACAAATAGACCATTTGTAACAGCAAGAGATTTAGTTGAAGCTACACAAGATACAGGTTCATTTGTTCAGATTTCTGGAGTTTTAAAAAGAGTATCAGCAAAAATATCAAAAATTTGTAATGACTTAAGATTATTAAGTTCAGGTCCAAGAACTGGTTTTAATGAAATTAATCTTCCAGCAATGCAACCTGGAAGTTCTATAATGCCAGGAAAAGTAAATCCAGTTATTCCTGAAATGGTAAATCAAGTGGCTTACCAAGTAATTGGAACTGATGTAACTATCACAATAGCTAGTGAAGGCGGTCAATTACAACTAAATGTATTTGAACCAATCATTGCATACAACTTGTTTAATTCTATAAATATGATGAAAAAAGCTTTTGAAAGTCTAGCTTACAAATGTGTAGATGGTATTACAGCAAATGAACAAAGATGCGAAGAACTTGTATTAAATAGTATTGGTTTAGTAACTGCACTTAATCCTTTTATTGGTTATGAAAATTCAACAATGATTGCAAAAGAGGCTTTAAGTGGCAATAAATCAGTTTACGAATTAGTTTTAGAAAAAAACTTATTATCAAAAGAGCACTTGGATGAAATAATTCTTCCTAAAAACATGATACGAGCAAGAGAGTATTAATTAAAATATCTGTTTTAAAAGAATAATATATTAATATGATAGATTGAAAATAGGAACTTATATGTATATAAAAGCTTTGTTAACCCTTCTATTTATTTTTAATTATTCTTTTGCAAAGAATTTAGAAACTAAATCTCAAATTTTAATTATTAATTCATATCACAAAGGTTTCCAATGGAGTGATGAACTCATAAATGGAGTTGAGAAATCTTTGGGCGATAAAAATAATGTGGAAACAACTATTTTATACATGGATTCAAAAAGAATCGCTTCACCTGAATATTACGAAAAATTAAAAGATTTATATAAACTGCAATTGGAAAAAAGAAAATATGATTTAGTTTTATTAGTGGATAAATTTGCTTACGAATTTGCTTTAAAAAACTATAAAGACCTTTTTACCAATGAACGATTAGTTTTTTCAGGAATTGAACAATATGATGCTTCTTTAGTTGAAAAATATGGATTAACTGGAAAAATATCAGGAATTTTAGAAAAACGAGCTATTAGTGATACAATTGATATTATTAATAGAATGATGCCAAAACTTAAAAAACTTCACATAATAAATGACTTTAGTGTAAATGGTGATGATACGGATTTATTTATACAAAATGCAATAAATAAAATAGGTAATAAATTCGAAACAGACTATATAAGATATTCAACTATTGAAGAATTAAAAGAAAAATTTTCTACGTACAAAGAAGATGAAGCAATATTTTTTGTACGTTTTTATAATAATAAATATAAAGAGTTACATCAAAATTATGAGATTGCACAAATGATTAACTCTTTTGAATTACCTACTTTTAGTACAGATTCACTTTTTATAAAAAAAGGTTCTTTGGGAGGAAAATTAATACAAATTGAAGATTTAGGAAAAAATACAGGTTCATTACTTTTAAAACTACTAAAAGATGAAAATGCTGAACCTATAATTGAAACACACAATAGTTACTCTTATATTTTTGATTATGAAAAAGTAAAAAAATTTAATCTAAATCCAGAAGCTTTAAAAAAAAGAATAAATTATGTAAATACACCTGAATCTTTTTTTGATAAAAATCGTGATTTTGTAAATATAATATTTATTTTTTCACCCCTTTCACTTTTATTGATTATTATTCTGATTTATAATTTACAACTACAAATAAAAAATGCAAAAAATCAAGAGTTTTTGATTCAACAATCAAAATTAGCTGAAATTGGAGAAATCATATCTTCAATCGCCCATCAATGGAAAGAGCCTTTAATCGAAATTTCAACCTTAGTTCAAGAATATATATTTTCTCATAAAAGAACAAAAGATGAAGATGAAAAATATGTAAAAAATATTATGTCACAAATTTATTATATGACTGATACAATAAATGATTTTCAAAACTTTATAAAACCTTCTACTCAAAAAACCTCTTTTAATATCAAAGATGCCATTGTAAAAATGATGAATATTATTGAACATAATATGAAATATAACTACATCGATATAAATATAAATATTGAAGATAAAACAAAATTAATAATTTCTGGTTACCATAATGAATTAATGCAAAGTCTTTTAAATATAGTAAATAATGCTAAAGATTCTATTTTGAAAAAAAGAGAATCAGATAAAAAATTTAAAGGGAAAATTGATTTAAATATTTCAAATTATTTAAACTATGCTCAGATTGAAATAAGTGATAATGGTGGTGGAATTGATGAAAAAGATATGAAAAAGATTTTTGATCCATATTACACAACAAAAAACAAAGGCCATGGTATTGGTCTTTATATGACAAAAGTAATAATAGAAGATAAAATGGGAGGCTCAATTAGTGTTATTAATAAAACTAATGGTGCAAACTTTATAATAAGATTGGAGTTAAAAGATGAAAATCCTAGTTCTTGAAGACAATGAAAACTTATGCACTTTTATAAAAAATTCTTTAATTAAAGAAGGTTATGCCGTAGATACCTTTAGTGATGGAGAAAAGTGTCTAGAAGTTTTAAACAATGGTTATGCTTGTTTTATTTTAGATGTAAATGTACCTTCAATTGATGGAATATCAATTTTAGAAACTATTCGTATTTATAACAAAGAAATTCCAGTAATCATAATGAGTGCAAACCATGAACTAGAAAAAATCCAAGCTTCTTATGAGTTAGGTTGTGATGATTATTTAAAAAAACCTTTTTTAATGTATGAACTAATACAAAAAGTAAAAAAGCTTTGTGAAATAAAAGAAAAAATGTTTGATTTTACAAATGGTTTTTCTTATGATTATAAAAATAGAAATTTAATAAGTCCAAAAGGAGATATTAAATTAGCAAAAAAAGAGATTCTTTTTTTAGAACTACTTTGCAAAAATCCCTCAAGAATATTCTCTTTTGAAGAGATTGAAAATTATGTTTGGGAAGGTGAAGATACTACTTTAATAAATATCCGAGCTTTAATAAAACGATTAAGAAAAAAAATTCCAACAAATGCAATAACTATAGTAAAAGGTATAGGATATAAGCTAAATATCTAAAATTTAGCAAAATTTCTTCAAAAAACATATAAAACATCCCTTTTAGGTCATTTTAGCTTCTTAGAATAATATAAATAAAAGGAGAATAAGATGAAAACTATTTGGAGAGGAATTCCACTTTGGCAAAAAATTGTGGGAGCATTAATTTTAGGACTTTTAACTGGGATTATTTTTGGTGAAAGTGCACAAGTATTAAAACCTATTGGAACACTGTTTCTTAATCTGATTAAAATGTTGATTGTACCATTGGTATTTGTTACTTTAGTAACAGGTATTATCGCAATGGAAGATTTGAAAAAAATGAGAAGAGTTGGATTAAAAACATTTTTCATTTATCTATTAACTACTGCTATTGCAATTACTATTGGTTTAATAGTTGGTATAGTTTTAGAACCAGGTGTTGGAGTTTCACTTGAAACTGCAGCAAAAACAAGTGTTAAAGAAGCACCGGCTTTAGTAGATACACTATTAAATATAATTACTAAAAATCCTTTTTCTAGTTTTGCAAGTGGTGATATATTACAAATTATCTTTTTTGCAATTATTTTAGGAATATCTATTAATTTAGCTGGAGAAAAAGGTAAACCTGCAAAAGATTTCTTCAATTCAATGTCTGAAGCTATGTATAAAATGACTGAAATTGTAATGGAATTTGCACCATTTGGAGTATTTGGATTAATGGCATGGGTTTCTTCATCATATGGAATGGATGTATTATTAAGCCTTGGAAAAGTAATTATCGGAGTATATATAGCTTCACTTATTCATATGGTATTTGTTCTAGGAGGAGGAATATACTTTTTTGCAAAATTAAATCCAATCAAATTTTTCAAAGGTATTATTCCAGCTCAAACAGTTGCATTTACAACAACAAGTAGTTCAGGTACATTACCAGTTACAACACAAAATGCAATAGAAAATTTAGGTGTTTCAAAACCAATTGCAAGTTTTGTTTTACCTTTAGGTGCAACAATAAATATGGATGGAACTGCAATTTATCAAGGATTATGTGCAATGTTTGTTGCTCAAGCATTTGGTATTCAATTAGGAATGCAAGAGTATATGATGATTATTTTAACAGCAACATTAGCATCAATCGGAACAGCTGGAGTTCCTGGAGCTGGTCTTATTATGCTTACGTTAGTTTTAACATCTGTTGGATTACCTATTGAAGGTGTTGCTATAATCGCTGGAATTGATAGAATTCTTGATATGGCAAGAACAACCGTAAATATAACAGGTGATGCAATGACTTCTGTTCTAATTGCTAAAAGTGAAAATGAATTAGACGAAGATATTTATAATGGACATAAAGAATACGAAGAATACTATGGAGAATTAAAACCAGAACCAGTAGTTATTTCTTAATTATAAAGAGGTTTCCCCTCTTTATAATGTAATAATTCCTGCAAATCTACCTGTATATTTATCTTTTCTAAAAGAGAAAAATGGCTCATTTGAACATTTTGTACAAATTTCTGAAACTTGGATATGTCTAATTCCCACCTCTTCTAAAAGTTTTATATTAATTCCATGTAAATCTATGTTGTTTCCTTTACAAAATTTCTCTCCAAATGATGTTTTAACAATATTTACTAACTCATCACTCACTTCATAACAACAAGCATGAATACTTGGACCCATAATTACTTTTATATTATTTACATTGCAACCTAATTCACTCATCATTTTATTTGCAGTGATTTGTGCAATTTTTAAAAAAGTAGAGTTTCTTCCAGCATGAACAGCTGCAATTACACCTTGTATCTCATCAAAAAACAAAATGGGAATACAGTCAGCTACCATAACCATAAGTGGTAATTTTTTTTCTTTTGTTATTAATCCATCACAATTATCTATAAGTTTTGGTGAGTTTTTATCAACTATAACTACATTATTCTCATGAACTTGATTCATAAAAATTAAATCTTCATTTTTATAATCCATTTTTAAAGCAACAGCTTCTCTGTTTTTATCAACATTCTCTTTTATATCATTTACATGATAAGCTAAATTTCCATCGAGTGTTGTTGTAAAATAGTATTTAATTTGATTCATAATTGCTCTTTTATTTGCTTTTGATATAATTTAGCGAAATATTAATGATTTATTGTTTAAGGATAGATATGAACAGATTTGATGAAGCAGCAAAAACATGGGATAATAAACAAGCAAGTATTGATAGTTCAAACGCTTGTGTAGAAAATCTACAAAAACACGTAGTTATAAAAGAAAATGCGAACATTTTAGATTATGGTTGTGGAACTGGATTTATAGCTTTTGCTTTAAGCACAGATAAAAACAGTGTTTTAGGAATGGATTATTCAGATGGTATGATAAATAGATTTAATGAAAAAGCAAATGAACTAAACTTTGACAATATCAAAGCAATAAAACACAATATGAATGAAGATGAAATATCAAAAAACTCTTATGATTTATTTATCTCATCTATGACTATGCACCACATCAAAGATACAAATATGTTTGCACAAAAAGCTTATGACTCTTTAGTAAATGGTGGATATATTTGTATTAATGACCTAGAAAAAGAGGATGGAACTTTCCATGAAAAACATAAAAATGATGGAGTTGAACACTTCGGATATGAAAAAGAGGATGTGAAAAAAATCTTTGAAAATGTAGGTTTTAAAATCATCTCTTGTGATACAGTTTATGTACATGAAAGAAATGAAAAAGAGTACCCACTTTTTAATCTAATAGCACAAAAATAAAAGGAAAAAGATGTCAGAAAAATTTGCAATATTTGGAAATCCAGTTGCTCACTCAAAATCACCACAAATGCAAAATGCAGGATTAAAACATATAAACTTTGATGGAAATTATGAAAAACATCATCTAGAAAATGGAAATGAAATTAAAAAAACTTTTTTAGAATCAAACTATAAAGGTGCAAATATAACAGTTCCACACAAAGAGTTTGCCTATGAAAATGCTGATGTTGTAAGAGGTCTAGCAAAAGAGATAAAGGCTGTAAATACGTACATTTTAGAAGATGGAAAAGTAGTAGCTTACAACACTGACGCACCAGGATTTTTAAAAGCAATAGAGAGTTTTGGAACTATTAAAAACGTACTTCTTTTAGGAGCTGGAGGAACTGCAAAAGCAATCGCCCTAGCCTTAAAATCAAAAGATATAAATGTAACTGTATTAAATAGAAGTGAAGGGAAACTAGACTTCTTTAAAGAGCATCAAATTCCATGTTTTTCATGGGAAAATTTCGAGCCTTCAAAATATGACCTAATCGTAAACTCAACAAGTGCTGGACTAAAAGATGACTATTTACCTTGTAATAAAAAGATTCTAGAAACAGTTTTCAAAGATGCTTCTTTTGCTTTTGATTGTGTTTATGGAAAAATCACACCATTTTTAGCACTTGCAAGTGAAAATGGTCTTGAAATAAAAGATGGTGAGGATATGCTACTTTTCCAAGGTGTTTTAGCTTTTGAATACTTTACAAATACACAAGCTGATGAAAATTTAGTAAAAGCCATGAGAAAAGGTTTAAAAGGAGAATAAAATTCTTCTTTTTCTCATTAATTTTTGTTTTAAAATTTCACCCACTCTTTGTTTTTCAATTAATTTTTCAATTTTATCTTCAATAATCATCAAAATTAAACTATAATTTCAATATAGACTATATAAACATTAGAAGTCAAAAATGAAAAAAATAACGAAACTTTGTGGAACTAAAAAAAGTTGTATTATCTTACCTCAAGATGAAAAATCAACACCAAATCAAATCTATTATTGTACAAAATGTAAAAGAGAAACTAAAGAAAAAATTCTTCTATGTTCCCCTAAAATTAAAGATAGATAAGATTTAGATTAATAATTATGGTAATTCCCCCATAATTCATTCATTTTAAAAGTATATTTATAAAGTGCAAAATACCATGGAAAAAGTACTATACTAAAAAATAAATAACTTGTGTTTTTAAGAAAAACATAATTATATTCAAAGAATAAATAATTTATTGAATCTACTAAAATTAAAAAAAAGAAGAAAATCCATATCTCCTTTGAGAAATATTTCTTTTTGTAGGTATAACCTCTAATTCCAAAAGAAGAGACAATAATAACCATAAGAAAAAAGATATCAAACATCCTTGAATAATTGTTTGTTAAAAGAATATCCTCTTCATCAAAGACAAGAAATCCCAATACACTAATAAAACACATAAATATAAACCAAAAATACACTTCCCATAAAACAATCTTTTTATTCATTTACCATCCATTTTATAATTTTTTACACCAAATTTATTTCAGAATCAATTGAAATATGTTGTTGTTTTTGTAACATAAGCATTGCCAATTGTTTTTCACAAATACTTAATTCTTTCTCTTTATCTTTTAAATTTTTATAAGCACTTTTTGTTAAAGCAATCAAACGATTCTTTTCATCTCGTCTATGCATAATTTCATTTACATTTTGATTTATGATTTCAAGTTTTTCTCTTAAATCTAACTCATTTTCTTTATATATAGATTTTTCTTCATTTAATTTTGTCAAATTATTCTCTATATTTTTTAACTCATGTATAAACATAGGCTCAGATTTTCTATCAATAATAGATAACTCTTCAATATTTTCATATTTCATATTACAATCATTGTATATCTCTTTTAATTGACTCAACTGCGCTAATATTTTTTTAAGTACTTTTTTCTTTTGATAAATTTTATGATTTAAAGAGTTTTTCTTTGTAAAAATTTGTATTGAACCTAAAGCTTCATTTGCAAAATTCAACATAATAAAATCCTTTCATTTATAATTACATTCATCATAACAAAAACGTGTCACATCTGGTGTCACAGTTTTATTATTTTTAATTAATTAGACATCCCACATTTGGAATTGTTTCTATTAATTTATGTTCAAGCTTAGCTCTTAGCCTATAAATTAGTGTTCGTAAAGTGCTATTTGAAACAATATTATTTCCCCAGATTTTGTATTCAATATCTGCAAAAGCAACTACATTTCCCTTTGATTCAACTAATATTTTTAATAACTCTTTCTCTTTAGAACCCAAATTTATTGGCAAAGCTTTATAATAAAGTCTATTTTTTCTCTCTTCAAAATAGTAATCTTGTCCCAATGGAATAAAAGTTTTTTCCATAGTTAAATTAGTTATAGTTTTACTTTTATATAAACCCAACATAATGTTTGATTTTAATTCTTCTCTTTTGAAAGGTTTTATCAAATAACTCACAGGATTTGTTTTAATTGCCCTAGTTATAGTCTTTTCATCTGCAAATGCAGTAATGTAAATAATTGGAATATCTTGAGATATTTGTATCTCTTCAGCTACATTTATTCCATCTTTTCCTGTTCCTAAATTAATATCCATTAAAATAAGTTCAGGTTTATCTGTTTGAACACTATTTACCGCATCATTATAATTTGTTACACAATTTGTAACTTCATAACCAAAATTTGTTAATGTATTTTTCATATCAAGAGCTACGATACTTTCATCTTCCACTATTAATATTTTTGTTTTATGCATATCCATATTCATCTTTTTATTCCTCTCTCTTAATTTTGATAATAACACTTTACCGTCACAGTTTTTGTCACAGTTTTGTCATAAAAGTCACAATTCTAAAAAAACTTTTTTAAAAAATTTAGAAGCAAAATTTGGATTGTAAGATATGATTAAACATGGAGTTTCTAAACTCCCATAAGAATCTAACTCTTTATAAATTTCAACTCCACCTAATTTTTCAAATAGTTTTAAGTGCTCTTTTCTTATTCCTGATAAAGCAATATCAATATCATTATTTGTAAAAACATTATAAATTCCACACATAAGATATTTAAACTCAAGATTTAAACCTTGACCTCTTGTTTTAACAATATTTCTTGATATTTCACCAATGCAGTTATATTTTGTTCTCATATCATCAAATGAGTATTTATTTTCTGAAGGTAATTTATTCTCTGAGTCAAAAATAAGTCTTATTGTTCCTGACACTTCTTTGTTATTTTTATAATAAATTACAGCTGATGTTTTATCAAATACATCAAAATTTAATCCTTCAATAGTATCTGGAAACTCATTTTGATAATTAATTTGTGTAAACACATCACTTCTTAGCTTGAAAACTTCTATTAACTCTTCTGCTGTTTTTGTAAGTTTGAGATTTTTATTACTTTCATCCCAAGATAATTTTTTATTAAAAGAGATTGTCTCTTCAATTATACTTTCTAAAAATATTCTTTTTTTGAATATTTCTAAAGCTGATTTTTGTTCAAAATAAAAATTTTCAGGAAGATAATCTAATCTTTTTTGAATATTTAGTTGAACGAACTCTTGAAGTTGATTTAGTGAGATATTTTTGTTTAAGTTAGCCATTGTTTGTCCTTTTTTAGGACAAACTTTATAGGAAGTGCGTCACGTTTTGCGTCACAGATTTGCTAAAAACTAACTTAAGGAGAAATTATTTTACAACCTATTGAGGAAATGGTTTCTATAATTTTATACTCTAGTTTAGTTCTTAGTCTATATATTAAAGTTCTTAATGTACTATCACAAATAGGAGCATCCGGCCATAACATATATTCCAATTCCCTAAAAGAGACTATTTGACCTTTGGCTTCTACTAAAATAGTTAATAATTTTTTCTCTTTAATACTAAGTTTTAAAGGATTGTTTTTATAAAAAAGTATCTCATTATCTAAATCATAATAATAATTTGAACCTAAATTATGATGATTTGTATTTTTATTAAAATCATTAATTTGATTTAATTTATATAGGGTTAATAAAATAATAGATCTTATTTCATCTTTTTTAAAAGGTTTTAATAAATAACCCATTGGATTAGTTGCAACTGCCCTATTAATAGTGTTTTCATCACCATAGGCTGTTATATAGATTACAGGAATATCATAGTTTAATTGAATCTCTTTTACAGTTTGAATTCCATCTTTTCCTTTACCTAAATTAACATCCATTAAAATAATATCTGGTCTATTTTCTTGGACACTTTTTATTGCACTAAAATAATCACTTGCCATATCTGTAACTTCATATTGAAGAGTTGTGAGAATTCTTTTTATATCTAAAGCTACAATACTCTCATCTTCAACTATTAATATTTTTATTTTAGGCATTTTCTTCCCATAAAATAGTAGTTATTACACCCTCTTTTGAGTTAATATTCATATTACCTTTTAACTGATTAACAGCTAAGGTATTTACTAAAGTTAAACCTAAAGAGATATTTGCATTTTTTTCATCATAACCAATTCCATCATCTTTAACTATTAATTTTATAATCTCATTTTCTTTTTCCAAACTTATAAAAATATTTCCTTCTTTATTTGGGAAAGCATATTTAAAAGAGTTAGTAACAAGTTCATTTATAATTAAACCACAATAAATTGATTGCTCCATTTTAAGCTTTGTTTTTATATTTAGATGAATATCTATGTAAGTATCATAACTATCTTTTACTTCTTCAATTAAATTTTCCAAATACTCATACACATCAACATAAGCTATATTTTCTTGTTTATATAATAGTTCATGTAAATGACTCATAGCATTTATTCTATTTTGAATAGTAAGTAAAATATCTTTTAATCTCTCGTCTTTTATCTCATCACTTTGTAATCTAATTAATGAAACAATAGTTTGCATATTGTTTTTAACCCTATGATTTAACTCTTTTAAGAGCAACTCTTTTTCATCTAAAGCTGTTTTTAAATCATTTGTTCTTAATGCAACTTCTTTTGATAATCTTTTTGTTTCATCTTTTTGTTGAATTATTAATCTTTGATTCGCTTCATTTTTTTCTCTTTGTAAATTTGTAATTCTGTTTGCTAAAGCGATTGAAAAGATAATAGCTTCAATAACAAAAGAAGCCTCTATTAAATATGGAAAATATCTTGAAATATCAAATATACCAACACTTGATAGATACATTAACATTCCAGAAGATAAAAATACAAACCAACCAAATAAAATAAAATATGCCTGTTTATTCTTTTTTATTGCAGCATAAATAGTAATTATCATTAAAAAAACTAAAAACATCATAGTTAAAGTATTTCTATATTTATCATATTCATCAGTGAGAAGAAAAAATATTATAGATATAGGAATAAGTATTAAAAAAGTATTTAATACTCTATTAAATTTTGGATATTTTTGTGTTTGTAAAAAACTTTTTGTAAATAATCCTAAAGCATAAATAGGAATTGCAACTATTAAAGAAGCCAAACCAACAATTGTTATCATACTTTTATAATCTAAAAAATAGGTATTTGCAATACCTATGTACATTAAATGATGAATTATTAATCCAACAATATAAATTACATAATATAAATAACTAATATCTTTCGTAAAAAAATAGATAAATAGATTATAAATACCTAAAATCAGCATCGCACCAAAAAATAAAGCAAGAATAACTTGATGTTTTATCTCTTTTTTATAAAACGAGTCTTCATCCCACAATTTTAAATCAATGATTAATGTAGTTATATATGAAGATGCTTTTAAATAATATGTATTACTTTGTTTTGCTTCAATATTTACATTAAAAATTGGATTAATGGTCTTTTTATCAAGTTTATCAAATAAAAGTCCATCATTTTGAATTTGATAATTTTTATTTGGATCAAAAAATTCAATATTTGTAGAAAGTGGATTATTATATTCTATAATTTTATTCAAAGTTTTATCACTATTATTTGAAATAGTAAATTTAATCCAAACATCAAAATTAGGTGAATATCCAAAAGATAAAATATTTTTTTCATTTTTTTCAAATAAATTATCCATTTTTTTTATATCTTCTATAGTTTTATCTCTAGTTTTATCAATATAAACTTGAGCATTTTGAAGTATGGATAAAGATTTTGTATCTTCATAAATATTTATAGTATTTGAATAAGCAGTAGAATAAATTAACAATAAAAAAATTATTTTTATATATATCATAGGTTAAATCCACTAATTATTTGAGTTATTATACAAGATAGATTATAAGCAAGTCATAATTTGACTGCTTATTTTAGTACGATTGGGTTATAAAAGTTAATTCTGGTTTATTTGTATTAAAAGTTTCTAAGTGAAACTTATTTGTTTCTACAGATAAACTCACATAAGAATCATCTTTTTGAGGATTTTTTATCATCCATAAATTTTCTTTATTTATTACAATATTTGAAAAACCTAATTCTTCATACTGAGATAATATCTCTTCTTTTATATCTTGATTTTTAATAAAAAATATTTTATCGATTTTGCGTCACATCTGGTGTCACATATTACAAAAATTACTTTTTTTGATTATTGTTAACCTATTTGCTATAATATTACAATTTCTAAAATAACTATTATAAAAATTTAAATCAGAGAGAAAGGGAAATGAAATTGAAAAAAAGAAATCATATTAAAAAAATATCAGATTATGCAATAGTTGGCGGTTTAGGTGCACTACTTGTAACAGGATTAGTTGGATGTGATGACAAATCAAAAAATAATCAACAAAATCAAGCTCAAAATGATGCTTTTACAAACGCTAGTCAAAAAGAAGGTGCTTTTGTAATTGTTGAAGAATCAGCAGATGGTAAATATAAAATTGCAGATGAATTCCCAGCTGCAAAAACAACAATAGTTCTTAGAAAACCAGATGGAAGTGAAAGAATCTTAACTCAAGAAGAGATAGATAAATTAGTAAAAGAAGAAGAAAAAAAGATTGATGCAGGAACTTCACCTCTTACAAATCCAAATGCACAAGTAAGTGATGGAGGAATGGGACTTGGTGGAGTATTATTATCTTCAATTGCAGGTGCAATGATTGGCTCATGGCTTGGTAATAAATTATTTAATAATCAAAATTTCCAAAATCAAAGACAAACACAATATAAATCACCACAAACATATAGTAAATCTCAAAGTTCATTTTCTAAAACTCCAGCAACAACTACAGGTACTAGCAATAATACTGCAACTAAAAAAACTGGATTTTTTGGAGGAGGAAGTAGTACAAGTTCTACTTCTACACCTTCATCATCTTCTAGTTCTTCTTCAAGTTTTGGGAGTTAATTATGAAATTAGAAAAATTAAAACCTTTAACTGATGAATATTTAGAATCAATTGGCTTTGTTTGGCATACAGATAGTGACAATTCTTCTTATGTAAGTGATGAAATAGTAGTAATCAATGAAGATGAAGCAAATGCTTATTACGAAGCTACAAACGAGTTATATGATATGTTTGCACAAACTGGACAATATGTAATTGATAATGATTTATTTCATGATTTAAATATTCCTTTTAACTTAGTTGAAATTATAAAAGAGTCTTGGGAAAATGAAGTTCATTGGCATCTATATTCAAGATTTGATTTAGCAGGTGGAATCGATGGAAAACCTATAAAATTAATTGAATTTAATGCAGACACTCCAACTTCACTTTTTGAAACTGCAATTATTCAATGGGCAATGCTAAAAGCAAATAACTTAGATGAAGCAAGTCAATTTAACAATCTTTATGAAGCTCTAAAAGATAACTTTAAAAGAATAATTACCCTTGATTCTGATATAGAAAAGTTTGATGAATATTATTCACAACTAGGTTGGAAAATACTTTTTTCTTCAATTTCAAGTTCAAGTGAAGATATAAATACAACAAAACTTTTACAACATATCGCAACTGAAGCTGGATTTAATACAGATTTTGAATTTATAGAAAATGTACAATTTAGCGATGATGGAATTTTCAAAGATGATGAACTATTTGAATTTTGGTTTAAACTAATTCCATGGGAAAATATTGCAATTGAAGAGAGTGAATTAGCTTTAATTTTAACAGAAATCATAAAAGAGAAAAAAGCAATTATTTTTAATCCAGCATATACTTTAATCTTTCAATCAAAAGGATTTATGAAAATTTTATGGGATTTATACCCAAATCATCCATTATTGCTTGAAACTTCATTTGAACCACTTGTAGGAAAAAAACAAGTAGAAAAAAGATGTTTTGGACGAGAAGGTGCAAATACAAAAATTATAAATTCAGACGGCTCAATTGATGAGCAAACAAGTGGAGAATACGCAGGTCATAAAGCCATTTATCAAGAGTATGTAGAATTCCCAAAAGATTCAAATGGAAACTCTTATCAAGCAGGAATATTTTTTGCCTATGAAGCTTGTGGTTTAGGATTTAGGCGAGGTGGAAAAATTTTAAATAATATGTCAAAATTTGTGGGACACGTTATAAAATAAAGGGTGAATTTGGAAAAATTACATACATGTTCAATATGTCATAAAGATTTTAAAAATTCACAAATTGTTCATTCAGGTGTTGTTCGTGAAGAGATTTCTAAACTAATACAAAAAGATATTCCAAATTGGAATAAATCATCAGAAATTTGTAGAGAAGATTTGCATTTTTATCAAAATAAATATGTTCATATGATACTTGAATCAGAAAAAGGTGAATTAACAAGCCTTGAAAATCAAGTATTAGATACTATGAAACAGCATGAACTTATTTCAATGACGTCAGATACGACCTCAGACCATGAATGGACAAAGGGAGAACGTATTGCAGATAGAATTGCAACTTTTGGTGGAAGTTGGACATTTATGGGATTTTTTGCTGGATTTTTAGTTGTTTGGATAATAATTAATTCAGCAGTTGTATTTTGGAAACCAATAGATCCTTATCCATTTATTTTATTAAATTTATTACTCTCTTGTTTAGCAGCTATTCAAGCTCCAATTATCATGATGAGTCAAAATAGACAAGAAGCAAAAGATAGATTAAGATCACAATATGATTATCAAGTTAATTTAAAAGCTGAACTTGAAATAAGACAACTTCATGAAAAAATGGATCATCTTCTTTCTCATCAATGGGAAAGATTAGCCCAAATTCAAGAGATTCAAATTGATCTTTTAGAAGAGTTACGACGAAAAGTTAAATAAGTAGGTAAACCAATAAGCCGCGTTTTGTTTTTAAGACAATAATTTATCTAGCTACTAAATTACTTTAGTAGTCTTGCGAAGACCAAAATTGTGAAGTAATTACCTAGTCTTCTTGCTGCAGGTTGGGTTTACAAAGCACTTAAGATTACTCAAAAGTCTGGTAGGCTCTTACCCCACCGTTTCACCATCACCGAAAAAATCGGCTGTCTATTCTCTGTTGCACTATCCCTTAGGTTACCCTAGCCATTATTTAAATGGAACCACACTTCACAGCAGCCCGGACTTTCCTCTTGATTTTACTCAAGCTATTGTCTGGTTTACCTGGTGCGTATTATATCTTTTAATTCTTAAAATCTATTTTCTTATAACGTCATAATTATCAGGTACTGTAAATTTAAATATAGCATCTGAAATATCACCATTTTGAACTACATTTGAAAATTTAATTTCAACATTATTTTCAAGTTTATCTTTATATTTTATGTAACTAATTTTGTCATCATCTTTTGAAGTTTTAATTAGATAATCCACATCTTCAATATTTGTAGTATAACTATTATCATTTACTTTTTTTGAACCATTTAAAAGTTTGATAATATTTATTTCACTCTCTAATTGAGTATAGATTGCTTGTTCAAGTTCAGGTTCATCAACAATTGCAAAATCATTATTTATATATACATTTTTAACCACCGGAGTTTTGTATTTCCATAGGATTTTGCCACTTTTTTTAATAAAAACTTCGCCTGTATATTCAATCTTATTTTGTGAATTTGAAGTAATTACTTGCGAAAAACTTGCTTTAAAACTATCTAAATCTCTAATATCGTTTGAGGCAATACAAGATAGACAAAATAGAGTTGAAGCAATTATCAATTTATAAAACATATTTTAACCTTTTTTTTTATATAATCATTAGGATTATAACGAAAAGGAACTAATTTTATGTTAAATGTTTTTTCAAAAATTTTTGGTACAAGAAACGATAGAGAAGTAAAACAATATAGAAAAAAAGCTCAAGAGATTACAGCTCTTGAAAGTAAATACGAAAATTTAAGTGATGAAGAGTTACAAAATGAATTTAACAAGTTAAGACAGCTTGTACAAAAACAAGAAAAATCATTAAATGATGTTTTATTTGAGTCTTTTGCAATTACTAGAGAAGCTAGTAAAAGGGTTTTAAACATGAGACCTTATGATGTACAACTTATTGGTGCAATGGTTTTACATGAAGGAAGAATCGCAGAAATGAAAACGGGTGAAGGAAAAACACTTGTTGGTTCATTAGCCGTTGCTTTAAATGCTTTAAGTGGTGAAGGTGTTCATGTTGTAACTGTAAATGATTATCTTGCAAGCAGAGATGCAAATGAATTAAAACCTTTATATAACTTTTTAGGATTTAGCGTTGGTGCTGTTATTGGTGGATTAAGAAATGATGAAGAAAGACGAGCACAATATGCTTGTGACATCACTTATGGTACAAACAATGAATTTGGTTTTGACTTTTTAAGAGATAATATGAATTATGATATTAACGAAAAAGTTCAAAGAGGTCACAACTTTGTAATTGTTGATGAAGTTGACTCAATTTTAATCGATGAAGCAAGAACTCCTTTAATTATTTCAGGACCAACAAATCATAAAAATTCAAATTATGTAAGAGCAAATGAAATTGCATTAAAACTTACAAAAGGTGAAATAATTGAACCTAAAAATTCTTCTGAAAAGCCAACAACTACAGGTGATTTTACAGTTGATGAAAAGAATAGAGCTGTAGTTTTAACAGAACAAGGTCATGAACACGCAGAAAAACTATTTAAAGTTGATAACCTTTATTCAATTGAAAATGCAATGCTTTCACATAGTTTAGATCAAGCATTAAAAGCAAACTATATTTTTGAAAAAGATGTTGATTATGTTGTAAAAGATAACACTGTAATTATTGTTGATGAATTTACAGGAAGATTAAGTGAAGGAAGAAGATTTAGTGAAGGTTTACACCAAGCTTTAGAAGCAAAAGAAGGTGTTGCTATTCAAGATGAATCACAAACTTTAGCTGATATTACTTTCCAAAATTATTTTAGAATGTACAAAAAACTAGCTGGTATGACAGGAACTGCTCAAACAGAAGCTACTGAGTTTGCTGAAATTTATAGATTAGATGTTGTATCAATTCCTACAAATGTTCCTGTTCAAAGAATAGATAAAAACGACTTAATTTATAAAAGTGAAAAAGAAAAATTTGAAGCTGTTTGTAATAAAATCAAACAATTCCATGAAAAAGGACAACCTGTTCTTGTGGGAACTGCTTCTATTGAAAAATCTGAAAAATTACATGAAATTTTAGTTCAAAAGAAAATTCCTCACACAGTTTTAAATGCAAAACAACATGAAAAAGAGGGAAAAATCATCGCTGATGCTGGTCAAAAAGGTGCGGTTACAATTGCCACAAATATGGCTGGGCGAGGTGTTGATATTAAACTTACTCAAGAAATTCTTGACCTTGGTGGATTAGCTATTATTGGAACTGAAAGACATGAATCAAGAAGAATTGATAACCAATTAAGAGGAAGATCAGGACGTCAAGGAGATGTTGGTGAATCGCAATTTTATCTATCTTTAGAGGATAATCTTTTAAGAATTTTTGGAAGTGATAAAATCAAAGGTATCATGGAAAGACTTGGTATTGAAGAAGGTGAACACATTGAATCAAGAATGGTTACAAGAGCTGTTGAAAATGCTCAGAAAAAAGTTGAATCAATGCACTTTGAATCAAGAAAACATCTACTTGAATATGATGATGTTGCAAATCAACAAAGAAAAGTAATCTACTCATTTAGAAATGATTTATTAAAACCTGATTTTGATATTGATTCAAAACTTGATGAAAATAGACTTGAATATGTACAAAATTTATTATCAAGTGCAAATATCATAAATGGAATGCCAAGTGAAGATTTTGATTATGAGTTTGTAAAAATAAAACTTGAAGAAGAGTTAAGATTACTTGTAGATATTGAAGATATGAAATGTGATTCTTATGAAGAGTTTGAAACAAATTTAAATACATTTTTAAAAAATGTTTATACTAGAAAAATGGAAATGGCAGCAACTGAGCAAAAAAATGAAATTGAAAGAATTTTATATCTTCAAATTTTAGATAATGCTTGGAGAGAACATTTATATTCAATGGATACTTTAAAAGCTGGAATTGGTCTTAGAGGTTATAACCAAAAAGATCCATTAGTTGAGTATAAAAAAGAGTCTTATAATATGTTTATTGAATTAATTGCAAACATTAAACATGAAATTATCAAAATACTATTTACGATTCAACTTCAAAGCCATGAAGATAAACAAAAAGAGCAAGAAGCAATCGCTAGAATGAAAGAACAAATGGAAGAAGCAACAGAACATATTACAACAAATGTTGCTCAAGAAGCAGTTAGAAATAGCGATAGAAAAATTGCTAGAAATGAAGATTGTCCTTGTGGAAGTGGTCTAAAATATAAACATTGTTGTGGAAAAAGTGGTCCAAAAATTGGTTTAGCTGCAGGAAATTAATTTGAATAAAAAATTAGTAAATTTTATTGTAAAAAAATATTTAAGATTTGACAAAAAAAATCCTTTTATATCTATAAGTGCCATTTTGGCATTTATAGGTGTTTCTATTGGTGTAATGGTTTTAATTCTTTCTATGGCTATTATGAATGGTACTGCAAAAGAGTTTGAACGAAAACTTTTTACTATGAATTATCCTTTAACAATCTATCCAAGAGGTAACAGTACTTCTTTAGATGAAAGTTTATTAAATAAACTTCAAAAAGATTTCCCTTATTTGAAATTCTCTCCTTTTGTTTCATCACAAGCTATTATTCAAAGTGGTGATAGTATGAGTGGTGGTATGCTTTTTGGAATAAATCCACAAAGTGAAGCAGCAATAAATCCTATTTATAAAGAAGCTTTAGGAAATCTAACCCCTGATAAATTTGATGTAATTACAGGTTCTGGAATATCTGATAAATTGCTTTTAAATCCTGGGGCTAAAACAACTCTGTATTTTACAGAACTAAATCCGACTGGTTTTTCAATGATGCCAAAAATGAAAAGATTTACTTATATAAATTCTTTTACATCTGGACTTAATGCTTATGATAAAGCTTATATGTATACTTCAATAGAAGCTTTACAAACTTTATTAAACAAAGAAGCTGGTTCATTTGATGGAATTCATATTTATTCTGAAGATGCTTTTGCAGATATTGAGAAATTAAAAAAATATCTAGGAAATAGAGCTTCTATTGTTGGATGGTGGCAACAAAATGGTAACTTCTTTGCTGCAATGAAAATGGAAAAAACAGCTTTATTTATAGTATTAATGCTTATTATTTTAGTTGCTTCATTAAATATTATCTCTTCACTTCTAATGACTGTAATGAGTAGAAGAAAAGAAATTGCCCTACTTTTATCAATGGGAGCAACAAGCAAAGAGATTAAATCAATATTCTTAAGAGTTGGAACAATTATAGGATTTTCAGGAATTTTAACGGGAATTGTTTTAGGATTCTTTGGATATTGGTTATTAAATAATTTTGACATTGTTACTCTTCCAGCAGATGTTTATGGAAGTGCAAAATTGCCTCTTGATTTAGCAATGGGTGACTTTTTATCTATTGTTTTTGGTGCAATTATAATTGTACTTGTTTCATCTTATTATCCAGCTTCTAAAGCTACAAAAATTGATGTAATTGACGTTTTACGAAATGAATAAAATAAGCCTTTATTTTAAAGGCTTATTTACTATTTGACTCTCTTTATTTTTTATCTCTTCTTCTGGATCTTTACCCATAATAAAATCAAAAAGTTTTACAGGTGAATTTAATATTCTTTTACCTATATTCACAGGCGCAGTTATAGTATCTTTTGTAAGATTAGTTGAAAGTTCTGGATTATCTAAACTTCCATTAAGATTAACTTCTGTTTCAACTCTATTATTATCACCTAATAAAACATAATTCACAACGGGAATCATTCCAACAATTTTTGAATAATCTTTTAAAAATATAAGTTTAATAGTTGAGTCTAACATCATTGTATTTAAGTCAATTTGCCCTCTTCCATCAAAATCAATACCATTTCCAATTGTAAGCAATTTTTTTACATCTAATAGATTTTTTTCTTTACTATAATTAAACTCTATATTACCATTAACAATTTTATATGCAGTAAGATTAAATCCTGAGTTTGTAGCCATTCCAACAACAGAAGGAATAGCCAATAATGGATTAATTAATCCTGGAGAAGTTTGAATAAATATTAAAAGATTATTTAAAATTGCTAAATCTTTAATATTACTATTTTCAATTATTATTTTTCCATTCAAGTTATCAATAGTACCACTTGCATGTAATAATATATTTCCACCTTCAAATATATGTTTATCAAAAACTGCATTAATAAACTCATCACTTAAATTATTTGAAAATACATCAATCTTTTTATCTTTTGATTCTTTAAAAGTTATATTTGTAAGTTTATGATCCAAACTAATAAATTTACTATCATCTCTTACTCTAACTTCAAAATTATCACTTAAAAGTTTATATTTTTCATTTATAATAATATTTGAATTTTTACCTTTTATAGTAATCTCTTTATATTTATTTTCATCAATTTTTTCACTATCTGAACTCGAATAATATAAGTTATATCCATCTACATATAAAGATACGGCATCTTTTTTTAACTCTAAAATCAAATCTTTATTTTTAGTTTCTATCGATGTTAAACCATTTTTTATACTTCCAATTAAACTTAAACTATTGATTTTATCATTATTCTTTCTAATTGGTAAATTAAGTTCTTTTACATCTACTTCAAAATTAATTGCTTTATTTAATATAGAAATTTTTCCTTTTTCTAAATGATAAATATCACTTCCAACTTTTAATTTACTATTTAATAAATTTATATTCATATCTTGTTGTAAACCACTATTTTGAAGTTTTGAATCTACCATAACATCTAAATTTCGTAAATATATATTTAATTTATCAGCTATTTCTATTTTTAAATCTTCATCTTTTGATGAAACAGTAGTTTTACCATCTTCAATTTTTCCATTTATATCAAGGGAATCAATATTTTTATTATCCCTTTGAATTGGTAAATCAAGACCTTTTATAAAAGCATTAAAACTCATATTTTTTTCATCTTTTATTTGTAAAGTTATATTTCCTTCTTTAATTGAAGTATCTTTTAAAAGTTTTGAATATGGATAAATTTTTGATAAATCGTCAATATTTACATTAATTAAATCAGCTACTTCAATTTTTGTTCCTAAATCTTTTAATAAAATAGTTACTTGTTTATTAAAATCCATTTCTAAATTTGTCTGTTTATTTTTAATATCTACAATGCTTTCATTATTATCTTTTTTAATTAAAAAAGATTTTATATTTGCATCTCCTGAAGATTTCAAAGTTTTTGTATCAAGATTTATATTTACAACAGCATCAATCATATTTTTATATTTAAAATCACTATTTTTTATCTCTATCATTGAATCATTTAAAATAACTTCACCTTTTTTACTATCAAAAGTGAAATTATTTATAGAAATTTGTGCATCATTTAGAAAAAACTCTCCATAAGTTGACATATGTTTTTTGCTATCATATGGAAATTTCATAAGTAAAGAAGCTTGTGTATTTCCACTTTTTTGAATTAATGGAAGATTAATTTTATAAGCTTTTAGAATATCTAAAATATCTTTATCTAATTTACTATTTGCTTTTATAAATACATCAACTTGACCTTTTTCTTCACTTGTTAAATTATGAATTGTTACATAACTTCCAGCTAGGCTTTTATTTTTAAAAGTTGGCTCTATTAAATTAAAATCTAATTTATCATTTTTGAATGAAATATCTAAACTTTTTGTATTCACAACATCTACATCTTTATGAAATCTAATTTTTGCCTCTTTTATTTGTGCTTTACCTTGTAGAGAACTTTCAATAATATGATTGTTTTTTAAATCATATTCTCCATAAAATTCTTGAAGTTTTATATCACCTTCAACATTATCATACATCCAAGCTTCAGCAACTTCATCTAATCTTAGAAATTTTTTCAAAAATTTTAAACTTTTAAAAGGCTCACTTACTAAATAAAATTTTGCAAGATCTTTAGTCATTTCAACATTAATACTACTTTGAATATCTTGATAATAAAACTTTCCATAATAATTTAATTTTTCATTAAAATAATCGATTTTAATTTTTCCATCAAGTAATAAATCCACATCTTTTAAATATAAAGAATAAAGTTCAAACACCACTTGATTCGAGATTACATCAATTTTTGAAGAGAGATTAACGTATTTGTTATCTAAATATAAAATTTCATCATTTAAAACTATTTCAAACTCATTATCATCTATTTTTAACTTATTTATTCTTATCTCTTGGAATAATTTTAAAACTTTAGGAAGTAATTCTATATTCTTTTTTAAATCCTCAAAAGAGTTTGTAGTTTGAGTCTTTTTTGATTTATATTCGATATTTTCAATATTCAAAATAAGTTTTTTATCGATTTTAATATAGAATTGCGAAACTAAAATATTTGAAAAAGAAAAAGAGTCTATTTTTATGCCAGAATACAGAAATGAGAAAAGCGATATTGTTATTAAAAAAAGAAAAAGAAAAGCAAATTTAATTGTCTTCAACATTATAGAATTTATCCTTGTTTGTTTTATTGCCGTATTGTTTTATGGAACAACGTCAATTACTTCTACAAAAGTATTGTATATTCCTAAAGGTAGTACTAGTTATATTATATCATACTTAAATACAAATGGTTTCGAAATGGGAGTTGTAGATGAATTAATGATTAAATCTATGGGTTATGTTCAAAGTGGTTGGATAGATATAAATGAAAATAAATTAACAAGACTTGATTTTATTTATAAATTAATTACATCAAAAGCAGCACTTAAAAGTATTACTTTAATTCCAGGGGAAACTTCATATATTTTCCTTAAAAAGTTAGCTGTAGAGTTTAATCTATCTGAAGAAAAATTAACTGAATTATATAAACAATATGCGTATAAGGCTGATGGAAATATTTTAGCTGATACATATATGTTACCAATTGGAATGAAAGAAGACTATATGATTTTTTATCTATTTTCACAAACAAATAAAAAATATGAAGAGTTTTCAAAAAAGATATTTGGTTATTATGATAAAAGAAAATGGTTTAATTACCTAAGTTTAGCCTCTGTTATACAAAAAGAAGCAGCAACAACAAATGAAATGCCAATTGTTGCAAGTGTTATTCATAATAGATTAAAAAAAGGTATGAAACTTCAAATGGATGGAACTTTAAATTATGGAGAGTATTCAAATACTGTTGTAACTGCTGATAGAATTAGAGATGATAATACAACATATAATACTTATAAAAATCCAAGTCTTCCATCTGATCCTGTTTGTGCTGTAAGTTTAGATGCAATTAAAGCTGGGATTTTTCCTGTAAAAAGTGATTATATCTATTTTGTAAGGGACAATAGAACTGGTCTTCATAAATTTGCAAGTACTTTTGAACAACATCAAGCTAATATAAATGCAAATGTAGGAGTTGCAAAAACTTATACAAAAGTTAAAACAGATGAGACACAAATTGATGCTGAAGCTGAAAATATCATGAAAACTGATGTAACAAAACAAAAACCCGTATCAATAAAAGATTTATTTAATAATATAAATTAATAAACTTGTGAAAATTTGAAACAATCAAATTTTCACATCCCAAATATATCGAACTTTCAATTTCCTTAAACTCAAATTTGGCTATTGTGTTGCTAACATTAAAATTCAAATTTAGGAAACAATATGTCAAAAATCATTTACACAAAAGTTGACGAAGCTCCAGCTTTAGCAACATACTCTTTTTTACCAATCATTAAAGCTTTCACAAAAAGCTCAGGAATTGAAATGGTTACAAAAGATATTTCACTTGCTGGAAGAATTCTTGCTAACTTCCCTGAAAACTTAACTGCTGATCAAAAAATCAGTGATGATTTAGCTGAATTAGGAGCTTTAACTCAAGATCCTGCTGCTAATATTATTAAATTACCAAACGTATCAGCTTCTGTTCCTCAATTAAAAGCAGCAATTGCTGAATTACAAGCAAAAGGTTACAACATCCCAAATTATGATGCTAGTGAAGAAATTACAGCTAGATATTCAAAAATTACAGGTTCAGCTGTTAACCCAGTATTAAGAGAAGGAAATTCAGATAGAAGAGCTCCAGGTGCAGTTAAAAACTACGCAAAAGCTAATCCTCACAGAATGGGTAAATGGACAAAAGATTCTAAAACTGACGTTGCTTGTATGGATTCAGGTGACTTCTATGGTTCTGAAGTATCTAAAACTTTTGATGAAGCAAATGATTTAAAAATCTCTTTCTTTGATAAAAATGGTGCTGAAACTGTATTAAAAGCATCTACAAAAGTTCTTGCTGGTGAAATTATTGATGCTACTGTATTAAGTGCAAAAGCATTACAAGATTTCTATGCTAAAGCAATTGAAAGAGCTAAAAAAGAAGATGTATTATTATCTTTACACTTAAAAGCTACAATGATGAAAAACTCTGATCCAATTATGTTCGGATTTGCTGTAAAAGTATATTTCAAAGACTTAATTGCAAAACATGCTGCATTATTTGATGAAATCGGTGTTAACTTCAATAATGGGTTAGGTGATTTATACGCAAAATTAGAAACTTTAGATGCAGCTAAAAAAGCTGAAATTGAAGCTGATATTGCAGCAGTATACGCTAAACAACCAAGACTTGCAATGGTAAACTCTGCAAAAGGAATTACAAACTTACATGTTCCTTCAGATGTTATTATTGATGCTTCTATGCCTGCTATGATTAAAGGTGGTGGGAAAATGTGGAATGCTGATGATAAAGAAGAAGATACAATCGCTATGATTCCAGATAGAGCATACGCTGGAAGTTTCAAAGCTGTTATTGATGATTGTAAAGAACATGGAGCATTAGATGTTAAAACTATTGGAACTGTTCCAAATGTTGGATTAATGGCTCAAAAAGCAGAAGAATATGGTTCACATGACAAAACTTTCCAAGCTAAAGAAAATGGACAAATTAAAGTTATAGATAAAGATGGAAATGCAGTATTTACTTTTGATGTTGAAGCTGGTGATATTTTCAGAATGTGTCAAGCTAAAGATGCTCCAATCCAAGACTGGATTAAATTAGCAGTTTCAAGAGCTAGATTATCTAATACTCCTGCAATTTTCTGGTTAGATAAAAATAGAGCTCATGATGCTCAAATGATTAAAAAAGTTGAAAAATATTTACCAACTCACGATACAACTGGTTTAGATATTACAATTATGTCTCCTGTTGATGCAACTCTAAAATCTTTAGAAAGAATGAGAGCTGGTCTTGATACTATTTCTGTAACTGGAAATATTTTAAGAGATTATAACACTGACTTATTCCCAATTTTAGAATTAGGAACTTCTGCAAAAATGTTATCAATCGTTCCATTAATGCAAGGTGGAGGATTATTTGAAACTGGTGCGGGTGGATCTGCTCCTAAACACGTTCAACAATTCCAAGAAGAAGCTTATTTAAGATGGGATTCATTAGGTGAATTTATGGCTTTAGCTGCTTCATTTGAACATTTAGCAAATACTCAAAATAATCCAAAAGCAAAAGTTTTAGCTGATACTTTAGATAGAGCAACTGGAACATTCTTAATTAATGACAAATCTCCAGCTAGAAAAATTGGTGACATTGATAATAGAGGTTCTCACTTCTTCTTAGCTATGTATTGGGCACAAGAATTAGCAGCTCAAGATGTAGATGCTGAATTAAAAGCTGAATTTACTCCAATTGCAAAAGCTATGACTGAAAACGAAGCAAAAATTGTTGCTGAATTAGCTGCTGCTCAAGGTAAACCTGTAGATATGGGTGGATACTACTTACCAGACGATGCAAAAACATCTGCTGCTATGAGACCATCTGCTACATTAAACGCAATTATTGGATAATATTTCCACATTTTAAAAGAGAAGATTTTTTCTTCTCTTTTTCCTCTAAAAAACTTATTTTTTACACTCATCTTCTTCTTTATACTAAGAGATACACCGTTATATTATTTTAATATATAAATTGTCATCATAAAACAGAAAAATATATAATATTTTACCTCTAAACGATTTATAACCCTTCTTTAGATAAAATATCGCCCTTTATGAAAACAGAAAAAAACTAATAAATTTAGGTTGAAAATATGAAAGTAGTTACAGGAGTAGTTGGTAACGATATACATGTGGTTGCGAATAGACTTATTGATATATCATTACAAGCAAGAGGATTTGAAGTATTTAATCTAGGTGTTAATACATACCTTGAAGAGTTTATTGATGCAGTAATTGAAACAAATGCTGATGTATTACTTATATCTTCACTAAATGGTGAAGCTGAGGGTTGGTGTAGAGAACTTGCCGTTTTAAAATCAAAATATAAAAATTTAAAAGATGTTGTATTTATGATAGGTGGAAACCTAGCTGTTGGTGAGGGAGATGCAAGTGTACTTGTTCCAAAATTCAAAAACTATGGTTTTGATTTAGTATTCCACCAAGTTGACTTAAATACTGGTCTTGATGAATTAGAAAAATATTTAAGAGAGAGAAAATGAGTTTACTTCAAGAAGAAAGAAACATAATCGTTCAAAATAAATACGCAGATAATTTTGATTTTGCAGAAATTGAAGAGTTTATCAAAGGTGCTTCAAAAAATCTATTTATTTCACATCATTTTAAAAACAAAAAAAAGATGTTAGTTCAGCCAAGAGGTGGATTCCCAACTTATAAAAAAATGTTTTCACTTTATGAGTTTTTCGTAGATGCAAATGTTGATGTACTACCATGTACAATTGATTCAAATACAAGATTAAATGACTACGCAACAAGTGCAAAAATGTTAAAACTTTCAGAAGAAAATGAAGTTGATATGTTAAATGGTTACCCACTTGTAAATCATGGATATAGAACATCTAGAAAAATGATGACTCACTTTGATAAACCAATTAGTTTACGACATGGAACTCCTGATGCTAGACTTTTAATTGAAACAGCACTAGCTTCTGGAATTTTTGAAATTGAAGGTGGTCCAATTACTTACCTTTTACCCTACTCTAAAAATTTCCCATTAGATAAAGCATTTATGTATTGGAAATATGTAGAAAGAATTTGTGCAAACTACTCAAAACTAAATGAACCAATTAATAGAGAATCGTTTGGACCATTAACAGCAACTTTAGTGCCTCCATGTATTACTATTGTTATTCAAATTTGTGAAATGCTTTTATCACTTGAAGAGGGAGTAAAATCTTTTTCTGTTTCATTCTCACAAACAGGTTCAATGATTCAAGATATTGTTACTGCAAATGTTTTAAGAAAAATGGCAAAACATTATGCAGAAAAAATTGGATGTGGTGATGCGATGATAAATTTAGTTTACCATCAATGGATGGGAGCATTTCCATCAAACAAAGATTATTCTGAATCATTAATTAATACTTCAACTGTAATTGCTTCAATGGTAAGAGCCGATAAAATCATCACAAAAACAAGAGATGAAGCTTTTGGTATTCCAACACGTGAATCAAATGCAAAAACAGTTGCAAATACTCAATATACATTAAGAATGTTACAAGGTATTCCAAATATCTCTGATGAACAAGAAGAAGAAATTGTAACAAGTGAAGTAATGTCTATTATGGAAGCTGTATTTAATGACAAAGCTGACACTTTATGGAGAAAAGTATTTAACTCTATAAAATCAGGAATTATTGATGTTCCTTATTCTCCACATATTATTAACCACAATGAAGTTGTAACTGTAAGAGATAAAAACAAAAATATTAGAATCATTAAAAAAGGAAATCTTCCAATTTCTGATAGATGTTTTGAATATGAAAAAGCACAATGTGATTTAAACAAAGATGCTTCATCAATAGTAAATGATATTATCCATGATATAGGAATTATGCAATGAGCCAAAATAAATTATTAATAGATGTTGGAAGTACATATTTTAAAGTTTGTGCGAATAATCAAGTTGAACAATACTTTAGGGATTTTAATAAAGATATTTATGATGATTTATTATCAAAATGTTCTGATACTATCTCAAAATTTAAAAAAGATGAAGTATTTATCTGTTCATCTGCAAATGGTGGATTAACAACTTTAATTATTGGAATTACAAACTCTTTTTCACTAAAATTTGCAACAAATATTGCATATAACTCTGGAATTAATATTATAAATACAGTTTTATATCAAGACATTGAAACTACTTCAATTCCTAGTGATTTAATTGATGTGGTAATTGTTGTTGGTGGAATTAATAGTGTTGATAATGTTTTTGATGATAAATTATTTAACTATTTAGGAAATTTGAGATTTTCAAATATTGTATTTGCTGGAACAACAAAAGATGCTGAGTATTTAAAAGCAAATATCCAAAATTTAGTAGTTGTTGAAAACATCATAAACAATAAACTTCATGTTGTTGAAGAGCCTTTAAAACAATATTTAACAAATCTTTACCAAGCTGATATTGAAGGAAAAGAAGATATAAAACATCTATACGATTTAACTTCAAATCAAATATTTTCAACTCCATATATTGTAAATAAAACTCTGCCTTTTATAGATAGTAAATTTGCAGCTGTTAATCCATTTATTTTAATAGATATTGGTGGAGCTACAACTGATATTCACTACTCTAAAGATTTATCTATGGATAACATGGTTACTGAAAATGAATATGATAGATTAGTATTCAAAAAACTTGGAGTTTATAAATCTAAAGAATCTTTAATATTTGCGGCTAAAAACAATGAATTTGTTTATGAATTATTAGCTCATTTAAAAGTTACAGAAAATATTTTTAATGAAGATTCACCAAAAAGTTTAAGAATTTTAATGCAATTAGCAATTTTCTTAGTTTTATACAAAGTTTCAGATGCTCATCCTTTATATATTAAATTAAAGTTAAATCTACTAAAATCTATTGTATTAACAGGTGGTATAACAAAAGTATTAAGTTTTGAAGAGGCTGAAGATATTATTTCATTTTTTTATAAAAAAATCTTAACTTCAGATATTCATCCATCTATTATCTTGGATTCAAATTATGATATTTGGACACTTGGTATTACACAACAATAAGGGGAAAACAATGTCAATAAACTGTATTAGAACATTAATAGAAGATGCAAATATCTCAAACCCAAACAAAAATGCAATAGTTTTTGGAAATGAAAAATTAACTTATAGCGAACTTTTTACTAAAGTAAATCAAATTGCTTATTATTTAAGTGAACTTGATTTACCAAAAGGTAGCAGAATTGGAGTTTATTCAAATAAAGGAATAGACCAAGTTGTAGCTATTTTAGCAATTTTATCAACACAATATGTATTGGTTCCATTAACAAAATTACTTAAACCAGAACAAGTTGAATATATAATTAGTGATTGTGATATAAAATGTATAATTACTGATAAAATCAAAATTGAATCAATTGAAGAGATTAAATTTGATGGACATATTATTTCTTATGAAACTACACATAAAGAGTTACCATCATTTGAAGAGATTTACAAATATTATAACAAACCATATTCTTGTGATGTAAATGGACATGATAATGCAGTTATTACTTACTCTTTTGGACTTTCTGGAAAACCAAATGGTATTGTTATTTCACATAGAAACTTAATAGATTCAGCAAGGGTTGTATCTCAATATTTAAAATTAGAAGAGAGTGATGTTCTTTCAGGACTTTTAGTATTTAATCTTGATTATGGATTAAATCAAATTTTCTGTTCACTTTATAAAAGAGCAACAATAGCTCTTCATAGATTTGTTTTACCAAATGATTTTTTTAATCATATCATTAATGACAAAGTTACGGTTCTTCCCTTAATGCCAATTAACATAACAGAAATGTTTGATGAAGATAGACTTCCAAGTGCAGAGTTATTAAAAAATGTAAGAATTATTACTTCATCTGGTGGAAATGTAACTTCTAAAATGATAGCTGATGTTGAAAAATATTTTACAAATGCTAAATTTTTCTCAATGCATGGATTAACAGAAGCATTTAGATCAACTTATTTAGACCCAAGTCAATTAAAAATAAGACCTGAATCTATTGGAAAAGCAATTCCTGATGTTGAATTATATGTAATTGATGCAAATGGAAATGAATGCGCACCAAGAGTTGTAGGTGAATTAATCCATAGAGGTGGATACATTTACAAAGGTTTTTGGAATGCTCCACTTGTAACTGAGCAAAGATTTAAATCAATTGATATTTTAAAAAATGTGATTAATCTTGAAGGTCAATTAACAGATGAAATTGTTGTAAAAACTGGTGATTATGTTTATAAAGATGAAGAAGGATATTTTTATTTTGTTTCAAGACATGATGATATGATTAAAACTAGAGGATTTAGAGTTAATCCTTTTGAAATTGAATCAGTAGTTGAGAGAGAAATTAAAGAAATAGAAAGATGTGCAGTTTTTTCAATAGAAAATGATGAAATTGAAGAAGAGATAGTTTTAGTATATAGTGGAAAAAATGAATTAAATTCAAGTGAAATTTTATTTGAATTAAAAAATCATTTAGCATCATATATGATACCTGCTAAAATTATTTATAAAAAATCTTTACCTTTAATTCCTTCAGATAAAAATAGAATTAATAAAGAAGAGCTAAAAAAAGAGCTTACTTCAAAATAACAAGAAAGTAACCAAAAGGTTATTTTCTTTTAAACTTTCAAATACATTGACTGAAGTCAATAAAATCTAATCTAATTTTGATTATAATAAGAATAATAAAAC
This sequence comes from Aliarcobacter sp., assembly GCA_028688995.1. Classification (GTDB taxonomy): domain Bacteria; phylum Campylobacterota; class Campylobacteria; order Campylobacterales; family Arcobacteraceae; genus Aliarcobacter. The sequence continues at coordinate 118,981 of JAQTXB010000006.1, forward strand.
ATAAAGGATTGTCTATGAAAAAAATTGTTATTGCTGCTTCGTTATTAGTTGCATCTGCTGCGTTTGCTGGGTCTTATGATAAATGTGTTGTTTGTCATGGTGCAAATGGAGAAAAAGCTGCTATGGGAAAATCAAAAGTTATCAAAGATATGACAAAGGCTGACTTTGTTGCTGCATTAAAAGGTTATCAAGCTGGAACTTACGGTGGAGCTACAAAAGGTTTAATGGCTGCTCAAGTAAAAGATATGCCTGAAGCTACAATGAACGAAATTGCGGATTTAATCATTAAATAATCCATTTAAAATAGCTAGATTTTTCTAGCTATTTAAAAATCTATTTTTTGCTGCGTCATTTTTATTTTTTCTTTTAATTTATTTTCTAATTCTTTTTTCTCTTCTAATAGTTGTTTTATGATTTTATCTTTTTCATCTTCTTCATTATTTATATTTTTTTGTTCTAATATTTTTCCTAAATAAAATTCAAAACACCCATTTTCAATGGAATAATCAACTCTTTTACATTCTACTGTCATTTGAGGCTTATCATTTCCTAAACCATTAGTTAAAATAATTTTCTCAAATTGTCTAATCTGATAAGTTAATTTATCATCTAAAATTACAGGTTCTAAAAGTTCTTTTTTCCAATAATTTGTATTCTCTTTTTCTAAAACAAGAGTTTTTTTTAATAAAATATTTTCAAATAAATCTTTATTTATTGAAAGTTTATACATGATTTTCCTCAAAATAATTTGTTTACTATAACTATAAATTACTAAAAAAAAGATTCTATAATCTTAGGAATAAAATCTTCAATCATAAAATGGTACAATCACAAAAAATTTATTTCTAGGATAAAAATGTTAAGAAAATATCAACAAATACTACTTATATTAGCCACAACTTTACTATTTACAGCTTGTTCTGTAAAACAACCAGCTCCAATTGCAATTAAAAGTAATGATATTGATGTTCTAGCAAGTACAGCAAATGATAATGCAATTGATTCTACAAAAGATTCAAAAGATTTCTTTGAAAAATATTTTAAACCATGGAATTCAACAAAAGTTTCTTTCCCAAAAGTTGAAGCAATGTGGGGACAATCATATAAATTAAAAAAAGTTTATTTAGAAAATCATTTATTAGCTACACCTGAATGGTTTGATAAACAAATAGAAAACTCAAACTTTGACGCTTATAATACTTTGACAAAAAAAGCTATTATTCTAAAAAATACAAATATAAGAGTTCTTCCTACAAATTCACCAATGTTTTATGACCCAACAAAACCAGGAGAAGGTTTCCCATTTGACTATAATCAAAACTCTGCAATCAAAATAAATACTCCAATTATAGTTTCACATTTATCAAAAGATAAAGCTTGGGCATATATGGAATCAAGTAATGTTGGTGGTTGGGTAGAGATTGGAACTATAGCTTTTGTAGATGAAAAATTTATTCAAGAGTTTAAAACATCAAACTATTTTGTATCAGTTAAAGAGAAATTTCCAATTTATGACCCAATATTTAGAGAATATGTAAAAGTAGCTACAATTTTTCCTAAAAAAAACAATAAATATATAATTGCAAAAAGAGATGATAATCAAAATGCTCTGATTTCATATATAGATTTAAATGTAGATGAAGTTGAACCAATGCCATTAGCTTTTAATACTCAAAATAGAATCAAAATAGCAAAACAGTTACTTGATGAACCTTATGGTTGGGGTGGATTATTAAATAATAGAGATTGTTCAAGTTTTACTCAAGATTATTTTGCAACATTTGGAAAATATCTACATAGAAACTCAAAAGCGCAATTATCTAATGGAAAATATCTTGATATGTCAAAGTTATCAAATGATGAGAAAAAAGAGTTTATAAGAAAAAATGGTGTTCCTTTTTCAACTTTAGTATATTTAAAAGGTCATATTATGCTTTATATTGGTATTAAAGAAAAAGAACCATTAGTTTTACATGATATGTGGAGTGTAAGATTAAAAGATAGTAATGGCGTAAATTATAGACATATAGTTGGAAAAACTTCAATTACTACTTTAGAACCTGGAATTGGTATGAAAGATTATAATGAAGATAGCAATATTTTAAATAGAATTTTAGGAATTGTTGTTTTATAAGCTTTAGGAAATCCTAAAGCTTATATATTAATCTACTGCTTTTCTTAAATATATTACTCTATAAACAAGTGGGACAAAATATAGATTTAAAACTGTCGCCCACAAAATCCCAAATCCTAAAGAAATAGCCATTGGTTGAAGTATTAAAGCTTGACCTGAAGCAAAAAATATTAAAGTAAATAATCCTAGAATCGTTGTAATTGAGGTTAATACTATTGGTCTTAACCTCATTTTTGCAAATTCTAGTAACTCTTTTATATTTTTTGCTTTTTTTATAAAATCCATCATAATAATTCCATCATTTACAATAACCCCAGCAAGCCCAATCATTCCAATTAGACTTGGCATCGAAATATTAATTCCCATCACCATATGCCCTATTAAAACGCCAAGAATTGATAATGGAATAGTACTTAAAATGATTAAAGGCTTAATTATTGAATCAAACATCCAAATTAATGCCATAAATATTAAAATAATTGCAATAAGTGCTGCTTGTGCCATTTCTCTTTGAACTTTTTCATTCTCTTTTTGTTCACCTTTAATATCAAGATTTACTCTTTTTCTCAATTGAATTATATCTTCGCTAATTGTTTGATATAACTCTGCTGAAGTAATTTTGTTTAAAGAGGCGGTTACACTAATAATCTGTTCATTATTTTCTTTAAAAATCTGAGAATAAGCTGGAACTTTTATAAACTCAACCACATCTTTTAATAAAACTTTTTGATTTGAAGTTGTAATAATAGAAAAAGTATCAAGACTTTCTAAAATATCTTTATGACTACTTTCAAAAACAATATCAATTATTCCCTTATTATCAAACATTTTTGAGTAAGTTCCTTTAAAATAATAGGGTCTTAATTGATTTAAAATTGTTTCTTCACTAACACCTAAACTATTCCCATAAGAGTTAACTTTAAATTTTAATTCATAGTTTCCAATAATAGAATCATCTGATATATTTGAAACACCTTTAACTTTTGCAAGACTATTTTCTAACTCTTTAACGGCAGTTGACACTTCCTCTTTTTTCCCAGAAATTGCAATTTCCACATCATTTTTTACAATTCCAGCTTGGGGAACAAATACTTTTAACTCTTCAAATTTACCTGAGTTTATATATGGTTCCAAAGTCTTTTTTAATTCCGCTTCTATATCTTGAGAACTAACTGTTCTAATCATATTTGAGTCATCATATTTTGGTGATAAATATGGATTGATATATTTATCAAAGATATTATCAGCTGCACTTTCATGTAGATTTACAAAAATATGAAAATAAAACTCTTCATAGTGTGGCTGATTTTTACCATCAAGTTTCATTCCAGTTACTGAACTAATTGAATTTATACTATTTTTAAAATCCAAAGAACTTAACATTTTTTTCTCTAACTCTAAAACTAACTCTTCTGTTTGCTCGATTTTTTTACCAACACCAACAGAACCTGTAATATAAACTTGTGTTGAGTCAAATGAAGGCATAAATTTAAATTTTTGTGTTTTAAAAATAACTATAGAAAAAACTGTTATAAGCCCAACCATTAAAAAAATAGTAAGATATTTTCCTTTTAATAAAAAAGATAAAATATTTCCATAAAGATTATAATTAAACTCCCAAATTTTGTGAGATTTTCTTTCATCTTTGCTTACTCTTAAAATCTCTTTTGAATGTAAAGGTAAAAAGAAAAAGGCTTCAAATAAAGAACTTAATAATAAAATACTAATCATTATTGGAAGTATTTGCATAAACTTCCCTACTTCACCCGTCATTAAAAGAATTGGTAAAAAAGCAAATATTGTTGTGGCAGTTGCAGTTAAAACTGCTGGGTACATCTCAATTGCTCCATCCCTTGCTGCTGTGTATCTATCTTTTCCCATTTCAAGATGTCTGTAAATATTCTCACCTACAACAATAGCTTCATCAACTAACATTCCTAATGCAATTAATGCTCCTAAAAGTGAGAGCATATTTAAGCTATAACCAAAATATTCAGCACTAATAAGTCCAATCATAAAAGATGTTGGAATTCCCATTGCAACAACAATTGCAACTCTTATATTTATAAACAAAAAAAGTGCAATAAAAAGTAAAATCAAACCAAACAATATATTTGAAACAACTGTATTTAGTCTATTTTTAATCCAAATAGAAGTATCAATATATGTATCAAATTCAAGATTTGAGTATTTTGATTCAAACTCTTTTGTAATTTGTTTTATCTGTTTTACAAGTTCAATTGCATCTCCACTTAGTCCTTTATTAATTCCTACTGCAATATTTGTATTTGAATTAAAATGAGAAATAGTTGAAGCATCAGACAGACTATATTTTACATCTGCAATATCTTTTAAATATATTGATTTACCATCAATTTTTATTAACATATTTTTGATTTTTTCTATATCTTTTTCACCATTGTAAGTTGAAAGATAGTAATGTCGTGTAGTATCTTTTATCATTCCAATTGGAAAAATAGAACTCATAGTTGAAATTGCTTTAATCACAGAAGTTTTACTTAAACCATAAGCATTTATTTTTTCATCATCAAAACTCATTAACAACTCTTTATCACTATCTCCTAAAACAGAAACTTGTGATAAATCTTTTAATTGCATAACTCTTGATTTTACCTCTTTTGCTACTTCAATTAAATACTCTTTTGAATCATTGTTTTTAGAATAAACAGCAACTGTAATTAAAGGGAAAGCATGTTCAACTGCTTTTACAGTTGGTTCATCCATATCAGAAGGAAGATTTGTTTTAATTTTTGTAATAATATCTTTTACATCATCCAAAATATCTTTTGCTTTATATCCATCTTTTAAATCTACATTTATAGAAAAACTTCCATTTTTAATTGTTGAAGAAATTTTATCAGCACTACTTAAACTAAGTAATTCATCTTCTATTTCAGAAACAGCAATTTTATCAAGTAATTCAGAGCTAGCACCAATATATTGTCCACTAATTGAAACAGCATCTAAAGCAGAAGGAGGAAAGATTTCTTTTGGAATTTTAAAATATGAGAAAAAAGCAAGTAAACAGATAAAAAACAGAATAAAATGATTTAAAAGAGGCTTTCTTAATGAAAATTCAATAAGAGCTTTTATCATTTCTTCTGTTCCATTGGATTAAATAATAATGAATCTATAATTTGGTTTTTAAATTTCATATCTTCTAGTTGTTGAGATAAAAAAGTATTCTCTTCTTGAAGTGAAATATAATGGGCATATAATTTATTAATATCTTTACTCGTATAATAAATATTACTTCTTAAATAAATTTTTGGAAAATATAAAAATAGTGCAACAATTAATAGTACAATCACCATAAACAGTGAGTTACTTGCATTTAACCTAGTCAAATTTAAAAATCCTTAATTTTGAGCTTCTACTTCTTGGGTTTTGTTTAATTTCAAGCGCAGTTGGAATTATAGGTTTTTTTGTAATAATTTTCCCTAAAGCATGATTATTCCCACATTCACATCTAAAAACACCCTCTGGACAAATACACGATTTAGTCCATTTTTTAAAATAGTTTTTTACAATTCTATCCTCTAAAGAGTGAAATGAAATAATTGCAACTATACAATTTTTGAATTTAGCTTTTTCTAGGGAATCAAAAAGTCGCTCTAAAACTCCTAATTCATCATTTACTTCAATTCTAATTCCTTGAAAAGGAAGAGTTGCTGGATGAATTTTTCCCTTTGGCATTTTTTTTGATAAAAGTTCAGAAATCTCTTTTGCACTTGTAAAAGGTCTATTATTTACAATTAATGAAGCAACTTTTTTATATTCTCTCACTTCTCCACACTCTTTAAAAACTCTTTCCAGTTCACTTGTAGAATATGTATTTACTACCGTTGCTGCATCTAAAGCTTGGTTTTGATCCATTCTCATATCTAAAGTATCACTTTCAAACCCAAAACCTCTCTCAAGTTTGTCAAGTTGTAAAGAAGAAACTCCAATATCAGCTAAAACACCTCTAATTTCGTAATCTTTAAAAGTCTCAATAACATGTTCAAAATTTCCTTTATTGAATATTACCCTATTTTCAAAAGGTGCTAATCTATTCTTACTAAATGCTAAAGCTTCATCATCTTGATCATTACAAATTAGTTTAATATTCTCATTTGAAGATAACAATCCACTACTATGACCTGCAAATCCTGTTGTACAATCAATAATATAACCACTATTTATATTTACGAAAGCCTCTAATGTTTCATTGTACAAAACAGGTATGTGTGGAATATTCATTAAAACGGTCCTTATTTAAATTGCAGTATAATACCTGAAAATAGATTTAAGGCTTTTAAAATGATTGATAAAGATATTGTAAAATTACTTTCAGATTTGTCAGTAACAATGTTTAGTAAAAACTTTTTTGGTATTTATCATGGTGCAATTTCTGCGAAACTTGATCAACACAATTTTACAATCAATACAAGTGATGCTATTTTTGACAAAATGGATGAAAAATCACTCTGTACATTAAATATCAATAAACAAGATTATAGATGGAATATTGCGAGTATTGAATCACATATACATGCAACAATTTATGCAAATATCCATGAAGCAAAATATATAGCTTTTGGAATGCCAATTTATACGACAGCTTACACATTTGAACACGATAAAATTGTCTTTGAAGATTTTTTTGGGAAAGTAACTTTTGGAGAAATAAAAATATATAATCCAGGCGATTTCTCAACTTGGTATAAAAGAAATGCTTTAGAGATTACAAAATACTTAAAAGAATCTGAAAATAATATAATGGTAATCAAAGGAATTGGCACTTATGTCTATGATAGAGATGTTCATGAACTTGTAAAAAAAATAGCTATTTTAGAAAATTCTTGTCGACTTTTGAGTATAAAAAGCTCTTTTGAATCGTAAAATCTAATTTTTGATTATTTTTCTCCATAAATATTTACGAAATGCCCTAATTTTAGCTATTTCAAAGCTTAAATACTATAAAGTTTTCACAATTTAATTTTATACAAGGAGTTCATCCATGAACAAAGCAGAATTTATTGACGCAGTAGCTGCAAAAGCTGGTTTATCTAAAAAAGATGCAAAAGGTGCAGTTGATGCTGTATTAGATACAATTACAGAATCATTAGTAAAAAAAGAATCTGTAAGCTTTATTGGATTTGGAACATTTACAACTGCTGAAAGAGCAGCAAGAACAGCTAAAGTTCCAGGAACTGACAAAACTGTTAATGTTGCAGCTACAACTGTTGCTAAATTTAAAGTTGGAAAAGCTTTAAAAGAAGCTGTATCAGCTAAATAATCTCGTTTTCAAAAGGAATTCATTAATAGTGAATTCCTTTTTTTATTTTATATAATGCCGCTATGGTGAAATGGTAGACACAAGGGATTCAAAATCGCAAGAGAAAATAATTTAAAAGCCTACAAATAGGCTTTAATTTGTTTTAGGTACGTAAAAAAGGTACACAATTTATATATATGGCTCTGTGGCGGAATTGGTAGACGCGTACGATTCAAAATCGTATTCCACTGGAGTGCCGGTTCGATCCCGGCCAGGGCTACCATAATTAATTATGATAGATTATCCTCGATATAATTGAGTACATCATCTCTAAGTATAAAATGTTTTATGCCTACTTTAAATGATCTCAACTTCTTAAGTTTAATTAGTTTTTTTGCAGTTGTTACTTTTATAAAACCTAATTCATCTAATTCTTTCAGTGAAAAAGAAATTCTTCTTGGTAATAATTCTTCCATTTTATACTCCTAATTTATCATTGTTTGGCACTTTTGCAAGTTTTTCAGTTTCTCTATAATAAAATTTTGCATTTTTTTCATTTGCTCTTTGTTCACAAAACCATTTACCATCTCTACTCCACTTATCTAGCCAGAATAATACTTTCTTTTCTCCAATTGAATATTTTGAAAAAAAAGAAATTTGTTTTAAATATTTCATTATTTCACTTTGATTCATTTCTCCATCCAACAATAAATCTAGAATTATATTCACAAAAGTAACTTCAGAATTACATATATTTGCCATCTTAAAATCAATTTCTTCAATAATTTTTCTATCATTTGTCCTATATGCTTTTGCTTCAATAGCATATCTACTAGCTTTTTTAGGTTTTAATAATATAGATGAATTAAAATCATTTCTTTCAATTAAATAAGTATAATCTGCATAATCTTCAATTTTTTGTGTATCAGCAAAAATTGAAGATTTATTTAGATGGTGAGCTATTATGACTGTTCCTCCATTATCTCGTAGTTGTTTTTCAAATTTATATAGTTTTTCAACATCAATAAAACCATTTTTTTTTGGAGTTATCAATGATAAAGAATCTTGTATAATTATATATCTTCTACTAGGATAGTCCAACTGGCTTTGAACAATTTCTTTTAATAAACATTGAGCAATATTACTTAAATTATTTTCTGCTTTCCCAGCATATTTAAATCTAGTTCCATATTTTTTCATTATCTCAGAAATTCTAAAATCATTAATCTTTTCTAATGGCATATCTGCATCAATATATATTATATATGCACTATTAAAATTTTCAAGAATTTGTTCAGAATAATTAATTAGAAGTGAACTTTTACCACTTCCTGGTAAACCATATATTACCCCTATCGTTGCGCTAGGAATTACCCCTTGAATTAACCATTGCATTTTAGGTACATTTTCTATTTCTTCAATTTAATAGAAAAAATCACTAAATTTTTCTTCAAAAGATTCTTTTGATTTAATTAAATTTTTTTCTAATTTAATTTTCTCATTTTGAAGTTCAATTAACTCATTTTCACTCAAAATATAGCTTTTATTAGTTAATATGAAATTAATTTTTTCAATTAAATCAGGAATTTTTTCCTGATTTTTAATTTTATTTTCAATTTTTTTGATTAATTCTGACATTAAGAAGCAACCTTAATTTTTTCATCAAATGTTAAATACAACTGATTATTAGATGCTTTGCTTAAATTTCTGAATTGTAAAAATAAATTTAATTCATGAATATTAGAAAAATCGATATTTAATTTTTCTGCTATTTCTTCAATTTCAATAGATGTAATTTCAAAATTATTTGCTAATTTGACTATATTGTCAATTATTATTTGAGGATTTGAGTTAGCTAACTTTCTCAAATCCAATAAAGTAGTGATATCTATCTCATAATTGTAATATATTTCATCAATTATCCAATTTTCAATATTTAAAATATTAGTTTTTCTGTCCTTATCAAATAAATTTCTAAGATTACTAACTAACCTCTCTTTAATTTTTTTATAAATTAATGAATTATCTTTAACTTCAAAAAAACATTTCTTATTTTTCTTAACATTTTTTTTCACTTGTATTGATGTAATTTCTTTAGATAAAGAGTAACATGACTCAAAATCTAAAGAGTTTAGATAATTACCTGTATTATAAAAAAAGTTCTTCAACTTCGTCTTTTACAAATACATAAGTGATTGAATCAACATTTGTTAATTCTTCTATCCAATCACTTTTTGTGAATGCATTAAATAGAAATGAAAATTGATTTTTATTTCTTTTTTTGCTATTATCGTTAGAAAAAGATTTTAATTGTGCATTTTTTTTCATTTTTAATCCTTTTTATTTTTGATTAGAGTGTAATTTAGAATTAAGTTTGCAGACCGTATTTATAAATTTCACTCTTTATTTATATTTTTACTACTTTTAATACTACATATCACCCTCTCCAAACTAAATCTATAAACTATTATTGACTTTCTACTTTTTTAATCTCACTTTAATGTGAATTAATCGTAAAATCACTATAATTATTTATTGAGTATATATTTCAAATAAATACTCATATGAGTATAATATTATATAACGATTAATTTGTCAAGGGGTACAAATATGGATTTTGCAAATAAATTTGAATCAATTCAAAAAAAATTAAATCTTTCACAAAAAGATTTATCAATTAAATTAGGATTATCAACAAACGCTATTTCACAATATATCACTGGAAAAAGGAAACCCGATTACACAACCATACAAAAATTAATAAATTTAGGAGTTTCTCCATACTTTTTATTTTCTGATGGGAAAGAACCTTTTGATCCAAATTTTCAATTATTTGCAGAAGCAGTTAAATATATTAATAGTGAAAATGAAAAAGAATTAATAGAACCTATTAGTGAATTTGTAAATAAACATAAATTAATTAACTTAATCAAATCAAAAATTGAAAAACTAAAAGGGCAAAGTTTTTTTGAAAAAGTAATTGAAGAATTTTCGAATAAAGGTGAAAAAACTCTTAAGTTTTTATATTACTTTATTCTCTATATTGAAAGAACTCAAAAAAATTTTGATTTTTTAAATATTAAGAAATCATTCATTGATGAACTTGAAAAATTTGAACTTTCAAAAAAAGATAGAATTATATCATTTGAATTAAAAGAAAATGATAGAAAAAGGTTAATTGAATGGATTGAAAATGAATTAGATGATTCTTCAATTTTTGAAATAATTTCAAACATTGAACAATTAAAAAAAATAATAAAAGAAGAATTAAATATTTTCAATAAATATTTAATTCAGCTTTAAATATTTTACCTTACAACTGTTTCCTTTTCTACTCTTCGAAGGTTTTATATATCCCATTTCAGTAATTAGAAATAGCCGTACGTAATAAGCCCAAGTCCATAAGAGAAGTTAAGAGCTTTATAGCTTTTAACTTTTTTTATTTTTGTTGATTATTTGTTAATAGCATATTAATTTATTAAAAATTATTCTATTTAACAGTTTCACAGTTTTTAGAATCAAATCACTTATAATTTAAATATCTTATTTAGTAGTTAATTTATTTGTTATTTCTTCTGATATTTTTTTCATTTTTTCATCAAATTCTTTACCAAATATTTCATCTTTTATGTATGTTGGTTTTATATAACACTTCTTTTTAAACTCTTCCATATTGTATAAATAATTCAAATATATATCTATAGTTTCTACAGGTGTAGTACTTCGTTTCAAATGTCCTTTGAATTTCTCATTAAAATTTTCAATTTCTTCTTCATTATCATTGTCATAAATATAATCATCAATAAAAAATTGTCTAGCAAAATATTTTTGAGTCATTCCAAGTTTTTTAATCCATTTTTTCAATTCTTTTATTTTTTCTTCTGTTTCATTCATATCCGTGCCCCCTATTGTCCCCTACTACTATTTTATAATTTCATTATCCTAATATTTAGGAAATATATTTAAAGGAACCTATTATGGCAAAACAAACTCCGATGACAAAAGCTGCATCACAAAGAATCCAATCTGCAACAGCAAAACAAAATGGAGGTCAAACTCCAAAAGGTAGCTTTGGTGCAAAAGCACAAAGCATTACAGATAAAAATTTAACAAAAGGAGGAAAATAAAATGGCTAAAACATCAAATTGTAAACCAAATATGCCAAGTACTACTGGTAGTGTATCAGGTAAAGGTCGTAGTAATTGTACTCCTTCTCAAGGGAAATAAACTAGATAGGCTTTTAGCCTATCTTACATACATTCTTTTGCTTTAATCTCAAATATATTTAAAAACCTATTTTTATCCTCTCTAAATAGTTCGTAAGGATAGTTTATTTCTGTTTTTTCTAATGCACATATACATATTTTTCGTTTATCTTTATATACTCTTTCACTTATAGGCTCATCATAATTGTTTATGCATTTATCAATAATATTATATTCAACATTTATAGGATATCTATCAGTTTGTAAATTATACTTTTCTATTAAATCATCAATATAATGTCCGGATAATCCACCAACTGTTAAAGCCATTAAAATTGATGCAACCTTTTTCTTATTGTCCATTTTCACTCCATAAGTCATTCATTTTAAAAGCATACTTATATAAGGCAATATAAAAAGGTATACATATTATAAAAAACCAAATATCTGCCTCCTGCCATTCTAATAATGAATAGCCAACTGTATCTATAATTGAAAGAATAAAAATAAAAATCCAGAAATCTTTATAAAATATTTTTTTTCGATATACAAAACCATATAATCCAATAAAAGAAACTAAAAATAATACAAATTCAAAAATTTCATAAAAAACTTCAGATTTATATAATCCATCAAATATCTCATTATTATCAAATAATAAAATATACGTATAAAATAAAGTTAAACCTAAAAATATATAAAAATATATTTTCCACCAAATACTACGTTTTTCAATCAAATTATATTCCTTTCAATTTCTCTAAAATTTTAACCATAGCCAAAGTATCGAGTTTACAATACTCTAAAAGTGAGTTTTTAAGTTTTTGCTTTTCATCTTCTTCAAGAAAAGCTAATCTTGCAAAAGCATTCATAGCTTGGCTTCCATTTTGAACACCATCAAGTTCTCTATATGCTTTTTCAAACTCAGGAACAAGTGCTGGTAAAACGTATTTAATAGAATAACTTCCATTCATGTGAGGGGTTACATACCATTTCTTTTGAAAAGGTACCATCAAATCTTGCATATTTTCATTTATACTTAATAGATGTTCACTAAACTCTTCAAACAATGTCGCTAATCTTTTTATAACACCTTTTTCAAAACTCATGTTATAAGCTAATACAGTTACATCTTTTGGGATGTCTTCACAAAGTCTAAGTGCAAGTTCATATCTACTATCTACACTATCTTGTGCTAAATACTCTTTATGTTCTAATCTTCCATCTTCATACTCAATATGAAGTGAATATTGAAATGGTATTTGCTCAAATGGTTTTAAACCTTTGTATAAAGGTATTGCTTGTTGATATGTTTCAAAGTCTAAGTGATATATTGGGTAAGTTAGATTTTGTAAAAATGATTTAATATTTTCTATATCTATATATGTAATTTTTGATTTATAGTTTTCAACAGCTTGAGCTTGAATGGAAGTCATATCAAAATCATGTGAAACATCATCTATATTTATAATACCTCTACTATAAAGTTCAATTTGTTTTTTGCTTCCAAGATTGAAAATATTAAATATAGAATAATCAGGTATTTGTCTCTGAACTTTCCAACAATAATTTTTTGCATCACATTCATAAGGACTATTACAATGTTTGCCTATATCAATATTTGGTTCATTTTCTCTATCTTCTAAATATGTTTCAAACTCTTTTAAAATATTTGGAATATTTGATTGCATTGATATAACTTCATTTGTAACATCAACTATTTTAAAAAGCTGATTTATATCTAAATCATCACCTCTTATATATTCATTGTTTATATGAATTACATTTGCACTTTTTATTTTGAAACCTAAGTTTTTAAGTACATAATACTGGATAGATACATCATGTAAATATATATCTTTAACTTCTGTTGAACTTTTAACTTCATAAATAGATACTTCACCATCATAAATAGTTAAAATATCCACCATAACCAAAATACCAAAGAAGTTAAAAGTAGCTTCATAGATATTTTCCATTCCATCATCAAGCCACTGTTTTGTAGTAGCTATCATCTCACCATAGTTTTTTGAATAAGGTATTTCTTTTCCATTTGGGAAAAGTTGACAAGCAAAATCTCCAACTATATTTCCAGTATCAAATATAGCTTGAGCTGACTCATCAAGTGGTGTTAGTACACTTGGCTTATATTTTTTAAGCCAAAGTGCTTTGGGGCATTGTATGCCTTTTGTGTAGAGGGATTTAGAGAAGGTCATTATTTCAATATTTTCCTAACTTCTTCTTCAATTTCACATTTTTTATCTTTAGCTTCAAAATTCAAGAGGTTATAAAAATATGATATATCAAAATCTATTTTCTGTCCATATAATAAGTATTCTTTCTTATTAAACTTTTCAAAAACTTGATAGATAAAAGACTGTTCATTATTAGTATTATAAGAATGATCTTTAAAAACTGTTACAATAGATGGTTTAGATAACTCATTTTTATAGTTTTCTTTCAATAATATTTGTCTATTTTTAGCAACTATAAAGTACTTTGATTTTTCTTCAATTTCTTTTCTTTCTCTACAACCTTTTTTTATATACTGCCATTCAATTGATTTTTGATGAGATAAATATAATATAAGATATGGCAAGTTACCTTTTGTAAGACCTTTATAATAATATCCTTGGCTTTTATGAAACTCTTTAATCAATAATATAAATAATTTAGGTGAAACTTCTATACCCATAATTTTTGAGATAAAATACTTAATCTTACATGCATTATTAATAATTGTATCTTTAATCTTTTCAGCTAATTCATCATCAGTGTGTTTTTCCCCAGCACTAAATGAGATTCTATTTTTATTTCGTAAAGGACATCTCTCATATTTTAAAGAATCAAAAGAATCAAAAGAATTTTTTTCAACAGAGTGTTTCCCATAAACTATAATAGGTTTTCCATTTTTTTCTTGTGTAACGAATAAATTTACAAGAACAATAGGATTATCACATTCAGGACAATATCCATAATATTGATTTTTACCTTTTTTATCAAGTTTAATATAATTTTTATCTTTATTCGTTGCCTCTTCAAAATTATTTCTATTAACTTTATATATCTTGGATAGTCCTTTCTCAAACTTACAAATATCCATTTATTTTTTCCTTAAATTAAATTTTCATACTCACCACATTCGAGATGTAATTGATGAGAAATTTTTCCTACATTCATTTGATTTAATATTACTGCATTAAATTCTAATCATTTTGACTGAGATATTCCAGAAAGTATTTCCTTTTATGTGGAGATATTTAGAGAGGTTCATTTTCTTCATACTTTTTTAAAAAGTCTTTTGATACTTCTAATGCCCATGAATATTTTCCTGTCCTACCATCAAAATTATGGATAACCCAGTTTTTATGTATACCTTCTTGAAAATGTCTACCTAATTCTATTGCAAAACTTGTTTGAATAGACAAAAATAAATGTATTTTTTTACATAATGAATTGCTTGAATAACTATCAATTATCTTTTGGATTTTCTTTACAATTTCTATTAAATTATCTTGATTCTTTATTAAAAGTCTATTTTCTTCTAAAGATGGCTTAATAAATAATGTATGTTCTTTTAATTTTTCTGGTAGATGCTCTTTCTTTATTTCAGTAGTAAACCCAATTGCAATACCAATATCTCCATCTTCTGATAATTCAATATTTTCATTCATCTTTATAATATCTATTTTTCGATTTACATCATCAAGAAAAAAACTTTTATTTGTTGAGTGTTCTCTTTCAATATATTTTATAGATACATTACCTTTCAAACAAACCCCATACGCAACTAAAAATGGTACTCTTGAAATCCCACAAACATATAGATTCTCAAGTTCATCATTAAAGATAAATCTATTATATAAATCAATTTGTTTTTCTGAATTATAATATTGAATTTGTTTTTCTAAATTATCAACTTCTTCTATCATTCCAAGTTTAATTGTATCTCTTGAATTATTTTTTTCTTCATAAGATAATACATCTATAGGAAACTTTGCAAAGCCATTTTTCATTCCATTAATAATTATCTTACCTGTTTTTCTAGCTTTTTTATAATTATATCCCTCAAATAATATCATTGCAATACCAATAATAATAACAATTACTGTAAGAATAAGTGTAAATGTGGATAATTCTCCATTTGATACTTTTAATTCTTCTACTAACATTCCTTCTGGAAAAATCAAATATAATGCAATATTTCCTACACCAATTGTAATCAAAGATCTAATTATTAATTTTGTACCTAAAGTTGCAAAAGGTGCAGACTTTTTTTTCATTTGCTTAATCTGCTCAACAAACCACTTAAATTTTTCCCATTTACTCATATTTGTAATCTCCTAAAAGCTTAACTTTATTAAATAATATTCCCTTTATGCCAATCCAACATCTGATATGAGTTATTCCTACAATAAAGAAAAACAAACAATTTTTTTCATATTTTGATTCAACTAAACTATCTAACCAATCTTTTTTATCTATAAATGAATAATTGGGTATATCTTCTGGATGAGTATGCCAAAGACCTAAGAATGTTGAAAATCCATTAGTTTCTTTCCATATTTTTTGCACAAGTTTATTATGTTGTTCTGAACGATAAAAAGAATATCTTGTTTGTTTATCTTTTTTTTGGGGTATTGTTAGTTTATCAATAATAAATCCCCTATCATCTGACAAAAAACTTCCAATTAAAACACCTCCTGATTCATTATCTTTTTTATTTAATTGTCTAAACTTAGATAATTCATCTATCAATTCAAAAGAAATTTTTAGTTCTCTTTTTTTATCAATTTTTAATTTCCAATATCTACTCATTACATATCCTACATTTACTTTTGGATTCTAGACTTTTAACTTCTTGTAAATTTGAATCCATAAATCGTTGAGTTACTTTTAAATTTATATTGGATAATGTTTTCCAACTTAATGCCTGTGAGTGCAAATTATTAATTAACATTTCAATACATTGTTTAGAAGCTAATAGAGCTGTACTAGAAGAGTCTAAATAAGAAAATGGAGTAAATACTCCTGCACAACCTGTTAAATTTTTAGATATATTTTGCCCTAATTCTAAGAAAGATAGTTCATTAAAGTTATTAAATCCTTCATCATTTGTATATAAACATTCATAACAACTTTTTTCTAAATCTAAAGATACACTATGACCACCAACACCATCAGCTTCATTCCAACAAAAGATTACTTTATTTAATCCTAACTTTTTTAACTTCATATTGATATCAATACTTTCCATTGGAGATCCAACAGCTACAATTATAATAT
This sequence comes from Aliarcobacter sp., assembly GCA_028688995.1. Lineage (GTDB taxonomy): Bacteria > Campylobacterota > Campylobacteria > Campylobacterales > Arcobacteraceae > Aliarcobacter. Next base: position 135,887 of record JAQTXB010000006.1, read on the forward strand.
CAGAGTCTAAAAGATCTTTATCTTCTAACAAGTTATTAAACTTATTAAACTTAGGATTTACTTTTATGTAAGGTATATCTTTTTTAATCTGTTTTTCTAACAATTTAACTTTTGAATTATTTATAACTATTAATTTATCATTTGGTAAATAATTTAAAGAACTACCACCTAGCCTATGTCTAAAAATATTATCTTGAGTTAAAATATCATTATCTATTAAGGTTAATTCACCTATACCAGATTTTGCTAACATCATTGAAATTTCACTACCCACTGAACCACAACCAATTATTGATACTTTTTTATTAGTAAGATTGTTATTACTTCCACCTCTTTCTTTTAAATAACTTTCGTTGTTTCTATTTAAAAAATATAAATCAATTTTAAAATCTGTTTCTTTATCGGCTAAAGGATGTTTCAATTTTACTTTTGAATAATAATGTACTAAAAATTGAGTTCTCTCACCTTTAGTTCTTGGCATACTAAAAAGAATATAGAAATTATGCCTTTTTGTATTTTTTTTATTTAAAAATTTATTAATAAAGTCACTATCATTTTTAGGAATATATTCATATAAACTTTTTACATATGAATGTAAGTCTAACAACATTTTTTTTGATGGTGGTAAAACACCAATTTCTAATGGTATATGCAATATATTGACTTTTGTATTATTTACCTGATTTACATTACTAAATGTGCTAGGAAATCCTTTTTTATCATCATAAATCAATATTGGTTTACCGCTAGTTGAAAAACTTTCATTTCCAATTTTTAGTGCAATTTGTTCTATTTTATCTTCAGTATTGTAAAAAGCATTTACATATTTTACTTTATTAACAAAATAGCCTTCATATTCATCAAGCAAATCATCTTTTGAAATTAATTGTTTTGCATCATCTAGTAATTCAAGAACTTTTTCAATATATAAAGATAATATATTTAACGGTTCATTATAATTTATAATTATTGAATCACTTTCCTCTAAACAAATTACTCCATTTTCATTTACATGTGATAGTAAACCAATTAAATCTTCATCAATTAAATAAGATTTAGGCAATTTATACGGAAAATTTTCTAAAACAACTTTAATATTCCATTCATTATTTTTACTTTTCAATCTTAATAAATATTCACTCTCATTTTGCTTTTCATAATTTAAAAGAAATGATAAATCCAAAGATTTAAATAATTCATTAAAATTCATACTTAAGCACTATTCCCTGTTGTTACAAAAGGTAATGACTTTGAACATTCTGTTATATCATCATCGTCAGATAAAGGAAATTCATCACCAAATACTTTTCTTAAGATTTTACATGCCTTATTTCGTGAATCTTCATTTCTAGCATCTTTTAGGGACTCAACTAAAGCTTCAACCTTCTCATAGAAATTATCTTGTTGAATTTCTGACATTTTATAGTAAACATTTTTCCTAGGTTCTACAGGTAATCTTACATCTATATTCATTTTCCGAGATTCAGTATTTAAATAAAAATCACTTTTCATTTTTTCAGCAATATAAATAAGTGTGTCTAAATAATTATCTTTATAATAATAAAAATGATTCCTAGCCTGAATTGTTAAACCTATTGAGGCAGGAGCATTATTTCCATCAGAAGAGAAATGTTTTTCTTTCCATTTCTTTATAAATCTTACACATCTCCTATACTGTTGGTACTTATCTGCATCCGAAGAAACATCTGCAACCCATTTAGTTAATTTTTTAGGTTCTGACTTATACCATAATTTATTTTCTTGCTTTGAATTTTCTTTTCCCCATGCAATATGAATATCTTCATTATTTTTAGAGTAAATAGCTAAGTCAACATGATAACCATCTGCATATTCAACAGTAATACATGGTCTATTATACTTTACAGTTCTTTTGTGATTTAGATTTAATTTATCAAAAACAAGTTTTTTTAATTTATGTGAATCATACTCCTCATTTGTAATATCAAATATTGCTCCAACATCAATATCATAATCATCGTCTTTAGGTTTTATACCTGTATTCATAGCATATGAACCTTGATCTATTTTTGTAAAAGTTAACTTTTTAGTGGTATTAGGAACATTTTCGTCCTTTAGTTTATCTTTAAGTTCATCAATTAACAAATCTCGCTTTTCTCTTAATTTTTTATTTTCATCATAAGTACCTAATCTAATTTTTTGATGAAAATCTTCAAATTCTTTTTGTAAATTCAATACTTCTCCTTTTTTAATCTTTTTTATAAATTTGCATTATGCAATATTTCACTATTGAAAGTTTATATAAATATGAGGACATAAAGTTATCCTCACTATATTAAATTTTATAATTTGTCAAATTTTCTTTAATTCTCTCTTTTAAACTTATAGGACTTATAACTTTTACATGAGGTATCCATTGTTGTACAAGAGGTATAATTTCCATTAAATTTGAAATTGTAATATTCATAATAAACATGCCATCATCATTTTTATTAATTGTTTGAGTAGAATTTAGTGGGACACTTGATATAACCTTATTAGCTTCCCAGTCCAATTCTAATATAACATCAATTTTATTATTAATATCAAAAAAAGCATTAATTGCATTGTCTAAACTATTAATATAATTATCTTCATTAAAATCAAATGTATTATTTAGAACATCAATAGTATATATTCCTCTTAAGGGATATTTACTGAATCTATTAGCATTTAAATCAAAACACAACAAATACCAATACTTTTCAAGATTTGCTATTTTTAAAGGTTGTACATGTTTATCGTAAGAATGAAATTTAAATTTAATTTCTTTTTTATCTTCTATAGCACTTTTTATTATATAGAATTCATTTTTTTTCATAGCTAATATATCTTCAACAGAGGACTGCTTATATATAGAATGTGAAACTTTTTTATGTAATTCATTAAAAAGATTAATGGTTTTGCTATAAAGCTTTGGATTATCATTACCTATATTCTTAAAAATAAATGCAATTGCTGATAATTCACTTGGCTCATAAAATTTTATATCAATAATAGGTTCTTGAACTTTCCAATCATTTCCAATAGGAATTAGTTCACTTTCAAATAATGGTGAAATACTATTTTTTAAATCTCTTTCAATTGTTTTTCTAGTTACACCTAAATATCTAGAAATTTCTACTGTATTAATTATTTCTTTTCTTAATATTTTACTAAATATATATGCATGCCTATCGAATGCAGTAAAATATGACATAAATATCCTCCTAATTCAAATCTAAAACACTCGTTCTATTACCCTTATGTATAACTATCTGTAATGGAATCCGCTCTTTTAGTGAGTTAATATTTAGTGATTTTATCTTTAGTATTTTCATAGGCTTTGCACCTTTGAAACTAATTCTTTAAAATTTAAAAGGAGTTCTTTTTCAAACTCTTTATCTTCTAACTCTTCAAGTTCCAATCTTTTTTCAAATACTTGTTCAACACTCAATTCATCCAAACTTATAACTTTTAATTCATTAGCTTTTAATTGTTTTTCACTTTTATCTATTTTTACTGCAAGTAGTGTTAGTTCAAGTTTTGAAGCAAGTTGTCTGATTTCATTATTTTCATACATTGCATTATCATCAGATATATGAACTTCTATCCAAGAGTTTTTATCTTCTATTTTAGTAAGTTCATTTTTTATAGTTTCATAATTACCTTTAATGACAATTAGTTTTCTAGAAAGTGGAACTTCTATTTGTTTTTCTTTTATAATTTTCAATAGCCAAGAAAGAAAAGCTTCATGTTCTTCTAGCCTACTTTTTCCCATAAAATTTTGACCAAGATGCCAATCAGACGTATGTAAAATTTTCAAATATCACTCTTTTTTAATAATTAAGTAATATCCTATCTAAAACGTGTCACATATCGCGTCACAGATTTGTTTTTTTTCGTAAATTGTTTATTTTTATATAAAAACTAATATATTATTAACATCTGTTTTCGATATTGTAAATATTTAACATACTAATAAATCAAAGTTTTTATATGAACAGTTAGAGGTATTATCTATAAGCAGTGCAAAATTTATTGAAGAAATTACCTTACTTATAGATTTAGAAACATTTCTTTGTAAATTTTTCTATACTCATAATTTTTCTAAAACTGAAGTATTTTTACATCAGATATAAATCTATCCATTCCATATGGGTCTGGAACTATAAATAGAATTTGATTATTATTGATTAAAGCTTTTGCTTTAGTTCTTTCAATTGTTTCTTCACCATTGAAATAATCTTTATTTTTATACTCTATTAAATACTCATTCCCATCTATAATACTAAGTAGTTGTAGTTCTTCTTGTGTATTAGAAGTAAAGTTCATCAAAATATCCTTGAAAGTTAATTCTGACAATTATCTCATAACCTCTATTAGGAGAGACTTTTACATGAATAACAAATTTTATATAGTTGTTTACCTACATATTTTTAATCTGATACAATAAAACTTGATTTATAAAAACTTAAGAACCATTTTTATACTAAGTCCAATTAATAAAAATGCAAATATTTTCTTTAACATCAATGTTGGTATTGTATGTGCCATTTTAACTCCAAGAGGTACTGTAAAAATAGTAGCAATTGAAACAAATATTACAGCAGGAAGATATATATTTCCTATTTGATAATTTGATAAAGAAGTTGATTCCCAACCATTTATCATAAAGCCTATTGTTCCAAATATTGCAATTGGGAAACCAATTGCAGCTGATGTACCTATTGCTTTTTTCATTTCTATACCTCTTGAAACTAAAAAAGGTACAGTAAAAGCTCCTCCTCCAACTGACATCATTGCAGAAATTGCTCCAATAACCATTCCTGCACTAAAAAGAGTTTTTGATGTATAAGGTTTATATTCAACTTTTGGTTTAATATCTAATATCATTCTAATTGAGATGATAAACATTAATATTGAAAAGAAAATTGCTAAAGAATAAGAACTAATATTTGAAGAAATAAATGTAGCTAAGAATGTACCTATTATTACTCCTATTGCCATCTTCTTAAAAATATCCCAAATAACTCCACCTCTTTTATGATGTTCTTGAAAACTTACATAAGATGTAATTACTATACTCATCATAGATGTTCCAAGTGCCAAATGCATTAAATTATCATTTGATATGCCATTAAAAGAGAAAATTGCTACAAAAGCTGGAACTAAAAATCCACCGCCACCAATACCTAAAAGTCCTGACATAAAACCAACAAATGTTCCTAAAATCAAAAATAATATAATAGTTTGAAAATCTAAAATCATTATCAATCCTTTAAATTCATATTCATAATATTTAAAACTTTACATGTAATCTTTAATTCTTCTATATCTATATTATTTAACATTTCACTACGAATTTGATTTCCTAAATCTTTAAGAATATTTATAATTTCAATAGATTGTTCCGTCAATTCAACTAAATATGCTCTAGGGTCAGTTGGATGAGGAATTCTTTTTATGTAATTTTTACTTTCTATTCTCTTTAAAGTAGTAGATAAATTTGATGCTACCATTGAAGTTAAATTACAAAGTTCTGCTTGAGTTAAAGATTTTCTTTCTGATAATATTAATAATATTGCTCTTTGTTCTGCTGTTAATCCATAGGGCTTTAAAGATTCATTCATCTTATTTCGCATTTTATTTTTTATTTTTGCTAATAATAATCCTAACTCTCTACAAATAATTTGATTATTTTGATTCATATTTATACCTTTTAATAAAATTTATTTGTAAGTATAGATTTATTATTCTTAATAGTTATTTAAATAGTTATGCACATAACTATTTAAATATAATCAAAGCATATAATTTAATATATTTTATGTGTTTTGATATTTAATTTAATAAATAGTTTTCAGTATATTTGTAATATAAAAATATTATGTTTATAGTGTATCTGCAATTCAAATAAAATACAAATATACTAGATTACCAATACAAAGCTATTATATTTCTAATTTAAATGTAATTGTAAAACATTACTTTTACATTTAAAATTACCTAATCAGAGCCCCTCTTATTTGCTCATCAGTTGGCTTTATATATCCCATTGTTGTACTTACATTTTTATGTCCAACAAATTGGGATATGATTTTTATATTTATTGATTTACTTCCCATTTCTGTAATTAATCCTTGTCTAAAGCTATGAGAAGAGAATTCTTCTCCTAATATCTCTTTAATGATTTTATTTACTTGTTGTATAAATACAATATTATTAATAGAAGTTTTTTTATTTTTATCACTACCTTTTGAGATAATTTTATTATCATCAAGTTCATTTTTAAAATCAAATAGTTTTACAAGTTCTTTTTGAAAAGAGTTAGTTAGATATAGTTTTCTTTGAGTTGAAGTTTTTGAAATATCTATTTTTACATTTCCATCTTGAAGTAGATTTTTTATATCTTTTATTTTTAGTTCTTGAACTTCATTAAGTCTAAGACCAGTAAAAAATAAAATAGTAAAAGTTCTAAGAAGATTTAATTTTGTATTCTCTCTTAATGTTTCATTTCCTCTTATAAATGACATCAATTTTTTATATTCAACTTCTGTAATATTTTCTTTGATTCTTTTTATCTCTTTTTTTTCATCAACTTTTTTACTCATTTTCTAAAACCTTATAATTTATTATAAATATTGAGCTTTTATAATGTTTTTAAAATCCTTTAAAACAAAAAAACTCTGTAAGTACCTAGAATTAGGTAAACCTAATAAATTGAAGTATTTTATTAGGTTTTATTTTTATTAAAAATGAATTTTAAATTTTCATTATAAAAATGAATTTTTTAAAGTCTTCGAAATCTTTATTATTTAATAATGGATCTAAAATTAACCAACTATCCTCATAATCACCAAAAAATTCTTCAATCAATTCTTCCATTTTGTAATGAGTATATTTATATTCAGTTGTTTCTTTTATAATTAGAAGAAATAAATATAAAAATTGTTCAAAATCAATTTTTTCTTTTGCATTATTAAAATGTACAATAAGAGTTAAATTCTTTAACAAATTTTCATTATCTATTTTTTTAATCATATTTTTAATAATACTTTTTTCCAAAGGAAGTTTATTTATATTAAGATGATTAATTAAAATTTCTAATATGTAGCTTCTCAATTTATCTAATCTTTTACTTTTCATTACATTACCTCTCTTTCTTCAATCTCAACCCAAATTTTAAAAATCAATGAATATGAAACTCCAAATTTATGATTTCTTTGCAAATAATCAGATATATCGCGGAAACTCATTTTTTCATTTTCTTTCAGTTCCTTTACTATCGACCAATAAGACAATAATTTTTGAGTTTTCAATTTAACTTGAGGTTTTTTATTTTTAAATTTAATAACTTTTAATTTTGTGCTAGATAAAGAATTTATAAAATCATCAATTGAAATAATTAACGATGCTAACGTTAGAGTATCTTTATCAACATCTCTATTATTTAGACTTTTCAGCTTATGAAAAGTATCACGTTGCCTATTTAAGACTTTCTTTTGTTGGGACGAATTGAGTTTTGCAAAGTGTTTTAACAATACTTTTTGATCATCTATTGGTTTTTTTGTAAGAAATTCTAATTCTTTTTCTTCATTTATTGTCATTTTTTTCCTTTTTTGTAAATCTATATTTACATTCACAATTTTTTAATTTTTAAGAAATTTAAAAAAATATGAATGCAAATTTTCAAACAAAAATTATTCTTACTTAACTAATAGAATTTCTTTTTTATTCTTCAAATAATCCAAAATCTCTTTCAGAATGCCCGTAATAAATGTCTTTTTTGGTATTTGTTTAAAAGCTATATCATTTTTTATTCTTGGATTGATTTTTAGATAAAATTCATAGAATTTAAATTTTTCTAATTGATTTAAAGAATGGTAGATAAATCTAAAAATATCGTTATTTCTAATTTTCATTTCTCCCAAATCTTTCAATGAATAATCATTTTGCAAATATAGTTTTATTACTCTTTTTTCATTTATGAATGAATCATCAAGATAAGTTAGAACTGAAAGTAAAATTTTCTCTGTTTTAAATGTTCTATAGTATTTAAAAAGTTGATTATCAGTTAGATTAAAATCAATTTTTTTTGTTAGTTTTCTTAAATTTGTACGTGCTATTTCATCAACATTTGATAAAAAATCTCTTGGCAACCAAAGGAACTGAAATGAAAAAAATTTATGACTCTTTTTGCAATATTCCTTAAGAGAAGTGGTGTTTAAACTTTGACAATCATAGATAAATATCACATTCTTATATTTGTTTCTTATTGCAATTTTTATTGAAAAAATTAGAGCTATAAATTCTGCTTCAATGGAATTTACAGCTTCTAAATTTTTACAATGGAATTTATTATCATATGTATCAAGAACTGTAATATTTGCAACTTTATTTTTATGACAAGTACTTGCATCACTTTGTAAAAATACAATATCTTTTTTTGATTTCATTTTTCAGTTTCCTTTTTTTAAACATTTGATTTTTGTTTTTAAAAAAACAAAAATATTTAGTATTCTTCTTTCATTTCTCTAAATATTTGAGCATAAATTTCACTTGCAAATTCACTTTCATTTGAATAATTTCTTGCTTGATAAATCTCTATATTTTTCTCTTCAATGTCAAAGTTTTCATTCATAATTTTTAGAAACTTTTTTCTATTTTCTTCAGTAAAATAATTATCAAGTTCTATAATTGTTGTAGGGTATTGCATATTAATCCTTTTGTTTTTTATTTACTACTTTGTCATATAAGATTTTTAATTCTTCATACTCTTTTATAGGAAGAACTACAACATCATTTTGAAATGGTGTTGTAATGATTAATTTATCAACTTCTTTATTTATAACTCTATCTATAGACTCTTCTAAATTCTCTTCAAAGAAATTCATAGTTAGTTGTTCTGTTTTTAAATCATTTTGCATAAGATATTTTCCTTTGTTAGTTTTTTTAGTTTTTTCTTTTGTATTAATCTAAAAATTTCTTTTTACTATTTTTGGGAAAAGTATGTTTTTCATATATATCTGTAATTGTCATTCCTAGATACATAGATATTATGCAATAAGCTATGTAGTAAAACACAATAAAATCATCTAGCTTATTACTAATCTCAACTTGCGAATAAAAAATTGGCATAATAAGAACATAAACTAAACCACCAAGCAGTATTAATATTGCTAAGACAATTAATACTTTTCCCAACTCATAAAACTTTTCATTCATTGATTTATAAAATTCATACATAGTAAACTTCCTTTATTGTTTTTATTAAATTAATATCTATTTTCTATTTCAAACTACATCTTGAAATTTTATAAATATCAACACCATTTGTTAAAAAGTTTTCTCTATTCTCATCAAACTTAAATCCATTAGATAAGGAAACTACTTTTGAAGAGCATACAAGTTCAGCATTTGAGTTAAATGCTTTTATTAGTTCTTCTTTTTCACTTTTATCTTTTTGTTGTAAGAAAAAAATAAAAGACAGACTTAAAGCTGCAAAGCTAATTCGTATTAAAATTGAGTGAAACAATCTTTTTTCTCTTAGCTCTTTTTTTAACTTTAATTTTTCATTTTTTAAATCTACATTTACTTGATTATCTTCTAGGTTATTGTTTATAGAATTATCCATATATAAATCCTTTCTATTTTAATTTTCATATATAAATTTATTAAAAACTATTTTTCATAGTTTCTACAATGATCTATTATTAAAACAATAGATTTATCTTCATTCACAAATGAGTTATCATTTTTATTGAATTTAAATCCTAAATCTTTTGAAACAAGATTATCTTTACAGATAATTGTTTTTCCAGAATTAAATAAATCAATAACTTTTTTATTATTTGATTAAGTAATATAGAACCAAACAATAAAACCAATTACAACAACTAAAATCCCTAAAGATTTTTTACTTTTAGAATTTTCCATTTTTTCTCCTTTAAAATCTAAAATACTTTCATAATTATCTATATTAGATAAATATAATGCAATTATAATCTAAAACAGAATAATTTGTCAATAAATTTTTAACTATAATAGATTAATATAAATAAATATTTATCTATATTAGTTATATTATTGAATAAAAGTATTATAAGTAGAAGAAAAAAGAGATTAGTATGAATTATTGAATGTACTAATTATTGTTTGATTATAAGTTAAAAATATTACTTTTTAGAAAAGTAAATTGTCAAATAGTTATTTTTTTCTTTAAATTCCTAAAAAAGAGTCATTTATGAGTCATTAATTATATTAAAATAAAAAGATTTAATTATTTAATAATGAAAAAGGGGAAATATAGATGAAAAATATTTTAAAGATTGGATCTGGAATAGCTTTAGGGATAATTTTATTTACTGGTTGTGGAGGACCAGATGATAAAGTTGTAAAAAGTATTGCATCACAATATAGAATTAAATCAGCTACAGAATCTGATGTAAAAATTGTTAAATCATATGAAGCTCAAGGTAAAACAGTTTTTATATTGGAAATAAAAGGAAGCATTTGTGAAATGCCAATGATTGAGATTGATAAACAATGGTCTGCAACGGGAATAAGTTGTAGAGGATAAATATTAAAATTATAAAAGGAAGAAATTATGATGCCAGGTGGATTTGAATGGTTATTACTAATGGGAATAGTATTAGGATTTTTTGCTCTATTTATTTATGCTTTAGTAGACATACTTAAAAGTGAATTTGAAAATAGTATCAATAAAGTAATTTGGTTATTGTTAATTATATTTATGGGTCCAATTGGAGTTGTTTTATATTTAATAATTGGGAAAAAACAAAAAGTTAAAAAAGTATGAAAATGAAAAAGTTTTTTATAAATGCAATTATTTTAATTGCAGTAGCATTAAGTACAACTGGGTGTGTTCAAACATTAGATAATGGAGTTCAAATTCCAGGAAGTAGTAAAGTAGAAGAAAATAAAGCTACTAAACTTTATTATAAAGATACTAATAATGAAGTTATTAGAGAAAACATGAGAAATCTTGCTGATTTATTAAATAATAATGAAATAAGACCTACTAATTGGCAATCAACAACTAGTACTTCGGATGCAAGCTTTTATGACACAATTAACTTAAAGAGAAATCCAAACACTGATAATAAAAAAGTTGATTTAAAATTCACTGTTGATGAATCAACAAACACTATTGTTGCAAATAAAAAATATACTTCAAGAAATGAAGCTTATTTAGATTTATGGAACATTAGAGAATTTTTATTTGACAAAGCTTATAATCATACAGAAGTTGGTGATAAAATTGGAACGTCATTTCAAATCTTTCCAGATGAGTATGCGCTAGACAAAGGTGAATTGAGAATTTTCACTAAAAGAGAAGTTGTAAGAAGAATTTATGCAGAAAAAGTAGAAGACGCGTTTAAAAAAGCAGGTTATACAGTAGTTAATAAACCTGAAGATGCCGATATGACAGTTTATTTCCAAAACACGAGAGATTACTTCAAAAGTGAAGTTAATCAAATGAAAAAAGATGGAAAAACTATTGAGTTAGGTGTGTTAAATGCTGACACTTCAGTTAATCAAATAAATAAAATGGGTACTGCAATGAATGCATCAGCATTAGCAGGTAGTTCAAGTGGTACTGCTGTAGGTGTTGGACTTGGAGTAGGATTAGCAGCTTCTGCTATTAGTTTCCTTGAAGATAATAATTTCATTTTATCTACATTGAAAATTACAGATGTAAAAAATAATAAATCTTATTTATATAGTTTTACATTTACAGCTATTCAAAATAAAAATCCAATTACAAGAAGTAGACATTACATTATGCATAGTAGTGATTTTTTCTTACCTCAGTTAAGAATAATCAATGAAGATGGTTTTGAATCAAAATTATTAAGACCTATAAAATAAACCTCATGAGGTTTTTAACATCAGCTTTTTAGCTGATGTTTTTTTATTCTTGTTTTATTGCTTGAATTATTTGTTCAGTTAATCCTCCAACATTTATTCCTCTTGCAGCTTGTTTGAACATTGTTGCTTTATAATCATCAAACTTATCTGTTGAAATACATTTATTTACGCTTGGAATTTCTCCCGCTCTACACTCTCTAAAACTAATATCTTTTAAGTCATTAACTGTGATTCCTTGACAGTCATCCCAGTTTTAGTCTAATTCTTCTTTTAATGCCTCTGCAAATATTTTTGTAGTTGCTTCTAATTTTTATCAACTCCTATATAAATGCAATCCACAATGATTACAAATATGAACTCTATAAGAGCTATTTGGACCATATTGTCCCCAGTTTCTAATTGATTTTGAACCACAATTAAAACATTTAATTCCATTTCCTGTAAAACAATGCGGATTATCTTTTATATACTCATCTAAAGTTGGAATATCTAGATATGAACGATATTTTTTTGAAATAAAAAACAATATTACAAAAATTGTTAGTAAGGCCATTAAACTATCCATTTTAAATCCTTTTTATTTAATTATTTATCTATATTAGATAATATTTAAAGTATTATAATCTATTATAAATATATTTGTCAATATTAACTATACTATTTTAGATAAATATATTAATATTTTATATCTATAATAGATATTTTAAGAAGATTTATAAATTAAAACTAAAATTTACCTAATATAGATATCCTATGTTATAATTACTTCTAATATAAGACTAATAGGTAATTTTTAAATGACTAAAGAAGAGTTTAATACAAGATTAAAAGAATTAAATATATCAATAAAAGATTTTTCGCAAATTGCAGATATTCCATATTCAACAATTAATAACTGGGGATTCACAAAAGATGATAAAACAATACCTGTTCCAAAATGGGTTGTTCCATTTTTAAATCATTTTGAAAAATCAAGAAAATATGATTATTTAATAAATGAAGTTTCTAAAGCTGTAAAAACTTTAGAGAAAAAATAAATTTAATAAATATAATAAATTTAAATAAAAAGGATAATTTATGACAATAACTACTTTTATTGCAGGTTTTATTTTAGCTTTTCCTTTAATTTTTGGACTTATTGGAATTGCAATATTTTCAGCTAAGAAAAGAGAGAATTAAAGAGTTAGAATATATAATATTTTAAAATCTAATTTTAATTTTTCAAGCTAAATAATGTTGTGTAATAGAAGCACGATTATGCTTCATTTCATAACTTACTTCTTGCAAACACTCTTCGTATGAATATCTGGCTTTGCCATATTCAAACATTCTTCTTTTTGCAAAGTTCCATCTTAAACCATGTGATGATTCTGGATTCTCATTTGAAAGAAAGCTAGCTTGTTTTAAATCATTATAGTAAGCTTGTCTATTTATTTTAAATACTTTAAATTCTTCTAAATGATTTTCTAATTTTTTATATGTATCTAGACTGATTAAAACATCACCAACTTTTCCACCTTTTTCTTTTGTAACAAGTATTCCAACTTCTTTTTGTGTAATAAAATCAATTTTTCTTCCTTTTATTTGTTCATATCTTATTAAAGCTATTCCTTCAATTCTTGCTCCTCCTTCAAGTTGAATAGAAGCAGCTAATTGATGTAAAGAATCTTTTAAATTAGAGATTAAAAGTTCAGGATTTGAATAAGTTCTATTGTGGTAATTATTAGCAACTAATTTAAAATCTCTAGCATTATCTAAAATAGTTTGTCTAATTGAGAAATCATATTCTCTTTCATGTTTACTGATATTCTTTGAAAATTTTGTTAGAGCAATTTCTAATTTTCCTAAAGATGCAGATATTTTTTCTAAATATTGTTTTGAGGGATAATATTCTACTTTGTATTCCATGTAAGCCAAAATATGTTCAGATTCAATTTTTTCAAAATCTTTTATGTTCCAGTGTTCTAAAAGATAGTTAAAAAAATTGTTCCAAATATTTCTATAAGATTCCATTGTTTTATAACTTGCAACTTTTTGATAGTGTACATGATTTGGATTTATTCTATCTTCTTTTTTTGCACCAGATTCAAAGATTTGTTTAACTAATAATGAGCTTTGATAATATACACTTCCACGCATATTTTAATACTTTTATATATTTGAATAGATTTCATTTTCAATTAAAATATATTCATCATCTAATAATTCATAATTTATATTATAAGATGCACATATATTTTCTAATAAATTTTTTAAATAAGTGACTGTATTTTTTGCTAAAAAATCATATTTAATATTTGGATTCATCTGTTTTATTTCATGTAAATATAACTCTTTTAATTCTTCTGAATTTGAAATATTTACAAGAGTGTTATGTAAAGCAATGATTTTTTCTTTTTTTAAAATCATTTTAGAAAATATTACTGGATCTTCATGGATTGCAATAGCTATATCAAATAAATCTCTTGAGTTTCCAATATCTCCTCTATAATAAATTTTTTTAGCAATAATTTCTTCAATTGTATCAATTTGTATATCTTTATTCCATATATTAACTTTACAAAATGGTTCTTTTGATTTTTTTACTACATCAAAAAATTGAATTTTTGAGTCTTTATCGATTACAATTTCAGTATAAATATCATTGTGTCTAAAATTACCAGTAAAACCCATAGAATTCATTTTAGATTTGATATTTTCACTCCAATTAGATGGTTTTAACAAATGAGTTTTATTTTCATTTCCATAAATAAAAATATCAATATCAGTTGAATATCTATGATTCCAATAATATCCTGCAAGTGCAGTTCCACCACCTAAGCTTGAAATGTCTAAGAGATTATTTTCTTTTAATAGTTCTAATGTAACTTCAAGCATAGCTTTTTGTTTTGAAAAATCATACATTTAAACTCTTTTTATTTAAAATATTTTGTAAAGCTGAGGGAATAGATTTATTTAAAATATTTGTATTTGATTCAAAATGTTTTAATCTAAATCTTTTATCCCATTTTTTGGCAATACCATCAATAGTTCTGAATGGACTTGTTATATAAATATTTTTAATATTACGTTTTGAAAGAGTGAATATTGAAATAAAATCTTCTAATTCATCGATTTCTATCTCTTTAAAAAACTTTGAATAAATAGTTTGTTCTTTGATGTTTCCATCATGATAATCTTGTTTCGAAAAGGCTTTTTTTATATCTTCATATGTAAATTTTTCATCTTCAATATTTCTATTTAGAATATGAAAAAATCTATGATTTTCCTTTTTATTCAATACTTTCTCTACAAAATCAACTTCTAGATTTGATAATAATTCATAAAGTTTATTTCTATTGCTATTTTCTTGTTTCCAATCATTTAATGTTGCAAATGGAATATCTAAATATTTACTAATTTCTATTTGTGTCATTGCAACTCCTTTTTGTTTACATTATATATGATAATCGTAATAATGTCAATTAATTTAGATTTATTATTTTGATAGTTTTAGCCTCTATCATAGGTAAAATTTGTTAAGTCTATCTGCATTTTATTTTTAACTTTTGCATTTAAGTTACTCATTTTTTGTTTTTAGATATCAAAAAAATCCCTTAAGATTTACACAAAAAATAAGAATACAAAGATTTAGTCTTTGTTAATTGTTAGTTCAAAATTAAAAACTAGTGAAAATATAACATAGATTTTTGTTTAATTTTTCAAAGAAATTTTTTTATATGGTTTCAAAATTTTTTTCAGTTTCCATTTTTTTAGGAAAAGCCTTTTAGAAACTAGTAAATAAAGGATTATTATAGTTGTTTACAAATTATGAATAAACATAAAAATAAACAATTTTTAAACATTGAATTAAATATTAATTTCTATTCAAACTATCAATTAAAGTACTTCTTTTAACTCCAAATGTTCTACAAACAGCAGCTTTACTCATTCCATCTTCTAAAGCTTTTTTTATTGCTATCATTTTTTCATCATCAATAGATCTAGGTCGTCCTCCTCTAATACCTCTTAGTTTTGCAGATTCAAGTCCAGCTTTTACTCTTTCTTGAATTAGACTTCTTTCAAATTGAGCTAAGGCTCCAAAAATATGAAAGAACAATTCTCCAGATGCTGTTGTTGTATCCATACCTTCAGTAATAGATACAAAAGAAACATTTCTATTTTTTAGATTTGTAATAACATCAATTAAATGAGCTAAACTTCTTCCAAGTCTATCTAGTTTCCAAACAACTAAAGTATCACCTTCTTTTAAAAACTCTATTGCTTTATCAAGCCCTACTCTTTTATCTTTTGCACCTGATGTTTTATCTGAAAATATATTTCTTTCATCTACACCATATTTTATTAATGCATCTTTTTGCAAATTTAGATTTTGATCATCAGTTGAAACTCTAATATAACCTATTAACATACGAAAAACCTCTTTGATAAGATTTCCGTATTATATCACAATCCGATAGTATTTATCGTATATTTATTTTATGGTATTTTGTGCTTTTCTATGCTTTTTTTGATTTAAAGCTAGGGTGTCGGAAAACAGATGTTAAAAATATATTAGTTTTTATATAAAAATAAAATTTATGAAAAAAAACAAATCTGTGACGCGATCTGTGACGCGTTTCAGATATGATATAAATAAATTATTAAAAAAATTAATATTTAAGAATTTTACAAAGGATTAGAATGTTAGAAGAAATCGAAAAAGATCTAGCTAAATTAGTTATATTTTTGTTGAAATATTTGAATATTTATAATCAATATATTAAAAACAAATATTTTAAAACAGAAAGTAAGTACCAGTTTTTAACTCCTAATGATAACGCTGAACATATAGAAGAATATTCAATAGCTTTAGAAGATGCCCTAAATGAAAAAAAAGTTAGAAATATAGCTATTTCTGGTTCATATGGTTCAGGGAAAAGCAGTTTTATAAAAACATTTGAAAGACATAATGAAAATGGTGTGTATAAATTTTTAGATATATCCTTAGCAAAATTTAATAAAAAAAATGAAGCTAATCCAACTAAAACTGATGATATGGATCCATCTCTTATAGAAAAAAGTATTTTAGAACAAATGTTTTACAAAGTAAAGAGTAAACAAATTCCACAATCAAGACTAAATAAAATTAACAGAATGAGCTATTTACCTTTAAGAGTTGTTTCTAGTATATTAGCTATTTTATCATTCTTCATTGTATTTAAACCAGAAATCTTATCTGAAGTAGTTTTTTTTAAAGATATTATAGAAATAACATCAAAAGATTATATAAAATATATTCCAATTATAATTTTATTAGTAGGAGCTTATTTTTTTACTAGAAAAATACTATTAATATTAAGTAATACTAGTATGGATAAGGTAAATTTAAAAGATTTGGAATTAGTTTCAAATGATAAGAAAAATGAATCTTTACTAAATAGACATTTGGATGAAATTTTATATTTTTTTGAAAAAACATCATTTAATATAGTTGTTTTCCAAGATTTAGATAGATTCGGAAATTTAGATATTTTTACCAAATTGAGAGAGTTAAATAATTTTATAAACAATTCAGAGCAAATCAACAGAGATATAAAATTTATATATGCAGTAAAAGATGAAATGTTCTGTGATGCACAAGAAAGAACTAAATTTTTTGATTTTGTTATACCTATCATTCCTTATATTAATGCAACAAACTCAAAAGAAAAATTATTAGAATTTTTTAAAGAGGAAGTTAAACATAATTTTTTATATGATATTTCACTTTACGTATCTGATATGAGACTTTTAAAAAATATATATAATGAATATAAAATATATAGTATAAATCTTAATTCTAAGTTAGATAAAACAGAGTTACTAGCAATGATTATTTATAAAAATTTTGAACCACAAGATTTTGAAAAGTTACATAAATATGAAGGATTGGTGTTTGATATTTTTAAGAAAAAATCTGAACATATAAAAACTGTAATTGCTAAATTAAATATTCAAATTGAAGTTATTAAACAAAAAAGTGAAGAAATAGATAATGAATTCCAAGAAAATGTAATTGAACTTCGAAAAATTTATCTTTTAAAAATTGTTGAGAACTTTAATACTCAATTTAGGGGTAGTATTTCAACACCAACTAAAAATCTTAATTTGAAAATCTCATTAGAAGATGAAAACTTTGAGTTAATTAGAAATTGTAAAGAAATTGGTTTTGATAATTACCAATATAGTACAAAATTAGATTTTAAAAATATTGAAAATGAAATTAATTCAAAATATTCATATAAACAAAGAGAACAATTTATCCTTGATAAAATAAATAATAAAAAGGATGAATTATTAAGCCAAATCAATAAGTTAAAAGATGAAATCAATGAAATAGAAAATTACTCTATTAAAAAAATTATAAATACATATAAAGATATTAATATATTCGATGAGAAATTTGAGAAAAAAGAATTGTTAAAATATCTAATTAGTTATGGTCATATAAATAAAGACTATGATATTTATATGTCAAATTTCTTTGGGATTAGTATTTCAAAAAATGATCATGACTTCTTATTAAACATCAAAAATAATGGTACACATTTTGATTTTAATTATACTCTAAATAATTTGAACGAGATTCTTAAAATTGAAAGACTTGAAGTTGAAGAACTAAAAAAAGAAGCTATTTTAAATTTTAAATTAATTACTTATATTATTGATAATAAAAGTTTATATCCAAAACAATACATCCAAATATTTAAACAATTATCAAATGAAAGTGAAGTTTCAAAAGAATTTATTTTTGATTATTTAGATACATATGAGAATCTAAATAGCTTTATAAAAAGTATAGTCAAATATTATCCATCTATTTGGCAACACATAGTTACAAGTAATGATTTCACAGTTAAACAACAAGAAAAATATTTTTATTCCTTTTTAGATAATTTAGAATTTGATGATATATTAAAATTAAATGTAGATAATACATTAAAAAATTATATAAAGTTAAAAACAGAATTTGAGCATATACCTAATAATTCTTTTAATTATAAATTAATAGCAATAATTGAAAAATTAAATATAAAATTTAAACTATTTAAAGAACACAGAGAAAAAATAACACCTTTTAGATTTATTTATGAAAATAACTTTTATGAGCTAAATCAACAAATGATAGATTATATTGTTTATGTTGAGAGTGGTTATGATTCTGATATATACGACTATCTTATGAAATCTCACTATACGACAATATTTAACTCAAAAGCAGAAAAATTAAAACAATACATAACAGACAATATTAATGAATACATTGAAAATGTAAATTTAAAAATTGATACAAATGATCAAGAAATAGGAAAAATAATTATTGATTTCCTAAATAACAAAAAAATTAAAGAAGAGATAAAAGTTAAAATTATCCAAAAGCAAAAGAATAAAATTGTCGATATAAATTCTATAAATTCTAAAGAAATATGGTCTCTTTTATTTGAATACAATTTTTTATTACCTACTTGGAATAATATACTTTATTACTATATTTACAGAGAAAATAATCTAGATTTGACTTTAATTAATTATCTAAATATACAGGAAAATTATACAATATTATCCGTATCAAAAATAAATAATGAAAAAGATTTTGACAAAGATACAATACTACAAAGTTTTAATAGAGAATTAATGCTTTGTGATAAAATAAGCAATGATGCTTATGATTATCTCATTAAAAGTATTCATTTTATTAATTATCCGAAATTAAATATTGAAAACTTACATTCTAAAAAAATTGAATTAATGCTTGAATTCAATAAATTTAAATTTTATCAAGAAAATATTGATTCTCTAAAAAAATATTTTTCTCCTAAACATATTGTATTTTTAGAAAAGAATATAAAAAAGTTCATTGAAAATTACTCTAGTTTTAGTATTGATAGTGATGATGTTGAAAAACTATTAGAATCAAAAAATATTACCGATAAAAATAAAAAAGAAATTATTGAACTCATAGATTATAATTTGATCCGTACTCCAAAAATTGCAAAATTGATATATTCAAATGTAGATAAAAGTATTATTAAACCATATATTTATGTTAAAAATATGATTTCTCAACTTGAATCTATAGAATCAAAAGTTAATTTATTAGTGGAACAAGAAAGTGAACTAGATAATGACAAATTAACTGAGATGTTAGAGTTAATGTCTGATGAATATAGCAAGATTGCAAAACTAGATGGAAAACAAACTGTACTTTCTGCTAAAGATTATAATAAAAAATTTATCAAATTATTACATTCTAGGAAATTTATTACATTGGATAAGCTAGAAAAAAAAGATGAAATTAGACTTTTTATTAAGAATAAAAGCTAAGGTTATTATTGAAAAACATAATTTTCTGCGACATCGAAGCCAATATAAAAACTAAAAAAATCAATGAAATAGGTTTGGTTTATAAGTCTAATGAGCTAAAAACAACTTCAATAGAAGAGAGTTTTACTTTTATAAATTCTTATAATACAAACTTTATTTCAGGTCATAACTTTATTGATTTTGATTTGAATATTTTAAAAGAGACTAGTTTATATCAGCATATCAAAGATTATAAAATCATAGATACTTTGCCTTTATCTCTTTTACTTTTTAGTGAAAAAACTATTCATAGTTTGCCTAAAAACTATAAAAATGAAGATGATTTTGATAATAATCCAGTTGAAGATTCTAAAATCACTTCTATATTGTTTGACAAATTAATAGAACGATTTACAAATTTACCAAAAGATACTCAAAATATTTTTTATTCACTTTTACATGACAATATCTATTTTAATGGATTTTTTGAGTATGTAAGTTCTGATATAAAATTAGAAAAACTAGATTTTGATGATTTGTATAATTTGATAAAAAGTAAACATAATAAAACTATTGTAAATTTTGAATATTTAAAAGAGATTTTATTTACTCATAAAGTTCAATTATCTTATATTTTGGCACTTTTAACTCCATATATTGAGATAAAATCCCATCCTCCTAAGATTTTATTTTCTTATCCTGATATTGTAGAGATTCAGAAAAAACTCTGTTTTGAAATAAAAAATGCAAATGATGTTTTAAGTGATTTTTCAAAGGAAGTTTTTGGATTTGGAACATTTAGAGAGTTTCCAAGATTAAATGCAAATTTGCTTGATAATCCCTCTATTTCACAAAGAGAGATGGTTGAAGCTTCATTAAGAGATGACTCATTTCTTACAATTCTTCCAACAGGGGGAGGAAAAACTTTTACTTTTTGGTTACCTGCAATTTTCAAAGCCCACTCTTATAAAGCTTTAACAGTTGTTATTTCACCTCTTCAAGCCTTGATTGAAGACCATATAAAAAGTTTTAATTCAAAGGTTGCAAACTTTAAAGCTGTGGCAATTAGTGGATTTATGAGTCCACTTGAAAGAAATGAAGCAGTTGAACAAGTAATAAGTGGTGAAGCTGATATTTTATATATTGCCCCTGAATCATTGCGTTCTAATACAATTTTTAATATCTTAAAAAATAGACTTATTGAAAGATTTGTTATCGATGAAGCTCACTGTTTATCAACTTGGGGAAATGATTTTAGACAAGATTATTATTATATTTGTGAGTTTATAAAAGATTTATTAGACAAAAAACCATTTCAAAATCATATTCCAATATCTTGTTTTACTGCAACTGGAAAACCTAGTGTTATAAAAGATATTGAAGATTATTTTTTAAATGGATTAGATATAAAACTTGATAAATATTTGGCTGTCCCTGAGCGAAAAAATCTACAATACAAATCTATTCCCTCAAACACAAAAGATAAATATGTGGAACTTTTAAAACTAATAAACGAACATGATGGTGCAACATTAGTTTATATTCCAACTTCTACAAAAAATTGTGATGAGATAGCAAAAAAAATAGCTATGGATACAAATAAAATAGCAAAGTCATTTCATTCAAAAATTGAATCACAAGAAAAAATGCAAATACTAAAAGATTATATTGAAAACAATATTGATATTATCGTAGCAACAACTGCCTTTGGTATGGGTGTTGATAAATCAAATATTACAAATGTAATACACTATGAAATATCTGATTCACTAGAAAACTATTCTCAAGAAGCAGGACGTGGGGCAAGGGATGAAAAGCTTGAAGCTTTTTGCCCAATTTTATTTGATGAGGATGATTTAGACAAACATTTTGTTTCATTAAATAGATCAAAATTAACAGCAAGTGAAATAAACTCTATATTTTTAGTAATCAAAAAATCAAAAGGTGATGTAATTAATAAAACAGCATTTGAACTGGCAAAAGAAGCTGGTTGGGATGTGGAAGATAGTTCAAATGATTATAGTACAAAAGTAAAAACTGCATTATTAGAACTTGAAAGAGAAGAGTATATCAGCAGAAAAAGAAATAAAACAAACTTCTTTGCAGATTCAATAGCTTCAAAATCTATGGAAAAACTACATCAAAAACTAGAAGAATCAACTTTTAGTCAAGAAGAACAACAAAGATTAATCCTTGTATTACAAAATATCATAGGAAGAGGAAAACCCGATGCTGTACAAATTGATGAATTGGCTTATATTTTGGGATACTCAAAAAATGAGATTTCTTTAGCGATAAATCAATTAAAACAGTTGGAACTTTTGGGTGATAGTAAAGATTTGAGTTTAGAAATCAGTATTTATAGTTTGAATAAATTCAAAAAAATAAGAGAAATAGAATTAGTTTTATTAAATTATTTAGAGTCTTTAAATAACTCAAAGGTAAGAATTAGAGAGTTAAATGAAGAACTTAACAAACAAGAAATAAGTTCTAAAAATGAATCTGAATTAATCAAATCAATAATAAAAAGTTGGAGAAGTAAATCAAATTTTATTTTTAATAGACAAAATAGAGAACAAGATTTGTGGTATTTCAAATTTGAAAATCTTGAAAATATAAAAAATAAAATCCAAAAAAACCATGAAATTAGTGAAAATGTTTTACTTATCTTAACAAAAAATTTAGATAACAAACAAAAGGAAGAAGTTGTATTTTCCCTAAAAAGATTACATGAATTAATGGATAAGAAATATGATATTGAAGATATTGATAAATCTTTATTGTATATGCATCACTTAAATATTTTAGAATTACTTAAAGGGCGATTTATAAACTATACTCCAATGATTATTGAAAAAGAAGAAAAAATCCAAACGAAAAGAAAATATACAAAAGCAGAATATAAAAACCGACTAGAACAACACTATCAAACAAAAATAGAATCTATTCATATTATGGGTGAATACGCAAAAAGATTAAAAGATGATGATTATAAAGCTATTTTATTTTTAAGGGATTATTTTACTCTTTCTTATGAGGGATTTAAAGATAAATATAAACTTCTAAAAGAGAAAATCTCAAAACCAATCACACAAAAAAGATATAACAAAATATTTGAAAAAATGTCAGATGAACAAAAAGAAATTATCAAAGATACAAATACAAAAGCCATGATGATTCTTGCAGGTCCTGGAAGTGGAAAAACAAAAGTTTTGGTTCATAAAATTGCCTCTTTAATTTTAACAGAAGATATAAAACCAGAACAATTTATGATGCTAACTTTTTCAAAAAGTGCAAAAATGGAGTTTAAAACAAGACTAAATGATTTAATGGGAGCTTTGTCTTATGATGTAGAAATCCAAACATTTCATGCTTATGCTTTAAAACTCATAGCTAGAGTTTCAAATAAAGATGATAGAAAAATTCTTGATAATGCAATTGAAGAAGCAACGAGACAAATAACACAGGGGGAAATAAAACTATCACTTACTACAGTTTTAATCTTAGATGAGTTTCAAGATATAAATGAAAAAAGTTTTGAATTTGTAAAAGCAATTTATAAAGCAAATAATGAAGATATTAAAATAATTGCTGTTGGTGATGATGACCAATGTATAATGGAATTCAACGGGGCAAAAGTTAATTTTATTGATAAATTCAAAAATGAGTTTGGAAAAGATGAAGATGAAAAAGATTTATATAAACAATATGAATTACTTTGTAATTTTAGAAGTAAAAGAAATATCGTTGAGTATTCAAATGATTTTATAACAAAAGTTTCAAAAAGATATAAAACAAATCCTTTATATGCAAATAGTTCTGATAATGGTTTTGTAAATATTTATTCCATTAAATCTTCAAATTTAATTCTTCCTTTATTAGAACTCATCAAGAATGAAGAAAAATATGAAAACATCGCTATTTTGGCTAAAACAAATGAGATGGTTTTAGATATTTATTCAATACTTCAAGATAATAATATTGACGCTAGGTATTTGATTGATAGAGAAAAATTTGAGTTAAAAAATATAGTTGAATTAGTAGAATTTGATAAAGTTTTAAATAGTTATTTAGAAGATGATATAGCTTATAAAGAGAGCTATTTTGAAAATGCTTTAAAGGTAATAGAAAATAGATTTAAGGGTTCTACAAATATAGCTTTGATTTATAAAATTGTCGATAAGTTTTTAAATGAAAGCGATAACTACTATGTTTCACAATGGATTACTTATTTAGATGAAATTAAACTTGAAGATTTTGAAAATTATAAAAAAAATATTGTAATTTCAACAATTCATAAATCAAAAGGTTTAGAATTTGATAAGGTTTATTTGTTAGTAGATAAAAATCCAGTAAAAGATGAAGATAAAAGACTATTTTATGTGGGAATGACAAGAGCAAAAAATGAACTAAATATATTAAGACATGATAATAAAGATATACCAAATAAAAAAGAGTATGTTAAATACTTTTGGTATGATAAAATATATGTATCTGAAAACAAGACTTTAACTTATGTTATGTCTTTAGGCGATATATGGCTAGGATTTGATTTAGAAAAGTTTGGAACCAATTATTTCCTTATATCAGGCGTAAAATTAAATATAGAAAAAAGAAATGGTTTTAATAATTATTGTTTATGTTTTGGTAATAAAATGGTTGGAGTTTTTTCTACTAAATTCAATGAATTAATAGTTGAAAAAATAAAGAATGGTTTTAGTTTTTATAGCTGTGTAGTCGAATATATAATTTTATGGGAAAATAAAGAAGATAAAAAAAGTTTGAAACATCCTCTTTGTAAAATTATTATGAAAAAAGATAATCATTTGGTAGTGTAAAAATAACTGTGTAAATTCAAAAAAATGAATCTATTAGATACAATTTATCTAGTAGATTTTATTAATCAAAAGTTTGTTCCAAAAGAGTTAAATTGTTGAACTTACTCCATAAGGTACAGGTTCTTGAACTTGTATATAAATATTTTTTTAACTCATCTTCGGAATAAGTTTTACCACCTTGCAGCTTCCAATATATTTAGCCTTTTTCTATGTCCTCTAAACTGTTGTATCCAAATTATATTGGAGTGGTAATATAAAACTTATTATTTGAAAGATAAGAAAATATGTTAATCAAGTATAGTTTTTAAAAAGTGTCTACTACTTCGAGGATATTACACTAAAAAATAAAAACATATCGTAGACTAAACCTATTACCCTCAGCTCTATTTTTTACTTCTTTATCTTCCACATATTCCAAAGCTAAAGAATTTTTATCATCAAATTTATAAAGTGCATCTAATCCTATTTGATATTTTGAAGAACCAACATTTGGAGTTACTAATCCTTCTTTACTGTATCGTTTATAATAAATTGCAGGTCCAATAAAAAAATTTGGACTTAAAATAGCTGAGATAGTAGCTTCTACTCCTATATAATTTCCATTATCAACTTTTGTATCTCTATTTTCTCCTCTGTAATGATAAGCCAATAAAGCATCAATCAAAAAAGGAATTTTCTTATCTTTTACAACCTTAAAAAAATATAGTTCTTCTTGAAGTTCATATCTATTTTGTGCAACTTGTAAAGCACCATTTTGTTTATTTTTATCATGTTCTCCAGTTGGAAGTTGCAAAGTTGAAAGGAAAAGTAAGTCACCATAGTCATTTGGAATAAAATATCCTATACCTGCACTTATATCATAAATTCCCATTTCTTTTTCATTTGTGATTTTTTGATTAACTTTTCTATATGGTAAAGTTAGATGAAATAAAAAATTCTCTGTATAATAAACAGGTTTAAAAATATAGATTTCTTCTTGAAAACCAAATTTATCTGTGTATTTATCCTTATCATTTGTTCTAATCACATTTGATTGAAAATTTATATAATAATTTGCCAATAAAAGAGTATCTGGCTCATGTTTTTTTGAACTTCCAATCATAACAGCATCGGAAAAACAAATAATAGAAAGAATTAATAAAATATATCTCAAAAATCACTTCTTTATTTAATTATTCTTTTTTAAAATATATCCAACATTTACAATATTTTCTATATTTAAATTAGGAACTTTTCTTTTTAATCTTGAAACTGTATCTCTAATAGTTGAATCAGAGATTTCTTTATTCCCCCAAACCTCCTCTTTCAAAGTTTCGTATGAAAGATTTTGATTGATATTTTTACAAAATGCATATAACAAATTAGTCTCATTTTTTGTTAGATTTATAGGAATATTATTAATATAAAATGTTTTATTTTCAAAATCAAATTTTTGTCCAAAACCAAGGAATATGATATTCTCTTGTAATTTATTAGTCTCTTTTTTAATAGAAAATTTAAGTTCTTTGATTTTACTTAGAGTTAATAATAAGGCTGATTGCACTTCATTTACACTAAATGGTTTAATAATATATCCAAAACAGTTAGTATTAACAGCTTCAATCATAGTCTCTTTATCACAATAAGCAGTTGTAAAAATAATAGGTAAAAAATAGTGTTTATTTAAAATCTTTGCACAATTTATTCCATCAATTGAACCACTAATATTTATATCCATAAAAATTAAATCTATCTCTTGTTTTTTTATCTCACCTAGTGCTTCTTCAAAGTTTTCAGCTGTAAAAATATTTTCAAATTCAAGTGAATATAAAATATTTTTTAAATACTCTGTTGAAATTATTTCATCTTCAACAATCAAAATATTAACATCTTTATTTAGTATCATCTTTTATCCTATTCTTCAAATTCTAATTCAAACTTTGTACCATTTTCAAAACTAAAATCATATTTACTATTTGGAAGTTTTTTACAAAACTGATTAATAAGTTTTAAGCCCAAACCAGTAGGATTTTCTTTATTAAATCCTTTTCCATTATCTTTGATAACTATAAAAATATTCTCTGAAATATCTTTATTTACATTAATCTCAACTACTAAATTCTCTATTTTTTTATTATGTTTTAAAGCATTTGATAAAACTTCATTTATAATCATTCCTAAAGAAGTGGCAACATCATATTTTACATTTATCTGTTTTATATCAGTTTTGATTTCAGAGATGTTATATCCAAGTGAAATATTTGAGATAATTTTTTCAAGATATACTTTAAGATTTATATGTTCTAAATTATTAGATTGATGTAGATATTCGTGAATCATTGCCATAGATTCTATTCTATGAATAAGTAAAGATATATTTTCTTTTGAAAAATCCTCTTTTTTTTGTTCTATCCAAAGCATTCCTATTAGCATATGAAAGTTGTTTTTTACTCTATGATGCAACTCTTTTAAGAGTAATTCTCTCTCTTGTAAAATAACATTTAATTCTTTTGTTCTACTATTTACTTCTTCTTCCAAATAGAGTTGAACTTTTTCTTTTGATAAAAGATACCTATTTGCAAGAATATAAGAAAAAAGAAGCATTTCAATAATAACACCAAATGTATAACCATATCTTGTAATAAAAGTATATTCTAAAACCCCATTTACCATGAAAGTAAATAAAACTACTGACACAAAATATATTACCATTGCTACGATGTAATATTTTGTTTGGTGATGTCCTTTAAAATAAATCATTATAGATACTATGATTAATAAAATACAAATCAATCCTGAGAAGTTATTAATAAACTTATTCCACGGCTGATATGAATAAACTACTAAAATTCCGAGAATAAAAAATGGTACACTTAAAAAAGTCAATATTTTATCCATTGTTTTTAAATATTTTTTCGTTTGTAAATACTCTTTTGAAAATAAAATCAAAAAACCAACCATAAAAGCAGCTGTTAACTGTAAATCATAAATATATTTTTGTAGGTTTATAAAAACTATCAAACCACAAATATTTGAAAAATAAACAATAAGAAAAATACTATAAATTAGATAATAAAGATAAATTCTTTCTTTTGTTTTTGAATACAAAAAAAATGTAAAAAACATAAAAACAACAACCATACCCAAAATAAAAGTGAAAAAGGTATTAATTCCTCTATCTTGTTTAGAATAAAAATAATCCTTTTCAAAAATCTCAACTTTTCCAAAATAGGCATATTTTCCTTGTAGTTCTAAATAGATTGTTTTAATCTGCTCTTTTGGTAAAGCTATATTAAAAGCTAGATGATTTGATTTTACTTCCCTTTGGTCTATTAAAGTAAATAAAGAGTTAGAAAGTTTTTCAATATTTCCTTGTTTTTCATAATACAAATTTGCGGTTTCATAAAAAGTTTCATTTAAAGTTAAAATAAAATTTTCAAAATCTGTACTATTTTTTACATCAAATTTAAACCAAATTGAGCCTTTATGATAACCTAAATTAAAGTTATTTTTTGTGCTTTGTTTGAACTCTTGTTTTTTTATTTCATTTATGGATAAAGTTGATGTTTCATCTTTGAAATAATTTATTTCAAATTTATTATATGATTTTGCTTGATTAATAAGAAAAGTATCTGCAAATAATGAAGTAAAAGAGATAAAAAAAAGAATTAAAATTAGTATGTTTTTTTTCATATTTTTATTATATCAAAATTATTTTCCAATTTTCCGTCAGCATTCCGTCAGTATTCCGTCACCGTTCCGTCATTGAATTGTTAGTATTTAAAGAAATTTTATAGGGGGGAGGGAATATAAATGAATAGGTTGATCGACTTTAGTTCAAGATTTCGTATCTTAAAAGGTGGGAAAATTTCTTTGGTGGTTTCTGCATTTTTAGGAGGTGCTATTATCGCAAATGCAGCTCCTAGCGGTGGAGTTGTGACAAGTGGAAATACAACTATAAATCAAAGTGGCAATATCACAAATATAAATCAATCAACTCAAAAAGCCAGTATCAACTGGAATGATTTTTCTGTTAAATCAAATGAAACAGTAAATTTTAATCAACCAAATGTAAACTCTATTACATTAAATAGAGTAATAGGAAATAAAAAATCAGTAATAGATGGAGCATTAAACGCAAATGGTCAAGTTTGGATATTAAATTCAAATGGTATTTTATTTGGTAAAAATGCTTCTGTTAATACTGCTGGTTTACTTGCAACTACAGGTGAGCTAAGTGATGCTGATTTTCAAAATGGAAAGTATAACTTTAAAAACTCTTCTTCAAATTCTGTAATAAATTTAGGAACAATAAAAGTAGAAAATTCATCTTATGTAGTATTGGCTGGAAATGAAGTACAAAACGGTGGAAATATTGAAGCTATAAAGGGAAAAGTTCATTTAGTTGGAGCAAATGAATACTCAATAAATCTAAACGGAAACTCACTCGTAAACCTAAAAGTAAATAAAGGGGTTTTAGATGCGATGGTTTCTAACTCTGGAAATATCCTAGCAAACGGTGGAGAGATATTTCTTACTACAAATGCAGTTGATGAACTGCTAAAAGGTGTGGTAAATAATACAGGGGTTATAGAAGCTAACTCGCTCGATGGAATAACTGGAAAAGTAGAACTATTTGCTCATAGTGGAGAGGTTCAAGTAGGTGGAAGTATTACGGCACTTGATGGGTTTGTGGAGACTTCGGGAAAAGAATTTACTATCGATAAAAATGCAAAAGTAAAAGCAAAAACTTGGTTAATAGACCCTACAAATCTAACAGTAAATGATGCAACGGCTTATGAAACAGCACTAAACGGCGGAGCAGATGTCATAATACAAACAAACAATGCCATAGGAAGTGATGAAGGAAATATCTATATTAATGATACGATTGACTGGTCAACGGCACAAAAATTAACCCTAAATGCTTATAAGAATATCTATATCAACTCCGCTATCACGGCTAGTAATGCCGGTGGTAAAGTAGCACTTTATTACGGTCAGGGAGCGGTTGCAACAGGCAACACCGCCACATACGGCTTTGGTCTTGGCTCGTCAGGCTTTGCAGGAAAAATCAACCTGCAAGCAGGAAATAACTTCTTTACCAAACTAGGAAGCAACGGCAGTGAGACGACTTGGACGGTTGTAAATACGGCAAATGCTTTGATGAATATCTCAAAGACTGGTAATAGCGTACTAGGAGCAGATGTCAGTGCAAGCGGTATAGCAAACTGGACCCCAATAGGTGATGACTCTACAAAGTTTACGGGAAAATTTGACGGTCTTGGGCATACGGTAGATGCTCTTACCATAAACAATAGTAGTTTGCAAAATGTAGGACTCTTT
The DNA here is from genome assembly GCA_028688995.1 of Aliarcobacter sp. Classification (GTDB taxonomy): domain Bacteria; phylum Campylobacterota; class Campylobacteria; order Campylobacterales; family Arcobacteraceae; genus Aliarcobacter. The sequence goes on from JAQTXB010000006.1 coordinate 166,267, forward strand.
GGACATATCTCTGGTGCTACTATCAAAAATATAGGTGTGACAAATGTAGATATTACAGCTACACTAGGCGGTACATATGTAGGAGGGCTTGTCGGACTTAGCACTGATAGTAGTACCGTAAGCAACGCATACTCTACAGGTAGTGTAACAGGCGGCAATGGTTGTGGCTATAGTGCTTGCAGCCACAGTGGCTTTCATAGTACGTATGCACAGATTGGAGGGCTTGTCGGGATGATTGAGAACAATAGTATCCTAAGCAATTCATACTCTACCGCAACGGTCACGGGTGGAAATTATGTAACCGTCGGAGGACTTGTTGGACTAAGTGATAGTGGGAATACCGTAAGCAACTCATATGCCACAGGGAGTGCCACAGGTGGAGCTGATTCAGCCGTCGGAGGGCTTTTCGGAGGGATTCAAATAAATACTACCGTAAGCAACTCATACTCTACGGGAAGTGTCACAAGTGGAAGTGGATATGTAGGAGGTCTTGTAGGGTATTGGTATGATAGCAATACCGTAAGCAATTCTTACGCCACGGGAAGTGTCACAGGTGGTAGCGGTGCAAATAAAGGGGGACTTATAGGGTTGAAGGATGGTGGTGGTACCGTAACCAATTCATTTTATGATAAAACCAAAGTTACTGGAATGAGCGATGCGGCAACTTACGGTAAAACAACCCAAGAGATGCAAACACTATCAACTTTTAGCGGTGCGGGATGGAGTATAGAACTTGATAGCACGAAAAATAGAATCTATCCTTATCTTACTTTTGATGAAAACAATAACCCTATTTGGAAAATAGGTAAATATGCAATTGCATTGAACTATACATTGGGAATAATAAACACTACTTACAACGGCTCGAATCAATTATTAACAGACTTTTGGACTAATTCTATTTTTGGAGCTTCGGGAAGCTCTTTGGTAGCAGGAACCGATTATAAATTTGTTTATGATTCGTCTGATACGACAAGCTTTAAAAATGCTGGGACATATAGTGATATTTCGGTTGTAATTTTAAATGCAAATTATGCGTTGGATAGTGAGGGGAATACCGCAGGTTCTTTTGTCATAGCTCAAAAAGCCCTCACCGTCACAGGCACTACGGCAAGTAATAAAACTTATGACGGTACTATAGCGGCTACCGTTGCTACTCTTGGAACGCTAAACGGTTTTGTAGGGAGTGAAACGGTAACGGCTAGTGCTACGGGTACATTTGATAGCAAAAATGCAGGGGATAGAACAGCGACATTTACCTATACCCTTGCAGACGGCGAAAACGGTGGATTGGCATCTAATTATTCTATAGCAAACTCGACAGATAATGCAACTATAGCTAAAAAAGATTTAGGTGTAACATATGCAGCAACAAATAAAACCTATGATGGAACAACTGATGTAACAGTAACTGAATCAACAGATGATATAGTTTCAGGAGATAGTGTAAATATTAGTGAA
>JAQTXB010000006.1:167827-168068 GCA_028688995.1 Aliarcobacter sp.
GGAAAATAAAAATGTAGGTAATGGAAAAACAGTAAATGTATCTTCTATTGCTTTAAGTGGAGATGATTCATCTAACTATAATCTTACAAATACAACTGCAACAACTACTGTTGATATAGCTAAAAAAGATTTAGGTGTAACATATGCAGCAACAAATAAAACCTATGATGGAACAACTGATGTAACAGTAACTGAATCAACAGATGATATAGTTTCAGGAGATAGTGTAAATATTAGTGAA
>JAQTXB010000020.1 GCA_028688995.1 Aliarcobacter sp.
TTCTGGACCAGCTGGTTATTCAGCTGCGTTTAGAAGTGCAGATTTAGGAATGAATGTTGTTTTAGTAGAAAAATTTCCAACTTTAGGTGGAGTTTGTTTAAATGTTGGATGTATTCCATCAAAAGCACTTCTTCATGTTGCAAAAGTAAAAGAAGAAGCTGAGCATATCTCTGCACATGGACTTACATATGCAGAACCAACTATTGATATAGCAAAAATTGCTGCTTATAAAAATGGTGTTGTAAAAAAATTAACTGATGGTTTAGGTGCCATGAGTAAAATGAGAAATGTGACTGTAGTTCAAGGAACTGCTTTATTTGTAGATAAAAATACAGTTCAAGTAAGTGGAAAAGAAGATGTAACTATCACTTTTGAAAATGCAATTATTGCTGCTGGTTCAAGACCTATTAAATTGCCATTTATTCCCCATGAAGACCCAAGAATTTGGGATTCAACAGATGCTTTAGACTTAAAAGAAATACCTAAAAAACTTCTAATTATGGGTGGAGGAATTATCGGTCTTGAAATGGGAACAGTTTATCAAAAATTTGGTTCTTCAATTGATGTTGTTGAAATGCAAGACCAATTAGTTCCTGTTGCTGATAAAGATGTTATCAAAATGTACACAAAAGCAAATAGCCATAGATTCAACATAATGTTAAACACAAAAGTTGCAAAAGTAGAAGCAAAAGTTGATGGTATTCATGTATCAATGGAAGGTGAGGGTGTTCAAAAAGAACCTTTTGTTTATGATGCTGTTTTAGTTGCTATTGGAAGAGCTGCAAATGGTAAACTTCTTAATCTTGAAAATGCTGGTGTAAAAGTAAATGATTGGGGAATTATCGAAGTTGATAAACAAATGAGAACAAATGTAGAACATATCTTTGCAGTTGGTGATATTGTTGGTCAACCAATGTTAGCACACAAAGGTGTACATGAAGCTCATGTTGCAGCAGAAGTAATTGCTGGTAAAAAACACTATTTTGAACCAAAAGTTATTCCATCAATCGCATATACTTTCCCAGAAATCGCTTGGGTTGGTATGACTGAAAAAGAAGCTAAGGCTGCTGGGATTGATTATGAAGTTTCAACATTCCCATGGACTGCATCAGGAAGAGCATTAGCAAGTGATGTTAGTCAAAATGGTATGACAAAATTAATCTTTGATAAAAAAGACCATACTTTAATCGGTGGAGCATTAGTTGGAGATAATGCAGGAGAGTTATTAGGTGAGATTACACTAGCTCTTGAAATGGATTGTGATGCAGAAGATATAGCACTTACAATTCATGCTCACCCAACTTTACATGAATCAGTTGGAATGGCAGCAGAAATTTATGAAGGAAGTATCACTGACCTTCCAAATGCGAAAGCAAAAAAAAATAAATAAAAAATAAGGCTTAAAAAAAGCCTTGTTTTTCTCTCCTTGTAAAAACTACCAAACTTATAAACAATTAACCTCAATCAAATCCTTTTTAGATAAAATAATTAAATATTAAACTTAGGATTATTTCTTTAATGGCAAAAGAAAAAATATAATAAAATTTTTTTACTTTTCCATCTTTAAAAGAACAAGAAGAATTTAAACTATATATAGACAATGCTTTGGATAAAGTAAAACAAAATAAAAAATAAATTCAAACACTTAAAACCTGTGAGATAGACTCTTGCCAAAGGTTTTGAGTGGGGAAGTGAGAATAAAAATATGATGTATGAAAAAAAAGTAATTGGATTTATCGATATATTAGGGTTTAAAAATATGGTTCAAAGTCCAAAAAACAAGAAAAATTTAGAAGAAATATTAGATATTTTAGAAGATTTCTCATTAAAAAAACACTATCCTCATTCTTTTCATTCATTATGCCCAAACAGTCAAAAAGAAAAACATGATTTTGATATTAAAATAACACAAATATCCGATAGTCTCATTATATCTAGTGAATTTACCATTGCAGGTATGATGAATCTAATATATTTTTGTCATAGAAGTTTATTTAGACTTTTAAGTAGAGGGCTTTTGTGTAGAGGATATATAACTATTGGTCAAGTGTATCATGAAAAAGGTCAAATTATAGGTGAAGGATATATTAAAGCTTATGAATATGAAAGTAAAAAGAATATAATTTTTTCTGTATTAGATGGAGAAAATGTAGAACAAGGAACACCTTTTGTTGAAATAGATAAAGAAATAGTTGATTATATATTCGCTTCAAATGATGAGTGTGTAAAAGAAATGTTAAATCGTCTTACAAAAACTATTAATGACAAAACTGCGTTGTATCCATTACAAATTTTAGCTCAAGGTTCAACCCCTGAAATATTTGATAACAATATTGAAATTCTTGAAAGATTTAAGAAATTAATAGAAAAACATACTGATAATAAAGATGAAAAGATTGCCATTAAATCAAAACAACATTTAAAAATTATTGATGATTTAATAAAAGAAAATATTCAAGGTAAAGAAAATTATGATTTACTTAATAAACCTTTTTTAAGAACAATTGAGGATTTGTTAAAAGAAAAAGAAAATTTTAGATTAAATAAAGAAAAAAAATGACTAAAAAGTTTTAATATAGAATTTAAAAGAGCAAATAACTTACTCTTTTTTACTTCCATGACCATGACCTGAAGAGTTATTTGTTCTTTCAACAAACTCTTCAAAGTTTTCTCCACCAAGATTATAAGCTTTCCCAAAACCAAAAACTGCTTCTCCATAAAAAGGTGTAAATTCAAAGATATAAAAATCACCCATTTTATGAAGTGTATTTACCATATCACTTTCAAATTTATTTCTAAATTCATCTAAAATCAGTTTTTCATTTTCTGTGTTTTGTTCTAATCTTTTAGTTTTACATTGGATTGATACTCTTTTTTTACCAAAGATATTTTTGCAATCTTGTTCATCTTCACAAAAGAAAATTGAAGCCATTTCATTGTTTGTTAAATTTGATGAATGTTTTGCCATCAATGATAGATAAACATAATATTTGTGATTGTGTTTTACAAAAGGTGCATAAGATGAAAATGGATTTTTATTTTCATCAAGTGAACTAATTGTCAGACTCTTAAGAGTTTCTAAAAACTCATTTAAATTTTTTGCCATTTATTCTTCTTTCCATAATAGTTCTAATTTCACATTAAAAATATCTGTTCTTTTTGGTTTTATAAAAATCTCTTCTATTTGAAAATTTGAGATTTTATTTTCTTCATTTATTTTTTCTATTTCATCTTCAAGGATTTTTTGAAGTTCTTCTTTTTCTATTTGTAGTTGTTGAATCTCATTTTCAACATATTTTACATCATTTCTCTCTTTTAATACTCTAGTTGCTCCCCTTGCGCTAGAAGCCACTTTACCTAAAGTTGAGCTAGTAGTTGATTTTCCAAAGAAAGCTCCTAGAAGTGATGTTCCTATTGCTATAATCGTATCAGTTGTAGTAGAACTAGCTTGTAGTTCCTCTTTTTCTTTTTTATCAAAAAGGTTATATAGTTTATCTTCAATTGAATCATTTGTTTTTTTGAATTTTATTTGTAAGTTTTCAACTTGTTCATCTATTTTTTCATTTAATCTATCTTGAATTCTGATTTTAAAATCAGTTAAACTCTCATTTTGTTTTGAGATGATTTTTAAAGCCTCATTTTTAAATAGAGTTAATTTTGAATTTCTATAAATATAATCTGTAAAATCTTTTTGAATCTGTTTTAACTCTTTTTCATTTTGAATAAAAATAGGAGTTTCATAATAGTTTGAGTTTAATCTCTCTTTAGTCTCAAATGAAAAATTATTAACTTCTTCAAACTCTTCATAATTAATATTTGAAGCCTCTTTTTGTAAATAAAATCCATAATTTAACTCAGATGTTAAATCAATATTTTTTGCACTATCTGCAAAATGAAGTGAACATTTACAAAGTAAATAAGCTTGTAAATAGTAACTATCACTTTGTGAAGAGTATAAATATTTTTGTTCTAAAATATTTGGAATTAGAGGTTTTACACTATTTTGTTTATTTGTTGTTTCAACTTTTTGTTTAGGAGTTGAACTCTCTTCTTTAGTGGTTAGTGTGGTTACCTTTTTATTGCTCATTAAAAACTTGATTTGCTCTTTTGTAATTGGACCTTTTAAGTATGATAAAGCCCATCTTGTTTGAAAAACTTTTATTCCATCTTCATTTATATTTTTTAAAATAAAAGTTCTTTTTTCAAGATTTGATAAAAGATTTTCTATTTCATTTTTATCAATTTTTCCCTCAACAGCTGAGCTTAAACCATCAATTACTTTTTCTTTATCTTGTTTTGTTTGTAAACGTCCAATAAACCAAGTTCCAATATTTGCTAAACCTTTATAGTCAATATCAACAGGATTTTGAGTAGAAAGTATAATCCCAACTCCAAAACTTCTAGCTTGTTTTAAAAGTGTGAGCATTGGCTGTTTTGATGGAGGATTTACATTTGGAGGAAAATATCCAAAGATTTCATCCATGTAAAGTAGGGCTTTGAGTGAAGTTGTTCCCTCTTGTCTTCTCATCCATGAAACCATTTGGTTTAATAAAAGTGAAACAAAAAACATTCTTTGAGAATCATTTAAGTGAGCAATTGAAAATATAGAAACTTTTGCTTTTCCATTTTCATCATACATAAGATTTGAAATATCTAAAGGCTGACCTTCAATCCAAGATTTAAAAGAGGGATTTGCAATAATTGTATTTAGTTTTAGTGCTAATTTTAATCTCTCATTTTGAGGAAAAAATGTCTCTAAATCAAAAATCCCCACTTTAGAAAAAGGTGGAGTTACGATAAATGAGATTAACTCTTCAATACTTAAATCTTTTTGTAAAGAGTAAGAGTTCATAAAAATAGATGAGATTAAAATAGACTCTTTAGATGAACTATCATCTTTTTCATCAATCAGTGATAATAGTGAGCTAACGGTTGAACTAATTAATGAAACAAGAAGTTCGCTATCTTCTAAAACTTCAATACTTGGAGCTTTAAATGATGAAAGAATAGATATTTGAACACCAGAGCTACTTCCAGGAGTATAAATAGTAAAATCAGCTGAATCTTTTAGTTTTTGGATTCTTTCTTGATTTTGAAAATCTGCTTCAAGTCCATTTTTCCAAGTTTGTGCAGTTTTTAAAGCAAATTCAGAAACACTTAAACCATTATTTATAGCATCTTGTTCTTCAATCCAAGGCTCAAAATCACTTCCTTGTAACTGTGGAAAAGTAAGAAGTAAATTTCCCATATCACCTTTTGGGTCAATTATAATTGAGGGAATATTATCAATTGCTGCTTCTTCTAAAAGTGAAATTCCAAGACCAGTTTTTCCACTTCCTGTCATTCCAATAATTGCTGCATGGGTTGTTAAATCTTTGTTTTTATAAACTAAAGGAGCAAAATCTGACTCATTAATTTTTTCTTTTCCTATGTAGAAAAGTTTTAATTTCTCATAATCAAATGTTGTACTCATAATATCTCCTTTGTTTCCTCTTTTCTTTTTGCTTTCATTTTATTTAAAGCTAGTTTTCTCATATCAGCAGTTGTATCTGATTCATCCATAATCTCAAGTCCTAGGATAGTTTCAATACAATCTTCTAAAGTTACAATTCCCTCTGTTTGATTATATGAATCATGAACTATAAACATGTGCTCTTTTTTTTGTATGAATAATTTTAAAGCTTTTATAACATGGATATTTTCATGTAATGAAAATATAGGTTTCATAATATTTTCTAAAGTTATATCTTTCTCTTTTATTGCATGTTTGAATAACTTTTTAGTTAAAATAATTCCTACAATATTATCAATAGTTCCTTCATATACTGGGATTCTTGAGAATTTCATTGCTCTTTTATCTTCAATTATATCTTTGATTGCACTATTTTTTTCAACAGCATACATAACAGAACGAGGTGTTAAAATATCTTTTAATTTTTTATTGTATAAAGCAAGGGTATTTTCTATAACTTGTGATTCTAAATTACCAATTACTCCTTCTTCTTCACTTAAAAGTGTAGATTGAAGTAGTTCTTCCCTTGAAATTTTATCGTGTGTTTCTTTACCAATTTTATTAGTTACAAATTGAGTAATAATAATTAGTGGATAAGTTAAAAATATAAATAAATTTATAATTCTTGGAGTATAAATAGCTAATTGTCTCCAATAAACTGCACCGATTGTTTTTGGAATTATTTCAGAAAAAAACAGAATAAAAAAAGTTAAAGCAATCGAAATAATCAAAATCTCAATACTATCCCCACCAAAAACATTTTTGGCTTGTATTCCAATTGCTGTTGCTCCTAACGTGTTTGCAGTTGTATTTAAAATAAGAATTGCAGCAATAGATTTATCAATATCAATCTTTAGTTTTTTAAGAAGTTTTCCTGCATTTGGATGATCTTTTTCTAACACTGAGATATAAGTGATATTTGTAGATAATAAAATAGATTCTAAAATAGAACATAAAAAAGATGTAACGATAACGGCAATAAATAGTAGTACTAGAAGTTCCATTTATTTTTTCTCTTGTAAAAATTAAGCACTCGGGAATTATATTCCAAGTTTTTCTCCTTCAAATAATTAAGAATTTTGAACAAATAATATCAGAATAAACTTAATAATAAAATTTTTGACAAAAATTAAAAAAAAGTAGTATAATAAAGCAATAAAAACTTTTAAAAAAGGAGCTTATTATGGAATACGGAATGATACCAAAAATTGACCAGTTCACAGATAATAAGGCTTTAGAAATTCAGAAAGTTCAACCCTCAGTTAAATCATCACAGATTACGACTGAAGATGCGATACAGCAAGTACAGAAAGAAGCTATATCAAAGCAAAAAGAAGTTGCTGATGCTAAAAAAGTTGAAAATACTACAACTACTCCTAATAAATTTGAGGTAGTTTTATCTAATACGAACTTTGGATACAATGATTCTTCTAAAGACTTTTATGTAAAGGTAGAGAGGGGTAATGCAGAAAATCAATATCCTACTCAAGAGATGATGAGAATGAAAGCGTATATGTTAAGTTTGGATTCTGCTTCTTAATCATTTAGACCAAGTTATAAGTTTTTATAACTTGGCTTCTACTTCTTTACTTAATTTTATCAATAAATCTTTTACTTTGTAATACTTTTCTTTTTCTTCAAAATCTACAACATCTAATAATGGAACATATTTTTCAAAAGCTGGCCAAACTTTTTTATAACTTAGAGGTCTTTTTTTTACATGAAAAAGTGCGAGAGCTGTTGCTCCATTTATTAAACCTTTTAAAACAAGAGCTTTGTTTAATTCTCCTTGTTTTTTATAAAAATTCCAGTCATCTTCAAGTAATTCGTGAGCTTCTACGTAATAACCATTTTCAACAGCAAAGATAAATCTATCAATTGCTGTTTTTTGATTGAAGATGTTGTAATCTATTTTCATTAACCGTTAATCTCTTTATCCAAATAATATCCAGTATATGAACCAGAAATTTTATGATTTGAAGCTAAAAATTCAGGTGTTCCCTCATCAACAATCATTCCACCTTTATTTCCACCTTCAGGTCCCATATCAATAACCCAATCAGAGTTTTTAATAACGTCAAGATTATGTTCGATTACTAAAACAGAATTTCCTAAATCAACTAAATGATGTAATACTTTTGTTAATCTATCAACATCGGCAAAATGTAAACCAGTTGTTGGTTCATCTAAAACATAAAGAGTATTTCCCGTATCTTTTTTACTTAACTCTTTTGATAGTTTTATTCTTTGAGCTTCACCACCTGAAAGTGTAACGGCATTTTGTCCTAAAGTTATGTATCCAAGTCCAACATCACTTAGAGTTTGAAGTTTTGTATTTAGTTTTGGCACTTTTGCAAAAAACTCTAAAGCTTCATCCACACTCATGTTTAATACATCAGAGATATTTTTACCTTTATACATTATTTCTAAAGTTTGAGAGTTGTATCGCTTCCCATGACAATCATCACATTTCACCATAATATCTGGTAAGAAGTGCATTTCAATTTTTATTTCACCTTCACCTTGACACTTCTCACATCTTCCACCTTTTACGTTAAAAGAAAATCTACCAATTTTATAACCTCTAAGACTAGCTTCTTTTGTTTTTGCAAAGAGTTCTCTAATTTCATCCATAAGTCCAGTATAAGTTGCTGGATTTGAACGTGGAGTTCTTCCAATTGGACTTTGGTCAAGGTAGATAACTTTATCTAGTTTTTCTAAACCTTCAATTTCTACTCCATCTACTTTTTTTACTTTTCTAGCTCGATTTAAAAGCTCTTTTGCAACTGGAAGTAGGGTTTGTAAAATAAGTGATGATTTACCACTTCCTGAAACTCCTGTGATTGCACAAAGATTTTTTAGGGGAATTTTTACATTTAGGTCTTTAATATTATTTATAGTTACATTTTTAATTTCTATAAACTCTTCTTGTGGTCTATTGTGAACATAATCTATTTTTTTAGCACCTGTTACATATTTTGCAGTTAGAGTTTTTGCTTTGTTCATCTCTTTTAGAGTTCCTGCAAATACAATCTCTCCACCATATTTCCCAGCGTTTGGTCCAATATCCACTATATAATCAGCTGCTTGAATAGTCTCTTTATCGTGTTCAACAACAATTACTGTATTTCCTTTTTCTTGTAAAGCTCGTAAAGTTTTGATAAGTTTATTTGTATCTCTTTCATGTAGTCCAATAGATGGTTCATCAAGAACATACATAACTCCAGTTAAACCTGAACCAATTTGCGAAGCCACTCTGATTCTTTGAGCTTCTCCACCAGAAATAGTTCTTGCATCTCGTCCAAGAGTAATATAACCAAGTCCTACATCGTGTAAAAAGAAAATTCTTTCTCGTATCTCTTTTAAAATTGGTTTTGAAATCATTTTAAATTGGTCATTTAGATAAGCAAAATTTGAATCATCTTGGAAAAAAGCATGGGCATCTTCAATAGGAATATTTAAAATATCACTTATTGTTTTATTTGCAACATAAACACTTTGAGAAGAGGGTTTTAATCTATTTCCATTACAAGAGTCACATTTCTTTTCAGTCATGTATTCACTCATCTCTTTTTCATCTTTTATCATGTCATAGGCAAGTTTTACAACACCTTCCCATTTTCGTGTAAGTTTATGTCTTTTCCAAAAGAATGTAGCTTCATCAACACTTCCATGTAAAATAGCTTTTCTTTGATGTTCTGGTAAATCTCTAAAAGGTACATTTACGGCAATATCAGTTCCCTCACAAAAAGCTAAAAGCATTTTGAAATAAAAACCTTTATTAAAACCATATATAACTCTAATAGCTCCATCTTCAATAGATAAATCTTCATTTATAACTTTTTTCATATCAAGGGCATATCTAATTCCTAAACCATCACAAGCAGGGCAAGCACCTTTTGGAGAGTTAAAAGAAAATGATAAAGGTTCAAGTGGTTCAAATGAGATTTTACAAGAAAAACAAGCCATATGCTCACTGTAGTGAATATGTCTTTCTACACCCATTTCTTCATGGTTTATAACTTCAATTTCAAGTTCTCCGAAACTCTCTTTTAAACCTTTTTCTATATCTTGAGCAATTCTGTCTCTATTTTCTTCTTTTATTGTAACCCTATCAATTACAACTTTGATTGTATGCATTTGAGTTTTTGCTAATTCTATCTCTTCATCAAGTCTTACCATAACTCCATCAATCATGGCTCTTACATAACCTTTACTTCTTAAGCTTTCAAGTAAATCTGCAAAACTTCCTTTTTTTCTGTTGATAAGTGGAGCTAAGATTACAACTTTAGAGTCATTTGGTAAAGTTAAAACTTGATTTATTACATCACTTGCACTCATTTGTGAGATTGGTTCTCCACATTGATGACAATGTTGTTTCCCAATTCTGGCATATAAAAGTCTAAAGTAATCATATACTTCAGTGATAGTTCCAACAGTAGACCTTGGATTTTTAGATGTTGTTTTTTGGTCAATTGCAATTGCTGGAGTTAGTCCTTCAATTCTTTCAACATTTGGTTTTCCTACTTTATCTAAGAATTGTCTTGCATATGCAGAAAGTGATTCGATATATCTTCTTTGACCTTCTGCATAAAGCGTATCAAATGCTAATGTTGATTTTCCAGAACCCGAAAGTCCTGTGAATACAATAAGTTTATTTTTTGGTATTTCTAGGTTTATATTTTTTAAGTTATTTTCACAAGCGTTAAATATTTTAATTGAATCTGTCATGTTTTGCCTTTAAAATTTGAAGCTAATATTATAGGATAGATTTTATAATAAGAGATTAAATTAGATTTTCATTGTTTTTATATTGACACTTATAAGTCAATAGTATATTTATAAACTAAGTTAAAAATGTTAGAATACGGCCTTGAAAATCTGAAGAACATAAAATAAGAGTATTAAATGAATTTTAAAATTGCACAAATAGAAGATATAGAAAAAGTATTAGAGTTACATTTTAAATATCAAATTGATTCTATAAAAGAAGAAGATAAAAAAGACGGGTTTATTACAACTGCTTTTACAAAAGAGCAAATGATTGATTTAATCACTTTAGAGCAAGGTTTGTTTATAGCAGTTGAGAATGAAAAAGTTGTAGCTTATGTTATGAGTGCTTCTTGGAATTTTTGGTCAAGATGGCCTATGTTTGCTTTTATGATGGAAGATTTACCAAACTTAGAATATTTAGGTCAAAAACTTAGTCTTGAAAACTCATATCAATATGGACCTGTTTGTGTGGATAAAGAGTATAGAGGAAGTGGAGTATTAGAAAAGATATTTGACTTTGCCCGAGAAAATATGGCAAAAAGATTTCCTATTTTGGTAACATTCATAAATAAAATAAATCAAAGGTCTTTTGAAGCCCATACAAAAAAACTAAAACTAGAAGTAATAAAAGAGTTTTCATATAACAACAATAACTATTATGAGTTAGTATATGATACTTCAAAAAGCTTATTTAAATAAAAAGGAAAAATATAAAATGAAATATAAAATCTTTGTAGATGGTCAGTTTGGAACAACAGGATTAAAAATCCATGAAATGCTAAAAGATAGAAGTGAACTTGAAATTTTAACAATCAATGAAGAAGATAAAAAAGATTTAGAGATTAAAAAGAAGTTTTTAAATGAAGCTGATTTAGTTTTTTTATGTCTTCCTGATGCTGCTTCAAAAGAGTCTGTAAGTTTAATAACTAATAACACAACAAAAGTTATTGATGCAAGTACAGCTCACAGAACAAACCCTGATTGGACTTATGGAATTGCAGAGTTAAATCCAACACAAAGAGAAAAAATAAAAAACTCAACAAGAGTTTGTGTTCCTGGTTGTCATGCAAGTGGATTTATAATGGCAATGAAACCATTAATTGAAAATAATATTGTTTCAAAAAAACAAAAAATAGTTTGCCATTCAATCACAGGATATAGTGGTGGTGGAAAAGGTTTAATAGATATTTATGAAGCACCTGAAAATAAAGATAAATATAAAAGCCAAAGACCTTACGCTTTAGGTTTAAGTCATAAACATTTACCAGAAATGAAATATATCTTATGTTTAGAATCAGCTCCATTTTTTACTCCAAGTGTTGGAAACTTTGCTCAAGGTATGTTAGTAATGTCATATCTAATAAAAGATGAACTAGAAAAAAATATATCAAAAGAAGAAGTATTATCTTTATACAAAGATTATTATAAAAATGAAGAGTTTGTAAAAATTATTGAAGATGATGTTGCATATTTAGATGAGGGTTTTTTAGATGCAATGAAGTGTAATAATACAAATAGAATTGAAATCTCAGTTTATGAATCGGATGATTATATGCTTGTAATTTCAAGACTTGATAATCTTGGGAAAGGAGCTTCAGGAGCTGCTGTTCAAAATATGAATATTATGTTAGGACTAGAAGAAAAAGCAGGATTAAAATCTTAATTTAAAAATTCGATTATTTTTGTTACTAAAAAATTATTTATATTATTTTTTAGTAACAATTTGCAGTATATATGCTAATATTCCACCTTATTTATTGAAGAATAAGGGTTTTGATGGAACAAGTTATTTTGATGATGTTAGCAACAGGAGTTGTTGCAGTTATCTTGGGGATTATTTTAAAACGTTTTGATGTTCCACCAATTGTTGGATATATAGTATCTGGAATTATACTTGTAAATATTATTGGCTCTAATGTAGAAGATTCTCATGTTTTAGACCAAATTGCTGAGTTTGGTATTGTATTTCTAATGTTTACAATTGGACTTGAAATGAGGCTTGAAAACCTAATACAAATGCGAAAGCAGGTATTTGTTTATGGTGGACTTCAAGTTGCTTTATCAGTTCTTTTTTTTACTTTAATCTCTTATTTTTTATTTAGTTTAGATATTAAAACTTCAATGGTTATTGGAGCTGCATTATCACTTTCATCTACAGCAATCGTATTAAAAATACTAAATGATACAAACAAAATAACAAATTATTATGGACAAAATTCTTTGGGAATATTGATTTTTCAAGATTTAGCTGTTATTCCATTTTTATTGGTTTTAACAATTCTATCAAGTAGTGGAAGTTCTGTTAGTAGTCTACTTGTAAATATCTTTTTCTCTGGACTTGTTCTGTTAATAGTAATGATTATTTTTGGTAAATACTTTTTAAATCATATTTTAAAACTTGTAAGTAAAGCGGATACTCATGAGCTTTTTATCATGATAGTTTTGATTATTGCAATAGGTGCAAGTTTTTTAGCACACTATTTAGGTTTTACATATTCAATGGGAGCATTTATTGGCGGTATGTTAATAGCAGAAACTCATTATAAACACCAAGTAGAAGCTGACCTTATTCCCTTTAGAGATCTATTTCTAGCACTTTTTTTTGTAACTGTTGGGATGCAAATAGATATACAGTTTTTTATCTCAAATATTATGGAAGTTTTTGGATTAACCCTTATTATTATGGTGTTTAAAGGTTTGCTTATATTTGGAATTATGAGCTTTTTTGTTGGAAAAAGAGTGGCTTTTGAAACTTCACTTACTATTTCTCAAGTTGGAGAGTTTTCATTTGTTGTATTTACTTTGGCTACACAAAATACTCTTTTAGATGCAAATATAGGACAATTACTTACACTTTCTGTAATAATTTCAATGGTTTTAACTCCCTTTGTTCTTAAAAATATTGGATTTATTACAAATAGTATTTTAATGAAAAAAGATGCTAGTAGTGAAATAATAAATACTTCAAAAGAGTCTTTAAAAGAACATATAATTGTTTGTGGATATGGAAGTTTTGGTAAACAAATACTTTTAAATTTAAAAAATGATAATATCGAGCATATTGCGATTATTGATAATTATGAGTTTTTTGAAAATGCTTTGATTCATGGTGAAAAAGTTATATTTGGGAATCCAGCTCAAAAACATATACTTGAAGAAGCAGGTATTTTAAAAGCAAAAGCTGTAATCATTGCTTTACATGATATAGATAGTATCATACTTTTATCACACACAATCAAAGATATTAATAGTAAGGTAAAAATTCTTGCAAAAGTAACTAAAAAGAGTGTTCTTCCTGATAATATTGATAGTGAAGATTTTGTTGATATATACGATTGTACCGCAGAAATGTTAGTTGAAAGATCAATGAAATAAAAAAAAATAATTTTTTATTTTTACTTCTTTGCTTTATCTTTTATTATAAAAACTTGGGTAATGTATACTTTAATACTAGATTAATAAAAAGATAATAAAATATACAATAATAGAAAAATTTGGAAGTATAAATGCAAAGTAACTTTATAATGGGTAGTGATAAAAAATATAACTTTAGTGAATTAGTTGATGTTATAGAATTTGAAGAACTATTAAAAAGTTTTTATGAAGCTACAGGTATTCCAAATGCCCTTGTAGGAGCTGATGGTAAAATTATTTCTCAAGTAGGATGGATTGATGCATGTGCATTATTTCATCGGGCTAATAAAGAGAGTAGTTTACAATGTCAAGAGAGTAATATTTTTTTAATAAAAAATGTTTCTAATGGCAAAATCTCTCATTCATTATGTAAAAATGGTTTAATTGATTATGCAACTCCTATAGTTATCGAGGGAGATGTTTTAGCAACTTTATTTTTAGGCCAAGTTTTAAATGAAGCACCAAATATAGAATTCTTTAAGAAACAAGCTAAAAAATTTAATTATGATGAAGATGAATATCTTGAAGCAATAAATTTAGTCCCAA
Organism: Aliarcobacter sp.; assembly: GCA_028688995.1. GTDB lineage: Bacteria > Campylobacterota > Campylobacteria > Campylobacterales > Arcobacteraceae > Aliarcobacter. Next base: position 14,246 of record JAQTXB010000020.1, read on the forward strand.
TTATAAGTAAAGAAAAAATTGAATCAGCGATGGATTGTGTTGTAAAAATGGCACAAATGTTAGCAAAAACAGGTTTATCTAAAATACGTGAAATAACCTTAGAACATAATCTTAATCAAAGTAATCAACAAAAAATACAATTAAATGATATATTGGATTTTTCTCCTGTTGCAATTTCTTGGTCAGATGTTGATGGTAATATTGAATATGTTAATCATAAATTTACAGAATTATTTGGATATACACTTGAAGATATTCCAAATATCGAAACTTGGTATAAAAAAGCTTATTCAGATTTAAAATATCAAAAAGATGAAATGAAATCTTTATATGAAGTAAGCAAATTATCAGATGAAAAAAACAAACCTATACCTATTTCTCAAAGAGAAGTTAGTATTGTATGTAAAGATGGAAGTGAACGGCAAGTACTTGTATCTATCTCTTGGTTAGGTGAAAAATGTTTAGCAAATTTTAATGATATTACAGCCCATTGGAAAAGTGAATTACGAAATCGTGCACATGATTCAATGTTAGAGATGGTTGCAAAAGATGCTTCTTTATCTGATATATTAAATACTATTGTAACAAATATTGAATTGGAAGATTCAACTTCTTTATGTAGTGTATTATTACTTGATAAAGAAGGAAAACATCTATTGGTTGGAGCATCGCCAAGTTTACCTGATTTTTATAATAAAGCTATTGATGGTACACAAATAGGTTTAGGTGTTGGTTCTTGTGGCTCTGCTGCTTTTTTAGGTCAACGAGTTATTGCTGAGGATATTGTTAATCATGATTATTGGCAACCATATAAAGGTTTAGCACAAAAAGCTGGATTAGCTGCTTGTTGGTCAGAACCAATTATTTCATCAACAGGAAAAGTTTTAGGTACTTTTGCAATTTATCATAAAAAAACAGCAAGTCCAAATTCAAGTGATATTGAAAGAATAACTTTTGCTGCAAATTTAGCTGCTATTGCTATAGAAAATAGAAATGCCCGAAATGAATTAGAACATAGGGCATATTCAGATTATTTAACAGGTTTGGCAAATAGACGATATTTTATTGAACAAGCTGAATTAGAATTATCAAGACATAATAGATATGAAAGTAAATTATCTTTAATAATGTTGGATATTGATTTCTTTAAAAAAATCAATGACACTTATGGACATAATGTTGGAGATTTAGTTCTTCAAAAAATTGCAGAAGTAAGTCGTTCAATTTTACGAGATATAGATATAATTGGGCGAATAGGTGGAGAAGAATTTGCTATTTTATTGCCAGAAACTAGCCTTGAAGATTCAATAAAAGTGGCAGAACGTTTACGTGTTGAAATTTCAAATACATCAGTTGTTTTAGAAAATGGAGAGGTTAATTTCACTTCTTCTTTTGGGGTTGTAGCTGCAAGTAAATCAAATATAGATGAGTTATTGATAAAAGCAGATAAATCACTATACAAAGCAAAAGAGAATGGAAGAAATAGGGTATGTACTTTTAGTGAATAAAAAAGTACATACTGGAATTTTTATATAGATTAATTAATTATTGTTTTATACTCTTCTGTTCTAATTCGTCTTTCAATCTCTCTTTTTATAGCATTAATTGCATATTTCTTATTTCCACCATGAATAGATGTTACAAGTTGTGAGTTACAGTTTTCACAAATAAAATCAGTTTTTGCAACATCAGTATATCTTGTGTGACATGAACTCTCATCGTAAACTAAAACAGAATCACATTTTGGACAATAACACTCAATATTTACAATCTCATTTTTTGTCCATTTCCATCTCCATTTTGCCCCATAGATAGAATCTTCTACATACTTTGTAAACTCTTCTTTTGAACTATTTGTAAGTAAAAGTAAAAGTTTTATTATAGTTACAAGTGCTAAAATTGAGATAATCAACAATAGCCAAATAGGTAGAGAGTAAGATGTTAATAACATATAATAAAGCCAAATCGCACTATCAAATGACAAGGTTAAAAAATTGTTTACATATTCATGTGTTTGAGGAATAAAGAATAAAGCAACACCGGTAATAATAAGTGAAGTAATTAGGAAAAGAGCTATTTTCATTTTTGAGTTTTTTATTGGAATACCTTTTTTAGGTTAAAATTTTCGGAATTATATAGTATGCAGACTAAATTTAAAATTTTGAATCCAAGAAATTTACAATTTTTTATTAAAAAGAGATTTATAAAAATCAAAGAGATGATAAAATAGAAAAAAAGGAAAATAACAAATGAAAAGAACCTCTTTTGAAAAAGATAGCAATGGTGAATATGCTGAACTTTTCCTAAATGTAAGAGATTTCATAAAAATCTGTATTGGAAATGATGCAAAAGAAAAATATAGTGAAAATATAACAACACTATACTCAAAAGAGGGTGGATTTTGTTATATAAAAGTTAAAGAAAATTATATCCATATTGGTTGGTTTAGAGGAAGATATTTAAATGATAAATTTAAATTACTTTTTGGAAAAGGGAAAAGTATTAGAGGACAAAAAGTTTATCAACTTGATAAAGTAACAAGAGATTCAATAAAATATTATGTAAATGAAACTTTGATGTTTCTTCTTGAACATAATGAATTGATAAAGATTAGAAAATGATACTATTATTTAAGTATTTTATTAATAAAGAGCTTTCTTTATATTTGACATAAATAAGAAATTAAGCTAAACTTTTACCAAACAATCGTTTGGATAAAATTATGGCAATCAAAAAAACATCAAAAGAAGAGATTTTAAAAGAGTCTATTAAACTTTTTAAAATAAGAGGGTATTCAAATACTTCTATGGCAAATATTGCCGAAGCTTGTGGGCTTATAAAAGGAAGTATTTATCATCATTTTAAGAGTAAAGATGAGATAGGTTTGGAGTCTTTGAAGTATATTCATGAATATTTTGACAAAGAAGTTTTCTCTATTGCTTACAGAAGTGGTTTAAGTGATAAGCAAAAAATTGAGTTAATTGTCAAAAAAACTGATGATTACTTTTTGCAAAGTGAGGGTGGTTGTTTACTTGGAAATTTGGCCTTGGAAGCTAGTACTTTAAACTTGGATTTTAAAGAAGAGATAAAGCTTTATTTTACAGATTGGGAAAATGCTTTGATAAAAATTTTTGAGAATAAATACTCAAAGATAGAAGCTTCAAATTTAGCAAAAGAGTATGTGGCTTTAACGCAAGGTGCCATAATGATGATGAATTTATATGATTCGTCAGAAAATTATCTAAAAGTAGGTGAAAAAATCATTAGTTTAATCTAATGGTTTTTTTTTATCTTATTTAAACAAACAATCGTTTGGTTGTTTAAATTCATTAAAAAGGAAAAATATGAATTATTTTAAAAAATTCAAAGGGCAGGGCGAAGCACTTCCAATAAAATCACCAATAAGTGAAATAATTTTTGCTTGGTTTGGTGGATTTATTTCAATATTTATTATTGGTTATCTTACAAAATCTTATGACAATCTTTTGATTATGGGTTCTTTTGGAGCCTCTTGTGTTCTGTTATTTGGATTTCCTAAAAGTCCATTTTCACAACCTAGAAATGTGATTTTAGGGCATTTTTTATCTACATTTATTGGTTTAGCTTTTTTACATATTTTAGGAAATGAATATTGGAGTATGGCATTAGCTTTGGCAACTGCAATTGCAGTTATGATCGCCACAAGAACAGTTCATCCACCAGCTGGATCAAATCCGTTGATAGTGTTTTTATTAGGTGCAAATTGGGATTATTTGATTTTTCCAAGTCTTATGGGTTCTATTATTTTAGTTTTTGTTGCAATTTTCTATAATAATTTGCATAAAAATAGAGCTTATCCACAATATTGGTTTTAAGGAGTTAATATGGAAAATTTTACACAAGAGCATCTATTTGTAAGGCAAAAGTATGGAACAACAAAACAGGCTGAAAATATATTTGAAAATATGGATACATCAACTCCAAATGATAGAATGATAAAATTTATTGAAAATTTGAACTATTTTTTTCTAGCAACATCAAGTAAAGATGGAAAAGTAAATGTAAATTTTAAAGGTACAAAATCAAAAAAATTGATAAAATTCTTAGATAAAAAGAGATTGATTTTTCCTGATTTTAATGGAAATGGAATTTTACATTCAATAGGAGATATAGAGTCAAATTCAAATGTTGGATTATTATTTATTGATTTTTCTAGGGATATTAGAATAAAGATAAATGGAAAAGCAAAAGTTATTGATCATAAAGATGTAATTATAAGTTATCTAGATTTGTTTGATTCTTTTAATTTTTCAAGATTAATTGAAGTTGAAATTGATTATGTTATACCAAATTGTTCTGCAAATTTAAGTGTTGTTAGAAATTCTATACTTAATTTGTAAACAATATAGCCAAAATTCTTAGGGTATTGAAATTTTTAAATCTCAATATCCCTAAGTGTTTTTCTAAATATTAAATCTCTTCTTTTGGCGAAGATAATGCAGCATTTGTAATTCTTAAAATCATCTCTTCGTAACTTAGATTTTCATTTATTTGAAATGCTTTATAAAAATAACCCTCATCAAAACTTGGCATAAAATCAGCTTCTAAAAAATGTAAAATCCCATTAAAACTCATCTTAATAGAAATTTTCCCCATAGTTTTTCCACTCAATGCTCTAAAAGAGTTTATGGCAACTAAACAGAGTTCTTTTTTTATTTTCTTATCAATTACTTCCGTAACTTCTTCTAATGTACTTTTTCTAGCATCAAAATCTAAAATCTTATGTCCATTTTTATTTTTTACTGCAATAATTTCAACTGGCAGAATCATTAGAATATTTTTTGATTTATTTTCTAAAATAGAAACACTATACTCTTTACCTGATAGATAGTTTTCCACCAAAGTACGAGATTTTTGATTATTATAAATATCTAAAACCTTTGCTTGGTATTTTTTAAAATCAAATACCACTGATTGGGCATTTATATCTTCTGGATTGTTTTTTTCAACAGGTTTTAAAAATAGAGGAAATGTCACAGGAAGTGAACTTTCTGTGACATGTTCATCTGGTTGAGTCGTGAAAAATTTTGCTGTATTAATATTTTCTTTTTGTACAATCTCTTTTGCAAGATTTTTATCATATTCATTTTCAAAAGCATTTTTATTTGATGATATATAATCAATGTTATGGTTTTTTAAATAATCTGAAAACCAGATTTTCTCTTTTTTGAATTCAAAATATTTGATACCTGAAAATACTAAATCAGGTTTTTTGTTTACTAAAGTTTGTAAATCATCTTCATTTTTTATAATAGTAACACAAACTTTTTCATAATTTTTTGACAAAATTTCTAAGATTAACTCCACATTTAAATCAATCCCTACAGCTATCTTTTTTGTTGAAGTTGGAATTGTTACAATTTCTATATATTTATTAGTTTTTTCAAAAGGCTTATGCACAATAATCTCGGGGGTTTCTTGAATAGTTATTTGTTGTCTTATCATTTTTGTCCTTGTTAGGTAGTTTTTTCAGTATTAGGCAGTTTATTTTTATTGAAAGAACTACATAAAGCTATTCAGGGTAGCGTAAATTGTATTAATTGCATATTTTTATTTTTTATGGCTTTGATAAAGGCAAATAATCTTAAAATACGCAATCAAACAAGTAATCAAAGGATTTTTATGGGATTTTCAACTTTAGGTCTTTGTGAGAGTATAAATAAAGCACTTGATGAGAATGCTTATAAAGAACCCACAATAATTCAAACAAGAGTAATTCCTCTTGTTCTACAAAACAGAGATATTATGGCAAAAGCACAAACTGGTAGTGGAAAAACTGCTAGTTTTGTTTTACCAATTTTGCAATTATTCTTTAATAAAGAAGATAAAGAACATAAATCAAAAGCAAAAATTTCAATTTTAGTTCTTACTCCAACAAGGGAATTAGCCCTTCAAGTATCAAAGGCTTTTATTGATTTTTCTGTAAATTTTACTAAAAAACCTATAGTTGTTAGTGTGATAGGTGGAGAAAGTCTTACACAACAGCTTTTAGATATTCAAAAAGGTTGTGATATTGTTGTAGCAACTACAGGAAGATTACTTGATATATTAAATAAAAAACAGATGAATTTGTCAAATCTTGAATTTCTTGTTTTAGATGAAGCAGATAAGATGTTAGATTTTGGTTTTGAAGAGGAGTTAGAATTACTTTTAAAAGAGATTCCACAAAAAAGACAAAATCTTCTTTTTTCTGCAACATATCCACAAAAGATGTTGAATATTGCTTCAAAAATTACAACTCAAGCTGTTGAAGTTTTCATAGAAGATGAAACTCCAACTGTTCAAAGTATAAATCAACGGGCAATAGAAGTAAATAAAGAGAACAGAAGCCCACTTCTTCGTAATCTAATACAAAACCATTCATGGGAGCAAATACTTGTTTTTATGGCAAATAAACGCTCTTGTGACAATATAGCTGCAAAGTTTAGAAAATATGGTTTAAATGCTGAGTCTTTTCATGCGGATTTAACTCAAGATGAAAGAAATGAGACTTTACAAGATTTCAAAGATAAAAGAATCAAAATTTTATTTGCTACAGATATTGCAGCTCGAGGTTTACATATAGATGATATTTCTTGTGTTATAAATTTTGATTTACCAAGAGCAACTGCTGATTATATTCATAGAATTGGACGAACAGGACGAGCTGGTAAAAGTGGAGATGCAATATCTTTTATAGGATTAGAAGATTTTGAGCATTTCTCATTAATAGAAAAAAGATGTAATATAAAACTAAAAAAAGAACAAATTGAAGGTTTTGAACTAACTGGAACACCAGTAAAAAAACAAAAGGGTAAAGAGCCTGTAAAAGGCAAAAGAAAAAGTAAAAAAGATAAGCTAAGAGAACAATCTTTATAAGACTAAATAGTCTTATAAAGCATGATAACTAAAACAGCGATATTTAAAAGTAACACATAATTTTTGTAAGATGTTGCTTTTACAATATCTTTAACTTTTATTCCAAAATATACTCCAATTAGCGAACCAATACCAACTGTTGCACCTTCAGTAAATAACATTTGCCCATGATATGAAGTTGATATAAAACCTGCAATTGAAGAAAAAATTACAAAAAATAATCCCAAAGCAGTTGCTGCTTTTAAATCATATTTTAAATAACCAACTAATATTGGAGTTAATAAAATAGAACCACCAACACCAATACTCATTGCAAGAACACCAATACCAGCACCAATTAGAAGTAGTATAAATGTATTTTTTGTCTCTTTTTTATCTGCATGAATAGCTGGAGAATAAAAAATTTTGATTATTGAAAAGATTAAAATAGCAATAAAAAGATATTGTAGAAATTCATTTGAAACATTAGGAACAATATATCCACTTATCATTCCACCAAAAGAACCACCAACTCCTAAAATTACACCATCTTTTACAACATCTTTAGCTTTTTTTGCATTTAAAAAAGAGCCATAAATAGAAGAAAAAACCATTTGCATGATAGATATAGCAACAGCTTCTTTCATTACAAAACCAAGCATTAAAAGCATAGGAACTAATATAGTTCCTCCTCCAATACCGAAAAAACCAGAAGAAAATCCTGTAATTATTCCAAATATTGCAAGTTCTAAACTCAAGAATCTTTCCTTTTTATTGAGTTCATAGCTTCAATAAAATTATTATAATCATTTTCTAATTTTTCATCTTTTTGAGTTAAGTCAATTCCATCTTCTTCTTTTAATGCAGTTTCAACTAGATGGATTCTATCAAGAAGATATTTGAACATCTCTTTATTAATATCTGGTAAATCACCATGTTCCATTTTGCAGTTTTTATTATCTCTTTTGATAATTTTAGCAGGAACTCCAACAGCAGTTGAGTTATCAGGAACATCACAAACTACAACAGAGTTTGCCCCAACTTTAGAGTTTCTTCCAATTGTAATATTTCCTAAAACTTTAGCTCCACTTCCTATAACTGTATTTGATCTAACAGTTGGGTGACGTTTTCCTTTATTTAAACTAACTCCACCTAAAGTTACACCTTGATAAATTAAAACATCATCTTCCACAATTGCAGTTGCACCAATAACAACTCCAATAGCATGGTCAATAAAAACTCTTCTTCCTATAGTACAAGCTGGATGAATATCTGTTTTTGTTAAAAAACTAGATATTCCACTAATAACTCTAGATAGTTTTTTCCAACCTTTATAATAGAGTTTATTTGCAATTCTATAGTTTATAATTGCCCAAACACCTGGATAATTAAAAAATAGTTCTAGATTTGTGTCAAGAGCAGGGTCATTATTTCTTGGTACATAAAAATCCTCTTTTAATTGTGCCCAAAATGAAATTTTCTCTTGATTTTCTACTTCTTCATTACTCATGATAACTCCAAATAGTCTTTAAATAACTGTTTTCATTTAGATATTTTTCTATATCTTTATAATTATGGTCATTTAAACTTTTTCTTAAAATTGCTCTTATATCATCAGTGTTGTAATCAATATCTTCTAAAATATCAATGATTTTTTGTGATTCTAAAACTTTTTCAAGAACAACTTCACCATCTTTAAATACAATATTTACTTCTGTTGGATGTGAAAATAGATTATGTTTCATTCCTAAAGTATCTTGATATGCTCCAACATTAAAGAATCCTATAAAATAGTCCTCTTTATTTAAATTTACATCATGTAAATATAAAGGTTTTTTCATATCAAATGGTAATTCTCCATCACTATCGCAAGTAATATCCCATAAAGATGCACTTCTTGTTGGTTTTTTATCAAGGTGTGTTATTGGCATAATTGGAAACTCTTGGTCAATTCCCCAATAATCAGGAAGTGATTGGAATAATGAGAAGTTTAATAAATATTTCTCTTGAATATTTTCATCAAGTTTTTTTAACTCTTCATAATCATCAATTTCGAGTAAAGAGATAGCTTTTTTGATAACTTGGTGAGTTAAAATTTCTGCATTTGATCTATCTTGTAAATCAATATAACCTAAATCAAATAGTGTTAATAATGATTCCATATGGTCAATACAATCGTGCATATATTCATAGGCAGTTTTTTTTGTCATATCATTATATAAATCATGTAACTCTTGAATTAAAGGAGGATTAACTGGTTTTAATTTTAAATGTTCAAAATCATATTCTGCAGAGAATAATTCAAGTACAGGTGCAACTAAAACAGTTGAAGCAGCTGAAATAAATCTTCCAGATTCTGTGAAGATATTTGGTTCATCAACACCTTTTTGTTTAGCAATATCTTTTAGTGTAAAGATAACATCATTTGAAAATTCACTTAAAGAGTAAAATCTTGTTCTTTCATAAGCATTATATTCAACTGCAAGTCCACCACCAATGTTAATAGAGTTTAAGTTTGTTGCACCTAAATTTTTTAGCTCAGCATAAATATGTCCAGATTCTCTTAAAGCTTTTTTCAAAGGTTTAATAGAGTTCATAGCAGAACCAATATGAAAGTGAATCATTGTTAAATGCTTAACAAGGTTATTATCTTCCATTAATTCATAGGCTTCAAGAATTTCAGTTGAAGTTAATCCAAATTTAGAATTAATACCTCCACTCTTAGCCCATAGGCCACTTCCACCGCTATGTAGTCTAACTCTTAATCCTATATTAGGACACTCCATTTTGGTTTCATTTAAAACCTCTATAATTATTTCCAGTTCATTTAATCCTTCAATAATTATAGTAATATTGTGACCCATACTTTTTGCAATGAAACCTAAGTGAATCATCTCTTTATCTTTAAACCCATTTACTGTTATTGGAGAACCAATATTGTTGTAAGTCATTGCAATAACAAGTTCAGCTTTACTTCCAGCTTCTAGTCCATAATTAAATTTTTTACCTTCAGCAATAAGTGGATGAATAAAGTTAGGAAGTTGATTTACTTTTAAAGGGAAAACTGCATTAAAAGTTCCCTTATAATCGTACTCTTTAATACTTGAATTAAATGTGTTGTATAACGTATTTATCTGCTTTTCTGTTATATGGGGAAATCTTAAAAGTAAAGGCCCTTTAAAATCTTGTTTTCTTATATCTTTAACTATTGATATTAATGAAGGTTTGCAATTATAGTTTATTTTTGCAAGCCCATCTTCAATTATAAAATTATCATCACTCCAGATGTCTATACCGTAATTACCCACTTTTAAAAATCCTCTAATTTTAAATTTTTTTCTTCTTTTGTTTTTAAATCTTTAATATAAATAGTTCCATTTTTTAACTCATTTTCACCAATAAGCGCAACAATATTTGCACCTAGTTTTTCAGCGATTCCAAAATGTTTTCCGAAACTTCTCGGCGCGTATTCTACTAAAGTTTTTGTTGTTTTTCTCTTTTGATTTGCAACTTTTAACATAGTATTTAAAGAAGCCTCATCTAAAGCACCAATGTATACAATATCTTGATTACATTGTGGCATCTTAATTAATTCTAATAATCTTTCGATTCCAATTGCAAATCCAATACCACTAGTTGATTTTCCACCTAAGAATTCAACTAATCTATCATATCTTCCACCACCTGCTATTGCACTTTGAGCACCAATTTCATTACTTACAAATTCAAATGCTGTTTTGTTGTAGTAATCTAAACCTCTAACTAAATTTGAATCAACTTCATATTTAATTTCATTAAAATCTAAAATCTCTTTTAATTTTTCAAAATCTGCATCACATGATTCACATAAACTTGTTGTAATTTTTGGAGCATTGTTTAATAGTAATTGACATTTTTCATTTTTACAATCTAAAACTCTAATTGGATTTGTTAAAATCCTTCTATTACAGTCTTCACAAAGATTTTCTTTAAAATTTGTTAAATGTTTAACTAGGTTTTCTTTGTACGGAGGCATACAAACATTACAACCAAGAGAATTTAATTTTAATGTAAATCCAATTCCAAAAAAATTAAGAATTTCTTTTATCATAATGATAATATTTGCATCTTCAAAAACAGAATCTATACCAAATACTTCACAACCAAATTGGTGAAATTCTCTAAGTCTTCCTTTTTGAGGTCTTTCATATCTAAACATTGGACCATAATAATACCATTTATAGTTTCCACCAGCACGATCAAGTTTCTTTTCAACAAAGTGTCTTACAACTCCAGCTGTTCCTTCTGGTCGTAAACAAACGTCATTTTCACCTTTATCAATAAATTGATACATCTCTTTATTTACAATATCAGAGCTTTCTCCAACTGATCTTTTAAATAAAGCTGTTTCTTCTAATAAAGGAGTTTCAATGTATGAAAATCCATAGTTTTTAGCAATTTTAGAGGCATTCTCAACAAAATAAGTAAATAAAGCACTTTCTTCATTTACAATATCTTTCATTCCTCTCAAACTTTGTATATTCTTATTACTCATTTATAAAATCCTCAATTCTTTTTTCTATTTCATTTATACTTAAATCAGCATCAATAAAGATATGATTTATATTTAATCTTTTGATAGTCTCTTTCATTCTATTTTGAATATTTATTAAATAATCAATTCCCCTTGATTCTATAGAATCATTCTCTTTTTGAGATAATCTATATTTTAATTCGGTAGGTGTTAATTCAAGTAAAACTACATGGCTTGGTAAAGTATTATTTGTAGCAATTAGATTTAAATTAATCAACTCATCAATACTTAAAGTTGATGCGTAAGCAATCCCCGAAATCATCGACCTATCAGAGATTATTGTATTATTCTTATACTTCTTTATAACTTCTTCAATATGTTCAGCTCTATCAGCCATAAAAAGAAACATTTCTGCAATTTTTGATTTTGCTTCACCATCAAGTGCCATAGTTCTTAACTTGATACCAAGTGGAGTTCCACCTGGTTCTTTTGTGAAAATGGCATTTGGTAATTTCTTTTTTAAAAGCTCTAATTGAGTTGATTTTCCAGCTGTATCTATTCCTTCAATTACTACATACATTTTAAAACTTTTTGGGGAATTAGGTGTTGGAATTTTCCATTAAATCTTATTATTTCTCTTACAATTGTAGAACTTACAAAAGCATTTTCTAAAGTTGGCATTAGGTATAAAGTTTCAATTTTTTTATTTATTGAAGAGTTTGCATATCCCATTTGTAATTCAAATTCAAAATCAGATACAGCTCTAAGCCCTCTAATAATTGTATTTATTTTTAAATCAACTGCTAAATCAACAAGTAGAGTATCAAAGCCTAAAACAGAAACACCTTCTATGTCTTCTGTTGCTGCTCTTGCAAATTCTACTCGTTGTTCATGGCTGAACATGGGTTTTTTTAATTCACTTTTTGCAACAGCAATTACAACTTCATCAAAAATATTTGCTGCACGTTTTATAATATCTAAATGACCATTTGTAATAGGATCAAAAGTTCCGCTATAAATGGCTTTTCTATATGAATTAATATCAGTATTTGGCATATTTATTCCCATCTTTTATATAAATTATTGTCTATTTTTAGTAAATCGAACCATTTACCAATCAAAAAATTTTCCATATCTTCTAAACTTTGTTGAGCACTATAAAAGCCTAAAATTGGAGGTGCAATTACAACTCCTAGTTTTGATAGTGTCAACATATTTTTTAGAACTATGCTATTTAGTGGCATTTCTCTTGGAGCTAAGATAATATCTCTTTTCTCTTTTAACATCACCGTAAAAGCTCTTGTTATTAGTGAATCTGAAATTCCTACAGCACATTTAGCTAAAGTATTCATTGAACAAGGAAGAATAATCATTTTATCGACCTTGAATGATCCTGATGCAATACTTGCACCTATGTTAGAATCTTTAAAAATTGTTACATTTGGATAATCTTTGAATATTTCTTTTGTAGAGGTTTGAGTTTCAAGTTTTAAAGCAGTTTTTGCACTTTTTGAGAATACAACAAAAACTTCAATATCTTTTGGTAATTTTTTTACAAAATTAACACCAAGATTTGAGCCACTAGCTCCTGAAATTGCAACAGTTATTTTCAAGAAAAACCTTTAGTTTTAATATATGTAAAATGATAATAGCAAAAAAAAACTTTTAATTCAATTACCTGATAATAAGGGCTTTTTATAGTAAATTATAAGTTTCAATTAATATTTAAAATGATAACATATTGTATAAATAATATATATAATAAATTAAACATTATGTTTATTTTAATATTATTTAATATACTTAATGTAAAAGGATTTAAATATGTCAAAAATTTTTACTTATATTAGAAACAATGAAAATAATCAGAAATATACATTAGAGCAAAAAGCTTCAGTTGAGAATTATTTAAAGAAAAATAATATCACAAATTTTAAAAATATAGAAATAAATATAAACACACCAAGTGAAGAAAAAAACATATTAGAACTTCTAAAAAATTGTGAAATGAACTCAACAATAATTGTTTCAAATTTAAATGTTTTTGGTCGAACTATAGAAACTATTTTAGAAATAGTGAGATTTTTATTATCTAATAAAATTAGAATTATTATAATCGAAGAAAATTTAGATTTAATAGATGATAAAGATATGTTAACTCAAATGATTTTAGGTGTTATCTCAATGACTATTGGTTTAGAAAAAGAGTTAATGAGTTTAAGAACAAAAGAGGCATTAACTGCAAAAAAATTAAATGGTATGTCTTTAGGTAAACCAAAAGGTACTATTCAAAAATCTAAGTTTGATTTACAAAGAGATAAAATTGAAGAACTCTTAGGTGTTGGATTAAGTGTTCGAAAAATTTCAAAACTTTTAGGTTACAACAATCACATAGGATTAAATAACTATGTTAAAAAAAGAAAGATAAAAATAAATCTAAAACAAGCATAAAATATTTGATTTTTCTCTTTATAAGGGTTTAAAAAAAATATAGTAAAATAAAATTAATTAAATAGAATGGAGTTATTGTGAAAGTATTATTAATTAAAGATGTAAAAACTTTAGGAAAAGCAGGTGAATTAAAAGAAGTAGCTGATGGGTATGGAAAAAACTTTTTAATTGGTAAAGGTTTAGCTTTACATGCAACTACTGAAGTATTAAATAGATACAAAGCAGAACAAAAAAAATTAGCAGAAAATGAAGCAAAAGAGATTGCTGAAGCAAAAGTACTAGCAGAAAAATTAAATGCAACTAAACTTACTATAAAACATAAAATTGGTGCTAATGGACATTTAATAGGTTCTGTTACAAATAAAGAAATTGCTGAATCATTAGAACAACAATTTTCAATTATTATTGATAAAAAAAATATATCTGTAGAGAAAAAATTCAAATCAGTTGGAATCTACGAAGTTGATTGTAAATTAGGTCATTCAATTCATGCAACTTTAAAAGTTGACATAATCGGAGAATAATTAAATGTTTGATGCTACAACCATACTTGCATATAGAGGTGCTAATAAAGCAGTAATTGGAGGTGACGGTCAAGTTACTTTTGGAAATACTGTTTTAAAAGGAAATGCAACAAAAATAAGAACACTTTATAAAGACCAAATTCTTGCAGGATTTGCAGGAAGTACAGCGGATGCTTTTAACCTTTTTGATATGTTTGAAGAACATTTAAATGCTTGTAAGGGTGATTTATTAAAATCAGTAATTGCCTTTTCTAAAGAGTGGAGAAAAGATAAAGTTCTAAGAAGATTAGAAGCTATGATGATAGTTTTAAATAAAGAGAAAATTTTTATATTAAGTGGAACAGGAGATGTTGTAGAACCAGAAGATGGCGCAATTGCATCTATTGGAAGTGGTGGAAATTTTGCCATTTCAGCTGCCCGAGCTTTAGCAAAACATTCAACTTTAGATGAAGAGCAAATTGTTCGAGAATCTTTAATGATTGCAGGTGAACTTTGTATTTACACTAATCAAAATATTAAAATATTAAAAATAGAGGATTAACCCAACTATGGATATGACACCAAAACAAATAGTTGCATATTTAGATGATTATATTATAGGTCAGAGTAATGCAAAAAAAACAATTGCCTTAGCTCTTAGAAACAGATATAGAAGAATGAAAGTAGATCCAGTTTTTCAAGAAGAAATAATGCCAAAAAATATTTTGATGATAGGAAATACTGGAGTTGGTAAAACAGAAATTGCAAGACGACTTGCAAAAATGATGGGATTACCATTTGTAAAAGTTGAAGCTAGTAAATATACTGAAGTTGGATTTGTAGGTCGAGATGTTGAATCTATGATTAGAGATTTAGTTTATGAGGGTATAAATTTAGTTACACGTGAGTTTGAAGATAAAATCAAAGATAAAATTGATGAAGAAGTAAATAGAAGAATAATTGAAAAATTAGTTCCTCCACTTCCTGAAACTGCCAGTGAAAGTGCAAAAGAATCATTTATTAAAACATATAATACTATGGAGAAAAAACTTCTTGATGGTTCTTTAGATGATAAAAAAATTGAAATTGATATTCCTAAAAAAACTCATATTGAGATTTTAGATTCATCTATGCCTTTTGATATGAGTTCTATGCAAGAAAGCCTTAATAAAATGTTAGGTGGACTTAATAAAGAGACAATTAAAAAAGAAGTATTTATTAAAGATGCTAAAGTTTTATTAAGAGGATTAGCAAGTGAAGGTTTATTAGACCAAGAAGCTATAAAAATTGAAGCTCTTAAAAGATGTGAAAATGGTGGAATTATTTTCTTAGATGAAATTGATAAAATTGCCTCGGGAAAAAAAGCTCAAGGTCAAGATCCATCAAAAGAGGGAGTTCAAAGGGATTTACTTCCAATAGTTGAAGGAAGTAGTGTTCAAACAAAATTTGGACAAATAAAAACTGATCATATTTTATTTATAGCAGCTGGTGCTTTTCATGTTTCAAAACCAAGTGATTTAATACCTGAACTTCAAGGAAGATTTCCTTTAAGAGTAGAATTAGAATCTCTTGATGAAGAGGCTTTATATAAAATATTAACAAATACAAAAAATTCTCTGTTAAGACAATACAAAGCACTTTTAGCTGTTGAAGATGTTGAACTAGAGTTTGATGATGAAGCAATAAGAGCATTTGCAAAATATTCAGTTACAGCAAATGAAAAAACAGAAGATATAGGTGCACGAAGACTTCATACAGTGATTGAAAAAGTGATTGAAGATATATCTTTTGAAGCAGATGAAAAAAAAGGTGAAAAGATAATAGTAACTAAAGAATTAGTTGCTTCAAAGCTAGATGATATTGTTGATAATATTGATACAGCAAGGTATATATTGTAAGTTATATAAATTAATAACTTTTTAGCTAGAATAATTTTATTAAAAAACACGGAGTAATAGTATGAATATTGTAACATTTTGTCAAGTAGATGAGTCTTTATTTAATCCAGAGTTTAAAGTTGAGTATTTTCATACAACAGGTGAAGCTACAGATGCTGATATTGTGATTATTGATATAGATTCAATTTTTGAATTTGAAGAAAATAAAACAAAAGTTTGTAAAGAGAAGTTTGTTTCAATTGCTATTATTGATGATGATAGTGATTATGAAGCTTTTAAAAATTTTGGTATAGATGCATGGATTAGACATGCAGATATTTCTCAAATAAATAATATTATAAATTTAGTAAATAAAAGGTTATTATCATAATTATTGATACACATTGTCACTTAGACAACAAACAATATTACGAAGATATTGATAAAGTTATTCAAAATGCTTTAAATCATAATGTAAAAGGTTTTTTAATTCCTGGGGCAGATTTTGATGATTTACCACAAGCTATAAAATTGGCTGAAAAATATGATGAAGTCTATTTTGCAGTTGGAATTCATCCTTATGATATAGATAAATTCGATGAAGCAACTATGGAAAAATATGTAAACCATCCAAAATGCATTGCTATTGGTGAATGTGGTTTAGATTATTTTAGACTCCCTGAAGATGAAATTGAAAAACAAGAAAATATAAAAAAACAAAAAGAGGTTTTTATAGCGCAGATTGAATTTGCAAAAAAAGTTAAAAAACCTTTGATTGTGCATATTCGAGAAGCTTCAAATGATTCAAGACAAATCTTAATTGATTATAATGCAAAAGAAGTAGGTGGTGTTTTACATTGTTTTAATGCGAGTGAACATTTACTTCCTTTAGCTGAGCATAATTTTTATTTTGGAATAGGTGGAGTATTAACTTTTAAAAATGCAAAAAAATTAGTTGATATTCTTCCAAAAATTCCAAAAGAAAAATTATTAATAGAAACTGATGCTCCTTATCTTACTCCACATCCTCATAGAGGTGAAAGAAATGAGCCTTTTTATACAGTTTTTGTAGCCCAAAAAATGGCAGAACTTCTTCAATTAAATGAAGATGAAATACAAAGATTAACTACAAATAATTCTAAAAGATTGTTTAAAGAGTTTTCTAGCCTTTCTTAGATATAATCTAGTATATATCAAGAAGATGGAGATTTTTTGAATAAATTTTTTATAACAATACTTTTTTTAGTAAGTACTCTTTTTGCAAATACTACAAATGATATTGATTTAAAAATATTAAAAGATTTAGGTATAGAGTCTTCATTTATTTATAATAAATCTTTACAAAGTACCTTTGATGAGTACTCTTCAAGTGAAAATATAAGTTATTATAATAATCTATTGAGAAAATCTTCTTTAAATGCACAAATAGTAAGAAGTGAAATTGAGAGTGAAAATATTCCCGATGCTGCTTTTTTTATTCCAATGTTGGAATCAAGTTTTGTAAATCAAACAAATGGTAAGAATTCACCAGGTGGATTATGGCAATTTATACCAGGAACTGCAACAAATTTAGGATTAAGAAATGATGAATTTATTGATGAAAGATTAGATTTACATAAATCAACAGATGCTGCTAGTTCTTATTTAAAAAAATATTATAAAAAATTTAATAAATGGTATCTAGCACTTTTAGCATATAACTGTGGAGAAGGTACTGTTGCTGAAGGAGTTGCAAGAGCATCTCTTGATAGATATTTAGAATTAAATCCAGAAATGAGTAATGCTGAAAGTATAAAAAATTATAAAAGAATGCTGAGTGATTATAGAGCAAGTAAAAAAGGTTTTAGTGATTTATATATTGTATTAAATAAATTTAAATCATCTTATAGTTTTGACTATTTAGTTGAAAATAATAGTAAAAATAAATATATATCAGAAGCAAGTCTTACTTATTTAAAAAAAATAATTGTATTTTCAATGATTGCAGAAAGAGATTTATTTAAAAGTATTGATAAAAAAGCTAAATATAAATTAGTAAAAGTTAAAGCACATAAAGGTTTGCAATTAAAATCATTAGCAAATATTATTGATATGAATTATAATGAATTTAGAACTATAAATAAGCATATAAAAAAAGATGTACTTCCTATTGATTCAAAAGTATATAATATTTATATTCCCCAAGAAAAATTAGATGTATATAATCAAAAAATAATTATGATTAAACCTGTGAATGAAGCTAAAGTTGTAGATAGTAAGGTAATAAAAAAAGTACAAGATGATAAAAAGAGTATTAAAACAACAGATAATAAAAAAGATAATACTTCAACAGATAAAAAAGTAATTGAAAATAAGAAAAACAGTAAGGTAGTAGATAAAAAAACGGTAGATAAAAAACAAGTTGATAATAATAAGCAAACTATTTACTATATTAAAAAAGGTGATTCTTTAGAATCAATTGCAAAAAAATATAATGTAAGTTTAAAAAAATTAAAAAGTGATAATAATAAAAAATCCAATTCATTAAAAATAGGAGAGAAAATTGAAATTAATAGGTAATTATTTTAGAAATAGTATATTCTTAGGCTTGATATTAGCTATTTTTCTTTTTACTGGATGTTCTCAAAAATCCTATGATACTGATATTGATAAATTTTATAAAGATACTAAAAATTCTAAAATTAATAATTCAAGAGAGATGCATCGATATACAATGAGACCATATAGCGTATTTGGTATAAAATATTATCCATTTATTGCAAATATAGGGGATAAATTTGATGGTATTGCTTCTTGGTATGGACCTGATTTTCACTCTAAAAAAACTTCTAATGGTGAAATTTATGATATGTATGACATGACAGCAGCTCATAAAACTCTACCTATGAATACAGTTGTAAAAGTAGATAATTTAGATAATGGAAAATCGATAATAGTAAGAATCAATGATAGAGGACCTTTCGTTAGAGGTAGAATCATTGATTTATCAAATAAAGCTGCACGTGAAATTGAAATGGTTGGAAGAGGAACAGCTAATGTAAAAATTACTGTTTTAGGATATAATGGCGAAATTGAAAATAAAGATGCACCTTATACTGAATTACCTAAAAATGATTCATCAAATCTTGTAAAAAATGAAAAAATTGATATTCTTGAGCCTTTAGAAATAAAAGAAAAGGCCATTTCATCTACTAAGGTACCAGTTGCAACGCCTGTTAATAAGCCTATGATTAATAATAAGGCAATAACAAAACCTATTACTGCTACTGTAAATAATAGTAGTAATATTTTATCAGCTGGTAAATATAGTGTTCAAGTTGGTGCTTTTGGTCAAGAAAGTGGAGCTAATAAAATAAAGCAAGATTTACAAAGAAAATTTACAAATAATAAAGTTGATGTAAAAAAAGTTTTATCTAATGGAAAAACTCTCTTTAAAGTATTTATTGGAGGATTTGACTCTTATGAAAAAGCACAAAGTTTTAAAAGTTCAAATGGTTTAGGAAATGCTATGGTAATTAGTAATTAGGAAATAAAAATGGTAGAAATTAATAGAAAAACAAAAGAGACAGATATTAACTGTAAAATCAATATAAATGGTTCTGGAAAATCGAAGATAAAAACAGGTGTTGGATTTTTTGACCATATGCTTGAAGCTTTGTCAAAACATAGTGGAATAGATATTGATTTAACTTGTGAGGGTGATTTACATATTGATGCTCACCATACGGTTGAAGATTGTGGAATAGTTTTAGGACAAGCTTTAAAAAAAGCAATTTTTCCTATTCAAGCAATTGAAAGATATGGAAATGCAACAGTTGTTATGGATGAAGCAGCAACTACTTGTGCTTTAGATTTATCAAATAGACCTTATTTAGTTTATGAAGTAAATGTAAGTGGTAAAGTTGGTGATTTTGATGTTGAGTTAGTTGAAGAATTTTTCCACGCAGTTGCTGGAAATGCTGGATTAACTGTACATATTATAAGTGACAGAGGAAGAAATAAACACCATATTTTAGAAGCTTCATTTAAAGCATTTGCCGTTGCACTTAGACGAGCATTAGTAAAAAATGAGAGATTAGGAATTCCAAGTACAAAAGGTGTTTTATGATTGAACTAATTGTTCTAGATGTTGATGGCACTTTAACAGATGGTAAAATCACATATTCAAATAGTGGAGAGGAAACTAAATCTTTTGATGTTGCTGATGGTTTAGCAATTGCTGTTTGGACAAAAAAATTTGGTAAAAAAGCAGCAATTATAACGGGTCGAAGTTCTTTTGTAGTTGAAAAAAGAGCAAAAGAGTTAAATATTACTCACCTACATCAAGGAATAAAAAATAAACAAGAAGTTTTAGAAGAGATTTTAAATCAAGAAGGTTTATCTTGGAATCAAGTAGCTGCTATTGGTGATGATTTAAATGATTATAATATGTTAAAGAAAGTTGGTCTTTCATTTACTCCTGCAAATGGATCACACTATTTAAAAGATTTTGTAAATGTTATTTGTCAAAATAGAGGTGGAGATGGAGCTGTAAGAGAAATGCTTGAGTATATTTTTAAAGAAGATGGATTAGAAGAGGAGTTTTTAAACGCATGGGTATAAAACTTTTTACTTTTATTCTTTTGATTTTATCTTTAGGTTCTTATTTTATACCAGTGGAGAATTTGGAAAAAAATCTTGTTGATAAAGATATGCCTTTAGTAATATTTGAAGATGCTCTTATGTATACAATAGATGAAAATAGTATAAATAGAACTGTTTTTGCTACTCATGCTATAAAATACAAAAATAGAGATGAAATGTATAATGCTGATATTGTTTTAAAAAATATGGACAACACAAAAAAATTTTTTAATGAAAAACTCAAAGCGGATTTAATTGTAAAAAAAGGTGATAATTACGCTTTAACAAATAATGTAAAATATACTAGAGATGATTTCATAAAATTAAATACAAATGAGCTTTTTTATGATGATATAAAAAAAATAGCCCAAAATACAAAGCCATTTGATGCCATTTATAATAATCATTTTGTTAAAGGTGATACTGTTTATTTAGAAATAAATAATGACTTTATAAAAGCTAAAAATACACATTTTGAAATAGATGTAACTAAAAAAAATTAAAAGGAAAAAAATGAAATATTTAATTGGTACTTTAATCTGTTCTACTTTTTTATTTGCTCAAAGTGAAACTTTGATAATTGATGCGCAAAACTTTCAAGCTGATGATAAAAAAGGAATTTCTACATTTACAGGAAATGTAAAAATAAAAATGGGTGAAGATAGATTAAATGCAGATAAGGTTGATGTTTATTTTGCTACAAATAAAGATAATAGTAAAATTCCTTTAAAATATGAAGCTACAGGAAAAGCAGATTTTGAAATAGTAACTGCAGATAAACACTATATTGGAAATGGAGATAAAGTAATTTATTCTCCTCAAAAAGAAGAGTATACAATCATTGGGAATGGTTTTTTACAAGAAAAAAATGATGATAGAAAAGTTTATGGTGATACTATTTATGTTAATCAATTAAGTGGAGAAGCAAGAGTTAAAGGAAATGAGCAAAAACCAGTTAGATTTATAATTAATGTTGACCGTGGACAAGATAAAGGAAAAGAATAATGAGAATAACTGAAGCTAAGTTTTTACAATCTGCTCAAGGAATCGCAGATTCCCCAAGTCCTGATAGAGCTGAAGTTGCATTTTTAGGAAGATCAAATGTTGGGAAGTCATCATTGCTTAATACTTTGACAAATAGAAAAGGTTTAGCAAAATCTTCTTCAACTCCAGGTAAAACGCAACTTATAAACTATTTTGAAATTAATTTTAAAACTGATAATGAAGAGTTACCATATTTATATGCAAGATTTGTAGATTTACCAGGATTTGGTTATGCAAAAGTTGCAAAAAGTATTAAAGCTGAATGGAATAGAAATTTAACGGCTTATTTAGAACAAAGACCATGTTTACAAATATTTGTACATTTAATTGATTCAAGACATCCTTTACTTGATATTGATAAAAATGTTGATGAATTTTTAAGAAGTATAAAAAGAGGCGATCAAATTATCATTCAAGCTTTTACGAAAATAGATAAATTAAAAATGAATGATTTAGCAAAATTAAAAAGAGAATACCCAGAAGGAATTTTTATTTCAAACTTGAAAAAAAAGGGTATGTTAGATTTACAAAATAAAATTACAGGATACTTATTTGGACATTAGATTTTATAAGCCAACAGTGGCTGATATTACAAAAATGCAAGATATTGTAAAAGAAGAAGTTCTTAGTGG
>JAQTXB010000021.1 GCA_028688995.1 Aliarcobacter sp.
ACTCTATCCATATATTCAGTTAGTCCTCTCTTATTCTCTTTAGCTTGCATAGCTCCAACGGTAGAGCAATTCCATGGTAAGGAAGAGGTTATCGGTTCAAGTCCGTTTGCGAGCATTCCTATCTCACTCTTTATCTCTTATTTTAAGAGCATATTTTGAATTATAGTTTAAATGAAGTAAATAACAGATGTTTAAAATATGTATTAATTTATTTAGGATACACTTTTTTAATAATAGGAATAATATAAAGTAAAGATTAGAAAAAGAGAATTAATCTCTTTTTTCTAAAATTTCAATAGATACAATTTTATCTTTTTGTTTGATTGAGTCAAGAACAGCAAAACTATCGCTATCATTTTCTTCAATTCCTCCAAAAACTGTATGTCTTCTATCTAAATGAGGACAATCTACAAAACAAATGAAAAATTGACTTCCACCTGTATTTGGACCAGCATGAGCCATAGATAAACTTCCTCTATTGTGAACTTGTTTTGGTGCATTTGTTTCACATTCAATTGCCCAACCTGGACCACCCATCCCAGAACCTTCAGGACAACCACCTTGAGCCATAAAATCAGGGATTACTCTGTGGAAATTTAATCCATTATAAAATCCATCATTTGCTAACGTTGCAAAGTTTGACACAGCTATAGGAGTTTCTTGATTAAATAGCTTAATCCAAATTACTCCCTTATCTGTAGTGATTTTCGCATAGCCAAATTTTGCTAATTCTTCTTGTGTTAAATTATATTTTTTTAATTCTTTTTTGAATCCGAACATTTTAATCCTTTAAATTTGAATCTGGAATTATATCGTCTTTTATACTTTTTTCAAAAAGTGCACTGTCTTTAGGGGTTAAATAGTTTAATTTAACTAGGTTTTGTATTATCTCTTTAAATACAGGAACAGCTGAAGATGCGGCATAGTGGTAGTACCAATTAACTCCAGTTGAGATAGGGTTTATTACAGTAACACCAATTGTATATGAATTACCATGCTCATCATTTACAAATCCAATAAAAGAAGAAATATACTCTTTTAAATATTTTCCTCCACGTGCTATTTGTGCAGTTCCCGTTTTTCCACCAATTTCTAATCCACTGATTTTTGCTGATCTTCCTGTTCCCTCTTCTACCGTTCTTATTAGAAGTCTTTTCATTTCATCTGCAGTTTGTTTTGAAATGATTTTTTCTGGTTTATCATCATAAGCTTTATATTGATTATTATCATATGTAAGGTGTGAAACTATTCTTGGTGTAATCATATATCCATCATTGTTAAATGTTGAATATGCTTTGATTAATTGAATAAATGTAGATGTCATACCTTGTCCAAATGATACGGTTGCTTTAAAAACATTATCTTTTTTATCTTTATCACCTGCAGAAAATTGCCAAACTTTAGGCATAACACCTTTTTTTTCATATGGCAAATCTATACCTGTTTTTCTAGTAAATCCAAATCTTTTCATTCCTTCATAAAATTCTGGACCAGTTAATCTTTGTGCAATTTGAAGAGTTCCAATATTGGATGAATACATTACAATATCATCTACAGATAAATTATGTTTAGAAAATTCATGGTCATCTTTAATTGTAAATCTACCTATTTTATATGCACCTTTTGGAAATACTCCTGAAGCACTTCTTGGTCCATCGTTAAAAGCATAAAAGTTCTCATTTTTTTTCACTAAATTTTTATCTAATGCAAGTGATATAGAAACTGGTTTCATTACTGAACCGGGCTCAAATTGATATTCAATTGCATTAACATTTAAGTTTGGAATATCTTCTTTTCCAATTTTTTCCGGATTAAATCTATTAGAAGAAGCCATTGTTAAAATTTTACCTGATTTATTTTCCATAATTGCGACAATGATTTCATCCGCACTTAACTTCTTTTTATATATATCTAAAGTAATTTCATTGTTTTTTTGGAGTTTTAATGGAATATTTAAATTTAATGTTGCACCATCAACTCTTTTTCTGATTATTGAATTTTTATCAAATGAAATATATGATAAAACATCTCTATCACCTTGTAAAATTCCATCTTTTGATTGATTTAATACTTTGTTATAGTTCTTTTCTAAGCCTTTAATTCCATTTACTTTAGTTTTTCCAACTTCAGATTCAAATTTTGAAATATAACCTACAACTGGAGTTAATGTATCATTATATGAAAAAGTTCTTTTTTCACCACTTTCACTTATTGTTAAACCTCTTAATATTTTTACGCCATTGATTTGTTTTGCTGTAAAAACATCCAATTGTATAAGTTTAAAAGCTAACTCTTTTAAATTTTTTGCTGATCTTGAATCAATACTATATGAAAGTACCAAACTTCCAGGTTCTTTTTTACCTTCAATTAATTTTTCTTTTAATGATTTATAATCCATACCACTATAAATTGAAAATAAATTTAAGAATAATTCTTCTTTTAAAGGATCTAGATACCTTGTGTCAATCATTGCTTTATAGACTTTTTTAGATGATGCAATTTTAAAATTATCATAGCTAATAATATCTCCACGCACTGATAATTCAGTTTTTTCACCCTTTAAAGCAGGCATGTGTCGCTTTTCAGTTATTGTTCTGAATACTGAGAAAAACAAAATTAGTAAAAATAAAAGTATGAATGAAAATAAAATTACTATTTTTTTTGTTTTATCAACTTTTTCGATTTTTTTTGAATGCATATTTATCCATATTATTATATAATGAGAAATGTATTTTAACAAAACTAATATTAAATCAAATAACAATCATTTAAATAACAAGGAAGCTGATTATCCACTGTTTATATTGGTGTCAGTATTGATTATTTCAAGTATAATTTTTTCATATTCTCTTACCATTTATACCGTGGAATTTTTTGGATATGATCAATTTCATTTTTTTATTCGTCAAGGATTTGTAGGTATTATTTCAATTTTTATTATGTGGTATGTTTCTTTAATTGATCCAGATAAAATTGTTGAAAAAATTGGAATGTCATTTTTCGTTACATTTTTCCTTTTAATGATAGTGATGCCTTTTTTACCATCTTTTATGGTTACAGAATCAGGAGGTGCAAATAGATGGCTTAGGCTTCCTGGATTTTCATTAGCTCCTGTGGAATTTTTTAAGATAGGATTTATATATTTTTTATCTTGGTCTTTCCATAGAAAAGTAATTCACAAACCTAAAAAAATTGGATTAATTGAAGAAGTTTTACTTTTAGCTCCATATTTTTTCACTTTTTTTGTTGTTGTATTTGTAATTGCTTTTTTACAAAAAGATTTAGGTCAAGTTGTTTTATTAGCAATTATTTTGGTAGTTTTACTGATTTTTGCAAATAGATCATTTAAAATATTTTTAGCTTTAGGTATCATAGGAATTGTGGGTATTATTGGATTAATTATTGTTGCTCCCCATAGAATTCAAAGGATTCACTCTTGGTGGGCGATGGTTCAGGATGGGATTCTTTCTATTTTACCTTCATGGGCAGAAACTTATCTTAGAATTGATGATTTACCTGAGCCTTATCAGGTTTCTCACTCATTAAATGCTATTCATAATGGTGGTTTTTTTGGACAAGGTGTTGGACTTGGAGATTTAAAAGTTGGATTTTTATCAGAAGTTCACACTGACTTCGTACTTGCAGGAATTACAGAAGAGATTGGTCTAGCTGGATTAATGTTATTTTCAACAATACTATTTTTAATTATTTGGAGAATATTCAAAATTAGCAGAAGAGTAGAAAATCCAATTTATCATCTTTTTACTCTAGGAATTGCATTAATGATAATTATTGCATTTATAATCAATTCTTATGGTATATCTGGAATGATTCCAATAAAAGGTATTGCTGTTCCTCTATTATCATATGGAGGTTCTTCAATGCTTTCAATGGCAGTAGCCATTGGTTTAGTATTATCAATTAGTAAAGCTGTAAAAGATGAAGAACAGGTAAATAAAAAGGTTAAACGTAAATGAGTGGAACAGTTGTAGTTACAGGTGGTGGAACAGGTGGGCATTTAAAAGTTGCAGATGCTTTTATTGAAGAGTTTCATAATAGAGGTATTAGTGTTATTTTTATAGGTTCTTCAAATGGTCAAGATAAAGCTTGGTTTGAGAATGATAGAAGATTGAAAAAAGCAATTTTCTTAGATACAAGAGGCGTAGTTAATAAAAGCTCTTTTGGGAAAGTTCTTTCTTTATTAAATATATTTTCAAAAACTTTATATTGTTTAAATTTATATTCAAAATTTAATGTAAAAACAGTTGTTTCTGTAGGTGGTTTTTCAGCCGCAGCTGCAACATTTGCATCTATTTTAAAGTTTGGTTGTAAATTATATATACATGAACAAAACTCAAAAATGGGCAAATTAAATGAAATAACTTCAAAATTTGCAACTGAAGTTTTTTCTTCTTTTGATGAAAATTCATTAGTTAGAGATTATCCTGTTGCAAAAGAGTTTTTTAATACAGCACGAGTAAGAGACAAAATAAAAACAATTGCATTTTTTGGTGGTTCTCAAGGGGCAATTTGTATAAATGATTTTGCTTTAAAAGTAGCTCCTAGACTTAATGAAATGGGAATAAAAATTATTCATCAAACTGGAAAAAATGATTTTGAAAGAGTTAATGCTGAATATAAAAAATTAAATATTAGAGCAGATGTTTTTGATTTTACAAAAGATATTCCAAGTAAAATGGCTAGTGCTGATTTTGCAGTAAGTAGGGCAGGTGCATCAACTTTATGGGAACTATGTGCAAATTCATTACCAACATTTTTTATTCCTTATAAACACGCAGCTGGTGACCATCAATATTATAATGCAAAAGCTTTATTTGATAAGGGATTATGTTTTTTAAAAAGAGAAGAAGAACTAAATGAAGAAGATTTTTTTAAAGCTATTAATTCTGATATTCACAAAATTAGCATCGAATTAATTAGTTCAATTAATCCAAATGCAATCTCTTTAATTATGAATATTATTTTAGAAAATAATAAGAAGTAAAAGCCCAAATATTATTCTATAAATTCCAAAAGCTACGAAAGTAAATTTTTCTAGGAATTTTAGGAATAATTTTATTGTTAAAAATGCAACTACAAATGCAACTATAAAACCTATAGATAAATTTAATAAATTAGCCTCATCAAAAAGTTCATTATAATGTTTTAATATATCATAAGCAGTTGTTGCACACATAACAGGAAATGCTAATAAAAAAGAGAATTCAGCACTTGTTTTTCTATTTAATCCAACTAACATTGCTCCAATAATACTTGCACCTGCTCTTGAAGTTCCTGGAATTAATGCAAAAATTTGTGCAAATCCAATCCATGCTGCTTGTTTATAAGTTACATTTTCGACATCTAAAGTGTGTGTTGTCTCTTCTTTATAAAATTTTTCAACTATTAAGAAAATAATTCCACCAATAATAAACATCCATGCTACGATTTCAATACTAAACATAGCTTTAACTTGTTTGGAAAATATAAAACCTAGCGCTGCTATGGGTAAAAATGCAACTAAAACTTTTGTCCATAAATCTATATGTTTAAATGTAAATTTTGAAGGATAAGTTAATATGACAGCTAAAATTGCAGCGAATTGAATAATCACTTCAAATGCTTTGTTTATATTTGTTTGTTCCAGTCCTAAAAATTCACTTACAACTATCATATGTCCTGTTGATGATATTGGTAAGAATTCTGTAAATCCTTCTACAATTCCTAATATAATGGAATCTAAAACAGTCATAATAATCCTTTTTCTTTTGTTAATTTTAAGAAGAGTTTTAAGGCTCTTTTCTCTTTTATTCCTAAGTTGTAATCAATTTTTTTTAGATATTCAAGAATATGTTTTTTTGAAACTCCACTTCTAATTGAGTATTGCTCTAGTATATATTGGGGGATTTTTATATATTTTTTATTGAAATTTTTTGTTAGTTTACTTAATGCTTTTTTATTTGCATTAAAACATAATACGGCAAAAACAAAAGGGAGATTGTATCTATTTTTCCACTCTTTTGCTAAATCAATTTTTTCTAAATCTCTGTTTTCATGGTAAAAGTTTAGTGCTTTATCACCAATTATTACTTTGCCTTTTAAGTTTAAAACTTTGGCAAGAGCATTTGAAGTTTTTGATTGATAATCACTCTCCTCAATTCCAGGAATTAATAACACAGATAAAACATCATCATGTGCAACAATTCCAAAATCTAAAAATTTTTCATTTCTTGAAGCAATTGATGATATAAAAGCACTATCTACTTTTCTATTTTTAAATTTTTGAGTTATTGCAGATGGATAAGATTTTTTGTATTCAATACTTGCTTTTAATTGAGAAGATTGTATATTCTTTTTTATAAATATATGAAATGGAAGTAAGTTAATAAAGTCTATTTTAGCAAATATCATAAAATATTTGTCCTTATTATGGTAAAATTTTTTCGATATGGTAATACAAATATTATAAGAGAGGGTTAAAGTGGTAAAAATTGAATTTTTAGGACCAATAAATAAAGAGAGTATGAATTTAGATATAAATAATTTATCGCAATTAAGTGAAATATTAAAAAATGATAAAGATATATCAACTTGGCTTGATAGTTGTGCTGTTGCAATAAATGATACTTTAATTTCTTCAAAAGATATTGAATTAAAAGATGGTGATAAAGTTTCATTACTTCCTCCTGTTTGTGGTGGTTGAATAGATGGAAAATAGAAAAGAGTTTTTGCAAATATTTGATGGTAGTTTGGCAGTTGAAAAAATTACAAATTCTTGGTATAACAAATTTAAAAATTCAAACTTTGGTGCAATAATTACTTTTGTGGGTGTTGTAAGAGATGAAAATGAGATTGAGGGTTTATCTTTTGATATTTATGAACCAATTTTAAATTCATGGTTTGATAAATGGCAAGAAAAAGCAAATGAAAGAAATGCAATAGTGTTAATGGCACATAGTCGTGGAAATGTATTTAATCATGAAAGTTCATACATTGCAGCTGTTTGTAGTCCAAAAAGAAGAGTTGCATTAGAATTAATTGATGAGTTTGTAGAAGATTTTAAAGCACAAGCTCCAATTTGGAAATATGATATTATAAATAAACAACGAGTTTATGCAAAAGATAGAAGCACAGCAATAAGTGGTGCTGGAATTTTATCTTAATTTAATAATAGGATAATAAATGAGAATAGATTTACATAATCATACAATATTATGTAACCATGCAACAGGGAGTGTTGAAGAATATGTTCAAAGAGCAATTGAACTAGGAATTGATGAGTATGGTTTTTCAGATCATGCACCAATGAATTATGATCCAAAGTACAGAATGAATATTTCTCAAAAACAACAATATGAAAAATGGATATTGGATGTTAAAGAAAAATATAAAGATAAAATAAAAGTTTTATTAGCTTATGAAGTTGATTATTTAGATGGTTATATTTTAGATGAAATTAAAAATGCAAAAGTTGATTATTTAATAGGTTCAGTTCATTTTCTAAAAAATAAAAGTGAAATGTGGGGTTTTGATAATCCTGAATTTATTGGTGTTTATAAATCAAAAGATATTGATACAATTTGGATTGAGTATTTCGATGCAATAAAATCAATGGCAAAAACTGGATTTTTTGATATTGTAGGACATTTTGATTTAATAAAAGTGTTTAAATTTTTACCAAAAAAAGATATTAGATTATTAGCAAAAGAGGCTTTATTTGAAATAAAAAAATCAAATATGGTTTTAGAAATAAACCCAGCAGGTTTAAGAAAACCAATAAATGAAACTTATCCATCAAAAGAGTTATTAGAGTTAGCATTTGAAATGCAAATTGATATAACTTTTGGTTCTGATGCGCATAGCGTAGATCAAGTTGGATTTATGTATGAAAATGCACTTAGTCTTGCAAAAGAGATAGGTTACAATCAATGTGTAAGTTTTGAACAAAGAGAGAGAAAAATTATTCAATTGTGAAAATATATTATATATAATATTTTTATTATACTTGTTTATAATATATACAACTGATTTTATTTTATTTTATAATAATTTAGGTAAAATGTTCTAAATAATTTTGAAGGAGTTAAACCTATGGGAAAGTTTGTTAATAATACTGAAGAGTTTTTTGTTTATTGTAAAGAAAATGAAGTAAAATTTGTTGATTTTAGATTTACTGATATGAAAGGTACATGGCACCATGTAACTTATATGATGAGTGCAGTTAGTGCTTCTCAATTAGATAATGGAATGCCTTTTGATGGTTCATCAATTGATGCATGGCAACCAATTCACAAATCTGATATGCTTTTAAAACCAGATGTTGGTACAGCATTTTTAGATCCATTTACAGCTGATTCTACAATTATTGTATTTTGTGATGTTTATGATATCTATAAAGGTGAAATGTACGAAAAATGTCCAAGATCTATTGCTAAAAAAGCGTTAACTTTCTTAAGTGAATCAGGTGTTGGTGATGTTGCGTATTTTGGTCCAGAAAATGAATTCTTCGTATTTGAAGATGTAAAAATCATTGATAAAGCAAATGAGTCATACTATAGAGTTGACACTGAAGATGGTGAGTGGAATGATGCTGCTGACATGGAAGGTGGAAACATGGGGCACAGAGCTAGAACTAAAGGTGGTTATTTCCCAGTAGCTCCTATTGATACTGGTGTTGATTTAAGAGCTGAAATGATGCAAGTATTAGAACAAGTTGGTTTACAAGTTGTTCTTGGACACCACGAAGTTGCACAAGGTCAACATGAATTAGGTGTTGTATTTGGTGACTTAATTGAAGCATCTGATAATGTTCAAAAATTAAAATATGTAATCAAAATGGTTGCACATTTAAATGGTAAATCTGCAACGTTTATGCCAAAACCACTTTATGGTGATAATGGAAATGGAATGCACGTACATCAATCAATCTGGAAAGATGGTAAAAACTTATTCTATACTCAAGGTGAATATGGAAATCTTTCAGAAATGGCTAGACATTATATCGGTGGTGTATTTAAACACGCTAGAGCAGTTGCTGCATTTACTAATCCATCAACAAACTCTTACAAAAGATTAATTCCAGGATTTGAAGCTCCTTCAATCTTAACTTACTCTTCACAAAATAGATCTGCATCTTGTAGAATTCCTTATGGAGCTGGTGAAAAAGCAGTTCGTGTTGAAATGAGATTCCCAGATTCAACTTCATGCCCATATTTAGCATTCGCTGCTATGTTAATGGCTGGATTAGATGGTATTAAAAATAAATATGAGCCAGTTGGTCCAATGGATGATGACTTATTTGAATTACCATTAGATGAAATTAGAGAAAGAGGAATTCCTCAAATGCCTCACACTTTAAGAGGTGCGTTAGAAGCATTAGTTAGAGATAATGATTTCTTACAACCAGTATTTACAAAAGATATGGTTGATACATATCAACATTATAAATTTGAAACTCAAGTTTGGCCTAATGAAGCAAGACCTACTCCATTTGAGTTAAAAACTACATATTCTTGTTAGTAGTTATTAACTAAAATAAAAAAGGGTGAGTTATTAAACTCACCCTTTTTTTATGCTTATAAATTAATAGAATTTAAATAGCATAGCTATTAAAATTCCATAACCTCACCATTTTTAGTTTCAGGCTGAACTTGAATTTCTTCATCAGGAATTGGTGATGTATCTGTGTAAAATTCATTTTTACCATTTACAGTTGTTGTATAAACATTTTGAGGCATAGCGAAAGTTCTAGGAATTTCAGGATGAATTTCTAAATATTTTTTATAAAAATATGAAAAAGCTGGAGCTGCGATTTTCCCCCCTGTTTCTGTTTTTCTCATTGGAGTATTATTATCTTTACCAAACCAAATAATAGTTTGAATTGATGGTGAATATCCACAAAACCACGCATCAATATTATCATTAGTTGTTCCTGTTTTACCTGCAAGTTCAATTCCTGGTACTTGAGCTCCTTTACCTGTCCCTTTTGCCACAACATCTGTTAATATTGATGTCATTAAATAGATTTGCTCAGGTTTTTGTAACTCTTTTGTTTGCGGTTCAAAAGTTAATGATTGGCCACTTTTATTTACAATTTGCTCAATTATATAAGGTTTAACTTGAGTTCCATTATTTGAAAACATACTATAAGCTTCAGTAAATTCAATTGGTGAAACACTCATTGAACCAAGAGTTATAGAAAGATTTTCTTCTACATCTTTTAATCCAAAGTTTTTTAATTCTTCTGTTACAGTGTGAATTCCAACATCAGTAACTAAATTTAATGTAGATAAATTTCTAGATTCAGTTAATGAATCTCTTAGAGTAACAACTCCCTCAAATTTACCACCATAGTTTTTAGGTTGCCATTTTTTTTCAACACCACCTACTGTATAATTATAAGTTCTAGAAATATCTATTAACTGCGATGCTGGATTGTATCCATTATTTAGTGCAACTTGATATAAGAAAGGTTTTATTGAACTTCCTGGTTGTCTTCTTGATTGAAATGCTCTATTAAATACAGACTGGTTATAATCAATTCCACCTGAAAAGGCTAAAATTTTCCCAGTACTACTTTCCATTGAAATGATGGCTCCATTTAACTCTTTTACATAAGTATCATCATCAGGTTTTCTTTCACTTTTTCTAAAATCTAAATCTCTTTTTAATGCATCATCATAAGCTTTCTTAATTGCATCTTGCGCTATTTCTTGTGCATCTAAATCTATAGTTAAATATACTTTATATCCACCATATAAAATATCTGGAATATCATTACTTAATAAACTTATTGCATAATCAACTGCATATGGTGCTTTATTCTTTGTTAATGTTTGATTGAATATCTCTGGAATCTCTTTCATTGAATTTTCAAATTGTTCATTATTAATCCAACCTAATGTATTAAGTCTTGTAATAACTTGATTTGCCCGTGCTAATGAAATTTTTAGATTTTTTGTTGGGTCATAAAAACTTGGAGCTCTTGGAAGTCCAACTAATATTGCCATCTCTTTTAGGGATAATTCATATAAGTCTTTGTTGAAATATCCTTTTGCAGCTGTTTTAATACCATAATAACCATGTCCAAAATATACATGATTTAAATATCTCTCTAAAATCTCTTCTTTAGTTAAAACAGTTTCAAGTCTAATTGCAAGTAGGGCTTCTTTTACTTTTCTTAACAATTTCTTTTCTCTTGTTAAAATTAACATTTTAATTAACTGTTGAGTTAATGTACTTGCTCCTTCTACAAATCCACCAGCTTTAATATCTTTTATTATTGCACGACTTATTGCATCTGGATTGATTCCATGGTGTTCAAAAAATTGAGTATCTTCAATCGCAACTAATCCTTCAATAATTCTTGCAGGAATGTCATCATATTTTACATACTCTCTATTCTCTTCTTTAAAAGTATTTGCAATTAATTTTCCATTTTTATCAAAAAACTGAGTACTTTGTTTTGGTGAATAATTTACTACAATATCCACATCATGTTTAATTTCATCATATAAATTGTATAGCCATCCAGCAAGTGCCAATCCTAAAATAATAAATAAACCGAAAATATATTTAATCATATTTATGTCCTAAAAATTTTATTTTTAAATGTAGAGTTAATTAATCTCTTTGTGTAATCTTCATTTGGTGTTGATAATATATCATTAGTTAAACCTTTTTCAATAATCTCTCCATTTTTCAGGATTATAATATTTTTACAAATATCTTTTATTGAATTAATATCGTGAGTTACAAAAAGAATTAATATATTCAAACGTTTTTTTATCTCATTTAATAAATCTATAATATTGTTTTTATTTTCTTCATCTAAAGCTGTTGTTGGTTCATCAAGTAAAAGTAGTTTGATATCTCGACTTAAAGCAATTGCAATTACAACTCTTTGAATTTGTCCTCCACTTAATTGTGAAGGAAATTTTTTTAATACACTTTTATCTAAATCAACTAAATTTAAAACTTCCTCTTTTTTTTCTTCACTACAAAAAAATTGATTAGTAATTTTTGTCATAGTTGAAAGTGAAGTAAAAGGATTTTGAGGAATAAATCCAATTGAATTATAGTTTAGTTCAAAATTAGAATCTATATCTTTTTTTACTTCAAGTGAATTTGGAAGAAGATTCAATAAAGCTTTTAGTGTTAATGATTTTCCACTTCCACTCTCTCCAATTAAAGCAGTTGAGTCTGTAATATTAAAAGATATATTAACTAACTTTTTATCTTTACTTTTTATTTCTAATTTATTTATATTAATATGTAACAAAATTTATCTTTATATTAATGGTTCATCCATCTCTTTTGGAATTTCTAAATTCATTAGTTTTAAAACAGTTGGTGCAATATTATTTAAACTTCCTGTTTTAACACTTTTAACATTATCTGAAATTACAAAACAATAAACGTCACCCACTGTGTGATTTGTTAATGTATTACCATTTTCATCTTTCATCATTTCACAATTTCCATGATCTGATGTTAAAACAATGTTGTAATTTAACTCTTTCGCTTTTTGTAAAATAAGTCCAAGTTCATAATCTACAGCTTCAACAGCTTTAACAGCTGCTTCAAAAACACCTGTATGTCCAACCATATCGCCATTTGCAAAATTTACAACAATAAAATCAGTTTGATTTTCCATTGCAGTTTGAACAGCTAATCCTACAGCAGGTGCTGACATTTCAGGTTGTAAATCATAAGTAGCAACTGCTGGTGAAGGAATTAATACTCTTGTTTCATTTAATAATGGCTCTTCCACTCCACCGTTAAAAAAGAAAGTTACATGGGCATATTTTTCTGTTTCAGCAGTATGTAGTTGAGATAATCCAGCATTTGAAATTACTTCAGCTAAAGTATTTATTGGAGAATCTTTTGGGAATAGTACTGGTATTGGAGTGTTTTTATCATATTGAGTCATAGTTGCTAAATTTAATTTTTTTGTAAAAATAGGAAATTCGCTAAAGTTTTTATTTGCAAATACTGATGAAATTTCTCTCATTCTATCACTTCTAAAATTGCAAAAAATTATCCCATCATTCTCTTTTATTCCATCATATCCATTAAAAGCAGTTGGTACTATAAATTCATCTAGAATATCATTTTTATATGAGTCATTAATATATGTTAATATATCTAATGAAGTTGTAGGTTGTGCAAATGTCATAGCATCGTAACCTTTTTTAACTCTATCCCATCTATTATCTCTATCCATTGAATAGTATCTTCCAGCAATTGTAGCAATTTTAATATCTTCATCACAAATTGCAAGAGCTTGTTCAACATAAGTTTTTGCACAATCAGGAGCAACATCTCTTCCATCTGTTATTATATGAATAAAAACTTTTTTATTAGATTTTTTTGCAATTTTTGCCATTGCAATTATATGTTCAATATGTGAATGAACTCCTCCATCACTTAAAAGACCAATTAAATGAATATTATGAGATTCATTTAAAATATTTTTAAAAATTTGATTATCTTTTAATGTATCATTTTCAATTGCAATATTAACTTTTACTAAATCTTGATATAAAATTCTTCCACTCCCAATTGTCATATGTCCAACTTCACTATTTCCCATTTGTCCATCTGGAAGACCAACAAATTTTCCATAAGTATGAATCAATGAATAAGGAGAATTTTTAAATAAATTATCGTAAGTTGGAGTATTAGCTGAGGCAAAAGCATTATCTTCTTTTGAAGAGTTATGTCCAATTCCATCAGTTATTATAAGTAGCGTTTTATTTGTCATGATTTAAACCTTTTAAAAAGTATAATATATTATAATCGCGCAATTATATCAAAATCAAGGTTCAAGTTTGTTTTATTGGCTATATAGACATTTAGAGATTAACATCTTTCAATATATTTCAGTTCGTGCTGGAATGAGTTTTTTTATTGCTTTCGTTTTAACTATGTATTTAATGCCAAAATTTATAAAGTGGGCAAGAACTAAAAAAGCTTCTCAACCAATTTATGAACATGCACCTCAAGCACATCAAGCAAAAGCTGGTACTCCAACAATGGGTGGAGTAGTTTTTATTTTTTCAACTATTATTGCTACACTTTTAACTGCAAAACTTAATAACTTTTATATTGTTGGTGGATTATTAACATTGGCATTATATTCGTTTATTGGTATGCAAGATGATTATTCAAAAATATCAAAAGATAAGAATTCAGCAGGATTAAGTGCAAGAGCTAAACTTATATTACAGTTTATTTGTGCATTTGTAATAGGTTATATACTTTACCATTATGCACACACAACGGAGTTATATACTCCTTTTTACAAATTACCACTGTTTGATATGGGAATTCTTGCAATTGTATTATGGATTTTAGTTATTGTTGCTTCATCAAATGCAGTTAATTTAACTGATGGTTTAGATGGATTAGCAACAGTACCTTCTATTATGGCATTTGTTTCACTTTCTGTGTTAGTTTATGTTACAGGACATGCAATATTTTCGTCATATTTATTATTACCAAGTATTCAAATGGCAGGTGAATTGGCAGTAATGGGAAGTGCAATTTGTGGAGCACTAATAGCATTTTTATGGTTTAACTCTCATCCTGCAGAGATATTCATGGGAGATTCTGGTTCATTACCTCTTGGAGCATTTATGGGATATATGGCAATAGTTGCAAAATCAGAGTTATTGTTGTTAGCTATAGGATTTATTTTTGTTCTAGAAACTGTATCTGTAATTCTACAAGTTGGTTCTTATAAGCTAAGACAAAAAAGAGTATTTTTAATGGCACCAATTCACCACCACTTTGAGCAAAAAGGTTGGAAAGAAAATAAGATTATAGTTAGGTTTTGGATTATTTCATTTATGACAAATTTAATTGCCTTACTAAGTTTAAAAATCAGATAAAGAAAAAACAATGATTACAAATAAAGAAAAGATTAGAATTTTAGGAAAAGGTCTTACGGCTCTTGCATTAAAAGACAAATTTCCTAATGCAACACTATATGATGATAATGATTTTAGTGAATATGATTTAAGTTCAAATGAATATACAGTAGTAAGTCCTGGAATTCCTCCATATAATAATATGATATTAAATTCAAAAAATTTAATTAGTGATTATGATTTATTTGCATCAATAATGCCATTTTCTATTTGGATTTCTGGTACAAATGGGAAAACTACAACAACACAAATGTGCCAACATTTATTAAAAGAGTATGGTTCAATTTATGGTGGAAATATTGGTGTTCCACTTAGTCATTTAGATGAAAAAGCACCAATATGGATTTTGGAAACTTCTTCTTTTACTTTACATTATACAAATAAATCTAAACCGAATATTTATATTTTACTACCAATAACTGAGGATCATATAACTTGGCATGGTTCTTTTGAAGAGTATAAGATTGCAAAATTAAAACCTTTATCATTAATGAATGAAAATGATATAGCAATAATTCCAGAGGAATTTAAAAATTTTAAAACAAATGCACATGTTATAACATATAGTAATAGTGATGATTTATGCAATCATTTTAAAATAGAAAAATCAAAAATCAAATTTAAAGAGCCATTTTTATTAGATTCAATTTTAGCTATGAGTGTAAGAAAAATTATATTTGATGAAATTGATTATGAATTAATCAATCAATTTATAATTGATAAACATAAGGTTGAAGAGTTTAAAGATAATAAAAATAGATTGTGGATAGATGATAGTAAAGCAACAAATGTAGATGCTACAATTAATGCAATTGTTCCATATAATGATAAAGAGATACATATTATATTAGGTGGTGATGATAAGGGTGCAAATTTAGTTCCACTTTTTGAGAACATAAAAGGCTTAAATATCCATGTATATTCAATTGGAAGTAATACAGAAAAGATTGTAGATTATTGTAAAAAATATAATATTAAAGTAGAAAGTTGTACTTATCTTACTATTGCAGTTGAAAAAATTGATTTAGTTTTAAAAGAAAATTCAGTTGCAATGTTGTCTCCAGCCGCAGCTTCATTAGATCAATTTAAATCTTATGCACATAGAGGTGATGAATTTAAAAGATTAGTATATTCTTTAAGTTAAAATTAATAAATTTACTTGTATAATCTCACTCCAATTTGCTTGGGTTCGATAGCTCAGTCGGTAGAGCAAAGGATTGAAAATCCTTGTGTCGACAGTTCGATTCTGTCTCGAACCACCATTTTGTGGATGCTGGTGTAGCTCAGTTGGCTAGAGCAGCTGATTTGTAATCAGCAGGTCGGGGGTTCGACTCCCTTCACCAGCTCCATTTTTTTTGTCGTGCGTCTTCTTTTAAAGAACAGCGCTTGACCAGAACAATAATATTTTTCAACGGTGAGGTTGGAGAGTGGTCAAATCCTGCGGACTGTAAATCCGCCGCCTACGGCTTCGAAGGTTCAAATCCTTCTCTCACCACCACGCAAATGTTGCGGGAGTAGCTCAGTTGGCTAGAGCTTCTGCCTTCCAAGCAGACTGTCGCGAGTTCGAGTCTCGTCTCCCGCTCCATTTATTTTATTGATTACTGGGAGCTGAGTTATAAGCACAAATATTTTTTTATAACTCTTAAATATATACAATATATCTTCCATTAAAGTTTTTTTCAGTATTTTTTAAATATAATACGCACACAATTTTTATTGTGTAATTTAAATAATTAAATCCCCTCTGAATAGAGAAGCCAAATGGGCTTATCTACTCAGAGGGCAATAACCAAAATTTAGAAGGGGAATTCTATGGCAAAAGAAAAGTTTTCAAGAAATAAACCACACGTTAACATCGGTACAATCGGTCACGTTGACCACGGTAAAACTACATTAACAGCAGCGATCTCAGCAGTATTATCTGTAAGAGATGGTGGAACAATGATGGATTACGATCAAATCGATAATGCACCAGAAGAAAGAGAAAGAGGAATTACAATTGCTACTTCTCATATTGAGTATGAAACAAAAAATAGACATTACGCTCACGTAGATTGTCCAGGACATGCCGATTATGTTAAAAACATGATTACAGGTGCTGCTCAAATGGATGGAGCAATTATCGTTATTGCTGCAACTGATGGTCCTATGGCTCAAACAAGAGAGCATATCTTATTATCTAAACAAGTAGGTGTTCCATACATCGTTGTTTTCTTAAATAAAGAAGATCAATTAGATGAAGAAGATAGAGAAGAGATGTTAGAACTTGTTGAAATGGAAGTTAGAGAATTACTTTCTACTTATGATTTCCCAGGTGATGATACTCCAATCGTTGCAGGTTCTGCATTTCAAGCATTAGAAGAAGCTAAAGCTGGTTCTATTGGTGTTTGGGGAGAAAAAATTCTTGCATTAATGGATGCGGTTGATTCTTATATTCCAACTCCAGAAAGAGATGTTGATCAAGATTTCTTAATGCCAGTTGAAGATGTTTTCTCTATCTCTGGAAGAGGAACTGTTGTTACTGGAAGAATTGAAAAAGGTACAATTAAAATTGGTGAAACTATTGAAATCGTTGGATTCTCTGATACTAAAACAACAACTGTAACAGGTGTTGAAATGTTCAGAAAAGAAATGGAACAAGGTCAAGCTGGTGATAACTGTGGTATTCTTTTAAGAGGTATTAAAAAAGAAGACGTAGAAAGAGGACAAGTTTTATGTAAACCTAAAACAATTACTCCACATACAAAATTCAGATGCGAAGTGTATATTCTTTCTAAAGATGAAGGTGGTAGACATACTCCATTCTTCTCAGGATATAGACCACAATTTTACGTAAGAACTACTGACGTAACAGGTTCTTGTACTTTACCAGAAGGTACTGAAATGGTTATGCCAGGTGATAACGTAGAAATGACAGTTGAATTAGTTGCTCCAATCGCTCTAGACAAAGGTACAAAGTTTGCTATTAGAGAAGGTGGTAGAACTGTAGGTGCTGGAGTTGTTGCTGAAATCATTGAATAAGGATTTATAATGGCAAACGTTAGAATTAAAATCGGATTAAAATGTCAAGAGAATGGTGATATTAACTATACTACTTGGAAAAATCCAAAAACTCATACTGAAAAGTTTGAAGTTAAAAAATATAGCCCAAGATTAAAGAAACACACTTTACATAAAGAAGTGAAACTTAAATCGTAATTTTATGAGCTTATGGTATATCCATAAGCTCATTTCAACATAGTAGGTCAGTAGCTCCAATGGTAGAGCGCCGGATTCCAAATCCGATGGTTGTGGGTTCGAATCCCCCCTGGCCTGCCACTAAATTTTTTTAAAAGAAGTAAAAACTCTTTTTTTGAAAGAATTTATTAACAAATAATTGCAATCAAAACGGAGTAAATAGTGAATAAAGTTAAAAGCTACTATCAAAATGCAAAATCAGAATTATCAAAAGTTATCTTTCCTATAAAAGAGCAAATTAGATCTGCATATTTATCTGTTTTTATTGTTGTTACTGTAATAACTCTATTTTTAGCTTTAATTGATGGAATCATGTCATTAAGCTTATCTTCAATTATTAACTAAGGAAGTAATTATGGCACATAAATGGTATGCAATTCAAACTTATTCAGGTAGTGAGTTATCAGTTAAAAAAGCTTTAATTCAATTAGCGGAAGAGATGGCTGACGATAGAATATCAGATGTACTCGTGCCTACTGAAGATTTAATTGAAATAAAAAAAGGTAAAAAATCTATTGTTGAAAGACCTTTATATCCTGCATATGCATTTGCAAGAATAGATTTAGATACAGGTTTATGGCATAGAATTCAGTCAATGCCAAAAGTTGGAAGATTTATTGGTGAATCAAAAAAACCAACTGCTTTATCTGATAAAGATATTAACTTAATTTTAGAAAAAGTTAAAAATAGAGCAGCTGCAAAACCAAAAGTTTCATTTGATGAAGGTGAAATGGTTAGAATCAACGAAGGTCCATTCTCTAATTTTAATGGTTTGGTTGAAGACTTTGATATGGTATCAGGATTATTAAAACTAAATGTTTCTATATTTGGAAGAAATACACCTGTTGAAATTTCATATACTCAAGTAGAAAGAGTAGTTTGATTTAACTTTATAATAGGCATTAGGCAATAAAACTTGCTTCTTAATTAGTTTTCTTGCCTAATGTCTAATCATTAAAAAATTGATAAAGGAATAGCATGGCTAAAAAAATTCAAGGTCTAATTAAATTACAGATACCTGCAGGTGCTGCAAACCCATCACCACCAGTTGGACCAGCACTAGGTCAAAGAGGTGTTAACATAATGGAGTTTTGTAAAGCTTTCAATGAAAAAACTAAAGATAAAGCTGGGTTTAGATTACCAGTTGTTATTACAGTTTATACAGATAAAAGTTTTACATTTGAAGTAAAACAACCACCAATGACAGATTTAATTAAAAAAGTTGCTGGTATTAAATCAGGTTCTAGTAATCCACTAAAACAAAAAATTGGTAAATTATCTAGAGATCAAATTATGGAAATCGTTGATATGAAAATCAAAGATTTAAATACAGATGATAAAGAAGCGGCTGCAAGAATTGTTGCTGGTTCAGCTAGATCAATAGGTATTGAAACAGAATTATAATATATTCTATTTTAAGTAAGTCTTACCACCAGACTCAATAATGGCGGTAGCAAAATAATATAATTGCGGAGATAATAATGGCAAAAGTTTCAAAAAGATATAAAGCATTAACTGAGAAAATTGAAGATAGAAAATATAATTTATCTGATGCTTGTACAAGTGTAAAAGAGTTAAAATCAGCTAAATTTGATGAAAGTGTTGAAATTGCACTAAATTTAAATGTTGATCCAAGACATGCAGACCAAATGATTAGAGGAGCTGTAGTTCTTCCAAATGGAACTGGTAAAACTGTAAGAGTTGCAGTATTTGCTAAAGGTTTAAAAATGGATGAAGCAAAAGCAGCAGGTGCTGATGTTGTTGGTAACGATGATTTAGCTGAACAAATCCAAGCTGGAAACATTAATTTTGATGTTTTAATTGCAACTCCTGATTGTATGGGAATTGTAGGAAAAGTAGGAAGAATTTTAGGGCCAAAAGGTTTAATGCCTAATCCTAAAACAGGTACAGTAACAATGGACGTAACTAAAGCAGTTAATGATGCTAAAGGTGGTCAAGTTACATATAGAGTTGATAAAAAAGGAAATATGCAAGCAGGTATCGGAAAAGTTTCATTTACTGCTGAAGCTTTAAGAGAAAATGCTGCTGCATTTATTGCTGCAATTAATAGAGCAAAACCTTCAACTGCAAAAGGTAGATATATCACTAATGCTGCTATATCATTAACAATGAGTCCATCAATTATTTTAGATAATATGGAATTAATGGAAATCAGATAAGGTATTCCTTATCTGATTTTTTTTAGCATTCAATAATAAAGAAATAATTTCTTTATTATTGAGTGTTATTCAAAGCACTGAAATAAAACTGAAGACAGCTGGTAAGAAACACCTCCGTTTCTTGTAAGTCCCGCCTAAGTCGATGTTTTGAAGGGAGGAGAAAAAGATGACTAAACAACAAAAATCAGAAATCATTGATTCTTTAACAGTTGAATTTAAAAATTCATTAGCAGTTGTTGTGTGTGATTACAAAGGTCTTACTCATAAAGAGTTAGAATCTTTAAGAAAAGAAGCAAGAGCTAATAATACAAAAGTACAAGTTGCTAAAAATACTTTAGTTACTGTTGCTGTTAAAAATGCAGAGTTAGGTGATATCGAGTTAACTGGTACAAATATTTTCTTATGGTCTGAAGATCAAATTTCAGCTTGTAAAGTAGCTGATAAATTTGCTAGTTCAAACAAAGAAAAATTTGCAATTAAATCTGGTATTATCGAAGGTAAAATTGCAGATCTTGCAACTGTTAATGCATTTGCTAAATTACCATCAAGAGAACAACTTCTTGGTATGCTTGCAGCTACTTGGATGGCACCTGTTGCGAACTTTACTATTGGGCTTGACGCTCTTAGAAAGAAAAAAGAAGAAGAGGCAGCTTAATTTTTTAAGCTATTAACAAAATTAAAAAATAAAATTATAAGGAAGAAGAAATGGCAATTTCTAAAGAAGACGTATTAGAATACATCTCTGGTTTATCAGTATTAGAGTTATCTGAATTAGTAAAACAATTCGAAGAAAAATTTGGAGTATCAGCTCAACCTGTAGCGGTTGCTGGTGGTGCTGTAGCAGCTGTTGAAGCAGTTGAAGAAAAAACTGAATTTGATGTTATCATCTTAGATTCAGGAGACAAAAAAATTAATGTTATTAAAGAAATTAGAGCATTAACTGGTTTAGGATTAAAAGAAGCAAAAACTGCTGCTGAAGAAACTCCATCAACAATTAAAGAAGGAATCTCTAAAGCTGACGCTGAAGCTGTTAAAGCTCAATTAGAAGCAGCTGGTGCAAAAGTAGAAATTAAATAATTACTCGTAATTATGATTGATATACAGGGCT
This sequence comes from Aliarcobacter sp., assembly GCA_028688995.1. GTDB lineage: Bacteria > Campylobacterota > Campylobacteria > Campylobacterales > Arcobacteraceae > Aliarcobacter. The sequence continues at coordinate 21,459 of JAQTXB010000021.1, forward strand.
TTGCCCTGTATAAAGATTAGCATCTTTGAGGGTTAAGGTTAAAATTTTTTGAAATTTTAACCTTATCCTTTATGGATGCTTTTGTGCTTTATAAAAATATAAAAAGCAAAACTTAACCAAATTTTATAACAAGGCCGACAATGTTAAACTCTTTAAAATCTGGTAATAGACTTAGAGTTGATTTTGCAAAAAATCCACAACAAATTGAAATTCCAAACTTATTACAACTACAACAAACTTCATATGATACTTTCTTAATGATTGGTCAAGATGATAGAGCTACTGCTGGAATTGAAAAAGTATTTAAATCTATTTTTCCTATACATGATGTACAAAATCGAATTACACTTGACTACCTAGGTTCAGAAGTAGGTAAACCTAAATATGACGTTAGAGAATCAATGGTTAGAGGTCTTACATATTCAATTCCTCTTAAAATTAATATTAGATTAACACTATGGGATTTAGACGAAAAAACTGGTGAGAAAATCGGTGTTAAAGATATGAAAGAACAATCTTTATTCATTAGAGAAATTCCTTTAATGACTGACAGAACATCTTTCATTGTTAATGGTGTTGAAAGAGTAGTTGTTAATCAATTACACAGATCTCCAGGTGTTATCTTCAAAGAAGAAGAATCAAATACTGCTGATAATAAACTTATTTATACTGGACAAATTATTCCAGATAGAGGTTCTTGGTTATATTTTGAATATGATGCAAAAGATGTATTATATGTAAGAATTAACAAAAGAAGAAAAGTTCCTGTTACTATTTTATTTAGAGCATTAGGTTACTCTAAAGAAGATATAATTAAATTATTCTATCCAATTGTTAACATTAAAGTTAAAAACAATAAATTCTTAACAGAATTTAATCCTGATGATTTTATGGGAAGAATTGAATTTGATGTTAAAGATGATAAAGGTAATTTAGTAATTGGTGCAGGAAAAAGATTAACTGCAAGAAAAGCTAAAGCTTTAATTGAAGGTGGTCTTAAATTAATTGAATACCCATTAGAACAATTAATGGATAGATCAACTGCAAATACAATTTATGATCCAGAATCTGGAGAAGTTTTATTTGATGCATTAACTAATCTTGATGAATTAAAATTAAAAAAACTTTTAGATTTAGGTTTTGAATCATTTGATATTGCAAATGACTTAGCTGTAGGAATTGATAATTCAATTATTAATGCATTTAAAGCTGATGCTGAATCTTTAAAATTATTAAAACAAACAGAACAAATTGATGATGAAAATGATTTATCTGCAATTAGAATCTATAAAGTTATGAGACCAGGTGAGCCAGTTACTAAAGAAGCAGCAAAAGAATTTGTTAAAAAATTATTCTTCGATCCAGAAAGATACGACTTAACAAAAGTTGGAAGAATGAAAATGAACCATAAACTTGGTGTTAATGTTCCTGAATATGTTACAACTTTAACTTATGAAGATGTAATTAAAACAGTTCAATATTTAGTAAAAGTTAAATCTGGTCATGGTCATATCGATGATAGAGATCACTTAGGTAATAGAAGAATTAGAGCAATTGGTGAATTATTAGCAAATGAATTACATGCTGGTTTAATTAAAATGCAAAAAGCAATTAGAGATAAAATGACTACTTTATCTGGTACATTAGAAGATATTATGCCACATGATTTAGTTAACTCTAAAATGATTACTTCAACAATTACTGAGTTCTTTACATCAGGACAATTATCACAATTTATGGATCAAACAAATCCATTATCAGAAGTTACACATAAAAGAAGACTTTCTGCACTTGGAGAGGGTGGACTTGTAAAAGAGAGAGCTGGATTTGAAGTAAGGGACGTTCATGCAACGCACTACGGAAGAATTTGTCCTGTTGAAACTCCAGAGGGACAAAATATTGGTCTTATTAATACATTATCAACTTTCTCAAAAGTAAATGAGTTAGGATTTATTGAAGCTCCATATAAAACAGTTGTTGATGGAGTTGTAACTGATGAAATTAAATATTATACAGCTACTCAAGAAGAGGGATTAGTTATTGCTCCTGGATCAACAAAAGTTGATGAAAATGGAAAAATTATTGAATCTTTAACAGAAGCTAGACAAGATGGAGAAATTCTATTAGTTGAAAAGAATAAAATTGATTTAATTGATATCTCTTCTCAAATGGTTATGGGGGTTGCGGCTTCTTTAATTCCATTCTTAGAACACGATGATGCCAATAGAGCCTTAATGGGATCAAACATGATGAGACAAGCTGTTCCATTATTAAGACCAAATGCTCCTGTTGTTGGAACTGGTTTAGAAAAAACAGTAGCAAGAGATGCATGGGAAGCAATTAAAGCTAATAGAGCTGGACTTGTTGAAAAAGCAGATGCTAAAAATATTTATGTAAGAGGTGAAGATGAAAACGGTGCTTTCATTGATCATTATTCTGTAAATAAAAATGTAAGAACAAATAATAATACATCATTTGGACAAAGAATTGCAGTAACTGAGGGTGAATTTGTTGAAAAAGGTCAAGTAATCGCAGATGGTCCTTCAATGGATAGAGGTGAATTAGCAGTTGGTGTTAATGCAATGGTTGCCTTTATGCCATGGAATGGATATAACTACGAGGATGCTATTATTCTTTCTGAGAGATTAATCGAAGAAGATGCATTTACATCTGTTCATATTTATGAAAAAGAAGTAGAGTGTAGAGAGTTAAAACATGGTAATGAAGAAATAACAAGAGATTTACCAGGTGTTAAAGAAGAATCAATTACTCATTTAGATAATTCTGGTATTGTAAAAATTGGTACTTACGTAAAATCAGGAATGATTTTAGTTGGAAAAGTTACTCCAAAAGGTGAAATTAAACCAACTCCAGAAGAAAGATTATTAAGAGCAATCTTTGGTGAAAAAGCTGGTCACGTTATCAATAAATCATTAGTTTGTCCTACTTCAATGGAAGGAACAGTTGTTGATGTAAAAGTTTTCACTAAAAAAGGTTATGAAAAAGATGAAAGAGCAGTTGCTGAAATTGCATCTGAAAAAGCTGAATTAGACTTAAAACATCATGATAAATTATTAATGCTTGATAGAGAAGAGATTTTAAAAATCAATGATCTATTATCAAAATCAACATTAATTAAAGATTTAGAGTTAGATGATGTTACATACAATAAAGGTGAAACTTTACCTGTTGATGTATTATTAAATGTTAATAGATTTGCAATGAAAAAAGTTGTTTCTTCTTATCCAAAAGAGATTGAAAAATCTTACAATGATATTAAAGAACATTTCATTAAACAAAAAGCTCATTTAAGAGATGAGCATGAAGAAAAACTTCAAGTTTTAGAACATGACGACATTTTATCTTCTGGTGTAATTAAACAAGTTAAAGTTTATATTGCAACTAAGAGAAAAATTAAAGTTGGGGATAAAATGGCGGGAAGACACGGAAACAAAGGTATCGTTTCTAACATCGTTCCTAAAGTTGATATGCCTTACTTAGAAGATGGTTCTACTGTTGATGTTATTCTTAATCCACTTGGGGTTCCATCTAGGATGAATATTGGACAAATCTTAGAAGTTCACTTAGGATTAGTTGGTAAAAGATTAGGAGCTCAAATTCAAGATATATTTGAAGCTAAAAAAGCAGATTTTATTGCAGAACTTAGAGCTAAAATGACTGAAATTGCTTCTGTTGCAAAACTTATGAATGGTAAAGCATTTATGGATGCATTAAGTGATGATGATTTAATTAAATATGGTCAAGATTGGTCAAAAGGTGTTAGATTTGCAACACAAATTTTTGATGGTGTAAAAGAAGAAGAGTTTATTAGATTATTTGAATTAGCAAAAATAGATTCAGATGGAAAATGTGTTCTTTTTGATGGAAAAACTGGTGATAAAATGAAGGAAAGAGTAAATGTAGGTTACATGTATATGCTTAAACTTCACCACTTAGTTGATGAAAAAGTACATGCTAGATCTACTGGGCCATACTCATTAGTAACACAACAACCAGTTGGAGGGAAAGCTCTATTTGGTGGACAAAGATTTGGAGAGATGGAGGTTTGGGCTCTTGAAGCTTATGGTGCAACTAATGTACTTAAAGAGATGCTAACAACGAAATCAGATGACGTTGAGGGAAGAACTAGAGCTTATAGAGCAATAGCAAATGGTGAAAATGTTCCAAATTCAGGTGTACCTGAAACATTCTTCGTATTAACAAAAGAATTAAAAGCTCTTGCTTTAGATGTAGAGATTTTTGGAGAGGTAGAAAACAATGAGTAAAACTGAAAAAACGTTACAGCCTATTGAAATAAAAGAATTAGAAAGACCGCAAGATTTCGCGGCTTTCCAATTAAGACTTGCTAGTCCTGAAAAAATATTAGCTTGGTCTTGTGGTGAAGTAAAAAAACCTGAAACTATTAACTATAGAACATTAAAACCTGAAAGAGATGGTTTATTTTGTGCGAAAATTTTTGGACCAGTAAAAGATTATGAATGTCTTTGTGGTAAATACAAAAAAATGAGATACAAAGGTGTTGTTTGTGAAAAATGTGGAGTTGAAGTAACTTCATCAAAAGTAAGAAGACACAGAATGGGACATATTGATTTAGTATCTCCTGTTGCTCATATTTGGATGGTTTCTTCTCTACCTACAAGAATTGGTACATTATTAGGTGTTAAACTTAAAGATTTAGAAAGAGTATTATATTATGAAGCATATATCGTAAGTGAAGCTGGTGAAGCTTATTATGATAATGAAAAAACTAAAAAAGTTGAAAAATATGATATTTTAAATGAAGAACAATATAGAACTATTGCTGATTTATTTGAACACACTGGTTTTGAAGCAAACATGGGTGGACAAATTGTAAGAGATTTATTAGAAACTATTGATTTATTTGAATTATTAACAGTTTTAAAAGAAGAAATGGGTTCTACAAAATCTGAAGCAAAAAGAAAAACTATAATCAAAAGATTAAAAGTTGTTGAAAACTTCTTAAATTCTGGAAATAAACCAGAATGGATGATGCTTACTCAACTTCCAGTTTTACCACCTGATTTAAGACCTCTTGTTTCACTTGATGGTGGAAAATTTGCAGTATCTGACGTAAATGACTTATATAGAAGAGTTATTAACAGAAACAACAGATTAAAAAGATTAACTGAACTTGACGCACCTGAAATCATTATTAGAAATGAAAAAAGAATGCTTCAAGAAGCAGTTGATGCTTTATTTGATAATGGAAAAACTGCAAATGCTGTTAAAGGTGCAAATAAAAGACCTTTAAAATCATTATCAGAAATTATCAAAGGTAAACAAGGACGATTCAGACAAAACTTACTTGGTAAAAGGGTTGACTTCTCAGGAAGATCTGTTATTGTTGTTGGACCTACATTAAATATGGACCAATGTGGTATTCCTAAAAAAATGGCTCTTGAGTTATTTAAACCACACTTGATGGCTAAATTAGAAGAAAAAGGTTATGCAACAACTTTAAAAGCTGCAAAAAGATTAATTGAATCAGAAACAAATGAAGTATGGGAATGTCTAAACGAAATCGTTGATGAATACCCAATTATGTTAAATAGAGCTCCAACTCTACATAAACTTTCTATTCAAGCTTTCCACCCAGTTTTAATTGATGGAAAAGCAATTAGATTACACCCATTAGTTTGTGCTGCCTTCAATGCCGACTTCGATGGTGACCAAATGGCAGTTCACGTGCCTTTATCACAAGAAGCAGTTGCTGAAGCAAAAATCTTAATGATGTCTTCTATGAATATTCTTTTACCAGCATCAGGTAGAGCAATTGCTGTACCTTCACAAGATATGATTTTAGGTATTTATTATCTATCATTAGAAAAAGATGGTGTAAGAGGTGAACATAAACTATTTACTGACGTAAATGAAGTAAAAATTGCTTTAGATATGGATAAAATAGATTTACATGCAAAAATTAGAACAAAATTGGATGATAAAGTTATTCATACAACTGTAGGAAGATTAATTATTCATGAAATTTTACCAAGTTTTGTACCTGCAAATTTATGGAATAAAATTTTAAAGAAAAAAGATATTGGAACATTAGTTGATTATATTTACAAACATGGTGGATATGAAGTAACTCCAAGATTCTTAGATAATCTTAAAAACTTAGGTTTCAGATATGCAACAGTTGCTGGTATTTCAATCTCTATTGATGATATTAGAGTTCCTGAAACAAAAGTAGGTCACATTGCTAAATCTAAAAAAGAAGTTATTGAAGTTCAAAAACAATTTTCTCAAGGTTTATTAACTGAGCAAGAGAGATATAATAAGATTATTGATATTTGGACAGAAGTAAATAATAGACTTGGTTCAGAAATGATGGAATTGGTTAAAACTGATAAAAATGGATTCAACTCTATTTATATGATGGCCGATTCTGGGGCTAGGGGTTCTGCTGCACAGATTAGACAGTTATCTGGTATGAGGGGACTTATGGCTAAACCAGATGGTTCTATTATTGAAACTCCAATTATTTCAAACTTTAGAGAAGGTCTAAACGTACTTGAGTACTTTATTTCAACTCACGGAGCTAGAAAAGGTCTTGCCGATACTGCACTTAAAACTGCAAATGCGGGTTACTTAACAAGAAAACTTATTGACGTTTCTCAAAATGTTAGAATTACAATTGAAGATTGTGGAACACATGAAGGTATTGAAATTACTGATATTACTTCTGGTAATGAATTAATTGAGTCATTAGAAGAAAGAATTACAGGAAGAGTTATTGCTGAAGATATTATTGACCCAATTTCAAATGAGATTTTATTTGCTGAAGGTACATTAATAACTGAAGAAGATGCAAAACTTGTAACTGAAGCTGAAGTTAAATCTGTAGTAATTAGAACTCCATTAACTTGTAAAGTTGAAAATGGTTTATGTTCAAAATGTTATGGACTAAATCTTGGTGAGCAAAGAAAAGCTAAACCAGGTGAAGCAGTTGGAGTTGTTGCAGCTCAATCAATTGGGGAACCAGGAACTCAGCTGACACTAAGAACTTTCCACGTTGGGGGAACTGCAAGTGCAACTCAAACTGAAAGAGAATTAAAAGCTGATAAAGAAGGTTTCATTAGATATTACAACATTAAAAAATATGTTAAATCTGATGGAAAAATCATTGTAGCAAATAGAAGAAATGCTGGTGTTTTATTAGTTGAACCAAAAATCAATGCACCATTCAAAGGTAAAGTAACAGTTGAAACTTTACATGAAGAGACAATTTTAACTATTTCAAATGGAAAAGAAGAGAAAAAATACTTCTTAAGAAAAAATGATGTTGCAAAAGCAAACGAATTAGCTGGAATTTCTGGAAAAATTGAAGGTAAATTATATTTACCATACAGAGATGGTGTTGAAGTTGAACAAAATGAATCTATCGTTGAGATGATTAAAGATGGATGGAATATTCCAAACAGAATTCCATTTGCTTCTGAATTAAAAGTAGAAGATGGAGCTCCAATTACATCAAAAATCGTTTCTGGTGCAAAAGGTTTTGTTAAATATTACAAACTAATCGGGGATTATTTAGAAAGAAGAAATGATATTAATGCTGGTGATACAGTAACTGAAAAAGGTGTATTTGCAGTTGTTGTTGATGGTGAAGATAGAGAAGCTTTAAGACATTATGTGGCACGTGGTTCTTTAATTGAATTAAATGACAGCACTGAAGTTGAAAAAGATTCAGTTATCGCAGTTCCAAAAACAGCTGAGCAAGTTGTAATTGCAGAATGGGATCCATATGCAAATCCAACAATTGCAGAAAAAGCTGGTATAGTATCTTTCGAAGATATTATTCCTGGTTTAACAGTATCTGAGCAATTTGATGAATTAACTGGGACATCTAAATTAGTTGTTAATGAGTATATTCCAAGTGGATATAAACCAACAATTATTTTAGCAACAGATGATAAAGAGATTATTAGATATTCTTTAGATCCTAAAACTTCATTAAACGTTGCAGAAGGTAAAAGAGTTGAAGTAGCTGATATTATTGGTAAAACACCAAAAGCAACACAAAAATCAAAAGATATTACTGGGGGTCTTCCTAGAGTATCAGAATTATTTGAAGCAAGACGACCAAAAAATATAGCAGTTCTTGCATCATTTGATGGTGTTGTTTCATTTGGTAAACCATTAAGAAATAAAGAAAGAATTATAATTTCTGATGGTCTTGGAAATAATACAGAATATTTAGTTGAAAAATCTAAACAAATTCTAGTTCATGATGGTGAGTTTGTTCATGCTGGTGAAGCATTAACAGATGGTCAAATCTCTCCACATGATGTATTAAGAATTCTTGGTGAAAAAGCACTACATTACTTCATCGTATCTGAAGTACAACAAGTGTATAGATCTCAAGGGGTTAATATTGCTGATAAACATATTGAGGTAATTACTTCTCAAATGTTAAGACAGGTTTCAATTTTAGATGGTGGAGACACTAAATTTATCGTAGGTGATATGGTTTCTAAAAAAAGATTTAAAATTGAAAATGAAAAAATAATTAAACTTGGTGGAAATCCTGCAATTGCTGAACCTTTATTATTAGGTATCACAAGAGCAGCTGTAACATCAGATTCAATTATTTCTGCTGCATCATTCCAAGAAACTACAAAAGTTTTAACAGAAGCTGCAATTAGTGCTAAAATGGATATGTTAGAAGACTTAAAAGAAAATGTTGTTATTGGTAGAACAATTCCTGTTGGAACTGGTCTATACAAAAACCAAAAAATTAAATTTTCTGAACACTAATCTTAATCAATAGGGAATTTCCCCTATTGAATTTTTCCCTATGGACTTTATCTTACTTTTTCTTATTTTTATAGTATTAGAACTATTTGAATCGAATTGGCAAAAATCAGACTCTTTATATGGACTTATAAATAATAATTATCTACTTTTTAGAAAGAATATTTTTCTATATTTTATTTTACATATATCTTTTTTCTATACGATATTTTTATCTTTTTATTTTCAAAACTTTGGCTTTTGGATGAGTTCAATTTTTATTGTTAAGTTTGCAGATATTAGTTTTAAATTATCAATTATGAAAAAACTATCAAATGGAGTGTCAGTAGAAAATATTGTTCCTATGAATTTGAATATTACACCATTAATTAGATATTTTAATGTAATTGTCTATCCATTGATATTTTTATTTGCAATAAAATTAATATAGTTTAATTTTATCATTTTATTATTATGATAGAATGCTAAAATTAAATAAAAAAAGGAAAATAAATGCAATATTTAGTAATAGCTTATGATAATGAAAACGCACTAGAAAGAAGATTAGAATCAAGAGAAGCTCACATTGAGAGTGCAAGAAAATTGATGGCTGAAGGTAAGATTATTAATGCTGGTGCATTAATTGAAGATGATGTTATGGTTGGATCAACTCTTTTTATAGATTTTGATACTGATGAAGAGTTAGATGAATGGTTAGAAAATGAGCCATATGTAAAAAATAATGTTTGGAATATGGATGAATTTCAGATAGTTCCTATGAAATTACTTCCAAAGAATTAAGTATAGTATTTATATAAATATATAGAGAAAATTATTTCTCTATATATTCAACAAGTTTATCACCCCATGGCAGTAGTAATTAAGCTAAAAAGTTTGATAATGAAAGACAATAAAATATTTATATAAGGAATTAATTTTATAAAATTAAAATCCACTCTCTCTAATCACAATAGAAACTGCTTTTTTAAAGACTCTTGATATAATACTTGAAGACTCTCCTTGTGATACTAAAACTCCAACTTTTCTACTTTTTAAATCTAATTCATAGTTATCTAAATCTATTGTTATTTTATAATAAGCTTGTTCTGTTTTTACTCTTTTATTTGAATCTTCTCTCGTTGGGATTGTTCCTCCAAAATTTGAAGATAATTCTGGATATTCTAAATATGGAACTGAAACTCTTGAAATTGTTGTTATATTTGAAAAAATATCATTTAAATCACCTGAATTAAAAATAAATTTACTTTTTGCATTTTCTTTTAATAAATTTAAATCATTTTCATTACAAAAACCTGTTATCTTAAAGTTTGTATTATCATATAAAACAAAGATAGGTTCTTTTTTATTTACCCATTGATTTTCTTTATAACTATCAAAAAGATATATTTTCCCATCAAATGATGCTTTTACTTCAAACTTTTCAGTTACTTTTTTTAGTCCCTCAAGTTCATTTGTTTTTTTCAATAATGACTCTTCTAAAATAAATCTTTTATCTAGATTCTCTTTGAATCCTGCTTGTCTATTTAATTCTAATTGTGAAAGTTCAATCTCTTCTTTTACTTGGGAAATTTTATATTCTAATTGGGGAGACTTTAATTTTAGTAATAGTTGATCTTTTTTTACTTCCTCACCATTTGTAAAAAAAATATTTTCAATAAATGCATCTTCAGAAGTATAATATTCAAAATAATTCTCTGATTCTATTATTGCTGGCATTTTTATATTTGAATTCCAAGGTAAAAAAATAATTAATATAAAAATTAAAAATATAAGTAAAGAGATTTTATTTTTTTTGTTAAATGTTAAAACTTTTCTTTTCATCCACCACACCTTTAATTCCTTATAAACAGGCAAAAATATAAACCAAATTATTTCAACTAAAAATAAAATTATTCCTAAAACTTTAAAGGCATAATAATAGACTAAAATAGCAATTCCTAAAAATAAAAAGAATCTATAAATCCAAGTTGAAATAGCATAAGCAATGAAGAATTTTTGTTTTTTATTCGATAAAACTTCAGGTATCTCTTCTTCTACTCCCAAAATATTCTTTCGAATAAACCATCTAGCCATTGCAAAAGATCTTGGTTGTAAATTTTTACTATCGCTTATATCAGAAAGTGCATAATATCCATCAAATCGTAAAAATGGACTAATATTTATTAAAATTGAACTAATCCAACTTGTTGTTGCAAGAATAAATAAAATACTTTTAAAAATTCCAATTGGTGCAAATGACCATAAAAATGTTGCAATTAAGGCTATGTATAGTTCAACTTTCATTCCAGCTACTACTATTTGCAATCTTTGGTATTTTGATTTTAATTTCCATGCATCTGTTGTATCTGTATATAAAACAGGGAATAAAACTAAAAGAGCTACTCCCATTGTTGGAACTTTACAACCTAATCTTTTTGCTGTAAATGCATGTCCTAATTCATGAAAACTTTTTACAAAAAGTAAAGATAAAAAGTAGTAAAAGAATCCCTCTTTAGTAAACATATACATAAAAGTCGAGATAAAATTTTCCCAATCTCTTAAGACAAAAATAATACCTATAAAACCAAGAAAAAATATAATATTTTGCCAAAGTTTGGAGTACAAAAAATTTATTCTATGTTTATTTTCTTCCAGCCATTTATCTGGTTTTACAAGAGGAAATCTTATAAATAAATAGTTGTGAATCAACCATTTAAATATATTTTGTTTTGATTGTTTATGAACATTTTTTATTCTTTGTATATCCTGATTTTCTTCACATAAAATTAGATTATTATTTTTTAAGAACTCTATAAAAGGTTGTAAAGATTCTTTATCAATATCATAATCTTTTTGTTTTAGTTTTTCTATAAACTCTTCAATTTCAATATTATTTTGCCATTTTGAAATTAATTCAAATGCATCAATTCCTATATTAAAATATTTATTTTGAATTGGATCAAATAAAAGCCATCTTTTAGAACCATCTTCAGCTACAGAAGTCTCTAATAATTTTAAATCATTTCTTATTTTTGGTAATAATATTTTTTGTTCAGGCATTACCAACCTATCCATTGTCTAGTGGCTGTTATTGGTTTTCTAAATAAATAGAAAAATAGAGTCACTTCTTTTGAATAGATTTTTGCAGTTCCTCTTAATCCAATAGATGGTATATAACCATTCTCTTTAATATCATCAAAATTTGCAATTATCTTATATGATAAAACATTTTGTTCTGTTAATTCAGGTTTGTATGAGATATATTTGATTTTTCCAAGCCAAGAATTTGTGGGATCATTATCAAAAAAGGCTTTTATTTGAGCATTTTCTTCTAAAAAAATAGCTTCGCTAACTGGCAACATTATTTTTAATTCTATATTTTCAGGTTTTGCAATTAGAAAAATTCTTTCTCCTGTAGATACAGGTTTTCCTTTCCAATCATTTGGATTATTAATAATTGCTATACCATCTTCTATAGCATTTATTTTTGTTTTATTTAATTGATCAAAAGCGAAATTTAATTCAGCTTCTTTTAGTTTAACTTGACTTTCCAATTGAGAAATTTGACTTTTTTGCGTTGCATCAAAAAAACTTCCTTGTTGAACTGTATGTAATTGAGCGTTTGCTACATCTAAAGTTCTTTTTGCAACTAAATAATTGTTATTAAAATCTACATCATCAAATTTTACTATTAATTGATTTTTTTCTATTTTTTCATTTGGGAAAATTTTCACTTCTTCTATAACTGCATTTAGAGGAGAAGTTACAACATAAGGATTTTTTGCTTCGACTTCTAAAGGTGCTAAAACGGATAGTCTTACGGGTAAAAACATCAAAGCTATTATAAAAATAAGAACATATTTTAAATATTTGTTTTTAAACGATAACTTTTTTAATGTTTGAAATATTCCACAGCTTCTCATTGCAAATAAAAAATATGCTAAAGATAATGAAAGATGTTTCAATATTAAAATATCATTTTCTAACCATTCATCTTCTTTAAATAGCAATAAAATATAATTACTTTCCGTATAATCTTTCATACTCTTTAACGGAAGATATACAAGATTTGAAGGTGAATATTCATGCATTGATTTAAAATTAATCTCTTTTAAATCAGTTTTTGTATCAACAATAAAAATGCTTTTTGCTTTTTCATTACTATCTAAATCTATTATTATATTTTCAATCCATTGAACAAAAGGAGAAGTTGAATCAACAGCAGATATATCTGATATTGCTACAACTTTATATTTTCCAGTTAGGTCTGTGGTTAATAAAACACCTTGGCTATATGGAACTAAACTTCTTGTTTCATTAACTACTTGATAATAAAGTTCTTTTAAACTTTCACAATTTCTACAGTTGTGTTCCAACTGTAGAAGTTTTGAGATATTTGTTTCCAATGTTTAGTAAATCCTTTATTT
>JAQTXB010000007.1 GCA_028688995.1 Aliarcobacter sp.
CTTCATCTATCTCTTTCATTGAAGCTAAACCTAAATTCATAGTAAAATTATATAATTTAAATAGGGGGTTAAAATATGTATTTACACCAGCTAAACCTATATTTCTAGCCTCTTTTACTATTATTGCAAGCTCATCAATTGATTTTGTACCTTTTACTAATTGTTGAATAATAAAAGCAAGTTTCTGTTTATCATTAACTTGTCGATTTGAAAGAGTTGTAAGTTTATTACGAACAAATCTTTCAATCCAAAAAAGAAAAGTTTTATCAAAACTATTCATAAAATCTAATTCATATCTCATATAGAATCCTATTTAATAAAAATCTTATAGAAATGATTATATCAGAAGATATATTTATTTTAGTTTGAAAATTATAGTTTTCAATACTAGATAATATAAAAAAGAAAAAGTGGCTATCTTTTTCTTCCTTTTGAAAATTCAATTATATAATCAGCTATTTCATCTAAATGAACAATATCTTTTACAGCTCCAGCTTGTATTGCTTTCATTGGCATTCCAAAAACTACACAACTTTCTTCATTTTGAGCCACTGTATATGCTCCATTATCAAACAACTCTTTCATTGCAATAGTACCATCATCTCCCATACCTGTCATCATGACAGCCATAGCTCCACCTCCAACTGTATTATTAACAGATCTAAATAATACATCAACACTCGGCTTATGTTGGCTTACTTTTTTTGTATCTAAAAGTTTTGTTCTATACTCATTTCCATATTTTTCAATAGTTAAATGCATATTTCCTGGAGCTAAATAACCATGCCCTTTTTCTAAAATCATACCATCTTTTGCTTCACAAACTTCAACTTCTGAATTATCATTTAATCTATGAGCAAATGAGTTTGAAAATCCATAGGGGATATGTTGTGTAATTAAAATTGGAGGTAAATCCCCAGGTAATCTTTTAAAAACTCTAAGTAAAGACTCAACCCCACCTGTTGAAGAACCTATAGCTATTAATTTCATTCCAGCAAATTTAGCTGCTCTTAATGGAATTACTTCATCTGGATGCACTTTATATTCTATTGGAGAATTTAATTTTAAATCTTTTTTTGTTGCAGCAGGTTTTTTTAATGTATATCTTTTTAAAAGAAATGTTAAATTCAATAGTGTATCTTTTATTCTTTCTTGAAATGATTGCATTGATTCACCAGTTTCAGGCTTTGGAATAAATCCCACTGCACCATCATCAAAAATATCATTTCCTCTTACACCCTCACCTGAAATTACAACTGCAGGCATAGGATGAAGTCTCATTAAATTTCTTAAAAAAGTAACTCCATCCATTTTAGGCATATTTATATCAATAGTTACAAGGTCTGGTTCATACTCTTTAATTTTTTCTCTTGCATCATATGCATCAGTTGCCACACAAACTACTTCAAATTCATCAATAGAATTAATCATATCCTTGATAATTCTTCTCATTGAAGGAGAATCATCAATTACTAAAACGGTATACACTTATTTTCCACCCTACTTTATTTTTAGAAAAGTTCTATTTCCATCTCTGGTTCAGCAGCTTTGTTATCAATACCAAATAATTCCACAGCTCCAACATATTCTTTGATAACTGGTGCTTTTGTAATCTCTTGTTGTAGAGATTTTTCTTCAGATAAGATTTTACTGTCTGTTTCTGATTTTTGAGTAACTTTAATAAATGTTTCAAAATCATTAGCTAATAAAATTAATCTTCCATGTTCACCTCGAGTGTGTTCGCTAATTAACTTAAATCCCTCAGATTTACAAAAATCTTTAGCAAACTCAACATTTCTGAATCCAATTGATTGTGTAGACAAATTTATTTGCATAATATCAGCACCACCTGATATTTTAGCAACCATATTTCCTTTACTACAACCTAATTTATACATTTCATTAAGCATTGCCTCAACAGAATAAAGACCATATTTCATATCATCATTTGTATTATTTGTTTTTGGTAATAAAAAATGATTCATTCCTTTTATTTTTGTTACCTTATCATAAAACATAATAGCTACACATGAGCCTAAAAGTGTTTTAAAAGCAATTTGTTCCACATCACTTCCAACTGCAAACTCTCCACCAATAACCGTATGGGTTGGAAAACCTTTAGTTTTTTGTGTGAATCTAACCGCTGAAGTTTTTTCAATACTTCCATCTTTATGACCAATAACAATCATAGGATTTCCTTTTCTTTTAGAAAAATATTTTGACCTACTCTTTTAACATAATGTACTAAATCTTGAGGGTTTTCAGAGTGACCTAAATATAATGTTCCACCAATTTTAAGATGTTTAAATAGTTTTTTTAGAATTTCATTTTGATCTTCAACAGAAAAATATATTAAAACATTTCTACAAAAAATTACATCAAATTGATTTTTAGAAAATGGATATGAACTATCATTTAAATTCATTACCTGAAAAGTAATCATTTTCTTTAAATCATCATTTACTTTTATTAAAATCTCTTCACCAGCAAGATTCTTTTGAACTCTTCTTTTAAAAAAATTTTGAGGTCTAATCCAATCAGGAAATTCTTTTGAAGATTTAGAATATCTATAAATACCATTCGCTGCATATTGTAAAACATTAGTATCTATATCTGTAGCTATAATAGAGGCAGTTATATTTTTGTTTAACTCTTCTTTAGCTTTCATTACAGTCATAGCCATAGAGTATGGTTCTTCACCAGTTGAAGAGGCAGAACAATACATATTTATTTTTTCTCCACTAGCAGCAAACATTGGTAATACTCTATCTTTTAAATCAATAAAATGAAAATCTTCTCTAAAAAAATGTGTTTTATTTGTTGTAAATGAATTGATAAATTCAGTTACATTATTTCCTTGTTCAATAGAGTTTAAAAGCTCCATAATATCACCAGAAAAACCACAATTTCTTTTTAATTTATCAATTCTATTTGAAATCATGATATCTTTATTCTCAGAGAGAGTAATTCCTGTCAGAGAATAAAGAAGTTTTTTTACCTTATTGTGTACATCTTGAGTCGTATATTTCATATGTTAAGACGCTTTTTTAGCTACACTCATATCTCTCTCAACTTTTATTTGAGCATTAATTATTCCAACAACATCTAAAATTAGACCAATACTTCCATCACCTCTAACTGTTGCTGCACCTATTCCTTGAACACTTCTAAAATTTTTATCTAAAGGTTTAACAACAACTTGGTGTTGATTTAAAAATTCATCAATAGATATTGCAACTTTAGTATTACCAGATTTTACAACTATTAACATACCCTCTTCAAGTTTTTCAAAACTTTTTTCAAGACCAAATAATTGATGTAATTTAACAACAGGAATAAACTCTTCTCTTAGCATTAATAAATCTTGTGTTCCATCACCAATTTTTTTAATCATATCAGCAGTAGGTTGTAATGATTCAACTATAGAGCTTAATGGTAGAATATATTTTTGACTTCCAACTCTAATATCTAAACCATCTAAAATTGCAAGTGTTAAAGGCAACATAATAGTAATTACTGTACCTTCACCTATATGTGTATCTAACTTAATAGCACCACCAAGCTTATGGATATTTGTTTTAACAACATCCATTCCAACACCACGTCCAGAGATGTCAGTAATTTGATCAGCTGTTGAAACTCCTGCTCCAAAAATTAATAATGCTTTTTCATTTTCACTCATAGTATTGAACTGATTTTCATCAATTTGACCTTGTTCAAGTGCTTTTTGTGCTACTTTTTCAGAATTAATACCTTTACCATCATCTTCAATAGTAATTATCATTTGTCCATTTGCTTGTTCAGCAGTTATACTAATAGATCCAACTTCAGGTTTACCAGTTTTTTCTCTCTCTGTAGGTGTTTCAATACCATGATCTAATGAATTTCTAATAATATGCATTAAAGGATCAGTTAATCCTTCAATCATTGCTTTATCAATTTCAACATTATCCCCATAATGTTTGAATTCCACTTTTTTACCAAGTTTTTTAGAAATATCTCTAACAACCTTTGGAAATTTAGAATAAATTGATTCCATTGGAACCATTCTAATACTCATAATAGAATCTTGCATATCTCTAATATGTCTTTCAAGTAATTCTAATCTTTCTAATACTGAATTTCTTGTTTTCGTTTCTTCAATAGTTGAAGAAAATTGTGTAAGCATTGCATTTGTAATAACTAAATCACCTACATTATTCATTAATAAATCAATTTTATCAAGATTTACCCTAATACTATTATTATTATTTGGAACAGCAGCTTTTTTAGAAGAAGCATCATCTTCATCTTCTTTTACTCTTTGTTTTCTTTGTGGTGCATTTTCTAAAACAGTTTCTTCTATTGATTCTTTTTTAGATACAGGAGTAATTTCTTCTTTTATCTCATTCGTTTCCATAACTGAATTTGAAGTAAGTTCAGGCATTTCATCAAAGAAACCAAAATTTTCTTTATCTTCTTCAGAAATTTTATTATCTATATCTTTTGTATTGTTAGAAATAGTTTCTAATTCATCATCATAAAAACCGAAATTTTGATGTACTTCATCAATATCATCATCAGCAAATATACCATATGCTTTATTTTTACTATCTCTTTGATCATTTAAATCATCATCAAAAAAACCAAAATTATCGCTGTCTAAAACTACTGGAATTTCTTTTTTTATTTCTACTGCTTTTGGCATTTCAATTGGTTTTACAACTTCAACTTCTGCTTTTTTTGCAACAGTTCCTGATCCATTTGAATATGCTCTAAGTTCGTCTAATAAAGCACTTGTCATTTTTGTAAATGTTTCTCTGTCTAAGTTATCTGATACTTCAAGATCTAAAATCTCTTTCATAACATCTAAGCCATCAATTAAAGTTTCTGCCATCTCTGGAATAAACTCAATTTTATGATTTCTTAACTTATCCATCAAATTTTCAACATCATGAGTGAATTCAGCAAATAATGCTAATTCAACAGATGCTCCACTACCTTTTAGAGTATGAACATCCCTAAAAAGTTGGCCCATCTCTTCATCTGTTAATGAACCATTATTTTCAGCTGCCAATAAAACATTATCTGCTGATTCAAAAAGCTCTTCAGCCTCTTCAAGAAACATTTCTCTATATTTAGAAATATCAAACGACATGAGAACTCCTTTTTATCTACTTAAAACTATATTAACTGCTTTTAACAATTGGTCTGGTACAAATGGTTTTACAATCCAACCAGTAGCCCCTGCAGCTTTACCCTTCGCTTTCATTTCATCACTTCTCTCAGTTGTAAGAACTAAAATTGGTTTTTTAGAATATTGTGATATTTTTCTTAACTCACCAATAAGTGTTAACCCATCCATATTTGGCATATTAACATCTGTAATTATTAAATCAAAATCAGCAGCCTTAGCTTTTGCTAAACCATCTACACCGTCAACAGCTTCAGTTACATCAGTGTAACCACCCTCGTTTAGTGCATAGTTTAGCATATCTCTTAGCATTGTAGAATCATCTACTATCAAAAGCTTAGCCATATTAAAACCCCTTAAGTTTACTTAAAAAAATTATTTTTACTATACTAACGAAAGAAATATTAATTTAGGGTTATATTGAGCAAAAAAAATGGAACTTTATTGATTATTAGGAAAATTATAGATAAAAATATATTTTTAGGGGATTAAGAAAGGGTAAAACCCTTGCTTAAATAAAGAAAGTTATGTTTTAATTTGAAGATAATTCTATTCTATCTTTTTTTACTTTTAATACTTTAACTTCAATTTCTTGTCCAACAGATAAAATATCTGAAACATTATTTACTCTCTCTTTTGAGATTTTTGAAATATGTAATAGACCTTCTCCACCTTTTGGTAATAAAATAAATGCACCAAAATCAACAACTCTTTCAACTTTTCCAAGTACAACTTCATCAATAGCGTATAATTTTTCAAAATCTATATTTTTTGGAGAATCTTTTCTTACAGGTGCGTTATTTGAAATAGTTTTAATATGCTCACAAGCATCTAAAACATTCTGTTTATTTCCACCACTTACTTTTACTGTTCCACTATCTCTATCTAAATCTATTGAAACTGTGAATTTTTCAATAATTTCTTTTATAGTTGCACCTGCTTTTCCAATTATTACCATAATTTTACTTGGATCAATTGCAAATTGCTCAACTAAAGGTAATGCTCCACTTGGAACAATTTCAGTTGCTGCTTCTTCCATTAAAGATAAGATATGAACACGTCCTTCTTTTGCTTGTAATAATGCTTCTTTTAAAACATTTAATTCAATACCACCAAGTTTTATATCCATTTGTAAAGCAGTAATTCCTTTTATTGTTCCAGCTACTTTAAAATCCATATCTCCATCATGGTCTTCTAATCCCATAATATCTGTTAGAACTGAATACTTATCGCCTTCTACAACCATACCCATTGCAACGCCAGCAACTAAATCAGAAATAGGAACACCTGCTGCTTTTAAAGCTAATGAACCTCCACAAACTGTTGCCATAGAAGAAGAACCATTTGATTCTAAAATCTCAGAAACAATTCTTACTGTTTCATTATAATCATCATCAATAGTTGGTTCAAGTGCTTTTTTAGCTAAATTACCATGACCTAACTCTCGTCTTCCTACTCCAAACATTGGTTTTGCTTCTCCTACTGAGAAACCTGGGAAATTATAATGAACTAAAAATCTATCAACTGAAGTTGATTTATCAGTTAAAACTTCATACATTTGACCATCTTTTGCACCAGCAATTGTCCCAACAACTAAAGCTTGAGTTTCACCTCTTGTAAATAGACAAGAAGAGTGCGCTGATGGTAAAATATTTGTTTCAATAGTAATTGGTCTTACATCTTTAAGACCTCTACCATCAGCTCTTATTTTATCATTTACAATCATATTTCTTACGATTTCTCTTTTAACAACTGAAACTGCTTCATAAATTGTTGAGAATTCCAACTCATTTGTAGTGCAATAATCATTTTTAGAAATCATTTTTGCAACATCTTTTAATTGAGTTGCTCTTTCACTTTTAGCTAATTTTTTTATAGCTTCTCTAATTTCATTTGAAAAATTATCTCTTACATAATGGATAACTGATTCATCAATTGTAAATTGAACTAATTCAACTTCAACTTTTTCTTTAGAAGAAGTTTCAAAACCTTTTTCATAAGTTAAATTAGCTTCTTTTAATGCATCTTGAGCAAAAGCAATAGCTTCAACTAAAGTATCTTCATTCATTTCATTTGCATTATGAATTTTTGTAAATGCTTCAATATCAACTTCAACCATTTCACTTGAAGAAATTGTTTTCATTTCAATCATCAATAATTCATCTTTTGAACCAGCTACATATAAATCTAATGTAGAATTTGCCATTTCATCAGGAGTAGGATTAATAATATATTTACCTTCAATTCTTCCAACTCTTACTCCACAAACAGATTTTTTAATAGGAAGATTTGAAGTATATAAAGCAGCATTTGCAGCATTTAAAGATAAAGCTTGTAAATCAACATCTTTATCAGCACTTAAAACCATAACTGTAATTGTTGTAGGATAAACATAACCTTTTGGGAAAAGTGGTCTTAAACTTCTATCAATTACCCTTGATGTTAGTGTTTCAAAATCACTTGGTTTTCCTTCTCTTTTGATAAATCCACCTGGTAATTTTGCTGCTGCATAAGTTTTTTCTATATATTGAACTGTTAATGGAGTGAAATCTTCACTTACAGGATTATCAAATTCACTTACAACCGTAGCTAACACAACTGCATTTCCTATTTTAGCTAATACTGAACCATTAGCTTGTTTAGCTACTTTTCCAAATTCAAAAACCTCTTGTTTTCCATTTAATTCAAATTCACAAACTGTTGACATACTTTTTATCCTTTAATTATTTTCTCTAAATCTTCAAAACTAACATCATCTAAACTATCATAATAAAAATCAATTTCTACAAAATGATCTAATTTTTTAATAAAATATAAATCATCTGCAATTGATTCTATTGTAGGAATACTAGCTGTTGGTAAAATTGGAGTTGCTACTGAAATAGACTTAGCTTTTAAATTAATAGCTGTTTTTATACAAGCCATCATTGTTAAACCTGTATTAATTCCCTCATCAACAATTAATACATTTTTATTTTCAAATTTTTGAATCTTTTCTCCATGTCTAAACTTATTAACTTTTTTGACAATAGATTCTTCATATACTTGTTTAGACTTAGAATAAACATAATCTAAACTAATCTCAAATGCTTTTATTAATTCTTCATGAATTAATACCTCTTCATGCTCTGTTACAACCGCTATTTCACAATCTTCATTGTTTGGAGCATAAATTTTTTCAGAAAACATCATATCATATTTACTATTAAGTTCATTTGCTATAATTCTTGCAATTTCAAATCCTCCATATGAGCTTGAAATTACACTCCAATCTTCTAATTTCATACTATCAATTGGTAAAACATCTAAAAGTCTATATGCAGCAACTTCTCTATTTTTAAAATATATTCTATCTGTATTCATTAATTATTATCTTGCATTTTATATTTTTGTTTAATTCCACCTAATGGTTTTAATAAAATAGTTGCATATATAATTTGTTGTTCTATACCAGTTGAATTTGTACTAGAAGTTGGTTTAATTTGATCTTCATATTTTAAATCTAAATTCCAACAATTATCATTTATATTTAAACCTACACCTTGTCTATTTCTCGTATTTTCAAGTAAATCATAATTTTCATAATATGAAACTCTATAATCTTTTGCTACTTTATAACCAATATCAAATCTATAAGATTCTAAGTTTTCTCTTGAATTAAATATGTTATCTGTTTTTTTAGATTGGTAATAACCAACTGTTAATGATAAATCTTTATATGTAAAAACTGAAGTTGCACTATTTTCAACACTTTTTTCATCTTCCATATTATAAACATTTTTTCCACTAACACTTCCATATTCATGGTTTATTTTTAAATAGTTTTCTAAATCTTCTAATTTAGGATTATCTACTTCATCATATAAAATAGATTGAGAAACTTTGTGATTAATTAATTGTTTTAAAGTATCATTATCATATAAAGATTGATTTGCTGATAATTTAATATTTTTTTGCTCTTGAGAAATTGGGAAAGCCCTTAATTCTTGTTCTTTTAAAGAATTCTTTTCTGTTGTAATATTATATAAATCACCATCTTCTCTTAAATTTTTAGGAATAATATACTCTGCTTTTAAATTCAAAGTATGTAAATATTCTTCATAAGGTTTAATTAAATTACTTCCAACCCCAACCGAAGTAATATTTTGAACTAAAGTCCCATCTTCATATTTTATAGTACCAAAATTACTGTAATCATATCTACTAATTACTGTTTTATTTTCTGCAAATGCATAGAAATAATCATCAATAAAATATTCACTATAACTTACTGGTACACTTACTTCATAAACACGTGCAGTTAATCCCTCTGGTCTTGTATAATTAATAACTTTTGTATCAGCTGAATATATTAAGTTATCAATAAATGTCTCTTTGTTATATGAGTGAAATTGAACTTGTGGTAACTCTTGTAAAGTCTCTTTATTTGATGTTTTAGAACCATCAATATAATATCTACCATACGCACCACCATAATACTCAGGAGTATCATAAAAATAATTAACTTTTGACTCAACTTTTTTATCAGTTGATGTTAATTCTGTATCATCTTCTAAAGTAAAATATTCTATATCATTTAAATATTTAATTGATGTATATAAACCATCATGGGAATTACTTTTTGAAAAAATTTCTCTTCTTTCATAATTTAAATCAAAACCATAATGTTCTTGATTTTGTAATCCACTTTTTAAAAAATAATCTTCATTCTCTCTAAAAATACCAGTTTTAATTTTAACTACAGAGTCAGGAGAATCTGCATATCTATAATAAGCATATCCACCATTTCCTCTTTTAGTTCTAGTTTGTGGTACTAATTCTATATCATAATTATCAGCTGGTGCAATAAATATAGGTTGAGAATAAAATAAACCTTCCCCACTAGAATATCCAATAGTTGGAAGTAAAAGACCTGTTCTTCTTGTCGTATCTGTTGGAAAACCAATATAAGGACTATAAAAAACTGGAACATCTTTTAAATATAATCTTGGATTATATGCATTTATCCACTTAGCTTCAGTATCATAATCTGCACTTGATGCTCTAATACTCCAAACTGGGTCTAAACAATCACAAGAAGAGATAATAGAACTATCAAGTTCAATTTCCTCTTTTTCTTTATTTGAAGTTTTAGAATTTATCCAAATTTTATTATTTTGTTCTCTCAAGAACATTGGATATTGATTAGATGAATCTTTTTTCAAATCAATAAAAGCATAATTACTCTGTGTTTGAATATTATTATCTTTAATTACTAAAACATTATCAAAAAGTTCAAAGGTTTCATTCTCTTTATTATAAATTACTTTATTAGCACTTAAATAATAAGTCGGCGAATAAATAACTACGTTACCACTTGCAGTAACAATATTTTCAACAGCATCAACATTTTTTGCGACTAATTGAAATTTCTCATTTTTTAATTCTTCTGCATAAATTAAACAAGAAGTTATTAATAGTGAAGCTATAATTTTTTTACGCATTTACAACCAACGTTTTACCAACAATATCATGAAAAGTTTTTCTTCCATCATTAAAAAATCCAACTAAAAACCCAAAATAAAAAAACATTTCAGAAAAAATTCTTCCAACAGATCTTAAAAAAGATGATAACATAGAAACTCTTCCCCAATGATTTGCATCAATAACTCTTATTTTTGCAACAATTTTTCCAACTGTTGCACCATAATACCAAACAAAAAAAGTATGGTAAATTACTTTTAACATAATTAAAGGTAAAGCTAACTCTGTTTTCATTAAATACATCATAGCATCCATATCTTGACTAACAGCAAGGATACTTTCCCAAAATATCATCATAATAATCAGAGTAACTAATAAATCATCAATCACATAAGCAAATGCACGTGAACGCATAGATGCTAATTGAAGATCTGTACTATTATTTTGCATTAACTATTACTTTAATGCTTGATATGCAATATCAGATCTACATTTTTTACCAGCAAAATGTACTTGTCCACATAATAAGTAAGCTCTATCTCTTGCTTCTTTTATACTTTTTCCAAATCCTACACAAACTAAAACTCTTCCACCAGTTGCCATTAATTTACCATCAATTTTTTCAACACCAGCATAAGAAATATGTGAATTATTTAATAAATCTTCATCAACAATTTTATCAACAATTATTTCAGCAGGAGAACTTGAACCATAAGGGTAATTCCCACTTGCCATTACAACACCAACACCAAACTCTTTTTTGATTTTAATATCTAATTTATCTAATTGTTTTGTTGCACCCTTATAGAATAGTTCAGAAACTGGTGTTTCTAATAAAGGCATTAAAATTTCACACTCAGGATCACCAAATCTAACATTATATTCTAGGATAATTGGTTCACCTTTAACAACCATTACACCAATAAAAAGAACACCCTCAAATGGAGCACCTTCTTGTTTCATTCCTGCAAGTGTTGGAATAATTACTCTTTCTTCAATTTTTTTATAAATATCATCATTTACTAAAGGAGTTGGAGCATAAGCACCCATTCCTCCTGTATTTGGTCCAGTATCTCCATCACCTATTCTTTTGTGATCTTGAGCCGCTGGTAATACTTTGTAATTTTCTCCATCACAAATAGCAAAAACTGATAATTCATAACCATCTAAATACTCTTCTACAACAATAGAAGTTCCAGCATCTCCAAATGAAGCTCCTGAAAGCATATCTGAAGCAGCTGTTTTTGCTTCTTCTTTTGATTGTGCAATAATTACACCTTTTCCTGCACATAAACCATCTGCTTTTACAACTATTGGTAAATTCATTGTATCAATAAATTCATGTGCTTCTTTTTCATTTGAAGTCTCTATAAACGCTGCTGTTGGTATTTTATATTTTTTTAATATATTTTTCATATAAACTTTTGAACCTTCAAGCTGAGCTGCTGCTGCACTTGGTCCAAAGATTGTTAAACCATTCTCTTTAAATATATCAACAACACCATCTACTAATGGAGCTTCTGGTCCTACAATTGTTAAATCAATAGAATTATCTTTTGCCCAAACTGCTAATTGTTTATAATCTTTAATATTTATATTTGTTCCCAATTTATCAGTTGCACCATTTCCTGGCATAAAAAACAGATTATGAGCATTTTCTTTGTATATTGCTAATCCAATAGAGTATTCTCTACCACCATTACCAAGTATCAATATATTCACGATAATTCCTTATTATAATTTATAAAAATCCGAGTAGCCGTTAACCATCAAAATGGCCCTAAAAGCCACGAATCGCACATGAGCGTATATTTTAGGAGCTAAAACGTAATGAAAAGCTACACACCATACAACAGCCATCATGTACAAAAATAAATTATCGGACCCACAACAATGGAAATCCCGAACTACTTAGATTGTCTTATTTTATCTAAAGATGTTTAAAATTGAGTTTAAAATAAAGTTTGCCTTGCAAGTTTTATACATTCATCAATTGAGGTTTCTGAACTTATTGTATAATTTACCTCTTTTGGTAAATATAAAGCCGTTGTTTTTCCAATAACTATTGCTTTATATGAATTTTTCCATAAATATTGTTTGAAGAAACACTCTACACTTGATGGTGAAGTAAAAATAAACACAGAATTTTCTTCTAAAGATACATTTGATTCTTTACATGAAGTTCTATAAGCAACCAATTCATCAACTAAAATCTTATTCTCTTTTAAAATTTCAACCAAATTAGAAACCGTTTTTAAAGCTTTTATATAAAGTACTTTTTTATCTTTTAATAACTCAATTAACTCTTTAGCAAACTCATTTCCATGGGAAGTTATTCCTGTAAAATTTACTTTCCCACCTAACTTTTCTATAACTTGAGAAGTTTTAGGAGCGATTACATAAGAATCAATTTTTTTCCAATCTTTATTAAAAGAATCCAAAGAATAAACTGCATTTTTTGAAGTAAAAATCAAAGCATCATAATTTGATAAATTTATATTTGATTTAATATACTCAATTTGAAAAACTTCTAAATTTTCCACATCTTGATATTTTTGATTACTTAAAAGATAGATTTTAGCCATTTGTAACCAATTCATATTTTTGAGTGTAATTTATTGCATCATCTAATGTGGCATAAATTTTAATACTTTTAAATAAATTTGATGAATCAACATCTAAAATTTTTCTTTTATGTCTATATTTTAAAACTAAAATTATCTCTAATTCTTTGCTTCTAAATTTTTCAATTATCTCTTCAAGGGTAAAAATTGCTGAAATATCTAAAAAAGACACATTTCTACAATCAAGGATTATTTTTTTACTATTTTTTACTTTTTCTAATCTTGTATCTAAAGCTGATGCTGTTCCAAAAAACAAAGAACCATTTATTTTAATAATCTCAACATCATGATTTTCTATATCTATATCAAAAGAGACTTTTGATTTTGTTGTTTTCATTTGAGTATTTCTAGATACTTGATAAACAGCCATTATTGAAGAAATAGTAATTCCAACTCCAACTGCCATAATTAAATCTACAAAAATTGTTAATAAAAACACTGTAACCATAATAAGTAAATCTTGTCTTGATACTTTATTTAAAATTTTTAAAAATTTATAATCTAAAATATCAAAACCAACTTTTATCAAAATTCCAGATAATACTGCAAGTGGAATTTTTGATGCAAGTGGAGCTAAAAATAAAACAATCACTAATAAAGTAATTGAGTGAGTCATTCCTGATAATCTTGTTGTTGCACCACTATTAATATTTATTACAGTTCTCATGGTTGCTCCAGCTCCTGGAATTGCACCAAAAAAAGAACAAATTGTATTTCCTATTCCTTGACCTATTAACTCTTTTTTTGAATCATGTTTTGTTTTAGTCATTGAATCAGCAACTATAGAAGTTAATAAGGAATCTATTGAAGCTAATAATGCTAAAGTAATAGCTAAAGTTAACATTGTATTCAATTTTAATATATCAAAAGAGATTGGTAGAACAAAAGGTGGTAAGCCCATTGGAATTTCTCCAATAGTATCAATTTGAAATCCCATAAAAATAGAAAAATAAGTTACACTAACTAAAGCTATTAAAGCAGATGGAACTATTTTTGAGATTTTTTTAGGTGTTAAAAACATAATAGCTAAAGTAATAGTTGCAATTATCAAAGCTTCGTAATTAACTTTTTGAAAAGTATCCAATAAATGAGTAAGAGTATAAATTATTGAACCATAAGTTTTTACGCCCAAAAATGGATTTATTTGTAAAATTATAATGATAATACCAATACCACACATGAAACCAGAAATTACTGGATATGGAATATATTTTATCCATTTTCCAATACCAATTATTCCAAAAGAGATTTGCATTAAACCTGCTAAAAAAATTACTGTCATAACGGTTGATAAATCATTTGGAAAAGTAGCAACTGCTGCTGCTACAACAACAGTCATAGGACCAGTTGGTCCAGATATTTGAGTAGGAGTTCCTCCAAAAAATGCTGCAAAAAAACCTAATATTATTGCACCATATAAACCAGCAATTGCGCCAGCTCCACTTGCAACTCCAAAAGCTAAAGCTAAAGGAAGAGCAACAACAGCAGCTGTTACTCCTGCAAATATATCATTTTTTACTCTATGCAAGGAATACTCCTAGAATTTAAGGTTATTTAGTATCTCTTTCTAAATATTCTTCATCACCCATTTTATCATGTTTTCCACGAGCAATTACGTGAATTGGTGTTCCCTCAAAATTAAAATTATCTCTTAAATAATTTATTAAATATCTTTTATATGTAAAGTGTAAAAGATTTGGTTTATTCATAACTAATGCAATTCTAGGTGGTTTTGTAGCAAATTGAGTTGTATAATAAATTCTCAAATATGCACCATTTGGACTAGGAAGTGAATGTCTAATAGTTGCTTCTTCTATTACTCTATGTAATTTTGAAGTTGGTATTCTTTGAGTATAATTGTTGAAAATTTCAATAATTTTATCTTTTAATCTCTCTATACTTCTTCCTGTTTTTGCTGAAACTGCAATAATTGGAGCATAAGATAAAAATCTAAATCTTCGTCTAATCTCTTCTTCCATTTTTTGGAAGGTATCCATATTCTCATCCCATTTATTTAGAACAATAATAGTTGCAAGTCCATATTCATCAACAAGTCCAGCAATTTTTTCATCTAAATCAGAAAGTTCTTTTGAAGCATCTAAGATAACTAAAGCCATATTTGCTTTTTCTAACATCTCTTTTGTTCTCATTAAAGCAAACTTTTCAATTCCTTCAATACTTCCTCTTCTTCTTAAACCAGCTGTATCAACAAATGTTACATTTTTATCTTGATATTCAAAAGATTCATCAACTGGGTCGATTGTTGTTCCAGCTATTGGAGAAACAACTGATCTTTCAGCTCCAACAATTGCATTAAGAATAGAAGATTTCCCTACATTAACTTTTCCAATTATTGCTACTCTAATATTATTATCTATCTCTTCATTTTCAAGAGAATCTTCTAAAACTGGTTCAAAATCACCATCTTCTTCACTTGAAAAATCTTCATCATCAAAATCAAAATTTTCTTCTCTTTGTTTTTTTAAAGCTTCTGCTTCTTCTAAAGCTACAGTTTCAAGATTAACTGGAAGATGTTGATAAATCCATTCAAATAAATTTTTTGTTCCCCTATTATGTGAAACAGAAACTCCAAAAAGATTCTCTTCCCCTATTCCAAACTCAAAAAATTCCCATAATCTTTCTAACTCTTTATCATTATCAATCTTATTTACAACTAAGGCTAACTCTTTTCCTAATCTTTGAAGCTCATAAAATAATTCTTTATCCTTATCATCAGGTATGTTTTTACCATCAACCATAAAAAGTATTATATCAGCCTCTTTTGCCGTCTCAATAGCTTTTCTTTTTACATTTGAAAATATAGCATCATTTGTTTCATCGATACCACCTGTATCTAACATCAATGCTTTTCTATCTAATATTTCTATTTCGTGTTTTCTAATATCTCTTGTAGTTCCTGCCATATCAGATACAATCGCAATTCTTTTGTTTGCAATTCTATTAAATAATGAAGATTTTCCTACATTTGGTTGCCCAATTAGAGCAATTTTTTTTAATGTTTTATCCATAAATTTTTTTAATCCTATTTTTTATCATAAACTAAAAAAGGTATTAGCCATTTATGCTAATACCTTTTCACTATCAAAAGCTTTTTTTAATATAACCCAAATTTACCTGGGATTGAACTTTTGTAAAGAACTCTCATAACATCATCTTTGTCATAGAATACTTTGAATTGTGCATCAGATGCTTTTAACTCTTCTAATGCTTCTTCAATATCTATTGGTTTATAAGATGTTAATCTTACAGGAGTAATTTCATCTTCAAATTTTTCTAATTCAAGAGCAATTCCATCTTGAATTTCAGAAGATTCAACTTCAGTTAATTTTGTAGCTTTATGAGCTGCAATTTTATCATGATGTCTTCTTAATACTTTAGATACTCTATCAACAGCAATATCAATCGCAGCATATAAGTCTTTATCTTTTTGTTTTACAACAATTGTATCTAAATGTGCAATGTTTAATGTAAACTCAAAAGAGAAAGCTTTTTTACCATGTTTTTCTTCTTGAGAGATAATTGCATTCACAGAAATAATGTCTAAGTTATATTTTTTAAATACTTCTACTGAGCTATTAATGTAATCTTTTATTGAATCTGTTAAATCTATGTGTCTTCCTACAATTCCTGTATTCATAACATACTCCTTATATATAATTTATTTATTCTATCATAAAAATCGTTAAATACTATACATATAGAAAAAAATAATACTTGTAAAACATAGTGATTTGCGAATATATAGTATTGTAAGTCATTTTTAAATTGAAAAAGTATCTAGTTTGAGAGAATTATTTAATTTTATAAAAATTCAGTTATGCATTAAGCATAACTGAATTTAGAAGATGTAGATGATGATAAGTTTGAAACATAAGTATTTAAATCACTATTATTATTTTGATTATTCATCATTTTCATAATATTTTTAAAATTACTTAAATCTAACTCTTCAGAACTACTTTGGCTATTAAGTTTGATGGTATCTAATAATAATTTTATACTATCTTTTGCATCTTGATTTGAAGCTACAGAAGTTGATGAATTAGTACTATCTGTTGAAATTCCAAGTGCAGCATTTTTTTCTTCTTGAGAAACTACTCCATCCTTATTTGTGTCATCTTCGTCATATTCAGTTGATGATGTAACACTTGCTCCACTACTTCCCCCACTAGGTGGCGGTGGTGGAGTAGATTGTGTTGCACTATCACTACTACTTACAACTTGTTCAAAGGCACTACTTAATTCATCTCCTGAAATATTTCCATCTCCATTTGAATCAAGTGCTGAAAATTCATCATTTGTTAATATTGAAACTTCATCAGAACTAAGTGATGAATCCCCATTTGAATCATATTGGGACATAATTAATGAACTAAAATCAGATTCAGCTGAACTACTCTCATTTTTTGCTGCTGGTTCAGGCATTTGAAGTCCTAAATCAGAAAGCATACTTGAAAAATCTTCTTTTGATGGCATTTCTCCATTATATGAAGCTAACTTACTATCTATTGCACTTGCTATTTCATCTTGTGTAACTAAACTATCACCATTTGAATCTAAAGTAGAAAATTGGTCTTCTGTTATTTCTAACTCATCAATACTTAAACTTGAGTCACCATCTGTGTCACTTTGATTAACTATACTTTTTGATATTCCACTAGTTGGAGACATCATACTTATAAAACTATTTGAAGAAATTGTATTCATAATAACTCCTCTACTTATTTCTTAAAATCATATTCTTTTAAAGTAAACAAAGGGTAACATTTTTTTAAGAATCACTACTTCCATCAATTATTGATTTTAAAGAAGCAAAAGAATTTTCCATTTGAGTAATTAATACCGTATATGAAGCAAATTGTGAAGCCATTTGGTCATATTTATCATCTAACTTTGCAGATGCTTCATCATAATCAGTAGTCAATGCACTAAGTCTAGTATCTAGCTTATTTGCATAAGTTGACAATAAACCTCCATTTAAACTATCAAGGGCATCTAAATAAGTTTTTAATCTCGTACCTATTCCTTCTTTTTGTGCATATCCAATAAACAACTCTTTTAAATCATCATAATTATCAGTTAAAGCTGTTGATAATTCTGAGTCATCAATTTGCATATAACCACTACTATCAAATGACATACCATATTTGAACATATTCTCTTCATTCTCTAGTCCATAACTGCCAAAAAATACATTTTTAATATCATTCATCATTGTTTTTAATGTACTTGAATCTGATATTAAAGCAGGATTTTCTTCATCTCCTAAAATATAGGAATTAACTAAATCCACTAAATCATTATATTTGTCTGCAACACTATTTATTGCATCAATAACTGAAGAATCATCTCTTTCCATTGTAATACTTGAAGTTCCCTCAGATACAGCTTTAATAATTAAACCATTTTGCATAGTTACTTTATTTGAAGATAAATCATAATCTATTCCATCTATTGAGGCATTCATATTTTGAGCTGTTAAAACATGATTATTTTCATCCTCTAATCCTAAATCAACATCTGTTTGGGTAATAGTTAATGTATTAGAAAGTCCACTTTCACTACTTTTTATAACTATTCGATAACTACTATCTCCTACTTGTTCTAAAGCTGCATCTAAATTAGAATAATTATTCATTTCACTCACTAATGCTTCATAGGTTTTACCATCTGTTGAGAAATCATAAGTATTATCGCCAATTGATATACTTATTGTTCCACTATCCATTGTAGAAGTTTTATCTGAAATTGTATTTGATTGATATACATCTTTTTGAGCTAATTGGGTAACATTTACAGTTATTGTTCCTGGTTCTAAATTACTTGTATCTGTTGCATCAAAAGATGCCGATGAACCTGAAGTTGATGCACTAATTTCATCAAAGATATTCGTACCACTTGTAAATAAATCAAAATCTTTAACTAAATCTAAAAGTTCTGTAACCATTGTTTGTACTGCATCCACAGCATCAATTTCAGATTGAGTATCTTCTTGTTCTGCTGTAATTGGATCTAATACACTTGTGCTTTCTGCGGTTTTAAGTTTTGTTAATAATTCTGAATTCAAATCAAGACTTCCAGAACTTCCTAATCCTAATATTCCATCTGCCATTTTTTCTCCTTTACATTGCTAATAAAGTCTGTAGCATTTCATCTACAGCTGTTATAACTTTTGCATTTGCTTCATATGCTGATTGATATTGAAGAAGATTAATCATCTCCTGATCGGGATCTACCTTTGTTATATTGTCATAGGCACTTTGTAATGAATTTACTATTGCATTTTGAGATTCGAGTTTAAAATTATTATTCTCAACATTAGAAGAAACAGTTACTAATAGATTTTGATAAAACTCACTAAATGAAGTATTTGATGTACCTCCAATAGTTAAACTTTTATCCCATTGAATTTTTGCTAGATTTTCTAAATCATTACTAGAAAGTGAACTTACATTATCTTCTATAAAACTTAGACTATCTACACTAGAACCTTTGAATAAAGGTGTTTGACTACTTGAGTTAACAGTATCAACTAATGCTTTTGCAAATTCATCTAGACTATTTTTATATGAATATATATTTGAAGTTGATGATGTAAGTTCTTGTGTTATAGCTTTTAATGAGCCACCTGTTAATGATAATTTATTATTATAAACAGCTAATGAAACATTATTTTCAGCTTCTACTGAACTGCTATTTTTTGATATATCAGTTCCACCTGCTGAAATAGAAATATCAAATTTTCCCTCTTCTCCTGCTTCATTAGACTTTATAATTAAATTATTACTTGTATCTAAATAAGCAGTGTAATTTGAAAAGTTTGAATTGGTATTAATGGCATCAACGATTTGTTGTTTTAACTCATTTTCACTACTTCCACTCACATTTGCGCTTAATGTTAAAGTTGTAGTATTATTCAATGTTATTGAAATTTCATCTCCATCACTAAAATTACTATCATCCAAATCACTCGAATTATAAATATCTTTTTGAGCAATATTATTCTCACTAACACTTACTTCATGAAGATTAGTATTATTAAAAATTACACTAACTCCTCCAACTTTTAAATTGTAAGTAGAACTATCTCTATCAACCTCAATATCAACATAATTTGATAACTCTTTTTCTAAAGAGTCTCTTTTATCCAACAAATCATTTGATGCTGTATTATTTTGAAGCATTTGCTTATTTAAATAAACAATCTGTTCTAATATATTATTAACTGTATCAACTTGATCATTTAATTGTTGAGTTGTAGTATCTAAAGTGTCATTTAATTCATTATTAATTGATTGTAAACCATCAACTAAAGATTGAGCTTGTGTAGATAAATCACTTTGGTAAATCAAATTAGTTGGATCACTTCTTAAAGATTCAACTGAATCAAAATAGCTACTTAAAGTTGTTGATAAACCACTGGTTTCAGTCTCACTAAACATAATTTCAACGTTACTAAGAATTGAATTTTCTTGATCATAATAAGATGCCATACTACTTTGAGAAACTAATTTATCATATAAATAAACACTTGAACTTCTTGTTACTCCATCAAAAGAGACACCATTTCCTATATCACTTTCAAGTCCTGATATTTCGGAAGTATTAACAACTCTTTTTATATAACCATCAGTATTTTCATTTGCAATATTATTTGATGTAACATCAACTGCATACCTTGATGTATTAAGTCCACTTTGGGCTATATATAATGAATCCATCATAATAGATTCCTAATATATTTTTTTAACATCAACAAAATCTATATATGATAAAACATCATCTAATATAAATTTATTATCAACTGCATCTATTCCTAAAATTTCATGACATACTAAATAAATCTTATTATCTTTTGTTGATTGAATTGAACTTACATTGTATTGTCTAAAATATTTTCCATCCTTTAATCTTCCATCTTCAATTACCCTATCAATCATATTTACAATATTTGTCATTGTTAATAAATTCATAGACTTTTGTAGTTGTAAAACCATTGATTCCAAAGCATCAAAATTAGTACTTTGATGGTTATTCATAAAATAACTGTAGCACTCAATTACTTGTGATTCTAAAGTTTTCATCTCTATATTAGTTTTCATGTATAATCCTTTATTAATTTAAATATTTAACAAGTGATAAATTATTTATCTTGTTGATGGTTGAATATAAAGCAGTATATGTGCTTTCTAAAGATTGAGATTCAACTGCCAAAGCTGTTAAATCAGCACCTGAATAGTTTTCTTGTAAGATATTAAAGTTTGTAAGTTTTGATGTAACTATGTTTTCATAATTATTGATTGAGGCTGTTCTAGTTCCTAGTTTTGCATGACTTACGTTCATTGTGTCATAAGCTGTTTTTACTTTGTCCAAAGAGTTAGATAAAATTGTATTAGCTTCATCTTCTGTGATTGAATTACCATTTGAATCTTGTTGTTTTAAAGCATTTATAATTTCATCTAAGTCATCAAATATAGAGTGTTTTGATTCTAATGTACTTGTTCCTATATTTGTAGTTGTAAAAGTTCCATCACCATTATCTGTAATAGATAATGGAGTATTTGAACTATCACCATTTAAATATAATCCATCAAAAGAACCATTATTATCTGTATCTAATAATTTATATTGATTTCCATCTTTATCTAAAATGATTTCATTTTCATCAAAAGTTAAATTTTCGCCAGATTGGGCTGTTTCATTCGTATAATATAAAAGTTCAATCCCATTTAAACCTTGTGTAGCATAATTATTAGTTTCAACATTAACTGTTTTATTGTCATTTGATGCAACATAAGATATTTGCCCTATCGTTTCATCTTTTTGAAAAGATTGTACAGTTGAACTTTTTCCTGAAAATAGATATTGACCATTTACACTACTATTAGCCAAAGAGTACATACTATCTTTTATAGACTCAATTTCATCAGCTATTGTTGATTTATCACTACTACTTACTGTGCCATTAAGTGCTCTTATTACTAAAGATTGCGCTGATTCCATTTGCGTTTTCATATTTGAAACAGCAGTATCACTTGTAGTATTATAAGATTTTGATTGTTGAATCCTTTCTAAAATAGAACTATAAGACTTAACACTATTATTAATAGATAATATTTGATTGTATTGTTGTGAATTATCACTTCCATTTTGTAATGCATCACCGCTACTCATTTGATATGTAACTTTTGAATTTCGTTTATTTAGTAACTCTAAATTGTACATAATTGTATTTATTGAACTAACCATAATAAACTCCTAACTATCTTTTTAAACCAATTAAGGTTTGCAAAATTTCATCTGCTGTAGTTATGGATTTAGAATTGGCTTCAAAAGCTCTTTGAAATACCATCAAATTAACTAGACTTTCACTTAAATCAGCAGTACTTAACTCTAAGGTTTGACTATTAACAGCTACTCCATTATTATTGTTTATTGAATACATCGGATTTCCACTATCTTTTGTTGCAGCTAGTAAATTATTCCCAACTGCTTCTAATCCAATATTATTTGTAAATTGTGCAATTGCAAGTTGTCCTACAACAAAATCTACTCCATCTTGACTCATAGTAATTACTCCACTATCATCAACTGAGAATTCTCCAAAAGATGAATCTGTTAGACCTAAAGAATTTAATTTTAATTGTAAAGATGATAAAGATGATGTTTGGTCGACTGTTGAAACAATTTGCATAAATTCAGCATTAGCACCAGTATTTCCGCTTAAATCAGCATTTTTTTCTTTTGTATAAGTTGTTCCACCACTATCAAATGATATAACTCCAGAGAATTCTTCCCCTGCATTTTTTGCTTCAACAACTAATTTTCCATTTATTATTTTTGCTTCAACTTGAGTTTGTAATGTAGCATCTGAATTAATTTTAGTAACTAAATCTTGAATAGCTGAACTAGAATCAGTAAGGGTTGAATCACTTGTAACAGTTACTCCATTTAATGTAAAAGATATAGTGTCTCCCGTATTAAAACTTAAAGCATTCCCATTATCATCACTTATAATATCTGCTGTTTCATATACATCTTGTTGACTTCCTGCAACGGCATTTTTTAAGGCTTCCATTGCACTTTTCACCCCAGCTTCACCACTTCCTTTTACTGCATTAGTTAAAGTTGTTTTTGTTCCAGCTTGTTCAGTTGTTCCAGAAACTTCAGCAACATCACCAACAGTAAATGAAGTTCCTGGGATTATTGAATCAATTTTTATAGTTCCATTTAAAACATCTACATTTGAAGTACTTGCATTATTTGAAGAATCTACTGTATAAGCTTTAAGTCCTGTAATTTTAGAAATTTCATCAGCTAAAGATTTATAAGTTGCAACTCTACTTGCTAATGCGTTATATTCTTCATCAGTTGTTGTACCAGAAGTTGTAATACCAGCAGCATCCATTTCTGCTTTAAATGCAGTTGTCGCAGTTGTACTTATATAGTTTTGTGTAATTTTGTTTCCATTTATATACACATATATTTGATCACTTTCACTATCTAGTGAACTAACCCCTGTATTTGGATAATCTATTATATTGCTTTGAGCACTTGATATACTACTGATTTGGTCAGGATTTTCAGCATAACTTTCAAGTGCACTCGTGTAATTTTTAATTAATGCTTCAATATCTGAAATCTTTGCTGATTGATCTTTTATTCCTGAACCGCTAAGTTCTGTGGAGTCACTTTTTGCACTTGTAGTATAATCAGACATTTTTGCTGCATAAGTTTCAATCTTATTTGAAAATTGAATCACTTGATTCCCAGCAATTTCACTAAAAGCATCTGTAAATGAAGTAAGATTTGAATTTGTAGAAGTAACATTTAATGCTGAACTTACAGCCCAACCTTGAACTTCATTTCCTGAAGAATCTTGTAAAGTACCATTTGTACCCATTCTAAAATTCCCAGCTCTAGTGTAATAATTTTCAGAAGTCCCTGAAAAATTCTTATTTGAAACAACAAAAAAACCATCACCATCTAATGCAACATCATAAGAAGAACCAGTAAGATTTAAACTTCCTTGAGTATATTGTTTTTCTGCACTTGTTACAGATGCACCTTTTCCAATACTATCTTGATACATTAAATCTGCAAATGAAACCCTTGAAGCTTTATATCCAACTGTATTAACATTTGCTATATTATTTGACTCATTATCCAAGGCAGTTTGCTGAGAAGCTAAACCTGCAATTCCAGTCCATAATGCACTAATCATTTTAAATCCTTTATGATTAAATAGTGTTTTTCACTCTTTTAATCATAAAGTTTTAATGTAAATATGTGGTATCACCCAAATAAACACTTCTAATAGTTGGCAAACTATTAGTAACAGTTAGTAAATTTTAGTAATATTATTATATGCAATAGTTTTTGCTTCACTTGAATAGGCAGTTGCTGAATCTTGAGAATAAGTTAAAGCTAAATTATTTTGTGCAACAGATGAACTTCCACCACTAACAGAAACAACCATTTGATAATTTCCATTGCTATTTTGTGCCACAGAAGCTGTTATTCCTGAAGTTTTAGAAATCTCAGTTGCTAAATCAGAATATGTTTTATTATAGGTTGAAAAACTATAAGTATTTCCATCACTATTCTTAAGAGTAATAGAGCTATTTTCATTTGAAGAATCTACAATATCAGAAGCACTTGAAACTTCACCAAATGAATAAACATCATAATAATTACTTAATTCATAAGCCGTTAAAGATATTTCTCCATCATTCATAGCAACTGATGCAACTTTATATTGTTTAGTATTCCCCTCATCATCTGTTTCACCATTTTCAATTATATTTCCAATAATAGCAGCAGAACTTGATAGTGCTGATTGTTCAAAAGTATTTTGTAAAGACTCCATTGCCTCAACTGTAGCTGTATTTGCTTCTAATGTTGATAATTGTAATTGTGTGCTCATCATAGTAGATGAATCAACTGTATTAGTTGGATCTTGAAGTTTTAATTCTGTTAACATTAAAGTAATAAAATCTTCACTTTCTAACTGGTCATTACTAACAGCAGTTGTATATGAATTTCCATAAGCATCTGTTGCTGAACTTGTTGTAACCGAACTTGTTGTTGACATAAAGTACTCCTTATAGTCTAGATTAAAAAAATTTTAACTATTTGGAGTAAATATTGGGTATTAAAGAGTAAATAGAATGTAAATGCTAATTTAACTTAATTACAAAATTATGATAGCCGTCTAAATATTCATAATCTAATTTTAAATTATGAATTTTTATAATATTGTTTGAAATGTAAAGTCCAAGTCCTAATCCATTATTTGAATTTTCATAATCATGGTTAAAAGGTTTATAATAATCTTCAATATCTTTTTGAAGTTTTTCTCCTTTATTTATTATCTTAATCATATTTTTTTCAATAACAATACTTACTTTACCATCTGTTTTATAAGTAATTGCATTATCAATTAAATTTTTTAAGGCTATTGAAAAAAGTTCAAAATCAACATTTAAAAAGAGTTCAAAATTATCTTCAAGATTTATTTTATTGCTATCTAGTAATAAAATATCAAAAGCTTGTTCAATTAAATCTATTGCGTAAAAATCACTTTTCTTTAGAGAAATTTTTCCTGAAGTTAACTCTTCAATTTTTGCAAACTCACTTAACAAATACTCTAATCTTTGAAAAACCCTAATTAAAATATATTTTCTTTCACAATCATCATACATATCAGTTACAAGTCGCCCTTTTGTAATAGGAGTTTTTAGCTCATGCATAATATTTCGTAAAAATAAATTTCTTGATTCTCTTAGTTGTTTTAATTGCGTTACAGCATTTTCAAACTCATTTGCTACTTGGGAAATTTCATCTTTTCCATTTGCTTTCATAGAAATTGATAAATCACCAGTTGATAACTTAATCATATTTTCTTTCAATATTAAAAGAGGTTTTAATTTCTTTCTTAAAAAGATTAAAAACCAAATTAATAAAATATCAATAATAAATAACACTAAAACCCAAAAATATTTGAACTCTTTTTCAGTAATTAAATCTTCTAAAATAATATTACTTAAAACTTCTTCTGGTTTTTTTAGTTCATGCATAAAATTTAAATTTGGAGAAGGAAAATCTTGAAAATTTAATTTATTTTCAAATCTATCTTTAATTAATGATGTTGGCTTAAAAAAATCTATTCTCTCTTCAAAATGTGGTTTCATAAATGGTTTATCTATAATCTTTGCATATTTTTTTTCATCAATAAAATAAATTTCAACGGGAGAATTTTCTTCTATTTTTTTTCCTTTTAAATCAACTAATTTGCTAGAATCCAAATCAGAAATTTTTAGATTCATTCCTTGAAGTAAAAGATTAATTTCATCATATGTTTTATTTTTCATTTTTGAATCTAAAATTATTTTAAAAGCATTAAAATATCTCACTTCTTCTGCAATTCTTTTAGTTTTATTATCAAATAAAAATTGAACTATTATCAATAAATTTATTACAAAAAATATAAATATAAAAAATAGATTTATCTGAAAAAAAATTGAATGTTTTTTATTGATTAACCAATTTATAACCAACTCCTCGAATAGATAAAATATATTTAGGTTTTTTAGTATTTTCTTCTATTTTACTTCTAACTCTACCAATTAAAACATCAATACTTTTATATGAACTCTCATATTTAATTGATTCAACATTAGTAAGTAATTCTTGTCTTGATACAACAAAACCATTTTTTTGTATTAAATATTGTAAAATATAATATTCTGCATTTGTTAAATCCAACAATTCATCATTTTTATATATTTCCATTTTAAAATCATCAAACCTAAAAATCTCTTTTTTATTTAATTCAGTGTTATTTTCTATTATTTGATGATTACATCTTTTTAAAATAGATTTTATTCTTAAGATTAATTCTTGTGTATCATAGGGTTTTGCCATAAAATCATCAGCACCATAAGAAAAACAAGCTATTTTATCACCCAAATATGATCTAGCAGATGAAATAATTATAGGAATTTGATGTTTTTGTCTAATCATTTTACAAACTTCTATACCATCAATATTTGGTAAAGATAAATCTAAAATAATCAAGTCATATTTTTTTAAGTTTAAAGCAGAAATACCAAGTTCAGGAGTTTCATAGTTGGTGATTTTAATATTATATTGGTTTAAATAGTTGGTTAGAATAGAAGCTAATTCAGCATCATCTTCAATCATTAAGATATTTATCAAAGTTACTCCTTATTTACAATTACAATTATAATATTTTAATGTAAATAAAAAGTAACATTTGTTTAAATGAGTATTTCTCTGTTTCCTTTAGCATTAACTTCAGATAAAACACCTGTTTGTTCAAGTTGCTCTACAATAGTTGCAGCTCTGTTATATCCAATTCTAAGTCTTCTTTGAATATATGATATAGAAGTTTTTTTCTCAGTTAATACAACTTCTTTTGCATCTTCATATAATTCATCAAGTTCTGCTAAATCTGAATTATTAGAGCTTCCACCACTCGAAGAAACCCCTGAATTTCTATCTTTTATAAAATTCATATCATAAGAAACTTCTCTTTGCTCTTTTAAAAAATCCACAACTTTTTCAATTTCAGATTCCGTTGACCAAGGAGCATGAATCCTTACAAGTCCAGACATTCCAGGAGGTGTAAATAACATATCCCCTCTTCCTAAAAGTGATTCAGCTCCCATAGAATCTAGGATAATTTTAGAATCTATTTTTTGCCCTACTTTATAAGATAATCTACTTGGTAGGTTTGCTTTAATAAGTCCTGTTACAACATCAACCGAT
Organism: Aliarcobacter sp.; assembly: GCA_028688995.1. Lineage (GTDB taxonomy): Bacteria > Campylobacterota > Campylobacteria > Campylobacterales > Arcobacteraceae > Aliarcobacter. Next base: position 28,075 of record JAQTXB010000007.1, read on the forward strand.
GGTCTTTGAGTGGCAACTATTAAGTGAATTCCACTAGCTCTTGCCATTTGAGCAAGTCTTGCAATTGAATACTCAACATCTTTTCCACTTGTCATCATTAAGTCAGCTAACTCATCAATAACTACAACAATATAAGGCATAGTATCATAACCCTCTTTTTGTGCTTTTTCATTGTAATTTTCAATATTTTTAGTTTTAGTTTTTGACATTAATGTATATCTTCGCTCCATTTCAGAAACCATGTTTGCTAAAGCATTTATAGCATCTGCTGCTTTTGTAATAACTGGTGTTAAAAGATGTGGAATATCATTGTACATTGAAAACTCAAGCATTTTTGGGTCAATCATTACAAGTCTTAAATTATCTGGTGAGTTTTTATAAAGCAATGATAAAATCATTGAATTAATTCCCACAGATTTTCCACTTCCTGTTGTTCCTGCAATTAGCAAGTGAGGAAGTTTTTTAAGGTCTGTAATAAATGGTTTACCAACTATATCTTTTCCCAAAATCATAGTTAATGGAGATTTTGAATTTTGAAAAATCTCACTATCAAGCATCTCTTTTAAAAATATTGTTTGAGTATCTTCATTTGGAACTTCAATTCCTACAACATCTTTTCCAGGAATTGGAGCTTGAATCCTAATAGTTTGAGCTTTAAGCGCCATTGCTAAATCATCTTGAAGACCTAAAATTTTTGATACTTTTACATTTGGTGCTGGTTTAAACTCAAAAGTTGTTACAACAGGACCCGTATAAGTTCGTACAACATCACCATCAATTTTAAACATTGCCAATTTATCTAGTAAATCTGCAATTTTTTGGTCAATAAAAGCTTCTGAAACTTTTGATTTATTATCTTTTGGTGGATCTTGAAAAAATGAACTTGGAGGTAACTTAAAGTTTTTTGGCTTTTCAGTTCTACCTAACTCTATTTGATCTAATAATTTTTTATTCTCTTCTAACTCTTCAACTATTATATTGTGAGTTTCAAAATTTGTTTCAACTGTTTTTTCTAAAACTTCTTCATCAAATAAAGAGTTTTCAAAAAACTCTTGTTCTTTTATCTCTTCCATTTTTTCATAAATTTCTGGGATACTCTTTTTTGAATTATTTTCAATTGTTTTCATTTCTGAAATATTTTTATCTAACTTTTTTTCTATATTTTTATAAACTGCTTGATTAATTTCTTCAGCTCTTTTTTCTCTTTTTTTATTCTCTATTTTTTTAATATCTAAACTATTTCTTAATTTAATTTTATTCTTTAATCTATGTAAATCACTTATGTCAAATTCTGAATTCTCAAATAAAACAATAACAGAAATTATAAATCCAACTAAAACAAAGAAATATAAACCTGCTTGCCCAATAATTGGACTTAAACTATCTACTAAAATATTTCCTATTTCTCCCCGCTCATACGGATTTTCAATAATTAATGCTTGCAAAATTAAAGAGACAAAAAGTAGTAAAAAAATAACTAAAATATTTAAAACTAAATCTCTTTGTTTTATATTTCTAAAATTTATAATATAAAGTACATAAATAAATAATAATAAACTCACATATGATAAATAACCAAAATATTTATGTGAATAATCTGAAAAAACATATCCAACATTTCCAACAACATCTTGTCCACTCTCAAAAGTTGAAAATTGGAAATAAATAATAATAAATAAAAAAATTAGTGATATGATTCTCTTTGCTATGATAAAGCCTTTACTTTTTTAATAAATTTGATATTTTTCCTTGTAATTTAAGCCATTCTCTATGCTCAAATAAAGGAAAACCTGCCCACGATTTTTTAGGTTCTGTAATACTTTTTGTAACTCCACCACGAGCTGCAATTGTTGTAAATGGAGCAATTTCTAGATGTCCTGCCGTTGCACTTTGTCCACCCATTACAACATAAGCATTTAAAACTGTTGAACCTGCAAGTCCTACTTGTCCAACTAAAATTGAACCTCTTCCTATTTTACAATTATGTGCAATATGTACAAGATTATCAATTCTAACTCCATCTTCGATTATTGTTGAGTTAAACACTGCTCTATCAATTGCACTATTTGCACCAATTTCAACGTCATTTCCAATAGTTACATTTCCATTTTGATAGATTTTAATATATTTACCATCTTTTGTATTTGCAAAACCAAAACCATCACTACCAATTACAGTTCCTGCATGAATTATACAATCATTTCCAATTGTACAATCCCTATAAACTGTAACATTAGGATAAATAATAGTGTTATTTCCTATTTTTACATTATCCCCAATATATGCTCCAGCCATTATGGTACAATCACTTCCTATAACTGAATCTTTTCCAATATAAACATTTGGCATAACTTTTGTTCCACCACCAACAAGTGGCTTTTCACCGTCTAATTCAATAACATTTGGAGCAAAAAGTTTAGAAATTTTTGCTAAACTCAAATATGGTTCATCACAAACTAAAGCAATAGTAGTTGAAGGAACTTCACTAGCATTCTCACGCGTCACTAAAACCGCAGCTGCTTTTGTATTTGCTAAGTCTGATAAATATTTTTTGTTTTCTAAAAAAGTAAGTTGATTTTCATTTGAATCTAATAAAGTGTTTAAACCTGTAATCTCTTTTTCTTCTTGGCAATTTATACCAATAAATTCTGCAATCTCTTGAAGAGTCATTTTTTATCCTTATATTTAAGAATAAGATAAGAGTTTAACCCCTTATCTTTCCATTGCTACTATACCACTTCTTACTACTTCAAGTGGATTGAATTTTTGCATAACTTTAATAAAGTTCATAATTCTAGCGCTTGAATCAGTTGCTGAAACAATAATAGAATCATCGGTTACATTTTGAATACTTCCGTGATATGCACGAGCGATTACATCAATGTCTGATAAATTATTATCAATTGAGAATTTCATTAAAACTGTATCTTTTTCAATAACATTTTTATGCTCATTTACTCTTAATACTGGGATTAATTTATTTAATTGTTTAACAATTTGATCTATCACTCTTTTATCACCAGTTGTAACAATTGTCATTCTTGAATATTGACTATCTGTAATTGGAGCAACAGTTAAAGAGTCGATATTATAACCTCTTGCTGAAAATAATCCAACAATTCTTGATAAAACATTATGTTCATTTAAGACAATAACTGAAATTACTTGTCTTGATATTTCTGAATCGTAATAATGGTTAAAATTGTTCATTATTTTCCTCCTTCGATTAATGTCATTTCATTTAATGCATGACCATTTGGAACCATTGGCAATACCTCTTCATGTCTAGCAACAACAACTTCTATCATTGCTGGTCTTTTTTTCTCTACTGCATCTTTTAAAGCAGCATCAAACTCTTCTTTTGTTGTAACTCTATAACCAAGTCCTCCAAAAGCTTCAACAAGCATTTTGAAATTTGGTTGAGCTGACAAGTCAGTTTGAGATAATCTATTTTCATAGAACATCGTTTGCCATTGTCTAACCATTCCTAAATAGTTATTATTTAAAACTATGTTAATAACTGGTAACTCATACTCAACACAAGTCATAAGCTCTTGAATATTCATTAAAATAGAACCATCACCAGTAAAGTTAATAGAAACTTTATCAGTTCCTTTTAAAGCTCGTGCAACTCCTAAAGCAGCTGGCAATCCAAATCCCATTGTTCCTAAACCACCAGATGTAATCCATTGTCTTGGATATGAAAATGGATAAAATTGTGCTGTCCACATTTGATGTTGTCCAACATCTGTAGAGATAACAGCTTTTTGTCCTAAAAGATGTCCAACCCTTTGAATTGGCCATTGAGGTTTAATAACTTCATTTGAATCAATATATCTCAAAGGCTCTTTTTCTCTATAATCTTTTAATAATTCAACCCAATTTGTATAATCATTAAACTCATTTTCACCATTATCAAAAGCTTCAATCATTGCTTTTACAGTGATTTTTAAATCTCCTACTATTGGATAATCAGGAACAACAAGTTTTGCAATTGATGTTGGGTCAATATCAACATGGATAACTTTTGCTTTTGAAGCAAATTCATCAAGTCTTCCTGTTACCCTATCATCAAATCTAGCTCCTAAAGAGATTAATAAATCTGTTTCATGGGCTGCCATATTTGCTGAAAACTCTCCATGCATTCCTAACATTCCAAAGAATAATGGATTTTCATCACCCATTACACCTCTTGCCATTAATGTTTCAACTGCTGGAATATTTAGTTTTTTTGCTAATTCTCTAATCTCAAATGCACAATTTGATAAAATTGCTCCACCACCAACATATAAAAGTGGTTTTTTTGCATTTGAAATTGCTTCCATAGCTCTTTTTAACTGTTTTTTATTGTAATTAACAGTTGGTTTATAAGTTGGTAAATTTATTTCACTTGGATAAATAAAATCTGCAACTTGAGCTGTAATATCTTTTGGAATATCAACATGCACAGGTCCTGGTCTTCCAGTACTTGCTATATGAAACGCCTCTTTAATAATTCTTGGTAAATCTTCAATTCTATTAACTAAATAATTATGTTTTGTACAAGGTCTTGAAATTCCAACAGCATCAATCTCTTGAAATCCATCTGAACCAATAATTGTAGTTGGAACTTGTCCTGAAATTACAACTAAAGGGATAGAATCCATATAAGCATCAGCTAAACCTGTTACAGCATTTGTAAATCCAGGTCCTGAAGTTACTATTGAAACTCCAACTTTTCCTGTAGCTCTTGCATATCCCTCAGCCGCAATTATCGAAGCTTGTTCATGTCTATTTAGAATGTGTTGAAAATAGTTTTGTTTATATATTTCATCATAGACGTTCATAATAGCGCCTCCAGGGTATCCAAATACTACTTCAACCCCTTCTTGATGTAATGATTCTACAACCATTTTTGCGCCAGTCATCTTCATAATAATTCTCCGTTTTTCTAAAAATAAGTCTTTATTTTACTAAAACAATAATTAAAGTTCGGTTTGATGATTTAATTAATTTGATAATATAACTCTATATTATCGATTTATCCATCTCTTGCGGAATCGAGAAATAATATCCTTGAACGTAATCAACACCCAATAATTTTACCATTTCATAAATCTCTTTGTTGATTACATATTCAGCTACTACTTTAATATTTGCTTCTTTTGCAAAGTCAATAATACTTTTAACTAAAAGAAAACAGATTTTATCTTCAAGTATTTTACTAATAATACTTCCATCAATTTTTATATAATCAGTTTTTATTTCTGTTAAATATATAAAATTTGAATATCCACTTCCAAAATCATCTATAAATAACTTATATCCCAAATTTTTTAGCATTAATAAATTATCTTTTGCTTCTTTACAAGTTATCAAATCTTCACTTTCAACAATTTCTAGACCTAATCTATTTGAAATATTATCTTCTAAAGCAAAATTTCTTAGAATTTGTAGAATTGAATTATCTATAATATCCTTAGGATTTAAATTTACATTTATTTTTATATCTTTATTTTCTTGTAACTGTTTATAACAAATTTTTAGTATAGCTTTTGTGATATTTCTTAAAATAAAAGTTCCCCTTATTACAGGCAAAATCTTTTCTGGCAAAATTATATTTCCATTTTTATCTATTATTCTAAGTAGTGCTTCATAATGTGAAATTTCTTGAGTTTTTGTATCTACAATTTTTTGATAAAAACAAGTTATCTCTTTTTTTTCTATAGCATCTTTTATCTCATTTATTGAAAGGGATAAGTCATTATGCTTATTTTCTCTTTCATCGTAAATTTCTATATTATTTCTACCTTTATTTTTTGCATTGTACAAAGCGAGGTCTGCTAATTTAAAGGCGTCAGCAAAACTTCTTGATTTATATGGCACTAAATTTACACCAATTGATACTGTAATTTTTATAAACTCAGAATTGTTTATATAAAACTGCGCTTCTTGAATATTTTTAAAAATTCGTTCAATTACATTTACAGCACTTAAATTATCATTTCGATTAATTTTTGCCAAAATTATGAACTCTTCTCCTCCATATCTAATAACAATATCTTCTTTTAAACGAATAGTTGAAGTAATTATTTGAGCTGTTCTAGTTAATATTTTATCCCCAACAACATGACCATATGTATCATTTACTGCTTTAAAATAATCAATATCTAAAGTTGCTAAAATATAATCATTTAAATTTATGAAATTTTCAGATTCTTGTAAATAATTTCGATTATAAACACCTGTTAATTTATCTGTAAACGCACTTTTTTTAATGGCTAAATATTTAAAAGTTTGTATTAAAAAAATTATCAAGAAAATAATCACAATAATAATAATTGCAACAATTGTATATTTCATCCAATTAAGAATTTTATTTATATCTTCAATCTTTTTAATAGAAAAATCAACCGCTAAAATAAGTTCAACTTCATTATTTTTTAAAATTGGAACTAAATACGTAATTGAAATTTGTTGTAAATATCCATGTTCAACTATTAAAGGTTTTTTAGTATCAAAAATTTCTAACCATTTTGGATTATCAATGTCAAATTTTTGATTTAAAAAAGCTTTTTCAGACTCTATTGCACCATCTGCTAAAAATCTAAAAATCCCCCTATCATCCCTATAAAGTAAATATGCATATTTAATATTTGAAGTTAATAATAAAGCTAAATTTGCTTCTATTTTTTCACGTAAATTTTGGTTCTTTATCAGCTCTTTAGTATAACTTAAAGATGTAGTTTTAAATGATTTTTCTATATATGATGCATTATTATTTGCTATTGAAATAACGTCAGCAGTAGAGATTTCCATCATTTTTTTTGTGATATTACCCTCTAATTTAATAGTACTATAAAGCAATAAGGTAAAAATAATAGAGACAAAAATAGCTAAAAAAATTAAATATATTGGATTTCTAATAAATAAAACTCTTCTCATTAAAAATCTTCCACAAATTTATCATAATCATTTGGTAATTTTATTTTATTTTTTTCCAATCTAGTTTTTATAAATGTAATGTTTGGTCTACTTTTATTCCAAAAAAACGCACCTAAATATCTATTATCTTCTAAAAGTTTTTCATAATTATTGGTAAAAAACAACTTCTTATCTTCATTTTTACATAAACTATCTATATTAACATTTCGTTTTATAAAAATAAAATTTGCATCATCACAACTATCTGTCAATGTAAAAACTTTTGAATATACATCTTTTTCCATATTTGATATTTCAGGTATATAGAGCTTTATATTCTCTTTGATAGAAGAAGTTGCAATATTTGATATTATTTTTGCTTCTAGTTCTATCTCTTTATCATATTTATTAACTAAAAAAGTATATTGTTCAGCATTTAAAAATGAGATTATTATTAATAAAAATATTATAAATTTCATTAAAATATCCATTTCATAGAAAGAGTAACACTTCTTTCATAATCATCAAGAACAAATTTATTTCCAGAATCTATAAATACAGATTGACTTGCACTATCAAAAAGATTTTCACCTTTTAAACTAATTTTTAGATTTTTATTTACATTGTATGAGGTTCCAAGTGAAAAATCATATGAATCATCTACTGCAACATCTAGATAATTATAAGCATTTCGATATATTACTGAAGTGAAATATTCAAAATTCTCATACTCTCCCATATATTTAAAATTTACACCCTTATTTGAATTATTTATACCTTCAGTTAATTTCGTTGTAAAATAATTTAACTCTAACTTATCTGTATCTGAAAGGAGATATTCATAACTATAAATAAAACCTTCAGTTTTGATTTTATGGTCAATGTTTGAAAAACCATTAATTGGATGAAAATAGATAAAATCATCTATTTCAACATTATGATGTGTAACTCTGAACTTTTGTTTTTCAGTTGTATAAACACCCTCTATTGTATAAAATTTATATTTCTGTACATTTAAATTTTTTGATAAAGTATAATCCATATTATAAAAAGATGGTGGTAAATACGTATCTGTATAAAAAGTTTTTATTCCAAAATTTTCAAAAGGTGTATAAATAGCACCTACTCTATAAAGCTCTTCATTAATATTTTCTAAATAACCTGTTCTTTTATATCTATCAAATTTTGCATTTCCAATTAAAATTAAATTATCAAAAAGTTTATAATCATCTTCAAACAACAAAGAAGCTATTTGCTCATCATCAAAATCTGAAAATTGGTCTTTATTATTTACTTGATTGGAAAAATTAACAGTTTTTATACTTTGAGGTTCATATCTTTTTTCTGAAACAGATATTCCAGTTAAAAAATTGTTGTTTTTATACTCAAAAGATTTTGAAATATTTGCTTTTATTTTTGTTAATTTTGAATGGGTATCTACCTCTTTATAATTTCTATAAAATACAGTAGATAATCCCTCTTTATTTTGTTCATCATTTTTTAAATCTTCAACATCAACAGAAATATTTGTTTTTAGTGAATTATCATCTAAAAAATATTTAGTAATATCTATAAAAAAATCTTTAGAGATAAGCTCTCCATCATCAGGATTTGCATCAATAGATAATCCTGTATAATTATCTTTTTTTATGTCAGTATAAGCCATATTTATATCTGTTTTTTCATTATTAATATTTAAATATAAATATCTTCTATTTGCACTATTTTTTAATTCATTATTCTTATATTTAGTAGATTCATTTACTCTTTCATTACTAAAATAAGCCAAATGTGACCAACCATTTTCAAAAGCTTTTGAATTTGTTAGACTCTCTCTAAAAGCTCCAGTTGAAGAACCATTTACATTTATTTCATTTCCATTCTCTTTTAAACCTTTTTTTGTATAAAGTCTTATGAAATAAATTCCTGTTTCATTACCATAAGAAAATGAACTCTCACCATAATATATCTCTACATGATCAATAAAATCTAAAGGTAAATCTCCCCAAACTAAAGCTGCACTTTGATTATAAATTGAACTTACTTCATGGTCATTTATAAAAACCCTAAAAAATCCACTAACCATAGCTTTTGTAGCTGAAAGTGATGGAGTTAAAAAACCATATCTATTTTTATTTAAATTTAAAAGGGGAAGCTCTTTTAAAATATCATTTAATTTATGATATTGCATAAGTTGTATATCTTTTTGAGAGTAGATAAAAACATGCCCTAGTTTTTCATCAAGGGTTTGTAATGATTTTTCGCTAGTTGTATTGTATTCTTGTAATAAATTATCTAAATCACTTGAAAATAATGATGTGTAAAATATAATAAATAATAAAATTACTAACTTCATATCTGCCTAATAGAGTATTTTTCGCCCATTGTAATTAAATATTTGTTAATTTATAATTATAAAAGTAAAAAAATTGTGGTCATTTTGTAATCAAATTAATTTATATTCTATAGGAATTTGAATTTCAATGCTTTTATTTGTTTTTGGAAAGTTTTTTGAAGCCTCTTGAATTGCTTCAATAGTTGCATTTTGTAAAAATTTGTGTCCATCAATTATTTCAATATTTTCTACACTTCCATCTTCTAAAATTTTGAATTTAACAACTACAATTCCCTCAATTGAAAGTTTTCTAGCTTTCATAGGATACTTTACATTTTGATTTATTAGATTTCTAATTTGTGCTAAATGTTTATCTAAATAATCTTTTTTTTCATCTACAATAGGTTTTGTCAAAATCTCTTTTTCAGCAGTTATGATTTTTTCTGTAGTTTTACTTATTATTTCTTCAACTTTTTTTGTAGTTTCACTCTCTTTTTTCGGTTCTTCTTTTTTCTCTACCTTTTTTTTGATTGATGGTTTTGGAGTTTCTACTACTTTTTCAATCAACTCTTTTTTTTCTTCAACTTTTGGCTCTTCAGCTTTAGTATCTTCTTTTTTTATCTCTTCTTGTAGTGGTTTTAACTCTGGTTTTAGTTCTACATGATTTAAAGATAAAGTTTTAGGAACTTCTGTTTTATTAACAATTATTTTGTCATTTGCAAAAATATAAAAAATTCCTATTGCAAAAAAAGCATAAAAACACAAAGCTATAAAAAAAGAGTTAAAATATCTATTCATTTTTTTGTCACAATCGAAATATTTGAGTATTCGTAGCTTTTTAACATATCTAAGATAGATACAAAAATCTCAAATTTAGCATTTTTATCACTATTTATATTAATTGGCGTATCTTTTGGAAATTGTAAAATATGCTCTTTGATATTGTCTAAACCCTCTATAAAATTATTACAATAAAAAGTTCCATCCTCTTTAATTACTATTATTATCTCTTTATCTACTTTTAAATTATTCGCATTTGTTGCAGTTGGTAGGGATATTGGAATTATCCCTTTTGATATAAAAGTTGAAGTCATTAAAACAATGGTTAAAAGTACAAGTAATACATCAATAAAAGGTATTACATTTATAGAATCATACTTCTTCAGTTTCATATTTACTCTCTAAAACTTCTGCATAACGACCTAAAATATTATAAAAAATCTGAGAAGCAATAGCAACCACAAGTCCAGCAGCAGTTGCTTTTAAAGCAAGTGCCAATGAACTCATAATTTTTGCAGCTTCTATATCGCCATTTCCCATAGTCATAAAAGTTAACATAATTGCCAATACAGTTCCTAGCAATCCAATATATGGAGAATTTGAAGCAATAGTCCCTATGATAGTAAGGTGTTTTGTCAAAGCAATATCTAAAGCTTTTTTATTTTTATAACTTGAAACATCCATGTTTTTATAAAAAATCACCCTTTCTATAAAAAACCAAAAAGAGATAAAACTCATAAATATCAACAACGCAATAACACCATAATCAACTAGATTTTTTAATAATTCTATATTCATTTGTTTTCCATTTTCATTTGAGCATGATTATGTCCACCCATATTTGCTCCATAAGTTTTAAATACATAACCCGTATAAAAATTAAGCCCCATATAAAATATGATTAATGCAGAAGCAAAAGGGAAAGCTATAATTTTTAGATTTAATTTTGCATCAATTAATCTAAATCTCATAGCCATTAAAACAAACGCCCAAATATATCCAATATGATTAAACACTTTAAAAATATGTACCCAATCATCTTTTCTACTTGCAAGTGGTAACATAGTTTCAAATCCCAAAGAGAAAGCTTGATTAAAACCATTTACAATATTTGAAGCATAAGAATAAAAGAAAAACTCTCCAATATGAGATAATCCACCAATTATAAATAAAGGTGCAAAGGCATATCCAAGAGTATAAAATGTTTTTTCATAATCTACATTCATAATTTTTGAAGCTATAAACATTCCAATTACACTTAAAAAAATAGATATTAAAACAGCATATGAAAAAGCAAATAAACCAATTACATCTATTGAGCCAAAATCTATAAAAGATTCAAAATATCTTGCTGTTTTAACCCAAAAAAACTCTTCAACAATTGCACTTCGCCCTAAAGCATGATGAAATCCCATTGTAATACTAATAGCTGCTGTTATAAATATCAATGCCCAAACTTCTGCTTTATTTGGTTTAAATTTATTAAATAATCTACTTGATGGTTTTTTAAATTTAAAAGCCACACTTTCACAAGCACTTGAACAATCCATACATAAAGTACAATCTTCCATTGAGTTCTTTTTTTCAAAGGTAAAAGGTTTTAGATTATAAGAACAAGCACTTGCACAATCAAAAGTTTTACAAGATGAACAATGTTCTTTGTAAGTTTCAAGTTTTGTAAAACTTACTTTTGAAAAAGCTTTTGTCATAGTTCCAATTGGACAAATATATTTACAATAAACCATTTCATCATAGATGTAATAAAAAACTACAGCTAACAAAGTCATAACAGCAAATAACATTGCCGTTGCATAGGGAGTTTTGAAAAATTCTGGATACAAGTAATATGTACACCACCATCCAATAAAAAGTAAAAATACTCCAATAAATGGATTTTCCATACTTTTTGGTAACTTCTTTTTCAAACCAAATTTAGTAATAAATTTTCCAATAAATCCGTGAGGACAAACCCCACAGAAAATTCTTCCAAAAGTAGCAAGTGTAGTAACCATAAAAAATGGCCAAAATAATCCCCAAAAAAGTCCAGTAGTAAATAAATTTTCTTCTTTTGTAGGATTAACAAAACCAAAATAAATAGCATAAATAAATAGAGCAAAAACTATTACTTGTATAGTTCTTAGAAAAACTCTATTTTTAAATATGATATTTAATACAGGCATTCCAAAGATGTCATTTTTATCTCTTTTTACAAAATTTGTCATTTTATGTCCTAAAATTTGTATGTATATGTAAGCATTGTACTTCTTGGACTTGCAGCTTTGTAAGTTTCATTACCTGATGTATCTTTTGAAGCTTCCATTGCATAATATTTATCAAATAAGTTATTTACATTTAGTTGAATATTATGTGCTTTCATTTCATATCCAATCATAAAATCTGTTACTAAATCATAACCTTCATATTTTTGAGTATTTGCATTATCCATATAGTAGCTTCCATATGTTCTTGCTGTTACTCTTGTTTTAAATCCACTTGCTAAATGATAAGCAGCATATACTGAGTATTGATTTTCAGGAATAAAAGGTAGATAATTTCCATCCCTTGAAACTAAAGTAGTTGTTGCACCACTTCTTACAGATTCATTGAAAGTATCGAATTTAAATTTACTGTAAGTATAAGCACCACCAATTTGAATACTGTTTGTTAAATCATAACTTGTATTAAATTCTAAACCTTGTTTATCTGTTTGTCCTGCATTATCATAAACTGTATTACTTCCAATTTGTTGAGTTTGAATAATCTCATCTTTTACAATATTTTCAAAAATAGCTATATCTGTATCACTTTTCTCAGTTCTTGTTTTTAAACCAACTTCATAATTTATACTCTGTGATTTATCTAAATCGTTATTAGTTTCCAATTCACTTGTTGTAGGTGCTTGATTTGCTCCAGCAATAGAAGCATAAACATTTGTAGTATCAGTTAAAGCATAAGATGTTCCAATTTTTGCAGAAAAAAGAGTAAATGAATTATCTAATGAATAATTACCTTTACCAGTTCCATATTTTCCAGTACTGTAATTATAAGCTCTTAATTCATTTCCAGTTATATCAAAATTTAATTTATCAACTCTTGTACCTACGTCAAATCCCCATTTATCAGTTAATTTAAAACTCTCTTTTACATACGAACCATAAAGAAAAGTAGAACTATCTTCAGTTGCAGCTAAAGCTCCTTTATTATTTGAAAGAGTTCTTAAAATTCTTCCTGTACTACTTGTTTGAATATCTTTATATTCATATTTTTTAGAATCATCTGATTTATCTAGCTTTAACGTAACTCCTCCAACTAAATTTGCATCTTGAGAAAACATTTTGTGAGCATAATCAAATTCCAAATCTGTTCCAAAAATATTGTTATCACTTGAATCATTTATCATTCCAGTTACTGGATGATAATGCTCCCAATGTGTAAAATAAACCCTTGGTTTATAAGTTACACTTCCAGATTCTTTTTCATATTTTGAGTTAAATGATGCTATTTTTGAGTTTCTTGCACTATCTTGCCATGCGTTTGAAGTATTGTGTTGTTCACCACTTTTTTTGAACTCTTCAAACTCAGCTTTTGTCATAGAAGCTGGTAAATTTAGATTTGATTCTGTATAAGCTAACTCATTTTCAATTGTAGAATCATCCTTAAAAATATGACCATATTTTAAACTAAGTTGAGTTGTATCAAACTCATTATTATCTCTCCAAGAGTTATCTATAGTTCTTGTAGAAAAAGTAGCTGAAGTAAAATCATTATCAGAAATTTTACCTCTAACTTTTGCATTTAGATTTTTTTGTCCATCATCACCAATTCCTAGTTTTATTCTATTTTTATCCTCATCAAAAACTGATTTTGTAATAAGTTGAATAACTCCACCAGTTGAATTAACTGCATTTATAGAACCAGGTCCTTTTTGAACTTCGATACTCGAAACATCTTGCATATCAATAAAGTCAAATCTAGTAAATGAATCAGGGTCCGTCATTGGAACACCATCTTTCATTACCATGATTTCTCTAACACCATATGCTGCTTTTAAACCAGCACCTCTAATAACCAATTTTGGACTTGGTGAGTTTGTAGATGAAGCTGCTATTACACCTGGAATATTTTGAATAGCATCTTGTACATTTAAGATATTTTTATCTTCAATAGTTTTTTCATCAACAACAGCAATACTTTCGCTTATCTCTTTTGTAGGTGTCGCAATTTTTGTGGCAGTTACAGACATTTGGTCTAGATTAACAACTTCACTTGCAAGTAAGTTTGCATTTATAGCTAATATGGCAAAAATCGAATACTTTAGTTTCATTTCATTCCTTAGAAAATAATTTCCAAGATAATAAAACAGTTGTGTTAATTTTCTATTAATTATTTGTTAATGAATTCTTAAATATAAAATTTCTTTTCAATTTTCTTTCTAATACAGCAACTCATTTGATTTTCTCTATCACTTGGGCTTATAATTCCTATAATGTGAGGCTTTGAATATATTTTGTTTTTTTCAAAATTTTGATTTTCAAGCCAAGTTAAAAAAGTTATTTCCAACTCTTTTGTTAACTTTACAAAATCCATATCAAGATTTACAATATTTTCAAACTCCTTTGGTAAAGTTTTTACTTGTTCTCCAAAGTAATAAAAACAAGTTGAAAGTAAAACATTTTTACCAGCTAAATCCATCTCTTTTGTGCAACGACTATGAACACTTGGTCTTAATTTTATTTCATCATTTGAAAAATCATAAACACTATCACCCATTTGTTCTTCTATATTTTTGCTAGTTTTATTTGGGATTTTTATGCTTAAATTCTCTTTTGTATAAGTATCATACTCCTTCATACTCATTACAGTTGTGATTTCCATAGTGTAGATTAGTTTAAACTCAGAGCTTAATCCAATAAGCCAATCCCCTATTTTTGCAATTTTTCTAAGATTTGGTTTACAAATAGCCAAAGTGCAAACTCCACCGTAAGGATTGGGAGCAGCACCATCATCAACTGGAACTATGTAGGCGTAGATATTCATATTACTTCTTGATTTTTAGATTTTAGATAATATCAAATCTTGCTATTTTTGCCTAAAATAAAAAGTATAATTTTTCGCAAAATGAAAAAAAGTTTATAAAGAGAATTTGAAAAAAGATTGTCGTAGCGAAAGAAAAAATGAAGTTTTCCCAAAAGAGTAGTTTTATCAACAGCACTATTTAAAAAAGCCAAAGCCTTTGCACCTTGAAAACAGTCGTTTTTATAAAGCACAATAAAACCATCGTTTATGTTTAGATTTCCACAAATAAGAGCTATTTCAGATAGATTTTCTCTTACATCTTTTAGAGTGATTTCAAAGTTCTCTTTTAGTTTTAAAAGGTTTGCATATTTTGAGCAAAATGGACATTGTTTGTCGTAGTAGAGGGTTATTTTTTGTTTCAAGTTTTGGTTACTTTCTTGGATATACATATCGTTTTCCCGAAGTCAAGAAAACGATATATTAATTTTTTAATTAAAATCAAACTAATTGTATTTTTAATTCTTTTCCTAAAATATTTGCAAAATTTTGAAGCGTAGATAACTTTATATCTTGAGCATGATTTTCTATTCTTGAAATTGCTGATTTTTTTGTATGAAGTTTGATAGCTACATCTTCTTGTGAAAGACCAATATCTTTTCTTGCTTGTTTTAATATTTCACCTATTTTAAACTCTTCATAACCTTTATCAAAGTTTTTTGCAAACTCTTCACTTACTTCTTTTCTTTTTAGAATGTATTTATCTAAATCATCCATAAATGTACTCCTTTTTTCTCTTTTGAGCTAATTCAATCTCATTTTTAGGTGTTTTTTGGTCTTTTTTCTTAAAAGCATTTGTTAAAATAATTAGCTTACCATTATGTTCAAAACCAAGAAATCTAAAATTGTTATTAGCGTGTTGTACACGAATTTCTATTATATCATCAGTATTTACAAGCTTTTTGTAAAATTTTGTAGATATAGAGTCATCTTCTCTTATTAACTTAAATATCCAAAGAATTTTTTCTACTTCTTTATCATTTAAAGTATTTAAAAATTCTTCAATAGTATTTCTATTCGAGTTATTTTTATAAAATAAAATCTCTTTCATGATATGTTAACATATATGTTAACTTTTGTCAATTTAATCATGTTATCCTCCATTCTAAATAATTTTATAGATTATATAAAATATTTAAAATTAGGATTAAAAATATTACAGAATGAAATAAAAATTAAACTGTTTCAAAATTAAATCTATCTGCAAATTCGACTTTTTTAATAACTGTTTCTATCAAACTATTTAATCTATAATATCCACTATTTCCATGGTCAAGTTCTAATAAATTAATTAATCGTTGATGTATATGTTTTTCATAATTTTCATTTATTTCACTCAAAATTTCTTTTTCTTTTTTAATTACTTCATTTAATTCTTCTTCATTTTTTCCTGTTGCTAAAATTACTGCCTTTATAATAAGTTTTAAATGATTATTCTCATCTCCAAGTTTATTAGGAACTAATAAATCAATAAGTTTTTGTATATTAATTTTCCCTATTTTTAATAATTCATATTCATTCGGTAATTTCATTCTTAGAATCACAAATAAAACTATAATTCTAAAATGTGACTCAAATAATCTAAGATTTACAGTTGAAAAGATAATATTAAGTTGAAGAAATAATTGTTCAATTTCTCTAAGATTAAAATTTAATGATTTTATTAAATATTTAATCATTGCTAATTCATCCAATGATGAATCATATTGTTTTATTATATTTTTACTTTTAAAAATTTTATTGAACTGATAAACTTCAGAATATAAATAATAAGAAAAATCATCTAACTTAGGATTGTTCAAATAATATTCTAAATCAATAAATCTTCTTAAATAATTGTCTGTATCAATATTTCCATATTGTGATTTAATTGATTCACTTAATTGTGATTTATCGATTGATAAAACAAAAATTAATTTTTTAATTCCAAATATATGTTTTATTCTTTCAAGCAATTCTATAGAATATAAAGGTCTACATCTATCAAGTTCATCTATAAATATAACAAATGGTGTTTCGTTATTTATTTTAGATAAAAGCTCTTCAATAGAACTTTTAAATTCTATTGTAATTTCTTTATCCTTTGAATAATTATCAATTAGTTCTTTTGCACTAGACTCGGCAATGGCACCTAACGCTTCTTCAAATCCTTTATCAAAATCAACTACACCAGCTGTAATACCTTTTAAAAATGCTGGTATTCCTCTTTTTAATACTTTGCCACCAATATTTTTAACTTTTTCAAAACTTTCTTCAACTTTTTGGTCTGCATGAAATTCTTCATTTATATATTTTTTAATTTCTCCCAAAATAGAAATCAAAGGTTCTTTTGAAAAATCATCTTCCCATGCACTAAAATAAATACTATTTACCTTATATTCTTTTTTCAAATATGTTTGCCAAAGTTTAACAAATGTTGTTTTTCCTGAACCCCAACTTGCATTTATACTTAATACTAATGGTTCTGTATTTGAAATTATTAATTTTGATAAATCTTCAATAGAATCTTTTCTTTGCAATTTATCATTTTTAAAAATATCATTTTCATCTATTTCTATTTCTTGGTTCTTTTTAATCATATTATTTCCTTTTTTTATTATTATCCCTAAACTTCCACAACTCGCTCAAACATCTCTTTTATCTCCATTTCATGGCTTATCAGAAATATTTGTCTATATTGTTCTTTGATAGTATGGAAGGCTTCTAGGATTTCCATTCTTCTTGCTTCATCTTGACTTCCAAAAACTTCGTCAAAGGCTAGGAATTCTACACTACTTGCTCCACTTAGTTCACTGAGTGTTTTTGATATGGCGATTCTTAAAACCAAGTTTGCTAAGTCGATTTCACCACCACTGAATCTTTCGATTGGGTATTTTTTGCCTTCATCGTAGATATAAAAGTCAAAGTCGTTTGATACTTCTATGTGTTGATATTTGCCTTTTGTGATTTGGGCGTACATAGTTGAGGCTATGTCTGAAATTCTTGGAGCTACTTTTGAGTTTAGTTTTGTTTTGAATTCAGCAAGGCTTATTTTTATTTTTTCATAGTCGTTTAGGTCATCTTTTTTCGTTTGTACTTTTGATAGTTGTATTTCGTTGTTATTTAGGCTTTCTTGAATTGTTTTGATTTGCCCTTGAATAGTGGCTATTTTTACTTTTAGTTCATTTATAACAGCAATTAGACTATCTTTTTGGGCTTGTACCTCATCGTATTGTTTTATTTTTTCTTGGTGTTTTACCTCATCGTAGTTTATAGCTTGGAATTCTAGGTCTTTTTGTAGAAGTTCTAGGTTGTATTTGTCTTGGTTTTGGATTGAAGTTTGTAGTTCTTCTTTTATACTATCTACTCTTTTTAGCATAGTTTCAAGACTAAGTACATATTCGTATTTTATTTTTAGCTCTTTTTGTTTTAGAAGTAGTTGTTCGTGTATAGTGTTATCGTAAGTGTAGATTTCTAGTTTTGCTAGTTCAGCTTTGTTTTTTACGCCTTTTTGTGTTACTTTTTCAAAATGCTCTTTTTGGTGTTGTAAGTCTTTGTTTTTACTCTCTATTAGATTTATTGCTTTTGATAGTTCAAAGTGTTCTTTTATATATGCTTTTTGAGACTCTTCTATTTGCTCTTTGTTTTTTTGTATCTCTTCTAGGTTTATAGTGGCTTTGTCTATTTTCTCTTTTTGTGTTGTTTTTACTATATGTTCAAGTGATAGTATTACATTATCATACTCATCTAAAAGTGGTCTTGTACAAGTTGGACAGTTTGACTCTCGCCCTAGATTTGTGATGTTTTCTATCTTTTTTGAAATATCTGATATTAGTTTTTGTTCCCCTGCTATTTCTTGAAGTAGTGTTTTTTCTTGAGTTTGTATTTGTAGAAGTGTTTGTTTTATACTCTCTAGTTTGGCTTCAAGGGCTTTTTCTTTTTCTACTAACTCTTTATGCTCTTTTGTTTCAAACTCTAAAAGGCTTATTGTCTCTTTTGCTTTTTTGTATTGATCTCGCAATTCATTTTGCTCTAGGATTAAACCCTCTTTTCTTATATGAAACTCTTTTAGTTTCTCTTGCTCTTTTATACTTTCGTATAAGCTTATATACTCTTCTTTAACACTTTGTAATCCTCTAAGCTCTTCTTGTTTAGTGTTTAGGTTATTTAGCTCATTTGAGAGTTTATCTTGATTTACTTGGTGAGATTTAATACTATTTTTTAGAAGTTCACATCTTGCGTGTAGGTTTTGTTTTTGCTCTTTTGTTTTTGTATATAGTTCTAACTCTTGTTTTATAGTTTGTTCTTCTATTTTTGTACTATCTAAAAGTGTTGTTCTAGTGCTTATATCTTTTTGTATCTCTTGGCTTTGTTTTGTATACTCTACTATATACTCTTTTTTAATACTTATATCTTCAGCACTTAATAATACTTCTGCAAATGCCCCTATTTCTCGCTTTAGTTCTCGGCTTTTTTCTATTAGCTCTTTTTCTACAAAATCTATCTTTTCAAGGCCTAGAAGTTTTCTTATCATCTTCTTTCGCTCTTCTGGTTTACTATTACTTAAACTTGTCAGTTCCTTTTGACTAGCAAATAGTGTATGTACAAAAGCATCTTTACTCATCTTAGTTAAGTTTACTATACTTGTAGTTACTTCTTTTGCTCCTGTAGTTATAAGCTCAGTGTTTTTATATAGTTTCGCATTTGCAGTTAGTGTTTTTCCTCTAAACTCTCTTATTACTTTATACTCTATAGTGTCAAACTCAAAATCTAGCTCTACTATAACAGCATCTTTAGAAGAAGCATTTGAGTTTCTTACTACTTCTTTATCACCTTTGCTTTTTAGTTCTCCATATAGGGCAAAAAGTATAGCTTCAAAGATAGTTGATTTTCCAGCACCATTTTTTCCTATGATTCCTATAAGTCCTGATTCAAAGGCTATTTCAAAATTTGTATATTTTTTGAAGTTTTCTAGTTTTAGATTAGTTAATATCATAACTTAGCTCCTCATATTTAGAAAATAGTTCTTGTACCTTTGATTTTAGTCTTTCATACTCTTTGTCTTCACTCTCTTCTTTTATATGCTCTAGGAAATACTCTTCTAGTGATATGGCTTCTAAGTTTTGTATATCTGAGTTTGAATCACTTTTTTTAAACTCTCTTTTTATACTCACACTCATGGCACTTGGAAATATATCTTTGATTTGTTTATTTTGTATATCTATGGAACTAAGTGGCGTAAGATTTTTTAGTTTTACTTCTACTATAGCATCAGAGCAATCACTAACATCTAGATTTTGTATAGAAGTTTCATAATCCTCACAATCAATCTCTTTTTGTCGTATAGCTCTTATGTTTATCTCTTTATACTCTATAGTTAAACTCTCTTCTAAAGTTGCAAGGATAAAACCCTTTGAATTTCGTTTATCATTTAGACTTGTTCGCTCACTGCTTCCACTATAATAAACATTTTCATATTTACCAACAGCGCCAAATCCATGCCAATGTCCAAGGGCTACATAATCCATTTTAGAAAATATATACTCTTTATTTGATGGATAAACCCACTCTCCAAACTCTTGCATCAAATACCAAGCTCCAACACTACAATGCATCATCATAATATTTTTTTTAGATTCACTTATATTTGCTTCACATGATTCTATTTGCATCAGGGCTTTTGAGTCATCATTTAGATGAGGTAGAGTATGAAAGACTACATCAGCAAACTCTATTTTTTTATACTCTTGATTATACGAAACATAGATATTTTTAAAGTTCTCAAAAATCTTTAGAATTGGTGAGCTGAGGTTAGTTCGAGGAGTTGAGTGATTTCCTGCTATTAAAATAAATGGAATATTCAAAGATTCTATTTCTTTAAACTTTTCAAGGGCAAAGGTAATTGCTCTATTACTTGGACTTGAACGATGAAATAAATCGCCAGTATGGATTATGTAATCTGGTTTGATTGTTTTGATTTGTTCAACTATTTGGGAAAAAGCATCGTAAAAATCTGCTTCTCTTTGGTTTATATTTTCATTGTTTATTATATCAAGGTCATTAAAACCTAGATGTGTATCACTAAAATGTACTATTTTCAAAGTTTAATCTTTTTATTTTATTTTGTTAATAAATATTATAACAAACAAATGACTCTCAAATGACTCAATTTCTCTTTTACTTGTTTTATTGCATATAAAATCTTATAATTCCAACCATGGAAGATTTACTTGAAATCAAATTTTTATCAAGCCTAGAAAATGACGGCTTTGAAATTCTCACTTTAGATAAACTATTAGGAAAATATGATTTAACAAATCACTATATGACTAAACCCCATCGAATCAAGTTTTACAATATTTTATATTTTACAAATGCAGATGATTATCACTATGTTGATTTCAAAGAATATCCAGTAAAAAAAGGCTCATTGATTTTTTTGAATAAAAATCAAATACATAACTTTAGTAAAACTGCAAACTATCAAGGCTATATCATCCTTTTTACTGATAAGTTTTTAAGTAGAAACCTTATCAATATTCAAAAAGTTTTTTATAATATCTTATCAAAACCATATATTTTAGATAATTGTTTTGAAGAGTTTGAAACAATTTTCAAACAACTACTAAATGAATATCAAGATAAAAACAATCTTTTTAAAGAAAAGATATTTACCCTACTTTTTAATTATCTGATTTTAAAATCTGAAAAGCTTTTATCACTCAATCTTGATAATAATCAAAATGAAAAATATCTTACAATATTTGAAGAGTTTACAAACCTACTGCAAGAAAACTATCAATTATCAAGAAATGTAAACTTTTATGCACAAAAACTTAATATTTCTCCTAAACACTTAAATATCTTATGCAAAAAGTTTTTAAATTTAAGTGCCAAAAATACCATTGATAATTACATCATTTTAGAAGCAAAAAGAGAACTAATCTCAAACTTACCTATCAAAGAGATAGCTTATAAATTAGGTTTTATTGAAACAACAAACTTTGTCAAGTATTTCAAAAAACAGACAAATATCTCACCCTCAAAATTTAAAGAGCAATTAGGCTTTTAGTTTCATATTTACCATTTTTAATACTATTTTAACCTTTAAAATATTTTTCCTAAAGTGTAAACTTTCCTCATATACATTAAAGGATAAAAAATGAAAAAAAGAAATATTTTATTAACAACAATTACTCTAATCTCTTTAGCATACTCATCATTAAATGCTCAAGAATTAAGTCAAAAAGAAAAAAGTATCTCACTATTAGAGAAAGCATTTTCAACAAATCAAGATAGAAGTGGTTTAGCTTATATAAATGAGAAAAAATATATTCAACACAATCTTTATGCACAAGATGGAATTGCTGGTTTAAAAGGATATTTGGATTATTTAAAAGGAAAAGAGTTAGAATATAAAGTTTTAATTGCATTTGAAGATAACAATTATGCCGTAACTTTTTCTTTGTCTAAACAAGGAAAAGAAACAAATAAAGTTATTGATATTTTCAGATTTGAAAAGGGATTAATAGTTGAGCATTGGGACAATGCTGAAACTCTAAACAAAGATGAAAATTTAGAAGTTACAAAAACTGTTGATTTAGATAAAACCCAAGCAAATAAAAACTTGGTTAAAGAACTAATAAATAAAAAAGTATTAGATGG
This sequence comes from Aliarcobacter sp., assembly GCA_028688995.1. Taxonomy (GTDB): domain Bacteria; phylum Campylobacterota; class Campylobacteria; order Campylobacterales; family Arcobacteraceae; genus Aliarcobacter. Next base: position 50,810 of record JAQTXB010000007.1, read on the forward strand.
TACTTATCTAAAAAATCATTTGATTTTAGCTCAAGGTAATTTTGTTTTGGCACTAAATGAAATAGAAAAAGACAATCAAAAGATTTCATTATATGAACTTTTTGATGTTAAAGATTCAAAAATAGTTAAAAAATGGGATATAGAAGAAAAAATTCTACCTCTTACACAATGGCAAAACTCAAATGGGAAATTTTAAAGATGGCTTTTGCCATCTTTATTTAATATTCCATAGTTCTACTACAATTATTTATAAAATTCACAGTAAAAATCCTTCCAGAAACTTGTGTTATAGAACAAGATAATGCTACAATTTTATCACGAGAGTATAACTATCTTCAAATTTATCGTTTTTATCGTAATGTCAATTTTTTTATATTGAATTCAATAACAACACTACTTATATGAATAGTTCGGGAAGTCATTATGCTCTTAGACCATGAAGTTATCACTAATTGGTTCATATTGTAATTACTATATACCGGCTATATAGATAAATAAAATTACAAAAGAGATTGAATTTTCTGATTATCCTAATTATTAGATAAGGAAGTTTTGTGAAATATGTTAGTGAATTAATATGGTTAAGTCTTTAGCCCATTGTTATATCTTTTAGATATAAACTTTATACAAAAATGCAACAAAAGGAATAAAATGATTGCAATACCAATAAAAATCAAAAAAGAAACTTGTTTCCTATCCACACTATTTGGAAAAGCTAAATATTTTGCTTTAATAAACAACAATACTGTGGAGATAGTTAAAAATGAACAAACAAGTGGAAAAGCAGTAGCTGATTGGTTAAAAAGTAAAAATGTAAATATACTTATCACTTCAAACATAAAAGAAAAACCCTTTGAAAGTCTTTTAAAACACAATATCAAAACATATTTTGCAAGAGATGAAAAAATAGATATAAATAAAATATTATTACAATATGCAGATGGAGAGTTACCTATTTTAGACCACGATCTTTTTCAAATTATTTTTAAAAAGCACTCTTTCAAAAAAAACATTAATTCTGACAAAATAGCTGGTGAATTTCATTTTTAGACTTGTAGAATAGAAATTTTTTAAATTTCTATTCTACCTTTTTTCTATTGTAGCTTTGTTTTTAAAAGTTTTTAAAACAACAACTTTTTCACCCTCAACAAATTCTTTTTCGTCAATAATAGAGTCTATATCCCAATAAGTTGCCTTATATAGAACCTTTGAGTTTTTTATTTCACCCATTCCTTTTTCATCAAAAAAATTATCTGAAATATCTTTTTTTGATTTTAAAAAAGATTCCAACGCTTTTTTTCTAAAAAGTAATAATAAAATCAAAGAAAATATTGAAGCTATTGCAATTTGCCAAAGTCCATCTGAAAAAATATAAATATAACTAATCAAAGCAGTTAAAATAAATCCAAATCCAAACCAAATAAGAACAAAAGATGCAATAACAGCTTCAAAAGCTATTAATGCAACTCCTATTGCTAAAAGGATATATGGGTCAATTACACTAAGAATTATTTGAGTTGGCATTGCTTACACCTTTAAAAAACGCGTCACCTAAAACAGAAGTTGCTCCAACCATTTGAGCCACATCATAAGGTAAAATCATCTTATCTGTTGAACCACTCTCAGCTAAGGCTCTAAATGCTGCAATTCTATCTTTTGCAAGTAAGAATTCTGCTGCTTTTTCGTTTTCCATCATTGAAATATTTATAAGTCTCATAGCTTCTTGTTGTCCAGCTGCCATTTGTTCTTGTTCATATCTTTTTGCATCTGCCATTCGCTCAATTGCTTCTGCTTTTAAAATCTCTTCTTGTTTAAAACCCTCAGCTTTTCTAATAACTGCTTCTTTATCAGCTCTGGCTTTTGTTTCGATTGCTCTTTTTTCTCTTTCAGCTTCCATTTGCATATTCATAGCTCGCTCAATTTCTGCTGGAACTGAAATATCAGAGATTTCAACTCTTGTTACTTTGATTCCCCAGTTAGCAGCTGCACTTCCTAACTCATTTTGTAGTTTTGCATTTAATGTTTCTCTATTTGATAAAGTATCATCTAAATCCATACCACCAATTTCAGCTCTTAAAGTTGTCATTGCAAGATTTGCAATAGCATTTTTAAAATCAACTACATTATAAGTAGCTTCCATAGCATCATCAACTTTACAAAAAACAATGCCATCAATAGAAATATTTACATTATCTCTTGTAATTACTGATTGTTTTGTAATATCAACCAACTGCTCTCTAGAAGTCAAAATTGCTCGAACCACATCGATAATAGGAATAATAAGGTGAAAACCACCATGAAGCTCTTTGTTAAACTTTCCTAATCGCTCGATTACATATACATCAGATTGAGGAACAATTTTTACACCTTTTGAGATAATAATTAAAGCAAAAAATATAATTGCTACAGCAAATACGATACTTGTTTCCATGAAATTCCTTTTATTTTAATCAAGTTATTCTATCAGAAACTTGTCACATTTCATGTCACAGATTTTTATATCAAAAGTCTATCTATTTTTAAACCAATTTTTTTGCTCTTGTTTATCAAAAAAAGTCCAAGCCACAATTCTTGTGATTTTTTGTCCTTGTGACATATCTATAGTTTTAATTTCAACTGCTTTTATATCTTCTAAGGCTTTATAAATAAAAGGTAAGTTCTCTTTTTTTGAAACTAAAGTTGTGAACCAAAGAGAATTATTTTTAAACTCAAAACTCTCTTTTATCATGTTTTTTATGAAAGTTATTTCTCCACCTTTACACCAAAGTTCATTATTTTTTCCACCAAAATTTAGAGCACTTTTTGTTGTTTTTTGTTTTGTTAAGTTTTGAACTTTTCTTTTATTTCCATCCATTGCATCTTTTAAAGATTTATGAAAAGGTGGATTACAAAGTGTGAAATCGTAAATATCTTCTTTGTTTATGATATTAGCGAAAATATTTTCAGGTTTTGATTGTAGTTTATACTCTATTTTTTCTTTTAAAGAGTCATTTGAATTTACAATATTTTCAACAGATTTTATAGCTTCAACTTCAATATCACTTCCTACAAAATTCCAATCATAAACACTTGAGCCAATAATTGCATAAATACCATTTGCTCCAATTCCCACATCCAAACCTTTTATAGTTTTTCCTTTTGGAATAACTCCATTATTACAACTGGCAAGTAAATCAGCAATATGATGAATATAATCTGCACGGCCTGGAATTGGTGGGCATAAATATCCATTTGGAATAGTGTAATTTTCTATTCCATAAAAATGAGCCAATAAAGCCTGATTTAAAACAATAACAGCTTTTGGATTTGCAAAATCTATTGATAAATCTCCATATTTATTTGGCTTTACAAACTCTTGTAGTTCTGGTTTTGTTTTTATAAGAGTTGGAAAATCATATCTATTATTGTGAAGATTTCTTGGGTGTAATGTTTTTGTATTATTTGTCATTTAATTATATTCTTTAGATTTAAGTTAAACTGATTTCCAGTTTCTGTAGTATCAATATTTATAGCAATTTTATTTTTGTCGCAAAACTCTTTTACCATAGCAAGACCTAAACCAAAGCCATCTTTTTTTGAATCTTCTTGAAAATATTTATCAAAAACTATAAAAAGATTTTTTGTATCTATTTGCTCACCACTATTATAAATAGAAAAAATATTCTCTTTAAAAGATATTTTTACTATTGGATTTTCTTTTATATTATATTTTATTGCATTTGAAATTAGATTATCAATAGTTTTTTCAAAACCATTTAAATCTGTAAAAAGTCTAATATTTGGAATATCTACCAAAATTTTTACATCTTTTTTTATATCATCAAATTTTTCAACACAATTTTTTACTAATTCCTCTAAATAAAACTCTTGTTTTTCAATTTTATCTATCTCTTTTTTGAGGTTATATTCCATATTTTCATATAGTTTTAAAAGATTATTAGAAGCTTGTTTAATTCTATCTAGTCGTTTTAAACTTTTTTCATCGGTGATTGTTTTTTCTAAAAGTTGAGTATTCATTTTGATTGTAGAAACTGGAATATTAAGCTCGTGAATTGTCTCTTTAATACTTAGTTCTAGCTTCTCATCACTTTTAAATAAAGGTTTTAAAATAGAGATTGAAAAGCTCAAAAATATCCCTAAACCTACAATTATCAAAGGAATGATAATAAATACAAAATTATCTGGATTTAGTCCAAATCTTGAGATAAAAAAGTAGTTCAAATATAAAATAATTATCAATGAAAAAACAAAAACTATAGAAATTGAGATTAAAAAATCTCTTTTTTTAGAATTCAATTTTATATCCTACACCTTTAATATTTAAAATAGTATCTTTATCCAAAAGCTTTTTTATTTGATTAATATAAACTCTAATTGAACCTTCACTATACTCTTGGCTTGTTGCCCAAAGTTTTGAAATAATCATCTCTTTAGTTACAATATCACCTCGGTTTTCAATAAAAAGTTCTAGTAATTCTAAAACTTTTATGGGAAGATTTAAATCCTCTTCATTTTCATAAACTCTTTTATTTGCTGGATTAAAGGTAATAGATTCAGAAAGTTTTATAACATCAAACTGTTTTTTATTTCTTTTAAGAAGCGCTTTTATTCGTAAAAGTAATTCATCCAAATCAGCTGGTTTTTTCAAATAATCATCACAACCATTTAAAAATGCAGTTTGCAAAGTATCTTTATCTTTATAAGAAGTTAAAAAAATAGATGGAGTATTATCTCCTGAAGTTCGTAATTGCTCTAAAAGTTCTAAACCATTTATTTTGGGAACATTAATGTCAAAAAGATATAAATCATAATTTTTTTTAAAATTTAATTCTAAACACTCTTCCCCATCAATTGCTATATCAACTTCAAATCCCTCATCGCTTAAAAAATCTTCAACAGTAGAGGCAAAAAGTTCATCATCTTCTAAAACTAAAATTTTGTACAAAAGTAATCCTTATATAACAACTATATTTATTATATTTACTTTTAGTTAAATAATTGATAATTTTAATACAAATAATAAACTATAAAGCGGTTCTAATTATGCTAAAATCAGATAATAATTTCAAAATGAAGAGTTTAAAATGCTAAATAACATCTCAATAAAAACTAAATTGATTAGTTTATCCGTAATTGTCTCATTATCATTTTTACTAATACTTGCAATTGAATTTGTTTCAATAAAGAAAATAGATAAAATTTCTACTGTTAGTAATAAAATTGAAAAATTACAGATTCAATTATTAGAATTAAGAAAAAATGAAAAAGATTTTCTTGCAAGAAAAGATTTAAAATATTTGGATAATTTTCAAAAAAATATAAAAAATATTGAAAATATAAAAAATGCTTTAGATGATGAATTTTCAAACTTGAATTTAAATTCAACTGAGTTAAATAACTACAAAAAAGTAATTGATGACTACTCAACAATTTTTACAAATATTGTAAATCTACAACAAAAAATAGGTTTAAATCCTGAAAGTGGACTCTATGGAGCATTAAGAGATAGTGTTCATTTAGTTCAAGAATTTGCAAAAAAATCAAATGATAACTATCTACTTGCGACTGTTTATGATTTAAGAAAACAAGAAAAAGATTTTATGTTAAGACTTGATGAACAATATGTTGAAAAATTTAATAAAATAGTTACAAAACTAGAAAATGATGAAAAATATAAAGACTTAAATAAAATTGTTGTTGATTATAGAACTAACTTTTTAAATCTTGTAGAAGCTGAAAAAGAGAAAGGTTTAAATGAAAACTCAGGATTAATGAAAAACATGAGAGATGTTGTACATAAATCAAATAAATCTTTAGAAAATTTAACAAAATCTATAAATGAAGAAATAGAAAATCTACATAATAAAATTGAACTTTTATCTCTACTATTTATCATTTCAATAGCAATATTTATAATAATATCATTGTTATACATAAGTAGAATTATCAACAAATCATTAACTAATTTTAAATTTGGATTAGATCAATTCTTCTCTTTTTTAAATAATGAAACTACAAATATAAATCTTTTGGATGACCAAAATAATGATGAATTTGGGAATATGGCAAAAATAATAAATGCTAATATTTTAAAAACTCAAGATAGTATAAAAAAAGATAAAGCCCTAATAGATGATGCAACACATGTATCTAATGATATAAAAAATGGACATTTAACAAGTAGAATTTCAAAAGAATCTAATTCAAAAGAGTTAAATGAATTAAAAAATGTTATTAATCAAATGCTTGAAAATCTAAACTCAAATATTGATAATATTTTAGTTGTATTAAAAAATTTTGCAAACTACAACTATACAAAAAAAGTAGATGAATCTTCTGTTAAAGGAGAGATTTTAGAGTTATGTAAAAACATAAATATTGTAGGTAATACAATAACAAAAATGCTGATAGATAGTAAAAGTATTGGTTTAGGATTACAAAATAGTGCTGATATTTTAGTTGACAATGTTAAAACTTTAACAAAAAATGCAAATACAACTGCTGCCTCACTTGAAGAAACAGCAGCAGCAATTGAAGAGATAACAGCAACTGTAGTAAGAAATAGTGAAAATATTAGTGAAATGTCAAAATATTCTGTAAATGTTATGGATGCAGTTAAAAAAGGTCAAGAGCTTGCAAATAAAACAACAACTGCAATGGATGAATTAAGTACTCAGGTTATCTCTATAAATGAATCTATTGTATTAATTGATCAAATTGCTTTCCAAACAAATATTCTTTCTTTAAATGCAGCTGTTGAAGCAGCAACAGCAGGAGAAGCTGGTAAAGGATTTGCAGTAGTTGCAGCAGAGGTGAGAAATCTAGCTTCAAGAAGTGCTGAAGTTGCCCGTGAGATTAAAACTCTTGTTGAAAATGCAACTAGAAAAGCAAATGATGGTAAAGATATAGCAGATACAATGATTAATGGTTATGGTACATTAAATGAAAATATTCAAAATACAGTAACTTTGATTAATAGTGTTTCAACATCTTCAAGGGAACAACAAGCTGGAATTCAACAAATAAATGATTCTGTAAATCAATTGGACCAACAAACTCAACAAATTGCAATAATTTCAGCAACAACACAACAAATTGCAGAACAAACAAATGCAATAGCAATTGAAATTGTAAAAAATAGTGATGAAAAAGAGTTTGAAGGGAAAAATAGCGTAAAAGCTATAAATTATGTTTAATATATAGTAATTAATATAAATTTGCTACAATAAAAAATTATAAAATTATTTTTAGGATTTGTTGTGGCAAAAAAAATATTATTAGCTATTAGCTTTCTTATTCTTGCATATTTTGTAATTTCACAAGAGAACTTTACTGTAATCTTAAGTGGAATTGCAATCTTCTTAATCGGTATGTTTTTCATGCAAGATGGATTTAAACTACTATCTGGTGGGATATTAGAAAAACTACTTCAAAAATTCACAAGTAATACTTTTTATGCAATTTTAACTGGATTTTTTTCAACTTCGATTGTTCAAAGTTCATCAATTATTTCGTTAGTTGTTATCTCTTTTTTATCTGTTGAATTATTAACTTTAGTTCAAGGAATTGGAATAATTTTTGGTTCAAACCTTGGAAGTACAACAACAGCTTGGATTGTTTCAAGTTTAGGTGTTGATGTAAAAATCTCTATTTATGCAATGCCAATGATTCTTTTTGGTGTAATTTTTAGATTCTTAAAAAGCAATAGTTATAAAGGTGTAGGAAATGTACTTTTAGGATTAGGATTTATTTTCCTTGGTATTTCTTATATGAAAGATGGTTTTGATACATTAAAAGACTCTATAGATTTAGCTTCATATTCAATGGAAGGTGTTTTAGGAATCATCATTTATATTTTAATTGGAGCAATAGCAACGGTTATTATTCAATCAAGTGCAGCAACTTTAGCTATTATAATTACAGCTTTAAGTGCTGGAAGTATTATATATATAAATGCAATAGCCCTTGCAATTGGAGCAAATATAGGAACAACATTTACAGCAATCATAGCGTCATTAGCTTCAAATGAAAATGGAAAAAGAGTTGCTTTTGCACACTTTACTTTTAATATAATTACAGCTTCAATAATCACTCTATTTATCTATTCATTCAAAGATTTAGTTGATTTTTTAGCTCCTTATTTAGGAATTAGTGAAAATAATTATGGAATGAAATTATCATTATTTCATACAATATTTAGTTTAGTTGGAATTATTATGCTTTCTCCATTTATAAATCAAATAGTAAAACTTTCAGAAAAACTAATCAAGAAAAAAGTATCAGCTTTATCAAAACCAAAATATCTTTTAGATTCAAATTTAACTCTTCCAGATACAGCGATTGTATCAATAAGAAAAGAGACTATAAATCTTTATGAAAATTGTCAAAAAGCTATGCTTCATGCTTTGAATTTACATACAACTAATTTAAAAACAAAAGATGATTTAAAAATCCAAATTTCTAAAGAAGCTACAAAAATAGATACAAATATTGACGAAATTTATCATTCAAATCTAAAAATTATTTATAGTGAAATTATAAAATACTCTTCATTTGCCCAAGAAAATATGACAAGTTTTCAGCAACAAGAAGTTGCCGATATAAAAAAGAGTGCTAAGCTTATAATCGAAGTATTAAAAGATACAAGAGATATTCAAAAAAATGTAAATTTTTATTTAAAAAGTAAAAATGATTATATTAAAGAAGAGTATAATTTACTAAGAGAAGAATTGGCAACTATCTTAGTTGATTTAAATATGTTATATAATAATGAAAATGAGTTAGAAAAAATGACTCAATTAGAAGTTATTAAATCAACTCTTTTAGCAAATGATTTATCAAATACTGAAAAAATAGATACATTAATTCGAGAAGATAAAATCAAAGCTACAATGGCCACTTCACTTATAAATGATAGTGCAACTGTTTATTCTATTCAAAAAAAATTAGTTGAAATGGCAAGTATGCTATTTTTAAATAATACTCTACTAAAAGAGATAGGAGATAGTCAAAGTGGATCTAGATAAAATTGTTTCAAAAATCAAAAAGTATCTAAAAAAAGAGAGTTTAGATGAATCTAAACAAGAAAAAGTAAAAGAGATAATTGAAAAATTATCCCTTAAAAAAGCAAAATTAAAAAAAGAACTAAAAGAAGCTCAAAAAGATAACGAAAAACAAAAAATCCAAAAAGAGCTTGAAGCTGTAATAAAACTTATTGAAAAAAGTAATACACTTATTTAAAATCTTTAAAGTTTTGTCTTAAAGCTTCGTAAGCTACAATTGAAACAGAGTTTGCAATATTTAAACTTCTAGCTTCATTTGTCATAGGAATTGTAATACAAGTTTTAGGACTTTTATCTAAAATAGCTTGTGGAAGTCCAGCATCTTCTCTTCCAAAATAAAAATAATCCCCTACTTCATAACTTGCTTCAAAATATACTTGTTTTGTTTTTGTAGTTGCTAAAAAGTGTCTATCATTAAATGGATTTTTTGCCCAAAAATCTTCTATGTTTTCATACTCTCGTACATCTAAATCAAACCAATAATCAAGTCCTGCTCTTCGCACTTCTTTTTCTGTAATTTCACCAAAACCATAAGGTTTGATTAGATGAAGTGTACAATTAAGTGCAAATGCAAGTCTTCCAATAGTTCCTACATTTCCAGGGATTCGTGGTTCTAATAAAACTATATTAAACATTATAAAATTACCGTTTTATTTCCATGAACAAAAACTCTATCATGTAATAACATTTCAAAGGCATTTGAAAGTACAATTTTTTCCACATTTCTTCCTGCATTTCTCATATCTTCCCAAGAGTATGAATGGTCAACTCTTACCACATCTTGGAATATAATTGGACCTTCATCCAAATCACTTGTAACATAATGGGCAGTTGCTCCAATAATCTTAACACCTCTTTCGTGTGCTTGTTTATATGGATTTGCTCCTATGAATGCTGGTAAAAAAGAGTGATGAATATTTAAAACTTTTTTAGGAAAAGCATCTACAAATTTTGGAGTTAAGATTCTCATATATTTTGCAAGAACAATTAATTCAGGCTCATATTCATTGATTTTAGCAATCATTTTATCTTCATGATCTTCTCGACTCATTCCATCTGCACTAATACATGTAAAAGGGATATTGAACTTCTCAACTAAATCTTTTAAGTGGTCATGATTTGCAATAACTGCTTTGATATTTGCATTTAATTCGCCAGCTATATATCTAATTAATAAATCACCTAAAACATGAAACTCTTTAGTTGCAAGGATTACAACATCTTTTTTCTCTTTTTTATTTAGTTTGATTGAAGCTCCATCAGGTAAAACTTCTGTTAACTCTTTTAATAAAATATTTTTAGAAACTTTTCCAGAAACTATACTTCTCATAAAAAACTTTTTTGTATCTGGGTCAACATATTCAGCATTTTGCTCGATGTTTAAGTTGTTTGCAAAAAGAACTTTTGAGATATTATAAACAAGTCCTTTTGAATCTTCTGTGTCAATTAAAAGTATATACTCTTCCATTTTTATCCTATTTATTATTCAAGCTTAATTTTTTAAAGCCCGAATAATACCATTTTATAGATTAATAGATAATTTTAGCTTATATACAAAAAGCTAAAATAAAATCACTTTAAAGTCATTCTTAGATATTACCATTTGCCAAGAAAAAGCAAAAGGAAAAATTAATGAGAATAGAACATGATTTAATTGGTGATAAAGAGATTCCAAAAGAAGCTTATTATGGAATTCAAACAGCAAGAGCAAAAGAAAATTTTGATGCTTCAGGTGTAAGCCTATCAAGTTTTTCTACATTTATTATCTCTTTGGCAAAAGTAAAAAAAGCTACTGCTTTAGCCAATTTTGAATTAAATGAACTAGAAGAAAATAAGAAAAAAGCCATATGTCAAGCTTGTGATGAAATTATTGATGGAAAACTTCATGATGAATTTATTGTTGATATGATTCAAGGTGGAGCTGGAACTTCTACAAATATGAATGCAAATGAAGTTATTGCAAATAGAGCTTTAGAGATATTAGGTCATAAAAAAGGTGAATATAAATATCTTCACCCAAATAATGATGTAAATTTATCACAATCAACAAATGATGTTTATCCAACTGCAATTAAAATTACTTTATATGAAAAAATATTTGAACTTGTTGATTCTATGAAAATACTTGAAAACTCAATGGCAAAAAAAGCAATTGAATTTAAAGATGTTATAAAAATGGGAAGAACTCAACTTCAAGATGCAGTTCCTATGACATTAGGACAAGAATTTAATACTTATGCAATTATGATTGAAGAAGATATTCAAAGATTAATTGAATCTCAACAATTAGTAAGAGAGATGAATCTTGGGGCAACTGCAATTGGTACAGGAATTAATTCTCATCCAAAATACATAAAAACTGTAGAAAAAAAACTACAAGAAGTTACAAATAGACCATTTGTAACAGCAAGAGATTTAGTTGAAGCTACACAAGATACAGGTTCATTTGTTCAGATTTCTGGAGTTTTAAAAAGAGTATCAGCAAAAATATCAAAAATTTGTAATGACTTAAGATTATTAAGTTCAGGTCCAAGAACTGGTTTTAATGAAATTAATCTTCCAGCAATGCAACCTGGAAGTTCTATAATGCCAGGAAAAGTAAATCCAGTTATTCCTGAAATGGTAAATCAAGTGGCTTACCAAGTAATTGGAACTGATGTAACTATCACAATAGCTAGTGAAGGCGGTCAATTACAACTAAATGTATTTGAACCAATCATTGCATACAACTTGTTTAATTCTATAAATATGATGAAAAAAGCTTTTGAAAGTCTAGCTTACAAATGTGTAGATGGTATTACAGCAAATGAACAAAGATGCGAAGAACTTGTATTAAATAGTATTGGTTTAGTAACTGCACTTAATCCTTTTATTGGTTATGAAAATTCAACAATGATTGCAAAAGAGGCTTTAAGTGGCAATAAATCAGTTTACGAATTAGTTTTAGAAAAAAACTTATTATCAAAAGAGCACTTGGATGAAATAATTCTTCCTAAAAACATGATACGAGCAAGAGAGTATTAATTAAAATATCTGTTTTAAAAGAATAATATATTAATATGATAGATTGAAAATAGGAACTTATATGTATATAAAAGCTTTGTTAACCCTTCTATTTATTTTTAATTATTCTTTTGCAAAGAATTTAGAAACTAAATCTCAAATTTTAATTATTAATTCATATCACAAAGGTTTCCAATGGAGTGATGAACTCATAAATGGAGTTGAGAAATCTTTGGGCGATAAAAATAATGTGGAAACAACTATTTTATACATGGATTCAAAAAGAATCGCTTCACCTGAATATTACGAAAAATTAAAAGATTTATATAAACTGCAATTGGAAAAAAGAAAATATGATTTAGTTTTATTAGTGGATAAATTTGCTTACGAATTTGCTTTAAAAAACTATAAAGACCTTTTTACCAATGAACGATTAGTTTTTTCAGGAATTGAACAATATGATGCTTCTTTAGTTGAAAAATATGGATTAACTGGAAAAATATCAGGAATTTTAGAAAAACGAGCTATTAGTGATACAATTGATATTATTAATAGAATGATGCCAAAACTTAAAAAACTTCACATAATAAATGACTTTAGTGTAAATGGTGATGATACGGATTTATTTATACAAAATGCAATAAATAAAATAGGTAATAAATTCGAAACAGACTATATAAGATATTCAACTATTGAAGAATTAAAAGAAAAATTTTCTACGTACAAAGAAGATGAAGCAATATTTTTTGTACGTTTTTATAATAATAAATATAAAGAGTTACATCAAAATTATGAGATTGCACAAATGATTAACTCTTTTGAATTACCTACTTTTAGTACAGATTCACTTTTTATAAAAAAAGGTTCTTTGGGAGGAAAATTAATACAAATTGAAGATTTAGGAAAAAATACAGGTTCATTACTTTTAAAACTACTAAAAGATGAAAATGCTGAACCTATAATTGAAACACACAATAGTTACTCTTATATTTTTGATTATGAAAAAGTAAAAAAATTTAATCTAAATCCAGAAGCTTTAAAAAAAAGAATAAATTATGTAAATACACCTGAATCTTTTTTTGATAAAAATCGTGATTTTGTAAATATAATATTTATTTTTTCACCCCTTTCACTTTTATTGATTATTATTCTGATTTATAATTTACAACTACAAATAAAAAATGCAAAAAATCAAGAGTTTTTGATTCAACAATCAAAATTAGCTGAAATTGGAGAAATCATATCTTCAATCGCCCATCAATGGAAAGAGCCTTTAATCGAAATTTCAACCTTAGTTCAAGAATATATATTTTCTCATAAAAGAACAAAAGATGAAGATGAAAAATATGTAAAAAATATTATGTCACAAATTTATTATATGACTGATACAATAAATGATTTTCAAAACTTTATAAAACCTTCTACTCAAAAAACCTCTTTTAATATCAAAGATGCCATTGTAAAAATGATGAATATTATTGAACATAATATGAAATATAACTACATCGATATAAATATAAATATTGAAGATAAAACAAAATTAATAATTTCTGGTTACCATAATGAATTAATGCAAAGTCTTTTAAATATAGTAAATAATGCTAAAGATTCTATTTTGAAAAAAAGAGAATCAGATAAAAAATTTAAAGGGAAAATTGATTTAAATATTTCAAATTATTTAAACTATGCTCAGATTGAAATAAGTGATAATGGTGGTGGAATTGATGAAAAAGATATGAAAAAGATTTTTGATCCATATTACACAACAAAAAACAAAGGCCATGGTATTGGTCTTTATATGACAAAAGTAATAATAGAAGATAAAATGGGAGGCTCAATTAGTGTTATTAATAAAACTAATGGTGCAAACTTTATAATAAGATTGGAGTTAAAAGATGAAAATCCTAGTTCTTGAAGACAATGAAAACTTATGCACTTTTATAAAAAATTCTTTAATTAAAGAAGGTTATGCCGTAGATACCTTTAGTGATGGAGAAAAGTGTCTAGAAGTTTTAAACAATGGTTATGCTTGTTTTATTTTAGATGTAAATGTACCTTCAATTGATGGAATATCAATTTTAGAAACTATTCGTATTTATAACAAAGAAATTCCAGTAATCATAATGAGTGCAAACCATGAACTAGAAAAAATCCAAGCTTCTTATGAGTTAGGTTGTGATGATTATTTAAAAAAACCTTTTTTAATGTATGAACTAATACAAAAAGTAAAAAAGCTTTGTGAAATAAAAGAAAAAATGTTTGATTTTACAAATGGTTTTTCTTATGATTATAAAAATAGAAATTTAATAAGTCCAAAAGGAGATATTAAATTAGCAAAAAAAGAGATTCTTTTTTTAGAACTACTTTGCAAAAATCCCTCAAGAATATTCTCTTTTGAAGAGATTGAAAATTATGTTTGGGAAGGTGAAGATACTACTTTAATAAATATCCGAGCTTTAATAAAACGATTAAGAAAAAAAATTCCAACAAATGCAATAACTATAGTAAAAGGTATAGGATATAAGCTAAATATCTAAAATTTAGCAAAATTTCTTCAAAAAACATATAAAACATCCCTTTTAGGTCATTTTAGCTTCTTAGAATAATATAAATAAAAGGAGAATAAGATGAAAACTATTTGGAGAGGAATTCCACTTTGGCAAAAAATTGTGGGAGCATTAATTTTAGGACTTTTAACTGGGATTATTTTTGGTGAAAGTGCACAAGTATTAAAACCTATTGGAACACTGTTTCTTAATCTGATTAAAATGTTGATTGTACCATTGGTATTTGTTACTTTAGTAACAGGTATTATCGCAATGGAAGATTTGAAAAAAATGAGAAGAGTTGGATTAAAAACATTTTTCATTTATCTATTAACTACTGCTATTGCAATTACTATTGGTTTAATAGTTGGTATAGTTTTAGAACCAGGTGTTGGAGTTTCACTTGAAACTGCAGCAAAAACAAGTGTTAAAGAAGCACCGGCTTTAGTAGATACACTATTAAATATAATTACTAAAAATCCTTTTTCTAGTTTTGCAAGTGGTGATATATTACAAATTATCTTTTTTGCAATTATTTTAGGAATATCTATTAATTTAGCTGGAGAAAAAGGTAAACCTGCAAAAGATTTCTTCAATTCAATGTCTGAAGCTATGTATAAAATGACTGAAATTGTAATGGAATTTGCACCATTTGGAGTATTTGGATTAATGGCATGGGTTTCTTCATCATATGGAATGGATGTATTATTAAGCCTTGGAAAAGTAATTATCGGAGTATATATAGCTTCACTTATTCATATGGTATTTGTTCTAGGAGGAGGAATATACTTTTTTGCAAAATTAAATCCAATCAAATTTTTCAAAGGTATTATTCCAGCTCAAACAGTTGCATTTACAACAACAAGTAGTTCAGGTACATTACCAGTTACAACACAAAATGCAATAGAAAATTTAGGTGTTTCAAAACCAATTGCAAGTTTTGTTTTACCTTTAGGTGCAACAATAAATATGGATGGAACTGCAATTTATCAAGGATTATGTGCAATGTTTGTTGCTCAAGCATTTGGTATTCAATTAGGAATGCAAGAGTATATGATGATTATTTTAACAGCAACATTAGCATCAATCGGAACAGCTGGAGTTCCTGGAGCTGGTCTTATTATGCTTACGTTAGTTTTAACATCTGTTGGATTACCTATTGAAGGTGTTGCTATAATCGCTGGAATTGATAGAATTCTTGATATGGCAAGAACAACCGTAAATATAACAGGTGATGCAATGACTTCTGTTCTAATTGCTAAAAGTGAAAATGAATTAGACGAAGATATTTATAATGGACATAAAGAATACGAAGAATACTATGGAGAATTAAAACCAGAACCAGTAGTTATTTCTTAATTATAAAGAGGTTTCCCCTCTTTATAATGTAATAATTCCTGCAAATCTACCTGTATATTTATCTTTTCTAAAAGAGAAAAATGGCTCATTTGAACATTTTGTACAAATTTCTGAAACTTGGATATGTCTAATTCCCACCTCTTCTAAAAGTTTTATATTAATTCCATGTAAATCTATGTTGTTTCCTTTACAAAATTTCTCTCCAAATGATGTTTTAACAATATTTACTAACTCATCACTCACTTCATAACAACAAGCATGAATACTTGGACCCATAATTACTTTTATATTATTTACATTGCAACCTAATTCACTCATCATTTTATTTGCAGTGATTTGTGCAATTTTTAAAAAAGTAGAGTTTCTTCCAGCATGAACAGCTGCAATTACACCTTGTATCTCATCAAAAAACAAAATGGGAATACAGTCAGCTACCATAACCATAAGTGGTAATTTTTTTTCTTTTGTTATTAATCCATCACAATTATCTATAAGTTTTGGTGAGTTTTTATCAACTATAACTACATTATTCTCATGAACTTGATTCATAAAAATTAAATCTTCATTTTTATAATCCATTTTTAAAGCAACAGCTTCTCTGTTTTTATCAACATTCTCTTTTATATCATTTACATGATAAGCTAAATTTCCATCGAGTGTTGTTGTAAAATAGTATTTAATTTGATTCATAATTGCTCTTTTATTTGCTTTTGATATAATTTAGCGAAATATTAATGATTTATTGTTTAAGGATAGATATGAACAGATTTGATGAAGCAGCAAAAACATGGGATAATAAACAAGCAAGTATTGATAGTTCAAACGCTTGTGTAGAAAATCTACAAAAACACGTAGTTATAAAAGAAAATGCGAACATTTTAGATTATGGTTGTGGAACTGGATTTATAGCTTTTGCTTTAAGCACAGATAAAAACAGTGTTTTAGGAATGGATTATTCAGATGGTATGATAAATAGATTTAATGAAAAAGCAAATGAACTAAACTTTGACAATATCAAAGCAATAAAACACAATATGAATGAAGATGAAATATCAAAAAACTCTTATGATTTATTTATCTCATCTATGACTATGCACCACATCAAAGATACAAATATGTTTGCACAAAAAGCTTATGACTCTTTAGTAAATGGTGGATATATTTGTATTAATGACCTAGAAAAAGAGGATGGAACTTTCCATGAAAAACATAAAAATGATGGAGTTGAACACTTCGGATATGAAAAAGAGGATGTGAAAAAAATCTTTGAAAATGTAGGTTTTAAAATCATCTCTTGTGATACAGTTTATGTACATGAAAGAAATGAAAAAGAGTACCCACTTTTTAATCTAATAGCACAAAAATAAAAGGAAAAAGATGTCAGAAAAATTTGCAATATTTGGAAATCCAGTTGCTCACTCAAAATCACCACAAATGCAAAATGCAGGATTAAAACATATAAACTTTGATGGAAATTATGAAAAACATCATCTAGAAAATGGAAATGAAATTAAAAAAACTTTTTTAGAATCAAACTATAAAGGTGCAAATATAACAGTTCCACACAAAGAGTTTGCCTATGAAAATGCTGATGTTGTAAGAGGTCTAGCAAAAGAGATAAAGGCTGTAAATACGTACATTTTAGAAGATGGAAAAGTAGTAGCTTACAACACTGACGCACCAGGATTTTTAAAAGCAATAGAGAGTTTTGGAACTATTAAAAACGTACTTCTTTTAGGAGCTGGAGGAACTGCAAAAGCAATCGCCCTAGCCTTAAAATCAAAAGATATAAATGTAACTGTATTAAATAGAAGTGAAGGGAAACTAGACTTCTTTAAAGAGCATCAAATTCCATGTTTTTCATGGGAAAATTTCGAGCCTTCAAAATATGACCTAATCGTAAACTCAACAAGTGCTGGACTAAAAGATGACTATTTACCTTGTAATAAAAAGATTCTAGAAACAGTTTTCAAAGATGCTTCTTTTGCTTTTGATTGTGTTTATGGAAAAATCACACCATTTTTAGCACTTGCAAGTGAAAATGGTCTTGAAATAAAAGATGGTGAGGATATGCTACTTTTCCAAGGTGTTTTAGCTTTTGAATACTTTACAAATACACAAGCTGATGAAAATTTAGTAAAAGCCATGAGAAAAGGTTTAAAAGGAGAATAAAATTCTTCTTTTTCTCATTAATTTTTGTTTTAAAATTTCACCCACTCTTTGTTTTTCAATTAATTTTTCAATTTTATCTTCAATAATCATCAAAATTAAACTATAATTTCAATATAGACTATATAAACATTAGAAGTCAAAAATGAAAAAAATAACGAAACTTTGTGGAACTAAAAAAAGTTGTATTATCTTACCTCAAGATGAAAAATCAACACCAAATCAAATCTATTATTGTACAAAATGTAAAAGAGAAACTAAAGAAAAAATTCTTCTATGTTCCCCTAAAATTAAAGATAGATAAGATTTAGATTAATAATTATGGTAATTCCCCCATAATTCATTCATTTTAAAAGTATATTTATAAAGTGCAAAATACCATGGAAAAAGTACTATACTAAAAAATAAATAACTTGTGTTTTTAAGAAAAACATAATTATATTCAAAGAATAAATAATTTATTGAATCTACTAAAATTAAAAAAAAGAAGAAAATCCATATCTCCTTTGAGAAATATTTCTTTTTGTAGGTATAACCTCTAATTCCAAAAGAAGAGACAATAATAACCATAAGAAAAAAGATATCAAACATCCTTGAATAATTGTTTGTTAAAAGAATATCCTCTTCATCAAAGACAAGAAATCCCAATACACTAATAAAACACATAAATATAAACCAAAAATACACTTCCCATAAAACAATCTTTTTATTCATTTACCATCCATTTTATAATTTTTTACACCAAATTTATTTCAGAATCAATTGAAATATGTTGTTGTTTTTGTAACATAAGCATTGCCAATTGTTTTTCACAAATACTTAATTCTTTCTCTTTATCTTTTAAATTTTTATAAGCACTTTTTGTTAAAGCAATCAAACGATTCTTTTCATCTCGTCTATGCATAATTTCATTTACATTTTGATTTATGATTTCAAGTTTTTCTCTTAAATCTAACTCATTTTCTTTATATATAGATTTTTCTTCATTTAATTTTGTCAAATTATTCTCTATATTTTTTAACTCATGTATAAACATAGGCTCAGATTTTCTATCAATAATAGATAACTCTTCAATATTTTCATATTTCATATTACAATCATTGTATATCTCTTTTAATTGACTCAACTGCGCTAATATTTTTTTAAGTACTTTTTTCTTTTGATAAATTTTATGATTTAAAGAGTTTTTCTTTGTAAAAATTTGTATTGAACCTAAAGCTTCATTTGCAAAATTCAACATAATAAAATCCTTTCATTTATAATTACATTCATCATAACAAAAACGTGTCACATCTGGTGTCACAGTTTTATTATTTTTAATTAATTAGACATCCCACATTTGGAATTGTTTCTATTAATTTATGTTCAAGCTTAGCTCTTAGCCTATAAATTAGTGTTCGTAAAGTGCTATTTGAAACAATATTATTTCCCCAGATTTTGTATTCAATATCTGCAAAAGCAACTACATTTCCCTTTGATTCAACTAATATTTTTAATAACTCTTTCTCTTTAGAACCCAAATTTATTGGCAAAGCTTTATAATAAAGTCTATTTTTTCTCTCTTCAAAATAGTAATCTTGTCCCAATGGAATAAAAGTTTTTTCCATAGTTAAATTAGTTATAGTTTTACTTTTATATAAACCCAACATAATGTTTGATTTTAATTCTTCTCTTTTGAAAGGTTTTATCAAATAACTCACAGGATTTGTTTTAATTGCCCTAGTTATAGTCTTTTCATCTGCAAATGCAGTAATGTAAATAATTGGAATATCTTGAGATATTTGTATCTCTTCAGCTACATTTATTCCATCTTTTCCTGTTCCTAAATTAATATCCATTAAAATAAGTTCAGGTTTATCTGTTTGAACACTATTTACCGCATCATTATAATTTGTTACACAATTTGTAACTTCATAACCAAAATTTGTTAATGTATTTTTCATATCAAGAGCTACGATACTTTCATCTTCCACTATTAATATTTTTGTTTTATGCATATCCATATTCATCTTTTTATTCCTCTCTCTTAATTTTGATAATAACACTTTACCGTCACAGTTTTTGTCACAGTTTTGTCATAAAAGTCACAATTCTAAAAAAACTTTTTTAAAAAATTTAGAAGCAAAATTTGGATTGTAAGATATGATTAAACATGGAGTTTCTAAACTCCCATAAGAATCTAACTCTTTATAAATTTCAACTCCACCTAATTTTTCAAATAGTTTTAAGTGCTCTTTTCTTATTCCTGATAAAGCAATATCAATATCATTATTTGTAAAAACATTATAAATTCCACACATAAGATATTTAAACTCAAGATTTAAACCTTGACCTCTTGTTTTAACAATATTTCTTGATATTTCACCAATGCAGTTATATTTTGTTCTCATATCATCAAATGAGTATTTATTTTCTGAAGGTAATTTATTCTCTGAGTCAAAAATAAGTCTTATTGTTCCTGACACTTCTTTGTTATTTTTATAATAAATTACAGCTGATGTTTTATCAAATACATCAAAATTTAATCCTTCAATAGTATCTGGAAACTCATTTTGATAATTAATTTGTGTAAACACATCACTTCTTAGCTTGAAAACTTCTATTAACTCTTCTGCTGTTTTTGTAAGTTTGAGATTTTTATTACTTTCATCCCAAGATAATTTTTTATTAAAAGAGATTGTCTCTTCAATTATACTTTCTAAAAATATTCTTTTTTTGAATATTTCTAAAGCTGATTTTTGTTCAAAATAAAAATTTTCAGGAAGATAATCTAATCTTTTTTGAATATTTAGTTGAACGAACTCTTGAAGTTGATTTAGTGAGATATTTTTGTTTAAGTTAGCCATTGTTTGTCCTTTTTTAGGACAAACTTTATAGGAAGTGCGTCACGTTTTGCGTCACAGATTTGCTAAAAACTAACTTAAGGAGAAATTATTTTACAACCTATTGAGGAAATGGTTTCTATAATTTTATACTCTAGTTTAGTTCTTAGTCTATATATTAAAGTTCTTAATGTACTATCACAAATAGGAGCATCCGGCCATAACATATATTCCAATTCCCTAAAAGAGACTATTTGACCTTTGGCTTCTACTAAAATAGTTAATAATTTTTTCTCTTTAATACTAAGTTTTAAAGGATTGTTTTTATAAAAAAGTATCTCATTATCTAAATCATAATAATAATTTGAACCTAAATTATGATGATTTGTATTTTTATTAAAATCATTAATTTGATTTAATTTATATAGGGTTAATAAAATAATAGATCTTATTTCATCTTTTTTAAAAGGTTTTAATAAATAACCCATTGGATTAGTTGCAACTGCCCTATTAATAGTGTTTTCATCACCATAGGCTGTTATATAGATTACAGGAATATCATAGTTTAATTGAATCTCTTTTACAGTTTGAATTCCATCTTTTCCTTTACCTAAATTAACATCCATTAAAATAATATCTGGTCTATTTTCTTGGACACTTTTTATTGCACTAAAATAATCACTTGCCATATCTGTAACTTCATATTGAAGAGTTGTGAGAATTCTTTTTATATCTAAAGCTACAATACTCTCATCTTCAACTATTAATATTTTTATTTTAGGCATTTTCTTCCCATAAAATAGTAGTTATTACACCCTCTTTTGAGTTAATATTCATATTACCTTTTAACTGATTAACAGCTAAGGTATTTACTAAAGTTAAACCTAAAGAGATATTTGCATTTTTTTCATCATAACCAATTCCATCATCTTTAACTATTAATTTTATAATCTCATTTTCTTTTTCCAAACTTATAAAAATATTTCCTTCTTTATTTGGGAAAGCATATTTAAAAGAGTTAGTAACAAGTTCATTTATAATTAAACCACAATAAATTGATTGCTCCATTTTAAGCTTTGTTTTTATATTTAGATGAATATCTATGTAAGTATCATAACTATCTTTTACTTCTTCAATTAAATTTTCCAAATACTCATACACATCAACATAAGCTATATTTTCTTGTTTATATAATAGTTCATGTAAATGACTCATAGCATTTATTCTATTTTGAATAGTAAGTAAAATATCTTTTAATCTCTCGTCTTTTATCTCATCACTTTGTAATCTAATTAATGAAACAATAGTTTGCATATTGTTTTTAACCCTATGATTTAACTCTTTTAAGAGCAACTCTTTTTCATCTAAAGCTGTTTTTAAATCATTTGTTCTTAATGCAACTTCTTTTGATAATCTTTTTGTTTCATCTTTTTGTTGAATTATTAATCTTTGATTCGCTTCATTTTTTTCTCTTTGTAAATTTGTAATTCTGTTTGCTAAAGCGATTGAAAAGATAATAGCTTCAATAACAAAAGAAGCCTCTATTAAATATGGAAAATATCTTGAAATATCAAATATACCAACACTTGATAGATACATTAACATTCCAGAAGATAAAAATACAAACCAACCAAATAAAATAAAATATGCCTGTTTATTCTTTTTTATTGCAGCATAAATAGTAATTATCATTAAAAAAACTAAAAACATCATAGTTAAAGTATTTCTATATTTATCATATTCATCAGTGAGAAGAAAAAATATTATAGATATAGGAATAAGTATTAAAAAAGTATTTAATACTCTATTAAATTTTGGATATTTTTGTGTTTGTAAAAAACTTTTTGTAAATAATCCTAAAGCATAAATAGGAATTGCAACTATTAAAGAAGCCAAACCAACAATTGTTATCATACTTTTATAATCTAAAAAATAGGTATTTGCAATACCTATGTACATTAAATGATGAATTATTAATCCAACAATATAAATTACATAATATAAATAACTAATATCTTTCGTAAAAAAATAGATAAATAGATTATAAATACCTAAAATCAGCATCGCACCAAAAAATAAAGCAAGAATAACTTGATGTTTTATCTCTTTTTTATAAAACGAGTCTTCATCCCACAATTTTAAATCAATGATTAATGTAGTTATATATGAAGATGCTTTTAAATAATATGTATTACTTTGTTTTGCTTCAATATTTACATTAAAAATTGGATTAATGGTCTTTTTATCAAGTTTATCAAATAAAAGTCCATCATTTTGAATTTGATAATTTTTATTTGGATCAAAAAATTCAATATTTGTAGAAAGTGGATTATTATATTCTATAATTTTATTCAAAGTTTTATCACTATTATTTGAAATAGTAAATTTAATCCAAACATCAAAATTAGGTGAATATCCAAAAGATAAAATATTTTTTTCATTTTTTTCAAATAAATTATCCATTTTTTTTATATCTTCTATAGTTTTATCTCTAGTTTTATCAATATAAACTTGAGCATTTTGAAGTATGGATAAAGATTTTGTATCTTCATAAATATTTATAGTATTTGAATAAGCAGTAGAATAAATTAACAATAAAAAAATTATTTTTATATATATCATAGGTTAAATCCACTAATTATTTGAGTTATTATACAAGATAGATTATAAGCAAGTCATAATTTGACTGCTTATTTTAGTACGATTGGGTTATAAAAGTTAATTCTGGTTTATTTGTATTAAAAGTTTCTAAGTGAAACTTATTTGTTTCTACAGATAAACTCACATAAGAATCATCTTTTTGAGGATTTTTTATCATCCATAAATTTTCTTTATTTATTACAATATTTGAAAAACCTAATTCTTCATACTGAGATAATATCTCTTCTTTTATATCTTGATTTTTAATAAAAAATATTTTATCGATTTTGCGTCACATCTGGTGTCACATATTACAAAAATTACTTTTTTTGATTATTGTTAACCTATTTGCTATAATATTACAATTTCTAAAATAACTATTATAAAAATTTAAATCAGAGAGAAAGGGAAATGAAATTGAAAAAAAGAAATCATATTAAAAAAATATCAGATTATGCAATAGTTGGCGGTTTAGGTGCACTACTTGTAACAGGATTAGTTGGATGTGATGACAAATCAAAAAATAATCAACAAAATCAAGCTCAAAATGATGCTTTTACAAACGCTAGTCAAAAAGAAGGTGCTTTTGTAATTGTTGAAGAATCAGCAGATGGTAAATATAAAATTGCAGATGAATTCCCAGCTGCAAAAACAACAATAGTTCTTAGAAAACCAGATGGAAGTGAAAGAATCTTAACTCAAGAAGAGATAGATAAATTAGTAAAAGAAGAAGAAAAAAAGATTGATGCAGGAACTTCACCTCTTACAAATCCAAATGCACAAGTAAGTGATGGAGGAATGGGACTTGGTGGAGTATTATTATCTTCAATTGCAGGTGCAATGATTGGCTCATGGCTTGGTAATAAATTATTTAATAATCAAAATTTCCAAAATCAAAGACAAACACAATATAAATCACCACAAACATATAGTAAATCTCAAAGTTCATT
Source organism: Aliarcobacter sp. (assembly GCA_028688995.1). Lineage (GTDB taxonomy): Bacteria > Campylobacterota > Campylobacteria > Campylobacterales > Arcobacteraceae > Aliarcobacter. The sequence goes on from JAQTXB010000007.1 coordinate 75,361, forward strand.
TTCTAAAACTCCAGCAACAACTACAGGTACTAGCAATAATACTGCAACTAAAAAAACTGGATTTTTTGGAGGAGGAAGTAGTACAAGTTCTACTTCTACACCTTCATCATCTTCTAGTTCTTCTTCAAGTTTTGGGAGTTAATTATGAAATTAGAAAAATTAAAACCTTTAACTGATGAATATTTAGAATCAATTGGCTTTGTTTGGCATACAGATAGTGACAATTCTTCTTATGTAAGTGATGAAATAGTAGTAATCAATGAAGATGAAGCAAATGCTTATTACGAAGCTACAAACGAGTTATATGATATGTTTGCACAAACTGGACAATATGTAATTGATAATGATTTATTTCATGATTTAAATATTCCTTTTAACTTAGTTGAAATTATAAAAGAGTCTTGGGAAAATGAAGTTCATTGGCATCTATATTCAAGATTTGATTTAGCAGGTGGAATCGATGGAAAACCTATAAAATTAATTGAATTTAATGCAGACACTCCAACTTCACTTTTTGAAACTGCAATTATTCAATGGGCAATGCTAAAAGCAAATAACTTAGATGAAGCAAGTCAATTTAACAATCTTTATGAAGCTCTAAAAGATAACTTTAAAAGAATAATTACCCTTGATTCTGATATAGAAAAGTTTGATGAATATTATTCACAACTAGGTTGGAAAATACTTTTTTCTTCAATTTCAAGTTCAAGTGAAGATATAAATACAACAAAACTTTTACAACATATCGCAACTGAAGCTGGATTTAATACAGATTTTGAATTTATAGAAAATGTACAATTTAGCGATGATGGAATTTTCAAAGATGATGAACTATTTGAATTTTGGTTTAAACTAATTCCATGGGAAAATATTGCAATTGAAGAGAGTGAATTAGCTTTAATTTTAACAGAAATCATAAAAGAGAAAAAAGCAATTATTTTTAATCCAGCATATACTTTAATCTTTCAATCAAAAGGATTTATGAAAATTTTATGGGATTTATACCCAAATCATCCATTATTGCTTGAAACTTCATTTGAACCACTTGTAGGAAAAAAACAAGTAGAAAAAAGATGTTTTGGACGAGAAGGTGCAAATACAAAAATTATAAATTCAGACGGCTCAATTGATGAGCAAACAAGTGGAGAATACGCAGGTCATAAAGCCATTTATCAAGAGTATGTAGAATTCCCAAAAGATTCAAATGGAAACTCTTATCAAGCAGGAATATTTTTTGCCTATGAAGCTTGTGGTTTAGGATTTAGGCGAGGTGGAAAAATTTTAAATAATATGTCAAAATTTGTGGGACACGTTATAAAATAAAGGGTGAATTTGGAAAAATTACATACATGTTCAATATGTCATAAAGATTTTAAAAATTCACAAATTGTTCATTCAGGTGTTGTTCGTGAAGAGATTTCTAAACTAATACAAAAAGATATTCCAAATTGGAATAAATCATCAGAAATTTGTAGAGAAGATTTGCATTTTTATCAAAATAAATATGTTCATATGATACTTGAATCAGAAAAAGGTGAATTAACAAGCCTTGAAAATCAAGTATTAGATACTATGAAACAGCATGAACTTATTTCAATGACGTCAGATACGACCTCAGACCATGAATGGACAAAGGGAGAACGTATTGCAGATAGAATTGCAACTTTTGGTGGAAGTTGGACATTTATGGGATTTTTTGCTGGATTTTTAGTTGTTTGGATAATAATTAATTCAGCAGTTGTATTTTGGAAACCAATAGATCCTTATCCATTTATTTTATTAAATTTATTACTCTCTTGTTTAGCAGCTATTCAAGCTCCAATTATCATGATGAGTCAAAATAGACAAGAAGCAAAAGATAGATTAAGATCACAATATGATTATCAAGTTAATTTAAAAGCTGAACTTGAAATAAGACAACTTCATGAAAAAATGGATCATCTTCTTTCTCATCAATGGGAAAGATTAGCCCAAATTCAAGAGATTCAAATTGATCTTTTAGAAGAGTTACGACGAAAAGTTAAATAAGTAGGTAAACCAATAAGCCGCGTTTTGTTTTTAAGACAATAATTTATCTAGCTACTAAATTACTTTAGTAGTCTTGCGAAGACCAAAATTGTGAAGTAATTACCTAGTCTTCTTGCTGCAGGTTGGGTTTACAAAGCACTTAAGATTACTCAAAAGTCTGGTAGGCTCTTACCCCACCGTTTCACCATCACCGAAAAAATCGGCTGTCTATTCTCTGTTGCACTATCCCTTAGGTTACCCTAGCCATTATTTAAATGGAACCACACTTCACAGCAGCCCGGACTTTCCTCTTGATTTTACTCAAGCTATTGTCTGGTTTACCTGGTGCGTATTATATCTTTTAATTCTTAAAATCTATTTTCTTATAACGTCATAATTATCAGGTACTGTAAATTTAAATATAGCATCTGAAATATCACCATTTTGAACTACATTTGAAAATTTAATTTCAACATTATTTTCAAGTTTATCTTTATATTTTATGTAACTAATTTTGTCATCATCTTTTGAAGTTTTAATTAGATAATCCACATCTTCAATATTTGTAGTATAACTATTATCATTTACTTTTTTTGAACCATTTAAAAGTTTGATAATATTTATTTCACTCTCTAATTGAGTATAGATTGCTTGTTCAAGTTCAGGTTCATCAACAATTGCAAAATCATTATTTATATATACATTTTTAACCACCGGAGTTTTGTATTTCCATAGGATTTTGCCACTTTTTTTAATAAAAACTTCGCCTGTATATTCAATCTTATTTTGTGAATTTGAAGTAATTACTTGCGAAAAACTTGCTTTAAAACTATCTAAATCTCTAATATCGTTTGAGGCAATACAAGATAGACAAAATAGAGTTGAAGCAATTATCAATTTATAAAACATATTTTAACCTTTTTTTTTATATAATCATTAGGATTATAACGAAAAGGAACTAATTTTATGTTAAATGTTTTTTCAAAAATTTTTGGTACAAGAAACGATAGAGAAGTAAAACAATATAGAAAAAAAGCTCAAGAGATTACAGCTCTTGAAAGTAAATACGAAAATTTAAGTGATGAAGAGTTACAAAATGAATTTAACAAGTTAAGACAGCTTGTACAAAAACAAGAAAAATCATTAAATGATGTTTTATTTGAGTCTTTTGCAATTACTAGAGAAGCTAGTAAAAGGGTTTTAAACATGAGACCTTATGATGTACAACTTATTGGTGCAATGGTTTTACATGAAGGAAGAATCGCAGAAATGAAAACGGGTGAAGGAAAAACACTTGTTGGTTCATTAGCCGTTGCTTTAAATGCTTTAAGTGGTGAAGGTGTTCATGTTGTAACTGTAAATGATTATCTTGCAAGCAGAGATGCAAATGAATTAAAACCTTTATATAACTTTTTAGGATTTAGCGTTGGTGCTGTTATTGGTGGATTAAGAAATGATGAAGAAAGACGAGCACAATATGCTTGTGACATCACTTATGGTACAAACAATGAATTTGGTTTTGACTTTTTAAGAGATAATATGAATTATGATATTAACGAAAAAGTTCAAAGAGGTCACAACTTTGTAATTGTTGATGAAGTTGACTCAATTTTAATCGATGAAGCAAGAACTCCTTTAATTATTTCAGGACCAACAAATCATAAAAATTCAAATTATGTAAGAGCAAATGAAATTGCATTAAAACTTACAAAAGGTGAAATAATTGAACCTAAAAATTCTTCTGAAAAGCCAACAACTACAGGTGATTTTACAGTTGATGAAAAGAATAGAGCTGTAGTTTTAACAGAACAAGGTCATGAACACGCAGAAAAACTATTTAAAGTTGATAACCTTTATTCAATTGAAAATGCAATGCTTTCACATAGTTTAGATCAAGCATTAAAAGCAAACTATATTTTTGAAAAAGATGTTGATTATGTTGTAAAAGATAACACTGTAATTATTGTTGATGAATTTACAGGAAGATTAAGTGAAGGAAGAAGATTTAGTGAAGGTTTACACCAAGCTTTAGAAGCAAAAGAAGGTGTTGCTATTCAAGATGAATCACAAACTTTAGCTGATATTACTTTCCAAAATTATTTTAGAATGTACAAAAAACTAGCTGGTATGACAGGAACTGCTCAAACAGAAGCTACTGAGTTTGCTGAAATTTATAGATTAGATGTTGTATCAATTCCTACAAATGTTCCTGTTCAAAGAATAGATAAAAACGACTTAATTTATAAAAGTGAAAAAGAAAAATTTGAAGCTGTTTGTAATAAAATCAAACAATTCCATGAAAAAGGACAACCTGTTCTTGTGGGAACTGCTTCTATTGAAAAATCTGAAAAATTACATGAAATTTTAGTTCAAAAGAAAATTCCTCACACAGTTTTAAATGCAAAACAACATGAAAAAGAGGGAAAAATCATCGCTGATGCTGGTCAAAAAGGTGCGGTTACAATTGCCACAAATATGGCTGGGCGAGGTGTTGATATTAAACTTACTCAAGAAATTCTTGACCTTGGTGGATTAGCTATTATTGGAACTGAAAGACATGAATCAAGAAGAATTGATAACCAATTAAGAGGAAGATCAGGACGTCAAGGAGATGTTGGTGAATCGCAATTTTATCTATCTTTAGAGGATAATCTTTTAAGAATTTTTGGAAGTGATAAAATCAAAGGTATCATGGAAAGACTTGGTATTGAAGAAGGTGAACACATTGAATCAAGAATGGTTACAAGAGCTGTTGAAAATGCTCAGAAAAAAGTTGAATCAATGCACTTTGAATCAAGAAAACATCTACTTGAATATGATGATGTTGCAAATCAACAAAGAAAAGTAATCTACTCATTTAGAAATGATTTATTAAAACCTGATTTTGATATTGATTCAAAACTTGATGAAAATAGACTTGAATATGTACAAAATTTATTATCAAGTGCAAATATCATAAATGGAATGCCAAGTGAAGATTTTGATTATGAGTTTGTAAAAATAAAACTTGAAGAAGAGTTAAGATTACTTGTAGATATTGAAGATATGAAATGTGATTCTTATGAAGAGTTTGAAACAAATTTAAATACATTTTTAAAAAATGTTTATACTAGAAAAATGGAAATGGCAGCAACTGAGCAAAAAAATGAAATTGAAAGAATTTTATATCTTCAAATTTTAGATAATGCTTGGAGAGAACATTTATATTCAATGGATACTTTAAAAGCTGGAATTGGTCTTAGAGGTTATAACCAAAAAGATCCATTAGTTGAGTATAAAAAAGAGTCTTATAATATGTTTATTGAATTAATTGCAAACATTAAACATGAAATTATCAAAATACTATTTACGATTCAACTTCAAAGCCATGAAGATAAACAAAAAGAGCAAGAAGCAATCGCTAGAATGAAAGAACAAATGGAAGAAGCAACAGAACATATTACAACAAATGTTGCTCAAGAAGCAGTTAGAAATAGCGATAGAAAAATTGCTAGAAATGAAGATTGTCCTTGTGGAAGTGGTCTAAAATATAAACATTGTTGTGGAAAAAGTGGTCCAAAAATTGGTTTAGCTGCAGGAAATTAATTTGAATAAAAAATTAGTAAATTTTATTGTAAAAAAATATTTAAGATTTGACAAAAAAAATCCTTTTATATCTATAAGTGCCATTTTGGCATTTATAGGTGTTTCTATTGGTGTAATGGTTTTAATTCTTTCTATGGCTATTATGAATGGTACTGCAAAAGAGTTTGAACGAAAACTTTTTACTATGAATTATCCTTTAACAATCTATCCAAGAGGTAACAGTACTTCTTTAGATGAAAGTTTATTAAATAAACTTCAAAAAGATTTCCCTTATTTGAAATTCTCTCCTTTTGTTTCATCACAAGCTATTATTCAAAGTGGTGATAGTATGAGTGGTGGTATGCTTTTTGGAATAAATCCACAAAGTGAAGCAGCAATAAATCCTATTTATAAAGAAGCTTTAGGAAATCTAACCCCTGATAAATTTGATGTAATTACAGGTTCTGGAATATCTGATAAATTGCTTTTAAATCCTGGGGCTAAAACAACTCTGTATTTTACAGAACTAAATCCGACTGGTTTTTCAATGATGCCAAAAATGAAAAGATTTACTTATATAAATTCTTTTACATCTGGACTTAATGCTTATGATAAAGCTTATATGTATACTTCAATAGAAGCTTTACAAACTTTATTAAACAAAGAAGCTGGTTCATTTGATGGAATTCATATTTATTCTGAAGATGCTTTTGCAGATATTGAGAAATTAAAAAAATATCTAGGAAATAGAGCTTCTATTGTTGGATGGTGGCAACAAAATGGTAACTTCTTTGCTGCAATGAAAATGGAAAAAACAGCTTTATTTATAGTATTAATGCTTATTATTTTAGTTGCTTCATTAAATATTATCTCTTCACTTCTAATGACTGTAATGAGTAGAAGAAAAGAAATTGCCCTACTTTTATCAATGGGAGCAACAAGCAAAGAGATTAAATCAATATTCTTAAGAGTTGGAACAATTATAGGATTTTCAGGAATTTTAACGGGAATTGTTTTAGGATTCTTTGGATATTGGTTATTAAATAATTTTGACATTGTTACTCTTCCAGCAGATGTTTATGGAAGTGCAAAATTGCCTCTTGATTTAGCAATGGGTGACTTTTTATCTATTGTTTTTGGTGCAATTATAATTGTACTTGTTTCATCTTATTATCCAGCTTCTAAAGCTACAAAAATTGATGTAATTGACGTTTTACGAAATGAATAAAATAAGCCTTTATTTTAAAGGCTTATTTACTATTTGACTCTCTTTATTTTTTATCTCTTCTTCTGGATCTTTACCCATAATAAAATCAAAAAGTTTTACAGGTGAATTTAATATTCTTTTACCTATATTCACAGGCGCAGTTATAGTATCTTTTGTAAGATTAGTTGAAAGTTCTGGATTATCTAAACTTCCATTAAGATTAACTTCTGTTTCAACTCTATTATTATCACCTAATAAAACATAATTCACAACGGGAATCATTCCAACAATTTTTGAATAATCTTTTAAAAATATAAGTTTAATAGTTGAGTCTAACATCATTGTATTTAAGTCAATTTGCCCTCTTCCATCAAAATCAATACCATTTCCAATTGTAAGCAATTTTTTTACATCTAATAGATTTTTTTCTTTACTATAATTAAACTCTATATTACCATTAACAATTTTATATGCAGTAAGATTAAATCCTGAGTTTGTAGCCATTCCAACAACAGAAGGAATAGCCAATAATGGATTAATTAATCCTGGAGAAGTTTGAATAAATATTAAAAGATTATTTAAAATTGCTAAATCTTTAATATTACTATTTTCAATTATTATTTTTCCATTCAAGTTATCAATAGTACCACTTGCATGTAATAATATATTTCCACCTTCAAATATATGTTTATCAAAAACTGCATTAATAAACTCATCACTTAAATTATTTGAAAATACATCAATCTTTTTATCTTTTGATTCTTTAAAAGTTATATTTGTAAGTTTATGATCCAAACTAATAAATTTACTATCATCTCTTACTCTAACTTCAAAATTATCACTTAAAAGTTTATATTTTTCATTTATAATAATATTTGAATTTTTACCTTTTATAGTAATCTCTTTATATTTATTTTCATCAATTTTTTCACTATCTGAACTCGAATAATATAAGTTATATCCATCTACATATAAAGATACGGCATCTTTTTTTAACTCTAAAATCAAATCTTTATTTTTAGTTTCTATCGATGTTAAACCATTTTTTATACTTCCAATTAAACTTAAACTATTGATTTTATCATTATTCTTTCTAATTGGTAAATTAAGTTCTTTTACATCTACTTCAAAATTAATTGCTTTATTTAATATAGAAATTTTTCCTTTTTCTAAATGATAAATATCACTTCCAACTTTTAATTTACTATTTAATAAATTTATATTCATATCTTGTTGTAAACCACTATTTTGAAGTTTTGAATCTACCATAACATCTAAATTTCGTAAATATATATTTAATTTATCAGCTATTTCTATTTTTAAATCTTCATCTTTTGATGAAACAGTAGTTTTACCATCTTCAATTTTTCCATTTATATCAAGGGAATCAATATTTTTATTATCCCTTTGAATTGGTAAATCAAGACCTTTTATAAAAGCATTAAAACTCATATTTTTTTCATCTTTTATTTGTAAAGTTATATTTCCTTCTTTAATTGAAGTATCTTTTAAAAGTTTTGAATATGGATAAATTTTTGATAAATCGTCAATATTTACATTAATTAAATCAGCTACTTCAATTTTTGTTCCTAAATCTTTTAATAAAATAGTTACTTGTTTATTAAAATCCATTTCTAAATTTGTCTGTTTATTTTTAATATCTACAATGCTTTCATTATTATCTTTTTTAATTAAAAAAGATTTTATATTTGCATCTCCTGAAGATTTCAAAGTTTTTGTATCAAGATTTATATTTACAACAGCATCAATCATATTTTTATATTTAAAATCACTATTTTTTATCTCTATCATTGAATCATTTAAAATAACTTCACCTTTTTTACTATCAAAAGTGAAATTATTTATAGAAATTTGTGCATCATTTAGAAAAAACTCTCCATAAGTTGACATATGTTTTTTGCTATCATATGGAAATTTCATAAGTAAAGAAGCTTGTGTATTTCCACTTTTTTGAATTAATGGAAGATTAATTTTATAAGCTTTTAGAATATCTAAAATATCTTTATCTAATTTACTATTTGCTTTTATAAATACATCAACTTGACCTTTTTCTTCACTTGTTAAATTATGAATTGTTACATAACTTCCAGCTAGGCTTTTATTTTTAAAAGTTGGCTCTATTAAATTAAAATCTAATTTATCATTTTTGAATGAAATATCTAAACTTTTTGTATTCACAACATCTACATCTTTATGAAATCTAATTTTTGCCTCTTTTATTTGTGCTTTACCTTGTAGAGAACTTTCAATAATATGATTGTTTTTTAAATCATATTCTCCATAAAATTCTTGAAGTTTTATATCACCTTCAACATTATCATACATCCAAGCTTCAGCAACTTCATCTAATCTTAGAAATTTTTTCAAAAATTTTAAACTTTTAAAAGGCTCACTTACTAAATAAAATTTTGCAAGATCTTTAGTCATTTCAACATTAATACTACTTTGAATATCTTGATAATAAAACTTTCCATAATAATTTAATTTTTCATTAAAATAATCGATTTTAATTTTTCCATCAAGTAATAAATCCACATCTTTTAAATATAAAGAATAAAGTTCAAACACCACTTGATTCGAGATTACATCAATTTTTGAAGAGAGATTAACGTATTTGTTATCTAAATATAAAATTTCATCATTTAAAACTATTTCAAACTCATTATCATCTATTTTTAACTTATTTATTCTTATCTCTTGGAATAATTTTAAAACTTTAGGAAGTAATTCTATATTCTTTTTTAAATCCTCAAAAGAGTTTGTAGTTTGAGTCTTTTTTGATTTATATTCGATATTTTCAATATTCAAAATAAGTTTTTTATCGATTTTAATATAGAATTGCGAAACTAAAATATTTGAAAAAGAAAAAGAGTCTATTTTTATGCCAGAATACAGAAATGAGAAAAGCGATATTGTTATTAAAAAAAGAAAAAGAAAAGCAAATTTAATTGTCTTCAACATTATAGAATTTATCCTTGTTTGTTTTATTGCCGTATTGTTTTATGGAACAACGTCAATTACTTCTACAAAAGTATTGTATATTCCTAAAGGTAGTACTAGTTATATTATATCATACTTAAATACAAATGGTTTCGAAATGGGAGTTGTAGATGAATTAATGATTAAATCTATGGGTTATGTTCAAAGTGGTTGGATAGATATAAATGAAAATAAATTAACAAGACTTGATTTTATTTATAAATTAATTACATCAAAAGCAGCACTTAAAAGTATTACTTTAATTCCAGGGGAAACTTCATATATTTTCCTTAAAAAGTTAGCTGTAGAGTTTAATCTATCTGAAGAAAAATTAACTGAATTATATAAACAATATGCGTATAAGGCTGATGGAAATATTTTAGCTGATACATATATGTTACCAATTGGAATGAAAGAAGACTATATGATTTTTTATCTATTTTCACAAACAAATAAAAAATATGAAGAGTTTTCAAAAAAGATATTTGGTTATTATGATAAAAGAAAATGGTTTAATTACCTAAGTTTAGCCTCTGTTATACAAAAAGAAGCAGCAACAACAAATGAAATGCCAATTGTTGCAAGTGTTATTCATAATAGATTAAAAAAAGGTATGAAACTTCAAATGGATGGAACTTTAAATTATGGAGAGTATTCAAATACTGTTGTAACTGCTGATAGAATTAGAGATGATAATACAACATATAATACTTATAAAAATCCAAGTCTTCCATCTGATCCTGTTTGTGCTGTAAGTTTAGATGCAATTAAAGCTGGGATTTTTCCTGTAAAAAGTGATTATATCTATTTTGTAAGGGACAATAGAACTGGTCTTCATAAATTTGCAAGTACTTTTGAACAACATCAAGCTAATATAAATGCAAATGTAGGAGTTGCAAAAACTTATACAAAAGTTAAAACAGATGAGACACAAATTGATGCTGAAGCTGAAAATATCATGAAAACTGATGTAACAAAACAAAAACCCGTATCAATAAAAGATTTATTTAATAATATAAATTAATAAACTTGTGAAAATTTGAAACAATCAAATTTTCACATCCCAAATATATCGAACTTTCAATTTCCTTAAACTCAAATTTGGCTATTGTGTTGCTAACATTAAAATTCAAATTTAGGAAACAATATGTCAAAAATCATTTACACAAAAGTTGACGAAGCTCCAGCTTTAGCAACATACTCTTTTTTACCAATCATTAAAGCTTTCACAAAAAGCTCAGGAATTGAAATGGTTACAAAAGATATTTCACTTGCTGGAAGAATTCTTGCTAACTTCCCTGAAAACTTAACTGCTGATCAAAAAATCAGTGATGATTTAGCTGAATTAGGAGCTTTAACTCAAGATCCTGCTGCTAATATTATTAAATTACCAAACGTATCAGCTTCTGTTCCTCAATTAAAAGCAGCAATTGCTGAATTACAAGCAAAAGGTTACAACATCCCAAATTATGATGCTAGTGAAGAAATTACAGCTAGATATTCAAAAATTACAGGTTCAGCTGTTAACCCAGTATTAAGAGAAGGAAATTCAGATAGAAGAGCTCCAGGTGCAGTTAAAAACTACGCAAAAGCTAATCCTCACAGAATGGGTAAATGGACAAAAGATTCTAAAACTGACGTTGCTTGTATGGATTCAGGTGACTTCTATGGTTCTGAAGTATCTAAAACTTTTGATGAAGCAAATGATTTAAAAATCTCTTTCTTTGATAAAAATGGTGCTGAAACTGTATTAAAAGCATCTACAAAAGTTCTTGCTGGTGAAATTATTGATGCTACTGTATTAAGTGCAAAAGCATTACAAGATTTCTATGCTAAAGCAATTGAAAGAGCTAAAAAAGAAGATGTATTATTATCTTTACACTTAAAAGCTACAATGATGAAAAACTCTGATCCAATTATGTTCGGATTTGCTGTAAAAGTATATTTCAAAGACTTAATTGCAAAACATGCTGCATTATTTGATGAAATCGGTGTTAACTTCAATAATGGGTTAGGTGATTTATACGCAAAATTAGAAACTTTAGATGCAGCTAAAAAAGCTGAAATTGAAGCTGATATTGCAGCAGTATACGCTAAACAACCAAGACTTGCAATGGTAAACTCTGCAAAAGGAATTACAAACTTACATGTTCCTTCAGATGTTATTATTGATGCTTCTATGCCTGCTATGATTAAAGGTGGTGGGAAAATGTGGAATGCTGATGATAAAGAAGAAGATACAATCGCTATGATTCCAGATAGAGCATACGCTGGAAGTTTCAAAGCTGTTATTGATGATTGTAAAGAACATGGAGCATTAGATGTTAAAACTATTGGAACTGTTCCAAATGTTGGATTAATGGCTCAAAAAGCAGAAGAATATGGTTCACATGACAAAACTTTCCAAGCTAAAGAAAATGGACAAATTAAAGTTATAGATAAAGATGGAAATGCAGTATTTACTTTTGATGTTGAAGCTGGTGATATTTTCAGAATGTGTCAAGCTAAAGATGCTCCAATCCAAGACTGGATTAAATTAGCAGTTTCAAGAGCTAGATTATCTAATACTCCTGCAATTTTCTGGTTAGATAAAAATAGAGCTCATGATGCTCAAATGATTAAAAAAGTTGAAAAATATTTACCAACTCACGATACAACTGGTTTAGATATTACAATTATGTCTCCTGTTGATGCAACTCTAAAATCTTTAGAAAGAATGAGAGCTGGTCTTGATACTATTTCTGTAACTGGAAATATTTTAAGAGATTATAACACTGACTTATTCCCAATTTTAGAATTAGGAACTTCTGCAAAAATGTTATCAATCGTTCCATTAATGCAAGGTGGAGGATTATTTGAAACTGGTGCGGGTGGATCTGCTCCTAAACACGTTCAACAATTCCAAGAAGAAGCTTATTTAAGATGGGATTCATTAGGTGAATTTATGGCTTTAGCTGCTTCATTTGAACATTTAGCAAATACTCAAAATAATCCAAAAGCAAAAGTTTTAGCTGATACTTTAGATAGAGCAACTGGAACATTCTTAATTAATGACAAATCTCCAGCTAGAAAAATTGGTGACATTGATAATAGAGGTTCTCACTTCTTCTTAGCTATGTATTGGGCACAAGAATTAGCAGCTCAAGATGTAGATGCTGAATTAAAAGCTGAATTTACTCCAATTGCAAAAGCTATGACTGAAAACGAAGCAAAAATTGTTGCTGAATTAGCTGCTGCTCAAGGTAAACCTGTAGATATGGGTGGATACTACTTACCAGACGATGCAAAAACATCTGCTGCTATGAGACCATCTGCTACATTAAACGCAATTATTGGATAATATTTCCACATTTTAAAAGAGAAGATTTTTTCTTCTCTTTTTCCTCTAAAAAACTTATTTTTTACACTCATCTTCTTCTTTATACTAAGAGATACACCGTTATATTATTTTAATATATAAATTGTCATCATAAAACAGAAAAATATATAATATTTTACCTCTAAACGATTTATAACCCTTCTTTAGATAAAATATCGCCCTTTATGAAAACAGAAAAAAACTAATAAATTTAGGTTGAAAATATGAAAGTAGTTACAGGAGTAGTTGGTAACGATATACATGTGGTTGCGAATAGACTTATTGATATATCATTACAAGCAAGAGGATTTGAAGTATTTAATCTAGGTGTTAATACATACCTTGAAGAGTTTATTGATGCAGTAATTGAAACAAATGCTGATGTATTACTTATATCTTCACTAAATGGTGAAGCTGAGGGTTGGTGTAGAGAACTTGCCGTTTTAAAATCAAAATATAAAAATTTAAAAGATGTTGTATTTATGATAGGTGGAAACCTAGCTGTTGGTGAGGGAGATGCAAGTGTACTTGTTCCAAAATTCAAAAACTATGGTTTTGATTTAGTATTCCACCAAGTTGACTTAAATACTGGTCTTGATGAATTAGAAAAATATTTAAGAGAGAGAAAATGAGTTTACTTCAAGAAGAAAGAAACATAATCGTTCAAAATAAATACGCAGATAATTTTGATTTTGCAGAAATTGAAGAGTTTATCAAAGGTGCTTCAAAAAATCTATTTATTTCACATCATTTTAAAAACAAAAAAAAGATGTTAGTTCAGCCAAGAGGTGGATTCCCAACTTATAAAAAAATGTTTTCACTTTATGAGTTTTTCGTAGATGCAAATGTTGATGTACTACCATGTACAATTGATTCAAATACAAGATTAAATGACTACGCAACAAGTGCAAAAATGTTAAAACTTTCAGAAGAAAATGAAGTTGATATGTTAAATGGTTACCCACTTGTAAATCATGGATATAGAACATCTAGAAAAATGATGACTCACTTTGATAAACCAATTAGTTTACGACATGGAACTCCTGATGCTAGACTTTTAATTGAAACAGCACTAGCTTCTGGAATTTTTGAAATTGAAGGTGGTCCAATTACTTACCTTTTACCCTACTCTAAAAATTTCCCATTAGATAAAGCATTTATGTATTGGAAATATGTAGAAAGAATTTGTGCAAACTACTCAAAACTAAATGAACCAATTAATAGAGAATCGTTTGGACCATTAACAGCAACTTTAGTGCCTCCATGTATTACTATTGTTATTCAAATTTGTGAAATGCTTTTATCACTTGAAGAGGGAGTAAAATCTTTTTCTGTTTCATTCTCACAAACAGGTTCAATGATTCAAGATATTGTTACTGCAAATGTTTTAAGAAAAATGGCAAAACATTATGCAGAAAAAATTGGATGTGGTGATGCGATGATAAATTTAGTTTACCATCAATGGATGGGAGCATTTCCATCAAACAAAGATTATTCTGAATCATTAATTAATACTTCAACTGTAATTGCTTCAATGGTAAGAGCCGATAAAATCATCACAAAAACAAGAGATGAAGCTTTTGGTATTCCAACACGTGAATCAAATGCAAAAACAGTTGCAAATACTCAATATACATTAAGAATGTTACAAGGTATTCCAAATATCTCTGATGAACAAGAAGAAGAAATTGTAACAAGTGAAGTAATGTCTATTATGGAAGCTGTATTTAATGACAAAGCTGACACTTTATGGAGAAAAGTATTTAACTCTATAAAATCAGGAATTATTGATGTTCCTTATTCTCCACATATTATTAACCACAATGAAGTTGTAACTGTAAGAGATAAAAACAAAAATATTAGAATCATTAAAAAAGGAAATCTTCCAATTTCTGATAGATGTTTTGAATATGAAAAAGCACAATGTGATTTAAACAAAGATGCTTCATCAATAGTAAATGATATTATCCATGATATAGGAATTATGCAATGAGCCAAAATAAATTATTAATAGATGTTGGAAGTACATATTTTAAAGTTTGTGCGAATAATCAAGTTGAACAATACTTTAGGGATTTTAATAAAGATATTTATGATGATTTATTATCAAAATGTTCTGATACTATCTCAAAATTTAAAAAAGATGAAGTATTTATCTGTTCATCTGCAAATGGTGGATTAACAACTTTAATTATTGGAATTACAAACTCTTTTTCACTAAAATTTGCAACAAATATTGCATATAACTCTGGAATTAATATTATAAATACAGTTTTATATCAAGACATTGAAACTACTTCAATTCCTAGTGATTTAATTGATGTGGTAATTGTTGTTGGTGGAATTAATAGTGTTGATAATGTTTTTGATGATAAATTATTTAACTATTTAGGAAATTTGAGATTTTCAAATATTGTATTTGCTGGAACAACAAAAGATGCTGAGTATTTAAAAGCAAATATCCAAAATTTAGTAGTTGTTGAAAACATCATAAACAATAAACTTCATGTTGTTGAAGAGCCTTTAAAACAATATTTAACAAATCTTTACCAAGCTGATATTGAAGGAAAAGAAGATATAAAACATCTATACGATTTAACTTCAAATCAAATATTTTCAACTCCATATATTGTAAATAAAACTCTGCCTTTTATAGATAGTAAATTTGCAGCTGTTAATCCATTTATTTTAATAGATATTGGTGGAGCTACAACTGATATTCACTACTCTAAAGATTTATCTATGGATAACATGGTTACTGAAAATGAATATGATAGATTAGTATTCAAAAAACTTGGAGTTTATAAATCTAAAGAATCTTTAATATTTGCGGCTAAAAACAATGAATTTGTTTATGAATTATTAGCTCATTTAAAAGTTACAGAAAATATTTTTAATGAAGATTCACCAAAAAGTTTAAGAATTTTAATGCAATTAGCAATTTTCTTAGTTTTATACAAAGTTTCAGATGCTCATCCTTTATATATTAAATTAAAGTTAAATCTACTAAAATCTATTGTATTAACAGGTGGTATAACAAAAGTATTAAGTTTTGAAGAGGCTGAAGATATTATTTCATTTTTTTATAAAAAAATCTTAACTTCAGATATTCATCCATCTATTATCTTGGATTCAAATTATGATATTTGGACACTTGGTATTACACAACAATAAGGGGAAAACAATGTCAATAAACTGTATTAGAACATTAATAGAAGATGCAAATATCTCAAACCCAAACAAAAATGCAATAGTTTTTGGAAATGAAAAATTAACTTATAGCGAACTTTTTACTAAAGTAAATCAAATTGCTTATTATTTAAGTGAACTTGATTTACCAAAAGGTAGCAGAATTGGAGTTTATTCAAATAAAGGAATAGACCAAGTTGTAGCTATTTTAGCAATTTTATCAACACAATATGTATTGGTTCCATTAACAAAATTACTTAAACCAGAACAAGTTGAATATATAATTAGTGATTGTGATATAAAATGTATAATTACTGATAAAATCAAAATTGAATCAATTGAAGAGATTAAATTTGATGGACATATTATTTCTTATGAAACTACACATAAAGAGTTACCATCATTTGAAGAGATTTACAAATATTATAACAAACCATATTCTTGTGATGTAAATGGACATGATAATGCAGTTATTACTTACTCTTTTGGACTTTCTGGAAAACCAAATGGTATTGTTATTTCACATAGAAACTTAATAGATTCAGCAAGGGTTGTATCTCAATATTTAAAATTAGAAGAGAGTGATGTTCTTTCAGGACTTTTAGTATTTAATCTTGATTATGGATTAAATCAAATTTTCTGTTCACTTTATAAAAGAGCAACAATAGCTCTTCATAGATTTGTTTTACCAAATGATTTTTTTAATCATATCATTAATGACAAAGTTACGGTTCTTCCCTTAATGCCAATTAACATAACAGAAATGTTTGATGAAGATAGACTTCCAAGTGCAGAGTTATTAAAAAATGTAAGAATTATTACTTCATCTGGTGGAAATGTAACTTCTAAAATGATAGCTGATGTTGAAAAATATTTTACAAATGCTAAATTTTTCTCAATGCATGGATTAACAGAAGCATTTAGATCAACTTATTTAGACCCAAGTCAATTAAAAATAAGACCTGAATCTATTGGAAAAGCAATTCCTGATGTTGAATTATATGTAATTGATGCAAATGGAAATGAATGCGCACCAAGAGTTGTAGGTGAATTAATCCATAGAGGTGGATACATTTACAAAGGTTTTTGGAATGCTCCACTTGTAACTGAGCAAAGATTTAAATCAATTGATATTTTAAAAAATGTGATTAATCTTGAAGGTCAATTAACAGATGAAATTGTTGTAAAAACTGGTGATTATGTTTATAAAGATGAAGAAGGATATTTTTATTTTGTTTCAAGACATGATGATATGATTAAAACTAGAGGATTTAGAGTTAATCCTTTTGAAATTGAATCAGTAGTTGAGAGAGAAATTAAAGAAATAGAAAGATGTGCAGTTTTTTCAATAGAAAATGATGAAATTGAAGAAGAGATAGTTTTAGTATATAGTGGAAAAAATGAATTAAATTCAAGTGAAATTTTATTTGAATTAAAAAATCATTTAGCATCATATATGATACCTGCTAAAATTATTTATAAAAAATCTTTACCTTTAATTCCTTCAGATAAAAATAGAATTAATAAAGAAGAGCTAAAAAAAGAGCTTACTTCAAAATAACAAGAAAGTAACCAAAAGGTTATTTTCTTTTAAACTTTCAAATACATTGACTGAAGTCAATAAAATCTAATCTAATTTTGATTATAATAAGAATAATAAAACATAAAGGATTGTCTATGAAAAAAATTGTTATTGCTGCTTCGTTATTAGTTGCATCTGCTGCGTTTGCTGGGTCTTATGATAAATGTGTTGTTTGTCATGGTGCAAATGGAGAAAAAGCTGCTATGGGAAAATCAAAAGTTATCAAAGATATGACAAAGGCTGACTTTGTTGCTGCATTAAAAGGTTATCAAGCTGGAACTTACGGTGGAGCTACAAAAGGTTTAATGGCTGCTCAAGTAAAAGATATGCCTGAAGCTACAATGAACGAAATTGCGGATTTAATCATTAAATAATCCATTTAAAATAGCTAGATTTTTCTAGCTATTTAAAAATCTATTTTTTGCTGCGTCATTTTTATTTTTTCTTTTAATTTATTTTCTAATTCTTTTTTCTCTTCTAATAGTTGTTTTATGATTTTATCTTTTTCATCTTCTTCATTATTTATATTTTTTTGTTCTAATATTTTTCCTAAATAAAATTCAAAACACCCATTTTCAATGGAATAATCAACTCTTTTACATTCTACTGTCATTTGAGGCTTATCATTTCCTAAACCATTAGTTAAAATAATTTTCTCAAATTGTCTAATCTGATAAGTTAATTTATCATCTAAAATTACAGGTTCTAAAAGTTCTTTTTTCCAATAATTTGTATTCTCTTTTTCTAAAACAAGAGTTTTTTTTAATAAAATATTTTCAAATAAATCTTTATTTATTGAAAGTTTATACATGATTTTCCTCAAAATAATTTGTTTACTATAACTATAAATTACTAAAAAAAAGATTCTATAATCTTAGGAATAAAATCTTCAATCATAAAATGGTACAATCACAAAAAATTTATTTCTAGGATAAAAATGTTAAGAAAATATCAACAAATACTACTTATATTAGCCACAACTTTACTATTTACAGCTTGTTCTGTAAAACAACCAGCTCCAATTGCAATTAAAAGTAATGATATTGATGTTCTAGCAAGTACAGCAAATGATAATGCAATTGATTCTACAAAAGATTCAAAAGATTTCTTTGAAAAATATTTTAAACCATGGAATTCAACAAAAGTTTCTTTCCCAAAAGTTGAAGCAATGTGGGGACAATCATATAAATTAAAAAAAGTTTATTTAGAAAATCATTTATTAGCTACACCTGAATGGTTTGATAAACAAATAGAAAACTCAAACTTTGACGCTTATAATACTTTGACAAAAAAAGCTATTATTCTAAAAAATACAAATATAAGAGTTCTTCCTACAAATTCACCAATGTTTTATGACCCAACAAAACCAGGAGAAGGTTTCCCATTTGACTATAATCAAAACTCTGCAATCAAAATAAATACTCCAATTATAGTTTCACATTTATCAAAAGATAAAGCTTGGGCATATATGGAATCAAGTAATGTTGGTGGTTGGGTAGAGATTGGAACTATAGCTTTTGTAGATGAAAAATTTATTCAAGAGTTTAAAACATCAAACTATTTTGTATCAGTTAAAGAGAAATTTCCAATTTATGACCCAATATTTAGAGAATATGTAAAAGTAGCTACAATTTTTCCTAAAAAAAACAATAAATATATAATTGCAAAAAGAGATGATAATCAAAATGCTCTGATTTCATATATAGATTTAAATGTAGATGAAGTTGAACCAATGCCATTAGCTTTTAATACTCAAAATAGAATCAAAATAGCAAAACAGTTACTTGATGAACCTTATGGTTGGGGTGGATTATTAAATAATAGAGATTGTTCAAGTTTTACTCAAGATTATTTTGCAACATTTGGAAAATATCTACATAGAAACTCAAAAGCGCAATTATCTAATGGAAAATATCTTGATATGTCAAAGTTATCAAATGATGAGAAAAAAGAGTTTATAAGAAAAAATGGTGTTCCTTTTTCAACTTTAGTATATTTAAAAGGTCATATTATGCTTTATATTGGTATTAAAGAAAAAGAACCATTAGTTTTACATGATATGTGGAGTGTAAGATTAAAAGATAGTAATGGCGTAAATTATAGACATATAGTTGGAAAAACTTCAATTACTACTTTAGAACCTGGAATTGGTATGAAAGATTATAATGAAGATAGCAATATTTTAAATAGAATTTTAGGAATTGTTGTTTTATAAGCTTTAGGAAATCCTAAAGCTTATATATTAATCTACTGCTTTTCTTAAATATATTACTCTATAAACAAGTGGGACAAAATATAGATTTAAAACTGTCGCCCACAAAATCCCAAATCCTAAAGAAATAGCCATTGGTTGAAGTATTAAAGCTTGACCTGAAGCAAAAAATATTAAAGTAAATAATCCTAGAATCGTTGTAATTGAGGTTAATACTATTGGTCTTAACCTCATTTTTGCAAATTCTAGTAACTCTTTTATATTTTTTGCTTTTTTTATAAAATCCATCATAATAATTCCATCATTTACAATAACCCCAGCAAGCCCAATCATTCCAATTAGACTTGGCATCGAAATATTAATTCCCATCACCATATGCCCTATTAAAACGCCAAGAATTGATAATGGAATAGTACTTAAAATGATTAAAGGCTTAATTATTGAATCAAACATCCAAATTAATGCCATAAATATTAAAATAATTGCAATAAGTGCTGCTTGTGCCATTTCTCTTTGAACTTTTTCATTCTCTTTTTGTTCACCTTTAATATCAAGATTTACTCTTTTTCTCAATTGAATTATATCTTCGCTAATTGTTTGATATAACTCTGCTGAAGTAATTTTGTTTAAAGAGGCGGTTACACTAATAATCTGTTCATTATTTTCTTTAAAAATCTGAGAATAAGCTGGAACTTTTATAAACTCAACCACATCTTTTAATAAAACTTTTTGATTTGAAGTTGTAATAATAGAAAAAGTATCAAGACTTTCTAAAATATCTTTATGACTACTTTCAAAAACAATATCAATTATTCCCTTATTATCAAACATTTTTGAGTAAGTTCCTTTAAAATAATAGGGTCTTAATTGATTTAAAATTGTTTCTTCACTAACACCTAAACTATTCCCATAAGAGTTAACTTTAAATTTTAATTCATAGTTTCCAATAATAGAATCATCTGATATATTTGAAACACCTTTAACTTTTGCAAGACTATTTTCTAACTCTTTAACGGCAGTTGACACTTCCTCTTTTTTCCCAGAAATTGCAATTTCCACATCATTTTTTACAATTCCAGCTTGGGGAACAAATACTTTTAACTCTTCAAATTTACCTGAGTTTATATATGGTTCCAAAGTCTTTTTTAATTCCGCTTCTATATCTTGAGAACTAACTGTTCTAATCATATTTGAGTCATCATATTTTGGTGATAAATATGGATTGATATATTTATCAAAGATATTATCAGCTGCACTTTCATGTAGATTTACAAAAATATGAAAATAAAACTCTTCATAGTGTGGCTGATTTTTACCATCAAGTTTCATTCCAGTTACTGAACTAATTGAATTTATACTATTTTTAAAATCCAAAGAACTTAACATTTTTTTCTCTAACTCTAAAACTAACTCTTCTGTTTGCTCGATTTTTTTACCAACACCAACAGAACCTGTAATATAAACTTGTGTTGAGTCAAATGAAGGCATAAATTTAAATTTTTGTGTTTTAAAAATAACTATAGAAAAAACTGTTATAAGCCCAACCATTAAAAAAATAGTAAGATATTTTCCTTTTAATAAAAAAGATAAAATATTTCCATAAAGATTATAATTAAACTCCCAAATTTTGTGAGATTTTCTTTCATCTTTGCTTACTCTTAAAATCTCTTTTGAATGTAAAGGTAAAAAGAAAAAGGCTTCAAATAAAGAACTTAATAATAAAATACTAATCATTATTGGAAGTATTTGCATAAACTTCCCTACTTCACCCGTCATTAAAAGAATTGGTAAAAAAGCAAATATTGTTGTGGCAGTTGCAGTTAAAACTGCTGGGTACATCTCAATTGCTCCATCCCTTGCTGCTGTGTATCTATCTTTTCCCATTTCAAGATGTCTGTAAATATTCTCACCTACAACAATAGCTTCATCAACTAACATTCCTAATGCAATTAATGCTCCTAAAAGTGAGAGCATATTTAAGCTATAACCAAAATATTCAGCACTAATAAGTCCAATCATAAAAGATGTTGGAATTCCCATTGCAACAACAATTGCAACTCTTATATTTATAAACAAAAAAAGTGCAATAAAAAGTAAAATCAAACCAAACAATATATTTGAAACAACTGTATTTAGTCTATTTTTAATCCAAATAGAAGTATCAATATATGTATCAAATTCAAGATTTGAGTATTTTGATTCAAACTCTTTTGTAATTTGTTTTATCTGTTTTACAAGTTCAATTGCATCTCCACTTAGTCCTTTATTAATTCCTACTGCAATATTTGTATTTGAATTAAAATGAGAAATAGTTGAAGCATCAGACAGACTATATTTTACATCTGCAATATCTTTTAAATATATTGATTTACCATCAATTTTTATTAACATATTTTTGATTTTTTCTATATCTTTTTCACCATTGTAAGTTGAAAGATAGTAATGTCGTGTAGTATCTTTTATCATTCCAATTGGAAAAATAGAACTCATAGTTGAAATTGCTTTAATCACAGAAGTTTTACTTAAACCATAAGCATTTATTTTTTCATCATCAAAACTCATTAACAACTCTTTATCACTATCTCCTAAAACAGAAACTTGTGATAAATCTTTTAATTGCATAACTCTTGATTTTACCTCTTTTGCTACTTCAATTAAATACTCTTTTGAATCATTGTTTTTAGAATAAACAGCAACTGTAATTAAAGGGAAAGCATGTTCAACTGCTTTTACAGTTGGTTCATCCATATCAGAAGGAAGATTTGTTTTAATTTTTGTAATAATATCTTTTACATCATCCAAAATATCTTTTGCTTTATATCCATCTTTTAAATCTACATTTATAGAAAAACTTCCATTTTTAATTGTTGAAGAAATTTTATCAGCACTACTTAAACTAAGTAATTCATCTTCTATTTCAGAAACAGCAATTTTATCAAGTAATTCAGAGCTAGCACCAATATATTGTCCACTAATTGAAACAGCATCTAAAGCAGAAGGAGGAAAGATTTCTTTTGGAATTTTAAAATATGAGAAAAAAGCAAGTAAACAGATAAAAAACAGAATAAAATGATTTAAAAGAGGCTTTCTTAATGAAAATTCAATAAGAGCTTTTATCATTTCTTCTGTTCCATTGGATTAAATAATAATGAATCTATAATTTGGTTTTTAAATTTCATATCTTCTAGTTGTTGAGATAAAAAAGTATTCTCTTCTTGAAGTGAAATATAATGGGCATATAATTTATTAATATCTTTACTCGTATAATAAATATTACTTCTTAAATAAATTTTTGGAAAATATAAAAATAGTGCAACAATTAATAGTACAATCACCATAAACAGTGAGTTACTTGCATTTAACCTAGTCAAATTTAAAAATCCTTAATTTTGAGCTTCTACTTCTTGGGTTTTGTTTAATTTCAAGCGCAGTTGGAATTATAGGTTTTTTTGTAATAATTTTCCCTAAAGCATGATTATTCCCACATTCACATCTAAAAACACCCTCTGGACAAATACACGATTTAGTCCATTTTTTAAAATAGTTTTTTACAATTCTATCCTCTAAAGAGTGAAATGAAATAATTGCAACTATACAATTTTTGAATTTAGCTTTTTCTAGGGAATCAAAAAGTCGCTCTAAAACTCCTAATTCATCATTTACTTCAATTCTAATTCCTTGAAAAGGAAGAGTTGCTGGATGAATTTTTCCCTTTGGCATTTTTTTTGATAAAAGTTCAGAAATCTCTTTTGCACTTGTAAAAGGTCTATTATTTACAATTAATGAAGCAACTTTTTTATATTCTCTCACTTCTCCACACTCTTTAAAAACTCTTTCCAGTTCACTTGTAGAATATGTATTTACTACCGTTGCTGCATCTAAAGCTTGGTTTTGATCCATTCTCATATCTAAAGTATCACTTTCAAACCCAAAACCTCTCTCAAGTTTGTCAAGTTGTAAAGAAGAAACTCCAATATCAGCTAAAACACCTCTAATTTCGTAATCTTTAAAAGTCTCAATAACATGTTCAAAATTTCCTTTATTGAATATTACCCTATTTTCAAAAGGTGCTAATCTATTCTTACTAAATGCTAAAGCTTCATCATCTTGATCATTACAAATTAGTTTAATATTCTCATTTGAAGATAACAATCCACTACTATGACCTGCAAATCCTGTTGTACAATCAATAATATAACCACTATTTATATTTACGAAAGCCTCTAATGTTTCATTGTACAAAACAGGTATGTGTGGAATATTCATTAAAACGGTCCTTATTTAAATTGCAGTATAATACCTGAAAATAGATTTAAGGCTTTTAAAATGATTGATAAAGATATTGTAAAATTACTTTCAGATTTGTCAGTAACAATGTTTAGTAAAAACTTTTTTGGTATTTATCATGGTGCAATTTCTGCGAAACTTGATCAACACAATTTTACAATCAATACAAGTGATGCTATTTTTGACAAAATGGATGAAAAATCACTCTGTACATTAAATATCAATAAACAAGATTATAGATGGAATATTGCGAGTATTGAATCACATATACATGCAACAATTTATGCAAATATCCATGAAGCAAAATATATAGCTTTTGGAATGCCAATTTATACGACAGCTTACACATTTGAACACGATAAAATTGTCTTTGAAGATTTTTTTGGGAAAGTAACTTTTGGAGAAATAAAAATATATAATCCAGGCGATTTCTCAACTTGGTATAAAAGAAATGCTTTAGAGATTACAAAATACTTAAAAGAATCTGAAAATAATATAATGGTAATCAAAGGAATTGGCACTTATGTCTATGATAGAGATGTTCATGAACTTGTAAAAAAAATAGCTATTTTAGAAAATTCTTGTCGACTTTTGAGTATAAAAAGCTCTTTTGAATCGTAAAATCTAATTTTTGATTATTTTTCTCCATAAATATTTACGAAATGCCCTAATTTTAGCTATTTCAAAGCTTAAATACTATAAAGTTTTCACAATTTAATTTTATACAAGGAGTTCATCCATGAACAAAGCAGAATTTATTGACGCAGTAGCTGCAAAAGCTGGTTTATCTAAAAAAGATGCAAAAGGTGCAGTTGATGCTGTATTAGATACAATTACAGAATCATTAGTAAAAAAAGAATCTGTAAGCTTTATTGGATTTGGAACATTTACAACTGCTGAAAGAGCAGCAAGAACAGCTAAAGTTCCAGGAACTGACAAAACTGTTAATGTTGCAGCTACAACTGTTGCTAAATTTAAAGTTGGAAAAGCTTTAAAAGAAGCTGTATCAGCTAAATAATCTCGTTTTCAAAAGGAATTCATTAATAGTGAATTCCTTTTTTTATTTTATATAATGCCGCTATGGTGAAATGGTAGACACAAGGGATTCAAAATCGCAAGAGAAAATAATTTAAAAGCCTACAAATAGGCTTTAATTTGTTTTAGGTACGTAAAAAAGGTACACAATTTATATATATGGCTCTGTGGCGGAATTGGTAGACGCGTACGATTCAAAATCGTATTCCACTGGAGTGCCGGTTCGATCCCGGCCAGGGCTACCATAATTAATTATGATAGATTATCCTCGATATAATTGAGTACATCATCTCTAAGTATAAAATGTTTTATGCCTACTTTAAATGATCTCAACTTCTTAAGTTTAATTAGTTTTTTTGCAGTTGTTACTTTTATAAAACCTAATTCATCTAATTCTTTCAGTGAAAAAGAAATTCTTCTTGGTAATAATTCTTCCATTTTATACTCCTAATTTATCATTGTTTGGCACTTTTGCAAGTTTTTCAGTTTCTCTATAATAAAATTTTGCATTTTTTTCATTTGCTCTTTGTTCACAAAACCATTTACCATCTCTACTCCACTTATCTAGCCAGAATAATACTTTCTTTTCTCCAATTGAATATTTTGAAAAAAAAGAAATTTGTTTTAAATATTTCATTATTTCACTTTGATTCATTTCTCCATCCAACAATAAATCTAGAATTATATTCACAAAAGTAACTTCAGAATTACATATATTTGCCATCTTAAAATCAATTTCTTCAATAATTTTTCTATCATTTGTCCTATATGCTTTTGCTTCAATAGCATATCTACTAGCTTTTTTAGGTTTTAATAATATAGATGAATTAAAATCATTTCTTTCAATTAAATAAGTATAATCTGCATAATCTTCAATTTTTTGTGTATCAGCAAAAATTGAAGATTTATTTAGATGGTGAGCTATTATGACTGTTCCTCCATTATCTCGTAGTTGTTTTTCAAATTTATATAGTTTTTCAACATCAATAAAACCATTTTTTTTTGGAGTTATCAATGATAAAGAATCTTGTATAATTATATATCTTCTACTAGGATAGTCCAACTGGCTTTGAACAATTTCTTTTAATAAACATTGAGCAATATTACTTAAATTATTTTCTGCTTTCCCAGCATATTTAAATCTAGTTCCATATTTTTTCATTATCTCAGAAATTCTAAAATCATTAATCTTTTCTAATGGCATATCTGCATCAATATATATTATATATGCACTATTAAAATTTTCAAGAATTTGTTCAGAATAATTAATTAGAAGTGAACTTTTACCACTTCCTGGTAAACCATATATTACCCCTATCGTTGCGCTAGGAATTACCCCTTGAATTAACCATTGCATTTTAGGTACATTTTCTATTTCTTCAATTTAATAGAAAAAATCACTAAATTTTTCTTCAAAAGATTCTTTTGATTTAATTAAATTTTTTTCTAATTTAATTTTCTCATTTTGAAGTTCAATTAACTCATTTTCACTCAAAATATAGCTTTTATTAGTTAATATGAAATTAATTTTTTCAATTAAATCAGGAATTTTTTCCTGATTTTTAATTTTATTTTCAATTTTTTTGATTAATTCTGACATTAAGAAGCAACCTTAATTTTTTCATCAAATGTTAAATACAACTGATTATTAGATGCTTTGCTTAAATTTCTGAATTGTAAAAATAAATTTAATTCATGAATATTAGAAAAATCGATATTTAATTTTTCTGCTATTTCTTCAATTTCAATAGATGTAATTTCAAAATTATTTGCTAATTTGACTATATTGTCAATTATTATTTGAGGATTTGAGTTAGCTAACTTTCTCAAATCCAATAAAGTAGTGATATCTATCTCATAATTGTAATATATTTCATCAATTATCCAATTTTCAATATTTAAAATATTAGTTTTTCTGTCCTTATCAAATAAATTTCTAAGATTACTAACTAACCTCTCTTTAATTTTTTTATAAATTAATGAATTATCTTTAACTTCAAAAAAACATTTCTTATTTTTCTTAACATTTTTTTTCACTTGTATTGATGTAATTTCTTTAGATAAAGAGTAACATGACTCAAAATCTAAAGAGTTTAGATAATTACCTGTATTATAAAAAAAGTTCTTCAACTTCGTCTTTTACAAATACATAAGTGATTGAATCAACATTTGTTAATTCTTCTATCCAATCACTTTTTGTGAATGCATTAAATAGAAATGAAAATTGATTTTTATTTCTTTTTTTGCTATTATCGTTAGAAAAAGATTTTAATTGTGCATTTTTTTTCATTTTTAATCCTTTTTATTTTTGATTAGAGTGTAATTTAGAATTAAGTTTGCAGACCGTATTTATAAATTTCACTCTTTATTTATATTTTTACTACTTTTAATACTACATATCACCCTCTCCAAACTAAATCTATAAACTATTATTGACTTTCTACTTTTTTAATCTCACTTTAATGTGAATTAATCGTAAAATCACTATAATTATTTATTGAGTATATATTTCAAATAAATACTCATATGAGTATAATATTATATAACGATTAATTTGTCAAGGGGTACAAATATGGATTTTGCAAATAAATTTGAATCAATTCAAAAAAAATTAAATCTTTCACAAAAAGATTTATCAATTAAATTAGGATTATCAACAAACGCTATTTCACAATATATCACTGGAAAAAGGAAACCCGATTACACAACCATACAAAAATTAATAAATTTAGGAGTTTCTCCATACTTTTTATTTTCTGATGGGAAAGAACCTTTTGATCCAAATTTTCAATTATTTGCAGAAGCAGTTAAATATATTAATAGTGAAAATGAAAAAGAATTAATAGAACCTATTAGTGAATTTGTAAATAAACATAAATTAATTAACTTAATCAAATCAAAAATTGAAAAACTAAAAGGGCAAAGTTTTTTTGAAAAAGTAATTGAAGAATTTTCGAATAAAGGTGAAAAAACTCTTAAGTTTTTATATTACTTTATTCTCTATATTGAAAGAACTCAAAAAAATTTTGATTTTTTAAATATTAAGAAATCATTCATTGATGAACTTGAAAAATTTGAACTTTCAAAAAAAGATAGAATTATATCATTTGAATTAAAAGAAAATGATAGAAAAAGGTTAATTGAATGGATTGAAAATGAATTAGATGATTCTTCAATTTTTGAAATAATTTCAAACATTGAACAATTAAAAAAAATAATAAAAGAAGAATTAAATATTTTCAATAAATATTTAATTCAGCTTTAAATATTTTACCTTACAACTGTTTCCTTTTCTACTCTTCGAAGGTTTTATATATCCCATTTCAGTAATTAGAAATAGCCGTACGTAATAAGCCCAAGTCCATAAGAGAAGTTAAGAGCTTTATAGCTTTTAACTTTTTTTATTTTTGTTGATTATTTGTTAATAGCATATTAATTTATTAAAAATTATTCTATTTAACAGTTTCACAGTTTTTAGAATCAAATCACTTATAATTTAAATATCTTATTTAGTAGTTAATTTATTTGTTATTTCTTCTGATATTTTTTTCATTTTTTCATCAAATTCTTTACCAAATATTTCATCTTTTATGTATGTTGGTTTTATATAACACTTCTTTTTAAACTCTTCCATATTGTATAAATAATTCAAATATATATCTATAGTTTCTACAGGTGTAGTACTTCGTTTCAAATGTCCTTTGAATTTCTCATTAAAATTTTCAATTTCTTCTTCATTATCATTGTCATAAATATAATCATCAATAAAAAATTGTCTAGCAAAATATTTTTGAGTCATTCCAAGTTTTTTAATCCATTTTTTCAATTCTTTTATTTTTTCTTCTGTTTCATTCATATCCGTGCCCCCTATTGTCCCCTACTACTATTTTATAATTTCATTATCCTAATATTTAGGAAATATATTTAAAGGAACCTATTATGGCAAAACAAACTCCGATGACAAAAGCTGCATCACAAAGAATCCAATCTGCAACAGCAAAACAAAATGGAGGTCAAACTCCAAAAGGTAGCTTTGGTGCAAAAGCACAAAGCATTACAGATAAAAATTTAACAAAAGGAGGAAAATAAAATGGCTAAAACATCAAATTGTAAACCAAATATGCCAAGTACTACTGGTAGTGTATCAGGTAAAGGTCGTAGTAATTGTACTCCTTCTCAAGGGAAATAAACTAGATAGGCTTTTAGCCTATCTTACATACATTCTTTTGCTTTAATCTCAAATATATTTAAAAACCTATTTTTATCCTCTCTAAATAGTTCGTAAGGATAGTTTATTTCTGTTTTTTCTAATGCACATATACATATTTTTCGTTTATCTTTATATACTCTTTCACTTATAGGCTCATCATAATTGTTTATGCATTTATCAATAATATTATATTCAACATTTATAGGATATCTATCAGTTTGTAAATTATACTTTTCTATTAAATCATCAATATAATGTCCGGATAATCCACCAACTGTTAAAGCCATTAAAATTGATGCAACCTTTTTCTTATTGTCCATTTTCACTCCATAAGTCATTCATTTTAAAAGCATACTTATATAAGGCAATATAAAAAGGTATACATATTATAAAAAACCAAATATCTGCCTCCTGCCATTCTAATAATGAATAGCCAACTGTATCTATAATTGAAAGAATAAAAATAAAAATCCAGAAATCTTTATAAAATATTTTTTTTCGATATACAAAACCATATAATCCAATAAAAGAAACTAAAAATAATACAAATTCAAAAATTTCATAAAAAACTTCAGATTTATATAATCCATCAAATATCTCATTATTATCAAATAATAAAATATACGTATAAAATAAAGTTAAACCTAAAAATATATAAAAATATATTTTCCACCAAATACTACGTTTTTCAATCAAATTATATTCCTTTCAATTTCTCTAAAATTTTAACCATAGCCAAAGTATCGAGTTTACAATACTCTAAAAGTGAGTTTTTAAGTTTTTGCTTTTCATCTTCTTCAAGAAAAGCTAATCTTGCAAAAGCATTCATAGCTTGGCTTCCATTTTGAACACCATCAAGTTCTCTATATGCTTTTTCAAACTCAGGAACAAGTGCTGGTAAAACGTATTTAATAGAATAACTTCCATTCATGTGAGGGGTTACATACCATTTCTTTTGAAAAGGTACCATCAAATCTTGCATATTTTCATTTATACTTAATAGATGTTCACTAAACTCTTCAAACAATGTCGCTAATCTTTTTATAACACCTTTTTCAAAACTCATGTTATAAGCTAATACAGTTACATCTTTTGGGATGTCTTCACAAAGTCTAAGTGCAAGTTCATATCTACTATCTACACTATCTTGTGCTAAATACTCTTTATGTTCTAATCTTCCATCTTCATACTCAATATGAAGTGAATATTGAAATGGTATTTGCTCAAATGGTTTTAAACCTTTGTATAAAGGTATTGCTTGTTGATATGTTTCAAAGTCTAAGTGATATATTGGGTAAGTTAGATTTTGTAAAAATGATTTAATATTTTCTATATCTATATATGTAATTTTTGATTTATAGTTTTCAACAGCTTGAGCTTGAATGGAAGTCATATCAAAATCATGTGAAACATCATCTATATTTATAATACCTCTACTATAAAGTTCAATTTGTTTTTTGCTTCCAAGATTGAAAATATTAAATATAGAATAATCAGGTATTTGTCTCTGAACTTTCCAACAATAATTTTTTGCATCACATTCATAAGGACTATTACAATGTTTGCCTATATCAATATTTGGTTCATTTTCTCTATCTTCTAAATATGTTTCAAACTCTTTTAAAATATTTGGAATATTTGATTGCATTGATATAACTTCATTTGTAACATCAACTATTTTAAAAAGCTGATTTATATCTAAATCATCACCTCTTATATATTCATTGTTTATATGAATTACATTTGCACTTTTTATTTTGAAACCTAAGTTTTTAAGTACATAATACTGGATAGATACATCATGTAAATATATATCTTTAACTTCTGTTGAACTTTTAACTTCATAAATAGATACTTCACCATCATAAATAGTTAAAATATCCACCATAACCAAAATACCAAAGAAGTTAAAAGTAGCTTCATAGATATTTTCCATTCCATCATCAAGCCACTGTTTTGTAGTAGCTATCATCTCACCATAGTTTTTTGAATAAGGTATTTCTTTTCCATTTGGGAAAAGTTGACAAGCAAAATCTCCAACTATATTTCCAGTATCAAATATAGCTTGAGCTGACTCATCAAGTGGTGTTAGTACACTTGGCTTATATTTTTTAAGCCAAAGTGCTTTGGGGCATTGTATGCCTTTTGTGTAGAGGGATTTAGAGAAGGTCATTATTTCAATATTTTCCTAACTTCTTCTTCAATTTCACATTTTTTATCTTTAGCTTCAAAATTCAAGAGGTTATAAAAATATGATATATCAAAATCTATTTTCTGTCCATATAATAAGTATTCTTTCTTATTAAACTTTTCAAAAACTTGATAGATAAAAGACTGTTCATTATTAGTATTATAAGAATGATCTTTAAAAACTGTTACAATAGATGGTTTAGATAACTCATTTTTATAGTTTTCTTTCAATAATATTTGTCTATTTTTAGCAACTATAAAGTACTTTGATTTTTCTTCAATTTCTTTTCTTTCTCTACAACCTTTTTTTATATACTGCCATTCAATTGATTTTTGATGAGATAAATATAATATAAGATATGGCAAGTTACCTTTTGTAAGACCTTTATAATAATATCCTTGGCTTTTATGAAACTCTTTAATCAATAATATAAATAATTTAGGTGAAACTTCTATACCCATAATTTTTGAGATAAAATACTTAATCTTACATGCATTATTAATAATTGTATCTTTAATCTTTTCAGCTAATTCATCATCAGTGTGTTTTTCCCCAGCACTAAATGAGATTCTATTTTTATTTCGTAAAGGACATCTCTCATATTTTAAAGAATCAAAAGAATCAAAAGAATTTTTTTCAACAGAGTGTTTCCCATAAACTATAATAGGTTTTCCATTTTTTTCTTGTGTAACGAATAAATTTACAAGAACAATAGGATTATCACATTCAGGACAATATCCATAATATTGATTTTTACCTTTTTTATCAAGTTTAATATAATTTTTATCTTTATTCGTTGCCTCTTCAAAATTATTTCTATTAACTTTATATATCTTGGATAGTCCTTTCTCAAACTTACAAATATCCATTTATTTTTTCCTTAAATTAAATTTTCATACTCACCACATTCGAGATGTAATTGATGAGAAATTTTTCCTACATTCATTTGATTTAATATTACTGCATTAAATTCTAATCATTTTGACTGAGATATTCCAGAAAGTATTTCCTTTTATGTGGAGATATTTAGAGAGGTTCATTTTCTTCATACTTTTTTAAAAAGTCTTTTGATACTTCTAATGCCCATGAATATTTTCCTGTCCTACCATCAAAATTATGGATAACCCAGTTTTTATGTATACCTTCTTGAAAATGTCTACCTAATTCTATTGCAAAACTTGTTTGAATAGACAAAAATAAATGTATTTTTTTACATAATGAATTGCTTGAATAACTATCAATTATCTTTTGGATTTTCTTTACAATTTCTATTAAATTATCTTGATTCTTTATTAAAAGTCTATTTTCTTCTAAAGATGGCTTAATAAATAATGTATGTTCTTTTAATTTTTCTGGTAGATGCTCTTTCTTTATTTCAGTAGTAAACCCAATTGCAATACCAATATCTCCATCTTCTGATAATTCAATATTTTCATTCATCTTTATAATATCTATTTTTCGATTTACATCATCAAGAAAAAAACTTTTATTTGTTGAGTGTTCTCTTTCAATATATTTTATAGATACATTACCTTTCAAACAAACCCCATACGCAACTAAAAATGGTACTCTTGAAATCCCACAAACATATAGATTCTCAAGTTCATCATTAAAGATAAATCTATTATATAAATCAATTTGTTTTTCTGAATTATAATATTGAATTTGTTTTTCTAAATTATCAACTTCTTCTATCATTCCAAGTTTAATTGTATCTCTTGAATTATTTTTTTCTTCATAAGATAATACATCTATAGGAAACTTTGCAAAGCCATTTTTCATTCCATTAATAATTATCTTACCTGTTTTTCTAGCTTTTTTATAATTATATCCCTCAAATAATATCATTGCAATACCAATAATAATAACAATTACTGTAAGAATAAGTGTAAATGTGGATAATTCTCCATTTGATACTTTTAATTCTTCTACTAACATTCCTTCTGGAAAAATCAAATATAATGCAATATTTCCTACACCAATTGTAATCAAAGATCTAATTATTAATTTTGTACCTAAAGTTGCAAAAGGTGCAGACTTTTTTTTCATTTGCTTAATCTGCTCAACAAACCACTTAAATTTTTCCCATTTACTCATATTTGTAATCTCCTAAAAGCTTAACTTTATTAAATAATATTCCCTTTATGCCAATCCAACATCTGATATGAGTTATTCCTACAATAAAGAAAAACAAACAATTTTTTTCATATTTTGATTCAACTAAACTATCTAACCAATCTTTTTTATCTATAAATGAATAATTGGGTATATCTTCTGGATGAGTATGCCAAAGACCTAAGAATGTTGAAAATCCATTAGTTTCTTTCCATATTTTTTGCACAAGTTTATTATGTTGTTCTGAACGATAAAAAGAATATCTTGTTTGTTTATCTTTTTTTTGGGGTATTGTTAGTTTATCAATAATAAATCCCCTATCATCTGACAAAAAACTTCCAATTAAAACACCTCCTGATTCATTATCTTTTTTATTTAATTGTCTAAACTTAGATAATTCATCTATCAATTCAAAAGAAATTTTTAGTTCTCTTTTTTTATCAATTTTTAATTTCCAATATCTACTCATTACATATCCTACATTTACTTTTGGATTCTAGACTTTTAACTTCTTGTAAATTTGAATCCATAAATCGTTGAGTTACTTTTAAATTTATATTGGATAATGTTTTCCAACTTAATGCCTGTGAGTGCAAATTATTAATTAACATTTCAATACATTGTTTAGAAGCTAATAGAGCTGTACTAGAAGAGTCTAAATAAGAAAATGGAGTAAATACTCCTGCACAACCTGTTAAATTTTTAGATATATTTTGCCCTAATTCTAAGAAAGATAGTTCATTAAAGTTATTAAATCCTTCATCATTTGTATATAAACATTCATAACAACTTTTTTCTAAATCTAAAGATACACTATGACCACCAACACCATCAGCTTCATTCCAACAAAAGATTACTTTATTTAATCCTAACTTTTTTAACTTCATATTGATATCAATACTTTCCATTGGAGATCCAACAGCTACAATTATAATATCAGAGTCTAAAAGATCTTTATCTTCTAACAAGTTATTAAACTTATTAAACTTAGGATTTACTTTTATGTAAGGTATATCTTTTTTAATCTGTTTTTCTAACAATTTAACTTTTGAATTATTTATAACTATTAATTTATCATTTGGTAAATAATTTAAAGAACTACCACCTAGCCTATGTCTAAAAATATTATCTTGAGTTAAAATATCATTATCTATTAAGGTTAATTCACCTATACCAGATTTTGCTAACATCATTGAAATTTCACTACCCACTGAACCACAACCAATTATTGATACTTTTTTATTAGTAAGATTGTTATTACTTCCACCTCTTTCTTTTAAATAACTTTCGTTGTTTCTATTTAAAAAATATAAATCAATTTTAAAATCTGTTTCTTTATCGGCTAAAGGATGTTTCAATTTTACTTTTGAATAATAATGTACTAAAAATTGAGTTCTCTCACCTTTAGTTCTTGGCATACTAAAAAGAATATAGAAATTATGCCTTTTTGTATTTTTTTTATTTAAAAATTTATTAATAAAGTCACTATCATTTTTAGGAATATATTCATATAAACTTTTTACATATGAATGTAAGTCTAACAACATTTTTTTTGATGGTGGTAAAACACCAATTTCTAATGGTATATGCAATATATTGACTTTTGTATTATTTACCTGATTTACATTACTAAATGTGCTAGGAAATCCTTTTTTATCATCATAAATCAATATTGGTTTACCGCTAGTTGAAAAACTTTCATTTCCAATTTTTAGTGCAATTTGTTCTATTTTATCTTCAGTATTGTAAAAAGCATTTACATATTTTACTTTATTAACAAAATAGCCTTCATATTCATCAAGCAAATCATCTTTTGAAATTAATTGTTTTGCATCATCTAGTAATTCAAGAACTTTTTCAATATATAAAGATAATATATTTAACGGTTCATTATAATTTATAATTATTGAATCACTTTCCTCTAAACAAATTACTCCATTTTCATTTACATGTGATAGTAAACCAATTAAATCTTCATCAATTAAATAAGATTTAGGCAATTTATACGGAAAATTTTCTAAAACAACTTTAATATTCCATTCATTATTTTTACTTTTCAATCTTAATAAATATTCACTCTCATTTTGCTTTTCATAATTTAAAAGAAATGATAAATCCAAAGATTTAAATAATTCATTAAAATTCATACTTAAGCACTATTCCCTGTTGTTACAAAAGGTAATGACTTTGAACATTCTGTTATATCATCATCGTCAGATAAAGGAAATTCATCACCAAATACTTTTCTTAAGATTTTACATGCCTTATTTCGTGAATCTTCATTTCTAGCATCTTTTAGGGACTCAACTAAAGCTTCAACCTTCTCATAGAAATTATCTTGTTGAATTTCTGACATTTTATAGTAAACATTTTTCCTAGGTTCTACAGGTAATCTTACATCTATATTCATTTTCCGAGATTCAGTATTTAAATAAAAATCACTTTTCATTTTTTCAGCAATATAAATAAGTGTGTCTAAATAATTATCTTTATAATAATAAAAATGATTCCTAGCCTGAATTGTTAAACCTATTGAGGCAGGAGCATTATTTCCATCAGAAGAGAAATGTTTTTCTTTCCATTTCTTTATAAATCTTACACATCTCCTATACTGTTGGTACTTATCTGCATCCGAAGAAACATCTGCAACCCATTTAGTTAATTTTTTAGGTTCTGACTTATACCATAATTTATTTTCTTGCTTTGAATTTTCTTTTCCCCATGCAATATGAATATCTTCATTATTTTTAGAGTAAATAGCTAAGTCAACATGATAACCATCTGCATATTCAACAGTAATACATGGTCTATTATACTTTACAGTTCTTTTGTGATTTAGATTTAATTTATCAAAAACAAGTTTTTTTAATTTATGTGAATCATACTCCTCATTTGTAATATCAAATATTGCTCCAACATCAATATCATAATCATCGTCTTTAGGTTTTATACCTGTATTCATAGCATATGAACCTTGATCTATTTTTGTAAAAGTTAACTTTTTAGTGGTATTAGGAACATTTTCGTCCTTTAGTTTATCTTTAAGTTCATCAATTAACAAATCTCGCTTTTCTCTTAATTTTTTATTTTCATCATAAGTACCTAATCTAATTTTTTGATGAAAATCTTCAAATTCTTTTTGTAAATTCAATACTTCTCCTTTTTTAATCTTTTTTATAAATTTGCATTATGCAATATTTCACTATTGAAAGTTTATATAAATATGAGGACATAAAGTTATCCTCACTATATTAAATTTTATAATTTGTCAAATTTTCTTTAATTCTCTCTTTTAAACTTATAGGACTTATAACTTTTACATGAGGTATCCATTGTTGTACAAGAGGTATAATTTCCATTAAATTTGAAATTGTAATATTCATAATAAACATGCCATCATCATTTTTATTAATTGTTTGAGTAGAATTTAGTGGGACACTTGATATAACCTTATTAGCTTCCCAGTCCAATTCTAATATAACATCAATTTTATTATTAATATCAAAAAAAGCATTAATTGCATTGTCTAAACTATTAATATAATTATCTTCATTAAAATCAAATGTATTATTTAGAACATCAATAGTATATATTCCTCTTAAGGGATATTTACTGAATCTATTAGCATTTAAATCAAAACACAACAAATACCAATACTTTTCAAGATTTGCTATTTTTAAAGGTTGTACATGTTTATCGTAAGAATGAAATTTAAATTTAATTTCTTTTTTATCTTCTATAGCACTTTTTATTATATAGAATTCATTTTTTTTCATAGCTAATATATCTTCAACAGAGGACTGCTTATATATAGAATGTGAAACTTTTTTATGTAATTCATTAAAAAGATTAATGGTTTTGCTATAAAGCTTTGGATTATCATTACCTATATTCTTAAAAATAAATGCAATTGCTGATAATTCACTTGGCTCATAAAATTTTATATCAATAATAGGTTCTTGAACTTTCCAATCATTTCCAATAGGAATTAGTTCACTTTCAAATAATGGTGAAATACTATTTTTTAAATCTCTTTCAATTGTTTTTCTAGTTACACCTAAATATCTAGAAATTTCTACTGTATTAATTATTTCTTTTCTTAATATTTTACTAAATATATATGCATGCCTATCGAATGCAGTAAAATATGACATAAATATCCTCCTAATTCAAATCTAA
This sequence comes from Aliarcobacter sp., assembly GCA_028688995.1. Lineage (GTDB taxonomy): Bacteria > Campylobacterota > Campylobacteria > Campylobacterales > Arcobacteraceae > Aliarcobacter. Next base: position 113,497 of record JAQTXB010000007.1, read on the forward strand.
AACACTCGTTCTATTACCCTTATGTATAACTATCTGTAATGGAATCCGCTCTTTTAGTGAGTTAATATTTAGTGATTTTATCTTTAGTATTTTCATAGGCTTTGCACCTTTGAAACTAATTCTTTAAAATTTAAAAGGAGTTCTTTTTCAAACTCTTTATCTTCTAACTCTTCAAGTTCCAATCTTTTTTCAAATACTTGTTCAACACTCAATTCATCCAAACTTATAACTTTTAATTCATTAGCTTTTAATTGTTTTTCACTTTTATCTATTTTTACTGCAAGTAGTGTTAGTTCAAGTTTTGAAGCAAGTTGTCTGATTTCATTATTTTCATACATTGCATTATCATCAGATATATGAACTTCTATCCAAGAGTTTTTATCTTCTATTTTAGTAAGTTCATTTTTTATAGTTTCATAATTACCTTTAATGACAATTAGTTTTCTAGAAAGTGGAACTTCTATTTGTTTTTCTTTTATAATTTTCAATAGCCAAGAAAGAAAAGCTTCATGTTCTTCTAGCCTACTTTTTCCCATAAAATTTTGACCAAGATGCCAATCAGACGTATGTAAAATTTTCAAATATCACTCTTTTTTAATAATTAAGTAATATCCTATCTAAAACGTGTCACATATCGCGTCACAGATTTGTTTTTTTTCGTAAATTGTTTATTTTTATATAAAAACTAATATATTATTAACATCTGTTTTCGATATTGTAAATATTTAACATACTAATAAATCAAAGTTTTTATATGAACAGTTAGAGGTATTATCTATAAGCAGTGCAAAATTTATTGAAGAAATTACCTTACTTATAGATTTAGAAACATTTCTTTGTAAATTTTTCTATACTCATAATTTTTCTAAAACTGAAGTATTTTTACATCAGATATAAATCTATCCATTCCATATGGGTCTGGAACTATAAATAGAATTTGATTATTATTGATTAAAGCTTTTGCTTTAGTTCTTTCAATTGTTTCTTCACCATTGAAATAATCTTTATTTTTATACTCTATTAAATACTCATTCCCATCTATAATACTAAGTAGTTGTAGTTCTTCTTGTGTATTAGAAGTAAAGTTCATCAAAATATCCTTGAAAGTTAATTCTGACAATTATCTCATAACCTCTATTAGGAGAGACTTTTACATGAATAACAAATTTTATATAGTTGTTTACCTACATATTTTTAATCTGATACAATAAAACTTGATTTATAAAAACTTAAGAACCATTTTTATACTAAGTCCAATTAATAAAAATGCAAATATTTTCTTTAACATCAATGTTGGTATTGTATGTGCCATTTTAACTCCAAGAGGTACTGTAAAAATAGTAGCAATTGAAACAAATATTACAGCAGGAAGATATATATTTCCTATTTGATAATTTGATAAAGAAGTTGATTCCCAACCATTTATCATAAAGCCTATTGTTCCAAATATTGCAATTGGGAAACCAATTGCAGCTGATGTACCTATTGCTTTTTTCATTTCTATACCTCTTGAAACTAAAAAAGGTACAGTAAAAGCTCCTCCTCCAACTGACATCATTGCAGAAATTGCTCCAATAACCATTCCTGCACTAAAAAGAGTTTTTGATGTATAAGGTTTATATTCAACTTTTGGTTTAATATCTAATATCATTCTAATTGAGATGATAAACATTAATATTGAAAAGAAAATTGCTAAAGAATAAGAACTAATATTTGAAGAAATAAATGTAGCTAAGAATGTACCTATTATTACTCCTATTGCCATCTTCTTAAAAATATCCCAAATAACTCCACCTCTTTTATGATGTTCTTGAAAACTTACATAAGATGTAATTACTATACTCATCATAGATGTTCCAAGTGCCAAATGCATTAAATTATCATTTGATATGCCATTAAAAGAGAAAATTGCTACAAAAGCTGGAACTAAAAATCCACCGCCACCAATACCTAAAAGTCCTGACATAAAACCAACAAATGTTCCTAAAATCAAAAATAATATAATAGTTTGAAAATCTAAAATCATTATCAATCCTTTAAATTCATATTCATAATATTTAAAACTTTACATGTAATCTTTAATTCTTCTATATCTATATTATTTAACATTTCACTACGAATTTGATTTCCTAAATCTTTAAGAATATTTATAATTTCAATAGATTGTTCCGTCAATTCAACTAAATATGCTCTAGGGTCAGTTGGATGAGGAATTCTTTTTATGTAATTTTTACTTTCTATTCTCTTTAAAGTAGTAGATAAATTTGATGCTACCATTGAAGTTAAATTACAAAGTTCTGCTTGAGTTAAAGATTTTCTTTCTGATAATATTAATAATATTGCTCTTTGTTCTGCTGTTAATCCATAGGGCTTTAAAGATTCATTCATCTTATTTCGCATTTTATTTTTTATTTTTGCTAATAATAATCCTAACTCTCTACAAATAATTTGATTATTTTGATTCATATTTATACCTTTTAATAAAATTTATTTGTAAGTATAGATTTATTATTCTTAATAGTTATTTAAATAGTTATGCACATAACTATTTAAATATAATCAAAGCATATAATTTAATATATTTTATGTGTTTTGATATTTAATTTAATAAATAGTTTTCAGTATATTTGTAATATAAAAATATTATGTTTATAGTGTATCTGCAATTCAAATAAAATACAAATATACTAGATTACCAATACAAAGCTATTATATTTCTAATTTAAATGTAATTGTAAAACATTACTTTTACATTTAAAATTACCTAATCAGAGCCCCTCTTATTTGCTCATCAGTTGGCTTTATATATCCCATTGTTGTACTTACATTTTTATGTCCAACAAATTGGGATATGATTTTTATATTTATTGATTTACTTCCCATTTCTGTAATTAATCCTTGTCTAAAGCTATGAGAAGAGAATTCTTCTCCTAATATCTCTTTAATGATTTTATTTACTTGTTGTATAAATACAATATTATTAATAGAAGTTTTTTTATTTTTATCACTACCTTTTGAGATAATTTTATTATCATCAAGTTCATTTTTAAAATCAAATAGTTTTACAAGTTCTTTTTGAAAAGAGTTAGTTAGATATAGTTTTCTTTGAGTTGAAGTTTTTGAAATATCTATTTTTACATTTCCATCTTGAAGTAGATTTTTTATATCTTTTATTTTTAGTTCTTGAACTTCATTAAGTCTAAGACCAGTAAAAAATAAAATAGTAAAAGTTCTAAGAAGATTTAATTTTGTATTCTCTCTTAATGTTTCATTTCCTCTTATAAATGACATCAATTTTTTATATTCAACTTCTGTAATATTTTCTTTGATTCTTTTTATCTCTTTTTTTTCATCAACTTTTTTACTCATTTTCTAAAACCTTATAATTTATTATAAATATTGAGCTTTTATAATGTTTTTAAAATCCTTTAAAACAAAAAAACTCTGTAAGTACCTAGAATTAGGTAAACCTAATAAATTGAAGTATTTTATTAGGTTTTATTTTTATTAAAAATGAATTTTAAATTTTCATTATAAAAATGAATTTTTTAAAGTCTTCGAAATCTTTATTATTTAATAATGGATCTAAAATTAACCAACTATCCTCATAATCACCAAAAAATTCTTCAATCAATTCTTCCATTTTGTAATGAGTATATTTATATTCAGTTGTTTCTTTTATAATTAGAAGAAATAAATATAAAAATTGTTCAAAATCAATTTTTTCTTTTGCATTATTAAAATGTACAATAAGAGTTAAATTCTTTAACAAATTTTCATTATCTATTTTTTTAATCATATTTTTAATAATACTTTTTTCCAAAGGAAGTTTATTTATATTAAGATGATTAATTAAAATTTCTAATATGTAGCTTCTCAATTTATCTAATCTTTTACTTTTCATTACATTACCTCTCTTTCTTCAATCTCAACCCAAATTTTAAAAATCAATGAATATGAAACTCCAAATTTATGATTTCTTTGCAAATAATCAGATATATCGCGGAAACTCATTTTTTCATTTTCTTTCAGTTCCTTTACTATCGACCAATAAGACAATAATTTTTGAGTTTTCAATTTAACTTGAGGTTTTTTATTTTTAAATTTAATAACTTTTAATTTTGTGCTAGATAAAGAATTTATAAAATCATCAATTGAAATAATTAACGATGCTAACGTTAGAGTATCTTTATCAACATCTCTATTATTTAGACTTTTCAGCTTATGAAAAGTATCACGTTGCCTATTTAAGACTTTCTTTTGTTGGGACGAATTGAGTTTTGCAAAGTGTTTTAACAATACTTTTTGATCATCTATTGGTTTTTTTGTAAGAAATTCTAATTCTTTTTCTTCATTTATTGTCATTTTTTTCCTTTTTTGTAAATCTATATTTACATTCACAATTTTTTAATTTTTAAGAAATTTAAAAAAATATGAATGCAAATTTTCAAACAAAAATTATTCTTACTTAACTAATAGAATTTCTTTTTTATTCTTCAAATAATCCAAAATCTCTTTCAGAATGCCCGTAATAAATGTCTTTTTTGGTATTTGTTTAAAAGCTATATCATTTTTTATTCTTGGATTGATTTTTAGATAAAATTCATAGAATTTAAATTTTTCTAATTGATTTAAAGAATGGTAGATAAATCTAAAAATATCGTTATTTCTAATTTTCATTTCTCCCAAATCTTTCAATGAATAATCATTTTGCAAATATAGTTTTATTACTCTTTTTTCATTTATGAATGAATCATCAAGATAAGTTAGAACTGAAAGTAAAATTTTCTCTGTTTTAAATGTTCTATAGTATTTAAAAAGTTGATTATCAGTTAGATTAAAATCAATTTTTTTTGTTAGTTTTCTTAAATTTGTACGTGCTATTTCATCAACATTTGATAAAAAATCTCTTGGCAACCAAAGGAACTGAAATGAAAAAAATTTATGACTCTTTTTGCAATATTCCTTAAGAGAAGTGGTGTTTAAACTTTGACAATCATAGATAAATATCACATTCTTATATTTGTTTCTTATTGCAATTTTTATTGAAAAAATTAGAGCTATAAATTCTGCTTCAATGGAATTTACAGCTTCTAAATTTTTACAATGGAATTTATTATCATATGTATCAAGAACTGTAATATTTGCAACTTTATTTTTATGACAAGTACTTGCATCACTTTGTAAAAATACAATATCTTTTTTTGATTTCATTTTTCAGTTTCCTTTTTTTAAACATTTGATTTTTGTTTTTAAAAAAACAAAAATATTTAGTATTCTTCTTTCATTTCTCTAAATATTTGAGCATAAATTTCACTTGCAAATTCACTTTCATTTGAATAATTTCTTGCTTGATAAATCTCTATATTTTTCTCTTCAATGTCAAAGTTTTCATTCATAATTTTTAGAAACTTTTTTCTATTTTCTTCAGTAAAATAATTATCAAGTTCTATAATTGTTGTAGGGTATTGCATATTAATCCTTTTGTTTTTTATTTACTACTTTGTCATATAAGATTTTTAATTCTTCATACTCTTTTATAGGAAGAACTACAACATCATTTTGAAATGGTGTTGTAATGATTAATTTATCAACTTCTTTATTTATAACTCTATCTATAGACTCTTCTAAATTCTCTTCAAAGAAATTCATAGTTAGTTGTTCTGTTTTTAAATCATTTTGCATAAGATATTTTCCTTTGTTAGTTTTTTTAGTTTTTTCTTTTGTATTAATCTAAAAATTTCTTTTTACTATTTTTGGGAAAAGTATGTTTTTCATATATATCTGTAATTGTCATTCCTAGATACATAGATATTATGCAATAAGCTATGTAGTAAAACACAATAAAATCATCTAGCTTATTACTAATCTCAACTTGCGAATAAAAAATTGGCATAATAAGAACATAAACTAAACCACCAAGCAGTATTAATATTGCTAAGACAATTAATACTTTTCCCAACTCATAAAACTTTTCATTCATTGATTTATAAAATTCATACATAGTAAACTTCCTTTATTGTTTTTATTAAATTAATATCTATTTTCTATTTCAAACTACATCTTGAAATTTTATAAATATCAACACCATTTGTTAAAAAGTTTTCTCTATTCTCATCAAACTTAAATCCATTAGATAAGGAAACTACTTTTGAAGAGCATACAAGTTCAGCATTTGAGTTAAATGCTTTTATTAGTTCTTCTTTTTCACTTTTATCTTTTTGTTGTAAGAAAAAAATAAAAGACAGACTTAAAGCTGCAAAGCTAATTCGTATTAAAATTGAGTGAAACAATCTTTTTTCTCTTAGCTCTTTTTTTAACTTTAATTTTTCATTTTTTAAATCTACATTTACTTGATTATCTTCTAGGTTATTGTTTATAGAATTATCCATATATAAATCCTTTCTATTTTAATTTTCATATATAAATTTATTAAAAACTATTTTTCATAGTTTCTACAATGATCTATTATTAAAACAATAGATTTATCTTCATTCACAAATGAGTTATCATTTTTATTGAATTTAAATCCTAAATCTTTTGAAACAAGATTATCTTTACAGATAATTGTTTTTCCAGAATTAAATAAATCAATAACTTTTTTATTATTTGATTAAGTAATATAGAACCAAACAATAAAACCAATTACAACAACTAAAATCCCTAAAGATTTTTTACTTTTAGAATTTTCCATTTTTTCTCCTTTAAAATCTAAAATACTTTCATAATTATCTATATTAGATAAATATAATGCAATTATAATCTAAAACAGAATAATTTGTCAATAAATTTTTAACTATAATAGATTAATATAAATAAATATTTATCTATATTAGTTATATTATTGAATAAAAGTATTATAAGTAGAAGAAAAAAGAGATTAGTATGAATTATTGAATGTACTAATTATTGTTTGATTATAAGTTAAAAATATTACTTTTTAGAAAAGTAAATTGTCAAATAGTTATTTTTTTCTTTAAATTCCTAAAAAAGAGTCATTTATGAGTCATTAATTATATTAAAATAAAAAGATTTAATTATTTAATAATGAAAAAGGGGAAATATAGATGAAAAATATTTTAAAGATTGGATCTGGAATAGCTTTAGGGATAATTTTATTTACTGGTTGTGGAGGACCAGATGATAAAGTTGTAAAAAGTATTGCATCACAATATAGAATTAAATCAGCTACAGAATCTGATGTAAAAATTGTTAAATCATATGAAGCTCAAGGTAAAACAGTTTTTATATTGGAAATAAAAGGAAGCATTTGTGAAATGCCAATGATTGAGATTGATAAACAATGGTCTGCAACGGGAATAAGTTGTAGAGGATAAATATTAAAATTATAAAAGGAAGAAATTATGATGCCAGGTGGATTTGAATGGTTATTACTAATGGGAATAGTATTAGGATTTTTTGCTCTATTTATTTATGCTTTAGTAGACATACTTAAAAGTGAATTTGAAAATAGTATCAATAAAGTAATTTGGTTATTGTTAATTATATTTATGGGTCCAATTGGAGTTGTTTTATATTTAATAATTGGGAAAAAACAAAAAGTTAAAAAAGTATGAAAATGAAAAAGTTTTTTATAAATGCAATTATTTTAATTGCAGTAGCATTAAGTACAACTGGGTGTGTTCAAACATTAGATAATGGAGTTCAAATTCCAGGAAGTAGTAAAGTAGAAGAAAATAAAGCTACTAAACTTTATTATAAAGATACTAATAATGAAGTTATTAGAGAAAACATGAGAAATCTTGCTGATTTATTAAATAATAATGAAATAAGACCTACTAATTGGCAATCAACAACTAGTACTTCGGATGCAAGCTTTTATGACACAATTAACTTAAAGAGAAATCCAAACACTGATAATAAAAAAGTTGATTTAAAATTCACTGTTGATGAATCAACAAACACTATTGTTGCAAATAAAAAATATACTTCAAGAAATGAAGCTTATTTAGATTTATGGAACATTAGAGAATTTTTATTTGACAAAGCTTATAATCATACAGAAGTTGGTGATAAAATTGGAACGTCATTTCAAATCTTTCCAGATGAGTATGCGCTAGACAAAGGTGAATTGAGAATTTTCACTAAAAGAGAAGTTGTAAGAAGAATTTATGCAGAAAAAGTAGAAGACGCGTTTAAAAAAGCAGGTTATACAGTAGTTAATAAACCTGAAGATGCCGATATGACAGTTTATTTCCAAAACACGAGAGATTACTTCAAAAGTGAAGTTAATCAAATGAAAAAAGATGGAAAAACTATTGAGTTAGGTGTGTTAAATGCTGACACTTCAGTTAATCAAATAAATAAAATGGGTACTGCAATGAATGCATCAGCATTAGCAGGTAGTTCAAGTGGTACTGCTGTAGGTGTTGGACTTGGAGTAGGATTAGCAGCTTCTGCTATTAGTTTCCTTGAAGATAATAATTTCATTTTATCTACATTGAAAATTACAGATGTAAAAAATAATAAATCTTATTTATATAGTTTTACATTTACAGCTATTCAAAATAAAAATCCAATTACAAGAAGTAGACATTACATTATGCATAGTAGTGATTTTTTCTTACCTCAGTTAAGAATAATCAATGAAGATGGTTTTGAATCAAAATTATTAAGACCTATAAAATAAACCTCATGAGGTTTTTAACATCAGCTTTTTAGCTGATGTTTTTTTATTCTTGTTTTATTGCTTGAATTATTTGTTCAGTTAATCCTCCAACATTTATTCCTCTTGCAGCTTGTTTGAACATTGTTGCTTTATAATCATCAAACTTATCTGTTGAAATACATTTATTTACGCTTGGAATTTCTCCCGCTCTACACTCTCTAAAACTAATATCTTTTAAGTCATTAACTGTGATTCCTTGACAGTCATCCCAGTTTTAGTCTAATTCTTCTTTTAATGCCTCTGCAAATATTTTTGTAGTTGCTTCTAATTTTTATCAACTCCTATATAAATGCAATCCACAATGATTACAAATATGAACTCTATAAGAGCTATTTGGACCATATTGTCCCCAGTTTCTAATTGATTTTGAACCACAATTAAAACATTTAATTCCATTTCCTGTAAAACAATGCGGATTATCTTTTATATACTCATCTAAAGTTGGAATATCTAGATATGAACGATATTTTTTTGAAATAAAAAACAATATTACAAAAATTGTTAGTAAGGCCATTAAACTATCCATTTTAAATCCTTTTTATTTAATTATTTATCTATATTAGATAATATTTAAAGTATTATAATCTATTATAAATATATTTGTCAATATTAACTATACTATTTTAGATAAATATATTAATATTTTATATCTATAATAGATATTTTAAGAAGATTTATAAATTAAAACTAAAATTTACCTAATATAGATATCCTATGTTATAATTACTTCTAATATAAGACTAATAGGTAATTTTTAAATGACTAAAGAAGAGTTTAATACAAGATTAAAAGAATTAAATATATCAATAAAAGATTTTTCGCAAATTGCAGATATTCCATATTCAACAATTAATAACTGGGGATTCACAAAAGATGATAAAACAATACCTGTTCCAAAATGGGTTGTTCCATTTTTAAATCATTTTGAAAAATCAAGAAAATATGATTATTTAATAAATGAAGTTTCTAAAGCTGTAAAAACTTTAGAGAAAAAATAAATTTAATAAATATAATAAATTTAAATAAAAAGGATAATTTATGACAATAACTACTTTTATTGCAGGTTTTATTTTAGCTTTTCCTTTAATTTTTGGACTTATTGGAATTGCAATATTTTCAGCTAAGAAAAGAGAGAATTAAAGAGTTAGAATATATAATATTTTAAAATCTAATTTTAATTTTTCAAGCTAAATAATGTTGTGTAATAGAAGCACGATTATGCTTCATTTCATAACTTACTTCTTGCAAACACTCTTCGTATGAATATCTGGCTTTGCCATATTCAAACATTCTTCTTTTTGCAAAGTTCCATCTTAAACCATGTGATGATTCTGGATTCTCATTTGAAAGAAAGCTAGCTTGTTTTAAATCATTATAGTAAGCTTGTCTATTTATTTTAAATACTTTAAATTCTTCTAAATGATTTTCTAATTTTTTATATGTATCTAGACTGATTAAAACATCACCAACTTTTCCACCTTTTTCTTTTGTAACAAGTATTCCAACTTCTTTTTGTGTAATAAAATCAATTTTTCTTCCTTTTATTTGTTCATATCTTATTAAAGCTATTCCTTCAATTCTTGCTCCTCCTTCAAGTTGAATAGAAGCAGCTAATTGATGTAAAGAATCTTTTAAATTAGAGATTAAAAGTTCAGGATTTGAATAAGTTCTATTGTGGTAATTATTAGCAACTAATTTAAAATCTCTAGCATTATCTAAAATAGTTTGTCTAATTGAGAAATCATATTCTCTTTCATGTTTACTGATATTCTTTGAAAATTTTGTTAGAGCAATTTCTAATTTTCCTAAAGATGCAGATATTTTTTCTAAATATTGTTTTGAGGGATAATATTCTACTTTGTATTCCATGTAAGCCAAAATATGTTCAGATTCAATTTTTTCAAAATCTTTTATGTTCCAGTGTTCTAAAAGATAGTTAAAAAAATTGTTCCAAATATTTCTATAAGATTCCATTGTTTTATAACTTGCAACTTTTTGATAGTGTACATGATTTGGATTTATTCTATCTTCTTTTTTTGCACCAGATTCAAAGATTTGTTTAACTAATAATGAGCTTTGATAATATACACTTCCACGCATATTTTAATACTTTTATATATTTGAATAGATTTCATTTTCAATTAAAATATATTCATCATCTAATAATTCATAATTTATATTATAAGATGCACATATATTTTCTAATAAATTTTTTAAATAAGTGACTGTATTTTTTGCTAAAAAATCATATTTAATATTTGGATTCATCTGTTTTATTTCATGTAAATATAACTCTTTTAATTCTTCTGAATTTGAAATATTTACAAGAGTGTTATGTAAAGCAATGATTTTTTCTTTTTTTAAAATCATTTTAGAAAATATTACTGGATCTTCATGGATTGCAATAGCTATATCAAATAAATCTCTTGAGTTTCCAATATCTCCTCTATAATAAATTTTTTTAGCAATAATTTCTTCAATTGTATCAATTTGTATATCTTTATTCCATATATTAACTTTACAAAATGGTTCTTTTGATTTTTTTACTACATCAAAAAATTGAATTTTTGAGTCTTTATCGATTACAATTTCAGTATAAATATCATTGTGTCTAAAATTACCAGTAAAACCCATAGAATTCATTTTAGATTTGATATTTTCACTCCAATTAGATGGTTTTAACAAATGAGTTTTATTTTCATTTCCATAAATAAAAATATCAATATCAGTTGAATATCTATGATTCCAATAATATCCTGCAAGTGCAGTTCCACCACCTAAGCTTGAAATGTCTAAGAGATTATTTTCTTTTAATAGTTCTAATGTAACTTCAAGCATAGCTTTTTGTTTTGAAAAATCATACATTTAAACTCTTTTTATTTAAAATATTTTGTAAAGCTGAGGGAATAGATTTATTTAAAATATTTGTATTTGATTCAAAATGTTTTAATCTAAATCTTTTATCCCATTTTTTGGCAATACCATCAATAGTTCTGAATGGACTTGTTATATAAATATTTTTAATATTACGTTTTGAAAGAGTGAATATTGAAATAAAATCTTCTAATTCATCGATTTCTATCTCTTTAAAAAACTTTGAATAAATAGTTTGTTCTTTGATGTTTCCATCATGATAATCTTGTTTCGAAAAGGCTTTTTTTATATCTTCATATGTAAATTTTTCATCTTCAATATTTCTATTTAGAATATGAAAAAATCTATGATTTTCCTTTTTATTCAATACTTTCTCTACAAAATCAACTTCTAGATTTGATAATAATTCATAAAGTTTATTTCTATTGCTATTTTCTTGTTTCCAATCATTTAATGTTGCAAATGGAATATCTAAATATTTACTAATTTCTATTTGTGTCATTGCAACTCCTTTTTGTTTACATTATATATGATAATCGTAATAATGTCAATTAATTTAGATTTATTATTTTGATAGTTTTAGCCTCTATCATAGGTAAAATTTGTTAAGTCTATCTGCATTTTATTTTTAACTTTTGCATTTAAGTTACTCATTTTTTGTTTTTAGATATCAAAAAAATCCCTTAAGATTTACACAAAAAATAAGAATACAAAGATTTAGTCTTTGTTAATTGTTAGTTCAAAATTAAAAACTAGTGAAAATATAACATAGATTTTTGTTTAATTTTTCAAAGAAATTTTTTTATATGGTTTCAAAATTTTTTTCAGTTTCCATTTTTTTAGGAAAAGCCTTTTAGAAACTAGTAAATAAAGGATTATTATAGTTGTTTACAAATTATGAATAAACATAAAAATAAACAATTTTTAAACATTGAATTAAATATTAATTTCTATTCAAACTATCAATTAAAGTACTTCTTTTAACTCCAAATGTTCTACAAACAGCAGCTTTACTCATTCCATCTTCTAAAGCTTTTTTTATTGCTATCATTTTTTCATCATCAATAGATCTAGGTCGTCCTCCTCTAATACCTCTTAGTTTTGCAGATTCAAGTCCAGCTTTTACTCTTTCTTGAATTAGACTTCTTTCAAATTGAGCTAAGGCTCCAAAAATATGAAAGAACAATTCTCCAGATGCTGTTGTTGTATCCATACCTTCAGTAATAGATACAAAAGAAACATTTCTATTTTTTAGATTTGTAATAACATCAATTAAATGAGCTAAACTTCTTCCAAGTCTATCTAGTTTCCAAACAACTAAAGTATCACCTTCTTTTAAAAACTCTATTGCTTTATCAAGCCCTACTCTTTTATCTTTTGCACCTGATGTTTTATCTGAAAATATATTTCTTTCATCTACACCATATTTTATTAATGCATCTTTTTGCAAATTTAGATTTTGATCATCAGTTGAAACTCTAATATAACCTATTAACATACGAAAAACCTCTTTGATAAGATTTCCGTATTATATCACAATCCGATAGTATTTATCGTATATTTATTTTATGGTATTTTGTGCTTTTCTATGCTTTTTTTGATTTAAAGCTAGGGTGTCGGAAAACAGATGTTAAAAATATATTAGTTTTTATATAAAAATAAAATTTATGAAAAAAAACAAATCTGTGACGCGATCTGTGACGCGTTTCAGATATGATATAAATAAATTATTAAAAAAATTAATATTTAAGAATTTTACAAAGGATTAGAATGTTAGAAGAAATCGAAAAAGATCTAGCTAAATTAGTTATATTTTTGTTGAAATATTTGAATATTTATAATCAATATATTAAAAACAAATATTTTAAAACAGAAAGTAAGTACCAGTTTTTAACTCCTAATGATAACGCTGAACATATAGAAGAATATTCAATAGCTTTAGAAGATGCCCTAAATGAAAAAAAAGTTAGAAATATAGCTATTTCTGGTTCATATGGTTCAGGGAAAAGCAGTTTTATAAAAACATTTGAAAGACATAATGAAAATGGTGTGTATAAATTTTTAGATATATCCTTAGCAAAATTTAATAAAAAAAATGAAGCTAATCCAACTAAAACTGATGATATGGATCCATCTCTTATAGAAAAAAGTATTTTAGAACAAATGTTTTACAAAGTAAAGAGTAAACAAATTCCACAATCAAGACTAAATAAAATTAACAGAATGAGCTATTTACCTTTAAGAGTTGTTTCTAGTATATTAGCTATTTTATCATTCTTCATTGTATTTAAACCAGAAATCTTATCTGAAGTAGTTTTTTTTAAAGATATTATAGAAATAACATCAAAAGATTATATAAAATATATTCCAATTATAATTTTATTAGTAGGAGCTTATTTTTTTACTAGAAAAATACTATTAATATTAAGTAATACTAGTATGGATAAGGTAAATTTAAAAGATTTGGAATTAGTTTCAAATGATAAGAAAAATGAATCTTTACTAAATAGACATTTGGATGAAATTTTATATTTTTTTGAAAAAACATCATTTAATATAGTTGTTTTCCAAGATTTAGATAGATTCGGAAATTTAGATATTTTTACCAAATTGAGAGAGTTAAATAATTTTATAAACAATTCAGAGCAAATCAACAGAGATATAAAATTTATATATGCAGTAAAAGATGAAATGTTCTGTGATGCACAAGAAAGAACTAAATTTTTTGATTTTGTTATACCTATCATTCCTTATATTAATGCAACAAACTCAAAAGAAAAATTATTAGAATTTTTTAAAGAGGAAGTTAAACATAATTTTTTATATGATATTTCACTTTACGTATCTGATATGAGACTTTTAAAAAATATATATAATGAATATAAAATATATAGTATAAATCTTAATTCTAAGTTAGATAAAACAGAGTTACTAGCAATGATTATTTATAAAAATTTTGAACCACAAGATTTTGAAAAGTTACATAAATATGAAGGATTGGTGTTTGATATTTTTAAGAAAAAATCTGAACATATAAAAACTGTAATTGCTAAATTAAATATTCAAATTGAAGTTATTAAACAAAAAAGTGAAGAAATAGATAATGAATTCCAAGAAAATGTAATTGAACTTCGAAAAATTTATCTTTTAAAAATTGTTGAGAACTTTAATACTCAATTTAGGGGTAGTATTTCAACACCAACTAAAAATCTTAATTTGAAAATCTCATTAGAAGATGAAAACTTTGAGTTAATTAGAAATTGTAAAGAAATTGGTTTTGATAATTACCAATATAGTACAAAATTAGATTTTAAAAATATTGAAAATGAAATTAATTCAAAATATTCATATAAACAAAGAGAACAATTTATCCTTGATAAAATAAATAATAAAAAGGATGAATTATTAAGCCAAATCAATAAGTTAAAAGATGAAATCAATGAAATAGAAAATTACTCTATTAAAAAAATTATAAATACATATAAAGATATTAATATATTCGATGAGAAATTTGAGAAAAAAGAATTGTTAAAATATCTAATTAGTTATGGTCATATAAATAAAGACTATGATATTTATATGTCAAATTTCTTTGGGATTAGTATTTCAAAAAATGATCATGACTTCTTATTAAACATCAAAAATAATGGTACACATTTTGATTTTAATTATACTCTAAATAATTTGAACGAGATTCTTAAAATTGAAAGACTTGAAGTTGAAGAACTAAAAAAAGAAGCTATTTTAAATTTTAAATTAATTACTTATATTATTGATAATAAAAGTTTATATCCAAAACAATACATCCAAATATTTAAACAATTATCAAATGAAAGTGAAGTTTCAAAAGAATTTATTTTTGATTATTTAGATACATATGAGAATCTAAATAGCTTTATAAAAAGTATAGTCAAATATTATCCATCTATTTGGCAACACATAGTTACAAGTAATGATTTCACAGTTAAACAACAAGAAAAATATTTTTATTCCTTTTTAGATAATTTAGAATTTGATGATATATTAAAATTAAATGTAGATAATACATTAAAAAATTATATAAAGTTAAAAACAGAATTTGAGCATATACCTAATAATTCTTTTAATTATAAATTAATAGCAATAATTGAAAAATTAAATATAAAATTTAAACTATTTAAAGAACACAGAGAAAAAATAACACCTTTTAGATTTATTTATGAAAATAACTTTTATGAGCTAAATCAACAAATGATAGATTATATTGTTTATGTTGAGAGTGGTTATGATTCTGATATATACGACTATCTTATGAAATCTCACTATACGACAATATTTAACTCAAAAGCAGAAAAATTAAAACAATACATAACAGACAATATTAATGAATACATTGAAAATGTAAATTTAAAAATTGATACAAATGATCAAGAAATAGGAAAAATAATTATTGATTTCCTAAATAACAAAAAAATTAAAGAAGAGATAAAAGTTAAAATTATCCAAAAGCAAAAGAATAAAATTGTCGATATAAATTCTATAAATTCTAAAGAAATATGGTCTCTTTTATTTGAATACAATTTTTTATTACCTACTTGGAATAATATACTTTATTACTATATTTACAGAGAAAATAATCTAGATTTGACTTTAATTAATTATCTAAATATACAGGAAAATTATACAATATTATCCGTATCAAAAATAAATAATGAAAAAGATTTTGACAAAGATACAATACTACAAAGTTTTAATAGAGAATTAATGCTTTGTGATAAAATAAGCAATGATGCTTATGATTATCTCATTAAAAGTATTCATTTTATTAATTATCCGAAATTAAATATTGAAAACTTACATTCTAAAAAAATTGAATTAATGCTTGAATTCAATAAATTTAAATTTTATCAAGAAAATATTGATTCTCTAAAAAAATATTTTTCTCCTAAACATATTGTATTTTTAGAAAAGAATATAAAAAAGTTCATTGAAAATTACTCTAGTTTTAGTATTGATAGTGATGATGTTGAAAAACTATTAGAATCAAAAAATATTACCGATAAAAATAAAAAAGAAATTATTGAACTCATAGATTATAATTTGATCCGTACTCCAAAAATTGCAAAATTGATATATTCAAATGTAGATAAAAGTATTATTAAACCATATATTTATGTTAAAAATATGATTTCTCAACTTGAATCTATAGAATCAAAAGTTAATTTATTAGTGGAACAAGAAAGTGAACTAGATAATGACAAATTAACTGAGATGTTAGAGTTAATGTCTGATGAATATAGCAAGATTGCAAAACTAGATGGAAAACAAACTGTACTTTCTGCTAAAGATTATAATAAAAAATTTATCAAATTATTACATTCTAGGAAATTTATTACATTGGATAAGCTAGAAAAAAAAGATGAAATTAGACTTTTTATTAAGAATAAAAGCTAAGGTTATTATTGAAAAACATAATTTTCTGCGACATCGAAGCCAATATAAAAACTAAAAAAATCAATGAAATAGGTTTGGTTTATAAGTCTAATGAGCTAAAAACAACTTCAATAGAAGAGAGTTTTACTTTTATAAATTCTTATAATACAAACTTTATTTCAGGTCATAACTTTATTGATTTTGATTTGAATATTTTAAAAGAGACTAGTTTATATCAGCATATCAAAGATTATAAAATCATAGATACTTTGCCTTTATCTCTTTTACTTTTTAGTGAAAAAACTATTCATAGTTTGCCTAAAAACTATAAAAATGAAGATGATTTTGATAATAATCCAGTTGAAGATTCTAAAATCACTTCTATATTGTTTGACAAATTAATAGAACGATTTACAAATTTACCAAAAGATACTCAAAATATTTTTTATTCACTTTTACATGACAATATCTATTTTAATGGATTTTTTGAGTATGTAAGTTCTGATATAAAATTAGAAAAACTAGATTTTGATGATTTGTATAATTTGATAAAAAGTAAACATAATAAAACTATTGTAAATTTTGAATATTTAAAAGAGATTTTATTTACTCATAAAGTTCAATTATCTTATATTTTGGCACTTTTAACTCCATATATTGAGATAAAATCCCATCCTCCTAAGATTTTATTTTCTTATCCTGATATTGTAGAGATTCAGAAAAAACTCTGTTTTGAAATAAAAAATGCAAATGATGTTTTAAGTGATTTTTCAAAGGAAGTTTTTGGATTTGGAACATTTAGAGAGTTTCCAAGATTAAATGCAAATTTGCTTGATAATCCCTCTATTTCACAAAGAGAGATGGTTGAAGCTTCATTAAGAGATGACTCATTTCTTACAATTCTTCCAACAGGGGGAGGAAAAACTTTTACTTTTTGGTTACCTGCAATTTTCAAAGCCCACTCTTATAAAGCTTTAACAGTTGTTATTTCACCTCTTCAAGCCTTGATTGAAGACCATATAAAAAGTTTTAATTCAAAGGTTGCAAACTTTAAAGCTGTGGCAATTAGTGGATTTATGAGTCCACTTGAAAGAAATGAAGCAGTTGAACAAGTAATAAGTGGTGAAGCTGATATTTTATATATTGCCCCTGAATCATTGCGTTCTAATACAATTTTTAATATCTTAAAAAATAGACTTATTGAAAGATTTGTTATCGATGAAGCTCACTGTTTATCAACTTGGGGAAATGATTTTAGACAAGATTATTATTATATTTGTGAGTTTATAAAAGATTTATTAGACAAAAAACCATTTCAAAATCATATTCCAATATCTTGTTTTACTGCAACTGGAAAACCTAGTGTTATAAAAGATATTGAAGATTATTTTTTAAATGGATTAGATATAAAACTTGATAAATATTTGGCTGTCCCTGAGCGAAAAAATCTACAATACAAATCTATTCCCTCAAACACAAAAGATAAATATGTGGAACTTTTAAAACTAATAAACGAACATGATGGTGCAACATTAGTTTATATTCCAACTTCTACAAAAAATTGTGATGAGATAGCAAAAAAAATAGCTATGGATACAAATAAAATAGCAAAGTCATTTCATTCAAAAATTGAATCACAAGAAAAAATGCAAATACTAAAAGATTATATTGAAAACAATATTGATATTATCGTAGCAACAACTGCCTTTGGTATGGGTGTTGATAAATCAAATATTACAAATGTAATACACTATGAAATATCTGATTCACTAGAAAACTATTCTCAAGAAGCAGGACGTGGGGCAAGGGATGAAAAGCTTGAAGCTTTTTGCCCAATTTTATTTGATGAGGATGATTTAGACAAACATTTTGTTTCATTAAATAGATCAAAATTAACAGCAAGTGAAATAAACTCTATATTTTTAGTAATCAAAAAATCAAAAGGTGATGTAATTAATAAAACAGCATTTGAACTGGCAAAAGAAGCTGGTTGGGATGTGGAAGATAGTTCAAATGATTATAGTACAAAAGTAAAAACTGCATTATTAGAACTTGAAAGAGAAGAGTATATCAGCAGAAAAAGAAATAAAACAAACTTCTTTGCAGATTCAATAGCTTCAAAATCTATGGAAAAACTACATCAAAAACTAGAAGAATCAACTTTTAGTCAAGAAGAACAACAAAGATTAATCCTTGTATTACAAAATATCATAGGAAGAGGAAAACCCGATGCTGTACAAATTGATGAATTGGCTTATATTTTGGGATACTCAAAAAATGAGATTTCTTTAGCGATAAATCAATTAAAACAGTTGGAACTTTTGGGTGATAGTAAAGATTTGAGTTTAGAAATCAGTATTTATAGTTTGAATAAATTCAAAAAAATAAGAGAAATAGAATTAGTTTTATTAAATTATTTAGAGTCTTTAAATAACTCAAAGGTAAGAATTAGAGAGTTAAATGAAGAACTTAACAAACAAGAAATAAGTTCTAAAAATGAATCTGAATTAATCAAATCAATAATAAAAAGTTGGAGAAGTAAATCAAATTTTATTTTTAATAGACAAAATAGAGAACAAGATTTGTGGTATTTCAAATTTGAAAATCTTGAAAATATAAAAAATAAAATCCAAAAAAACCATGAAATTAGTGAAAATGTTTTACTTATCTTAACAAAAAATTTAGATAACAAACAAAAGGAAGAAGTTGTATTTTCCCTAAAAAGATTACATGAATTAATGGATAAGAAATATGATATTGAAGATATTGATAAATCTTTATTGTATATGCATCACTTAAATATTTTAGAATTACTTAAAGGGCGATTTATAAACTATACTCCAATGATTATTGAAAAAGAAGAAAAAATCCAAACGAAAAGAAAATATACAAAAGCAGAATATAAAAACCGACTAGAACAACACTATCAAACAAAAATAGAATCTATTCATATTATGGGTGAATACGCAAAAAGATTAAAAGATGATGATTATAAAGCTATTTTATTTTTAAGGGATTATTTTACTCTTTCTTATGAGGGATTTAAAGATAAATATAAACTTCTAAAAGAGAAAATCTCAAAACCAATCACACAAAAAAGATATAACAAAATATTTGAAAAAATGTCAGATGAACAAAAAGAAATTATCAAAGATACAAATACAAAAGCCATGATGATTCTTGCAGGTCCTGGAAGTGGAAAAACAAAAGTTTTGGTTCATAAAATTGCCTCTTTAATTTTAACAGAAGATATAAAACCAGAACAATTTATGATGCTAACTTTTTCAAAAAGTGCAAAAATGGAGTTTAAAACAAGACTAAATGATTTAATGGGAGCTTTGTCTTATGATGTAGAAATCCAAACATTTCATGCTTATGCTTTAAAACTCATAGCTAGAGTTTCAAATAAAGATGATAGAAAAATTCTTGATAATGCAATTGAAGAAGCAACGAGACAAATAACACAGGGGGAAATAAAACTATCACTTACTACAGTTTTAATCTTAGATGAGTTTCAAGATATAAATGAAAAAAGTTTTGAATTTGTAAAAGCAATTTATAAAGCAAATAATGAAGATATTAAAATAATTGCTGTTGGTGATGATGACCAATGTATAATGGAATTCAACGGGGCAAAAGTTAATTTTATTGATAAATTCAAAAATGAGTTTGGAAAAGATGAAGATGAAAAAGATTTATATAAACAATATGAATTACTTTGTAATTTTAGAAGTAAAAGAAATATCGTTGAGTATTCAAATGATTTTATAACAAAAGTTTCAAAAAGATATAAAACAAATCCTTTATATGCAAATAGTTCTGATAATGGTTTTGTAAATATTTATTCCATTAAATCTTCAAATTTAATTCTTCCTTTATTAGAACTCATCAAGAATGAAGAAAAATATGAAAACATCGCTATTTTGGCTAAAACAAATGAGATGGTTTTAGATATTTATTCAATACTTCAAGATAATAATATTGACGCTAGGTATTTGATTGATAGAGAAAAATTTGAGTTAAAAAATATAGTTGAATTAGTAGAATTTGATAAAGTTTTAAATAGTTATTTAGAAGATGATATAGCTTATAAAGAGAGCTATTTTGAAAATGCTTTAAAGGTAATAGAAAATAGATTTAAGGGTTCTACAAATATAGCTTTGATTTATAAAATTGTCGATAAGTTTTTAAATGAAAGCGATAACTACTATGTTTCACAATGGATTACTTATTTAGATGAAATTAAACTTGAAGATTTTGAAAATTATAAAAAAAATATTGTAATTTCAACAATTCATAAATCAAAAGGTTTAGAATTTGATAAGGTTTATTTGTTAGTAGATAAAAATCCAGTAAAAGATGAAGATAAAAGACTATTTTATGTGGGAATGACAAGAGCAAAAAATGAACTAAATATATTAAGACATGATAATAAAGATATACCAAATAAAAAAGAGTATGTTAAATACTTTTGGTATGATAAAATATATGTATCTGAAAACAAGACTTTAACTTATGTTATGTCTTTAGGCGATATATGGCTAGGATTTGATTTAGAAAAGTTTGGAACCAATTATTTCCTTATATCAGGCGTAAAATTAAATATAGAAAAAAGAAATGGTTTTAATAATTATTGTTTATGTTTTGGTAATAAAATGGTTGGAGTTTTTTCTACTAAATTCAATGAATTAATAGTTGAAAAAATAAAGAATGGTTTTAGTTTTTATAGCTGTGTAGTCGAATATATAATTTTATGGGAAAATAAAGAAGATAAAAAAAGTTTGAAACATCCTCTTTGTAAAATTATTATGAAAAAAGATAATCATTTGGTAGTGTAAAAATAACTGTGTAAATTCAAAAAAATGAATCTATTAGATACAATTTATCTAGTAGATTTTATTAATCAAAAGTTTGTTCCAAAAGAGTTAAATTGTTGAACTTACTCCATAAGGTACAGGTTCTTGAACTTGTATATAAATATTTTTTTAACTCATCTTCGGAATAAGTTTTACCACCTTGCAGCTTCCAATATATTTAGCCTTTTTCTATGTCCTCTAAACTGTTGTATCCAAATTATATTGGAGTGGTAATATAAAACTTATTATTTGAAAGATAAGAAAATATGTTAATCAAGTATAGTTTTTAAAAAGTGTCTACTACTTCGAGGATATTACACTAAAAAATAAAAACATATCGTAGACTAAACCTATTACCCTCAGCTCTATTTTTTACTTCTTTATCTTCCACATATTCCAAAGCTAAAGAATTTTTATCATCAAATTTATAAAGTGCATCTAATCCTATTTGATATTTTGAAGAACCAACATTTGGAGTTACTAATCCTTCTTTACTGTATCGTTTATAATAAATTGCAGGTCCAATAAAAAAATTTGGACTTAAAATAGCTGAGATAGTAGCTTCTACTCCTATATAATTTCCATTATCAACTTTTGTATCTCTATTTTCTCCTCTGTAATGATAAGCCAATAAAGCATCAATCAAAAAAGGAATTTTCTTATCTTTTACAACCTTAAAAAAATATAGTTCTTCTTGAAGTTCATATCTATTTTGTGCAACTTGTAAAGCACCATTTTGTTTATTTTTATCATGTTCTCCAGTTGGAAGTTGCAAAGTTGAAAGGAAAAGTAAGTCACCATAGTCATTTGGAATAAAATATCCTATACCTGCACTTATATCATAAATTCCCATTTCTTTTTCATTTGTGATTTTTTGATTAACTTTTCTATATGGTAAAGTTAGATGAAATAAAAAATTCTCTGTATAATAAACAGGTTTAAAAATATAGATTTCTTCTTGAAAACCAAATTTATCTGTGTATTTATCCTTATCATTTGTTCTAATCACATTTGATTGAAAATTTATATAATAATTTGCCAATAAAAGAGTATCTGGCTCATGTTTTTTTGAACTTCCAATCATAACAGCATCGGAAAAACAAATAATAGAAAGAATTAATAAAATATATCTCAAAAATCACTTCTTTATTTAATTATTCTTTTTTAAAATATATCCAACATTTACAATATTTTCTATATTTAAATTAGGAACTTTTCTTTTTAATCTTGAAACTGTATCTCTAATAGTTGAATCAGAGATTTCTTTATTCCCCCAAACCTCCTCTTTCAAAGTTTCGTATGAAAGATTTTGATTGATATTTTTACAAAATGCATATAACAAATTAGTCTCATTTTTTGTTAGATTTATAGGAATATTATTAATATAAAATGTTTTATTTTCAAAATCAAATTTTTGTCCAAAACCAAGGAATATGATATTCTCTTGTAATTTATTAGTCTCTTTTTTAATAGAAAATTTAAGTTCTTTGATTTTACTTAGAGTTAATAATAAGGCTGATTGCACTTCATTTACACTAAATGGTTTAATAATATATCCAAAACAGTTAGTATTAACAGCTTCAATCATAGTCTCTTTATCACAATAAGCAGTTGTAAAAATAATAGGTAAAAAATAGTGTTTATTTAAAATCTTTGCACAATTTATTCCATCAATTGAACCACTAATATTTATATCCATAAAAATTAAATCTATCTCTTGTTTTTTTATCTCACCTAGTGCTTCTTCAAAGTTTTCAGCTGTAAAAATATTTTCAAATTCAAGTGAATATAAAATATTTTTTAAATACTCTGTTGAAATTATTTCATCTTCAACAATCAAAATATTAACATCTTTATTTAGTATCATCTTTTATCCTATTCTTCAAATTCTAATTCAAACTTTGTACCATTTTCAAAACTAAAATCATATTTACTATTTGGAAGTTTTTTACAAAACTGATTAATAAGTTTTAAGCCCAAACCAGTAGGATTTTCTTTATTAAATCCTTTTCCATTATCTTTGATAACTATAAAAATATTCTCTGAAATATCTTTATTTACATTAATCTCAACTACTAAATTCTCTATTTTTTTATTATGTTTTAAAGCATTTGATAAAACTTCATTTATAATCATTCCTAAAGAAGTGGCAACATCATATTTTACATTTATCTGTTTTATATCAGTTTTGATTTCAGAGATGTTATATCCAAGTGAAATATTTGAGATAATTTTTTCAAGATATACTTTAAGATTTATATGTTCTAAATTATTAGATTGATGTAGATATTCGTGAATCATTGCCATAGATTCTATTCTATGAATAAGTAAAGATATATTTTCTTTTGAAAAATCCTCTTTTTTTTGTTCTATCCAAAGCATTCCTATTAGCATATGAAAGTTGTTTTTTACTCTATGATGCAACTCTTTTAAGAGTAATTCTCTCTCTTGTAAAATAACATTTAATTCTTTTGTTCTACTATTTACTTCTTCTTCCAAATAGAGTTGAACTTTTTCTTTTGATAAAAGATACCTATTTGCAAGAATATAAGAAAAAAGAAGCATTTCAATAATAACACCAAATGTATAACCATATCTTGTAATAAAAGTATATTCTAAAACCCCATTTACCATGAAAGTAAATAAAACTACTGACACAAAATATATTACCATTGCTACGATGTAATATTTTGTTTGGTGATGTCCTTTAAAATAAATCATTATAGATACTATGATTAATAAAATACAAATCAATCCTGAGAAGTTATTAATAAACTTATTCCACGGCTGATATGAATAAACTACTAAAATTCCGAGAATAAAAAATGGTACACTTAAAAAAGTCAATATTTTATCCATTGTTTTTAAATATTTTTTCGTTTGTAAATACTCTTTTGAAAATAAAATCAAAAAACCAACCATAAAAGCAGCTGTTAACTGTAAATCATAAATATATTTTTGTAGGTTTATAAAAACTATCAAACCACAAATATTTGAAAAATAAACAATAAGAAAAATACTATAAATTAGATAATAAAGATAAATTCTTTCTTTTGTTTTTGAATACAAAAAAAATGTAAAAAACATAAAAACAACAACCATACCCAAAATAAAAGTGAAAAAGGTATTAATTCCTCTATCTTGTTTAGAATAAAAATAATCCTTTTCAAAAATCTCAACTTTTCCAAAATAGGCATATTTTCCTTGTAGTTCTAAATAGATTGTTTTAATCTGCTCTTTTGGTAAAGCTATATTAAAAGCTAGATGATTTGATTTTACTTCCCTTTGGTCTATTAAAGTAAATAAAGAGTTAGAAAGTTTTTCAATATTTCCTTGTTTTTCATAATACAAATTTGCGGTTTCATAAAAAGTTTCATTTAAAGTTAAAATAAAATTTTCAAAATCTGTACTATTTTTTACATCAAATTTAAACCAAATTGAGCCTTTATGATAACCTAAATTAAAGTTATTTTTTGTGCTTTGTTTGAACTCTTGTTTTTTTATTTCATTTATGGATAAAGTTGATGTTTCATCTTTGAAATAATTTATTTCAAATTTATTATATGATTTTGCTTGATTAATAAGAAAAGTATCTGCAAATAATGAAGTAAAAGAGATAAAAAAAAGAATTAAAATTAGTATGTTTTTTTTCATATTTTTATTATATCAAAATTATTTTCCAATTTTCCGTCAGCATTCCGTCAGTATTCCGTCACCGTTCCGTCATTGAATTGTTAGTATTTAAAGAAATTTTATAGGGGGGAGGGAATATAAATGAATAGGTTGATCGACTTTAGTTCAAGATTTCGTATCTTAAAAGGTGGGAAAATTTCTTTGGTGGTTTCTGCATTTTTAGGAGGTGCTATTATCGCAAATGCAGCTCCTAGCGGTGGAGTTGTGACAAGTGGAAATACAACTATAAATCAAAGTGGCAATATCACAAATATAAATCAATCAACTCAAAAAGCCAGTATCAACTGGAATGATTTTTCTGTTAAATCAAATGAAACAGTAAATTTTAATCAACCAAATGTAAACTCTATTACATTAAATAGAGTAATAGGAAATAAAAAATCAGTAATAGATGGAGCATTAAACGCAAATGGTCAAGTTTGGATATTAAATTCAAATGGTATTTTATTTGGTAAAAATGCTTCTGTTAATACTGCTGGTTTACTTGCAACTACAGGTGAGCTAAGTGATGCTGATTTTCAAAATGGAAAGTATAACTTTAAAAACTCTTCTTCAAATTCTGTAATAAATTTAGGAACAATAAAAGTAGAAAATTCATCTTATGTAGTATTGGCTGGAAATGAAGTACAAAACGGTGGAAATATTGAAGCTATAAAGGGAAAAGTTCATTTAGTTGGAGCAAATGAATACTCAATAAATCTAAACGGAAACTCACTCGTAAACCTAAAAGTAAATAAAGGGGTTTTAGATGCGATGGTTTCTAACTCTGGAAATATCCTAGCAAACGGTGGAGAGATATTTCTTACTACAAATGCAGTTGATGAACTGCTAAAAGGTGTGGTAAATAATACAGGGGTTATAGAAGCTAACTCGCTCGATGGAATAACTGGAAAAGTAGAACTATTTGCTCATAGTGGAGAGGTTCAAGTAGGTGGAAGTATTACGGCACTTGATGGGTTTGTGGAGACTTCGGGAAAAGAATTTACTATCGATAAAAATGCAAAAGTAAAAGCAAAAACTTGGTTAATAGACCCTACAAATCTAACAGTAAATGATGCAACGGCTTATGAAACAGCACTAAACGGCGGAGCAGATGTCATAATACAAACAAACAATGCCATAGGAAGTGATGAAGGAAATATCTATATTAATGATACGATTGACTGGTCAACGGCACAAAAATTAACCCTAAATGCTTATAAGAATATCTATATCAACTCCGCTATCACGGCTAGTAATGCCGGTGGTAAAGTAGCACTTTATTACGGTCAGGGAGCGGTTGCAACAGGCAACACCGCCACATACGGCTTTGGTCTTGGCTCGTCAGGCTTTGCAGGAAAAATCAACCTGCAAGCAGGAAATAACTTCTTTACCAAACTAGGAAGCAACGGCAGTGAGACGACTTGGACGGTTGTAAATACGGCAAATGCTTTGATGAATATCTCAAAGACTGGTAATAGCGTACTAGGAGCAGATGTCAGTGCAAGCGGTATAGCAAACTGGACCCCAATAGGTGATGACTCTACAAAGTTTACGGGAAAATTTGACGGTCTTGGGCATACGGTAGATGCTCTTACCATAAACAATAGTAGTTTGCAAAATGTAGGACTCTTTGGACATATCTCTGGTGCTACTATCAAAAATATAGGTGTGACAAATGTAGATATTACAGCTACACTAGGCGGTACATATGTAGGAGGGCTTGTCGGACTTAGCACTGATAGTAGTACCGTAAGCAACGCATACTCTACAGGTAGTGTAACAGGCGGCAATGGTTGTGGCTATAGTGCTTGCAGCCACAGTGGCTTTCATAGTACGTATGCACAGATTGGAGGGCTTGTCGGGATGATTGAGAACAATAGTATCCTAAGCAATTCATACTCTACCGCAACGGTCACGGGTGGAAATTATGTAACCGTCGGAGGACTTGTTGGACTAAGTGATAGTGGGAATACCGTAAGCAACTCATATGCCACAGGGAGTGCCACAGGTGGAGCTGATTCAGCCGTCGGAGGGCTTTTCGGAGGGATTCAAATAAATACTACCGTAAGCAACTCATACTCTACGGGAAGTGTCACAAGTGGAAGTGGATATGTAGGAGGTCTTGTAGGGTATTGGTATGATAGCAATACCGTAAGCAATTCTTACGCCACGGGAAGTGTCACAGGTGGTAGCGGTGCAAATAAAGGGGGACTTATAGGGTTGAAGGATGGTGGTGGTACCGTAACCAATTCATTTTATGATAAAACCAAAGTTACTGGAATGAGCGATGCGGCAACTTACGGTAAAACAACCCAAGAGATGCAAACACTATCAACTTTTAGCGGTGCGGGATGGAGTATAGAACTTGATAGCACGAAAAATAGAATCTATCCTTATCTTACTTTTGATGAAAACAATAACCCTATTTGGAAAATAGGTAAATATGCAATTGCATTGAACTATACATTGGGAATAATAAACACTACTTACAACGGCTCGAATCAATTATTAACAGACTTTTGGACTAATTCTATTTTTGGAGCTTCGGGAAGCTCTTTGGTAGCAGGAACCGATTATAAATTTGTTTATGATTCGTCTGATACGACAAGCTTTAAAAATGCTGGGACATATAGTGATATTTCGGTTGTAATTTTAAATGCAAATTATGCGTTGGATAGTGAGGGGAATACCGCAGGTTCTTTTGTCATAGCTCAAAAAGCCCTCACCGTCACAGGCACTACGGCAAGTAATAAAACTTATGACGGTACTATAGCGGCTACCGTTGCTACTCTTGGAACGCTAAACGGTTTTGTAGGGAGTGAAACGGTAACGGCTAGTGCTACGGGTACATTTGATAGCAAAAATGCAGGGGATAGAACAGCGACATTTACCTATACCCTTGCAGACGGCGAAAACGGTGGATTGGCATCTAATTATTCTATAGCAAACTCGACAGATAATGCAACTATAGCTAAAAAAGATTTAGGTGTAACATATGCAGCAACAAATAAAACCTATGATGGAACAACTGATGTAACAGTAACTGAATCAACAGATGATATAGTTTCAGGAGATAGTGTAAATATTAGTGAAACAGCTTCAATGGAAAATAAAAATGTAGGTAATGGAAAAACAGTAAATGTATCTTCTATTGCTTTAAGTGGAGATGATTCATCTAACTATAATCTTACAAATACAACTGCAACAACTACTGTTGATATAGCTAAAAAA
>JAQTXB010000022.1 GCA_028688995.1 Aliarcobacter sp.
AAAAATCTTGTTAATATTGCTCCTTGTGCTTTTAGTACAAATATCATTATTATTAGAAATGCAAATACTACTCCCATCCCTAAAAACATGAATTTTATTGACTCTGCTACTAAGTTTATTTCCATAAGTAAACCTTTATGTTTATTTAACGCGTGCAATTTTAGGGAAATAATAAAAATAGTTCTTCTTTTTAAGTGCTTTAAAAATTGTTTATTATTGCTAAGAATATAGTTTAAAAATGATATAATGCCTTATGAAAAAAGATACACTAGAAAAACGAACAAAAATAGCAAATGATATTATGTATTATATTTACACTCATATTGAGACAAATATTGATATAGAAGAACTAAGTATTGATTTAGGTGTGAGTAAATTTCATATGCATAGAATTTTTAAAGAGGCATTTGATAAAAATATTTATGAAAGTATAAAATCAATTAGACTTCAAAAAGCATCAAATTTACTTTTAACAAATAAGTATTCCACCATTTCAAATATAGTAAATTTATGTGGTTATTCATCTCAATCATCTTTTATAAAAACATTTAAAGAGAGATTTGAAATGACTCCGAAGGATTGGAGAAATGGTGGTTATAAAGATTATTCAAAAAAAATCTTACAACAATCTCAACGTGCGATGCAATCAACTGCTGATTTTAAAGATATGACACCAACTATTGTTAAAATGCCAGCAATTGAGAGTTTTTATATTAGAAACAAAGGTTATAATGTAAATATTAGAGAGACTTGGCAAAAGCTTCAAACTTGGATTCTGACAAATAATATTACATCATATAAAAGAATAGCACTTTTTCATGATAATCCAACAATTACACCTTTAAATGATTGTCAATATATTGGATGTATTGTGGTTGATGATAAAGAGAGTGTTAAAAGTGATAGATTACCTAATTTTAAAATTGCAGATGGTGTTTATGCAAAATTTGATTTAAAAGGTAAAACAGGAGATGTTTTACCTTTTATTCACTGGGTTTATCACGAATGGTTGCCAAAAAGTGAATATGAAACTACAACAAAACCATCTTATGCAGTTTATGAGAAAATGGATTTCTTAGATGAGAGTGGAGAATTTGAATTAAGTTTTTATGTATCAATAAACTTTTGATTAATTATTTTTAACTATAATTCCAAAAATATTGAAAAAAGAAGGTAGTTAGATGATTTTATATTTGCTAGCAATTGTTGCTGGTTTTGTTATTCTTGTTTGGAGTGCAGATAAATTTGTAGATGGAGCAGCATCAACTGCTAAACATTTAGGAATGCCAACTTTATTAATTGGTATTTTAATCGTTGGATTTGGAACAAGTGCACCTGAAATGGTAGTTTCTGCAATTGCAGCAATGGAGGGGAATCCAGGACTTGCACTTGGAAATGCAATAGGTTCAAATATTGTAAATGTTGCACTTATTTTAGGAGTTACAGCATTAGTTTCACCAATTGTAGTGAATTCAAATATTGTAAAAAAAGAGATTCCACTTTTATTATTAATTGTATTTATTATTGGTTATTTACTTTTAGATAATTCACTAACTTTTGTTGAGGGTATTATTCTTTTAGCTGGTTTTTTTGCTTTGGTTGCATGGTCAATAATTTCTGCAATGAGAAATAAAGGCGATTCTTTAGAAGCTGATATGGAAGAAGAATTGATAGAACATGAGATGAGTTTAAAAGCAGGAATACTTTGGCTTTTAGTTGGACTTGTTTTATTAATAGGAAGTTCAAGACTTCTTGTTTGGGGTTCAGTTGGAGTTGCCCATGAATTTGGAATTAGTGATTTAATAATTGGACTTACAATTGTAGCTCTTGGAACTTCTCTTCCTGAATTAGCAGCATCTGTAATGGCAGCAAGAAAAGGAGAACATGATATTGCTATTGGAAATGTTGTTGGTTCTAATATGTTTAATATTCTAGCAGTTATCGGAATTGCAACAGTTATTTCACCAATGAATAATATTCCTTTAGAAGTATTACAAAGGGATTGGATTGTAATGTTAGTTTTAACACTTGCCCTCTTATTAATGTCTTATGGCTTTAAGGCAAAAAATGGTGTAATAAATAGAATTGAAGGTACAATTCTAATAGTTTGTTATATCGCTTATAATACTTATCTTGGTTTGAGTCTAACAGGTAATATATAGTCTTTATAAAATCTTTATATTTATATTTGCATATTGATATATTATTGATAGATTTTGGTTTAGAATAATCTAAACCAAAATCAAAGGATTTGTATGCCTTATTCAAGTATAGCAATGTTGAGCATTTTAGGTATTTTAGTTGCAATTCTTATAATAAAGATGATAGAGTATAAATGAAAAAAATTGATGTAAAAGCCGAATATGTGTACATATTTAATGCTTTAATTATATTATTAATAATTACATTTATTAGTCATGTATTCAGGGAACATCTTCAAATTATAAATATTGCACTTATTCATATCGTTCCAGTTATCGTTGTTGCTATTCATGGTAATTTTAAAGCAACAGTTTTTATAACATTTTTAAGTGTTATTCTTCTAAATTTCTTATATATTCCACCTCTATATAGTTTTAATGTAAACAATGAACTCTATATTTGGAGTTTTATTATTTTTGCAGTTGTTGGATGGATTATTACATTACAAGCAAAAAACTTACACACTCAAACAAAACAAAATGAACTAAAAGAGAGTTTATTAAATATCATTTCACATGATTTAAGAACACCATTATCTACAATTCATGGAACAATTAATTTACTTCTTTCTGATATGAAACTAGATGAAAAAAGTAAAAGAAGTTTATTAGAAGATGTAAATTATGCATCTTTACGAATGAAAAGATTAATTACAAATTTACTTGATAGCACCAGATTAACAGATAAAAACATAGATTTAAAACTAGAATGGTGTGATTTTGAAGATATTGTTGGTGTTGCATTAGAAGAGTTTTCCCAAAAACAAAGTGAAGATTTTATTGATATAAAAATAGATGATATGACTCTTTATTGGGGTGATAATACACTATTAACACAACTTGTAATAAATCTATTTGATAATGCCTTTAAATACTCAAAAGAGAATACAACAATAGAGTTAGAGATATTAAATTTAAACAACTCCATAAAAATCATTATTTTTAATGAGAGTGAATATATTGATACGAAAAAATTAAAAAATATTTTTGATAAGTTTTATAGATTGGAAGATACAAATGATATTTCAGGAAGTGGAATAGGCTTATCAATTTGCAAAAGTATTGTGAAGTTACACAATGGAGATATTAAAGCAATTCCTAAAGATAATGGCATCGCAATAGAGATAAATTTACCAATTACAAAAAGAGCAAAAATAGTATGAAAAAACTAATTCAAATAATAGAAGATGATATATCTGTAAAAAAACTTCTAGAAATTACTTTTAAAGAGTATGACTTTAACTGCATAACTTGTGATAATAAAAGAAATGCAATGGTGACATTTTTAAGTCATAATCCAGATTTGATTATTGTAGATTTAGGTTTACCAGATGGTGATGGAAAAGAGTTTATTAAACAAATAAGAGAAGTTTCAAAAATTCCAATTATTGTGTTAACAGCAAGACATGATGAAAAAGAGATAATAAAAGCTTTAGATTATGGTGCAGATGATTATATAACTAAACCTTTTTCTGTGAATGAATTACTAGCAAGAATTAGAGCAAATTTAAGAAGAAATATAAATGAAGAGTCTCAAAATGATAGGGTGATTTGTGGAGAAGTAGAATTAAATATTGTATCAAGAGATATTACTTTTAAAAATGAGAAATTAAAATTAACACCAATAGAGTATGAATTATTAAAGTATTTTTTATTAAATGCAAATAAAACTTTAACTCACAAACAAATCTTACAAGAAGTTTGGGGAACTGGTTATCAAAATGAAATGCCATATTTACGAACTTATGTAAATACACTTAGAAAAAAGATTGAAGAAAATAGTACAAGACCTACATATATAAAAACGGTTTCAGGTATTGGATATAGATTTTCTTGTGATGGGAATTAACAAATATGACCTATAAATATGTCAAAACAATCTTCTATGGATATGTTTTTATAATTCTGATTGGAGCAATTTTACTCTATTTTCCATGTAGTCATGTTGGGGAATTAAGATTTATTGATGCAATTTTTACTTCAACTTCAGCTGCTTGTGTAACAGGATTAATAGTAACAAGTACCTCTGAGAATTTTACTTTTTTAGGGGAATTGATAATTTTAGCTTTGATACAAATGGGTGGAATTGGTTATATGTCTTTGGTAATAATCTTTTTTCTATTTGTAAAAGATAGTTTAAGTATTGATGATAAAAGAGCTACTAAATTATCTTTGGATTTACCAGATTTACATGTTGGTGCATTTATAAAAAAGATAGTTTTTTTAGTTTTTGTAATTGAGTTAATAGGTGCAGTAATTTTAACATTTGAGTTTAGCAAAAATTATGAATTTTTAGAAGCAACCTGGTATGGGATATTTCATAGTATTAGTGCTTTTAATAATGCTGGATTTTCTCTTTTTACAGATAATATAATCTCTTATAATGATAATTTGATTATTTTATTTACAATTAGTTTTCTTATTATCTGTGGTGGAGTTGGTTATTTTGTTTTAATTGAACTTCATGAGAATAAGAAATTTGCTAGAAGAGTTACAATTCACACAAAAATCGTACTTTATGGAACTTGCATTTTAATCATCTTAGGAATGATTCTTTTTTTATCAATAGAGTGGAATAATCCAAAAACATTTGGTGATTTTAGTGTTTATAAAAAAGTTTTAAATAGTTTCTTTTTATCTGTAAATTTAAGAACTGCTGGATTTAATAGTATTGATTTGGTTGGAATGAAAGATTCATCTTTATTCTTTTCAACAATGTTTATGATGATAGGAGCAGGACAAGGTGGAACAGCTGGTGGTATGAAAATTACTACTGTTGCTATTTTAATTATTATGGTTTTTTTTGTATTAAATCAAAGTAATCAAGAACCTCATATTTTTAAAAGAACAATAGAGCAAAAACTAATAAATAAAGCAACGGCAATTATTATGTTCTCTTCATCTTTTGTTTTATTTATAACTTTATTATTAGTTGAGACTCAAGATTTACCTTTTATAAAAATACTTTTTGAGGTTGTTTCAGCTTTTAATACAGTTGGTTTGTCTGTGGGTGATGGAGGAATTTTAAGTCTTTCTCAAAAGTTCGATGATTTTGGAAAAAGTTTGATAATAATATCAATGATTGCAGGAAGATTAGGTGTGTTTGCTTTTGGTTTACTTCTAATTGGAAAAGCAAAAATAAAACATTTTAAATACCCTATAGGAAGGATTATAATTTGAAGTCAGTAGCAGTAATTGGTTTAGGAAAATTTGGATTTTATGTTGCTAAAAGTTTGGCAAAATTAAATATAACAGTAATAGCTGTTGATAGTGATGAAGAAAAAGTACAAGAGATAAGTCGATATGTTGATAATGCTTTTATTTTAAATAGTACAAGTAAAATTGCTTTAGAAGAGGTGGGAATTTATAACTTAGATACAGTAATTGTAAGTATTGGTGAAAATATAGAATCAAGTATTTTAACTGTAATGGCTTTAAAAGATTTAAATAATAGAAATATTATTGCAAAAGCAATAAATCCTACTCATGGTGAGATATTATCAAAAATTGGTGCATTTAAAGTAATGTATCCAGAAGAGATTGCAGGAAAAATCTTAGTTAAACAATTGATTGAAAATATTAGAATTGAAGAGATTGACCTTTGTAATAATCTAAAAATATTAAAAGTTTTTGCTGATGTTGTATTTGTTGATAGAAGTATAAAAGATATAGAAGCATTTAATCCAAATGTTAAAGTAATATCATTAAAAAATGAACACTCTTGGAATATAACAGTAGACTCAGAATATATAGTTCAAAAAGATGATTTATTAGTATTTTTGGGAGAAAATAGTGCAATAGAGCTTTTATCTAAAAGTTTATGTGCTAAATAGAGAATAAGTTTAAACTTTTTTATTCTCTATTACTAAACAATTTTTCCCTGATGTTTTTGCAAGATATAATGATTCATCTGCTTTATGTATAATTTTATCAATTTCACTTAAATTACTTCTTTCACTTAATCCCATTGAGATAGTAAAAAGTATTTTTTGACTATTTACAGTTAATTCACTTTTCGCACATGTTTCTCTTATATTTTCACAAATTTCGCTAACTAAAGATAAATCTTTGTCATAAAATGTAATACAAAATTCTTCTCCACCAAGTCGTGCAAATAGATCTTCTTTATTTATAAGATTATTTACTATATTACAAAAATGGATTAATATTTTATCTCCAATTCCATGCCCATAAGTGTCATTAATTTTTTTAAAGTTGTCAATATCAATCATGAGAACATAAAAACTAAAATCATTTGAAATAGATTTTTTTAATAAATCAGTAGCTTCACTAAAATAACTTCTTCTATTTTTGATACCAGTAAGATAATCAATATACGCATTTTTGTAAAGTTCTTTATTTATTTCATCTAAATTTCTATAAGCTTTAGTTAGTTCTTTCGTTCTTTTTTCTACTTCATTGTTTAAAAGAATATTTTGATTATTAATTAAATGTTGATTTTTGTATATGAAAAAGAAAATTAAAAAGAAAATCAAGAAAATAATAAGATTAAAAGAATAAATAGTTTTTTTACTATCATGTATAAGAGTTCTTTCACTTGTAGTAACTAATGAAATAATATACTCATTCTTTTCATTAAAAAGTTGAATAGTATTTATTAAATAATTAGGGTCTAGTTGAGTAGTAATTTTTGTATTTATATAGTTTAAATTTATAGTTGATTCATTTATTACTGAATAATCATCTTTAATAGATATATTTTTAAAAAAGGAATAGTTTTTATTAAGAATTTCATTATTTATTAATTTGATAGTTAAGATAAAACCATGAACGTCACCCGTATGATCACTTCTTAAAATTTCATTTTTTGAAAGATAAATAAGGTTTGAATTATAGTTTATTATTTCATTTAGATTATTTTTATCTTTAAATTTTGTTATTAAATAATTCTCAAAATCTTTTTGATTTGATTCTAAATATTGATTGTTATAGATAGAAAATAAAATTTTCCCTTTTAAATTAATGTAAATAATTGCATTTAAATTTAATCCTTCAAGTGTTTTAGAGCCTTCTCTAAAGTTTTCATAAATGAAAGATTTATTTTTATTATTTACAAAGGTATAACTATCATCCCACATAGCATAATCATATGTAGTATTTTTTAAATTTTCAATATTTTTTTCAAGACCAGATAAGAGAGTATTTATATCATTTTGATTTTGTTTATTCTCAAGGGCAATAAAATCACTTAAAAAGAATTTGTAGCTAACAGTAAAAATCGTTGCACATAATAAAAAATAAGAAATTATAAAAAAAGTAATATTTAACTTAATATATCTAAAAATCAACTCTCAACCTTATTAAATTTAATCTCATAATATTGATTATAACTAATAATAACTAATATCTGTCTCTTTTAACCATCTTTTTAAGAAATCTTTTCTTGAAAAAGTAATAGCTCCCAAATCAAATTTATATTGCATATAAGGATGTCCTAAATTCCAAAAAGAGTAGTTGTTATTTCTAAGATAATTTGCTAAAAGAACAAGTTGAAGTTTTCCATAGTTGTTATATTTTTTATCTTTTAGACAAAAACCTGTAAGTGAAGTGTAAGTTGAAAATATTTTATAACCAATTTCTCCTGCAATTAAAGTATTAGAGTTTTTATCCCAAACTTCAACGCTTAATATTTCAAAATCAATATTTGAATGTTTATAATCTTTTAACTCTTTTAATATTTGATGATATTCAGGGCTTAACCAATTTGTTTTATGGTGAAGTTGTATATTTTTGATGACTTGGTTAATATCTTTATTTATAGTGAAAATAAAATCATTTTTATCTATTAATTTTTTTACTTTCTTACTAATATGCAAGTTTTTGAAATCTAAAATTGCATATTCAAATTGCATTTCAGGAACTAAATAAAATTTATCTTGAATATAAATAGAAGTAGAGATAAAACCACATAATGCTTGATTTATATAGAAATCTTTTGATAAATCATCACTTATATAAAAGTTTGAATTTTCATTTGCATAAATGTGGTTAAATAGAATATTTTTATCTTTTATATCTTCAAGAGTTAAAAAATATACTACACTCTTCTCTTTCATCTAATACCTTATTTTATCTATGATTATACTCATCTTTTCCATGGGAATTTCTGTTATCACCATGTTGTTTATTATTTCTATCATCTCTATAATCATTTTTTTGATGATTATAATTTCTATCATCTCTATTTTTATAATCATGTTTTGGAGGGGTTATTCTTTCATAATAGTGTCCATAAACAGGTTCTCTGTCATTTCTATAGTTTCTTGATCTATTCCAGTCATTATTTTTATGGTATCTATACTCTCTGTAATGTGGATGATGTGAATCAAAAAAACCTCTATGGTGTAATCTATCATAATATGTATATCTATTATCAAATAAGAAATAAATATTATTATAAAAATATCCACTTCTATCAAAATATCCATAATAATATCCAAAGTCATCGGCATAACCATATCGATTATAATCAAAATGTCTATATCTATTATCATATCTATGGTCATCTGATCTAAAACTTAAACCTAACATTCCACCATTTACAAGAGGTGTTTGTATATTAATTCCAATATCAGGACCAGCAAATAGAGCTGTACTAAAAGTCAAAAGTGAAGCTAAAATTAATCTTTTCATAATATTTCCTTTATGTATTTGTCGAATCTTATATTCGCAGTGTGAATAAATTGTGATTTATCATAAATTACACTTGATTTAATTATAATCAATAATTAAATTTAAGGCATTTTTTGAATAATCTAATCACAAATAATCAATCAACAAATTTTTATAATCATATCACAAAACTTCTCTTAAAAGCAGACTCTTTTATCTTTAATGTGGCTTTCATAAATTTTAGTGGAGTTCAGCTTTTGTTGGATGTTTTTTCAACGCTAGAAAACAAAAATATAAAAGGCAAAATTTTAACTTCTACCTATCTAAATTTCACCCAAGTAAAAGGCTTAGAAAAGTTAAAAGAGTTTTCAAATATAGAACTAAAAATCTATGATTCAAATGAGACAAATATCGGGTTTCATTCTAAATCTTATATTTTTGAATTTTCAGATTCCTATGAAATAATTGTAGGTTCTTCAAATATAACAGCCAGTGCTTTTAAAACAAATATTGAGTGGAATGTAAAAACAAGTGTAAAAAAAGATGATATATTTTTGAAAAATATTTTAGATGAGTTTAATCTTTTATGGAATGATTCTTATGTTGTAGATGAAAAGTTTTTAGAAGATTATGAATTTTATTTAAACTCAATTAAAGATGAAAAAAGAGATTTCTTTGCTTCTAGTAAAAAAATCAAAACAAATTTTATGCAAAAAACAGCTTTAGAAAAGCTACAAAATTTACGACAAAAAAATCAAAATAAAGCTTTAATAATTGCAGCAACTGGAAGTGGGAAAACTTATCTTAGTGCTTTTGATGTGAAAAACTTCAAGGCAAAAAAAATGTTATTTTTAGTTCATAGGGAAAATATACTTTTAAGTGCAAAACAGAGTTTTGAAAATATTATTCCAAATAGAACCTATGGATTATTCACAGGAAATAAAAAAGAGAAAGAAAAAGATTATCTATTCTCAACCATTCAAACCATGGGTCTATATTTTGAAGAGTTTGAAAAAGAGCAGTTTGATTACATCATAATTGATGAAGCTCACCATGCAACAAGTCCTAGCTACAAAAAAATTATAGAGTATTTTAAACCACAGTTTTTATTGGGACTTACTGCCACAACAAATAGAATGGATGGAAACTCTATTTATGAAATATTTGATGAAAATATCGCTTGTGATATTAGATTAAACGAAGCCCTTGAAAATAATTTGGTTGTTCCTTTTCACTATTTTGGAATAAGTGATATTAAATCAATAGATTATGAAAATGTAGATTTAAACAAAATAGATGAATTAGCAAAACTTTTAAAAGTGAATAAAAGAGTTGATTTTATAATCGAGCAGATGAATTTTTACTCATATTTTGGGACAAAAAGAAAAGCTATTGGTTTTTGTGTTTCAAAAGAACATTGTTTTTATATGAGTGAAGAGTTTAATAAACGAGGAGTAAATTCCACATATCTTACAAGTGAAGATTCAGTTATTAAAAGAGAAGAAGTTATTAAAAAATTAGAGAGTGAAGATGATTCTTTAGAAGTAATTTTCACAGTTGATATTTTTAATGAAGGAATAGATATTCCCTCAATTAACACAGTTTTATTCTTACGACCAACAAATTCTCCTATTATTTTTATACAACAATTAGGACGTGGGTTGAGAAAACATAAAAATAAAGAGTTTTTAACAGTTCTTGATTTTATAGGAAACCATAAAAAAGCATATTTAATTGCCCTTGCCCTTGCTGGAAATAAAGCTATTGATAAAGATAGTTTGAAACTCTCATTGATGAATAATTTTGCAAATTTTCAAAATGCCTTTATCTGTATGGATGAGATTTCAAAACAAAGAATTTTAGAGCAAATAGAGAATCAAAACTTTAATAATCTTAAATATTTAAAAGAACAATATTTTGAGTTTAAAGCTTTACTAAACAATAAAATACCAAAACTAACAGATTATCTAGCCTTTGATGATTTGATTAATCCTTTAAATTTTGTTGATGAAAGCAAATCTTATGTGGAGTTTTTATCAAAAGTAGAAGTTGGAAAAACAAAAGATATTTACACAAAACTTTGTTTAAATGAAGTTTTTATCAAAGCAATTAGATTTATTGAAAACCAACTTTCAATAAAAAGAGTTTATGAATTTGTGATTTTAAAATATCTTTTATTTAATGATTTTTGTGATGAAAATATCGCTTTTAAAATATTAGATAAATATCTAGATAAAGTTTCTAAAAAAACTATAATTCATAGTTTTTCTTATTTAAATCAGGATTATTTTGATTCAGGACAAATAAGCAGATATTTGAAATGTGTAAATTTTGATGGAATAAAACTTACAAAAACAAAAGAGTTTTCAAGGCTTTTAGAAAATAAAGAGTACAAAGATATTTTTGAAGATAGTTTGAATTATGGAATTTATACCTATGAGGAAGAGTTTAAAACCCTTGATTTTGGAATGCCATTTTTAAAACTTTATTCAAAATATAATATGTTAAATATTGCTCAACTTTGTAATTTCCCAAAAATTCATAGTTCGTTTAGAGGAAGTGGATTTTTAAAATATCAAGATGACTTTTTCTTATTTATAAATCTTGAAAAAGAGAAGTTTTCTAAATCAGCAAATTATGATAATGCCTTTTTATCAAAAGAAGTTTTTACCTATCAAAGTAAACCTTCACAAAGTCAAGATAAAGGGGATGGAGAAAGATTGATAGAAAATCAGAAATATGGAGTAAAACTTCATATTTTTGTGAGAAAATTTGCACAAGTAGATAAAAAGACTCAGAATTTTATATATTTAGGTTTAGCAAATAGTATTAAATATGAGGGAAATAAACCTATTAGTTTAGAGTTAAAATTAGAAATACCACTTAATGATAAATTATTCGAAGAATTTACAAAAATAGTATAAGAAAAAGATTATTTTTTATCGTTCTTTTATGTTCATCTGTGATAACATTCGCAAAATTATTGATTAGCTCAAGGATAATTAACATGGAAGATGAAAAGAAAAGTTTAGTGGAAAAAGTATTTGTAAAAGTAAATAGTATAGATAAAGTATTAGAGAGTAAAGTTGATATAATTTTATTAAGATTTATTAATATGCTTAAATACATCTTTATAGTAATAATGATAGTTTATTTAGCTATTTGTCTTATGAGTTTATCTCATAAAATGATATCTTTCATAATTGAACAAGGTGCTTTAGATTTTGCATCAATTAAAACAATTTTAACAGATGGTTTATTCACTTTAATTGTAATTGCAATCGTAAAAACACTTTTCATAAAAAATGGTTTTGATTATGCTTTAACTTTTCTAGAAATAGCTTTTGTTGTTATTATTAGAAAACTCATCTTATTAGATAGTACGCCAAGTGAAACAGATATATTAATAGCTTTAGGAATAACATCTTCTATCTTTTTTATATTAATTATTTTCATTCACAATATGAAAAGAAAATGGCAGAAAGAGGATAAAAAATAGAGCTATTCTTTTATAGGAAGCTCTATTTTGAATTGAGCACCCCTACATTTTATATTATTGTAGGTGTACTCTTTATTTGAAACACTTAAATTCCCGTTCATATGTTTTTTAATAATTTCAGTTGACATATAAAGGCCAATTCCTGTACCTTGACTTTGATGTTTTGTTGTAAAGTATGGTTCAAAGATTCTTGATATTATGTCCTCTTTTATTCCCCCTGCATTATCTTTTATTTTTAAAATTAGTTTATTATCTTTTTTGTAAGCATCAATGAATATAAATTTTTCTTTGAAATTATTTTCTTTAAAGGCATCCAACGCATTATTTAAGATATTTAATAAAACTTGAATAAATTCATTACTAAGTCCTAAAATATTTATTTCTTGAGTATTTTTTATAATTTCTATCTCTCTATTTTTTAGTTTTGAACTTACTAAATATATAACTTTTTCAATTGGTACATTAATATCAAAAGTTGTGGTTTGTTTATCGTTATTAAAGAAGTTTCTAAAATCATCAATTGTACTTGATAGATGTTGCGCTGAATTATTTATAATATCCATAGTTTCATAGAAATCTTCATCACTTAATTGTTTAAAATCTTTTTTTAATTTAGCACCAGTTGCTGCTGTTGAAATTAAA
Organism: Aliarcobacter sp.; assembly: GCA_028688995.1. Classification (GTDB taxonomy): domain Bacteria; phylum Campylobacterota; class Campylobacteria; order Campylobacterales; family Arcobacteraceae; genus Aliarcobacter. The sequence continues at coordinate 12,976 of JAQTXB010000022.1, forward strand.
GATAAAGGTTGTCTCCATTGATGGGCGATATTTTCAATCATCTCTCCCATTGCTGCCATTTTTGATTGTTGGTTTAATATATTTTCTTTTTGAATTAATTCACCTGTTTTTTTCTCAACCATTTCTTCAAGATTTTTATTCATTTCATTTAATTTCTTAGTTTTTTCTTCTACGATTTTAGTAAGATTTTTATTAAGCTTTTTTAGGGTTAATGTTCTATTTATAAATGCTAAAATGATTATAAAAATAACAAATAGTCCTTTCCAAAATAAATCATAATTAAAAGTTGTTTGGAATTGAACATTATCCCATTTACTAATTATTTGATTTAATTCATTGATAGAAATTGATGATATTGCTTTATTTAAAATTGATTCTAAAATACTGTAATCACCTCTAATCATAAATTTGATATTAAAATCAAGGCCAGTATTCCCAGATACTTTTAAATCATCAAAACCATATTTTGCAATATTATAAAGAAGTACAGGTTGAATATCTATAAATGCATAAGCTTTATTATTTGATACTAATTCCAAGCCCTCTTTAACACTATTTACTAATATTAAATCCATATCAGGATATTTGTTTTTTATTATATTGTGAGCAGTAAAGTTATTTCCAACAGCTATTTTTTTCTTGTTAAGTGCTGTAATATTTTCAATAAAGTTCTCATCTTTTTTTGTAATTATAGAAATAGGAAATTTAGCATACTCTTTTGTAAAAATAGAGAACTCTTTTCTATTTGTTGTTTCTCCAACACTATAAATTAAATCAGATTCTTTATCTTTAATACTATTAATTTGCTGATTAAATGTTTCAGAAAAACTATTTTTATAGTTTAACCCTAATTTACTAGCTATTAATTTCCAATATTCTGATGAAATACCAATTGCTTCGTCGTTTTCTGACTTAAATGTAAATGGTTCCCATGAGTTAGAAACTGATACTTTTATTAAGTTCTTTGCTAAAAAATCTTTTTCCTCTTTGGTTAAATTTATTTGTTGTTTAAAATCTGGATAATATCGTTCATTTTCATTTAAAATCCATTTCTTTTCAAGTTCTAAAAGTTCATTTGTAGGAATTTTTAATAAACCTGCATTAAAAATATCAGCTTTTTCTTTGTCGTAACTTATTGTTCGTATTTTATTTTTAAGTATTAAATTATTAAGAGGTTTTATCAGGTAAAAGAAGTTGTTTTGTACAGTATAAAATTCTATTGCCAACTTATCATCATAAATAACATCAATTTTTAACTCTTTTAAGTCATTTATTGAATATATATAATCCTCATAAATTTTTATATTTGCATTTGGGAAATTCTTTTGCATTAATTCTTTATAAACATTTCCTATTATTCCAATATTAAGATTCTCTTTTTTCTCTATTTTAAAATCATTTCCTGCTAAAGCAAAAAATGAACTCTTTATTTCATAAAAGAAATTAGAACCAACCATCCAATTATTATATTCTTCTGTACCTAGAAAAAAATCAACTTTTTTATCTTTTACTAAATTAATAGCATCTTCCCATAAAACACCATCTACAAATTCAATAGTATAATTGTTGTATTTTGCCCATAATTTCCATATATCAACAAACAAACCAGCAGCTTTGTCATCTTGTTTATATGAAAATGGAGCATAATTGGGATCATAAGAGATTTTGAAATCAGCTTCTTTTGCAAAAAGTGAAATAGAAAATAAAAAAATAATAATGAGAGTTTTCATAATAGCCTAAATAAAAGTGGTAATTAAGTTTAATAATATCTTTATAAATATTATAACAAAGAATTATTAAATTAGTGTAAGTTAATATGAATAATTAGAAATCTAATCTATATCCTACCCCTGAGATATTAATAATAGATTCTTTACCTATTTTTTTTCTAACTTTATTTAATAAATTTTTTAAAGCTGAATCCGTTGCTTCAAAATAATCTTCCCATATATTTGATTTTAATTCATCGGCAGAAACTATTCTATTATTATGTTTAATTAAAAAACTTAATAGTTCAAGCTCTTTAGATGTGAGTAAAATCTCTTTTTCTGTATTTAAATCTATTAATTTTTTATGAAGAACATTGTATTGGATATTATTTTGGAAAAGGATTAAATATCTTGAATTATCTAAAATCTCTTCCACACAAGTTTGTAATGCATTGTTTAAAGTTTTGAAATCTATAGGTTTCGTTAGATAATCTACTAGTTTAAGTTTTGTTGCTTCTAGCAAATATTTAGTGTCAGTAAATGCACTTAATAAAATTACAGGAATTGTTTTATCAGTTTTTCTTAATTCTTTTACAAAAGAAATTCCATCGTTATCAGGTAAATTTATATCAGAAATAACTATATCTATTCTTTGCTCTTTTAAGATAATTTTAGCTTCTTCAGTAGATGATGTATCAAATACATTTTCACATAATAATAGCAAAACTTTTTTTATATTTATTCTAATATTTTCTTCGTCTTCTATATAAAGAATATTTAAATTTTTTAATATATTATTGAAATTAAGGTTTTTTTGCATAATTAACTCTTGTATTGAAAATAATAATTAAGTATACTATTATAATGAAACTTACAAATAAATAATATAAATATTATTATTTATTTGTAATAAAAGTTATTTTTAATAATTAGTTGAGTAGAATCCAACAAAGTAATATGAAAAATTATTTTGAGTCTTTATTGTCTAAATTTGGAGTTATAAATGTATATAAAAAAATTATTGAAATTTACTTGTATCTCAATACTTGTAAGTGGTTCTCTTCATGCAATGAGCTTGAAAGAGAGTGTAGAAAAGGTATTAGCTACTAATCCTGAAATCATTGCTGAAAAAAATAATCAGGAAGCTTTTAAAAAATATATAGATGAGAGAGAAGCAAATTATCTTCCAAGAATTGATATTGATGGAAGACTTGAAAAAAGTAATTCGGATAAAAAATATGATCATCCAAATTCAGGTAATTTTCCTGATAGCTCATCACAAGAAGATGGATATAATTTTGGTATAGCATTAAATCAAATGCTTTATGATGGTAATTTAACTCCTAGTCAAGTTGCAGAAGCAAAACATAATGATTTAGCTAATAAATATAGAACTCAAAAAAACATTGATAATGTTGTTTATGAAACAATTACTGCCTATAAAGATTTTGTTCAATATAATGAAATGTTAGATTTAACAAAAGATATGATAACAACTAATGAAGAAAATCTTCAAATTGCAAAAGAAAAAGAGTCAATTAGTGGTGAAATTTTAGAAACATATCAAGTAGATTCAAAATTAAGTTTTGTAAAAGAAAAATATTTAGAAGAAAAAGATTTAAAAAGTTCAAAAATAAGTACATTTAAGAGATATGTTGGAGTAGAACCTTCAGGTAATGAGTGTAGACCACTGATTCAACTAAAAAAAATTCCAGATAACCTACAACAAATTGTAGAGTTGGCTGTTTTAAAGAATAATGAAATTCAACAACAAATAGAAACAATAAAAGCTCAAAGAGAAAAAATTGCACAAGCAGATTCTAAATTTCTTCCAAATTTAAATTTAGAATTAAAAGCCATTAATGATAGTGATTTATCTCTAAATGAAGAGGGTGTAGAAAATCAAGCATATGGAAGAATCAATCTATCATGGAATTTATACAATGGTGGTGGAGATTATGCTGTATCAAAACAAGCAGAACTTTTCTTAGCTGAAGAAAAACAAAGATTAGATGCAGTTACAAACAAAATTGTTGAGGCAATAAAAGTAAATTATCAAAGATTTATGAAAAATAAAGAAAGAATTGCTGTTCTAAAAGATTATGTTGTGGCTAATGAAAATATTGTTGAAGTATATAAAAGTGAATTTGAATCCGGGACAAGAACATTTGTTGATATTCTAGATGCACAAACAGTTTTATATGAAGCTAAAAAAAGTTTAGTTGCCCGAGAATATGATTTATATACAAATTATTATGATATTTTAAATACATTAGGAATGTTAACAAGTACTGTTTTAGAATCAGGAGATGGTTGTTCAGATGATAAGGCTTTAAGTACAATAACTTCAGTACAAAAACAATCATCAGCAACTCAATCAAATCAAACTGTATCTTCAGAGCTTGGTGCATTATTAGGTGATGAAAAACCAGTAACAAAAGAAGCTAAACAAGTTATTCCTGTATCACCAAAAGAAGAGAAAATAATAAAAACTAAAATGTCAAATGAATATAATTCATTTTTAGATGCCCCAGCTGATTATTATACAATTAATATCACAACTACAGAGGGATTAGATGCTGCAAAAAGTTATGTAAATTCTAATAATTTAGATACAGCAACAGCATATGTGTATCCATTTGGACCTGAAATGAAAAGTGCTAAGGTTATTTATGGTACATTTAAGTCTGTAAAAGAAGCAAATGAAGCTATAAGTAATTTACCTTCATCGGTTATTGCGAATAAACCATATATTGATAATATAAGTAAACATCAAAAACTATACACAAAATATAATAAGTAATTTAGTATAGAATTTCTAATAAAAGGTTAATATTGGAAAACAATCCTAATTTTGTAGAGAATGAAACACTAACAGATTTGAAAGATAGAAGAAAAGTAGATGACTTATTGGGTTGTCTACTTTTTTTATCTAAATATCATAATAGAGAAACATCTGCTGAATCTTTAACATTTGGTCTACCAATTCATAAAACTTCAATGAATATTACAATGTTTCATCAAGCATCAGCTCGAATAGGTTTGATTACAAAAACAGTAAAGAGAGAAAAATTAAAAGATATAACAAAATTAGCACTCCCTTCAGTTTTAATTTTAGATAAAAATAGAGCTTGTGTTTTATTAAATTATGATTTGAAAGAAGGAACAGCAAATGTAATTATTCCTGGATTAATTTCAGGTGAAACACAAATGTCTGTTGAAAAACTTGAAAGTGAATATACTGGGGAAGTTATAATTATAAAACCTGAGTATAACTTTAATAATAGAATAGAAAAAGAAGTTGTTGTTGATAATCCAAAAGAGTGGTTTTGGGGAACTTTATTACGAAATAAAGGAATTTATCAACAAGTAATAGTAGTCTCTTTATTTATTAATTTATTTATTTTAGCAACACCACTTTTTACTATGAATGTATATGACAGGGTTCTTCCAAATAATGCAATAGAAACATTATGGGCTTTATTTATTGGGATTTCAATCGTAATGTTTTTTGATTTATTATTAAAAATATTACGATCTCATTTTCTTGGAATTGCAAGTAAAAGAGCAGATACGATAATGTCAAATAAAATATTTAATCATTTATTAAATATTAAACTAGATGCAAGACCAGCATCAACAGGTCAATTTGTAAGTAGATTACAATCTTTTGAAAGTGTAAGAGAATTTTTCACGGGAGCAACAATTGCTGCAGTTGTAGATTTACCATTTGTAGTTATTTTTATAATCGTAATTTTCTTTATTGCAGGACCTTTGGCATACATCACTATATTAACTGTAATAATATCGCTTTTAATCTCATGGTATATGCAAAGACCACTCAAAGAAATTATTTCAAGATCAGTAAAAGAAGAACAGATAAAACAGACTACACTTATTGAAACAGTTTCTGGTTTGGAAATAATTAAAAGTGTAAAAGCTCAGAATAGAATGAAAACCCATTGGGATAACTCTATTAATAAAACAGTACATTTTGCAGATAAGGGGCATTTTTTATCTCAAACAATTACGTATTTGACTGCTTTTATTTCACAATTTTCAAATATTGCAATTGTAGCCGCAGGTGTTTATTTAGCTCAAGATGGTGAAATAACAATGGGAGCAATTATTGCTGCAATGATTTTAAATGGTAGAGTAATAGCTCCTATTTCTCAATTGGTTGGAATGATTATAAAATTTGATAGGACAATGTTGTCTTTAAATAACCTTGATGAGGTTATGAAAATGCCTGTTGAAAAAGAGAATAAATCATATATTAGTCGTCCTAACTTAAAAGGTGATATTGAATTAAAAGATGTTCAATTTGCTTATAAAAATCAAAATCATCAAACTTTAAAAGATATAAATTTAGTAATTAAAGAAGGTGAAAAAGTAGCAATTCTTGGAAAAATTGGTTCAGGTAAATCTACTTTGTTAAAATTAATTATGAATTTATATGAACCAACTTCAGGGTCTGTTTTAATAGATGGTTTAGATACAAGACAAATTGATCCAACAGATTTAAGACACTCTATTGGAAGTGTTCCTCAAGAACCTTTCTTATTTATGGGAACAGTAAAAGATAATCTTACAATTGGTGAACAATATGTATCAGATGAAGAGTTATTACGAGTATCAAAAATTGCGGGATTAGATGATTTCTTAGGTAAACATGAAGCGGGATATGATTTATTAGTTGGAGAAAGAGGAGATGGTTTATCTGGCGGTGAAAGACAGTCTGTTACTCTTGCAAGGGCATTAATCTCTGATCCAAACATAATTATGCTTGATGAACCAACTAATTCTATGGATAGACAAACAGAAAAATCATTTATAAATAGACTTCAAAATATTGTTTCAGATAAAACATTGATAGTTGTAACTCATAAAACTTCTTTATTACAATTAGTTGATAGAATAATAATAATAGAAAATGGTCAGATAATAGTTGATGGACCTAAAGAAGAAGTTTTTACTACAAAAGTAGGTTAAATAATGCAAAAAGAGAAGAAGATAAAAGAAAAAAGAGGCTTAGTTGATTGGTTTAGAAGACTCTATGGTTTAGAGGATGAAAAACAAGAAGATTTAGAGTTTATGTATAGTCTGTATTCAAACTCAAATGAAAGACCTAGCAGAGTTTCTAACATAATTTTTTTATTAGTAATGGGAATATTTACTATACTTATTTTATGGGCAGCTATTGCAGAAATTGATGAATTAGCCAGAGGAAATGGGAAAGTAATTCCTACGGATAAAATACAAACGGTTCAATCTTTAGATGGAGGAATAATTTCAGAGATTTTTATAAAAGAGGGTGATATTGTTAAATTTGATGATCCTTTAATGAAAATTGATACCACAAGATTTCAAGCAACTCTTGAGGAGAGTAAACAAGAATATCTATCTTTATTAGCCTTAAAAACTAGATTAGAAGTTGAATCAACAATAGACGTAAACAAAGAATTACCAATTTTAATTTTTGATGAAAAAATTATTAAAGATTTATCAAGATATGATATTAATGAAAAGTTATTATTAGAAAATAGATTTAGAGAGTTACAATCTTCCATAAAAGTTCTTGAAAATCAAGAGAGTCAAAAAGTTCAAGAGTTGAAAGAAATTGAAAGTACAATTAAAAAATTAACTGACACTCTTGGTTTTATCGAGGAACAAAGAGTTACTATTAAAAAACTTGTTGAAAGAGGAATTAAATCAAAATATGATTTATTAGATATTGAGAAAGAGTACAATGTAACAAAAGGTGATTTACAAACTGCAAGATTATCTATTGCAAGATCAAATTTTGCTATTTCAGAAGCACAAAATAGAATTCGAGAAAAAATTGATACATTTAAAGCTGAAGCATCTCGAGATCTTCAAAAAACTGTAAGTCAAATAAATAGATTTGAAGCTAAATTAGTTGGAGATAGGGATAAAGTAGCTAAAACAACAATTACTTCACCAGTTGATGGTATTATTAAACAACTTAATTTTAATACTATTGGAGGAGTTGTTCAGTCAGGTATGGATTTGATAGAAATAGTTCCCCTGAGTGATGCCTTAGTTGTTGAGGCAAAAATTGATCCAAAAGATATAGCATTTATTAACCCTAGTCAAAAAGCAATTATAAAAATAACTGCTTATGATTTTGCAATTTATGGTGGATTAGAAGGTAAAATTGTTGAAATTTCAGCTGATACAATTGTGGATAAAGATTCAAAAGATGGAAAAAGTTACTATAGAGTTTTAGTAAAAACAGATAAAAACTATTTGGAAAGAAGAGGTAAAAAATTGCCTATTATTCCAGGTATGATTGCTACTGTTGACATTGTAACTGGTAAAAAAACAATATTAGATTTCCTTCTAAAACCAATATTAAAAGTTAAACAAGATTCTCTTCACGAAAGGTAATCTAAATTTTAGATTATCTTTTTATTCAAAATAATAATAAAAAAACTTTTTAGAGACTTTATTGATATAGTATTATGATATAAGATTTTACATTGTAGTAAAAATAGTTATTTGATAATAATGGAGAAATAAAATGAAGTTAACAATAAAAACTGAAAATGGTCAAAAAATTGTAGATTTAAAAAATGATTTACAATTTAATACTTTAAAAGGTGAGCAGTATGTCTTCTCAAATGGTTTTTCAAATTATGTTTTAAATTTTAAAGATAATCAAGAATCAGTTGTTTTAACTTTTAATGTTGATGGTAAAAGTATAAAAGTTGAATTGACTGGCATTGTTCCTCTTCTTCAATCAAATACTACAAATATGTCCAATCCAACTGCAATTATAATTAATAAAGATGTAAACAATAAAGATGTTGATAACATTGTAGATAATAACTCTTTTAATGGTGGAGAGATAATTGATAGATTAGAAGCACTAATATCTAAACCTGTTGAATTAGGAGATAATAAAGCGACTAATTTAACTTTAATATCTGATTATCAAACATTATTAGAATCTCTTGGTGCAGCAGCAGCAGGTGGACAAGCAGGTGGAAATACTACAGCTAATGGTTCAACTTTTAATTCAATATTTTCTATAGTAGATGGTGGATTAAATGGTATTGCTGATACGGCAAGAGGAGTAAATTTAACAGAATCAATTTCTACAATTCCTGTTGATACAGGAAATACTACAGTAATTGCACAATCAATTGTTACTTCTACTAATGTAAATGTAAATTTAATAGGTGTAAATACAAATGTAATTGAAGGTGAAAATGCAACTTATAGAGTAACATTAACAGATGATGCTGGAAATTCAGTAATTGCTGTAGAAGATATTACAGTAACCTTCAAATATACATATATCTCAGCTGATGGTACAGATATAACAGAAACTATAAATGTAGTAATACCGGCTGGTTCGAGTGAAGCGCCTGTTTTAGTTAAAACTATAGATGATAATTTATCTGAAGGAAAAGAAACTTTTTCAATTGAAATAGATACCGTTTTAAATCAAACACAATTTGATTCTGTTACAGTAAATAAAACACCAGTAGAAACAACAATAACAGATGAAATCGTTCCAACAACTCCTGATGCTCAAACAGCATTAGTAAGTATAACAGGACCAGCAGATGTAATTGAAGGTGATACAACAACTCCATATACAGTAAGTATTTCACAAGCTCCAACAACAGACTTAACAGTAAGCTTTACATATACAGGTGTAGCAGCAGATGGAACAGACTTCACAGGAGTATCAAGTGTAGTTATAAAAGCTGGAACAACATCAACAACATTTACAATCGCAACAATTGATGATAACTTAGCTGAAGGTGCAGAGAAATTCACAGTATCAATTAACCCATCAAGCTTAGGAAAAGTAGGTGGATTAGAAGATGTAAGAGTAAGTACTGTAAATAATTCAGTAGAAACAACAATAACAGATGAAACAGATGATAAAAAAGATAATGTAAATGTAAAATTAGTTGGAATAGATACAGCTGTAATTGAAGGTGAAAATGCAACTTATAAAGTAACATTAACAGATGACTTTGGAAAACCAGTATTAGCAACTCAAGATATGGAAGTAACATTTACTTATACATATACGACAGCAGAAGGTAATGATATTACAGAAACAGCAACTGTAACAATAAAAGCAGGAACAAGTGAAGCACCAGTAAGTGTAAAAACAATTGATGATAATATTTATGAAATATCAGAAGAATTTACAATAGCAATAAATACAGTTTCAAATCAAACACAGTTTGAAAATGTGATAGTAAATAAAACACCAGTTGTAACGATAATAAATGATGAAGATAGAACAACTCCAGATGATAAAGATGGTGATAAACCAATACTTATTATAACAGGAAGCACAGTTACAGAAAAAGTAAATGGAGTTTCTACAGGTGATAAAGTAGTAGGTACAGTTGAAATTAGTATTGAAAATGGAAAAGTTTTTGCAGAAGATTTAATGATTACTTTAAGTAATGGAAAAGAAGTAGTTATTAAAGCAGGGGAAACAACAACTGGTCCTATTGAAATTGAGACGAATAGAATAGATGATTATTATAAACAAGGTACTACAACATATGATGTATCTATTCAAAATGTATCAAACTCTAAAATAGATATAACAAACAAAATAGCAAGTATTACAATAAATGATGATGTCGATCCAGTAGATGTAATAATTTCTGCAACTGTAACTACACCAAAAATCATAGATGTAACTACTGCAACTGATGGTACAACAGGGGTTAAAATCACTGGATTTAATAGTGATGGTACACAAGTAAATTTATCAATAATCACAAACTCAGATCATAATGGATTTGGAATAGATGGTAAAAATTTATCAAATGGTGATTCAAAAGAGTTAGGAGTTGGAGAAAAAATTGTTGTTGAGTTTACAGATGGTAAAGATGTAAATTCACTTGATGTATCTTTTGCTTGGAGAAATAATCACGAAACAGCAAAACTTACATTTATAAAAGATGGTCAAATTGTAGGTTATGCAAAAGTTACAGGAGATGGAAGTAGTACTACTAAAGCTATTGTTACTTATTATGATGAAAATAATAATTTAATAAAAACTGTAAATGCAAAAGGAAGTTCAGATAAAGTTGATGAAGCATTTACTTTTGAATTACCAGATGCAAATGGTGGTATTGTATCATTTGACAAAGTTGAGTTCTCTGCTCCAACTAATGTTGATGATTATTTGATAAACAAAATAGTTTATAAAGAAGTAATAAATTCGGAAGTAACTAATGTATTAACAGATGATGCTAAAGTAACATTTAATATTCAACTTGATGAGAATTATCCTCCTCAAGGAACTGCTACTGTTAAAATAGAGGTAAATGGAGTAATTTATGACAATGTTATAATAAATGCAACAGGAAGAGCTACTTTAACAGTTGATGGTAAAGATTTAGGCGATTTATCAAAAGTTGTTGTAAAAGTATTAGAAATAAATGGTGGAAACTATGAAAAAGTAAATCTTGTAGAAAAAACTTTTGATTTTACACCAGTTTTAAAATCTTCTGATGATAGTATAACTACAAATGAAGATGAAACTTATACTTTAAAAGTAACTGACTTTGGAGAAGTTTCTATTAATACAACGATATTTAAAATTACAGAATTGCCAACAAATGGAAAATTATTTTTAACTATTACAATGGGTGATACAATATTTAATCCAGATGGAACTCAAACTGTAGCTACTCAAAATACAAAAGTTGAAGTTACAAAAGATCAAATTATATCTTTAGCTCAAATTGGAGCAAAAAAAGTTGAGTTTGTACCAAATAAAGATAGTGATATTGATGGAAGCTTTAAATTTGAAGTTGGAGATGGAACAAAGTTTAGTGGAGAATATACAACAGCTATTGAAGTGGTTGCAGTTGCTGATAAACCAACAGCAAGTATTGATGTTACAAAAATAGTTTCTTCAATAGCTGACGATATAATTGTTAAAGTAGGAAACAATACATATAACATTACAGAAATATTAGCTAATAAAAATGATTCAACACAATTTAAACAAAAATCTAATGTTGGAAATAATTATGATATGGATAATGATAATACAACAAAAATCACAGTAAATGGTGGATTAAATCAAAATGATTTGGTTGGAGGAACACTAAACGATGATATTATAATTATTAATGGAGATGTAAAATCTGGTACAAATATAAATTCAACTGATGGGAATGATATTGTTGCTATCCTTGGAAATATATATGGTGGTTCATTTACTGGTGATAATGGAACAGATTATTTATATTTAGGTAAAGGTATGAATAAATATGAAATCTTAAATTATAACGGTTATGAACAAGGTCATCCTGATATGGATTTCCAATTAAAAGATAAAGATACAGGTGGAATTTTAGTTGTTAATAATATTGAGGGGATAATTTTTGCTGATGGAAATACTTTTGGAAAAGTTAATGTTGTTAATAATACAACAGTTGAATACAATGTTAATGTAGGTGCAGCATTAGCTGATACAGATGGAAGTGAAACTTTAACAGTAAAAATCAGTGGAGTTCCAACTGGTGCAACTTTTGATACGGTTAATATTGTAGATAAAGGTAATGGAGTTTGGGAATTAACTCTTCCAGCTGGCACAAAATCAATCAGTGATACATTAAAAATGACTGTACCAGAAAGTGCACAAGATTTTAATTTAACAATTACTGCAAGAGCAACAGAAACAAACGATAATTCAAATGGTTTAAATTTTGCAGAAGCAACATCAAGTGATGCAATAGTATATTCAATTAATGAAACAAATACTTTAGCATTTGGGAAAACAACTACAACAACAAATATAGTTATTACTCTTGATATATCAAAAAGTATGGATGATCAAGTTGATGGTAGTAAAACAAGACTTGATATTGCAAAAGCTGCAATAAAAAATATGCTTGATTCATATTCTGCCCAAGGTACTGTAAATGTTAAATTAATTACATTTAGTACAGAAGGTCATGCATATGATACCTGGATGACGTTAACAGAAGCAAAGAATACTATTAGTAGTTTAAGAAGTGATATGTATACAAATTATGAAGATGCAGTTTATGAAACATATCATAATTATACAGAACCAGCCGCTGATAAAACTATTGCTTACTTTATCTCAGATGGAGTACCAACTGCTGAAAATAACGAAGGAAAAGATGTTTATAAAAATATAGGAACAGATGCAGAAAATGGCTGGCTTGATACAGCATATAAAACATCATGGAATAATTTTATAGCTACAAATGTTGATGAACTTTATGTTGTAGGTGTAGGAAGTGGGATAACTGATTATACTTACTTAAATTTATTAGCAAATGCAGGAGATAATGCTGTTGTTAAAGTTACAGATGATACAAAATTAAATGCAGCTTTACAAGAATTAATTACACATACAATCTCAGGTGATGTATCTGATAATATATCTGGTGGAGATGGAACTATAACAATAAATAGTATTGTTGTTGATGGAGTTGAATATACAAAAACTACTTTCCCAACAGATGGAATTCCTCTTGATGGTGATGGTAAATTAGTATTTGATTTTGAAACAGGTGTTTATTCATATAGTGCAAAATCTTCAGAATTTACAACAGATACAACGAAAACATTTGAAGTACATGCATCTGATACAAATGGTGATTCATCGTCATTTGATGTAAATTTAAAAATGGATATTTCTCCTAATGAATCAGTAAATACTTTAAATTTATCAGGTGAAGATATTGATTTAACATCAATTATTTCATCTCATACAAATACAGATGTAATTAATTTGGAAAATTCAAAAGTTGATAAAATTTCAATAGATTTAAATGATGTATTAGTTCAAGAAGATCACCAGTTAATGATAAAAGGTGATTTACATGATAAAGTTGATTTAGATACTCCAAGTGATTGGGCAAGTGCAGGACATGAGCAAGTAGATGGTGTTAATTATAATGTTTATACAGGAACAGGTGTTAATTCAACAATTAAATTATTAATTGATGATGATATTGATGTAACACCACATATATAAGTATAAATAGGATTTTTCCTATTTATACTTTTTAAATTTAGTAATTGGATTTTAAATTTTTAATGAGACAAACAAGAATAGATGAATTTTTAGAGTTAGAACATCATAATAAAGAACTAGAAAAAAGAATAAAAGAAGAAGTCACAAAAAACAGAGAAAAAGATAAATTAATGTTTCAACAAGCAAAGTTAGCATCTTTGGGTGAAATGTTAGGAAATATATCCCATCAATGGAGGCAACCACTTATGGAAATAAACTCATTGTTCTTACCAATTGAAGGTAAAATTTCACTTGATATGCCTTTAGATAAAGAAGAAATTCTTGAAACTATAAGCAAATTGAACCATATTACAAAGTATATGTCTAATACAATTGATGATTTCAAAAACTTTTTTGCTACGGATAAAGAAAAAATAAAATTTCAATTATTAGAGCAAATTAATTCAACAATAAATATTATAAGTGGTGGATTAAAAAACAATAATATAAAGCTTGATATTATAATTCAAAAGAATCCAGAATTAACGGGATATAAAAATGATTATTCACAAGTTTTAATAAACATAATAAACAATGCAAAAGATGTTTTAGTTCAAAGAAAAATCGAAAATCCTTATATTAAGATCTCAATATTTGAAGAAAATGGCAATATTATAACAACTGTAGAAGATAACGCAGGTGGAATAAAAGTTGATCCTATTGAAAAAATATTTGATCCATTTTTTACCTATGAAAAAATTGGAGGCTCAGGAATTGGGCTTTTTATGTCAAAGCTTATAATCGAAAAAAATATGAATGGAAAATTATTAGTAGAGAACTCTTCAAAAGGCGCTTTTTTTAAAATTATTATTCCTAAAATCTAGAAATTTTACTTCATATTGTATTTAAACTATTTTAGATATAATCACCGAAAATTAGAAAACTTCACTTATTAATAGGATAATCATGTCAAAACAATTATTACAAAAACAAGCAGATACAATTAGATTTCTAGCAGCTGATATGGTGCAACAAGCAAACTCAGGACATCCAGGTGCTCCAATGGGATTAGCTGATATTGCAACAGTATTAAGTAAACACTTAAATGTAAATCCAGCTGATGAAAAATGGCTAAATAGAGATAGATTAGTATTTTCAGGTGGTCATGCAACTGGATTAGTTTACTCTTTATTACATCTTTGGGGATTTGATGTATCTGTAAATGATATGAAAAACTTTAGACAAACTCACTCGAAAACTCCAGGTCATCCAGAATATGGACATACTCATGGAATTGAAATTACAACTGGACCTTTAGGACAAGGTATTGCAAATGCTGTTGGTTTTTCAATGGCTTCAAAATATGCACAAAATATACTTGGACGTGAAGTTATTAATCATAAAGTTTATTGTTTATGTGGAGATGGAGATTTACAAGAAGGAATTTCTTATGAAGCAACTGCAACAGCTGGACATTTAAAACTTGATAATCTTGTAATAATTTATGATTCAAATAATATTACAATTGAAGGTGATACATCTTTATCATGGAGTGAAAATGTTAAAAAAAGATTCCAAGCTATTGATTTTGAAGTTATTGAAATAGATGGACACAATTTTGAACAAATTGATAAAGCCTTAGTTACAGCAAAACAATCAACACTTCCTGTTTTAATTATTGCAAAAACAGCAATTGCAAAAGGTGCAGTTACAATGGAAGGAAGTCACCATGCTCATGGTGCACCATTAGGTAATGATGAAATTGCTGCATCAAAATTAAAAGCGGGATTTAATCCAGAAGAAAAATTCTGTGTTCCTGCTGATGTAAAAGGTGCTTTTGATAAATTAATCATAGGTTCTATTGCACAAAATGCTTGGAATGATTCTTTAAGTGCAGAGGCAAAAGCTAAAATTGCAGAATTACAAAACCCAAATTTTGATTCTATTGAGTACCCAACATTTGAAGCTGATTCAAGTGTAGCAACAAGAGATTCAAACCATAAAATTTTAAATGCAATTGCAAAAGCAATTCCAGGATTCTTAGGAGGTTCAGCTGACCTTGGACCATCTAATAAAACTGAATTAAAAGATATGGGAGATTTCCCAACAGGAAGAAATATCCACTTTGGAATTAAAGAGCATGCGATGGCTGCAATGACAAATGCAATGAACTTATACGGGTTATTTAGAGTTTATTCTGCAACTTTCTTTGTATTCTCTGATTATTTAAAACCAAGTGCTAGAATTGCAGCACTAGCTTCAATTCCTCAACACTTTATTTGGACTCATGATTCAATTGGTGTTGGAGAAGATGGACCAACTCACCAACCAATTGAGCATTTATCTCAATTTAGAGCATTACCAAATTTCTATACATTCAGACCAGCAGATGCGACTGAAAATGTTGATTCTTGGAAAGTTGCTTTAAAAATAAAAGCTCCAACTGCCTTTGTTTGTTCAAGACAAGGTTTAAAAGTATTAAAAAATGAAAAAGCTTTTGGAACAGTTGCAAATGGTGGATACTTACTTAAAAAAAGAGAAAATGCAAATATTACTATTATGGCATCTGGATCTGAATTAATGCTTGCACTTCAAACAGCTTGTGAATTAGAAAAAGATGGAATTATTGCAAATGTAGTTTCTGTTCCTTGTTTTGACTTATTCTTAGAGCAAGATGAGTCTTATATTGCTCAAGTTATTGATAAAAATACTAGAGTTTATGCAGTTGAAGCAGCTAGAGGTTTAGAGTATTATAGATTTGCTGATGTTGTATTTGGAATGGATACATTTGGAGCATCAGGTCCTGCAAATGACCTATTTGAAGAGTTTGGATTTACAATTCCAAAATTAAAAGCAAAAATCACAGCTGACTTCAAAAAATAATTCTTTTAAAATAGATGGATTTTTTCCATCTATTTTTCTTTATCTTTTAATCTTTTTTAGAACTTTCTTTTAAACTAATCAAAATATCATCTTTTTTTAATATAAACCCTTTATAATACATAGATAAAAATCTAGGAGAGATTATGAAAATAGGATTTATAGGACTTGGAAATCTAGGTCGAGCAATATGCGAAAGATTGGCATCTGTGGATGTTGAACTAATAATTTATAATAGAAACAAAGATAAAATAAAAGACTTACCATATAAAGTATCAAATACACCAAAAGAGTTATTAGCAGAGTGTGAAGTTATATTTTTATGTTTATTTGATTCAAATGCAGTTAAAGAAATTTTAATTGGTGAAAATGGACTATTGTGTGAAGAGTTAAAAGGTAAAACAATCATTGATTTAACAACAAATCATTATGAAGAGGTTTTACAATTTCATAAAATGGTAAATGAGATTGGTGGAAACTATCTTGAAAATCCAGTTTTTGGCTCAGTTGCACCTGCTTTAAAAGGTTTATTAACAGTTGTTAGTTCTGGTAAAAAAGAAGTTTTTGACAATGTAAAACCAATATTAGAGAAAATTGCAGTTGAGATTTTCCATTTAGAAATTCCATCAAGTGCTACAAAAATGAAACTTATTAATAACCTTTGTTTAGGTTCATTTATGGCAACTCTTGCAGAGTGTACAGCATTAGCAGAAAATTGTGAGATTCCAAAAGCAAAAGCCTTAGAGATTTTAGGAGTAGGTGGTGGTCAATCACTTGTATTAAAAGCAAAAACTCAAAAACTAATAGATGAAGATTTTTCTGCTCATTTTTCAAATAATGCAATAAATAAAGACTTGCATTTAGTTCAAGATTTAGCATATAATTTGAAACAACCACTTTATACAGCAGCAATTCCAAAAGAGCTATTTTCTAAAATGAAAATGATGGGAAAAGGTGAAGAAGATTTTTCTTCAATTTATAAACTATTTAAAAAATAAAAGGATAAACGATGCCACATTTACAGTTTGAAATAAATAAAAAAGTATCTAATGAGTCTAAAGAAGAGTTTGTAAATGAGATTAGAAAAACTTTTAGTGAAGTTATGGATACAAGAACTGATCATATTGCTATTAGTTTAAGAGAGTATGATAAATACTCTTTAACGATTGGACGAGCTGATGTAAATGATGATATTTGTTTAATGAATCTTGATATTAGGGAAGGGCGAACAATCGAAAAAAGAAGAGAGTTAGCCTTAAAATATATGGAAATTGTAAAAGAGACTTTTGGAATAAATAGTAAAAATCAATATATTACTTTCACAGAACACAAAGGTGAAGATTTTCATTTAGTAGAAAAATATTTAGCTACATGGCAAAGTGGGGAAGATCCACTTGCATAATTTAAATTTTAGAATTGCGACAATTGAAGATATTCCTGTTTTATGTGAACTTTTAATTCAACTTTTTTCACAAGAAGTTGAATTTGTTCCAGATTATAAAAAACATGAAAAAGCTTTGGAAAAAATCATAAAAGATGAAAATATTGGTGATATTTTTGTAGCAGTAAAAGAAAAAAAAGTAATTGCAATGGTAAATATTTTATATACAATATCAACAGCTTTAGGTGAAAAGGTTGCAATTTTAGAAGATATGGTAGTTCTTGATTCATTTAGAAATCAAAATATTGGTTCACAACTAATAAATTTTACTATAAATTATTTAAAAGAAAACTCAGTTAAAAGAGTTACTTTATTAACAGATGGTGATAATTTTAATGCTCATAAATTCTATGAAAAACAAGGTTTTAATAAATCTAGTATGGTGGCTTTTAGAAAATCTCTATAATTTTTATTCAATTTATTTTATTTTTAAAGAAAGGAAAATGCCATGTTAAAAGGTATTATTATTTTATTATTATTTCAATTTTTAGGAGAATGTATAGCAAAGTTTTTTGAACTTTTAGTTCCAGGTCCTGTAATTGGAATGATTTTGTTATTACTATTTTTATTAATTAGAAAAGGAAGTTTTTTAAGTCTTGATAATGCAGTTGCATTACATTTAAGATATTTACCTTTGCTTTTTATACCAGCAGCCATGGGAATAATCACTCAAATTGATATTATTACAAAAGAGTTTTGGGCAATTACAATTGCCTTATTTGTAGGAACTTTAATAGCTTTAGTATTTGCAGCTAAGTTTATGGATTATCTCACAATCAAAGCAGAAAAAAAATGAATTCAGAAGCTTTAATAAATTATATACAAACAACGCCACTTACTTGGCTAATTGCCACATTGGCAGCTTTTAAATTGGGAATAATCATTTATGAGAAATGTAATAAACATACTTTATTACAACCAATTATCATAGCTTATGTGATTCTTTTGAGTCTAATAATTTACACAAATACCTCTTTTGAAGAGTATTTTAAAAGTGTTCAAATTATTCATTTTTTCCTTGGCCCTGCAACTGTTGCTTTGGCTTTACCACTTTATAAAAATTTGAAATATATAAAATCACTATTTTTGCCAATAGTTTTAACACTTTTTATTGCAGGTGTTTTTTCAATTGTAATTGCAGTCTCATTACTGTGGATTTTTGGTGCTGATTTACCAACAATGTTATCGATGACAACAAAATCAATAACTGCACCAATTGCAATAATTACATCTGAACAAATAGGTGGAATTCCATCTTTAGCTGTTGGTTTTGTACTTATAACTGGAATTATTGGAGCACTATTTGGAACAATTGTTTTTAAACTTGTAAATATAAAACATGATACTTCAAAAGGTTTTGCCCTAGGTTTAGTTTCTCATGGAATTGGAACAGCAAGAGCCATAGAAATAAGTGAAAAAGCAGCAGCATTTGGCGCACTTGCAATGGGACTTAGTGGAATATTTACAGCTGTTTTTCTTCCTATGATAATCACTTTTTTTAAGTGATTATCAAAAATTGCATATTTTTTAATTTAATATATCAACATATCTTGATATATTAAATTTATTTGGTTATACTTCAAAAAAAGAAAAGGAATTTTATGGATATATTTCTAAAATCCGCAAGTGCTTTAAATGATGAAACAAGAATAAAAATACTTAAATTTATAAATATTTATGG
>JAQTXB010000023.1 GCA_028688995.1 Aliarcobacter sp.
TTAATTACAGCTTCAATTTTTTTCACTATTAATCCTTTTTTTAGTTCTTATATTTTAACAAAATTTTTTTAAATTAATATTAGAATGCACGCTTAAATTCAGGATAAGCTTCAATACCACACTCTTCTACATCTAATCCTTGCATCTCTTCATCGCTTCCAGCTCTTAAAGGCATTATTTTATTTATTATGTATAGTACAATAAATGAACTAACAAAAGCAAAAATACCAACAAGTACAATCCCTTTTAATTGACCCAATAATGTGATATTATCTCCATTTGAAGCAAAAATACCTACAGCAATTGTTCCCCAAATACCATTTAAAAGATGTACAGATAATGCACCAACTGGATCATCAATTCTTAGCTTATCAAAAAATGATACTCCAATTACAACTAAACATCCACCAAATGCACCAATAAATATTGGCGTATAAATATCATATAATTCAGGACCAGCTGTAACTGCAACTAATCCACCTAATGCACCATTTAGAATCATTGTTAAATCAAGTTTTTTATAAACAATTTGCATAATAATTGCTACAATTATTGCTCCACTTAATCCTGCTGTATTTGTATTCATAATTGTAAGTGCAACTAAATCTGCATTTTCCTTACTTGCAATAGAACCTACACTTCCACCATTAAATCCAAACCAACCAATCCATAATAAAAATGCACCTAATGTCATAAGAGGAATATTTGAAGCAGGAATAACTCTAATTCCACCCTCTTTTGTATATCTTCCACGTCTTGCACCTATTATCATAATAGCTGCCAATAACGCCCAACCACCAGTGCTGTGAATTACTGTTGAACCAGCTAAATCATGCATTGATAATTCTAAAATAGTTCCCTTAAGAAAGTTTGCACCCCAAGTAATATTTACAATTAAAGGATAAAGAAATGAGGCCATAATTACTGTAAAAAGCATCAAAGGTATAATTTTTGCTCTTTCACTAACTCCACCACTCATAATATTCACAACTTTTCCAACAAATGCCATTTGAAACAAAAATGCTGCCCATTTACTCATTGTATCACTACCAAATTCACCAAAGGCTAAAGAGTAACCATATAGTAAAAAACATAAAGAGGCAATAGCATAAATAAGTGTATTTATGGTTAACACTGCTGATACATTTTTTGTTCTAACAATTCCTGCTTCCAACATTGCAAAACCTGGAACCATAAAAATTATTAATGTCATTGCAAAAATTGCATACAAAGTGTTAATAATGTAAGAGATAGATTCTATACTCATTAATATTCCTTAATTTTTTAGGATATTATAACAGTATAGAAAATATATAAAAAATATTTAATGTATAAAAAATATACATTTAAAAGAAAAATATACTTTAGCTATAAAACTAAACAGCTTCACTACCTCTTTCTTCAGTTCTGATTCTAACAACTTCATCTAAAGATGAAACAAATATTTTTCCATCTCCGATTTTCCCTGTTTTTGCTGAACCTACGATTGCGTTTATTACTGATTCTACCATATCATCTTTCACAACGATATCTATTTTTATTTTTGGTAGAAAATCTACTACATATTCAGCTCCTCTATATAGCTCACTATGTCCTTGTTGTCTTCCATAACCTTTTACATCATATACACTCATACCTGTAATTCCAGCCTCTACTAAAGCATCTTTTACATCTTCTAGTTTAAAAGGTTTTATTATTACTTCAATCTTTTTCATCATTTCTCCTTAATTATGCTCTTTTAAATTCAGGATACGCTTCAAGTCCTGTTTCATGAATATCTAAACCATTTACTTCTATCTCTTCATCAACTCTTAATCCAACAACTAAATCTAAAACTTTCCACACAATAAAAGATGAAATAAAAACAAATGCACCAATTACTATAATACCTTTAACTTGTGCTAAAAGTGTAATCTCAGGATTAAAAATTCCAACGGCTAGTGTTCCCCAAATACCGGCAACTAAATGTACAGATAAAGCTCCAACAGGATCATCGATTTTTATTTTATCAAAGAACGGAATAGCAAAAACAACTAAAGCACCCCCAACAAGTCCCTCAATTAATGCAACGTTAATTCCTAAATTAGGACCAGCAGTACAAGAAACAAGACCTGCTAATGCGCCATTTAAAACCATTGTTAAATCAACTTTTTTATAAATAAGTTGTGTTAAAACTGCAGCGATAATAGCACCTGCACAAGCAGCCATATTCGTACTTGCAATTACAGAAGCTATTGCATCTATATCTTCTTTTGAACCTAAGGCTAATTGAGAACCACCATTAAATCCAAACCATCCCATCCATAAAATAAATGTGCCAAGAGTTGCCATAGGAAGATTTGAACCAGGAAGTGGTCTTATTTGTCCATCTTTTCCATATTTACCTTTTCTTGCACCTAAAATCAAAACACCTGCAAGTGCAGCCCATCCACCAACAGAGTGAACAATTGTTGAACCTGCAAAATCTGAAAAGTCAGAAATTAGTCCACCTAATTCAGACCCACCCCATGACCAATGACCTTGAATTGGATATATCACACCAGATAAAATAATTATAAATACTAAAAATGGCCATAATTTCATTCTTTCGGCTATTGTTCCTGAGATAACAGATGCAGAAGTTGCTACAAACACCACTTGAAAAAAGAAATCTGCCATTACTGGATATCCTAATTCTTCATTTGTTTTTCCTGATAACATAGCTCCACTACCAATAAAGGCATTCCCTTCTCCATACATGAAGTTATACCCTATAAAATAAAACATAATCGATGATATTGCAAATAGTGCAATGTTTTTTGTTAATACAGTAGCAGTATTTTTACTTCTTGTTAATCCTGATTCTAACATAGCAAATCCAGCTGCCATCCACATAACAAGAATTCCTGCAAATATAAATAAAAAACCATCTAAAATATATTTTACATCAGCAAAATTTTCCATACAAGCCCTTTTATTAATTCTTATGCTAAATTATATAAATTTTGTATCATATTATGAGCTTTTTATTGTTTATTATATATACATATACTTATTTATTAAATATTTATCCTCTTAAAGCTTAGAACTTAGTTTTTTTATTATATAATCACAAATAAATTATATTATATAAATATGGGTTGGTATTATGTTCAAAAAACTCCTGAATAAGGGAAATGCTACAGAAGAAGATTTTTTAAAAGAATTATTAAATTTAAATATGGACAATGAGAAGCTTAATAAAATGTATAGAGAGCTTAACATTGATTTAAATAATCTGTATTATCATGATGAACATATTTTACATTACTGCTGTAAAAAAGATTTATTTCAATCAGTACTTTGGCTTATTGCAAATGGCATAAATATAGAAGTTGAAAATGCCCAAAAAGAAACAGCAATTTTTTATGCAATTCATGCAAAAAGTAGCGCTATATTACAGACTCTTATTGATAATAAAGTAAATATTAATCACCTAAATATTCATAATAGAACTGCTTTACAAGATGCAGTTATTAGTGCAAATAATAGAATTGTAAATTATTTAATACAAGTTACTAATGCTTTAGGAAATTGCGATATTCATGGTAATAACCTAATTTTCGATGCTATTGCAAATGGTAATATTGAGATTATAAAAAAAGTTGGTTCATTAAAAGAAGTTAATATAAACCAAATTAATGAAGATAGAAATACAATTTTACATAAAGAAACTGTTTTAAAAAATAATGAGTTAGCATTACTACTTATGGATTTAGGAGCAAATCCAACTATTTTGGATAAAGCTGGGAAAAATTTCCTTTTTTATGCCATATCAAAAGGTATAAAAAATATCTCTATATTAGAAAAAGCTGTTCATTTAGGTTGCAATATCAATAGTAAAAGTGGTGATAATAAAACACTTTTAATGGAGTCTATAAATTATTTTCTAAATACTCCAAAAGATAATGTGGAAATGAGAACTAGTCATTTAGAAATGATTAAAGAGCTAATTAGATTAGGTGTGAATGTAGATGCCTTAGATAATAACAATGAAAATGCTTTTTTTATGGCAACAAGAAGTGAAGATAGAGAGTTAATTACAAGTTTCTTAGAAGATTGCAAAATAAATTTAAATCACCAAAATAATCAAGGTGATACAGTTTTATTGATTTTAGTTCTAAATGGCATTAGAAATAGTGATTTAATAAAACTATATTTAGAAAAAGGTGCAAATCCTGATTTGGTAAACCAATCTGGAAAATCTATTATTGAAATATTAATTGACATAATCTTATATTCAGAAAATAGAAAACCTTTAGATTTTGATTATGAAATACTTTTAAATGAAGATGCTGAATATGCTCATGTTTTAGAAAATATTTTAAGAAATTATAATGTGGATATTAATAAATTAAATTCAAAAGGTGAACCTTTATTTTTTGATGCAATTGTTCATTTTAACTTTAAACTATTTAAACTACTAAGAACTAAAAATATTAACTTGAATCAAAGAGATAAAGATGGAAATAACATTATTTTCAAACTTATGAACTTTAATAATGAAAATCCTATTAAAGACAAAAAACTTTATTTAAATACAATTAAAAGCCTAATAAATGCGGGTATTGATATAAATGCAAAAAATAATGAAGGCCTAACTGCTTTACATGTGGCTGTTGGTGAGAAATGTGAATATACAATTAGGCTTCTTTTAGAAATGAGAGCTGATTGTTTTACAACAGATAAACAAGGAAGAAGTATTATTCATACTTGTATTTGGAAAAATACTACAAAATATTTTAGATTATTACATCACTACAATAATGAAATTGTTAATATTCCTGATAGATATGGTATTAGACCTATTAATTATGCAGCATTCATGGGTAAAAAAGATTTAGTAATTGAAATGCTTGATGTTGGTGCATTAGTAAATAACACACTAAAGAAAGACCCGAAAATTTTGCAATTTCTTGAAAAGTTTCATCCAAATATTTTAACACTCACAAAAGGTGTAGAAAAAGAAGTTGATGTTGTTAATTTACGATTACTTAGAGATAATATGATAAAAGAGTTTAATATTAAAAAAGATTAATTTCTTACTCTATTTGTATGAATTGTATACAAAATACTACTTATAGCTTTACATTAATCCTGTATAATATGATAAAAAATATACAGGATTAAATATGAAAGAATTTTTTGAAACATATATAGAACATCAAGAAGATATTGAATATTTTTTACAAGAGAGTTTACGAAACTCAGGAATTTTAGCAAATCATAAAAAAAATAATTTTGCCCAATTATATAAGATTTTCCCATCTTTAGAACTTGTTTACATTGTAAATAAAGATACAAAAATTCAAACTTCTCAAAACTTCTATAGATACAAAATAGATGACAATGCAAAGGGAAAAGATAGATCTCATTTAATTTCAAAATTACATTTTAAAGAGTCGAATATTGCTTTTTCAAAACCTTACATCAGTAGTGCAACAAGTAGCAATTGTGTAACAGTTACAATAAAAGAGGGTGATGAAATATTTTTCTTAGATTTTCAAATAGATATTTTATTACAAAAGTTAAATCTAATTGAACTAAATAAACCTTTTCATGGTATCACAAAAGTTTTTTATATTGTTGCAGGATTTTCAATGATAATTTTATCACTGCTAACTATTGTATTTTCATTGTATGATTTTGTTGCTTATTTATTATCTAATCATGATTTATCTTTAGAGATGATATTCAAACCTATTATTGCTTTAACCTTGAGTATTGCTATCTTTGACCTAGCTAAAACAATTTTAGAACAAGAAGTATTTTTTAAATCGTATTCAAAAAATTCAAAAGTTGAAACAAAAATTTTAACAAAGTTTTTAACTACGATTATAATTGCTCTTTCAATTGAAGCGTTGATTGTTGTATTTAAAATTGCAATTAATGATTATGTACAAATGATAAATGCCTTTTATTTGATTGCAGGAATTGCATTAATTTTAATTTCATTAACAATATTCATCCACTTCTCTAATAAAAAATCAGATACTATTCAGGAATAAGAGTAAAGAGTGTAAATCTTTTTACTCTATTGGAATTGATATTTCAAATAAAGCTCCAGTATAACTTTTATCTTTATAAATATACTCTTCATTTGAAACTTTTATTTTTCCTTTTATGTGTTTTATAATAATCTCTTCACACATATAAAGACCAATTCCTGTACCTTTACTTTTATGTTTTGTTGTAAAATAAGGTTCAAATACTCTATCGATAATTTCTGTTGGTATTCCCCCTGCACTATCTTTTATTTTTATTATTAGTTCATTCTTATTTTTATATAAATCAATAAAAACTACTCTATCTTGTTCGTTTTCAATTTTTATTAATTCATCCTTTGAATTATTTAGAATATTTATCATTACTTGAAGTAACTCATTTTCAAAATTAAACATAGTTAATTCTTCAATATTTTGAACTACTTTTATCTGTTTATTTGTAAAATCTATATTTATTATATTTATACATCTGTTTATCAAACCTTTTGTATTAAATAGATTTTTATCTTTATTTGGTGAAAAATAGTATCTAAAATCATCAATTGTATTTGATAAATAATTTGCAGTTTCTACGATATGATTTAAGTCTTTATTATATTCTTCATCACTTAAAATATCATACTCTTTTTTCAGTTTTAAAGAAGAGGCAACAGTTGTGATTACAGATAATGGTTGTCTCCATTGATGGGCAATATTTTCAATCATTTCTCCCATTGCTGCCATTTTATTTTGTTGGAATAAAATTCTATTTTTTTCATCATTTTTCAGAATTTCACTACTTACAGTTTGTTCTAAAGAAGAGTTTAGCTCTTTTAATTTTTTTGAATATATAAAATAACCTATAAAAGAGATTGTTGAACATAAAAGTGCAATAAAAAATGCTAAATACCAAAAAGCATGGATTTTAAATTGTTCTATTTCTAAAGTATCTATTGTTTTTAAATCTTTAATTATCAAAAAGTTTGCTAATTTTTTTCCTGATTCAATTATTGGAACATTAATTATTAGATTATTATCTTTTATTAAATAATTTTCTAATTCAAACATTGTTTCTAAATCTTGTTTATCTAAATAATCTAATATCTCTTTATTTGCAGAAACATTAGCAACATAATAATTTTGCAAAAATATTTTACTAAAACTCTGTTCTATTAGCTGTTTTGTAAATTCTTTTTCGACTATAACAAAAGATTCTAATTTATCAGAATCTTTTAAAGCATTTGTAATTGAATTAAAGTGAGTAACTATATCTAAGACACCTAAAAACTGTTTATTTTGGTATATTGGAACTATTGATTTAAAGGTAATATCAAATTTTCCCACACTAATTGTGCTTTTTATTTGAGGATTTTTATATAACTCTTGTAAATCTAATCTTATATTTTTAATCTTATCAAATCTATCATTTGTCCAACTTCTATAAACAGAAACTCCATTTTTATCAATAAGTTGAAACCAAACATTTTTAAAATCAGTGTGTTCATTTAAGTTTTTTGATAATTCATTTAAATCGTAAATCTCTTCACTTAATAAAGTTCTTTTAATTTTATCATTTTCAGCAAGAGTAATAGCAATTGATAAAGTAGCATTCTGTTTAGTATGAATTAATGACTGAACTTTCTCTTTAAGAGTAGTTGTTAAATCACTATATCTTTTCTCAAGTAAATCTTTTTCTTTTTCTAAAATAAAATATATTCCAATAAAAATAGAAACTATTGTTACTAAAATCAATGAAATTATCATACCTAGAATATATTTATTTTTTTTCAAAATTATCTCTTTATAATAAACTTATTTTATTATTATAGCCTACTATATTACTAAATTATTATTTTATAATTTCAATTTAATAAAAGTATATTTTATATACAATAAAATATAAACTTTTTGTTTTTATACAGTATAATATTTTTTAATCTAAAAGTAACGATTAAAAAAAGAGGTGGTAATTATGCAAGATTTTATTGCAGAAGATGGAATTTCAAAAGAAATATTAAATTCGGCTAAACTTTTACAAGCTGTTCAGGTTAATGCACTAATTCTAGGGAATGCAGGTACAGGGAAAAAATCTCTTGCAAAATATATATTGCCAAATTCTGATATTTATGAGGCTAAAAATTTACAAAAAGATATTAGTGATGATATTCTTCTTTTACAAAATGAAGCAATAATAATCGATAAAATAAACGAAATTACAAATATTGACCTATTTTTAAAATGGTTAGAAGATAATAATATTAGAGTAATTGCTATTTCAAATACAGAAAACTTAAATCAAAGATTAAAAGACATTTTTTCAATCAATCTTGAAATACCAAATCTTAGTAAAAGAGAAGAAGATACAAAAGCTTTAGTAAATAAATTCTCACAAGAAGCAAGTTCTATTTTAGATTTACCAAAAATTCCCTCATCAAAATTAATCGTTAATATATCAAATAACACTCATAGTTTAAGAAAATCAATCTATTTCTCGTACCTTTTTGAAACAATTGGGGAACATGAAATTTTGATGTTCCTAGAAAAATATTTAAGTGAAAATTTAAAAGGTGAAAATTCTTATAAAGATTTATCATATATTTTTGAAGTTCCACTATTAAAAGCTTCTACAAAAAAATATAAATCTCAAGTTCAAATAGCTAAACATTTGGGATTAAATAGAATTACATTAAGAAAGAAATTGGAAATTTATAAAGATTTATTATGATAGATTTAAATATACAAATTGAAGAATTAATTTCAAACAATGCAACAGATTTTCAAATTTCAAAGATTTTTAAAACTTACTATAAAAACTATCTAGACTCAATAGATACTACCGTTGAAACAACCGGTGGAAAAGATTTTTTCATAAAACATACAAAACATACTGATAAGTTTTTGATTTTACTTTACAAATATATTTTACGAAAAAACTTCGCATCTCATCAACCAATGAGTACTTCAATTCCTATTTCTTTGATTGCTTTAGGTTCTTATGGAAGAGAACAACTTTGTATTTACTCAGATATTGATATTATGATTTTATATGAAAATGTAAAAGGTTATAATCTAAAAACAATTATGGAAGAGTTCATAACACTTGCTTGGGATTGTGGATTAAAATTAGGTTCAAGGGTTCATGAATTAAATGAAGTTTCAGAAGCTGTAAAAGAAGATATAACTATAAAAAGTTCTATTTTAGAATCAAGACTGATTTATGGTTCAAAAATTCTTTGGTATGGATATGAAAATGTCTTAACAAAGATTAGAAGAACTAATCAAAAAGAGTTTGTTTTAGACAAACTAGAGGAACATAAACAAAGACTTTTAAAATATCCTCTTAAAATGGAACCAAATATCAAAGATGGATATGGTGGAATTAGAGAATCTAATATGATGTATTGGATGGCAAATATTATGTATGGAGTTACAAATACAAAAGATTTAATTGGTACTCAATTTACAGAAGATGAATACAAAAAATATAGACAATCTTTAGAGTTTATTTTTCAAGTAAGAAATGCTTTACATAATATTGCAAGAAAAAAACAAGACCAAGTTACTTTCGATATTTTGCCAGATTTAAGTTCTAAACTTGGATTTAAAAACAAATCAAGATATACAAAAGATAGACAGTGTATGTCAAAAATCATCTCATCATTACACATAATCCATAGTTTTACAGCAACTATGGTGAAAAAATTTACAAGATCAATTATCTTTGAAGCATCAAATATTCCAAAATTAAAAGAATTAAGATTCAAAAAAAATCTTTATATTATTGAAAATACACTATTTTGCTCTTTCCATAGAAAAAGTCAAACTTTAAATACTCTATTAAAAGAGTTAATTGAACTTCCTTCAAATGTTGAAAGATTTGATAGGTCTTATATCTATTATGCAAGTCGTTCAAAATTACCAAAAGTACAAACAAAAGAGTTAAAGAAAAATATAAAAACAATTTTATCAAAACCAAATCTTTACCCTTTAATGAAACTAATTTATAATGCAGGATTATTTCAAGCTGTACTTCCAAGTACAAAAAAAATAATTGACCAACCTCAATTTGATGGTTATCATAGACATCCAGTTGATATTCACTCAATTAAAACACTGAAATTTTCTCAAACTATTGAAGATAGTTATATAAAATCAATCTTTGAAGAGTTAACAAATGAACAAAAAATTTTAGTTAGATTAGTAGCATTTTTCCATGATATTGGAAAAGGAAGGACTGAAGATCATCATATAGTTGGAGAAAAATTATTTAAAAGTATGATGAAATCTTTTGATTTTTCTGAAGAGTTTATAAAATTGGGAGCTAGACTTGTTAGATACCATAATACAATGTCATACATGGCAACCCATGAAGATATTTATTCTGAAAAAACAATTCTAAATTTCACTGGTCTTATAAAAACAAAAGAAGCTCTTAAAATGCTATATGTGATTACATATTGTGATATTTCTGCAGTTGGTAAAAATATTTTTAATAGCTCAACAGCATCTCTTTTAAAACAACTCTATTTACAATCGCTTCCTGCATTTGAAAATGAGGAATTTTTAAATGAAAGTAGAAGAAGAATAGCAAAACAAAATGCAATTAAAAATCTTGATAGATACAAAGAATTACCTATGAATCTTCAAAAGAAAATTATGTATATTGCATCTAATCAAATCTTTTTAAGATTAAAAGCAGAAGAAATTTTAGATATTGGGATAAAAGCAAAAGATGTAGAAACTTACATTTATAAAATTACAAATGAAACCCAATTAACGATTAGAATTATCAGAAAATCTCCTTTAAATTTGGGATATTTATTAGGAAAATTAGAATTTTTAAATATTGCAGCTATGAATATTTTTAAACTTTATGATAATAAAAAAGCTTTTGAAATCACTTTCTCTGAAAAAATTGATGATGAAGATCTATTTTTGATTGAAGAGATTATAAAAGATTCATTTGATATGAGTAAAACAACCACAACAAAAACACCACTTATTAGAAAAGATGATATTAAAATTGATTGTAATCATACGGCTTATTTAGCTTCAATGCAAATTATTGCAAAAGACCAAAAAGGTTTATTTGCTTATATTGCCAGAATATTTGATGATTTTAAAGTTGAAATTGAAAGTGCTAAACTTCATACTTTAAATGGTTATGCAAGAGACTTAATATTAATAGAAAAAAATGGAAATTTCTGTTCAAAACAAGAAGAAATTGTAAATCTTATGTGTATAAGTGATATAGAAGATTAGTTTTATAATTTAGAAATAATTTTATTATTTCATTTAATATGCTAAAATGAGGAACTTAGTATTTACGTTAAGGTCCTAAAATGAAAGTTCTAAAATTTTTATTATTTTTTTTAGTTATATTAAACTTTTCTACTTTATTTGCAAACTCTTTTGAGAAAAAAAAGTTAGCTTATATTGTTTCAGATTTAACTATTCCTTTTTGGGATATTATGTCAAGAGGTGCTAAAAATAGTGCTTTAAATTTAGGTTATGAAATCGAAGTTTATAACTCTCAAAATGATACAAAAACTGAACTTGAAAATACAATAAAAGCAATAAATAGTAATATATCTGGAATTATAATATCTCCTAACAACTCATCTTCATGTGTCACAATTTTAAAACTTGCGAAAAAAGCCAATCTTCCAGTTGTAATTGCAGATATTGGTACAGATGGGGGAGAATATATTTCATATATATCTTCTGATAATAAAAGTGGTGCCTATGAAATAGGAAAAATCTTAGCAAATAAAATATCAACTTTAAATATCCAAAATCCAAAAGTTGCAATTATTGCAATCCCCCAAAAAAGATTAAATGGACAAGAAAGAACAGCTGGTTTTATGAAAGCTATGGATGAAGCATCGATAAAAGGTGCAAATATAAAACAACAAATCAATTTCTCAAAAGAAGAAACTTATGATTTTACAAAAGAATTAATAAATGAAAATCCAAATTTAAATGCAATCTGGCTTCAAGGTTCAGATAAATATCAAAGTGCTTTAGATGCTATTAATGATAGTGGTAAAAAAGATAAAATATTACTTCTTACATTTGACGCAGAACCTGAATTTTTAGAACTTATTCAAAATAATACTCTTGTAGCTTCAGCAATGCAACAACCTTTTTTAATTGGAGAAAAGGCTGTTGAAAATATGGATAAATATTTAAAAAATGAAACAATTGAAAAAAATAATAAATTACCTGTACTTACAATTTCAAAAGAAAATATTGGAAATAATTTAATAATAATTAAAAAAAATGTATTTGGAATAGATTATAAAACAAATACTAAAATTCAATCAAGTAACCAAAAATGAATAATATAAAAAAATCTTTATATTTAATTTTAACTCCAATAATTGTTTTAACAGTAGTTCTTATAATTACAATAAATTCATCAATTAACTATGTAACAACAAAAAATAATCTTATTAATAGTATAAAAAATGACTCTAATAATGTAATTATTAAATTAAAAAATAATATTGGGAATCTTATTAATTCTTATGCAATAAATGAGTATGAAAAACTTTTATACAATGAAATGAATTCAAATGAGATTTTGTTTGCAATTGTTGTAAAAGATTATAATATGGGTGAACTTCAAGGTAAAGAGTATGAAATCACTGGAAAAATAAGAGATAAAAACTGGAATATTATTGACTATGATTATACAAATGAAATAGATAAAAAATCTATCTCTCAAGCATATTATGAAAAAAATTTTGACATAACAAATCAAGAATCAAAAAAAATCGGAACAATTAGTATTTATATTTCTGATAGAATCCTAAATAAAGAGCTTGATAAAATAATATTTAATACAATAAAAGAAGCAATTTCCATATCTTTAATATTAATTTTTTTACTATTTTTTATTATTCAATATTTTGTATTAAAGCCCCTTGATGAAATGATAGAAGTAATAAATAATACAGATAAAGATGGAATACCAACTAATGAATTTTCATCAAATGGTTCAAAAGAGATTTTTACTCTTTCTAATACAATGAATACTATGATTAAATCAATAAAAAGCTCAAGAAATATTCTAAAAGAAAATGAAAGAAAACTTAAATCTCTTTTAGAAATGAGTCCAATAGCTGTAAGAATTGCTACAAATAATGGGCAAAAAATAGTTTTTGCAAATAGTGCTTATTTAAGATTATTAAATATTCAAGAAAAAGAGCTATTAGAAAGAAATCCGAAAATTTATTATTTAAATGAATCAATTTATAAAGATATTCTGAACTCTTTGGATAAGAATGAAAAAATTGAAAATAAATTGATACTTCTAAATATAAACAATTCTGAAGTTTGGGTAATAGCATCTTATATGAATATAATTTATGATGAAGAAAAGGCTGTTATTGGTTGGTTCTATGATGTTACAGATAAAATAAAAATTCAAAAACAAATTGAAGAACAAAAAAATGAACTTGAAACAATCTTCAACTATTCAATTGATGGATTTGCAATTGTAGACTTAGAGAGTAATTTCTTGAAGTTTAATGAAGCTTATAAAAAAATGACTGGTTTTACAGAAGAAGAGCTATTGAAAACTTCTTGTATTAAACTAACAGCCCCTGAAGATGTTAAAAGAACAGAAGAAGCATTAGCTAATATTATAGAAAATGGTTCTGTTGTAGATTTTGAAAAAACATGTATTGTAAAAGACAACTTACATTTATCAGTTAATATGTCAATGGTTTTACTTCCAGATAAAAAAAGAATACTTATAAGTATTAAAGATATTACGCAACATAAACTAATGGAATCTCAATCAAAACTAGCTTCAATGGGTGAAATGATAGGAAATATTGCACACCAATGGAGACAACCATTAAGCCTTATTTCAACAATTGCAAGTGGAATAAAAGTACAAGTTGAGTTTGGACAGTTTGATAAAAAAGATATTATTCCTAATATGGACAATATTATAAAACAAACAACATATCTGTCAAATACAATTGATGATTTTAGAAATTTTATAAAAAATTCAAATGAAAAAACTGAAGTTCAAATCTCAAATGTTATTAATAAAACTCTATCAATACTAAATCCTTCAATGGTAACCCATAATATTAATGTCATTCTAAATCTAGAAAATGATATAAAAATTGTTGGTTATGAAAATCAACTTATTCAGGCTTTAATAAATATTATAAATAATTCAAAAGATGCTATAAAAGAGAAACTTAAAGATAATGAAGAGAGACTTATTTTTATAAAAACAAAAAGTATAAACAATAGTTTTATTTTAGAAATTAAAGATAATGCAGGAGGAATCATTGAAAGTGTTATGGATAAGATATTTGAGCCATATTTTACAACAAAACACAAAAGTATTGGTACAGGAATTGGCTTATCTATAACCCATCAAATTATTACAAAACATCATAATGCACATATCTATGCTTCAAATAAAACCTATGAATATGAAAATAAAACTTATACTGGAGCTTGTTTTACTATTACTTTTGATAAACAAAAAGAGTTAGCCCAAAGCTAACTCTTTTGCTCCTTTAAAATCTTTTTTCCCAGTTCCTAGTTTTGGAATATCTTTTACTATTTTTATAGTTGAAGGAATCATTAGTTTATTATCAAAATTATTTATCATTTTTTCTTTTAGATTTGATACAAAATCTTCGTCTACATTTGAAATCAAAAGAACTATTTTTTCACCCTTTTTTTCATCTTCAATAGAAGTTACAATAAAATCAACCAACGAGTCTTCAGCCAAAGCTATAATTTTTGAGATTTTTTCTTCAACAGCTCCAAGACTTATCATTTCTCCACCAATTTTTGCAAATCTTGAATATCTATCAACAATAGTTAAAAAGCCATCTTCGTCCAATCTTCCTTTGTCACCTGTAATATAATAGGTTTTACCTTTTAATTTTTTTAGAACTTGTGAGGTTTTTACCTCATCATTTAAATAACCTTTCATCACTTGAATACCACAAATTAGAATCATTCCCTCTTCATTTGTTGCTAACTCTTCAAAAGTTTGAGGATCAACTATTTTTATTGTAGTTCCAGGGATTGCCATACCAACTGTTCCTATTTTATTTCCAACTTGAACAGAAAAATCAGGAGCTAAAACATCTGGTAAATTACAAGCTGCAACTGGTGAAGTTTCACTTGTTCCATAACCTTCAAGAATATCTTTTCCAAATTTCTTTTTAAAATCGTATCTTACATCTTCTCTTAATTTCTCAGCACCTGCTACACAAAGTCGTAAACTTTCAAACATCAAAGGATGAACTTTTGAGTTTTTTGTGTAAAGTCTAAAGAAAGTAGAAGTTCCAGTCATAATTGTGGCTTTATATTGAGAAACCAATTTCCCAATTCCTAAACCATCTGTGGGGTCTGGATGGCAAACACATTTTATTCCCTCAATTAAAGGTAAAAAGGTAGTAACAACTATTCCAAAAGCGTGGAATAGTGGTAAAGAACCTACCATAATATCATCATCATTTGCATTGATAATATTTGCAATTTGTTGAGAATTTCCTAAAATATTGTCTCCACTTAATTCCACACCTTTTGGAGTTCCCTCACTTCCTGATGAGAACAAAATTAAAACTGTATCACTCTTTGAAGTTTTAGTTAAATGAATTGCTTTTAATATAAAACTTGGCATTAATTTCACACTAAAATATGTAACTATTCCTTTTGGTCTTGAAATCTTTTCTTTTAAATCTTCCACATAAACAACTTCAACCAACTCAAGAATTTCTTTTATATTTATTCCTTTATTTTCAAGTTTTTCTATAAACTTTTTTGAGGCGATTATTGTTTTTATTTGAGCTGATTGTACAGCTGTTTTTAAAGAGTTTAATTCACTTGTGTAGTTTAAATTTATTATTGTTTTTCCCATCATTAAAACAGCATAATTTATAAATGCTCCAGCTGCAGTTGAAGGAAGTAATAAACCTATATTTTGTCCTTTAATTTCAGGCTTTAACAAGTTTTTAAATATAATTGAAACTGTTAAAAATCTCTCTCCACTTAATTCAAGTCCCGTTGAATCTGCAAAAATCATATTTGAACCAACCTCTTTTAATCTATCAAAAATAGTTTCATTTAGTGGTTTTAAATCACGAATGTGCTCTTGCCACGATTTTGTAGATAATTTTATAAGCTCTTGTTTTACACTTACGATATTTGCTTTTTCTTTTCTCATCATTCTTGAAAATGATACTGTTACATTGTTTGTTTTGTTTGATTTTTTGAACTTTTTACTTGCTCGTGAAAACATTGATTCCCAAAGTCCTCGAATATAAAAAGGAACAATTATTACATCTGTAGTTGTTAGTTCTAATATTTTTTCAAAACCTTTTTTAAACTCTCCTAAGTGACCATTTCTAGTAATTGCACCCTCAGGGAAAACTACTACTACATTTCCAGCATCTAACTCTTTTGCTATTGTTTGAATTGTATTTTTACTTGAACCATTTGAAATTGGAATTGCTTTGAAGATTTTTAAAAGCCAATTTAAATACCATTTTTCATAAATTGGTTTATGCATTACAAATCTTACTTCCCTTGGAGTTGCCATTAAAACAACAGCCCAATCTATCCATGAGATATGATTTCCTAAAAGTAAAACTCCACCAGATGCTGGAATATTTTTTACTCCATTTACTTCAAGTTTGTATTTTAATCCAACGATTCTTTTTAAGAAAAGTAAAATCAAAGATTGTGGTAGTTTATAAATTGTGTAAAATGTTCCAATAACTGTGATTAATAAAATCAAATAAAGTGTATTTAAGGGGTCTAACTCATAATATGAAACTGTTGTAGTTAATGCCAACATCAAAAACATAGCTAATGAATTAAACCAGTTATTTCCAGCAAGAATAGTTCCTAAAACTCTCTTTTTAGCATTAAATTGAATTAAAGCATTTAAAGGAACAACAAACAATCCTCCAAAAATTCCAAACACTAAAAAACTAATTCCCAAAAGAAGTGGAGTTTGAACAACTGTTGAGATATAAATCATTAAAGCCATTCCCAAAGCTGCAAGGGGAATTGTTCCTATTTCTATATAGTGTTTTGAGATTTTTGAATATAAAATTGAACCAATGGCAATTCCAATTCCAGAAGCTCCAATAACACCATTTATCATAAAAACATCCGTTATTCCTAAATACTCTTTTACATAAGAAGGAAATACTGCCATCAAGGCTTGTGAAACTCCCCAAAATACTGACAATCCAATTACAGATAGAGAAATAATGTTATTTGCAAAGATTGTTTCTATATTTTTATATAAAAGTTTCCCTTTTAATAACTCATTTTTATCTAAAGTTAGAGTTTCATTTTTAGTGTAAGTTGTATTTATTCTTCTCAAAAATAAAAATGAAATTACCATTTCTAAAAATGCAACTGGCAAGATATAATATGTCAAAGGTAAAATTGCTTTTAAAAGTTCTTCTTTTGTTGCAAGTGAGGCTAAATTATTTAGGTTGTAGTAGTTTTCAAATACAAAAGAAGCTGTTGCAATTGAAAATAAAATAGCAATAATTGAAGTGGCTTGTAAAACAGCATTTCCATTTGAAAGATTTTTCTTACCATAAATATCAATAATCAATCCAAACTTTGCAGGTGAATAAATTGCACTTTGAACAGCTAATAAAACCAAAGAGAACATTGCAAAATAAAAATTCTCACTCATATAAGAAATCACCATCAAAACTGATAAACAAAATGATGAAACTGCTCCATAAATCAAAATATTTTTCTTATTATATTTGTCAGACAAATATCCACTAACAGTAAATAGAAGCAAAAAAGGAATAATAATCAAAGCATTTATAATAGAAATCCAAATAACCTGATTACTTCCATCAAATACTTTAAATGCAATATTTTGCAAAAACACTTTATGTGCAACATCCACGATTACATTACAAAAAACTACAAATAAAAATGCCATTTTTATTGCTAGAATATTGTTTATCTTGTTCATTTATTTATCCTTTTTTAGTTCAAGAATTGTTTGTTTATTAAAAATATATGGTTTGAGTGAGTTTAGTATATTTAAAACTAAGATTTCAGGAATTGTTCCTGTTTTATCAAAAACTTTTTGAGATAACTCTTTTTCAAGAAGGGCTAGTTTTTTACTTGTATTAATATACTCTTCCACAAGTTCTAAGGAAATATCATATTTTAATAACTCATCAAAAATATCTAGAATTTCTGTTTCTGTTTTAAAATATATCTCTTTATCTTCTAATAAACCAATATTTATTGCTTCTTGTAGATTTTTATTTATTAGTTTTTCTTTTGAAATTGGATTTTTTATTTCACTTGAAATCATCTCAATTGATTGAAGAATCAACTCACTTCTATTTTCAAAATCAACATTATAATAATCAAAAAGCTCTTTTATATAATCTATTGAAAAATTTAAATTCTCTTTGAAATATACAATTAGATTTAAAACAGTAACTGTTATCTCCGGATAATATTTCATATTAACTGAAGTGCTTACACTATTTGGAATCAAACCTTTTTTATCATAAAAAGAAATTGTATGATTACTTAGATTTGTAAGTTCAACTAATTCAGACATTTTGTAATAGTTTTTTTCTTCTATTATTTTCATTTTAAAACCTCTATTAAAAGTAAAGAGTTAAGCTCTTTACTTTTTGAAGTATATATTTTTTTAGACTCATTGTCAAGGGGATATAAGTTTTTTTTGATAAAATGAAAATCTTAACTTAAATAAACAATCAAAAACAAACAAGGACTTTTATGTATCAAACCATAAAAAACGAATGGTTTTCTAATATTCGAGCAGATATTTTATCAGGTTTAGTGGTGGCACTTGCCCTAATTCCTGAAGCAATTGCATTTTCAATTATTGCAGGAGTTGACCCAAAAGTTGGACTTTATGCTTCATTTTCAATGGCAGTTGTAATTGCTTTTGTAGGAGGTCGTCCTGGAATGATAAGTGCTGCAACTGGTGCAATGGCCCTTGTAATGGTAACTCTTGTAAAAGATTATGGACTTCAATACTTACTGGCTGCCACTTTATTAACAGGTGTTATTCAAATATGTTTATCATATATTGGAATTCATAAACTTATGAGTTTTGTGGCACGAGCTGTTGTGGTTGGATTTGTAAATGCTTTGGCCATTCTTATTTTTATGGCTCAACTTCCAGAACTAACAGATGTGACTTGGCATGTTTATGCTCTAACTGCTGTTGGACTTGGAATCATTTATCTATTTCCTTATATTCCAAAGATTGGACAAATTCTTCCATCTCCTCTTGTAACAATTGTTGTTTTAACAATCTTTGTATATTTTATTGGTTGGGATGTAAGAAATGTTGGAAATATGGGAGCACTTCCTGATACTTTACCAATATTTTTACTTCCTGATATTCCATTTAATCTTGAAACTTTAAAGATTATTTTTCCTTACTCTTTTGCACTAGCAATCGTGGGACTTTTAGAATCATTTATGACAGCTACAATTATTGATGATTTTACAGACACAAAAAGTAATAAACAAACGGAAGCAAGAGGTCAAGGAATAGCAAATTTTGCAACTGGATGTATTGGAGGAATGGCAGGATGTGCAATGATTGGGCAATCAATTATCAACTATAAATCAGGCGGGAGAGGAAGATTATCAACATTTATTGCTGGTTTTTTCCTTTTGATTATGGTTGTTTTTTTATCTGATATTATCTCTATTATTCCAATGGCAGCATTGGTTTCTGTAATGATTATGGTATCTATTAGTACTTTTGATTGGTCTTCAATTAAAAAACTAAAAACTCTTCCATTATCTACAAATATTGTTATGCTCTCAACAGTAGCAGTTACTGTTTATACTCACAATCTTGCCCTTGGAGTTATTACAGGAGTTCTTTTTGCTTCACTATTTTTTGCAAATAAAATCTCACACTTTATGTATTGTAATACTGAATATAGTGAAGATAAAAGTTGTAAAATATATCAATTTGTTGGGCAAGTATTTTTTAATAGTGCTGATAAATTTTATGAAACAATAGATTTTAAAGAAGAAATAAAAAATGTAATTATCGATGTAAAAAGGGCTCATTTTTGGGATATTTCAGCTGTTTATGCTTTAGATAAATCCGTTATAAAACTAAAAAAAGAGGGAAAATCTGTAGAAATAATTGGACAAAATGAAGCAACAAAAACTATCATAGATAGATTTGGGATTCACGATAAACCAGATGAAATAGAAAAAGTCATGGGAGGCCATTAGTATTTATTTCATTTAGTAACATCTTTTAATTAATCCAAGTTAAGTAATTAAGAACTTATTTACTTACATAAGTTAGACATAACTTCTTGATATAGTCCGATTATATAAAATTAAAAGGATGTTTCTTGGAAGAAATATTAGATAAAAAGAAAAAAAATTGGACAAACTATACAATCAAAAGCTTAGCTTTTTGGGTTATTGTGGCAATTATTGCAGGTATAGCTTTTGGTGTTGTTAATCCAAAACTAGCAGTTCAATCAAAACCTGGAATTGATTGGTTTATTCAAATACTTAAATGGCTTGTT
Organism: Aliarcobacter sp.; assembly: GCA_028688995.1. Lineage (GTDB taxonomy): Bacteria > Campylobacterota > Campylobacteria > Campylobacterales > Arcobacteraceae > Aliarcobacter. The sequence goes on from JAQTXB010000023.1 coordinate 20,588, forward strand.
GGACCTATTATATTTTTAACAATTATTTCAGGTATTGTTGGATTGAAAAGTCTTAAAGAAGTGGGAACTATTGGGTTTAAAGCATTTATATATTTTGAAATCGTAAGTACATTTGCTTTAGCAATTGGTGTTTTATTTGGTAATATATTTGCACCGGGAAGTGGAATGAATCTTTCAGTTGATTCATTAGATCCAGCAAGTGTTGAAAAATTTACACATAGTGACCAACACTTAGGTTCTGCTTGGTCAATTTTAAAAGGAGCAATTCCTACTGATCCTATTACTCCATTTTTAAATGGTCAAACTCTTCAAGTTTTAGTAATGGCTTTAACTTTAGCTATTTTAATCTCTGCATTTGGTGGAATTTATAAAGATAGAATTTTAGCTCCCATTGAAACTGCACAAAACTTTTTCTTCAAAATTTTAACTATTTTAATGTGGCTAAGTCCAATTGCAAGTTTTAGTGCTATGGCATTTTTAATTGGTAAATTTGGTCTTGTTTCTTTAATTAATATGGCTAGTTTATTAGGTGTTATGTTAATTTCTGTTTGTGCCTTTATTTTTATAGTTCTTGGTATTATCTTAGCTATTTTTAAAATTAATGTATTCAAATTTATGAGATTTATTTATAAAGAAGTTTTAATCGTATTTGCAACATCTTCAAGTGAATCAGCTTTAGCTCCACTTATGAGAAGACTAGAAGCAGCTGGTGTAAGTAGAGGAACAACAGGTTTAGTTATTCCAACTGGATATTCATTTAATCTTGATTGTACAAATATTTATTTGTCACTTTCAGTTATATTTTTATCACAAGCCTTTAATATTCCATTAACACTTGGTCAACAACTAAGTATCATTCTAATTTTAATGGTTACATCAAAAGGTGCCGTTGGAGTTACAGGGTCTGGGTTTATTGTACTTGCAGGAACACTTTCAGCACTTGGGGGAGTAATTCCAGTTGTTACAGTTGCAGTTTTATTAGGTGTTGATAAGTTCATGAGTGAAATGAGAGCTGTTGGTAACTTATGTGGAAATGCAGTTGCTTCAGTTGTTGTTGGTGCTTGGGACAAACAAATTGATATGGAAAAATTCAGATATGCACTTGACCATCCAGAAAGTGTAAAAGATGTAATTCCTGGATAAATTTAAAAAGAGAGTTTTTTCTCTTTTTAAAAAAGCTTTATAAAGTTTTTCTCTATTTTCATATTTTCGAACTCAAACTCTTTTTTTATCCACTCAAAAGTTTGCTCTTGGAAAATAAAAACATGGGTTAAATCATTTTTATACCACCACTTTGAGAAATCTATATTTTCCCTATAAATTCCCGTCATTAGATATAAAACTCCACTATCTTTTAAAAGATTTTTTAGTAATTCAAACTCTTTTTTTGGATTATAAAAATGTTCAATCACTTCACAACAAGCAATATAATCATATTTTTGCTCTAAAGCTTTTTTATCATCATAGAAATATGGGTCATATTCAAATATTTTATATTCATTACTTCTTAAGATTTTTACTATTGGTGAATCTTTCCCACAACCAAAATCTAAGCCAATATCTTCTTTTGAAAACTCTTTTAAAATAGAATTTGTAATTGGAGATACAAAGTTTTGATAACCTAAATCATTACTATCATTTGTATGACTATCATATCTCTCTTTCTCTTTTTCATTATCAAGTAGTTTTTCAAATGGTCTGAATATTCCGCCACAACAAGAACATTTGTAAAATTCATCCTTATAAAATGTTTTTGAACTACTATTACAAAGTGGACAAATTGCCATTAAATACTCCTATATTTTATATTATATTTTATCATAATAAGGCATATAGCTACTTTTAGCTAATATTCAAAGAAAAAAAGGATGAAAATGGAAATTGAATTATTTATAAGCTTTATTAGCTTCTTTTTAACAGCCCTTGGTCTTGTTATTGTTTTTCTTTATTTATATGCAATTGTAACACCTTATGATGATTATAAACTAATTTTTGAAGAGAATAATACAGCAGCAGCTCTTGGTTTTGGTGGAGCAATTATTGGAGTTGCAATTCCTATGTTTAGCGCTTTAGTTAACTCGACATCTTATATAGATTTTGCAATTTGGGGAGTTGTGGCAATTATTATTCAATTAATTTTTGCATTAATTGTGACTAGACTTGGAGGAAAATACTCTTTTAAAACAAAAATTTCTGAAGGTGTTATTTCTGTTGGAATCTTAATGGCTTTTTTATCGATTTCAATTGGGCTCTTAAATGCGGGATCAATGAGTTATTAATAACTCATTGATTAACTATTTTAATAACTCTACAATATCATCAGCACTTAAAACTTTTCCACTACTTTTTACTACTCCATCAACAACTAAAGCTGGTGTACTCATAACTCCATAGTTCATAATTTCAACTACATCTTCCACTTTTTTAACTTCATGAAATCCACCAATTTTTACAAGTGCTTGTTTTGCATTCTCTTCTAAAGTTTTGCATTTAGAACAACCTGTTCCTAAAATCTCTATTTTCATTTTTTCTCCTATTTTTGATTTCCAATTAATATGATACTTGCACCTAAAATACAAATACCTGCACCAATTAAATCCCATTTATTAAAACTTTGTTTCTCTATAAAGTATAACCATAATAAAGAAGAAACTATATAAATTCCACCATAAATTGCATAGGCACGACCAGCAAACTCTAAATTCACTTTTGTTAGAGCATAAGCAAAGATAGCTAAAGATATGATTCCCACAAAAAGCCATAAATAACTCTTATCAAGTTTGAAATATGCCCAAAAACTATAACAACCTAATATCTCAAAAAAGGCTGCTAAAAAATATATTATAAATTCTTTTATCAATATTGTCCCTAACCATCTATTTTAAAAATCTTCCAAGCAGATATAAGTAAAATTATACCAAGTATGATTGAAATATATTCAGAATTTACATAGTTTAATAATATTGAACCAATAAATGCTCCAACAAATGAACCAAAAATCATAAATGTTAAGAATCTTTTTTCTTTTATTATTTGATTAAATTGTTGGCTTCTTGAATATCTAGAAAATGCCATAAGCATAGTTGGTAAACTAATACATAAAGAGATACTTCCCGCTAATTTTGGGTCTAAGCCAAATAATAAAATCAAAGTTGGAATTATAAATTCTCCACCAGCAACCCCTAAAATTGCCGAAATCACTCCTATAAAAATTCCTGCAATCACTCCTGATATAAAAAGAATAATTTTATTTGAAAAAAGTGCTTCCCCTGAAACTAAATAACTATGTCCCAATAACATTGATAAAGCTAAAACTAATAATAATACTAAAATTATCTTATTCAAAGATTCTTGTCTAATTCTCATGGCATAATTTGCACCAATATATGCACCTAATAAACTACCAATCAAAATATTTACAATTGTTAATGAATGGGGAAGTATCTCCTCAAAACCTATAGTATGACTTCTAAAAAAGAGTGAAAAAACCACTACAGCTAAAGAGACTATCTTATTAATTATAATTGCATTTAATGTTGCAAATCCAAAGAATCCTACTAAAATAGGAAGCCTAAATTCTGCACCTCCTAACCCTACTAATCCACCTAATGTAGCTACGCTTCCCCCTGCTAAGAAAGAAAAGAAATTTTTGTTCTTATTCATATTTCCTCCAATAATTATATCTGGCTATACAGTTATCATTCCTTGGGGAATATTTTGGAAATTCCTATTAATAAAATCTATAACTAAAGAATAATATTAAATAAATATCCTGTGAAAAGTATTGATATACCAACTATTCCAAAGAATATTGAGATTAATTTTATACTTAATACTCTTTTTAAAATCATAGCTTCTGGAAGACTCAAAGCCACAACTGCCATCATGAAACTAAGAGCTGTTCCAAGTAACATACCTTTTTGTGTTAAAACCTCAACTAGTGGCAAAATTCCAGCTGCATTTGAATACATTGGGATTCCCATAACAACTGCAACTATTGGAGCATACCAAACAGAACCTCCAGCATAATTACTTATGAAATCAGCTGGAATATATCCATGAATAAAGGCTCCAATTCCAACTCCCACTATCACATAAAGATATATTTTTTTGAAGATATCTGCTGTATATTCCCATGATTCTTTTAATCTTTGATTAAATAAAGTCTCACTAATATCTGAACCATTACAACAAGCAGTAGTAGGTTTTACTTCAATTAAAACTTCTTTTTCTAAATTCATAGCTCCAATTATAAGACCTGCAACAATGGCAATTAATAAACCAATTCCCACATATAAAAGTGCAATTTTCCAACCAAATAAAGAAAATAACATAGCAATAACAACAGCATCACTAAGAGGTGCAGAAATCAAATAAGAGAATGTTACTCCTAAAGGAATTCTAGCTTGTAAAAATCCTAAAAAAAGTGGAATAGCACTACAAGAACAAAAGGGTGTTATCACTCCAAAAATTGCGGCTAAGACGTGTCCTACAATCTTGTGTTTTCCACTTATATAATCCCTTGCTTTTTCTATTGGGAAATAACTTCTCAACATAGTTACAAGATAGATAATAGAAATTAAAAGTATAAATATTTTTATAGTATCAAATATAAAAAATTGTAAAGCATCTCCTAAGTGGGTACCTTTTACAAGTCCTAATGTATCAAATACAAATAGTGAGCTTAAATCAGAAAGCCAATCAAACATTTATTTCAAAGCCTCTATAACTTTTGGAAGTAAAATCTCTTCTATCTCTTTGTAAGTTTGTTCAAATGCTTCAAAACCTTTTCCATCTGGATCTTCAAAACCAACATGAATTTTTGCTATTGGTTTTGGAAACATTGGACAAGTCTCATTTGCATGGTCACAAACAGTTACTATTAAATCATAATCATTTTCTATAACAGTATCGAGTGTTTTTGAGTGATATTCATCTCTCCAAATCCCTTTGTCTTCAAGAAGTTTTTTTGCATTTGGATTTACTCGTCCACTTGCTTTCACACCACTAGAATCTGCACTGATTCCTTCTAATTTAGCATTTATAAGTGCTTCTGCGATAATACTTCTGCAAGAATTACCTGTACATAAAATTAAAACTTTTTTTGTTGAACTACTCATTTTATCTCCTTTAATTATTTACGTGCCAAGATTCGGGGAATCCCTCTTTTATATGTTCATTTTTAACAAGTTTAATAAAAGTTATAATATTTATTTTTAACTCTTCTTTTGATTGTCTAACTTTTGCTTTTTTTTCTTCATCTGTTCCATCACAAGCAGGACTTGTAATATTCCAATGAATTAAACCCTCAAGACTTGGGAAAATTGGGCAAGATTCTTTTGCAGCTTCATCACAAACAGTGATTACATAATGATAATGTCTTCCTTGTTTAAAATAGTCCATTAAAGCATTTGTTGTGTAAGATGAAATATCCATATCTTCATCTTCAAGTATCACTTCAACAGCCATTGGGTTTAAAACTCCAGGATTTGTTCCTGCACTTTCTACTTCAAAATCCTCTTTACCATATTTTGTTAATAATGCCTGAGCCATTTGACTTCTTGTAGTATTACCACTACAAACAAATAAAACTTTTGTTTTCAATCTTTTTCTCCTATTAAAATTTAAACTACTAAAAGTACTATTAGAAGTACCGGTGGTGTGATGATAAATCCAAATTTGCTATATTGCCAAAATGATATTTTTACACCTTTTTTTGCCAAAACATGAAGCCATAATAGCGTAGCAAGGCTACCAAATGGTGTCATTTTTGGCCCTAAATTACATCCGATTATATTAGCATAAGCCAATGCTTGATTTGGTATATCATGAAGTGCAATATCCATTATCATAACTGTAGGCATATTATTCATAATTGCACTTAAAAATGCTGCTATAAATCCTGTTCCAAGGATTGCAATTGTGTCACCTCTTTGAGCTAAATTTTGTAAAACTATTGTTAAATAATCTGTTAATCCAGCATTTTTCAAACCATAAACTACAATATAAAGTCCAATACTAAACCAAACAACTTGCCATGGTGCTTCTTTTATTATCTGTTTTGCATTTACCGTTTTTGACAGTGTTGCAATGATTAAAAATATAATCGCTCCACCTAAAGCAAAAATAGAAATTGGTAAATCAAAAGCATCACCAATAAAATATGCACATAATAATAAGCCTAAGAAAACCCAAGAAAAATAAAATAGTTTCATGTTTTTTATTACACTTTTTGGCTCTTTTAATAGACTAATATCCACTGTTTGTGGTATATCTTTTCGTAAAAGTAACCACAAAATTACAATTGAAGCTAAAACACTTACAATAAATGGAATAATCATATTTAAAAAATACTCCACAAAACCAATACTAAAATAGTTAGCCGTTACAATATTTGTTAAATTTGAAAATACAAAAGGTAGCGATGCACTATCACTTATAAATCCACCTGCCAGTAAAAAGGCAACTATTGTTTTTGTATTTAATTTTAAAATTCTCATTTTTGCAAGTAAAATTGGAGTTAATATTAAAGCTGCGCCATCATTTGCAAAAAGTGCTGAAACAAAAGCCCCTAGTAAAATAGAATAGATAAACATCTTAATCCCACTTCCATTTGAAAACTTTGCCATTTTAAGAGCTGCCCATTCAAAGAAGCCAATCTCATCTAAAACCATAGATAGAATAATAATTCCTATAAATGCTAAAGTTGCATCCCAAACTATATTTGATACAATCAAAACATCTGAAAAACTTACAACTCCAAAAACCAAAGCTACAATTGAACCAATTACAGCAGTTGTTCCTATTTGTAAATTTTTTGGTTGCCAAATAACAAAAATAAGTGTAACAATAAAAATAAGACTTGCAACTATCATATCACATCCTCTTTAAACTCTTCAACTCCAGCTTTTAATACATAAATAAAAGTATCAACTTCAAGTTCATCAAATCTCTCAACGGTTACTTCTTCCCTTTGAAATTCAGCTCCCTCAAACTCATCTAAATTATCCCAATGATTTATTAAATTATCTGAATAAAACAAAAATCCATGAACCGTATCACCATCTTCATCAAGTTTGATTCCAGGATAACCCATACTTGCACTCCAACCTGCATCTTTTAGAAAACCTTTTACGGTTGCCGGAACAAATTTTCCAACAATGTTTTCTAAAACATGTCCATTTGGACAATTTGGCATTAAAGTTCCATATACAAAAAGTGTCTCTTTCACTCATTTTCCTTTGTTTCACACGCTTTTTTCAAGTTTGGTAACTCAATTTGCAAAGTCATAATCTCTTTTATACAACTCTGTCTAAACTCATCAAGTGGAAATCGAATACTATAATAAGCCCATCTTCCCTCACGTTCAAGTTTTAAAAATCCAGCTTCTTTTAGAATTTTTAGATGTCTTGAAAGTCTTGATTGAATCATTTCAAAAGAATTTTCCAAATCACAAACACAACATTTTCCATAAATATTTATAAATTTAAGTATTTTTATTCTTGTTTCATCATTTAAAGCACTTGCGGATTTTAGAAATATATCCATAAAATTCCTTTTCTTTTTTTGAAGTATAACCAAATAAATTTAATATA
>JAQTXB010000008.1 GCA_028688995.1 Aliarcobacter sp.
GTGGATGCAAATTCAAATAAAGAATCAAATGAGACATTAAATAAAAATGCAAAAGAAGTTGAAATGGATGCTTTAAAAATCTTTGGTAATTTGAACGACGTTAAAAAAGTTGCGTGTAAGAAATAGAGAGTTTTAGTTTGTATGGAATTTTTTAGAGAATTTTTTTTTACAATGATTGTATTTGTAATTGGCTATCTAATTTTTAAATATGATATATTTAAAAAGATTAGTCAAGGTGGAACAGTAGACAAAGATTTCAAAAGTTGTTATATATTAAAGTACCCAAATCGAGTAGAGTTTCATAATAAAGGTGAAATGTATCTAATCGATTTTGATAACTTTTTTGAACTTAATCCAAAACTAAAAGGTAAGGTAAAAGTAATAGAAAGACCTTTATTAGATGGAACAAGTCATGATGCAATATTAAAAGAGATAGAGATAAGAAAAGAGATTAGAGCACAGAGTAACGAAGATTCTAAAGAGAGTTAAAAAATTTAATTTAAAATAAAAGGTTGATAAAATGAGTATTATGAAAGCTAAGTTGTCAATATTGTATGTAATATCAATAGTTTCTTTGATAGTTTTGATGCTGTTATCTTTTGCAGATAAAAATTTGTTTTTTTATACTATTAGTTTAGTTGTAGTTATTTCTGTTTATTATGGTTATACGTTATTTCATTTAAAAGAGTATACATCTAATGAAAATTTAGAAATAAATGATTTTATTCCTTTAAAAACTTCACAAGATGATGATATTTTAGATGAAATGATAATTATTACAAATAACTCTGTAAATGGTGATTTTAAAGGCCAAATAAAAAGTAATTCATCAAATGAAAAATATCAACAAATAGCAAATAATCTAAATAAAACATTTGAAAATATTCATTCAACAATAACTTTAATTCTTAATTATTTAGAAAAATATCAAAAAAATGACTTTACAGTTTCTATTGAAAATAAACAATCTGAAGAGTTAAATCTTTTAATTGAAGCAATAAATAAATTGAATATTAAAATTTCAAGAATGTTATTAAGTAGTTTAAAAAATGGAGTTAAATTAAGAGAAAACTCTGATTCTTTGAAATTAAATATAAATGAATTAACAAGAAACATTACAACAGAAGCTGCAACTTTGGAAGAGACAGCATCAGCTGTTGAAGAGATAACTTCAATCGTAATAAATAATAATCAAAACGTAGAAGAGATTATAAGATATTCTGCTGAATTAACATCTTCTGTTAAAAATGGTTATGAAACTGCAAAAAATAGTGCTTCTTTAATGGATAAAATTAATGAAAAAACAAAATCAATTGAAGCTGCAATTGTAGTTATTGATCAAATTGCATTTCAAACAAATATTCTATCTTTAAATGCAGCTGTTGAAGCAGCAACAGCAGGAGAAGCGGGGAAAGGATTTGCAGTAGTTGCAGCAGAAGTAAGAAACTTAGCAAACAGAAGTGCTGAAGCTGCACGTGAAATAAAAAGTTTAGTTTCTAATGCAACTGATGAAGCAAATAAGGGAAAAATTGCATCTTCAGAAATGATGACAGAGTACGATGTTTTAAATGAAAATATAAATAAAACAAAATCTTTAATAGATACGATTTCAGTTTCATTAAAAGAGCAACAAAAAGGAATGGAACAGATAAATAAAGCTATTTCTCATATAGATACAGGAACTCAAGAAAATGCTTCTAAAGCTCAAAATACAATGCAAATAGCAGATGAAAATGATAAAATGGCAACATCAATGGTTGTAGAAACAAATAAAACTAATTTTTTTGGAAGAGATGAGTATAATTCAACATTAAAATAATTTTTTATTTCAATTTACTTTGATATAATTGGAATAAAAAAGAGGTATTTCCCATGATAGATTATGTTTCTTTAGAAAAATATGCTAAGGACGTATCTGTCTTATTTGTAGAAGATGATATGGGAATTTCCAAAGAAATGGAACTTCTTTTAGGTGAGATATTTTCAAATATAAAAGTTACTTTTGATGGAGTTGAAGCTCTAGAAGAGTATCATAATTACTACAGATTTAATGGGAAATATCCAGATTTGATAATCACTGATATTCAAATGCCAAATATGAATGGTATAGAGCTTATAAAACACATATATAAAGAAAATCCAAATCAAAAAGTAATTGTATTGTCAGCACATAATGAATCAGAATATCTAATGGAATTGGTTAATTTAGGTATTTATAGATTTATTCTAAAACCAATGGATTATGATAATTTTATAGAGATAATATTTAAAATATCAAAAGAGATATATATAGAAAAGAATATATCTTTAGGCGAAAAAGAGCTTACTATAAAACTAGCAAAAGATTTAATTTGGAATAAAGAACTTAAACAATTATATTTTAATAACGAGTTATTTAAACTAACAATGAAAGAGTTTCTTTTAATAGAGTTATTAATAAAAACTCCTGAAAAAATTTTTGTAAATGAAGAGATAATTTCTAATATTTGGAATAAAGAGTTTGATAATCCAGATATCTCAAATTTAAAGAATTTAATTTCAAGATTAAGAAATAAACTTCCTTCTTTAAAGATAGAAAATATCTATGGATTTGGTTATAAAATAGTAATTATTCCAGAATAATATTTTTATTAAAGATTGTATAAATAAAGCATTAGTGGAATATAAAATAGCGAAACCAAAGTTGAAACTAAAACAGCTAATGACATTTTTTCAGGTTTTACATTTAATAAAGTAGCAACCGTAACTGTGTTTCCAGCAAGTGGGACAATAGAAAAAATAAACATTACCATATAAAAATCTTTATTCAAAAAATGTATAAAAGTATCATCAATATAGATAAATATCAAAATTAAAACAGGCCAAACAATAAATTTAACCAATAGTGCTAAAGAGATAAATAATTTATCAAATGAACCATCATTTTTTATCTTTTCCATACCCATTCCAAGTAACATCATTCCTAAAATCGCATAAGCACCTTTTAAATAATTTGTATAATCTAAAAACATTTCAGGCATTTTAAAACCTAATAAATTTACAACAACTCCTAAAATAAAAGCATGTAAAACTGGAAGTTTTAGCACTTTTTTTAGACTTTGTTTTGCTGTAAAATTTCCTTTTGCAGTTATATAATATCCAACCGAATTTTGATATAAAAGTGAAGCTAAAACTGTAAAAATAAAAACGTCAACAAGTTTTGGTTCTAGAAATAAAATAGCAAGGGGAATCCCAATATTCCCAGTGTTTCCTGTTGCTGTACTAAAGGCTAAAAGATTTGAAGTATTATCACTCCATATTTTTTTAAAGATTGCCAATGAAACAAAGGCAATTATTGTACTTAAAACAAAAAAGAAAATAGGAAGAAATACAACTGAAGCATCTAGTTTAACGCTAATTGTTGCATTAAAAACTATAATTGGTGCAAGAATAAATAAAAGTATTTTTGCAATACTTTCTTTATCACAATTTAAAAAAGCAGTTGAAAACATTCCCAATAAAATACTTAAATATAAAGGAACTATTTTCCCTAATAGTGTTAAAAATACGCTCATATTTAGCCTTAGATTTTTACCTAGATATTACCATTAAGATATGTAAAAACTATGTATAAAAAGGATTATTTATAATCAATATTTCCTAATAATTCGGAACTTAATAGGGACGCTTCTACATTGTTATGGCTAAAATAATCTCCACAAATTCCTAAGTTTTTTTCTTCATTTAGAAAGTAGGGCATATCTAAAGAGGTTTTTGCAAAGGCATATTTCCATAGATGGGGAATAATTGTAAACTTTTCTATAAGTTCTTTTGTATCATCATCAAAATTATCTAAAAAAATCTCACAAATTTCATCCTTTGATTTCTCGTTTACGCAGTTTGCAAACTCTTTTGATGAATGAATCACGTAAGAGCTAAAATCTTTGTATAGATATTTTTTTGAGTTGTTTATAATATCTTTAATATCTGGATTTTCGTAAAGTTTATTTTCATTTAGTTTTAGATTTTCATTAGTGTATAAAATCAAAGAAAAAATTGAGTCATATTTTATAAAAGAGAGTTTTTCTTTAAAACTATCTGGAAGTTCAATTTTCATTTGTAGTATTTGAGGTGCAGGAATTGTTATAAACAATAAATCAAAATCTTCGTAAGTATTATGATTTTCATCTTCTAAAGTCCATTTATTATTTGTATTTTCTGCTTTTGTGATTTTTGTATTTGTAAGTAAATTATTTTCATCTATTAAAAATTTACAAATTTTATTTATTCCATCTTTTGGTATAAATTCATCATATTTAGCTTTTAAAACACCATTTTTTGCCAAATCTAAACAAAAGAATTTTAAATCATCTGTTACTGGAATTAAACTTGAAGTTCCATAATCAATGAATTTATCTTCAATATATTTAGTGCTAAGTCTTCCTCCCACTCCCCTTGATTTTTCAAAAATAGTAATATCTTCATATTTTTCTTTTAAATTATTATATAAATTACAGCCAGAAAAACCAGCTCCAATAATGGCTATTTTCATAAAAATCCTTATTTATATAGTAGTCTTATGATTGCTGCAATAAATAAAACTAAAGCCATCTGCTTTAACTCTTTATCATATAAAATCATAAATATTGATGTAAAAATTAGTCCAAATGATAAAATAATTGGTCTGATAAAATCTTTAAGTTCTTTGGAAATAAATTCAAGTTGATTATTTGAAATTTCAATTTGAAGTTCATTTGTATTGGCTTTTTTTATTACTGATTTTAAATCTTTTAGGATAAATGGAATATCTTTTATCTCATCAACAATAGTTTCAATAATACTCTCTTTTGCCCCAAGAGCTTTTGGAAGATTCTCTTGCAAAATTGGTAAAATATCTTTTATTCCATTAAAATTTTCAATATAAGTAGTTCCTAGCCCTTCAATAATTGCACTAACTCTTAAAATATAAATTGCATCACTTGGAAGTTTAAAAGGCATATTTCTAGTGCCTTCTAATACATCAAAGGCTAGTTGTTGCATTGATTCACTACTTAGATTATCATTTGAAAAAATATCAAACATTTTACTCGTAAACTCTGCTAATTCTCCAGTTGGTGCTTCATAAGCAATAGTTCCTAATCTTTTGCTGGCACTTATGTAAAGTTCATAATCTCGCTCATTTGCTGCTTTTATCAACTCAATAATTGCAATTCTAGAATTATTTGGAACAGTTTTTACCATTCCAAAATCTAGTAAAATAATTTCACCTTTTTTTGTAATTAGTAGATTTCCAGGATGTGGGTCAGCATGAAAATATCCATTTATCAACATTTGTGTTGTATAAAAGCCAATAAGTGTTCCAATAATTTTTTTAAAATCAATATTCTCTTTTAAAATACTCTCTTTATCATCAAATCTATATCCTTCTTCGTAACTCATAACTAAAGCATCATCGCAACACAAAGCTGGATAGGCAAGAGGAAATTTAACTCCACTATCTTTATAGGTTTGAGAGAATTTTGTAAGATTTTGTAATTCTTGACTTAGACTTACTTCTTGTAATATCATTGAAGAAAACTCTTTTATTACAGCTTCAATTGAGTTTTTTGTGTAGTGTGAAAATAGGGGATTAAATAAAAAGTTAAAAAAGTTTATAATTTTTATATCAGCAATTACTCTTTTTTTAATACCTTTTCTTCGAAGCTTTACAGCAACTTTTGTGTCATCATGTAAAATTCCAATATGAACTTGTCCAATAGAGGCACATGCAATTGGTGTTTTATCAAAACTTTTAAAACATTTATTTGTAAATGATATATTAAAAATCTCTTCAAATTCATCTTTATTCATAGCTGGAAGTTTGTCGTGAAGTTCTCTTAATTCATGCAAATAATCAGCTGAAAAAAAGTCAGCTCTTGTTGCTAGAACTTGTGCAAGTTTTATGAAACTAGCTCCCAAAATAATAATAGTATCTTTTAATTTTTTTGGCTTTAGTGGTTTAATTCCAAGAAAACTCTGTTTCTTCTTGATAACTAAATAAATAGTCAATAAAAATAAAAAGACTTTAAATACTCTTCCAAAAGAGTATAAAGATAGGTTTTTAAAAAAGGTTTTTATTTTAAATCCTCTTTTAATTTTGCTAAATCTTCTTTAGTTGCAAGTCCCAGTTCGTCAATAATCTCTTTCATGGTAGATTTTAACTCTGCTTTAAACTTCTCATCACTCTCTTTACCTTTTTGCTCCAATGACTCTAAAAAACTCTTTACATCCTTAGTATCAAGTTTCCCTTTTTCTTCCAATTTTTTTAGTTCATCTTCAATTTTTTCTTTTAAAACCAAAGCCCCACCAAGTCCTGTAAAAATAAGTTCTTTTAGCATGAAATATCCTTTTTTGTTTATTCTATGCTAATTTAATATGTTTTGGTAGTTGAAATTTGTAGGTTGATTATAATTTAAAAAATATCTTTATATTTTTCTCTAATAATCAGAAATTTATCTAAATTTTCAAAGAGAATATCTATTAATTTTGGATCAAAATGTTTTGCTTTTTCATCTTGTAAATATTTGAAAATATCTTCATCCTCCCAAGCTTTTTTATAACATCTATCACTTCCTAATGCATCAAAAACATCACAAATAGCTGTTATTCTTCCATAAATACTAATCTCTTCTTCTTTTAATCCTATTGGATAACCTGTTCCGTCCCACTTTTCATGGTGTTCTTTTGCAATAATTGCAGCCATTTTTAATAAAGGTCTATCAGAGCTTTTTAGTAAGTCATAACCTTTAGTTGCATGGGTTTTCATAAGTTCTATTTCTAATTTATTTAACTTATCAGTTTTATGCAAAATTGAGTCAGGAATAGCAACTTTTCCAATATCATGCATAGGACTTGCTTGTTTTAGAAGTTCATACTCTTCCTCTTTTAATCCAGATAATTTTGCTAATAAATAAGAGTATTCAGCAACTCTTCTTACATGATTTCCAGTCTCTTTACTTCTACTTTCACCAATTGTACCCATGGTAAAAATAATTTCTCTTTGTATATCTTCAATATCTTTATTTGCTGTTATATCTTTTCTTACAGCGCTATATCCAACATGATTTCCATTTAAATCAAAATAAGGTCCAAATTCAGCTTCAACCCAATAATAACTACCATCTTTTTTACGATTTTTTACTTCAAGATTTACTTTTTCACCTTTTTTTAGACAATCCCAAAGATATTTAAAACTCTCTTTTGGCATATCAGGATGTCTTATAATATTGTGATTTTGCCCAATAAGTTCCCTTTTTGTATAACCACTTATTTTACAAAAAGCTTCACTTACATGAAGAATAATTCCTTTTAAATCAGTTCTAGAAAAGATTACATTTTTGTCATAAATTTCTAGAAGAGATTTTAAATACTCTTTTTGTTTATGGATTTTGATAGTTTTCATTTTTACTTTACTATTTAAATATTTTACATAATTTCTATTGATTAGATATAAAATAGCAAGGGTTATAATAATTATAAAAGTAGTTATGATAAATAAATAATTTACTTCCATTTTACTAATTGCTGAAGTGTCAATATCATCTTTTTTTATAAAAAAGAAAAAATATGCCATATCTCCACCATGAATATCTTTTATTTCATCTTTTATTACAAAATATTCTTTGAAAATCATATAGTCTTGCATCTGTAAGAAATTTTTTATTCCAAAATTTTCTACATTTTTCATAAGTTCTTTATTTGCATTTAGATTTGCAACATAATTTTTTCCTATAAAAAGTCCTGTAAAAGGTTTTATAAATTTACTTGTATAATCTTCATGTAAAACAAATAGAGGCTCAATCTGCTTATTTTTAAACTCTTGGGCAATTGAATTAAATTTTGAAATCATCTCAATAATTCCAATAAAATTCTTATTTTTATCATAAATAGGAAGCATAGTTTTAAAAGTCATATCAAATCTTCCAGTACTGATTGTTGTCATTTCCTTTGGATTTTTTATCATATCAACTACATCAAGTCTTGCAGCAGCTGCATTATCACCAACTTCATTTGTCCAGCTTCTATAAAAACTAAAACCATCTTTATCAATAATTTGAATCCATAAATGTTTATATTCACTAAAGTGCTGAATATTTTCTATTAGTTCTTGAAAATTAATGAGATTTTTATCCTTTTTTAAAAGAGCTTCATTTATTGAATGGTCTCTACTTATAAGGTATGTCATAGTTGCTGTGTTTCCTTTTTTTTTGGAAACTTCATCATTAAATAATTTTTTTATTTCACTTATTTTTGAGTTGTAAATTTCATGTGTTAGAGAATCTTTATTATGTTTGAAAATAAAAAATAATAAAAAAATAGTAAAAAAGAGTATTATAAATATTAATAAGATTTTTTTCATTAGGCAATTATAGCCTAATTTATAATGAAAATATTTATTACCAAGGACCTTGAAATCTAATTACCTTATGTGTTAATTTTTTTTTATGTTTTGTTGCTTTTCCTTGAACTCTTTTTCTCCATAATTTAAAACTACTTTTTTTTAATAAATTTCGCATCTTTTTTTTTACTTGATTTTCAGTTAATCCATAAAGTTCGAATATCGTATCAAAGGTAGTTCTATCTTGCCATGCCATCTCGATTAGACGGTTTAAATCATCTTCTTTTATTTCATCAAGATTTTTTATCTTTTTTTTAGATTTTTTTGTAAAATCTAGTTTTACACTATCTTTTTTCTCAAAATACATAATTTATTCCTGAATAGTCCAGATTAGTTTTGAGGTTTCAAAGCCTAAACTTGGAAGTTTTTCTAAAATTTGATTTTTAGTTTTTTCATCTAATTTAGAAGTTCTTGATAAAATCCATAAATATTCTCTACTTGGTGTTCCAACAACTACATATTCATAATTTTTATCTAGAATTAAAACCCAATAATCTCCATAAAATGGTCTAAAAAAACTAACTTTTAATTTGCTATTGGTAATATCTGTGGCATACGCTCTTCCAAGTGCTTCACTATTTTCATTTGTTGTGATTTTTGTACATCTATTTATTACTTTAATTGTCTCTTCATTTAACATCGAATAGTTTGCAGTAACATTTTTACAATCTTTTTCAAAGAAGTGTTCATATCTTGCTATTTCGTACCAAGTTCCTAAATATTTTTCTAAATCAACTTTTTCTACAGTTTGTAGAGGTGAATTTTTTGCGGAACATGCTGTAAATAAATATGCTATTAAAATAATAGTTAGGAGTTTAAAAATATTTTTCATGAAATAAATCCTTTTTATTTTAGTTTATAAGAAAAAACATTTTTTTAATATATCTTTTATGTTACTTCATGAAATTTGTCAGATATTTCATTTTTTTTATAAGTACTACATATATCAAAAAAGACTACAATACAATATCTAGATAGAGAAAATAATAGTAAAATGAATTATTAAAAAGTATATTGATTACATGAAATTTTGTGAGAATCATTAAGAAAGGTTCAAAATGAGTATAAAAATATTTATAGTGAGTGCTTGTAGTGTTTTATCATTACAAGCTAGCGATGGGTTTAATAGTGAAGTAAGTCACTTTGCTGGTGGTGCTGTACTAGCTGGAGGAATTACTGCAGTTGTTGATCAGTATTATCCTGAATATAAATCTGAACGAGGAATGTTAGGATTTAAAATTAGTAGTGCAGCAGTTATTGTAGAACAAAGTATAGAATATGCCATAAATGGAAATGCAAAAAGCCAATTGATGGATACTGCATCACATATTATTGGTTCAGCTTTGGGAGCTTATATTACAGATAAGTATATTTTATTACCTGTTTTAAAAAATTCTTCAACTGATGGAAAATATGTAGGATTGAATATTCAACACAATTTTTAGATAAAAAATAAAAAAAGATAGCTTATGAAAATATAAAATCATTTATCCTATTTTTTTAATCAAAAAAGCAAAAAAATTCTAATTTTAAAAAAAAGAAAACATTTTGCTTTTTATGATTTATTATTCATCAAAACCAAATTTATATATTTCACGTAATATTTAACTATACTTTGATGTATAGCACCAGACTTACTTTGATTCAAAATAAGCTAACGAATTGTTAACTTGAATAGATTCTATAGAAATAAAAAGTTCCTTTGTATGTTTTATATGTTATTTGATATAAATAAATTAAGATATAAAATGTTAAAATCTAATGTATAATTGAAATAATAATAATTAAAGGTAGAGAATGAATAATCTCGCAGAAATCGAAAAGTGGCTTAAAGACCATTCAATAAATAATTATCTAATTTCAGAAGATTTTACTGTAACAGTTCAAGGTAATGTTAATTTAAATCAAAAATTAAGTGTTAAAAAATTACCAGTTAAATTTAAAACAGTAGATGGTTTTTTTGATATAAGTAATAATGGTTTAATATCACTTGAAGGTTGTCCAAAAACAGTAACAGGTGGATTTTACTGTTCAAAAAATAATTTAGCTTCACTATTTGAAGGACCAACTGATGTTGGAGATTTTGACTGTTCTTTTAATCAATTAAAAAATTTATCTTATGCCCCAAAAGAAGTTAAGGGAAATTTTGATTGTTCTAATAATGAAATAAATTCTATTAAAGGTATGCCAAGAACAATTAAAGGTTTTTTTAAATGCTCAAATAATAAATTAGCCACATTAAAAGGTGGACCAAAATATATAGAAACAAAGTTTGACTGTTCAGATAATCAAATTGAAAGATTAAATGGAGGACCAGTTTCTGTTGGAAATGATTATGTTTGTATTAGAAATAATTTAACAGATTTAGATGGTGTTGCAGATGAAATTGGTTGGGATTTAATTACTGATATTAGATTAAACCATGTTACAAGTACTTTTAATGAAGAAGAAAAAACATGGAGATATAAAGGTAGTGAAGTTGTTTCACACATTTATAAACCTATTGTTGCTCTTACAAATGTTGATGACATTAGCAGATGGCTTAGAAAACACGAGATTAAAAATTTTACAATTCTAAAAGATAATTCAGTAAATGTTCATGGTGATGTAAAATTAGCTGATAAATTGGCAAACTTATTAAAATTACCATTAAACTTTAATGTTATTGAGGGTGATTTTGATATAGGGGATAATGAATTAACTTCACTTGAGGGAAGTCCTAAAAAAGTTTTAGGAAGTTTCATGGCCCATAAAAATGAAATACATTCATTAAAAGGTGGACCAAAAGAAGTTGGTGGAAGTTTTGTTATTTTACATAATAATATTACATCACTAGAATTTTCTCCTTCTTTAGTAAAAGAAGATTTTATTTGTTCACATAATCCTTTGAAAGATTTAGATGGAATAAATACTGTACTTGGATATATTTTTACAGGAGTTCATGTACCAAATATAAAATGTCAAAAATATGTTTATAAAGGTATCACAACATATAAATATCCAGCTGATTTAGTTATGAAATATTTAGAAAAACAATATATTTCTTTAACTGATGAAGAAAAAGCTTTTGAAGAGACAAGAAAAAATCTTGAAAATGTTATTTCAAAAATGCTCGAACAATCTACTTTGTCACAAGAGATGATTAATGATAACCTTATTAAGAATTTAACAAAATATCGTTTAGATGAATTAAAAGAGAAAGTTTTATTGGTTAAATATCCTCCTGAAGATGATACAAGAATGAAGCATTTAACAGAAGATGAAATTATGAGATTAGCATTTGAAAAAGAGATTTAAGAGCTTAAATTAAGTCTTAAATAGATTTTTTAAGATATAATCGCGAAATCAATACATGAATAAATAAAATAAATGGAGAGAATTATAATATGGTTCAAACTGTCAATCTTAAAAAAGCTTTCGGTGCTAGAGTTTTATTTCAAGATATAAATTTAAAATTAGATACTGGTAAGCGATATGGTTTAATCGGTGCAAATGGTGCTGGGAAAACTACATTCTTAAAAATATTATCAGGACAAGAAGAAGCAACTGAAGGTGAAGTACAAGTTCAAAATGGTAAAAAAGTAGGTACATTATCACAAAATCAATTTGCCTATGAAAACAACACAATTTTTGATGCTGTACTTTTAGGAAACAAAAGATTACATGATGCAGTAAAAGAAAAAGAAGAACTTTATATGAGTCCTGAGTTTACTGATGAAATAAACGATAGACTTGCTGAACTTGAGATTATTTGTTGTGAAGAAGATCCAACTTATGAATATGATGTAAAAATCACAAGAATTTTAGAGGATTTAGGATTTCCAGCTTCATCTCATCAAGATTTAATGAGTACATTAACAGGTGGAAATAAATTCAAAGTTTTATTAGCACAAGTTTTATATCCAAAACCAGATGTTCTATTTTTAGATGAGCCTACAAATAACTTAGATATTGCAACTATTGGTTGGTTAGAAAATCAATTACAACACCATGATGGAACAATGGTAGTTATCTCTCACGATAGACACTTCTTAAATGCTGTTTGTACTCACATCTTAGATGTAGATTTTAAACAAATTAGAGAATTTACTGGAACTTATGATGACTGGTATATTGCTTCAACATTAATTGCAAAACAAAATGAAAAAGATGTTAATAAAAAACTAAAAGAAAAAGATGAATTAGAAAAATTCATCGCTAGATTTAGTGCAAATGCTTCGAAAGCAAAACAAGCAACTTCTAGACAAAAACAACTTGACAAACTTGATGTTGGTGCAATTCAAGTATCAAGCAGACGTGATCCATCAATTATATTTAAACAAAAAAGAGAAGTTGGAAAAGAGTTATTAACTGTTAAAAATATCTCTAAAGCTTATGATGGAAATGTTGTTTTAGATAATATCAATTTTACTGTTGAAAAAGGTGATAAAATTGCTTTAATTGGAACAAATGGTATTGGTAAAACTACACTTTGTGAAATCTTAGAAGGTAATTTACAAGCTGATAGTGGAGAAGTTTTATGGGGTGCAACTATTCAAAACTCTTATTTTCCACAAAATGCAACTGATATAATTGAAGGTGATATTACTCTTTATGATTGGTTAAGAAACTGTGATAGAGATGCTGATATTTCTGAAATTAGAAATTGTCTTGGAAGAATGTTATTTAACGGTCAAGAGCAAGAGAAAAAAGTAAACTCATGTTCAGGGGGAGAAAAACACAGAATGATGCTTTCTAAAATCATGTTAGAACAAGGAAATTTCTTAGTTCTAGATGAACCTACAAATCACTTAGACTTAGAAGCAATTATTGCTTTAGGTGAGGGATTATTAGAATATGCTGGTTCTGTAATTTGTGTATCGCACGATAGGGAATTATTAGATGCATTTGCTAATAGAATTATTGAAATTCAACCAGGTGGAACGATAGTTGATTTCAAAGGAACTTATGAGGAATATATTGAGTCTAAAGAGGCTTAATATATTTTATTTAGTTATGAAATAAAAAAGGGGAAGATTTTAAAATCTTCCCCTTTTTTTATAGCTAAAGAATGATTATTTAGAGTGTCTTGAAGACATTCTAATTTCTCTTCTTTGAATAGCATCGTTATATCTTCTTTTGTCATCTTCAGTAACTAAATCTAATTTAGGAACTGGTGCTGGTTTACCAGCTTCATCAACAGCAATCATTGTAAAATAACAAACATTTGTATTTTTGATTGTATGGTCTTTAATATCTTCAGAAATTACTTTAATACCAATTTCCATAGATGTTCTTCCCGTGTAATTTACAGAGGCATGAAAAGTAACAAGTGAACCGATTTTAATTGGATCTTTAAATAAAACCATGTCAACTGATAATGTTACTGCATACATACCTGTATATCTTGCTGCACATGCGTATGCAACGTGATCTAACATTTTTAAAATTTCACCACCGTGAACATTTTTCCCAGAAAAATTTGCTTTATCAGGAGTCATTAACATAGTCATTGTAAGAGATTTTTCTCTTTTTATTTCTTCACTCATTTTTTTACCTTATACTTATTGAAATATGAGACATTATAAAATAAAATAGTAGGAAGCGCGTAGCAATTTAGTAAAATAGGGTAATAGTTTATAAAAACATAGAAAAAAGTAACATTTTTTCTATATTAAAAACTTTTATTTAGTATTTTAAAGTATTCTTCTCTATTTATTTCATAGGCTCCCAAACTTGCTAGATGGTCATTATAAACTTGACAGTCTATAAGTTCTATACCGTTTTTTTGGGCTTGTTGGCAAAGATGATAAAAAGCTACTTTTGAAGCATCTGTAACTTTTGCAAACATACTTTCACCACAAAAAATATTACCAATTAAAAGTCCATAAAGTCCTCCAACTAATTCATCATTTAAATAACATTCAATGCTAAAAGCAATATCTAAATTATGTAAATTTGTATACACTTGAATAAACTCTTCACTAATCCAAGTGCTATTCTCATGTTTTCTTTTTATTTCTGAACATGCACGAATAACAGCTTCAAAGTTTTCATTTGATTTTATTATAAAACCTTTATTATGTATTGACTTTTTAAGGCTTTTTGATATTTTCATCTCATTTGGTTTTAGAACCATTCTTTTTTGTGGACTAAACCAATGAATATAATTATAGTCATCAATATACCAAGGGAAAATCCCATTTTCATAGGCATTAATTAATCTTTGAGGATGAAAATCGCCACCAACAGCAACTAAGTCATCTTTCATCATGTCAAGAGTAGGAAAATCAAAGTTGTTTTCATCTAATAAATATATTTTATTTTTTTTATCAAGTAGTTTCATATTTGTATTTTATTGAAAAAAATGTTAATATCCGAGCAATTTAAAAGAAAAAGTTAGGAATTTATGGGAAATAGTTATAAAAGAGTTGATGCACATCTATCAAGTTTAGGTTATTGCACAAGAAGTGAAGCGAAGAAATTTTTAAGAATTTATGAACTTTATGTAAAAGATACAAGAGTTTTTGACCCTTCAATAAAAGCTTATCACAATGATATAAAAGTAAATAATGAGCAACTTGACCCTGAAACAATTACTATTTTACTAAATAAACCCTCAGGATTTATCTGCTCACACAACGATGCTGGAAGTTTAATTTATGCCTTAATTCCTAATAGATGGAATAGAAGAAATCCAAAAATTGCTACCATTGGAAGACTTGATGTTGATACAACTGGAGCTATTATTTTAACTGATGATGGAGCTTTAAATCATAAATTATCAAGTCCAAAAAGTGATGTTTCAAAAGTTTATGAAGCAACTTTAGCCGTTCCTCTAAATGGTGAAGAAAAAGAGATTTTTGCAAGTGGAGAATTGATGTTAAATGGTGAAAAAAAACCATTACTTCCAGCAACTCTTGAAGTTTTAGGGGAAACTCATGTAAGATTAGAAATCTGTGAGGGGAAATATCATCAAGTAAAAAGAATGTTTGCTGCTGTTGGAAATAGGGTATTAACACTTCATAGGGTTAGTTTTGGTGGATTTACAGTAGAAGATTTAAAAGAGGGTGAGTATAAGTTTATAGAACTTTAACACTCATCTTTTTTTGTAACATTTAGACCTTGTTTAGTCATTTGGTCTATTTGTTTTTGGTTTAGAGTTAAATACCTTATTATTTTTCCATCCCAAACAATACAAGGGAAAGTCTCTTTTATAAATAGTTTTTTTATTTTTTGAAACATTTTTTATAATCCAAAAAAATTATTTGAACTTATCAAATATTCTTTTTTCTAGCTCTTCAACAGTTTCAATAGCATCTTTTTCATGATTTGAGAAACCCCAATTTACTAAAACAGAATCAACACCTGCATTTGTAGCTGCCATTATATCTTTATGAGAATCACCAATTAATTGTGCATTAAAATTTGAAACATTATGAATATCTAAAATTTTATTTACCATTTCAGGATGTGGTTTTGGATTTTTTACACTATCATAACCTAAAATTGTTTTAAAATGATGACCAAGTCCCACATGATTAAGCATTTTATGGGCATATTGCGAATTTGCATTGGTTGCAACTGCTAGAATAAAATCATTTTTTAAACTTTCAAGTAATTTAGAAATACCATCGTAAACAACTAAATCGCTTAAACAGTGTTCATTGTAATACTCTTCAAAAAGTTTTGTTTGTTGTTGTGTAAACTCTTTTGTTCCATAAAAAAATTCAGCAGAATTTATAGATGGGTCATTAACTTTTTCTAAAATATAGTTTTTTTCTAATTTCTCAAAACCTAGATTAACTCTCACATAATTTATTGTATTTGTTATAGCAAAACCGCTATCTATGAGTGTTCCATCCATATCAAACATTATCAAACGCATAAATATTAAATCCTTATTTATTATATTAATTAGTATTATATTCTTTAAATTCTAAAGTAAGATTAAAAAAAATGAAAAAAAGTAATTAAAGAGGATAACTTTTATCTTAATTTAATAATTGAATTGCTAAAATTACTTTCATAGGATATTTATATTAAATCCTCCTACTACTAAATACATTTATTTGGTATCCTATACACTAAAATAGATTTAAAACATGGCTTCGTAAATTCCCGTACGAAGCCTTTTTTTTGCCTAAAATAAACTAAAATTTATATTCAAATGACTATAATAGCGATTCTATTTTGGAGTTTCAATGAAAAAAATCTTACCACTTATCACATTAATCATAATCATTGCAGTAATAATAATTATATTTTTATCTATGTCAAATAAAAAACAGATGGTTGTTTTAAAAGAAGGAAATAGTAATCAAACACCACTTGAGATTATTCTTGGTAAATATCAAGATAGTGATTGTGGAATGATTATTGATAAAATGGACTTTGTATCACAAGTTGTAGCACCTGATGGAAAAACTTGGTTTTTTCATGACCATGGTGGAATGGCAAATTGGCTAAAAGATAAACCATTTAAAGATAGTGCAAAAATTTGGGTTATGAGTAAAGATACAAAAAAATATATAGATGGAAGAAGTGCTTGGTATTCAAGAACTGATTTAACTCCAATGGGTTATGGATTTGGAGCTTATGAAAATAAACAAGATAGTTTTATAAGTTTTGAAGAGATGGGTTTAAAAATGTTAAGAAATGAGAGTCTTAGAAATCCTTATATCAAAAAAGAGTTGTTAGGAAATAATGGAAACAATTAGTATAATAACAATTATTTCAATTGCCTTTTTGGGTTCATTTGGACATTGTGTTGGAATGTGTGGTGGAATTGTAATAGCATATTCAAGCACAAAAATAAAAAGTCATTGGACAAAACAAGTTCAAGCCCTTGCTCACTTACTTTACTCTTTTGGACGAATCTCAACTTATATGATTTTAGGGGCTTTATTTGGCCTTGTTGGTGGAGTTGTAACTTTTGATAATATGACAAGTGGAATATTTCTATTAATCACTGGTTTTTTAATGATTTTAGTTGGACTTTCACTTCTTGGAAAGATTAAATTTCTGACTATTCTAGAACATACTTGCTCAAAATCACCACTTTATCAAAGTACATTTAAAGCACTTTTAGGTTCTCAATCACTATTTAGCTTTTACCTTTTGGGAATGTTAAATGGACTCTTACCTTGTGGTTTTGTTTATGTTTTTGCAATTACAGCTGCAAGTACTGGAAGTGCATTTTGGGGAGCTTTTGTAATGCTAATATTTGGTTTAAGTACACTTCCTGCACTTTTTTCACTTGGATTTTTTGTGGGATTGTTTAAACAATCAAATCTTAGAGATTTATTTATAAAACTAGCTTCTGTATTAGTAATAGCATTTGGATTTTATATTGGATATTTAGGATATGAATATTTGGTAGATCCAACAAAATCAATTTTAAGTTGTCATATTTAAAATGAAAATTAGATTTTATAAAGGAGGAAATAATGATTAGTAAAACAAGAAAATACTTTAGTTTTTTTGGAATATTAGCTGCAACTGTTAATCGAAAACTGCAATCTTTTAGCTGTATGATTCATGCTATTTTATCAAATACGATGCCAAAAATTACTAAATTAATGCTATTAAAGCAATTAAAACCAAGCAAACTATATTCAACAAACAACATATAAAACATAAAAATTAGGAAAAAATTAATAATGCAAAAAAAAATATCTACAAGCTTAGTTGCAAGCTTACTTCTGGCAACAACAAACCTTTTTTCAGCTCAAAGTTTAGAAACAATTACAGTTACAAGTGCTACTAATACAACTCAATCAATCAAAGATGTTACTTCAAATATTGATATTATTACAAAAGAAGATATTGAAGAAAAACACTATTCAAGTGTAGTTGATGCTTTAAACACAATACCTGGTATCTCATTTACAAGTAATGGAAGTTTTGGTGCTTCTTCTTCTGTTTATCTAAGAGGAAATGATTCAAAAAGAATTTTAGTTTTAATCGATGGAATAAGATATAACGATATTACAGGTACAAGTGGTGCTCCATTTGAACATTTAATGATAGATGATATTGAACAAATAGAAGTTGTTAAAGGTGCTCAAAGTGGTATTTGGGGTGCAGATGCAAGTGCTGGTGTAATTAATATTATTACAAAAAGTGCAAAGAGTGGTACACATGGTGATGCTAGCATTGAATATGGTTCTTTTGATACTAAAAAATATGGTATGAATTTATCTCATAAAACAGATAAATATTATTTAAAAGGTTCTGTATATAAGACTGACACAGATGGTTATTCTTCTTTTCTTGCAAAAAAATCTTCACGTAATTATGGAAAAAGAGGTAATGAATTAGGTTTAGAAGATGATGGATATAAAAATCTAACTTCAAGTTTAAAAGCTGGTTATAATTTTGATGATTCAAATAAAATTGATGTATCACATACAATAGTAGATGCTGATAATAATTTTGATGGTACAAGTGGAGATTCATTAAATACTGCAAATACAAAAGATCAATTTTCTACGGTTTCATACGAAAATAAAAATAATTTTGCAACAACAGATGTTTCAGCAAAAAGATCTGATTTTGATAGAGAATACTATTATCCAGCAACAAATTCAACATCTTATTTTGATGGAATTGTAAATGAGTATGGTTTAAAAACAAATATTCCATACCAAAATGGAAACTCATTCGTATTATTAGGTACTGATTACAAAACTTTTGAACATAAAAATGAGCTTAATGAGAAATATGATAATAAAGCACTGTTTTTAACAAATAGCAATAAATTTAATGATAATAAAACAATAATAACTGAATCATTAAGAAAAGATGCTTACGATAAATTTGATAATAAAACAACTGGAAAAGTAGGTATTAAACAATATATTTGGAATGAATTAAATGTTAGTTCAAATTATGGTACAGCTTATAATGTTCCAACTTTATATAACTTGTATTCAACTTATGGGAGCAAAGATATAAATCCTGAAAGTAGTAAAAGTTATGATGTAGGAGTTGAATATAAAGGTATTTCTGCAACTTATTTCCATACTAAAATCGAAGATATGATTGACTTTGATACAAATACATATAAATATGGAAATATAGATGGTACTTCGACTCTAAAAGGTTATGAATTAGCTTATAAAAAAGATGTACTTGAAGATACTTTTTTAAACTTGAATTATACATCTTTAAGTGCTGAAGATAATAATGGTCAAGAACTAGCAAGACGAGCAAAAGAACAAGTTGGTTTTGGAGTTGATTATTATGGAATTAAAGATTTTCATTTTAATGTAAATGGACAATATATTGGTGATAGATATAATGGTGTTAATAAAACAGGTGCAGAAACTGGAAATTATACAGTTTGGAATTCTGTAGTAAATTATGATATTAATAAAACATATAAAGCATATTTAAAAGTAAATAATTTATTTGATAAATATTACCAAACAGTTGATGGATACGCAACTGAGGAAAGAAGTGCTTATATTGGATTAAAGGCTAATTTCTAATATGAAAAGATATTTATTTATACTGATTTTTTGTATAAATTTGTTGGCGGAAGAGAGAATTGTAACTCTCTCTCCTTCAATAAATGAGATAGTTTTTGCTTTGGGTGAGGGTAAAAATGTAGTTGCTAATACATTACATTGTGATTTTCCTGCTGAGTCAAAAGATGTTCTAAAGATTGGTGGATATAACAATGTTTCACTTGAAAAAATTATTGAAATAAAACCAACGGTGGTAATTGGGCAAGATTATGATGAAAAATTAAATTCAAATCTAAAAGCCTTAGGTATAAATCTATTAAGTTATAAAACAAATACATTAGATTCAATAAAAAATACTATTAATAATTTAGGAAACTATTTTGATAAAAAAGAGAAAGCAAAAGAGCTTATATCAAATATTGATAGGGAACTTAATTCTATAAATTCAATAGTAAAAGATAAAAAGATTTTAATTGTAATAAGCCCTAAAAAATCCCTTTCAAATCAAATTTATGTGACTGGTAATTATATATATTTTGAAGATATTATAAAAGCTAGTGGAAATCAAAATGCTTATAATTCTTTAAATTCAGCACAACCAGTTGTAAATACAGAAAAAATAATAAATATGAATCCTGATATTGTTGTTCTTTTAGCTCCATTTTTAGATGGAAAAGAAGAAGAGCAAAAAGAGATTATAAATGTTTGGAAACAATTACCAATAAATGCAGCAAAAAATGATAATATTTACGCAATAGATAAACTTTATGCGGGAATTCCAAGTCAAAGAGTAGAGTTTTTTATAAAAGATTTTAGGAAGATTTTAGAAAATGTTAGAAATAAATAATTACAGCAGTTCCATTTTACATGATATTTCATTTTCTTTAAAAGAAAATGAGAATCTTATAATATTAGGTGAAAATGGCGCTGGAAAATCGACACTTGCAAAGGTTTTAACAAATCTAATTGCAAATGATAAAGTAAAACTTTTTGGAGAAAATATAGCCAAAATTGCTGATTTAAAAAGAGCAAAACTTATAAATTATATTCCTCCAAAACTCTCAATTTTTGATGAATATATTACTTTAAAAGAGTTTTTAGAACTTTCAACTATTGAAAATGTAGATAATGAAAAAATAGAAAAAATAATCTCTTTATTAAAATTAGAGAAATTAAAAAATAGATATTGTAAAGCTTTTAGTTCTGGGGAAAAACAACTCTTACTTTTAGCTTCAAGTATCATGCATGATGCACAAATAACGATTTTTGATGAACTAACTGCAAATCTTGATATAAATAGATTAAAAGAGGTGTTTGAGATTTTTAATTGTGATTTATTAAAACAAAAAATAATCATCACTCATAATCTTGATTTAGCATATGCTTTAAAATATAAGGTTTTATTCATAAAAGATGGGAAAATTGAGTTTTTTGATGAGCATGAGAAGTTTTTTACAAATGAAAATTTACAAAAGTTTTACAATAACACTATTTTAAAATTAGAAAATCATTTGGTGGTGAATTTATGAAAATAGCTTTATATATAATAGCTTTTATAATTCTTGCAATTTCACCATTTTTAGGGGAAATTACACTAAATTTAAAAGATGTATTAGACCCAACAAATAGCGCAAATATGGTTTTTTGGGATTTAAGAGTCTCTAGAGTTTTGTTAGCCTTTTTTGTTGGTGGAATTTTATCTTTGGGTGGTTTGATTTTTCAAATCATTTTTAAAAATGAATTAATTACTCCTTATACTTTAGGAATTGCCAGCGGAACTACACTTTTTACAGCTATTGCTATAGTGTTTTTTCCAATGTTAAATATCTCTATCTCTTCAGTTTTTGGCTCAATTATTACTATTTTGATTTTATATTTTATTTCAAAAAGAATAAATAAAAATTCAGTTGCTATTTCTACAAACTCAATTTTACTTATTGGAATTTCTTTATCATATTTTTATGGTTCAGCTTTGATGTTAGTTTTTTATATGAGTAATCTTCAAGAAAACTACTCAATAATTAGATTTACGCTAGGAAGCTTAGATACTGTTGGTTTTTCAAATGGTTTAATTATCATGGTTGTGAGTGCTATTTTCTATTTTATTGTACGTTTAAACAAAGAAAAAATCAAACTTCTACTTATTTGCAATGACACAGCTTTTCTAAAAGGTTTAAATGTAAATAAGATAAGTTTACTTCTTTTGATTGTAGTATCTTTAAGTGTTGGAATTAGTATTAGTTTTGTAGGACCAATAGGTTTTATAGGCCTTGTTATCCCTCATATTATCAAACTAATCTACAAACAAAGTGCCGATAAACTATTTTTCCCTGTGTTTTTCTTTGGGGGAATATTTTTGGTCTTTTCAGATTTAATTTCAAGAAATTTAAATACAGATTCAAGTCTGCCAATAGGTGTGGTAACTGCGTTTATTGGAGCACCATTTTTTGTTTATTTATTAATTAGAAGAAATAAAAAAGTATAAACTATTTATACTTTTTTGGATACTCAAAAGAGATTAATTTTGAGTTTTCTTTTGAAATATTACTCCAAGAGTTAGTGTTAAAATCTATTTCCACAATTCCACAAGTTGGAATATTTTCAAATGATTCTTCACATAAAAAGTTGGCTAAATCACAAAGTCCAGGATTATGCCCAACTAAAAACAAAATATCAAATTGTTCATCTACCTTATTTATAACTTTTTTCAGATTTAAATAGGGCGCTTCATAAATACTTTTATCATAAATAATTTCATTTTTATAGTCAATTTTTTTTAGTAAAAACTCTAAAGTGAGTTTTGTTCGAAGAGCTGGTGAACTTATTATCAAATCAGGAGTAATATCTTTATCTTTTAAAAGTTTAGCCATAAAAGGTGCATCTTTTAAACCTCTATTATTTAAACCTCTGTCAAAATCATCAAGTAAAGGATTACTCCAATCAGATTTAGCGTGTCTTATTAAAAATAGTTTTTTCATTTTATTTATTCCTTGTATGGTAAATATTTTACTACAGAACTTCTTAATTAAAATATTTACAGAAGTAAAACTAGGATAAAATCACAAAATTAAAACAGCATTAAAGGATTCAAAATAAAAGCTATATGTATAAGTGCAATCGCATCAAATCAAGGAAAAACAACTTTAACAACAGCACTTTTGTATCATTATAAAAAATCTGTTCGACCATTTAAAATTGGACC
This sequence comes from Aliarcobacter sp., assembly GCA_028688995.1. Classification (GTDB taxonomy): domain Bacteria; phylum Campylobacterota; class Campylobacteria; order Campylobacterales; family Arcobacteraceae; genus Aliarcobacter. Next base: position 23,072 of record JAQTXB010000008.1, read on the forward strand.
TGATTTTATAGATCCACTTTTTCATCAAAAAATTTGTCAAACTCCTAGTATAAATCTTGACACTTGTATTATGAATGAAGCCCAAGTAAAATGGCTTTTTAATAAATATAGCGATAAAAATATCTCTATTCTTGAGGGTGTTATGGGTTTTTATGATGGTATGGATAAAAATGCTTCTGCTTATGATGTTACAAAACTTTTAAATATTCCTACAATTATAGTTTTAGATGGAAGTGGCTCATATATTACTTTAAGTGCCATAATAAAAGGTCTTAAAACTTATCAAGAGGGAAATACTATAAAAGCGGTGGTTTTTAATCATATTTCATCTCCTAGCCATTTTGAATTAATAAAAAACCAAGTAGAAAAAGATTTTGATGATGTTGTAGTTTTAGGCTGGATACAAAACAGACTTGATGCTTTAGATTCAACTCACCTTGGACTTGATTTAAAAGATAATAAAATAGAAAAACTTGAACTCATGTCAAAAGAGGTTCTAAAACATATAGATTTAGAAAAACTAGAACTTATTGCAAACTTTGAAGCTCAAGAAGTAGAAACTTATCCCTTTGAAAAAGTAGAAAGTTATGATAAACATATTGCTTTAGTAAATGATGATAATTTCTCTTTTTTATACCATGATAATTTGGAGTTTCTAAAAGAGAGTTTTTCAAAAGTAACAGTTGTAAATGCAATCAATAATGAAAAAATACCACCTGATGCTGATATTGTTTTTATTGTTGGTGGATACATAGAAACAAAAGAAGCTTATGAAAAAATTGAGAACTCTAATGATTTTAAAAACTCTTTATTAACTCATGCAAAAGAAAAAAAAGCAATTTATGGTGAATGTGCGGGATTACTATTTTTATCAAATAGAGTTGATGATAAAAAAATGATGGGATTATTACCTTTAGATTTTACTTTAGGAAAAAGATTTTATCGAATGGGATATTATGAAAATGATTTGGGAATAACTGGACATGCTTTTCATTATACAAGATTAATAGATGAAGACAAAATAGGGGAGTATAAACTTTACAAAAAAAATAGTAGTGATGGAACTTATGCTGCTTTTAAAAATGATAATGTTTTTGGAACATATTTACATACGATGTTAAGAAATAATTTTAATAAAATAAAAAAATATCTATTATAATTTCCAATGTTTTATTTTATTTTCATTTAAATCACTTTTTATTTTTGTAGTTAATTGTGGAAAAAATTCTAAAAAATCTTTTTCAAGTTCATCTATATTTCTTACAACACTATCAAAATAACTAAGTGCTGTTTCCCTTTGTTTAAGTCTTGGAGATAATCTTTTATCCATTCTTTCAAAGGAAGTTTTTAGTTGTTCTAAATTGTGATATTTATTTAATAAATCTCGCTCAATCATATTATAAATTGGAATATTTGCATGATTTGGTAAAACTTGAGTTCTTTGATTTGCTTCATGATAAAAAACTTTTGAAAACTCTTTTATTGGCATATGGCAAAAATCATCCCAATTTTTTGTCAAAAAATAGTCATAGGTCAAGTCAATAATAACAGGTTTTAGTAAACCTTTTTCTCTTAATCTTCTTTTACTACAACTTACAATTTCATGGGAATCAGTATATGAATCTATGATTTTATGGGTAAACATACCTTTTTTCATATCAATAGTTGCATTTTCCCACAATCTTCCCTTTAAAGGATCAGCTAGGAAATTGCCTATTTGGAAATCTATATTTTGTTCTGATAAAAAAACATGTGCTAACCAATTCATAAATTGTAGCTTTGAGTTGAAATTAGATTATTTCTTTTTATTTTTTTTCTTTGCAGCTTTTGCTAGTTTTGCATTCTTTTTTCTTTTTTCTTTTTGTGCATCCACATTTGCAGCTTTTCTAGCATTTACTATTTGTTCTTTTTTTTCACTTCCATCTGGTGCAAATGAAGCTTTTAGAATATTTCTTTTTTCATTCATTTTTTTAGCTAATCTATCGCCTTTTGTTGTATCTACACTTGAATTGTTGGCTCTTCCCATTATTTACCTTGTAATTTTTTTGCTATTGTATTGAATTTTCACTAAAGTTAAGTTTTAGCTGTTTACTAAATCGCTTCTTTTCTTTAATTCATTATACACAATAGTAAATCTTCTCACATATTCTTTACTATAATTAGAGCTTTTAAAACCAGTATTGTAGTTTTTAATCATACTTAAAATATTGTTGTTAGAGTATCTTTTCCAATAAATCAACTCTTTTAACGCAAGAATTGAACTAAGATTTTTGTTTTTTCTAACTTCTTCACATAATTGTTTTGCATCACCATTACTATTAAGTCTTTTCATAGCTATATTTGTATTAATTTGATGCATTCCACAAATATAATTATTACGAGATTTAAATTTTCCCAATCTTGTTTCAACAATTCCAATTGAAGCTAATTCAAGTCCTAAACCATAAGGTTGACCAATTTTTATAAGTGTTTTTGTTAAATTTGTTTCATTTTCTGAAAGTTCGTTGTACTTAAAATCCCAAGCAAATAAACTTACACAAAATATCAAAGTTAATATTATTAATCTCATTATTATTTATATTCCTATTTCTAAATTTGTCAATATTATAATTAATTAAATGTGTAAAATTGTGTAGTCATTAAATTTTATAGTTTTTTATTAAAAGAATTATAATTTAAGTTAATTTAAAAATCATAAGTTATAATTATAAAAATAATTGGAAAAGTTGATTAAGTATTTGGATTTAATTTAGCTTTTAATTTTTTAGGTAAGTGAGCAAATACCATGGTGCTATTTTTGATAAATTTATCTTTTTCATAAATTGCAATATCTAAACTCATAGTTTGGGTTTTAAAAGACAATAATTTTATAGTTTGATTTCTCTCTTCAAAAAAGAGATTTTCTTTACTTAAATCAATTGTTTTATTTTTTGCCAAAACTTGCCTTTATGAATTTTTTTCTAATTATAATAAATTATTCTTAATAGGATTTAATAATGCAAGAAGAGTCAATTAAATCAATCCCTTCAAACAGACTTCAATTTTTCCCAATAATGATGTTTGCAACTATTATGGGACTTGCTGGTTTAACTTTGGTTTATAGAAGAGGCAGTGAAGTTTTACAAATACCTGCTTTTATTTCAACACTTATGATGATAATTACAACTATGGTATTTCTAACAGTTGTGTATACGTATATTTCAAAAATAATAAAATACAAAGATGAAGTAAAAAAAGAGTTTTCTCATCCTGTTAGAATTAACTTTTTTGCAGCTTCATCTATTTCAACACTTCTTTTATCAATGGTTTATAGACACAATATTGATTTTGTATCTGAAAGCTTATTTTTTATTGGAGCAGCTTTGCATATATTTTTTACTTTTTATACTATTAAATTTTGGATAAACAATAATCTTGAAATGCAACATTCAAATCCTGCTTGGTTTATTCCAATTGTTGGAAATTTAATTGTTCCAATTGCTGGAAAGGGTTTTGTAAATGATGCAGTATTATATTTTTATTTCTCAATTGGTATTTTCTTTTGGATTATTTTGTTTGCAATAATTTTAAATAGAATTATTTTTCATGCGCAGTTTATGCCAAAATTTATGCCAACACTTTTTATTCTTATTGCTCCACCTGCAATAGGCTTTATTTCGTATATAAAACTAACTGGAAACTTAGATTTTTTTGCACAAATTTTATTTAATCTTGGACTATTTTTTACAATTTTAGTTTTTGTAATGTATAAAAATTTTATAAATATTAAGTTTTTTATCTCTTGGTGGGCATTTACTTTTCCAATGGCTGCAATTACACTAGCTACTATTTTGATGTATGAATTAACAAACTATAGGTTTTACTCATTTTTAGCTTATTTTTTAATGATTATCACAACTATAGTAGTTTTATTGGTTGCAAGACAAACTTTAATTCATATGAAGAAAAAAGAAATTTGTATAATGGAGTAATATTTAATTTGTATTTTTCTTAAAATAGTTATAATTTATCTTTATAAAAATATGAAGGAAATATTATGGATTTTAGATATATAGGAAGAAGTGGACTTCGAGTTAGTTCAATTTGTATGGGAACTATGACTTTTGGTTCAAGTACATCAAAACAAGAAGCTTTTAGAATTTTAGATAAAGCATACGATAGTGGAATAAATTTTTATGATACAGCTGAGATTTATCCAGTTCCACCAAAAAAATCTTATGAGGGAACAACTGAATTAATCGTAGGTGAATGGTTAAAAACAAAAGAGAGAGATTCGATAATCCTTGCTACAAAAGTAAGTGGAGCAGCTTCAGGATGGTTTGTTCCACCAACTCGTCATGGCTTAACAGCAATTGATTCTTTTCATATAAAAAGAGCAGTTGAGGGAAGTTTAAAAAGACTTGATACTGATTATATCGACCTTTATCAGATGCATTGGCCTGATACTATTGTGCCAATTGAAGAGTCTTTAAAAGCTTTTGACGACTTAGTTCAGCAGGGAAAAGTGAGATATATAGGAAGTTCAAATGACACAGCTTATGGTTTAACAAAAGCAAATGAAACTTCAAAAAATAAAAATCTAACAAGATTTGAATCTATTCAAAATAATTTTTCACTTTTAAATCCTAGATTTTTAGATGAATTATCAACAGTTTGTAAAAAAGAGAATATCTCTTTACTTCCATATTCTCCAATTGGTGGAGGAGTTTTAAGTGGGAAATATAATAATGCTTTTTATCCAGAAGATGCAAGATTTACAGCTTATATGAGACATGAAAGTCCAAGAGTTCAAGCACAAGCTACAAGATTTGTAAATGATAAAACAATTGCAGCAACTGCAAAATATATTGAACTAGCTCGTGAGTATGGAATTTCACCAGTTACTTTAGCTGTTGCATATTCTAAACATTTTGATTTTGTTGCTTCTACTATTATTGGAGCAAGAACTCTTAATCAATTAGATGAATCATTAGCAGCATTTAAATTTAAAATAGATGATGAATTATTTTCAAAAATAGAAATTATCCAAAAAGAAATATTATATCCAATGGGATAAAGTTATTTTTTCCTATTCTTAGGCTCTTTTAATCTTTAATTTAAAAATAACATAATAGAATATTCGTTATTTTTGCAGAAGGATAAGAATGAAAGATTTGACAATAGGGAAAAAGTTCACATTAATAAACATAATAGTGACAATATTAGTTTTAGTTATAGGTTATTTTATACTTAATAAATATAAAAATGATCTAACTAAAGAAGTTTACAATGACGTGAAAATAGAGTTAGAAACATTATCAAAAATAAAAATTGAAGGTAAGTTTGAAGTTGGTATTTCAAATGCAATTTCTATTTCAAACGATTCTTCAATTAAAAATGCGTTAGCTTCAAATAACAGACAAATGGCTATTGATGCACTTGCAACTCTATCTGATAATATGAAAAAATCAACACCTTTTCAAAATATTCAAATTCATATTCATACAAAAGATAACCACTCTTTTTTAAGATCATGGAAGCCAGAAAAATTTGGGGATGATTTAAGCTCTTTTAGGGCAAGTGTTGTAAAAGTTAATAGTGAAAAAACAGCTGTTAATACTTTTGAAGTGGGAGATGCAGGATTAAGTATTCGTTCTGTTGTTCCGATATTTGATGAAAATCAAAAACATGTGGGTTCTATGGAGTTTATGCAAGGAATAAATTCAGTTGCAACTTCGTTTGATGAACAAGGTAAAGCTTTTTTACTTTTAATGGATAGTAAATTAGCTGTTTCTGAAGTAAAAGCAGAGAATAAATTAAATAATTATCTAATCTCTCAAAAATTTATTAATAAAGAGTTTTTAGAAGATAGTAAAAAAATAGATTTTAATAAATTATTCAATGACAAATATTTAATATCAGAGAAATATTTTTATACTTATATAGATATAGTTGATTTTAATGGTAAAAAGCTAGGAATTGCACTAACAGCACAACCTAAAGAAACAATTCAAATTGCTATTAATCATGCTTCATATATTATTTGGGTTGCATTAATTATTTTAGTTGTTGCTTTATTTATTACAATGCTTATCTCTTTATTAAATATGAAAAATAATATCCTAGCTCCAATATTTAATTTAAAAAATTCAATAGATTCAATTAGTTCAAATAATTCATCTCAAAGTTCAAGAATTGAGGTGAAGTCAAATGATGAAATTGGAGATGTAGTAAATAGTTTTAATAATTATTTAGATTTTATTGAAAAAGGTTTAATTCAAGACCATATAGTAATTGAAGAATCAAGACAAATAATTGGAAAAGTTAATGCTGGATTATTAAATGATAGAGTAAAAGGAAAAGCGCATTCAGAAGGAGTTAGTTCTTTAGTAAGTGAGATTAATAGTATGATTGAGAGAATGCAAAAAAATCTTACTATATTAAGTGAAACATTAGTTGCCCTATCAAATGCAAGATATGATTATCAAATACCACATATTGGGAATTTAACAGGAATGGTAGCTTCTTTATTAAGTGGAGCAAAAGTTACACAATCTTCAATTAATGAAGTTATGTGTTTAATAGAAAAATCAAATAATGAATTAACTTCAAGTGCAAATGAGTTAGAAAATGCATCTAAAAAATTAAGTAATTCATCTAACATTCAAGCGGCTTCACTTGAAGAAACAGCAGCTGCAATAGAAGAGATTTCTGCAACTGTTTCAAGAAGTAGTGAAAATGCTGTTAAAATGGCTTTATATGCTACAAATGTTACAAAATCAAGTAATACTGGAAAAGAATTAGCTTACAAAACAGCTACTTCTATGGAAGAGATAAATAATCAAGTAATTGCAATAAATGAAGCTATTTCAGTAATTGACCAAATTGCATTCCAAACAAATATTCTTTCATTAAATGCTGCCGTTGAAGCTGCAACCGCTGGAGAAGCAGGTAAAGGATTTGCTGTAGTTGCAGCAGAGGTGCGAAATCTAGCTTCAAGAAGTGCTGATGCTGCAAATGAGATAAAAACAATAGTTTCAAATGCAACTGTAAAAGCCAAAGAAGGAAAAGAAATTACTTCAAAAATGATTGAAGGTTATAACGATTTAAATGAAAATATTGTAATTACTACAAAATTAATTGAAGATGTTGCAAATGCTTCAAAAGAGCAACAATTAGCTATGGCACAGATTAATGATACGGTTAATTCACTTGACCAAGCAACTCAACAAAATGCAGCATTGGCTTCTACAATAAATGATATGGCAACAAAAACATCAAATTTAGTAACACATTTACAAAGTACAATAAATCAAACAAGTTTTGATAGAAATGCACACAAAAGAGTTTGTGATACAAATCTGATTATTGATATAAATAGATTAAAATCTGACCATATTAATTTTAAAAATGTAAATTTTGCCCAATGTAAAGAGGGATTTAAATTTACAGTTAAAAATGCCCATGAATGTAATTTAGGAAAATGGTTAGATGCAAATGAAGATAAACATTTTGCAAAAACAAAAGAATGGAGTGATTTAAAAATTGCTCACAAAAAAGTACATGAATATGTACAAAAAACTGTTGATTTATATGCTGAAAAAGCTGAAAATGAACAAATATTTACAACAACAAAAGTAATTGAAGATAATATTGAAATAGTATTTGATTTATTAAATAAAATCAGAGAAATTAACTGCTCTAATTAATTAAAAATTTACTCATAATTAAGATATACATCTATTAAAGTAGGGTGTATCTTAATTTTTTAACCCTTTTTAAATTATTATAAATTTAATTATAAAATTAATAAATTTAGATTTTTTTAGTGTATAATCACCACATTAACTATTAATAGCTATATAAAATAAACTGAAAAATTATTATTATTTTATTATTTATTTGAAAAAGGTATAACTTTATGAATCCAACTTTACAAACTGATAATTTCTTAAAACTTATTTCAAAACATTTACCAGATATGTTGTGGGCTAAGGATTTAGAGGGTAGATATTTATATGCAAATGATTCAATTTGTAAAAATCTTCTAATGGCTACTCCTGAAGAAGTAATAGGACAATTTGATGTTTTTTTTGCCACAAGAGAAAGAAATAAACATCCCGAAAATAAGCAATGGCATACTTTTGGAGAGTTATGTTTTAATTCTGATTATGTAGTTCTTGAGAATATGAAACCAATGAGATTTGAAGAGTATGGAAATATAAAAGGGGAACTTGTTTATTTAGATGTAAATAAAGCTCCTTTACATGATGAAGAAGGGAATTTAATAGGAACTATTGGAAGTGGAAGGGATATTACTGCTCAAGTTCTATTGAAAAAAGAGAATGAAAAGCTTGCCTATTTTGACCAACTAACAACTTTACCAAATAGACAAAAAATACTTTTAGATATAAATATGAAAACACCAACCGCATGTGTTATTTTTAATATTGATGAATTTAAAGAGGTAAATGATTTTTTTGGTACGGAAAATGGAGATAAAATTTTACATGATATTGCTCTTTGGTTTTTAAAATTAGATTTGGAAACATATAGAATTGATGGGGATGAATTTGCTATTTTATATTATGAAGATATTACTCTTGAGATGATAAAACATAATGTAGAAAATCTTTTATCTTTATTTGAAGAAGAGTTATTTCATATTGAAGATGAAAATATTCATATTCAATTATCTGCTGGAATTGCAAAGGCTAAAGATAGACTTCTTACAAAAGCAGATATTGCTGTGCATTATGCAAGAGAACAAAAGATAAAAATTGCAGTTTATGAAGAAAACGCAAATATAGAAGAAAAGTACAAAAAAAATATAGCAATGGCAACTTCAATAAGAGAAGCATTACTTGATAATAGAATAATTTGTCACTATCAAGCTGTTATGGATTTAAAAACTGGAGAAATCAGTAAATATGAGACTTTAGTTAGAATGATTGATACGAACAATGAAATTGTTCCACCTTTAAGTTTTTTACCAATTGCAAAAAAGATGAAACTCTATTCTCACATTACAAAAGAGGTTATTCATCAATCTTGTAATACTTTTAAAGATAGAACGGAGACCTTTTCTGTGAACTTATCTATAGATGATATAAAAGATGCAAATACAGTTCAAGAAATAATAAGTACAATCATAAAAACAAATACAGCTTCACGAATTATTTTTGAGATATTAGAATCTGAAGGAATCGAAAATTATGATGAAGTTGAAAGTTTTATTACTCAAATAAAATCATTGGGAGCAAAAATTGCCATAGATGATTTTGGGACAGGTTATTCAAATTTTGAGCATATTTTAAAGTTGAATGTAGATTATATTAAAATCGATGGTTCTTTAATAAAAAATATTGAAGAGAATAAAAAACATCAAATTATAGTAGAAACAATCGTAGACTTTGCAAAAAAAATGGGTTCAAAAACCATTGCTGAATACGTGTATAATGAAAATATTTTTTCAATAGTTAAAAATATAGATGTAGACTTTGCACAAGGTTTTTATATTGGAAAACCTGATATATTAGAATAAATTAGTAATAGAAATAAGAGTTTATATTCCTATTCACTAAAATTTGCAAAAGCACCTTCAGCACTTGGAATACTTCTGTAGTGAGTTTTAGTTAGTCTTACATTGCTTGTTTTAAGATCACATATTGCAATTCTAAAATTAGAACCCATAACTGGTTCTACAATACAAATAATTTTATCTTCAATTTGTCTTGTAGCATAAATAGTACCTTGCAGGTTAGTAAAAAAATACTTCGGATAACTTAATGGTGTTATTTCAACAATATCTATAGATTCTTGATTTTCAAGAGTTTGCATTATATCCATAGCATCATCATAACTCTCAAATTGAATACACCAGTCATCAAATTTTTTATTAAAATGTTCTAAATCTTCATCTAGAAATCCACCAACTAAAGACTGTAAAGCAAAAATAGACACAAAAGACACCTTTTAAATATAAGTAGTTTAAAAATAGATTTTAACATAATTAACTTTTAAATCTAAGAATGGCTAAAATCAACATCTTCTTAGAATAAAATTAACATCCCCTTTACACTTAAGAGTGTAGAATAAACCTAAATGTTAAATATATGGAGTTGTTTGGTGATTATAAGAGTCTATTATGAAGACACAGATTGTGGTGGTGTTGTTTATTATGCAAACTATTTAAAATTTTGTGAAAGGGCTAGGTCAGAGCTTTTTTTTCAAAAAGGTTTATCTCCACACAAAGATAATGAGTTTTTTGTGGTAAAAAGTGTTCAAGCAGATTATATTAAATCAGCTGTTTTTGGGGATATTTTAAAAGTAACAACAAAATTAGTTGAGAGGAAATCAGCTTCAATTGTTATGTATCAAGAGGTTTTTAGGAATGAGGAGCTTTTATTTAAAGCTACATTTAAATTGGCATTTCTAAAAGATTTCAAACCATCAAAAATTCCTTCTGAATTTTTTGAGATATTCTAAAAGGAAAAAACATGTTTAAAATAATTTTTATTACGCTTTTTTTAGTTCTTAATCTGTTCTCAAATGAGGTTTATATTCTTCCAAAACAAGGTGAAGAAATAAAAGATAAAATAAGTGAATCAATTTTAAATTCAAAGTCTGAGATATTGATTGCAATGTATAATTTTTCATACAAAAAATTTGCAAAAGATTTAGTAGATGCCTCAAAAAAAGGTGTAAAAGTCACTGTATATCTTGATAGCAAAAAAGTAAAAGAGGATTCTGATATTTCTGATTTCCTTACAAAAAATAATATAAAAGTGGTTCTTGTAAAAGATAAAATGCATTTAAAAGTGGCACTCATTGATTCAAAAACTGCTATTTTTGGAAGTACAAATTGGACAAAAGAGTCATTTGAAGAAAATTATGAGTTGATTTATATCAGTGATGACAAAAATATTGTTGATAAACTCAAATCTTTTATAAAATCTCTTTAAACCCATAAAAGCAAGAATTTTACATATTATCAAGCATTAAAGTAGTATCATAATGATAGAAAATATCATTAAAAAAGGATTATTACTTTGTTAGAAATATTCGTTATAGCTTTTTGTTTATACTTTGCATTTAACATTTATACATCATTTATGCAAATTGGTTACATAAAAAATGCAAAAAATTTAAAACCTATTATTTTAGACTCTTCAAAATATCTTGAAGCTGCAGATTACTCAATCGAAAAAGAGAAATTAGCAATTTGTTCATCATCTTATGATTTTATATTATTTATTTTTTGGATTGGTTTTGGTTTATCATTTTTAGATTCATTGGTTCAAATTGACTCTTTTTGGTTAAAAGCTGTAGTTTTTGTGGATTTATTTATTATTATAAACTGGGTCTTAACTTTACCATTTGAGCTTTATTCAACTTTTAAATTAAATAAAAAATATGGTTTTTCAAATATGACACCAGCTTTATTTATAAAAGATACGATAAAAACTGGAATCTTATTTTTAATTTTTGGATCAATTGTGATTGCTGGAATTTCATTTATCATAAATAGTTTCCAAGCTTGGTGGATTTGGGGATTTGCTTTTATTTTTGCTGTAATTATTTTGATAAATATGCTTTATCCAGTAATTAGAGATAAAATGTTTGATAAATTTGAGAAATTAAAAGATAAAGAATTAGAAGCAAAAATTGAAAATCTTTTAGATGGTGTAGGATTTAAAAGTAGTGGAGTTTTCAGCGTTGATGCAAGTAAAAGAGATAATAGATTAAATGCTTATTTTGGAGGACTAGGAAGTACTAAAAGAGTAGTTTTATTTGATACTTTAGTTGAAAAATTAACTCATAATGAGCTACTTGCTGTTTTAGGACATGAATTAGGACATTTTAAAAATGGAGATATAATAAAAAATATCGGAATTATGGGTGTTGTAATGTTTGTATTTTTTGCAATTTTTGGAAATTTACCTGATGAATTATTTTTAGGTTTATCTTTAAACAATGAACCATATGCGATTATTACTGTATTTATGATTTTTTCACCAATTTTATCATTTTTCTTAATGCCATTAATTTCAATGATTTCAAGACATAATGAATATGCAGCCGATGAATTTGGTTCAAATTTATCAACAAAAGAGGATTTAGTTAGTGCCTTATTAAAATTAGCAAATGAAAATAAATCATTTCCACTTTCACATCCTATGTATATCTTTTTTTATTATTCTCATCCGCCACTTGTAGAAAGATTTAAAGAGTTGGGTTACGATGTTCATGCAATGGATTTAAAGAGTGCATTAAAGGGAGAATTTAATGTTGATTGATGGAATTGTTGAAGTTAATTATTTAACAATAATTATTTCAACAATTATAATTTTGTCTGGATTATTGGTAATATTACAATTTTCAAGACAAAAATATGAAAATCAATTAAGAAATTTGCAAGACGAAGCATTATTAAAATTAAAAGCTTTAAATGAAAAAATAGAATTAAATCATAGCTCTTATCAAGGACAAATCAATACTCTTAATGTTTCAAATAGAAGATTAGAAGAAGAGAAAAAATTAATTAAAGAGAGTTTAGAAGATAAGATAAAAGTGATTGAAAAACATTCTTCTCAAATGATTGATAATACAGTAAATACTTATGAATTAAAGTTATCAAATCTTACAAAACTTTCAGAACATAAAGAACATCAACTTTTAAGAGAATTTGAAATAAAAGAGTCAAATTTTAATGAAAAAATCACTCTTTTAGAAGAGTCAAAACAGCAGTTAAAAATAGAGTTTGAGAATCTTGCAAATAAACTTTTTGATGAAAATCAGAAAAAATCAAATGTAAATTTAACTCAAGTTTTGACTTCATTTAAAGACCAATTAGATTCTTTTGGAAAAAGAGTAAATGAGATTTATAATGAAGAGACAATACAAAGAACAACACTATTAACAGAAATTAAAAATTTAAAAGATTTAAATAATCAAATAGCAACTGATGCTATAAATTTAACAAAAGCACTAAAAGGTCAAAATAAAACTCAAGGTGACTGGGGTGAAATGATTTTATCATCTATTTTAGAGCAAACGGGTCTAAGAGAAGGAAAAGAGTATACAGTACAAGGTTCATTTAATGATGAAGATGGAAGACGTTTAAAACCTGACGTGATAGTGCATTTACCATCTAAAAAAGATATTATTATTGACTCAAAGGTATCTTTAAATGCTTATTTAGCCTATTGTAAAACTGATGATAAAATTCATAAAGAAAATGCTTGTAAGGATTTAATTAAATCAGTTACTTCCCATATCAAAGGTTTAAGCTCTAAAAAATATGAGGCTCTAGAGGGTGTTAGTACTTTAGATTTTGTTTTACTATTTATTCCAATTGAAGGAGCTTTTATATTAGCTACTTCAAACGATGATACACTATTTAAAATGGCATTTGAACATAATATCATGTTAGTTTCTCCTTCAACTTTATATGTAACATTACGAACTATTGAAAATATTTGGAGAAATGAACATCAAAATGAAAATGCTCAATTAATTTCTAAAAAAGCAGCTGATTTGTATGATAAATTTGCAGGTTTTGTATCTGATATTGAAGATATTGGAGTAAACTTAAGTAGAACACAAAAATCTTATGATAGTGCTATGAATAAACTAAGCACTGGAAATGCAAATTTAATAAAAAGAGCCGAAGAGTTTATTGAATTAGGCGTTAAACCTAAAAAAACAATTACTACAAAAGCTTTAATGGAGGAATAAATGGAACTTTTTGAACTTTTAGCAAATAATTTTTTATTACTTTTAAATGCTATGTCTATATATTTATTGGTTGGATTGTTGTTAGCAGGAATTTTAAAACAAATCGTTCCTGATGATTTTATCTCAAAGCACTTAGGAAAAAGCTCTACAGGTTCAGTTTTCAAAGCAACAATATTTGGAATTCCACTTCCTGTTTGTTCTTGTTCAGTTATTCCACTAGCTCAAAGTTTAAGAAAAGAAGGAGCTAGTAAAGGTGCTGTTCAAAGTTTCTTAATCTCAACTCCAATAACAGGAGTTGATTCTATTTTAGCAACTTTCTCTTTTTTTGGTTTAGTTTTTACTATTTATAGAGTAATTTCATCTGTGATAATTGCAATTACTGTAGGATTAATTGAAAATTTTATAGAAAAAGACGATAAAAAAACAGAAAATGTTAAAGAAGAAACTTCTTGTGGATGTCATTGCTCTTGTGGTTCTTCAAAAAAAGAGAAAAAATCTTTTTCAATAAAAGAAGCATTTATTTATGCTTATGTAACACTTGCTAAAGATATGGTAAAACCTTTATTTATTGGACTTATTTTGGGAGCTTTGTTTACCTCTTTTGTACCAAAAGAGTATAGTGCTATGTTATTTGATAATCAGTTTTTAACTTATATTGTAATCATTTTATTTTCTATGCCTTTATATGTTTGTGCAACGGCTTCTTTACCCCTTGCAGCTGCTTTAATGTTAAATGGAATGAGTGGTGGTGCTGCATTTATATTTTTAACAGCAGGACCTGCTACAAGTGCAGTTACAATGAGTGTTGTTTATAAACTTTTAGGAAAAACATCTTTAATAATTTATGTAACGACAATTGCTTTATTATCTTTGATTTTTGGTTTTTTCTATGATATGTTTTTTTCAGATTTAAATATTTTAAAATTTAGTTCAAATGTTGAAGAGAGTTCAATTTTAACACAAGTTTCAAGTTTGATACTACTTATTTTAATGACATATTACTTAGTAAAAGAGAGATTAAAAAGTAAAAACTCTTGAGGAAAATCAATTTATTATTTATTAGTTTTAAATAATCTAAGAATATTTAGATTATTTAAAATATAAATTGCAATTATTGTAAATATTGTTCCTATTATTACATTAAAAGTTATCTCTTCACCTAAAAATATAGCTCCAATAGAAAGTGCAGATGCTGGAACTAAAAAGATATAAGATGAAACTTCCTTTGCACCAAGTTTTGATGCTCCTATAAAATAAATAGAAGTAGCAAAAGTTGTGCTTAAAATAGTAATAACAAACATATTAAACCAAAAAATAAAATCAAAATCTATGATTTTATGAAAAATATTTCCATCTACAAAAAATAAATAAAGTGTAAAACTTGAAATTATATAAGTATAAAAGGTAAAAACAAAAGCATTAATTTTTGTGGCTTTTGATGTAATAATTGTCAAAATTGACCATAAAAAAGCAGCTAATAAAAAATAGACATTATCTTTTGAAAATATCTCATTTAGATTAAAATTCCAAATATTAAGCATATTTAAAACCCCAAATGCACCAAGAATTAGAGCAAAAGAGTGTTTTAGACTAATAGTTTTTCTATGTATTAAAGCAATTAATATAAAAGTTATAATTGGAATTAAAGTAGTTACTAAAGCTCCACCAAAACTTCCCGTTCCATGCTGAACACCTAAAAACATAACAATGCTATAAAGTGTTAAAATAACTGAAGCAATTAAAATAAATATAAAAGATTTTAAATCAAATTTAAATGATAGTTTAAAAAAATAAATCAAAGGAAACATTGTTATAAAACAAATTCCCATTCTTAAAAATACTAATTCATACTCATTTACATAGTTTGTAAGAACTTTAGTGCTAATCCACGAAGCACCCCAAAAAATCATGGCAAAAACCATTAAAATATGAAATAAGTTTTTATTCATTTATTTTATGTTGTTTAAGAGTAAAATATCAACTAAATCACCAGATTTTATATTTTCACTATTCTCTTTTTGTATTAATAAAGCAGGGCTTTCAAGCATGTTTGTAAGTATTGCACTTGTTCCTTCTTTTTTACCATCAAAATTTATTTTATATTCATCATTTTTATATTCTACATTACAAGCTGTAAATATTGTTTTTGCTTGGAATTTCGTTAAATCTTTATTTATTCGAGCTTTAACGATAGGAAGTTTTTCATTAGAATTTCTAAATTTATAAATCAAAGGTAAAACATAAAGTATCGCACATACAGTTGAGGAGTAAGCAAAACCTGGAAGTGCCACAATGATTTTATTATCTTTTAGTGCAATTAAAAGATGCATTCCAGGTTTTATATTTACACCATGAAATAAAACTTCAGCTTTTAATTTATCTTTTATTACATCTTGAACAAAATCGTAATCACCAACTGCAACACCACCAGTTGTTACTATAATATCAGCTTTTAATAGGGCAGTTTGAAGTAAATTTGTAATTGAATCCATATCATCTTTTACAACACCCATTTGAATAGTATTTGCACCGTTACTTTTAAATAAAGCTTCTAGTGTTAGATGATTTGAACTTCTAATTTGTGAATCATTTGTTTGAGTTTCACCTAAATCTAAAACTTCGCTTCCCGTACTTGCAATTGCAATTGTTGGATTAATTACAACTTCTACTTGTGAAATATTTAAAGAAGCTAATACACCAATTTCTGCAAAGCCAATTACTGTTCCTTTTTTGATTAGAACTTCATTTTTTTTGTAGTTTTCTCCAACAGTTCTAACTGCAAATCCAAAAGGTACAGCTTTTATTATTTTTATTTTATCTTCAAATAGTTCTACATTTTCAATAGGAATTAAAGTATCACTTCCTTTTGGCATTAAAGAACCTGTAAAAGTTTTAATACAACAGTTTGTTGTAACTTCTGCTTCTACTACACTTCCAGCAGGATTTTTTGCAATGATTTTAATTTCTTCATTATTTATATCTTCAAATTTAATTGCATAACCATCCATTGCAGATGTTGGGAATTCCGGACTATTGTGATTTGCAATTATATCTTTTGCTATTACTCTTCCTATAGCATTTGTTATAAAAAGTTTTTCAGTTGAGATTTTTGAAGAATTTATATTATTTAATATATTAATTGATTCATCATAACTTATAAAATTTCTCATAAGTACCTTTCTTTTTTGTAAGTTTATGGGATTTAAATTGAGAGTTGATTAGATACTTTTTCTTAATCTATTATATTTTTGAACCATTATTTGTTCAAAAAGCATTGCACCGAAGCCAGGTTGTATCTCATTATTGTCTTTTTCAACAGACATAATAATGCTTCTAATTTGATCCTCTGTCATATTTATAGCAAGTGGTAAGATTGTATCTGTTATTTTTTGTCTGAGCTCTTTTTCTTCTTCGAATGTCATATTTGAATCTTTATGTATATTATTTATGAAATTATATATTTTTTATCTAAAAATAGGGTAAAAATAATATTGATTATACCTTTTTAATTGAAGATTAACAAAGCTTTGATATTATTGTAGAACAATTTAAAAGGATTTTTATGGAAATAAAAATTGCTACAAATGATGAAATAAAGTATTGTTATGAAGTTATGCACCAAATCAGAGAAGATTTATCAAAGAATGATTTTTTAACAGCAATTTCAGAACAGATAAAAAATGGTTATCAAGTTGTTTATGTTATTGAAAATAATCAAATAATTTGTGTTGCAGGTTTTACAATATCTCATAAATTAGCTTTAGGAAAATATCTATATATTGAAGATTTTGTTACAGATAAAAGTGTTCAATTTTTTGAAGCAGGAAAAGCTCTTTTTGATTTTATAAAAATATATGCAATACAACAAAAATGTAGTTCTATTCATCTTGATTCATCAGTTACAAGATATGAAGCTCATAAATTTTATTTAAGCCAAAATATGAATATAGACTCTCATCATTTTAGTTTAAAACTATAAACACAAAAAATATCAAAAAGCTTTGAGAACTTTTTTGATATAATCACAAAAAAATTTACAGGAATAATATATTGGTTGAATTAAGTAAAAAAATATCTACAATAGTTGGAAAAACTAATGCAGAATATGGATTAATAAAAGAAGGTGATAGAATATTAGTGGGTTTTTCAGGTGGAAAAGATTCATTAACATTAATTCATGCCTTAAACAGAATTAAAAAAGTAGCCCCATATAATTTTGAATTTAAAGCAGTAACAGTAACTTATGGAATGGGTGAACAAGTAGAATTTTTAAGTAATCACTGTAAAGAGCATGGAATTGACCATGAAATTATTGATACTCAAATTTTTGAATTAGCTGGAGAAAAAATTAGAAAAAATTCATCTTTTTGTTCATTTTTTTCAAGAATGAGAAGAGGGTATTTATACTCAACAGCACAAGAACAAGGATTTAATAAAGTAGCTCTTGGACATCATTTAGATGATGCAATGGAATCTTTTTTTATGAATTTCTTTTATAATGGAACTATGCGTTCTATGCCTCCAAAATACAAAGCAGAAAATGGTTTAGAAGTAATAAGACCACTTATTTTTTGTAGAGAAAGACAGTTAAGAGCATTTGCAAATACAAATGGAATAAACGTAATTGGTGATGAAGCTTGTCCAGGTCTTAGATTTGATGTAAAAATGCCACATGCAAGGGCAACTACAAAAGAGTTACTTGCAAAATTAGAAGCAGAAAATCCACAAATATTTGTATCTATGAAAGCAGCTTTTAGTAATATCCAATTATCTACATTTTTTTATAAAGATGATATAGAACATATAGAGAGTTCTGAAGAAGAAAATATTATATGAAAATATTAATATCTTCTTGTTTATTGGGAGAAGATGTTAGATATGATGGAAATAATTCATCTATAGCATTTAATCCAAAATTTTCATTTTCTTCAAAAGAACTATTTATGGATATTCTTTGTGATAATGAAATCTACTCTTTCTGTCCAGAAGTAGCAGGTGGTTTAGGAATTCCTCGAACTCCTGCTGAGATTATTAATAATGAAAAACCATTTATTGTAAAAGATGAAAAAGGAACAGATGTTACAATAAATTTTTTATTAGGCGCAAAAAAAGCTCTTGATATTTGTAAAGAAGAGAATATTAAAGTAGCACTATTAAAAGCAAATTCTCCATCTTGTGGAAATATAAAGATATATGATGGAACTTTTTCTAATAATCTAATTGATGGTTTAGGTTTAACAGCAAGACTTTTAAAAGATAATGGTATAGAAGTTTTTAATGAAGAGCAATTAAAAGAGTTGTCAAAATTTATAAAAACTAATAAATAGTTTTTATAAATTAGATTTTTTATGCTTTAATATTTAAAAGCATATCAGAAACTGCATTTTGAGTTTGAATACTTTGTGCATTTGCTTGATATGATATAACTTCTGGAATTTGTCCAACAATTGAATCTATTAAACCAGCACTTACTTCTTGAAGTTGAGGATCACCAACTGTATTTGCAACTTGTGCGATATTTGATGCCATTTGATTTAGTTGAAGTTCTGATGAATTCATTGAATTTAAATTGTTATTTATTGTCATGATTAACTCCTTACATTAAATTTTGTAGGAAAAGTTTATTTAAATTTCCATTTTTTGATATTTCTTCTTTAGCATTATTTAAACTTGGAGCAGAAGAAACAGTATTTTCAATCTTTTTAGATTCTTCATCTCTTTGTGTATTTTTTTCATTTGAAATATCAACCATATCATTTTTTTCAAATGTTGACTTACTACTTTTATCAATAGAAGTTAAGAGAGATTTATTAGCAAACTGCTGATAAACTGTACTTGAATCTTGATTATAATTATTTAATTGCATATTTTCTCTAGTATATATTTATATAAAATTGTAACTAAAAACAAACAAAAAGTAAATTAACTTTTTTACGTAATTTAAATATATATTTTGATAATATAATAATATGATAAATAATTTTTTAAAATCAATTACAGTTAGATTAATAATTTTAGTATGTACTGTTTTAGCAACTTTAATTTACTCTTCTTTTTTATTTAATACTCAAATAGATAACCTAAAAAAGCAGGTTGATAATATATATTTTGGAAATTTAATACCTATCGTAAAACTTCAAATTATTTTAGACAATTATCAAAAAATAATTTCTTGTAAAACAAATAAACATCCATGCTCAATTCAAGAAGAAGAAAAAAACATTACTCAAGAGTGGAATTATTATTATCAAGCTTTTAAAAATAAAGATGAAAGAGTTGTTGTAGATACAATAAATGATGAAGTAAAAAGCTCTCTTGATGGAAATAAAATAGAAAACTATAAAAATATTTTAAAAAGAATAGATTTTTTAATTCAATATGAAACACAAGTTGCTTTTAAAGAGAGAAAAAAATTTGTAGAAGATTATCAAGATATGAAAAGATATTTGTTCTACAGTATAGTGACAATTTTATTGTTATCTTTTGTAATTATTGTTTATATTATATTTCAAGTAATAAAAAAAGATAGACAACTTACAATTTTGAATAAAAAATATAAAATTGATTCAATCACTGATTCTATGACAAAATTATATAATAGAAAATATTTTGATACTATTTTTGATAATATGCCTTTTATTGCTAATGCAAATAATTGGAAATGTGCATTTATTATGGTTGATATTGATTATTTTAAACAATATAATGATACTTATGGTCATGATATGGGTGATGAAACATTAAAAAAAGTTGCTTTTACACTAAAAGAGTATTTCAATAAAAAGTATGAATTTGTTTTTAGATTAGGTGGAGAAGAGTTTGGAGTGGTTTTATTTGATATTGATGAAAATAGTTTAGAAAAATGTCTAAAAGATATGAATTATAAGATTTTAGAACTTGAAATTGAGCATAAAAATAGTAAAATACTCGACATCGTTTCAATTTCAATGGGAGCTATTATATATGAGCCACACACTTATGTATCAGCTAACAAACTTTATAAACAAGCAGATGAATGTTTATATAAATCAAAAGAAAATGGTCGAAATCAATATCATATATATAAAGGGAAAGAATGAGTTTTCTGTTTAATAAACATAATCATTTTAATTTAGCTAATATCGTAACTTTTTTTAATATTGCATCGGGAATTTTTGCAATTTATTTTTTAACTCATCATGAGTTTTTTGCAGCTGCACTTTTTGCTTGGTTAGCAGGTGGTTTTGACATTGTAGATGGGAAAATTGCAAGAAAATATAATTTATCTACACAATTTGGAATACAACTTGATTCTTTTGCTGATTTTTTATCTTTTGTAATAGTTCCATCAATGTTTATCTTTTTTGCAGTGATTGATACAAAAGAGCCTTTTTTAAGTATGCCTTTAATTATTTTTGCTTTTGTTTATTATGTAATTTCAGGACTTAGAAGATTAATTCAATTTAATATAAATGCAGATGAAGGAAAAGTAGAAAAATATTTTACAGGTGTTCCAACTCCCCTTGGTGCAATTTTATTATGGGCTGTTTATTTGATTTTTTTAACAGGATTTATATCAGAAACATTTGTTTTATTAATGATGATTGTAATTGGATATTTATTAAATTCAAAAATTAAAATTCCACATTTATAAGAATTTTGATGAATCAAGAAATTGTAACTATTGATTTGGGTTCAAACTCATTTCGTGTTTTAAAATATGATTGTAAAAATCATAAAATTATTTCAGAATATAATGAAGTTGTTGGAATGGCTGACGGTTTGGTTGACACTGGAATCATTTCAAAGGAAGCAGTTCAACGTGTTATAAAAGCAATTTTACACTCAGTTGAAATAATTAATTATAATCCTTTAGATGCAGTTTGTGTAACAACAGCTGCCATGAGAAAAGCTTCAAATAATAAAGAAGTTTTAGAATATATAAAAGATAAAACCGGAACAAAATTTTCTATAATAGATGGAAATGAAGAAGCAAGACTTACTTTATTAGCAGTTAAATATGCACTAAAAAGAGAAAAAATAAATTCTGAAAACTTTGTGTTATTAGATATTGGTGGTGGTTCTACTGAAATCATAGTAAATACAAATGATAAATATGAAGCTCATAGTTTTGATTTTGGTATTGTTACTATGACACAAAAGTTTTTAAATCATGGTGATTTACATGATGATTTAGAAAACAAAAAAACAGAAATAAAAGCATTTTTAAACTCTTTAAATATAAAAGATTTAAAAGATTATAGTTTTGTAGCAACTGCTGGAACACCAACAACAATTGCTGCTATAAAATTAGGTCAAGACTTTTTTTCTTATGATAGAAATATTGTAAATGGAACAATTGTCAATTTAGAAGATATAGAAAATTCTTTAAATATTTTTAAAAATTCTTCAAATGAAGATATTGCAAAATTAGTAGGGCGAGGAAGAGTTGAATTTATCGAAGTTGGTATTTTTATTTATAAAATAATTTTTGAGGTTTTAGATAAAAATGAATCAATAGTTTTAGATGATGGTTTAAGAGAAGGTGTTGCTATAAATTATTGTCTTACAAAGTGTAAAGATTAAGATAATAATCTAACACTTTGAGCTTGAACGATATTAGCCTGAGACGCTGCTAAATATCCCATATTTGCATTAACATTTGTTTTTGAGAAGTCTGTTGAATCATTCCCAAAATTTCTATCTTTATTTGTTTTATTTTCATTATATAAATCAACTTGTTCTTTTATAGTCTCTCTTGCACTATATTCAAGTCTATTTCCAAACTCAGTAAATTTATCATATGTATTCTGTAGTTGATTAGATGAATTTTGCACTTTTGATGAAAGTGCTTGTAGTGCTTCTGGATTATTTAAGTCACTACTATTTGATAATTCAAAAATATCATTTGCATATGTTGGTGTATTTGGTTTTTCAATAGAAAAATTTGCATTTTTTGTATTTACATCAATAGTTGCTTTATCATCATAATAATTAGATGCAATTATATTTTCTCTTTTGTATTTGGTGTCATAAGCAACTTGATTAAAGTTTCTTAAATCTTCATTTATACTTTGTTTTAAATCATTTTTGTTTTGATAAGTATCAGCATTTTCAAGTTTTGTTTGAATATTTCTTAGATAAGATTGTTGTTTATCAATAGAATCTTGAGCTATTTTTGTAACAGCAATTCCATCATTTAAAGATTGAACATTTGAAGATAATTCATCTCTTTTTTTATTGTATTCATTTATATATAGATTTGTACTATCTTCACTAATTTTACTTACAGATTTACTTGAATTAACTTTATCAAGGTTTAAAGAAGACGAGGTATTAAGGGTAGATATATTACTATTTATACTATTAACATCCATATTTCACTCCTTTTTTATAATTGCTTATATTATACTTAATTTTTATTAAATTCACTCTAAAATAAAATTATTTTTTAAATTAATTGATTCATCTCATTTTCTGTTAAAACTTTTACATTTAGCTCTATGGCTTTGTCATATTTACTTCCAGCATCTTCTCCATAAATCACAAAATCTGTTTTTTTAGATACTGATGAAGCTATTTTTGCACCCATATCTTCTAACATTTTTTTAATATCACCACGACTTACACTCATTGTTCCTGTTAGAACTATTATTTTACCTTTAAAATTATTTTCTTCAATCTCTTTTTTTTCTTCAACAGTTGGATGTATTATTTCAAAAAGTTTTAAAACTAACTCTTTATTTACTCTCATAAATTCACAAAAAGAGTTTGCCATTTGACCACCTAAACCATCAAGAGCAATAAGTGAATCATAATCAATGTTTACAACATTCAGACCAAATTCTAAGCAAATTTGTTTAGAAGCCACTTCACCAATATGCTCAATTCCTAAAGCATTTATGATTCTATGAAGTGCTGTTCCTTTTGTATTTTCTATAGCATTTAGAAGATTATTAATTTTTTTCTCTTTAAAGCCTTCAAGATTTTCTAAATCTTCATATTTTAAAGAGTATAAATCTAAAATATCATATATTTTTTTTTCATTTACTAATGTTTCAACTATTTTATTTCCCAATCCATCGATATTCATACAATTTTTACTTGCAAAATATATTATCGAATTAACCACACGACTTGGGCAGTCAAGATTTTGACATTTAATTAAAGCTCCATCATCAAGAAGTTCACTAGAACAATCTGGGCATGAAATAGGGCGAGGAATTTCTAGTTGAGTTCCATCTCGTCGTTCCGTAAAAACTTTTGTAATTTTTGGAATTACATCACCACTTCGTATGATAATGACTTCATCGTTGATTCTAATATCTTTTCTTGCTATTTCATCAAAGTTATGAAGACTTGCTCGTTCTACAACAACACCTTCAATATCAGTTGGCTCAACCACTGCAACTGGAGTTATAACACCAGTTCGTCCAACTTGTAAAATAATATCTTTGATTTTTGTAGTTTTTTCTAAAGCTGGAAATTTATAAGCACATGACCATCTTGGAAATTTTACTGTGTAACCTAACTCATCTTGTGTTTCGATGTCATCAATTTTTACAACCATTCCATCAAGCATCATCTCAATTTCATCTCTTACTTTTATAATCTCATGATATAGGGTTTCTATTCCTTCTACGCTTGAAGTTATTGTTTGCATAGGTGGTTTTACAAAACCTAAAGAGTAGATATATTCCATCATTTCAGAGTATTTTATAAATTCTAAAGAGTTAAGACCAACTCCCCAAACATTAAAAAATAGTTTTCTTTTTGCAGTAATTTTTGGGTCAAGTTGTCTTAAACTTCCAGCTGCTGCATTTCTTGGATTTGCAAAAACTTGTTCGTTATTTTTAACTCTCTCTTCATTTATTTTTTCAAAATCTGCTTTTTTGATTACGATTTCACCTCGTATTTCAAGTAGAGATTTCTCTTTTATTTGTAAAGGAATAGAGTGAATTGTTTTTACATTATTTGTAACATCTTCACCAATACTTCCATCACCTCTTGTGATTGCTTGTTTTAAAATTCCATTTTCATAAATAAGATTTAAAGATGCACCATCAAACTTTGGTTGGCAAAAAAATTCTAGATTTGTATTTACTTTGTGGGCTCTTTTTATCCAATCTTCTAATTCACTTGTATTAAAAACATCTTCTTGTGACCACATACGAGATAGGTGAGAAGCCTTTTCAAAACCATCAAGTACAAATCCTCCAACTCTTTTATTTGGTGAGTTTGGATGGCTTAAAGTTGGATTTTCTTGCTCATAAGCTAAACAAATTCTGGCTAATTTATCATACTCTTCGTCACTTGCAAGGGGATTGTCATTAACATAATATTCATGTGCCCAAGAGATTAATTCTTCTATATTTAAATCATATTCATTTTTAGTCATTTTTTCTCATTAATAATATTTTTAAGTGCAATTATACTTAATAGATTTAGTATAAAAGATAAATAAGTTATAATCCTAGCCTTAATATTAAAGACAAAGAGAATAAATGAGTTATTTAGATATTTGTATCACTGGTTGGAATTTGAATGCGTTGATGTTTGTGGTTAATTTTTTAATTGCAGTAAGAACTATTTCAGCACAAGACAGAATGAAATTACAAGAAGAGAGTGTAGTTTTAAAAGAGTTAAAAGATGAGTTGGAAAAGTATTATCCATATAGAACTTATTCAACAATTTTCAGTTATTTAGTTCCTTTTACAGCTTTTTTTAGAATGAGTTTTAGATTAGTAGAGATGTTTTTTTTCTTCCAAAAGAATCAAGAAGCTAAGATGTTTGATTATATGGTATATAAATATTCTTATGATATTCAAAAAGCAAGAGAAAAATAGAAAATCTATTTTCCTCTTATTCTAATTCTTCAGTAATTTTTTTAACGATTTTATAAACATTTTCCACCGATTTAATAGATACTTGTTCTTTTTTTGAGTGAGGAAAGTTTATTGTTGGTCCTATTGAAGCTACTTTTATGTGTTGATATTTATCTTTGAAAATTGCACATTCTAATCCTGCGTGTATGGCTTCTAATGATGCTTTTTGATTAAATTCTTTGTATATTTCTAAAACTTTTGATGTAAATTCATTAATATCTGGTTTCCATGCTGGATATTTTCCATTTGTTGTAACTTCGAAATTATAGTTTTTTAGCATTTCTATTGTTTCATTTTTTAAGTTTTTTAAATCATCATTATCCATAGAACGGCCACTTAGTTCTATTTTTATTTCATCTATTCCTGTTTTTATTATTGCAAGATTTATTGATGTTTGAACTACATTTAACTCTTCATTCATAGCTCTTACACCATTTTGGAAGTTATAGATAAAATCTATAATCTTATCATCATAGATATTTAAGTGTTCAGATTTTGTATCAATTTTTTCTATTTTCATATTTTCGTGACTAGAAATAGGGTGTGTTGAACTCGCAATTATTGCTTTTACATTTACTGGAATTGAGTTGATTCTTTCACCTCCATTAATATCTAAAAGTTTTCCATTACACTCTTTTATAGTTTTTGCAATTAGTTTTATACCATTTGGGATATTTTTATCAATATCAACACCACTGTGTCCACCTTGAAGTTTTCCTATTGTTATTTCATATAAATCTAGATTATCTGTATTTGGAACTATTTTTTTATTTGAATTTGTTCCAAAAATATCAACACCACCTGCACAACCTATACAAATCTCTCCTTCTTCTTCACTATCAAGATTTAACATATAAGAGGCATTTAATGGTAAGGCTAAATTATTTGCTCCAATTAATCCAATCTCTTCATCACTTGTAAATAAAAATTCACCATCATAACCCTCAGACATTAAAGCAATCATATATGAACAACCAATTCCATTATCACTTCCTAAAGTTGAATCAAGAGCTGTTAAAATATCACCATTTTGAACAATTTGAGGAATACAATTGTCTTTTAGACAAACAATATCATAGTGAGATTGAAAAGCCAGTTTTGCAGATGAATTCTCTTTTTTACATAAAATATTATTCGTTTCATCAACTAAACATAAATATCCAAACTTTTCTGATATTTCTTGCATGTAGTTTATAAATGGTTGGTGCGTTCCTGAACATCTTGGTATTGCTGTTATTGTTTTGAAAATTTCTATTATATTATTACTCATAAAATTCCTTTGATTTTTTGTATTATATATAAAAATACTTTTTCATATACTAAGTGGTAATTTAATTTGAAAGATTGCACCTTTTTTACTATTTTTTACACTTAAATTTCCCATACAATGTTCATCAATAATGATTTTACTCATATAAAGACCAATTCCCGTACCATCTTTTGCTTTTTTTGTAGAAAAATATGGGTCAAAAATTTTATTTATAATATCCGTTGAAATTCCACCACCGTTATCTTTTATTTGAATGATTGCAAAATCTTTTTTTCTAAAAGTATTGATTTTAATTAATTTATTTTCAATATTATTTTCCATTAAAATATCTTCTGCATTTTTTAATATTATTAATATAACTTGTTGAATTTCACTCGTGTAAGAGAATATTTCATTATTAAAACGATATTTTGTTTTTATATTTATATTTTTTGAGTCAAATGATGTTTTTATAATGTTAATAGATTTTTCTATAATATCTTCAATTTTACAGCTCATTTTTATTTTATCAGTTCTAAAAAAGTTTCTAAAATCATCAATTGTTAGGGAAAGATGTTGAGAATAGTTAGTGATTAATTCTAACTCTTCTTGCAAATTATTTGTATCAATTTCTTCATTAAGTAAGATTTTTAACTGTAAATTATTTGTTGTAGCACTTATTGCTGTTAGTGGTTGACGCCATTGATGAGCAATCATTGAAAGCATTTCACCCATTTGTGCATGTCTTGATTGTTGGATTAATTGTTTGGTTTTTTCTTGATTTTTTTTAATTTCATCATTTACTCTCTCTTCTAAAGTAAGGGTTAAAATTTCAAGTTTTTTCTCCATATTTTTTCTTTTATTTATATCTCGAATTACAGCATGAATCATAGGATTATTATCAATTTCAATTGATGTTAATACAACTTCTATCCATAGAGATTTATTTTGTTTATTAATATAAACCCATTCAAAACTCGAAATACCATTATTTAAAGCTTCATCAATTTTATTTGTAGCTTTTATAATAGAACTTTCATTATCAGGTTGAAATTTTGGTGAAATATTAGAAAAAAATTTTCCTAATAATTCTTCTTTTGAATATTGTAATATTTTGAAACTTGCATCATTACCATCAACTATTTTTTTATCTTTTATTAATAAAACTCCATCAGCTGATTTACTGTAAAGTTTTTCAAAAAGTTCTTTTTGTTTTGCAATTTGTCTATTTTTTTCTGCAATTTCATTATTGGCAATTTTTAATTTTTTATTATGTTTATATAAAATAATTTGTCTATATGCAATAACACATAAAATAATTAAAATTATAGATAAAAATTTCCATAAAACTATATAATCAAAAGGCTCTTTTCTTGAGATATTTGTCCATTTATTGAAGATTATAGTTTGCTCATTTAAATTAATTTCTTGAATAGTTTTATTTAATATATTAAACAGTAGGTCGTTATTTTTAGATGTAGCAATAGCTGTTTCAAAGAGCATATCAGTATATCTTGAAATAAAAATATTACTTAAAGCATATTTAGACATATAATAAGCAACAATAGGAAGTGGTTCAATGGCAAAATCAACTTTATTACTATTAACAGCTTCCAAGGTTTCATAAGCATTTTTTGTTTCATAAATGTTAATATTTGGGTAAGAATTTTTTAATATATTTATATATTCAGAATCTTTTTGTTTAGCCATTTTTTTATGAACTATTTCATCTATATCTTGAACAACTGGTTTGCCACTTTGGGTAATAATTGCTAGTTTATAACTAAGAATTGGTTGTGTAATATTTGGGAAATCTTTTTTAATATCCTCTTTTAAAATAAGTGGTAAAATGTCACAAATTCCATTTTCTAAATATTCTTTTGCTTCTTTTTCATTTTTTGAATTAATTTGCTCTATATTAATATCTAATTTATTTGATATTAAAGTTAATAAATCAATATTAATACCTTGTAATTTATTATCCTCTTTAAACTCAATTGGTTTTAAATTTATAAGATTACACATTTTAAGAGTAGATTTATTTTTAAGATAATCTTTTTCATCATTTGTTAAAAACTTTTTTTTATCTATTATTTCATTTGAGCCAAACCATTTTCTTTTTAAACTTAATAACTCTTCATCTGTGATTGAATTTTGAGCTTTATTTAAAATAGAGTTTAATAAAGGTTTCTCTTTTGATGTTGCAATTCTTATGTAACTGATTAATCTATCATCATCAACATAATTTGTTGGTATTACAAGGGAGATATTTTTAGTTGAGATTACATAATCTAATACATTTTTTTTATCAATTGTGGCATCAGCTTTTCCAAGTGATAATAATCTTAATGCTTCAACAGAGTCTTTTACAAGTATTTGGTTTATTTCTGGATAATATTGTTCTAAATATTGTTGAGCAAAAAAACCTTTTGGCATAACAATTGTTTTGCCTTTGAGTTTTTCTAGAGAATCAAGATTTTCATTTCCTTTTTTTACATAAATTGCATTTGCTGCTGAATGATAAACATTGGTAAAATTAAAATATTTTTCTCTTTCTTCATTTTTTGCAATATTTATGATTGCATCTAATTGATCAGTTTTTAGCATCTCCAAAAATTCATTCCACGATGGGCCTGAAATATACTTTATTTTAATATTTAATTTACTAGAAATTAAATTCATATAATCTATTACAAAACCTTTGGGAACACCATCTTCATTAAAATTATATGGTGGCCAATATTGTTCATTATGTAGTTGAAGAGGCTGATTTTTTTGAAGAAATTCTAACTCTTCTTTTGTTAAAGTTTTTGATAAATTATTTGCATTTAAAAAAGTTAAATTAATAAAAATAAAACAAAAAAAGAGAAATAAAATTTTCACAATTATTGCTTATATTTTAAAGAGTAACCATGAGAATAGATAGTTTCAAATAAATCATAATCTAGTTTTAGTTTAAGTCTTGACATTAAATTTCTTATTTTTTTCATATCATTTTCATAACATTCAAATACAAATATTTCTATTTCCCTATAACTTTTTGTTAAATCATTATTATTAATGAATAGTTGAAAGAGTTTAGTTTCATTTTTAGATAATTTAATTAGTTGATTATCTTTTAATAATTGATTAATATTTCTATTCCAAGAAAATCCAAAATCAAGCTCAATAGTCTCTTTTAAAATAGTTTTAAAATCATATTTCTCTACTATATTAGTTAGAGTTTCTGTTATTTGTGTAAGATTGTAAGGTTTTAAAATATATCCATCAATTCCAGCATTTATTGTTTTTAAGAAATACTCTTTATCATCATGGGCAGAAAGAACAATTATTGGGATTTTTTTATCTGTTTTTCTTATGGTTTCAATTAGAGATAAACCATCAATTACAGGCATTTTTATATCAGTAATAATAATATGATATGAATTATTATCTAAAAAAAGTTCTAAACCAATTTTTCCATTATCAGCTATACAAATACTATTAAAAAATGATTTTAACATTTTCACTGTTTGGGTTTGAACTTCTATATTATCTTCTACATACAAAACATTTAAATTTTTTGTATGTTTTATAAGGTCATGTAATCTGTTAACTTGCATTAATTTCCTGAGAGTATTTATTAACTATTTGTTAATTATACATTAATAAAAGTTTAGAGAAATTTAAATTTATTTAGAGGAGTTCTATTTTAAGGGATGTTTAGAGAAAATAATTTTTAGAGGAACTAAATAACTTAGTTCCTCAATTTTTTAAAGTGTTTCTTTTAGATTTCTATTTCTAGAAGCTAATGTTATTGTAACAATTACTAATACTACAACATAATAAACCCACATAGGAATTGGAACAGGATCTCCTGTTGCATATGAGTGCATTCCTGATAGGTAGAAGTTTACTCCAAAATATGTCATTAATATTGAAGAGAAAGCTAATAATGAAGCTGTTGCAAAAGCAAAAGGTGTAGATAATGGTTTTACAAATCTTAAGTGTACAACTATTGCATAAACTACAATTGATACATAAGCCCAAGTCTCTTTTGGATCCCATCCCCAATATCTTCCCCATGATTCATTAGCCCAAACTCCACCAAGGAAATTTCCAATAGTAACAGCAGCTAATCCAATAATTAAAGCTATTTCATTAATAGCAGTAATTGTTTTAATAGTTTCATCAATATGAGGTCTATTTTTTCTAAAAATAAACATAATTAAAGTCATGAATCCTAAAATAGCTCCAAGTCCAAAGAATCCATAAGATGCTGTTAAAATTGAAACGTGGATTGTTAACCAGTAAGATTTTAATACTGGAACTAGATTTGTAATTTGTGGATCAATTCCTGTTAAATGTGCAGTAAACATAAAAATACTTGCAACAATAACAGCAGCACTTAATGCAAGAAGTGATTTTCTAAAGAAAATAACACCTGCAAATACAGCTGACCAAGAGATATACAATAGTGATTCATAAGTATCAGACCATGGTGCATGTCCTGAAATAAACCATCTATATCCCATTCCAAAAGTATGAACTGCAAATAATACAGCTAAGATTGTGAAAAATATTGTAGTTGTTTTTTTAGGTTGAATTTTTGGATTAAATACCACAACAAATGCAACAATTAACATAATAAATCCAAGTGCTAAATAAGCCAATGTAACTTTGAAGAAAATATCTAATTTATTAAAGAAAATTTCATTTTTTATTTTACTTTCACTTGGAATTACAGCACTTCCTGCTTTTTGTTGATATAAAGTCATCATAGATAGAAATTTATCTGCTTCAGTCCAGTTATTATCAACAACTGAATTTATAAATCCTCTTGTCATACTTTCAACTGCAGATTGATTTATACCTTTAAAAGTTTGCATAGCATCAAGTGGGTTATACCATTTATTATTATCATTTTCCCCTGCATCATAAACTTTTGGATAGATATTAAATAAAGTTCCATTAAAAACTGAATAGATAATATTTAATCTTTCATCTAATTGGATAATATCTTTTTCGTAAGTTCCTCTATCCATTGGTTTTACTTGAAGAGCAGCTTCTGCTTCACCTGAAAGTAAATATTTACCATCTTTAAATACTTCTGCGAATGCAATATATTTTTCATTTTCATCCACACCTAAGAATTTTTTTAATTTTGGAGTTTTAATTTTTATTACTTTTAAATTACTCCAAATATCAGGACGAGTTAGCATACCTAAAACTAATTGGTCAGAATTCATTCCATATAGTGTTGATTTTCCACTTAACTTTTGGATAATTTCCATATTAAGTGAAGATAATGGTTTCATTCTTCCACCACTACTTTGTGTTACAAGTTTTGCGAAATCTTCAGCAGTTACTTTTGATTCGTCTTTAAATTTATTTAAATAATCTAATATTTGAGTAGTTTGAGCTGTTTCATTTATATTAGTTGAATTAGCTGGTTCTTCAGCTGCAAAAAGAGAATTTGTTGAAAATAAAAATGTACAAACAATTGCAATTGAAGCTAAATTTCTTGAACTTACAAATTTAGTTAATTTCCAGAATCTTGATTTTTTATCAAAGAAATTCATTACTAATCCTAAAGTTAATAGGAAATATCCTAAATAAGTTGGCCATTTTCCTGGGTCATTATTAACAGAAAGAACTGTTCCTGTTTCATCAGGAAAATATGAACTTTGGAAAAATAAGAAGTTTCCTTCATGCATTGTTCTATTCATAAAAATTCTATAATCATAAGTTTCACCATCTTGTTTAATTACTGTAACTTCAGATGCATAAGAAGAAGGAGACATACTTCCTGGGTATCTATCTAGTTGGAAGTCATTTAATCTAATAGAGAAAGGAATACCAACAACTTTTGAACCATATTCAAGTTTAACTTTTGTATCACCAAAAACAAGCTCTCTTGGAACACCTTCTTGACCTCTTTTCCCTGGTAATCTAACTGATTGAGTTTCACCATTAAATGTAACTTCAGCAGTTAAAATACCCATTTCTGCTTTACCTTTTTTACTTACTGTATAGTCAACATATTTAATATTTAAATCTTTTTCATTGTATTTTATACTGTAGTTAAATTTATTTAATTGTTGTGAAATAAGTTCTATGATACCAGATTTATCGTTGGTATCCATACCTTTTCTAAGTGTGGAAGCAGCAAGTTCTACTTGATATTCTTTGTGAAATGAGTCATTAATATCAATTTGTAAATATGGCTCCAAAGAAGACATTTGATTTACTGTTTTACCTTCTGGTATTTGCATAATACCTTCATAACCAGCATATCTAGTTATTCCTGCACCTATTAATATAACAACAAACGATGTATGAAAAATAAATCTTGGTTTGTTTTTCCACATTTTAAATTTGAAAATAATACCTGTTAAATTTATTGTAGTTAAAACAAGTACAGTTTCATACCAAAGATTGTTATAAACTAAAACTCTAGCTGTTGATGTACCAAAATCATTTTCTATAAAGGTAGCATATCCAGCACCCATTGCTAATATAGCAAGTAAAATTAATGTTGTCTTAAAAGAGAATAAGACGTTTGAAAGATTCAATAAATATCCTTTGATTTTTTTTATGCAAAGAATTATATTCATTAGAAGTTAATCCTGAGTTAATGAATGGTTGTTTTTTTGTTAATTTTGCCTAATTTAAGATGGAATTTTGACTTAAATATCTATAATTGCAACATGAATTTAGAAATATTACAAAACAAAAAAAGTGAATGCAGAACTTGGAAAAATGTCGAACCTTGGTATTTACAACTACAAATTGCCTCTAAAATAAAAAAAGATAATTTATCTATAGATTATGGTGATTGGTTTAGTGTTGGAGTTAAAGAAGATTTAACACAAGAAGAACAAGAGATTATATTACAAACTGCAAAGACATTAATACCTTGGAGGAAAGGTCCTTTTAAAGTTTTTGGTTTAGAAATAGATAGTGAATGGCAAAGTAATATAAAATATAATTTAATACGGCCATATTTTAATCTAAAAGATAAAATTGTTGCAGATATTGGATGTAATAATGGTTATTATATGTTTAGAATGCTTGAAGATAAACCAAAAAGATTAGTGGGATTTGACCCATCACCTTTGACTTTACATCAATTTGAGTTTATAAATCATTTTATAAAATCAGATATTGTTTATGAAATGTTAGGCGTTGAGCATTTAGAATATTATAATCATAAGTTTGATTTTATTTTTATGCTTGGTGTTTTATATCATAGACCAGATCCTGTTGGAACTTTAAAGTCACTAGCTCGAGGATTAAATAGTAAAGGTGAGATTTTAATAGATACTTTTATGATAGATGGAGATGAAGAGTTGTGTTTAACTCCAAATAAAAGATATTCAAAAATTCCAAATATCTATTTTATTCCAACAATTCCAGCGCTTAAAAACTGGCTTGAAAGGGCAGGGTTTGAGGATATTGAAGTTCTTGCAACTACTATTACAACTTCTGAAGAGCAAAGAAAAACTGAATGGTCATTTGATCAAAGTTTAGAAGATTTTTTAGATGAAAATGATAAAACAAAAACAGTTGAAGGGTACCCAGCTCCCAAAAGAGTTTATGTAAAAGCTAGAAAAGTTTTATAAAAAACAAAAGAGATACTAAAGATTAAAATAAATCAATAGTATCTTCATCACTTAAATCACTAAATTTAAATATTTGACTTCTTCCTTTGTTTTTTGCTTCATAAAGCGCAATATCAGCATTTTTAATACACTCAGTTATTGTAATATCTGAGTGTATTCTATAAACTTCAAATCCAATACAGATAGTTTTTTTCAAAATTTGATTTCTTTCTTCATTAATCAAAATACTTACTTCTGCAAAATCTGAGATGATTTTCTTAGCAAGTTCTTCTGCTTGATATTCACTTGAATTATTAATTAATGAGACTAAAAATTCATCACCATTTAATCTTCCAACCATATCAAATTCATTTATATTTGAGTGGATGACTTTTGCAAGTTCAATTAGTACTTTATCTGCAATATCATAATCAAACTCATCAATTACTGCTTTAAAATGGTCAATTCCAATCATTAAAAAATAGATTTCATCTTGAGTATTATTTGAAAGTCTTAAATGTGTTGTTAAATTTTCAATTAAATAATTTCTATTATAAACATTTGTTACAGAATCTAAAGATGATGATTCAATGAAGTTTTTCTTTAAAATACCACTTTGGATTATTGGAGAAACTTGAAAAAATGCAGCTTCAATTGTGTCATATTTTGTTTCTAAAATTTTAAAATGTACTTTAGAAGTAGCACAAAATGAAACAGTTGCATTTAAACTTGTATGAGTATTTATTATAAAGAAATACGATAAATCATCATCTAAATAAAACTCTTCACCTTTTTTTAAAATCACTTCTTTATAATTTTTATTTACATCAAATAGTGAAAATGTAAGATTATCAATATTAAACTCTTTATTTAACCAAGTAGATATATCTTCAGCCATCTGTTTAATATTTGTAGCATATTGCAATTGCTCATGAAGATTAAAAATACTAACTAATGATTTGTAGTCATCTTCATTTGTTGCTGATGATTTAATTAATTCTAAGATCTTATTTTTCATACATTATTACCTAAAAGAAATCTATTTTATTTGTATCTTCTTCACTAAACATAAAAACTTGACTTCTTCCTCTGTTTCTAGCTTCATATAAAGCAATATCAGATTTTTTTATTATTTCATCAACTGTAGTAGCATTATCAGGATATATTGAAATACCACCACAAATTGTTTTCATAAGTGTTTGTTTTGTTTGTTCATTTATTACAACTTCTTTTTTACTAAAGTTATTAATAAGTTTCTGAGATATGAGTATAGCATTGTTTTCATTAATTATATTCTGTAAAATAACTAAAAATTCATCATCAGAAATTTTAATAACTAAATCTGATTCTCTAACACTCTCTTTTAAAGTAGATGCAAGTGCTTTTAGAACTTTATCTCCAACTTCATAATCAAACTCATCTATAACTGCTCTGAATTGATCAATACCAACTTTAATAAAAGCGATTTTCTTTTGTTCTCTATTTGAAATACTAAGTAAATTCCCCGCGTAATTATCTAAATAGCATCTATTATACGAACCTGTTAAATGATCAACTAAAGATAATTCATTTAAAGTTTTTTCCATAAATTTACTAAACAATGATTGAGAAAAAATTAGTAAAGACATTTTAATTGCATCTAAATGAGTTTTTACAGCTTCAAAATCATCTTGATTTTCCGACAAAAAATGAAAAATAATTTTAGTGTCACAATTTTGTTTGAATTCTAAAGTATTAACTAAATAATCTTCATTTGTTTCAGCACATAAAAAAAGATTTTGAATATTGTCATTTTTCTTTATATCAATTTGCAAAAAATTTATATTATGATGTAACTTTAAATAATCAAAAATATTTAAACAACTCTTATCTAAATCCGTTAATTTTAACTTTTCATTTTCATTAATAATTGTCTCACAAGAAAAATTCATGAACTCATGCCTTTATTTAAATATGTCTTTCCCATTGTTTTAGGGTTTGTATTTCACTTTTTAATGTTGTTTTATCCCCATGTCCTGGATAAATATGAAAATCTTCATTCCATTGTAATATTTTATTTAAACTTCGTTTCATTAACATAGCATTTGAGTTAGGAAAATCAAATCTTCCAATTGTACCTTTAAAAATAAAATCACCAGTAAAAAGATGTTTATCAATTTGTATTGCACTACATCCTGGTGTATGACCTGGAAAATGATGGAATTTTATTTTAATTCCTTCAATCTCTATCTCTTCATCAGGATTTACTAAAACATCTGCATATGAAGGTGGCATTCCCATTCCATAAGGATCTAAAGTTAACATAAATTCATCATCTTTTGGAATATAGAGTTTTAAATTATAATTTTCTTTTACTTCTTGGTTTGACCAAACATGATCAAAATGTCCATGAGTATTTAAAATGGCAATTGGATTTTTTACATTTCCTTTAATCCAAGCGTAAGCATTAACACCTGGATCAATAATTATATCTTTATCATTTATAGTAACTATATAACAATTTGTTTGATAATCGCCCATTGGCTGAACATTTATATTCATTTTTAACCTTACTTTGCTAAAATTGTAAAGATTATATCAAAAAAGAGGTTATTTATGGATTATTTTTTTGTATTGGAAGATATTTTAAATACAAGTAAACCAAAAGATAAAATAGAGAAGTTCAAAAGTTTTTATGATAAATTTTTGAATGATAATTATTTTATGGATGAATTTTATAAACCTTATACTTTTGATAAACCCTCTTATCATACATTTTTAGAAATTGTAAAACCAACAGCTTTACCTCCAATAAAAAATTTCAAATCAATTGATGGAAAAAAATATCTTGTACATACAATTTTACATATTGAGTATTCTGCAATTGATTTAGCTTTAGATGCAGCTTTAAGATTTAAAAATATGCCAAAAAAATATTATGAAGATTGGCTAGAAGTTGCAAATGATGAGATAAGACATTTTTTAATGCTTGAAGAGTTATTAAGTGAACTTGGAGGAGTTTATGGAGATTTCCCAGTTCATAAAAATCTTTTTGAAGCAATGGAAGCAACACCTACATTTTTACGAAGAATGGCAGCAGTTCCTAGGTATCTTGAAGCAAATGGGCTTGATCAAAATCCAAAAATTATGGAAAAATTAAATTCAAATAGGGATGAGTTTAACAATAAGTTTTTAAAAGCTTTACAAATTATCTTGGATGAAGAAGTTGACCATGTTAAAAAAGGTGATATTTGGTTTAAATATGAGTGTGATAGATTAAACTTAGAGCCTGAATCTGCATATTTACAAATAATTGAAGAAGTGTTTCCTGGAAGTACAAAAAGAAAAATGGATTTAAATTTTACAGCGAGAAAAGAGGCGGGTTTTTCTTGTAATGAATTGAAAATTTTATCAAAAAAAGAAGAATGTAACTAATGATAACTTCGAATATTGACTCTATTATGGCGAAAATTTCCAATTCAACTAATTCATCTATTGGAACAACATCAAATCAATTTTTAAGTAATTTAGTTAATAGTTCAAATTCCACTCAATCTACAACAAGAACAAACTCCTTAACTTACGAAAATATAAAAGGTATTTCTTTAGAAGAGATAGATACTTTATTTGTAAATGAAGATGATAAAAATATGGCAAAAAATCTAAGACTTGCTACACTTTTTTCAAATGATGATTATTTATCAAAAGCTTTATTTAATACAGTTTTAGGGCAACCATTTAATATAGGATATTCATATTTAAGTAATAGTTATAATGATAAAAATATGTTTTTATCTTCAAATAATAGTAGTTTAGCAGATTTATTACATGAATCTATAACTCAAAAAATTGCTAATCCAAATGCAAAGTCAACAGATGTAATATCACAAGATAAGTTAGATGAGATATTAACTGCTGTTAACTCTTTTAATTTTATAAGTGCTTTATCTAATAGTTCAAAAAAAGGTTATGATAAATATAAAGATAAAAAAAATGATTATTCATTTTTGTATAATGACTATAATTTAAAATATCAAGAGTTAGTTTATAAATACCAAGAATTGGAAAATATAAACAAAACCTTGATTAAGCAGTTTTAATAAATATTAATATTAAGCATTGCTTTTAAAATTGTATCTTCTTCTACCATTTTTAGATTAGAATTTATTTTATGAGTTGATAATTTTCCTTCAATTGTTTGAAGAATATGCCAAAATCTCTCATTAAAAGGAGTATCAAGCTCTTTTATTTTGTATTTAATAATTGTTTCAACAATTGTTTCAATACAGTGAAAATAAAATATTTTATTTTTTGCTCTTTGAGTTTTATAATTTCTCATTAATTTTAAATTTGCAACAAATGTATCTTTCTCAATTTCTGATAAATTTACTCTATTTCTAACAGCTTCTTCTTCACTATCTAAATGTTTTAAATAAGAGTCAATCTCCTGATTCATTGTATCTTCTAAATCAGGATGAAATTTTAGAAGTACATCAAGAATCTCATTTGGTTTTAATGGAGTCTCATTTAATTGGTGCGAATATTTCTTTTTTTGTTCATAAGTATGATTAATAGCATTTAACATATCAACTGCAAAAGATAGATAAATGAATTTATCTTCTTTTCCATCTTTAAAAGATACACCATGTTCACTAATAACTGGTTTTAATCCTGCGTATTCTAATTTCATTTCTATTCCTTATTTTTATTTAAAATTTAGCATTTGGAATAGGGTAGTTCTCTATTACAAAATCAATATCTTTATCTCCACGACCACTAAGACTTACTAAAATAGTTTTATCTTTTGGAAGTGTTTGTGCAAGTTTCATAGCAAATCCAACAGCATGAGCAGACTCAAGAGCTGGAATTATTCCTTCAAGTTGTGAAAGCTTATAAAAAGCATCAACTGCTTCATTATCATCACAAAGACCAACTTTACTTCTTCCAGATTCTTTTAAATAAGCATGTTCAGGACCAACAGATGGATAATCGATTCCACTTCCAATAGAGTAAACAGGAGCAGGATTTCCCTCTTTATCTTTTAGCATAATAGAATTAAACCCATGCATGATTCCTTCTTCACCATAAGTTAAAGTTGCACTATGTTCACCAATTTTATCACCTTTTCCCATTGGCTCAACTCCATAAAGATTTACTTCTTTATCATCAATAAATCCTGAGAATAACCCCATGGCATTACTTCCACCACCAACACAAGCTACAACATTATCTGGAAGTCTGTTTTCATGTTCAAAAAATTGTTCACGAGATTCAAATCCAATTACACTTTGGAAATCTCTTACCATCATA
Organism: Aliarcobacter sp.; assembly: GCA_028688995.1. Taxonomy (GTDB): domain Bacteria; phylum Campylobacterota; class Campylobacteria; order Campylobacterales; family Arcobacteraceae; genus Aliarcobacter. The sequence goes on from JAQTXB010000008.1 coordinate 62,776, forward strand.
GGAAATGGATGAGGACCAACAACTGAACCAATACAATAAATAGAGTTTTCTGTATCAGCTAAATATGCTTCAAAAGCTGAATCAACTGCCTCTTTTAAAGTTTTAAGACCATGAGTTGCAGGTACAACTTTTGCTCCAAGAATTTTCATTCTAACTACATTTGGATGTTCTTTTGCAATATCAACTTCACCCATGTGAATTTCACACTCTAAACCAAAATAAGCAGCTGCAGTTGCAAGTGCAACACCATGTTGTCCAGCACCTGTTTCAGCGATTACTTTTTTCTTTCCTAGATGTTTAGCTAAGATTACTTCAGCCATACAATGATTTAATTTATGAGCACCAGTGTGATTTAAGTCTTCTCTTTTTAGATAGATTTTTGCACCACCACAAAAGTTTGTAAGATTTTTTGCAAAAGAAATAGGAGTAGGTCGCCCTTGATAGTGTTTTCTTACATATTTTAACTCTTCAATAAATTTAGGAGAGTTTTTTAGTTCTAAATAAGCTTTTGTAATTTCAGCAAAAGGTTTTTCTAAAACAGGAGGAATAAATGAACCTCCAAATTTACCAAAAAAACCATTAGCATCAGGCATTGTTTCTAAATATGTTTTGTTCATTTATTCCCTTTTATTTTAATTTTTTATGAAAACCACTTTTTAACTTTGTCAAACATTGATTCAAAACTAGATTCATGAGGTTTGCTTTCAACTCCAAAACTCTCTTGAAGTTTCTCTAAAAGCTCTTTTTGTTCGCTGTTTAATTCTTTTGGATATTCAATTTTAATTTGTACAACTAAATTACCTTTTCCATAACCTTGAACAGATTTTACACCTTCACCTTTGAAAGTAAATTGTTGTTTATCTTTTGCATTTTTTGGAATTTCAAGTTCAACTTCACCTCTTAAAGTTGGAACAGTGATTTTTCCACCAAGTGCAATTTGTGTAAAGAATATTGGAGCTTCATAATAAATGTCATCATCATGTCTTACAAAATGAGAATCTTCTTTTACTTTTACTTGTAGATATAAATCACCTCTTGAGCCATCAGGTGCAATATTTCCCTTGTGCGAAACTCTGATTCTCATTCCATCATTTACACCCTCAGGTATATCAACTTTGAAAGAATCTTTTACTTCATCATAACCACTTCCACCACATGATTTACATGAAGCTGCTGCTGCTTGTCCACTTCCACCACATTTAGGACAAGTTTGAGCAAATGTCATAAATCCTTGTCTAGCATGAACTTGACCTTGTCCATTACAAGTAGTACAAGTTGCCAATTTTCCATCTTTTGCTCCCGTTCCAGAACAAGATTTACAAGCTGTTTTGTATTTATAATTGATTTCTTTTTTGCAACCAAATACAGCTTCATTGAACTCTAATTTTACTTCAACTGTTACGTCTAGATTGTAATTGTAAGTTTTTCTTTGTTTTCTTCCTCTTGAGCTTCCACCAAAGGCACTTCCAAACATCTCTTCAAAAACAGAACTTAAGTCATCAAAACCACCAGAGAATCCACCACCTCTTTGTCCATGACCTTCAAGTCCAGCTTTTCCGTATCTATCATAAACAGCTCTTTTTTCTTCATCACTTAATACTTGATACGCTTCATTTATAGCTTTGAATCTTTCTTCTGCTTCATTATCACCTGGATTTTTGTCAGGATGATATTTCATAGCCATTTGTCTATAAGCTTTTTTGATTGTACTTTTATCTGAACTTTTACTAACTTCTAGTAGTTCATAATAATCTATTTCAGTCAATTTTATCCCCTTAAAAAATATTTGAATTAATGTAAATCGCGATTTTATCCAAAACTTTATAAATGTTGATTGAATTAATAAGTAGATAGTTTTATATAATTTATTAAAAATCTTAGATATAATCCCCCTATGAATAAAGGATTAGAAAAATTTTACGAACTTGTTGAAGCATTTGAATCTTTACCTACTATTGGAAAAAAATCAGCTCTCAGACTTGCTTATCACATTGTTATGAATGACAACTATTGTGGGATTAAAATAGCTCACAGCATTGAAAGTGCACTTAAAAATATCACTAAATGTTCTAGATGTGGTTCTATGAGTGAACATGAAATTTGCGAAGTTTGTTTGGATGAATCAAGGGATAGTTCAAAACTTTGTATTGTTCAAAGTGCTAAAGATATTTTTGTTATTGAAGACTCACGTCAGTTTGATGGAAAGTATTTTGTAATTGAAGAGTTGGATCAAGAGGTACTAGATTCTTTACACAAATTTATAAATGATAATGAAGTTGAAAATATTTTATTTGCAATAACTCCATCAATTGCAAATGATGCATTTATCTTGTTTATTGAAGATAAATTAAAAAATCATAATATAAAATTTACAAAAATTGCCCAAGGTGTACCAACAGGTGTTAGCTTAGAAAATGTAGATATTTTATCCCTCTCTAAAGCTATACAAAGTAAAGTTGAAATTTAAAATTAGAATAAGAATATGGAAAAAAGAATAATTTGTCAAAAATGTGTTTATTATTTTGTAACGTGGGAAGCAGGTAAACCTCATGGTTGTAAAGCATATGGGTTTAAATCTCAACTAATTCCATCAATGTCTGTAAAAAGAGCAAGTGGAGAAGATTGTAAATTATTTTCCTTGAAAAATCTAAAATAGCTGGGTATATGCAAATAAATGACTTTATAGAAAAAATAGAAAAAGATAAAATCTCAATTATTAGAACTTGGATAAGTTCACCAACAGTAATGAAGATAATAAATGACTACTCTATTGATAAAGATTTGTTTGTAAAAAGATATGCTTTTGGTGTTATTGAACACTATATTCAAGTTGTTAAAAAACAAGAAAAAATTGAGAATTGTCCTGTTATTATGGATTTTATAAAGTATTTAAAAAAACAAAATATAAAATCTAGTGAACTTTTTTTATTATGTTCATCTTTTAAAAGTGCATTAGTTGATTATGCTTTTAAATTAAATATTCAATCTGTTGAGTTACTAGAGCGAATAGTTTATTATTTTGAGGAAAATTTTTCTGCTGTATTAGATATATATTCTAAATCAATTGCCCAGATAGAAAATGCATTAAATAAATCTATCGATATTGTTGATAAATACGTGATTATGTCAAGAACCGATGCACGTGGAATTATTATGAGTGTTTCAAGTGCATTTTGTAAAATTTCTGGTTATGAATCTTTTGAATTAATTGGAAAATCTCACAATATTATTAGACATCCTGATATGTCAAAAAAGTTTTTTACTAATATGTGGGAGACAATAAATTCAGGTACTATGTGGCAAGGCGAAATAAAAAATCGTAAAAAAAATGGTGAGACTTATTGGGTGAAAACTACTATACAACCAAATATTGATCACGCAGGAAATATTATAAGTTTTGATGCAATTAGAGAAGATATAACTTCTCAAGTTGAACTTAAAAATCAACAAAATCTATTGGTAGAGCAATCAAAATCAGCTGCAATGGGTGAAATGATTAGTATGATAGCCCACCAATGGAGACAGCCATTACAAGCAGTTTCTATATTAATTCAGAAATTACCCTTATTAAAAATGGTAAATGGTGATATTTCCGATGAAATGCTTGAAGATGTGGTTAAACAAGTGAGTTCTCAACTTGATTATATGTCTAAAACAATTGATGATTTTAGAGATTACTTTAAACCAAATAAGAAAAAAGAAGAAGTTTTTATAAAAGAAATTATTGAAAAATCTATGGATTTTTTAGCATATTTATTTAAAATAAATTCTATTAAAGTAAACTATCAAAATAATTCTAATTCAAGGGTTGAAATATATCTAAATGAATTCGTTCAAGTGTTTATAAATTTAGCAAAAAATTCTTGTGATGCAATGATTGAAAAGAATATTGAAAATAGGGTTATAACTATTACAACTTATGAAAAAGAGAAGAGTTTATTTGTTGAGTTTGAAGATAATGCAGGTGGAATAAAAAGCGATGTTTTGAGTAAAATATTTGATCCATATTTCTCAACAAAAAATAATAAGAATGGAACAGGATTAGGACTATACATGAGTAAAACCATTATAGAAGAACATAGTGGTGGAAAAATTAATGTATATAATACGGATTTTGGAACAAAATTCATTATAAAATTACCATTAAAATAGGAGTTAAATTTGTTATATAAAGATTTTAAAGAGAGTATTAAATCATTAGGTTTTGGAACTATTGAAGATTTTATGAATTATGCAGGCGTTACATCTGATGATGTTTTAAGTTGGGAAGAGAAAAATGAAGTTCCATATTTAGTTTCACTTATTATTCATCTTTTAAAGGGTGAAAAAGAGTTATTACTTACTAACTCTGCTTTAGATAATGTTATTGAAGAGTGTCTTCCTCTTGCTTCGTTATTAGAAGAAGTTTCATCTTTCCCTCATAAACTTGAAGAGATGTTTTTATTACAAAAAAAATTAAACGATTCTACAAATGGTAATAATTGGGAATTAGGTCTTAATAAATTTGGTAAAGAGATAAATTGGTTAAGATGTATACATATGGAAGTTGCAGAACTTATTGAATCAACTCCTTGGAAACATTGGAAAAATATTAACTCTGACCCTGATATGAATAATATTCATGTTGAGCTTGTTGATATTTGGCACTTTTTAATGTCTTATATTTTACAAGAAACAAATGTTCCAAAAGCTGTATCATTAGTAAATACTCATTGTATTTATGAAGCATCACAAGATGTAGATGTAAAACTTATGGTAAAAGAGGCTGAGAAATTATCTTATATTTCATTAGCAATTGATACTGGAAATATGCCATCATTTAGTGGAATAGAAAGATTTATTGACCAATTCTTTAGATGTTGTAAAATTGCAGGATTATCTTTTATGTGGTTACAAAAACTTTATATTGGGAAAAACTGTTTAAATCAATTTAGACAAGATAATGGATATAAAGAAGGACATTATATAAAAGTTTGGAATGGTAATGAAGATAACGTTGTAATGGTTAGTTTACTTGAAAAAATGGATGATGTAAGTTTTGATGATTTATATTCTAAATTAAAAGAAGAGTACAGCAAAAATAAATAATAGGTTTTAAACCTATTATTTACAAAAACAAATTTTATCTATAATCGTTCTTATACTCTACATAATGAGCAGCGTGAGCTATTAATTTATCAACATCTTCTTGTGTTAATTCTTTTACAACTTTTGCAGGACTTCCCATAATCATACTTCTTGGAGGAAATACTTTTCCAGCAGTTACAAGTGAATTTGCCCCAACAATACTTCCCTCACCAATAACAGCACCATCAAGAATTGTTGCACTCATACCAATTAAACAATTATCTTCAATTTTGCAACCATGAAGCATAACTTTATGTCCAACTGTTACGTTATCACCAATAATAGTTTTTGAGTTTGTATCTGTATGAATACAAGATAAATCTTGAATATTTGTATTTTTACCAATTCTTACTTCATTTACGTCTGATCTAATTACACAACCAAACCAAACAGATGAATCTTCACCAATTTGAATATTTCCAATTAAATCAGCACTTGGTGCAATCCAAGCACTAGAATGAATCTCTGGGTAAAACTCTTTAAATTTTAAAATCACAGCTTTTCTCCTTAGCTTTATTTTATTTATTATAGCAAAGGAATTTTTATTTTTATATATTAAATAAATCATATTATGGATAATTATTATCAACAAATAAAATATTTTAATTATTAATTAACATTTCTAAGAGTAGAATCAAATTGATAGATAATCAATTATAAAAAAGGAGAGAACATGGCTAGTAAATGTCCATTTGGTTTTGGGAAAAGTAATCCTATGGTTAGAAATGGTGGCACATCAAACAAAGATTGGTGGCCTAATCAATTGAATCTAAAAATTCTTTCTCAACACTCAAATAAAGTAAATCCGTTAAATGAAAATTTTGATTATGAAAAAGAGTTTAAAAAACTTGATTATTATGCACTAAAAGCAGACTTAGAGTTTTTAATGACCGATTCACAAGATTGGTGGCCTGCTGATTATGGACATTATGGACCATTATTTATTAGAATGGCATGGCATAGTGCAGGAACGTATAGAACAGCAGATGGAAGAGGAGGAGCTGCAAGTGGTAGTCAAAGATTAGCACCACTTAATAGTTGGCCTGATAATGCAAACTTAGATAAAGCAAGAAGACTTCTTTGGCCAATAAAACAAAAATATGGAAATAAAATTTCATGGGCTGATTTAATGATATTAGCAGGAACAGTTGCAATTGAATCTATGGGATTAAAAACATTTGGTTTTTCAGGTGGAAGAGTTGATGTTTGGGAACCTGAAGAAGATATTTATTGGGGAAAAGAGAGTGAATGGCTTGCAACCAGTGATAAACCAAATAGTAGATATAGTGGAGAGCGAGATTTAGAAAATCCACTTGCAGCTGTTCAAATGGGGCTTATTTATGTAAATCCAGAGGGACCAAATGGAGAACCTAATCCTATTCAATCAGGAATTGATATTAGAGAAACTTTTAAAAGAATGGCTATGGATGATGAAGAAACAGTTGCTCTTACAGCTGGTGGTCACACTTTTGGAAAATGTCATGGTGCAGGAGATGCTTCAAATGTTGGAGCTGAACCAGAAGCAGAAGGGTTAATTGCTCAAGGACTAGGTTGGCTTAGTAAATTTTTAAGTGGAAAAGGTGATGATACAATTACAAGTGGAATAGAGGGTTCTTGGACACCAAATCCTACAAAATGGGATAATGGATATTTTGATTTATTACTTGGATATGATTGGGAGCTTACAAAATCACCAGCTGGTGCTTGGCAATGGATTCCAAAAAATGTAAAAGAGGAGCATTTAGCACCATCTGCACACAATTCAAATAAAAAAGTTACAACTATTATGACAACTGCTGATATGGCTATGAAAATGGATCCAATTTATGGTGAAATTTCAAAAAGATTCCATAAAAATCCAGAACAATTTGCAGATGCCTTTGCCAGAGCTTGGTTTAAATTAACACATAGAGATTTAGGACCAAAATCAAAATATGTAGGACCTGAAATTCCTAAAGAGGATTTGATTTGGCAAGACCCAATTCCACAAGCAAATTATGAAATGATAGATGAAAAAGATGTTAAAACTTTAAAAGAGAAAATTTTAGCTTCATCATTAGGAGTTTCAAAACTTGTATCACTTGCATGGGCTAGTGCTAGTACATATAGAGATTCTGATAAAAGAGGTGGTGCTAATGGTGCTAGAATCGCTTTATCTCCTCAAAAAGATTGGGAATCGAATAGCTTTTTAAATTTAGATGATACTCTGAAAATTTTAAAAGATATTCAAAAGGAATTTAATTTTAATAACTTTACAAAAAAAGTATCAATTGCTGATTTAATAGTTTTAGGTGGATGTGCTGCTATTGAGAAAGCATCACTTGATGCAGGATTTAATATAAAAGTTCCATTTAGTGCAGGAAGATGTGATGCTATACAAGAACAAACAGATATAGAATCATTTAACTATTTAGAACCAATGGCCGATGGTTTTATAAACTATGAAAAAACAGCATATACACTTAGTGCTGAAGAGTTATTGATTGATAAAGCTCAATTATTGACTTTAACTATTCCAGAAATGACAGTTTTAGTTGGAGGAATGAGAGCACTTGGAGCAAACTATGCTAATTCAAATTTAGGAGTTTTTACTTCAAATGTTGGTGTATTAACTAATGACTTTTTTGTAAACTTACTTGATATGAGTACTGTTTGGAAAGAGACTTCAAAAGAAGAAAATGAGTTTGAAGGTAAAGACAGAATTACTGGAAATTTAAAATATAAAGCAAGTAGAGTTGATTTAGTATTTGGTTCTAACTCTCAATTAAGAGCAGTTGCTGAAGTTTATGCTCAAGATGATTCAAAAGAAAAATTTGTTCAAGATTTTATAAAAGCTTGGACAAAAGTTATGAATTTAGATAGATTTGATTTAAAAAAATAGAAGATATAGCAGTTTTTTACTGCTATATCTTATTTTGTTTATATTCTAAAATCACAGCTTGGGAATAATTTGGAACATCATCGTATGTAAATATTGCATAATATTTATCTATATCTGTTGCTCCAAAATCATCTAAAGTATACTCATCAATTCCTGCATAAAGTTTTTGTCCATCTTGAGCAGATAGAGGTTTTCTAAAGGGATTTTTTATTACTTTTGCACCTTTAAAATCTGGATTTTTAGGATTTGTCCAAGAGATTTTTATTTTTCCATTTTCAAGAGATAATTTTGCATTTGTAACTTTTTCAACAGGAAATCTTCTTTTTGGAATATGTTCAAGGATAAGTTTTGGACACAAAGAGTTATTAGATACTTCCCAAGAAACTGTTTTGTTTTTTATGATTTTTACAGCTGATGTTGGTTTTAAAACAAATGAAATATCAGACTTACTTTTTAGTTTTTCATTTAAGATAATTTCAGAAAATGAATCAAACATAAAATATTGAGTTTGATTGTTTTTTAACTCTGTGGCACTCACATCATAACCGATATTTTGAATTACTTCTCTATTTGTAATATCTTCAAAATTTTTATTGATATTTTCATCAACAAACTCCAAATGAAATCTAATATCATCTTTTATATAAATTTTTGTAGAGTTTAACTCAAAATAGGCTTTTGTAATCATTGTGTCATTGTATGGTGGAAGAGACGATAAATTAAACTGAAAAGTTGAATATATTTTATTTCCCTCTTCATCAAAACCAGCTGTAATTAAATCATCTATAACCTCAGCTTTACTAACCGTTTTAATTGATTTTGCATAAAGAGTTGTAGTTGTTGGCTCTATTGTATAAGTTAATTCTAATCTTGGTCTATACGCTAATCCAAAACCAAATGAACCATAACCAATATCCCATTGCATCATCTGTTTTGTTCTTCCAATTCTTAGCTCTTTAGGCCCTTCAACCCTTAAAACTATAGTGTCATTTTTGATTGATTTTTTTAAATCATTACACTCTAAACCAGATAAAATCCAATTTCTCCAAATTCCTTGGGTTAGTTGATGAGACTCTGTTGGACGTCCTACATATCTTATTATTTGCATATTATCTACATCATCAAAATTTGTAATATCTCCCATAGTTTCTTGATTTACAAGTCCTATGTTCCATTCACCATATTTTTCAATAGTTGTTGAGACTCTATTTATTGGATATAAATTAATTGAAGCTAGTTTTATTATTGCATTTGATGGAAGTGATTTTACATTTATTGAAATAACTGCGTATGAAATTCCTTTATTATCATCAACTCCTACAAATAGCGAGTTTACTCCAAAATGACTAGGATTATTATTTAGATTTTCAGCCACATATCCAGTTCCTTTTGCATTTGCAAAGTAGGTTCTACTATATTCATCATATTCTATTAAAGTACGGATTTTTATTTGTGGATAAAAGGGTGATTTTTGGTTTGTTTTTTTATTTACAACTCTGATATTGTAGTAATAATCTTTATTTGAACTTAGATTTATATCATTAAATTCTAAGCTTTGAGTTTTTGTGATTAAATTTGAACTATTGCAAAATTGTTTATCTTTTGTGCTTCTAAAAATTTCAAAATATATATTTTTGTTTAATTCATAATCCCATTTTAGATTTACATGATTTGAGCCAATTTCTGTTGCATTAAAAGAGTTAACTCTCTTCATAATATTGTCTTTTGCGTAATTATCAACTTCTTTTAGTGCATAAATAAGTGCTGGAATATGTTCTCTAATATTTTCATTCATATCTTCCATATAATCACTTATATTTCTAGTTCCAACTTCTACAACAGATGAAATAATGCCATTGGAATAATAAAACTCTCTAGCACTTCCTGAGATTAATTTTGCTGGTGGTTTACCTTGATGTATTCCATACTCTTTACCTGATATTTTTCTAATCTCTTCGGCCATATTCGCACATAAAGTATTCATATCCGTTGTATCAATAGTATCTTCATGTCTAAAGTCATGGGCTGGAAAAAATACATTTCCTTGACTATGATAATCTAAAGCTATTGTAATATTTGAATGACTTAAAACAAAATCCCTAAGAGCTTGGGTTTCAGGTTCAGAAAATGGTTCAGGTCCTCCATAAACATTTGAAGTTGTAGCAGTTGATTTTACAAAACCTATAGGAAAGTTTCTATTTAAATCAACTCCATAAGTTCCATCAGCATTTTGTCTTCTATTTTTTCTCCAAAAAGAGAAGTGTTTTCTTGAATACTCATAACCATCAGGATTGACACAAGGAACCATATAAACTGTACTCTCATTTAAGTAAGTTTGTAAAGTAGGGTCAGTTTCAAGATTTTTCAATACATATATTGCAAATTCAATAGCTAATTCATGACCAATCCACTCTCTAGCATGAATAGTTCCCGTATAAAATAGTGCTGGTTTTGAGTCAGCTGTTTTAATGTTTTTTGAAATTGTGATTAGATTTATCTCTCTATTTTCCCAAGTATTACCTATTGATTCAATTTTGAAATAATTAGGATATTTAGCTTCTAATTCTTTAAAAATATTTGTTGATGCTTCATATGACCTATATAATCTTTTCAAGAACTTATTCTCCTATTTTTAATCGGGATTTTAATTGGGCAAATTTATTTTTACCAATTCCTTCTATATTTTTCAAATCCTCTATATCTTTAAAATATCCATGTTCTTCTCTATAATCAGAGATTATTTTTGCAAGTTTTTTACCAATACCTTTTATTTTTCTCAAATTATCTTTATCAATTCTATTTATATCTACTCTCATATCATCAATATTTCTATCCCAAGATTTAAGCATTTGCTCATCTATAGCTTCAAGTTCTAATAAATCAGAGCTATCAGTAATGATATTGTCTTGTAGATACTCTTGGATTTGTAAAGCTAAATCCTCTTCCATTCCATAAAGAGTCATTAAATCAGTTAGTGTTGCATTATTGAAATTTATTTTGTTTATTTCAAATATCTTATCTTTTGTATAAACTTTGTTAGCCTCTAATTGTATACAATCTTCTGGTTTTTGAGGAACATCTGATTCATTCGATAAAAGTGCTAGTTCCATTTCATAGGTATCTTTTTTATCATTGATAAAATACTCACCATCATAACTAGCTGTATATTTACTAAAGCCAATATGTCTTAAAGTTCTTAATAAATTTGAATCAATTTTTCCTAACTCTTCCCAAGAAAATAGAGGAATATGAGGTTTGCTAAATCTTCCTTTTGAAAAATCCCACATTAAATATTGACAAATCCAATCTCTAATATATGGAAATGCAGCAAAAGCAGTTGCACACTCTAAAATATAAGCTTTTCCAGTTTTTGCACAAATAGCAATATCACAAGCCCAATATTCAGCTTTTGCAGCTTTTGAAGCCTTTACGGCTAGTTCTAGCGCATTCATTGGAACATTATCATAAGACATTGAACCACCTTGTGAAGTGTTTGTAATCCATTGGTTTTTACCTGAATATCTCCAAAAGGCACAAATTGGTTTATGACCAATAAGCATTACTCTAATATCACCAGAATCTTTTAAATCAATGGCATTTTGAGTATAAATTGGATTGTATTTTTTCTCATCAAGAAGTTTTTTTGCTTCTTTGAAATTATTAGCTTTATGTACAAAATATCCACCGTAATTTGATGGTCCGTAAGATCTTTTGATGATTTGAGGATAAGAGGCTTTCTCTTTTAAATATTTATAACCTTTTTCTTTATCATAAAATATTTTTGTTTTAGGAATTGCTAAATCAAATTTTTTACAAAATAGGGTAACATTTTCTTTAGATTTATTTGAAAATTGTGTTTCAATAGATGGAACAAATCGAACATTTGGTAACTCTTTTGATATTTCCACAAAGGTTTCATAGGCAGTTGCTGGAATATTCCCAACTAGAATCTCAATTTTTTTTCTTTTTACCTCTTCAATAAATCTTTTCTTATCATTTTTCCAATGATATGTAACAGATTCTATTTTGTCAGGCCAACCTTTGAAATTAGATTTATTAAAGAATTGTAATACGAAATCTAAATATAAAAATCCTATTTTTGGTAATTTTTTCATTTTTCATTTTCCTTTTTAATAGTTTTTCTATCTATTAAATCAACGATTAAATCTATTTTCTTATCGTTAAAATTTAAGCCCATTTTTTCTTGTTCAGGAGTTGCAAAAGCAGGAATTCCATTTACTTCTAAAACTATATATTCCTCTTTTTTTCTATCAAAAATAATATCAACACCAGCAATATCTAATCCTAAAGTTTTAGTAGCTTTTATTGCTAGATTAACAATCTCATCATTTGCTTCTCTTAAAAATACACTTCCACCACTTGTTACATTTGTTTTCCAATGTCCAGTTGCTGCTTTTCTTCCATAACAGCCAACATATTGTCCATCTACAATATCTACTCTATAATCTGTGTTATCATAATCAACATATTTTTCCACATAAAAATGCTTAAGATTTATTTGGCTTAAAAAAGGAATTAACATATTTAATGCTTCTTCATTCTCTATTTTTGTAACTCCAATTCCTCCCCAACCATCAACAGGTTTATATACCATTTTCTCCCATTTTTTCATGATAGTATTTAATCTGTGAGTATCATTGCTGTGGCAAAGTTTATAATCAGCTGTTCTTATTCCATGTTTTCGCAAATAAAATGAAGTTTGAAATTTGTCTTCACTTAATTCAAAGGCTTCATAAGAGTTTATCATTGGAATGATTCTATTTAGGGCTTTATATAAATAGACTTGATATGGAGTTTGTTCTCCTGCGTTGTAAGAAAAAAACAGATCTAATTTATCAAGTTTTACATTTTTATCTTTCATCTCATAAATAATATGACCATTTTTTGCAATAGCATTTTTTAAATTTACATTTGCGAGAACATCAATATCTCTTTCTTTTAACAACTTAATCATTTTTTTTTGAATTTGCTCTCCACCACTATTTTGATATAACCACATACCAATATTTCTTTTTCCCATTTTGTCCCCTTTTATAAATTTTTTTGAAAATGATTTAATATTTCTGTTGTAAAAGCTATTCTTGACTCAAAACTACTTTTTAAAGCTCTCTCTTTTATAGTGTGATCACCATCACCAAAAGGTCCAAAACCATCTAAAGTAGTTACTCCACAACTAGCAACTATATTCGCATCACTAACACCACCTCTTTTTTCAGTCAAGATTTTAGAGTTTGTGATAGTTTCTAACTCTTTTATTAATTCCAGTTGTTTGGGATTTTCTTGCATTACATCTCTTTGGATTGAACCACTTAAAGTTGAAATAGTTCCACTAACATAAGAAGTGTTTGTGATTTTATTTAAGGCATTTAAAACTCTTATTTTTTCATCATTTGTGGTGTATCTAATTTCTAAAAGTAGTTCGCATTTTGGAGAGATTGTATTTGCACCAATTCCACCATTTATTTTTCCAACATTAACTGTTGTTTGAAGTTCTAAATTTGTAAGTTTTACTAACTCTTGAAGTTTATAACTAGCTTCTAAATTAGCATCAATTCCTTTATCATAATGATTTCCAGCATGAGCTGCTAAGCCATCAATAGTAATTGTAAAAGTTCCAACACCTTTTCTTTGGGTTACAACTTCCATATTAGTTCCTGCTGCTTCAAAAACAAAACAGTAGTCATAACTTGGTGCAAGTAAAGCTGTTATCTCTTTTGAATCATCACTTCCTGTTTCTTCATCGGAAACCAGTAAAAAGTCTATATTAGATATTTCATTATTTTTTTTGTGTATATTTCTTAAAGCTTGAAGGGCAACAATATTTCCACCTTTCATATCACAAACCCCAGGTCCATAAACCCAAGTTTCATCTTGAAAAAATCCCTCAAAACTATTTGGTGGGAAAACAGTATCATTGTGTCCTAATAAAAGTATTTTTTTTCCCGATTTCTTTTCAGAGGTAAAAAGTAGATGATTACCAATTAGTTCTTTTTTATAAGTTGTTAACTTAAAGCCTAACTCTTCTAGCCATTTAGACATTATAGAACCAACTTCATCTACACCTTTTTTATTTTTTGTATATGAGTTGATACTAATGATTTTTTCTAAATCTTCTAAATAATTCATGATACATCCATTAGTAAGGTGAACAATTTTATTTGTTAAAGATTACAATTAAGAGACAATTACAGTCGGGTTACAAAAGGTAAGGAATATAAATGAAAGTGAGGATATAGAAGAAAACATACAATATTAGGATATTTTATCTCTTCAAAATATGATGACATAATTAAATCTATAAATAAGAACTTTATCAAAAATTAGAATCAAAGAAAGAATTGCAAAACTAACAGATGATGAATATAATCAAGTAATTGAAAATCTTTGTAAAAATTTTCATTAGGAGATTATGATGTTAATAGGATATGCAAGAATTTCAAGAACTTAAAAGATGCTTTGCAAAAAGCTAGACTTGAAACTGCAAAAAAAACTTGGTCGTGTTGCTGGAAGAAAAAGAACTATGACAGATAGTAAACTTGCAAGTGCAAAAAAACTTTTAAACTCTGGTGTTCCACCAAAGATGTAGCTAAAGATTTAGGAGTTTCTTTAGCTACTCTTTATAGATGGATTCCTGCTAATTAACCGAATCTGAAATTACTTTATTTTCTTTTAACTTACCATTATAAACATCAACTTCTTTTTTTAAATTATCAATTAAAGAATTTAAACCATCTCTTACTTCATGATAATCAGGAGTATCTTCAGGAGGTTTATTTGCAACATAGTAATCTAATTTTTCAATTCTATCTTCAAAGAATTTGATTAAAGTATCAAAGATAAAGTTGTTGTATTCTTTAGAATCAGTTCCATCTTTTAAATTTACATCACCTGTAAAAGTAAATTTATCATTTTTATGTTCTTCAGGATTCAGTTTTTTTAACTCTTCTAGTTTTACTCCAAAATCATCAAGTAGTTTTTGGAAACTTGATGGCACTCCTTTATTTTCAGGATAACCATCAAAAATTGAAGATACCAATTCAGCTGCATCACCGACACTTAAATTATCAAGAGTTTTTATTACAGCATTTTTTAATGGTTCATTATTGATTAGATGAAAACCATGTTGTTTTATATCTCCATAAGGTAATTGACCCATTGATATTGCTCTTTGTTTTCCATAATCAAGTAATCCTACTTGTGCATAAATCATAGCTCTTTCTGTAGCCATATCTTCACTTTCCCCTTTACCCATCCATTTTTTTACAAAGGCTTCAAACTCAGGAGCATCTTCATATTTATTCCCATTTGTTGCTTTCATCATTTGAGTTTGCCATTCGTAAATATTAGGATCATAAGATTGTATATTTTTGTATCCCTCGTAAGCTCCTGGATCGAAGTCATATTTATTCATAGTTGGATAAAGTAATTGATCTTCCCATTTAACTGGTATTGATTTTTCATAAGTTACACTTGAAGTTGAAGGAATATTTGAAGTTTCAAAGTATGCTGAATTTTTTATATCAGTAGCTTTTGATTTATCTATTAGCTTTTCAAATATACTTAAAATATCACTATTTGAATCTTCATCAACTTTTTTAGTTGATGAAGATTTTTGATATAAATTTTGTGAATAAGAATTATTTATTTCCATATTTTCCTCCTTTATATTAATCTAATTTTTAATACATCTAATTCCTCTACCAATTGCTCTTAAATCACCATTATTTTGGCTACCTGTGTATTGTTCATAAAGTAAACTTGTTCCATATTTTTGATTTGTATTATCAGGAGTTAAAGACCAACCACCTGTATAACCCTTATAATATACTTTATTTGCTGTATTATATGATTTATATCCATTTAATGGAAATTTTAAGACATCTATTAAATTTGTCATATTTGATGCTTCTGCAACTAATTCACTCATTGTTGGTACTCTAAATCCTACTGGACATATATATGTTCCATCTGTTTTTACTAGAAAAGAAAATCTTTTTTGTTCATTTGTGTCACCTGTTGCCCAATCATAATAGGTATTAGCTGCATCTGTTAATACAAATGAACTAGTAGGCGTTGAAGGAGGGAATGATATTAAATATGAAGTAGTAGCACTAGATACTAACTGATGTCCATCTGCACCTCTCCCCCATTGGTAATAATCTCCAAAACAATCTTTTTGAGAAGTTTCATAAGCTAAATCCGATGGAAACATATTTCTATTTTGATCACAAGCTTTTGAAGCTCCTAAATTTCTATCTAACCATACTTTATTTGTTGTTGGTGATGTAACTTTTTTATAATTAAATCCTCTATAAATAATATCTGGTTCCTCTGTCGAAACTGTACAGCTTCCTGTTGCATTTACGATAAAACCTTGACCTTATAAAATTAATTTCTTTTTCATTTATTTCCTTTATGTAGTACTAATAAAAGTATATAAATATCTCGTCACAATTAGTGTCACAAATTACTAAATAAATTTTTTAAAAGAGGAATTTCTAAATTTTTTATAATTTGTTCTGATATTTAGTTAAATTTTGTTCTGATATTTAGTTAAATTTTGTTCTGATATTTAGTTAAATTAGGAAGTATGTTTATGCCACTTATAAAAATTCTTACTTATACTCAAAAAAAAGAGTTTAAAGAACCACCTGTTTTAAATCAAGAATTAAAAAGTGAAGTTTTTAAATTACCAATTGAGTTAGAATAACAAGTTTATTCATTGCAAGAATAGAAACAAATAAAAAAGAGTTTGAATTTAATTTAGAGAAAATTATTGATTTTAAAGTGAAAGATAATTAGAAGAGATAGAAAAACCATTTTAAAGTTCTTCTTTAGTATTTTAAGCTTAGTTTAAATATTGTTGGAAAAAATCCCTTTATAGGTCTATCCCCAATATAAGGTGGAAAATCCACCTTAATATTAGTTTCTGTTTTGGTTTTTACCAGCGATGATAAATCTTAATGCATTAAGTCTAATAAATCCTTCTGCATCTTTTTGGTTATAAACTTCATCTTTTTCAAAAGTTGAATAAGCGTCATTGTATAGTGATTTTTTAGATTCTCTACCAATAACTGTTACATTTCCTTTATAAAGTTTAATTTTAACATTTCCTTCAACATGTTTTTGAGTTGCATCAATAGCAGCTTGTAACATTTCTCTTTCAGGAGAGAACCAATATCCTTGGTAAATTAACTTAGCATATCTTGGCATTAACTCATCTTTTAAGTGAGCAGCTTCTCTATCTAGTGTAATCGATTCAATTGCTCTGTGAGCTTTTAACATGATAGTTCCACCTGGAGTTTCATAACAACCTCTAGCTTTCATTCCAACATATCTATTTTCAACAATATCAGCTCTTCCGATACCATTTCTATTTCCATACTCATTTAATTTTGCAAGTAATGTAGCTGGTGACATTTCAACACCATCAATAGCAACAGGGTCACCATTTTTGTATGTTATAGTTAAATATTCAGGAACATCAGGAGCTTTTTCAGGAGCTGTTGTCCATAACCACATTGATTCTTCAGGCTCATTTGCTGGATTTTCTAAATGTAAACCTTCATAAGAGATATGTAAAAGGTTAGCATCCATTGAATAAGGGCTGATTTTTGGATTACCATTTTCATCAACATGTTTTTGAGCAATTTCAATTCCATTTTTTCTTGCATATTCAAGTAAACTCTCTCTTGAATTTAAATCCCACTCTCTCCATGGAGCAATAACTTTAATATCAGGTCTTAATGCTAAAGCACCTAATTCAAATCTAACTTGGTCATTTCCTTTTCCAGTTGCACCGTGTGAAACAGCATCTGCACCTTTTTCATTTGCAATATCAATTAACTTTTTAGCAATTAAAGGTCTAGCAATTGAAGTTCCAAGTAAATACTCACCTTCATAAATTGCATTTGCTCTAAACATAGGGAAAACATAATCTTTAACAAACTCTTCTTTAATATCTAAAATAAAAACATTTTCAGGTTTAATACCACAAGCTATTGCTTTAGTTCTTGCTGGTTCAACTTCTTCACCTTGACCTAAATCAGCTGTGAAAGTGATAACTTCAGCGTTATATTCATCTTGAAGCCATTTTAAAATAATAGAAGTATCAAGACCTCCACTATACGCTAAAACTACTTTTTTAACATCTTTTTTACTCATAAATTTATCCTATGTTACATTATTTTTAAGGCACATATTTTAACGAATTTTTACTATAAAGAAATTTAATTTATTAAATAGCAAATAGAGTTGGTTACTAAGATGTAATTTTTTAAGTCTTGAAATTATTATTTGAATAATTTTAGAATTTTCTTAAAAGACCTATTTAATTAATTTTAGCTATAATCTAAGCTATGAGAATAGATAAATTTTTAAATGCCGTTAATATTACAAAACGAAGAGCAGTAGCTGAGGATATGCTTGAGCACAAGGTTGTTTTTATAAATGATCAAGCTGTAAAAAAAGCAAAAGAAGTTAAGGTTGGAGACACAATCGAGATTAGGTATTTAGAAAAAACTGAAAAATTCAAAGTCTTACAAATACCAATTACTAAATCAACTCCAAAATCAAAAATTGAAGAATATGTACAAAGGATCGACTAAATGTTTAATGCAGCTAAATTAAAATTTGATGATATTTTTGAAAATAGATTATCACAAGAAGAAGTTAGAGAATATTTACTTGAACTTTACGAAAGAGGTGAAACAGCAGCTGAAATTGCCGGAGCTGCAAGCGCAATGAGAGATCATCTTATTCCACTTCCAATACATGAAGATTTAAGAGCAAAAGCTATTGATGTTGTAGGAACTGGTGGAGATAAAAGTTATAGTTTTAATATATCTAGTACAGTTTCTATTTTATTAGCAGCTTGTGGTTCTTATGTTGCAAAACATGGAAATAGAAGTGTAACAAGTAAATCTGGAAGTGCTGATATGCTTGAAGCTTTGGGTATGAATTTAAATTTGAGTTTGGAAAGTACTGCAAAAATGCTTGAAGAAACTGGATTTGCTTTTATGTTTGCAGCTAATCATCATCCAGCAATGAAATATATTACACCAGTTAGAAAAACAATTCCTCACAGAACTATTATGAATATTTTAGGACCTTTGTGTAATCCAGCAGGTGTTACAAAACAAGTAATAGGTGTTTTTGATAAAGATTATATTAATAGAATTGCAGCTGCTCTTGATATGCTTGATACAAAAAGAGCAATGATTTTATCTTCAAATGATGGAATGGATGAAATTTCAGTTTCAGATATTACTTATGCAACACTTTTAATAAATGGAAAAATTACAGATATTGAAATCAATCCTGAAAATTATGGTATTCCAATGGCTTCAAAAGATGATATTATTGGTGAAGGTCCAGAGTTTAATGCAAAACTTACTAGAGACATTCTATCTAAAAAAATTGTTGGAGCGAAACTAGATATTGTTTTACTAAATACTGCAGCTGCTTTAATTATTGATGAAAAAGCTAGAGACTTTAAAGATGGTATTGATATGGCAAAATGGGCTATTGTAAGTGGAGCGGCACAAGAGAAGTTAGAACAAATAATAAAAGTTTCTAATCAATTAAGTTAAGGTTTTGTTTGAAAAAAGAGTTTGAATTAGAATTAAATCAATTAGAAATTTTAACTAATTGTCTAAAAGAAATTATTATTGAAGATTGTATAGTAATTTTAAGAGGTGATTTAGCAAGTGGAAAAACCACTCTAGTTAAAAATTATGTAAAAGCTTTAGGTTTAGATGATTTAGTAACTTCTCCCACTTTTTCTCTACAAGCTATTTATTCAAATGATATTTTTCATTATGATGTTTATAACAAAACATTAAGTGAATTTATCAGTCTAGGTATGCTTGAAGAGTTTGAAAAACAAGGGGTTCATTTTGTAGAGTGGGGCGATGAAAAACTTGAAGAGATTTTAAATGATTATGGATATAAAGTGATTTTAGTTGAAATAGAAAAAAAAGATAATAAAAGGCTATATAAGATAAATGCATAAATTACATATAAAAGATATAACAAAAACTATCAAAAAAACACAAATACTTCATGGTATTTCACTGGAAGTAAACTCAGGAGAAATAGTTGGTTTATTAGGGCCAAATGGAGCTGGAAAAACAACAACATTTTATACTGTTTGTGGATTAGTTAAACCAACTGCAGGAAATGTTTTTTTTGATGATAAAGATATAACAGCCCTTCCTTTACATAAAAGAGCTTTAAAAGGAATTGGTTATTTACCTCAAGAATCTTCAATTTTTAAAGATTTATCAGTTGAAGATAATTTAATGTTAGCAGCCCAAATTGTTACAAAAGATAAAGATGAACAACATAAAAGAGTAGAAGAATTACTTGAACTTTTTAATATTGAACCGATTCGTCAAAGATTAGGTGTTTCACTTTCAGGAGGAGAAAGAAGAAGAACAGAAATTGCTAGAGCATTAGTATCTCAACCAAAATTTCTACTTCTTGATGAGCCATTTGCAGGAGTTGATCCAATAGCTGTAAAAGATATTCAGGAGATAATTCATCAATTAACAAAAATAAATATTGGAGTATTAATAACAGACCACAATGTTAGAGAAACTCTACAAATTTGTGATAGAGCATATGTTATGAAAGCAGGAAGCTTATTATCAAGTGGAACAAGTGAAGAGATTAGAAATGACGTAAAAGTGCGAGAACACTATTTAGGAGAAGATTTTAATTTCTAGTTTTTAATAAAGTAACTCTATTTAAGAGATTACTTTATTTTTTCCTGTTTTTTTAGCTTCATATAAAAATTTATCTGCTCTTAAAATAAAATCTTTTTCACTATCTTCATTTAAAAGTTGAGCAACACCAAAACTTCCAGTTATTGCTAAAGACTTATCTGTAAAAGAGTGTTCATTTATAGCTGTTTTTATTTTATTTGCAGCTAAAATAGCTCCCTCTAAATTTGTTTGTGGTAAAAGTATTAAGAACTCTTCTCCACCCCATCTCACAGTTATATCTTGTTCTCTAACGTTATTTAACATAAGTTGAGATATCTCTTTTAAAACTTCATCTCCAACTTGATGTCCATAAGTATCATTTACTATTTTAAAATCATCAACATCAAAAATAATAATTGATAAATCATTTTCATATCTTCTTGCTCGTTTTATTTCTTTTTCATAAATCTCATCAAATCTATTTCTATTAAATAAACCTGTTAATTTATCATGACTTGCTTGATACTCTAAAAGATTTGATTTTTCTTTTAATTTTGTTATATCAGTTAATGAAAAAACATAATAGTCATCTTTATTATCATAATAATCAACATTAATTGCAAAGATTTTTTCTTCTTCTGAAGCACCTCTTATCTTAACAATTCTATCAATTTCATGTAACTCTTTTATATATTTTATCCATGATTCTTGTTTATTAATTTGTTCTTTTGTGATAAATCCAAACTCTTCTTCAAAAAAATCAAAAATATTTTTTTTGGTTGCAATAAATTCATCAAAATTATCTACACCAAAAAAATCAAGGAATTTTTTATTTACATTAGTAATTTCTTCTTTATTTGTAACAATAATAATATTATCTTGAGCATCTAAAATAGATTTGATCTTGCTAATTTCTTGCTCAATTTTACTCTCTAGTGAAAGATTTAGTTCTATTAATTTTCTTTTTAAAATAATTGGTTCCATAGCTTTAACAATACTCTCAATCAACTGATACAAGTCAATTGGTTTCATAGCATAAGTTGTCACTCCAATTTCAATAGATCTTTTAAGAAAATTAGTATCATTATGTGCACTTGTAATTACAAGAGGAATTTCAGGATTAATTTTTTTGATAGCTTCACACATAGATAAACCATCCATTTTAGGCATATTTATATCTGAAACAATTAAATCTATATCATCTTTATGTTCTTCAAATATTTTCAAACCCTCAAGTCCATTTTGTGCAACATAAACATTTTGAAGTAAAGAAGATAATAATTTTGAAGTAAATTCTCTTACATCATTTTCATCTTCAACATATAAAACTGAAATAGTTTTTAAAATCTCTTTATTCATCATTTTTATCCGCACTTTCATTATATTCAACTATATTTGGGGCTGAAATAGGAGCTGAGAAAAAATAGCCTTGAGAATAATCAGCTCCTAAATTTCTAACAATATTAAATATCTCTTCATTTTCAACATATTCAGCAATTGTTTTAAGATTTAAATTTTTTGCAAATTCTATAATAGTTTTTGTAATTTTATAAGAATTTTCATTTATTGCAATGTTTTTTATTAAAGATGCATCAATTTTTAAATAATCAATATTCATTTTTAAAAGATGCTCGAAATTTGAATATCCACTTCCAAAATCATCAATAGCAACTTTGCATCCTAGAGATTTTACTTCATCAACAAAAGAAATTAGAAGATTATAGTTTTTAATGCTTTCATCTTCAAGTATTTCAAATACAACTCTATTTTTTACATTATATTTTTGAAGTAACTCTTTTATAAAATCGAGAAAATCAGGATTCTCAATATCTTCATATGAAATATTTACAGAAAATTCAAAGGGTAAATGTTCAAATTTCTGAAAGGATTTTTCTAATACAATTTTTGTAAGTTTTGTATACTGATTAGATTTTTTTGAAATATCAAGGAAAAAATAAGGTGCAACAACTTTTCCTTCTTCATCAATTAATCTTACTAAACACTCGTATTTATCAACTTTTAGAGTTCTATTATTTACAAGTGGTTGAAAATATACTTCAATATTATCATTAATAAATGCTGACTTTAATTTTTTTGTCCAAAGCATATTATTTTCATATTCTCTAAACTTATCAAGTTCATCGTAAAAAACAAGATAATCTTTATGGTCTTTTTTTGCAGATTGTAGAGCAATATCTGCTGTGATTAATTTATTATTTTTATTTGAAAAAGAGATACCAGCTGTTATTCTAATATCGATTTCATATAATTCATAAACAAATACTTTTTTATAAACTGACTCAACTATATTTTTAATAAGCTCAATAAAACTATGTTGGCAATCTTTTGTATTTGTAATACAATAATTATCAGATGGGAATTTATATAGTTTTATATGATTTCCCTCTTGTTTTATTTTTTCTTCAATCAATTTAGCAACATCAATTAATATTGCATCTCCAACTTTATGTCCAAAAAAATCATTTACTTCTTTAAATGAATTAATATTTAGTAGACAAACAGCTTCCAAATTTAAATTATTTGTATGTAAATCTTCAATTAATTTAGCTCTATTTGGGAATTTTGTTAAATTATCAGTATATAAAAGCTTATACAATTCATGTTTGTGCTCAACTTCATGGCTTATATCATGCAAAATGATAATAGAAGTATTGTTATGAGATAAAAGAATCTTTTGTAAAGAAAAATATTTCTTTATATTATTGCTATTGATACAAACTTTGATATTTTTATTTTCATTTTTTTCAAATAATTTATCATCAAAGCTAGTAAAACAACCTTCTTCTTCTTGAAAAATATTTGCAATATTTTTATATTTACTATTAATTTCCTCTAAAGAATGACAATCTAAAAGTTTAAAAAAATGGTCATTTGAAAAAATCACTTTCTCATTATCAACAGAAAAAATAGGATAATCAATATTATTTATTATTGAATTTGAGAACTCTTCCTCTTTTTTTAAAACAATATTTGTATCAACTAAATTTGTATAATGTTTAATTTTTAAAATTAATTTATCTAAATCTAGAGGTTTATATAAAACGTCTTCTTGTTTTATAATTGAATATTTTTCCAAGTGTAAATCAGTATCAACTAAAAAAATTGCATGAATATTCTTTTCTAAATACTCTTCTAAAGGATTGAAATAACTATGTACGTTAATATCAATTATAAGTAAATCAGCATATTCAATGGCATCATATATATCATCACACTCAAAAGAGAGAGTAATGTTTATATTTTTCATTGTTTTAGAAGCATATTTTTTGAAATTCTTAAATTGCTCTTGCTCATCTGTTACTATTAGCACGTCATAACGCATCAATTACCTTAGTTTATATTTTAGTTATCTTAAGTTTTCCATAAAATTACTTTAAAATTACTTTATCAAATAAATATTGATAATAAAGCAATAAAAAAATTATTTTCCGAAGATTTTGATTGCATTATCTAAATCTGCTTGTGTATCAATTCCAAAAGATTTAGAAGTAACTTTTACCATTGCAATTTTATGACCATTATCAATAGCTCTTAATTGTTCAAGTTTTTCTATATTTTCTAATTTTGAAGAGTTTAATTTACAAAAATCATTTAATGATTTTTTAGTAAATCCATAAATTCCCAAATGTCCACTATAATTTGTCACTTCATGGTGATCTCTGTGGTATGGCACTTTTGCCCGTGAGAAATAAATAGCATTTGAATGTTCATCTAAAACAACTTTTACATGATTTGGGTCATCTGCTAACTCTGAACTTATCTCTTTGTAACATGAAGTAATCATAATATCTTCATCATTTTCTTTTATTTGTTTTACTCTATTTATTACAGCTTCTACAACTTCAACTTCGATAAAAGGTTCGTCACCTTGAACATTTACAATAATTTCATCTTCACTTAAATTTAAAATATTTACTGCTTCATTAATTCTATCTGTTCCACTATTATGTGAACTAGAAGTAAGCACTGCATCAAAACCATATTTTGAAGCTAAATCTATAACCTCTTGTGAATCTGTAGCAATTACAACTTTATCTAAACTACTTACTTGTTTAGCAGTTCTAATTACCATTGGTAATCCTAAAATATCAACCATTATTTTATTTGCAAATCTACTTGAATTTAACCTTGCAGGTATAATTATCATTTATGTTCCTTTTATCACTTTATAATTGTAAAACCTTATTTTTAGTGACATTATTATAATATAAAATCTTTAAACAAGCATATGAAAGAGAAAATTATGAAAAAAACAATTACAGTAATTGATACATTTGGATTTTTATTTAGAAGTTATTTTGCCCTTCCTCCATTAAAATCAAAAGATGGTTTTCCAACAGGTTTATTAACAGGTTTTATAAATTTTATAGCAAATATTGGAAAAGATTTTCAAACAGATTATATAGTTTTTGCACTTGATGCAAAAGGAAATACTTTTAGAAATGATCTTTATGATGGATATAAAGCACACAGACCTGATGTTCCTGAAGATTTATTAAAACAACTTCCAATAGCAATCTCTTGGATTGATTTAATGGGATTTAAAACAGCAATTAGAACAGGTTTTGAAGCCGATGATATTGTGGCTTCAATTGCTCATGATGCAAAATTAAAAGGTTTGGAAGTTCGAATTGTATCTCACGATAAAGATTTATATCAATTAATTGAAGATGATACTATTTATCTATTTGACCCAACTAAAAGAGTTGTAATAAATGAAGCAAAATGTATAGAAAAATATGGAGTTCATCCCTCACAATTTACAGATTATCAATCACTTTTAGGTGATAGTGCTGATAATATTCCAGGAGTAAAAGGAATTGGAGCAAAAACAGCAGAAGCTTTAATTCAACAATTTGGAAGTTTGGAAAATATTTATGCAAATCTTGAAAATATTGAGAAAAAAAGATGGAAAACTCTTTTAGAAGAGAGTAGGGAAATGGCATTTATTTCAAAACAACTTGTAACATTATCAAGAGATTGCCACATAATCGATGATTTAGATACTTTTTCACTACCAATTGAAAATCCAATTTTAAAAATCAGTGATATTTTACACCAATATGATATGGCAAAAATACTTGATAGAATAAATAAAAATGGGATGAGTTTTAAAACGGAAATTCCAGTAGAAAAAGAAAAAAATGATGATATTGAGTATGTTTTATTAAATGATGAAAATAAACTTTCGTTAGCTATAAATACAATTCCAAGAGATGCAATTGTTGCATTTGACACAGAAACGACAGATGTTGATACTCAAAAAGCTCAAATAGTTGGTTTCTCTTTTGCTTATGAAAAAAATAAAGCTTATTATGTTCCTATTTCTCATTTTTATTTAGGAGCTCCAGAACAAATATCAAAAGATGCTGCATTTCAGGCAATTACTCAGTTAAATAGACATAAATTAGTATTGCAAAATTTTAAATATGATTATGCTGTAGTAAAACATAATTTTGGAATAGAATTGAAACTTTATGCAGATACAATGATTTTATCTTGGCTTTTAGATACAAATGAAAAAGTAGGGCTTGATTATCAAGTTGATAAATATTTCAACCATAAAATGATTTCATTTAAAGATGTTGTAAAAAAAGGTGAAAATTTTTCAAATGTAGATGTCTATAAAGCTTGTGAATATGCAGCAGAAGATGCATTAATGACTCTTAAACTATTTAATAAACAATTAGAAGTTTTCAAAGAAAAAGAGAGTGAAGATTTATTAAAACTCGCCTTTGACTTAGAGTTTGAATTTATTTATGTTTTAGCTGATATGGAAAATAATGGAATTAAAGTTGATGTTAATTTATTACAAGAATTAAAAAATACTAACAATAAATATATTCAAGAGCTTACATCAAATATATATGAAGTGGCGGGTGTAGAGTTTAATATTAATTCTCCAAAACAATTAGGAGTTGTTTTATTTGAGACATTAGGACTTGCAACATCTAAAAAAACAAAAACAGGTTATAGTACAGATGAAGCTGTTTTAAGTGGCTTAGTAAATGAACATGATGTAATTCCTCTTTTATTAAACTATAGGGAAGCCTATAAACTTCAATCAACTTATATTGAACCATTATTAGAACTTGGATTAAAAAATCCGGATAATAGAATTCATACTTCTTTTTTACATACAGGAACTGCAACAGGGAGATTAAGTTCAAAAAACCCTAACTTACAAAATATTCCAGTTAGAGCAGGAAGTGGTTCAAAAATTAGAGAAGCCTTTATTCCTAAAGATGGATATAAGCTTGTGGGAATTGACTACTCACAAATAGAATTAAGATTATTGGCACATTACAGTGAAGATGAAGCTTTAGTTGATGCATTTAAAAATGATTTGGATATTCACTACCAAACAGCTGTTAAAATTTTTGGAGAAGCTCAGGCAAAAGAGAAAAGAAATATTGCAAAATCTATAAACTTTGGATTATTATATGGAATGGGAAGCAAAAAACTAGGTGATACTTTAGGAATCCCTTCAAAAGAAGCAAAACTTTATATAGATTCATATTTTGAAGCTTTTAAAAGTGTAAAAGATTATCTAAAATCAATAGAAGATTTTGCCCAAAGAAATTGCTACATTAAAACATTATTAAACAGAAAACGATTATTCGATTTTGACTCTGCAAATGCAATGATTAAAGCTGCATACTTAAGAGAAGCTGTTAATACACTATTTCAAGGAAGTGCAGCAGATTTAATAAAATTATCTATGGTTAAAATTTATGAAAAATATAAAAATAATAATAATATGAGGATGTTATTGCAAATCCATGATGAACTTATTTTCGAAGTTAAAGAAGATCTTATAGATGAAATAACTGGCGATTTAAAAGCTATTATGGAAAATGTGTATAAATTAAACATACCTTTAAAAGTATCGGTTTCAATAGGAAATTCTTGGCAAGAATTGAAGTAAACTTAAATTTTGCAAAATATTTTCTGATTTATTAATAATATTTTGACAAATTAATAAATTTTAGTTATTATTATGTTTTAAACCAATATTATAAAGAGAATTATTATGTTAAAAACAGTAAAAAATATTAGAAAATTATATAATGCAAAACTACTTTTTATAAGTAGTGATGAAAAAATCAATGAAGCAATTGGAAATGAATTTGATGATTATTTTAAAGAATTAAAAATTGCTTCAAATTTAAAAGATGCTTTATCTCTAGCTTGTTCAAATAATTATGATATGGCTATTATTGATACAGATATTATTGGAGTTTCATTTTCTGAATTATGTTCTGAATTATCAACATTAGCTCCAAGTTTACCAAAAATTGTTATTTCAGAGTCAGATAGCAATGAAAATATTGTTACAGCAATCAATTCTGGTGCATATACATTTTTATCAAAACCATTAAGAGCAAAAGATTTAAAACTAGCTGTTATTATGTGTTTAAATCAAACAAAAAGAGGTGATAAAATCGAGTTTGAAAATGGAATCTATTTTGATGAATATAGAGATCAATTTTTCAAATCGGGAGGAGTATTAATTGATTTTACTAGATTAGAAAAATCTTTTCTAAAATTATTAATTGCTAAGCGAAATGAAATAACAGATTATGATATAATCAGAGACGTAGTTTGGAAAGGTAAAGATATGTCTATTTATACTATGAGAAATATAGTTAATAAAATAAGACAAAAAACATATTATGAAATTATCAAAAACCACTCTAACAAGGGCTATACAATAGATATTCTTAAGTCAAATTAAGGATGTCTATTTGCAAAATCTTAATAAAAAAGTTATAATATGGAAGAACTACTTATTTCTAAAGAAGAATTAATCCAACTGTTTGAAAGCCAAGTAATAGTTGATACTGGACGAGGTTGGTTAATGGAAGGTAAAGTTGTTGATATCATAGCTTTACATGATATAGAACCAAAATTTCTTCAAGATGTTACTAATGCAAAGTTCTACAAACTAATAATCAAAGGTAATAAATAATGTCGCATTGCCCTTTCTGCAAAAAAAAGATTGCTATGAGTAAGGCTTTTTGCTCAAGAAGCTGTAAAGAGAATTATTTTCAATTAATAGCTATACAAGTACCAAAACCTTTTTTAAAAAGGATTTTTGTATTTTGTACTCCTGAACAAAGAGATGCTGAAATAGAAAATTTTGCAGGTAGACACGGTTGGAGATTAGACTTATTAAGAAACAAAATTGCAGAACTAGCAGTTGATGCTGGTTATACTAAAGAACTTAAAATAAATAGTTAAATTTTAACTATTTATTTTTTATTTTTATATATAAAATCCCACAAAGTACTAATATAATAAAAGATTGTAAAATCCCCATTGTAAGCCAAGTACTATAAATAAATCCTAATTGACTATCTGGTTGTCTGAAAAATTCTGCAATAATTCTAGCTGTTGAATATAATATTCCATAAGTTAAAGCTAATTGACCATCAAAGGTTTTTCTTTTTCTAATGTAAACTAATATTACAAAAACCAATAAACCTTCAAGAATTGCTTCATAAATTTGTGATGGATGTCTTAATACTTGTCCAACGTAAATTCCCCAAGGAACATCAGTTATTCGACCTACAAGTTCTTGATTAAAGAAATTTCCTAATCGTCCAAATACATAAGCTGCTGAAACACCAAGAACAGCAATATCAGTTATAAACCAAAAAGAGATTTTATTTTTTCTACAAAATAGATATGAAGCAAATATAAATCCAAAAAAAGCACCATGATAACTCATACCTGAAATTCCTGCATAAATACCATCTATATAAGGATTAAATATTTGCCATGGATGAGTTAAATAGTACATTGTATGTGTGTCATAAAATAATACATATCCTAATCTTGCACCTAAAATTACCCCAATTTCTGCCCACCAAATATATGAGTCAAATAACTCATTTGAAATAGGTAATTTATCATGTTTTATAAACCATTTAGCAATAAAGATTGCACTAATTAGAGCAAGTGCATACATAAGTCCATACCAATGAACAGCAATTGGCCCTAAATTAAAAGCAATTGGATTAAAGTGAGAATATATATTTTGCCAATATTCCATTAGTTCTCCAATGCTTCAGCAATTAATTCAATTGGATTTTTAAATTGAACATCTACATTTGCTAAATATAAAGAGTTTGTAATTTGCATTCTACATGCACTACATTCAGCACTTACAATTTGAGCTTTTGTCTCTTTTATCATAGCAGCTTTTGGTGCACCTGCTGCCTTTGCAAAATCATATTTTTCTGTTTGCATTGTAACTCCACCAAAACCACAACATCTATTTGAATCACTCATCTCAGTTAATACATAGTTTTGTTTTAAAAGAGTTCTGGGCTCTTGCCAAACACCTTGCATTTTTTTTGCATGACAAGGATCATGATAAGTTACTAATTGGTCAAACTTTTTACCGCTAGTTGCTAGTAGATTTTTTAAATCTGTACTATTTTCTAGCCATTTCGTAGCCATAAATATTTTTTTAGATAGTTTTACAGCTCTTTCTTTCCATTCTGGCTGATTATGGAAATAATGTTCCCAATCTTGTTTTATCATTGCACTACAAGTTGCTTCTGGGATAATTACAGCATCTACTTCATCAATCCAAGTTTCAAAATACTCAATATTCTTTTTCGCAAGAAAATCAACCGTATCAAAAGCTCCTGTAAAATAGGCAGGTGCACCACAGCAAAGTTGTTTTTTTGGAATCATAATATCAAGTTCAAGTTTTTTTAGAATTTTAACTAAAGAATCTCCAGTATTTGTGTAAGTGTAATTACTCATACAACCTATAAAAATTGCAACTTTATTTTTCTTTGTTTCTTCAATTTTCTTATTTTTTGCAAATATATTTGCTGGATATTTATTTAAAAAACTTCTAGCATCTGCAAATGGTAGAACTCTTCCTTTTTTTACAATTGGAAGAGAAAATCTTGGTAATGCTGATTGTTTTTTATCATCTAATTTTAAAGCACATGTTTGAAATACCCAACCTAGTTTTGATAAAAAATCCATAGTTTTTCTGTGTCTTAATAAAAAGAAAAATAATCTTTTATACCAAGCAATTCCAAATTTCTTTGCAATATCGCTTCTTACTTGCTCAATTATCATATCTGTTGGCAAGTCATTTGGACACACTTCAACACAGTTTGTACATAAAAAACATGATTCAAAAATATCTTTTGCTGTTTTATCTAACTCTAATTCATCTCTCTCATAAGCTCCTAGTAAATCGATAAATCCTCTAGGACTTGTTGCTTCATCTTGATTTATATTAAAGATTGTACAAACAGGTTTACACTTTCCACACTTTACACAGTCATCAGAAATAGCTGTATAATTAAATTTATTCATTGACACCTTATCTAACCTTTTAAGTTTAAAAATTTTAATATTTATAATAAAAATTTAATATACAAAAATAATGGTTAAAAGTTGTTAAATAGCGATTTTATAGCTATGGCAATTGTGATTTAGCTTTTATTTTTTCTTCTAAATTTCTACTTGTTCTATTAATTCCATAATTAGCTAAATCTAAATATTTAACATTTAAAGTTAATGTTTTCGCTTCATTATAAAGTTGATTTGCAATTTGAAGCTGATTATATGCTTCATTTATTAATGCTAAATTATAAACAACTTCAAAACTTTTTCCATTAAATTCACTATCTAGTTTTTCAAGTTCTGCTTTTGCTAAATCAAGATTTTTAGTCATAATCAATTCAACAACTTTTTCAAATCTCTTTTCTTGCTCTTTTGAAAAGACTAAAGTATCTTTATCTAACTCTTCAATAATTTCAATATCATAATATACGTAGTGTGGTGATATATCATCTAAAATATTATTTGCTATGTCATCTGCTATTTGACTATTTACCCTGAATACATCCCTTGAATCTGTATACATAGGATAATATGGACGTCGGTCATAACACATATCATCAAAACTTGATTTATCATAAGTTTTTGAGAATATTACAATGTTTGTTATTGGTTTTATTAATTTTATATTTGTTGTAACGTTATATTCTCTTTTTTCACAAGGAATTTGTCTAATTTGATACTCAATACACTCTCTTGTTCGATTTCTTTCATCATATCTATAAAATCTACATCTTGAATAATCAACTTCAGTTCTATAATATACTTGAGTATTTAAAGATGAATTTAAAACTTCACCACTTAAGATTGCATCTGTTCCAAAATCACCATCTCTTAATTCAAATATTCTTTGATTATCTATTATGTTATTTGCTATTTTATTTGCAACAGCGACTGTTTGATTTATATCATCCCTATAAAATCTTTCTACTCTTATTGTATGTATTTTATTATTTTCAATTTTTGATGGATAAAGTGCTTTTACAGTTAGTTTTTTAGAACTACAACCACTAATAAACAGAATAAAAACTATTAAAAACATATTTAAAAAAAACTTCATATTAATCCTTTGAAAAAAAATATTATATCTTATTTGTATAAATAATGTGAAAGCTAAATAATCAAATAAGAATAATTTAATAGTAAAATGAGATAATAATGCATTTTAATGAATTTAAATAAAAGGAAATATAATTATGGGATTTTTTACAGCAGATTTATGTGATATTTTTAGCAACAAAACAGAAGTTTTGGGACCAGATTTTAACTCTTATGGAGGAAATAAAAAATTTAAAGGTGAAGTTGTAACTGTAAAACTTGATAAAAACAATAAAGATTTAGCAACACTTTTAAAAGATACTGAAGGTTCTGGAAAAGTTGTAATTGTTGATGTAAATATGAGATATTTTGCCGTTGTTGGTGATAATTTAATGAAATTTGCAAGTGATAATAAATATGAAGGAATTATTGTAAATGGTTATGTAAGAGATACGGTAACTACAAAAGAGTTTGATATTGGATTAGTTGCAAAAGGAACTTGTCCTAGAAAATATATTCCTGCTCAAGAAGCTCAAATCAATGTTCCAATTACAATTGATGATGTTGAGATTAATCCAGGTGATTTTGTTTATGTTGATCCTGATGGTATAGTAATTTCAAAAGTAAAATTAGTTTAATTATGTATCTTTTTGGTTTTGGTTCTTTAATAAACCTTGCATCTGCTCAAAAATCTTTTAAAAGAGTTTTAACTCAAAATGATTTAATACCTATTAAAATAAAAGGGTATGAAAGAATTTGGAATGCAATTGAATCTATTCAGTTCGGAAATGAAATTGTAAATGGAGTTTTTTTAAATATTCAAAAAAATGAAAATTCAATTTTAAATGGAGTTATAATTGAAATTTCTCAAGAAGAGTTAGAAATTCTAAAATTAAGAGAGAAAAACTATAGTTGTATAACTATAAAATCAAAAGATGTTTTAAGTGAAAAATTCAAGAGTGATTTAATAGCTTTTATGACTACAAATGAAAACAAACTTGCAAAAGAAGGTGATATAAACACTTTTATTCCAAGTAAATATATAGAAGTTGTAAAAGAGGCTTTAAAAAATTACTCCGATGATTTTGTAAAGGAGTTTGAAAAATCCTTTACAAATTATCCATTTCCTCTAAAAGATGGCTCTTACACATTCACAGATCCTATACAAAATTGCATTGCAAGAGAAGGAATAGAAAACTACAATGATAGAAAATAACTGCTTTATCCATATATCAAAACTTTTTAATTCAAAAAGAAAGACCATTGACGAAAGTTGTATTGTAAAAAGAAATAATGAGCTTCATATAACTTATTGCGAAAATGATAATTTAGATAAATTTGAAGCTGATGTTAATTTATTAGCTGGAAGTTCTTCTTTTTTTTATTTCTTTAGAAAAAGATTCTCAACAATTTTAATCTCAATAATCTCAGTTTTTGTTATATTAATAGCTATTTTATCAGTTTCAATTTATGAAGATTTTTTAAAGAAGATTATTTTTGAAATGCCTTCTTCTTTGGATTTAAATGATTATATAGCTTTAATCTTTGTGTCTATCTTTTTCTTAGGTTTATTAATGATGCCTTCAGTTTTAGAAGGTGAGGGAAGTGAGTTTAAAAGTTTGTTATTCTCTTGGTTTAATAAAGATGCTAGAAAGTTAAGAAAACTAGAATTAGCCCTCTCAAATTTTGATAAAAATACAGAAATTCATCTTTATAATTTTGATTTAGAAGATTCAAATCATTGGCTTTGGAAGATTTTTACAAGTACGATTTTAAATAAATTCTCAAATATACATTTTTATATTAGAAATGATAAATTGCAAAATGTCACAAAAAGATTAAAAAAATTAAATATTTTAACAACTGAATTAATCAATGAAGAGATAATTCCGAAAAAATGTGATGTTGAGATATTACTTTCATCAAAGGAACAAAAGCTCTATTCATTAATGCAACTTTGTTCTACTTCAATTGTAAAACAAAGGGATAAAAAGAGTTTTATATCTTTAGAACTTTTTGAATATTGTGGTAAGAACTTTATAAAAGAGGAACAAGATTCTAAAAATCAACTAATTTTTGGTTTTCAAAACTTTATAAATAGAAGTTTTGATGATTTTAAATTTTTAGCTCAAGAAAAATCTTTACAAGTTTTTTTTACTTCAAATGTTACTTTTAAAGATTTAAGTGATGAAGAAAAAAGATTATCTTATTATTTAAGAAATCATATTGAAGAGTGTGTAACTAATTTTGAAAATCCAATTTCACTTTTGATTTTATACTATTATGTAAAAGATATTGTTTTAGATCAAAGAAGAACTATTAAGATTTTAGAAAAATTTATAAATGCAGTAAAACAAAAACAACAATATGAATTGATAAATTTTTATTGGTTTGAAATAGCTGGGTTTATGTTTGATTTTAATGATGTAAATACTTTTGAAAGCTCAAACAACTCATATTATAGAAAATTATCAATAAATGCTTTAGATGAATTGGCATTTTTATTTGAAAGAAATGGGCATTTTGAACAAGCTCTTTTATTAACAAAATATTTATATGAAATAAATCCAAATAAATACTCTTTAAATATATGTTCATTGTATGAAAGAATGGGACAGTTTGAACTAGCATATAATAGTTTACCAAAAAACTTACATATAGGAAAAAATCATAAACCTTCTGATATTGAAATTAGATATTACCAAAGAAAAGCTGCTTGGATTTTAATTTCTCAAAGAAATGAAGAGTTGAAAGATGAAGGAATAGAGTCTTTAAATAAGTTAGAAGAGTTACTATTATCACATAATGAAGATAATGAACCATTGTGGTTATGGCATTTTTACAATATAAAAGCAAATTTAGAAGAGTGGAATGAAAATCTTGATGAAGCAATAAAATATTACAAAAAATGTTTATCAATACCAACATTAGGTGCTTTTGAATATGGAGCAACTTTTGTTAATATGGCAATAACATACAGATGTAAATATATCCAACAAACTCAAAGAGAGTTAAAAACAATAAATAAATCTATCAAACTAGGAAGATTGGGGAAAGTTCTAAAAGAATCAGTTGGTGATAGGGATGAAATGCCAGTTGTTTTACATAATTTTGCATTAAATATATTATATAAAATTTCAAATACAATGGATGTTGCTTTATGTAATGAAGTTTTAGAAACAACAAATGAAGCATTGCTTATCTTAGATAAAACAAAATCTGTAAAAAGATTAGGAATGGTTTTAATTGAAAACCTTATAGTAAAAGATTTATTGAAAATAAACAATAAAGACATTGTTTCAAGATTAGAAAATCATTTGCCAACTCTTGGGCAAAGTGAGTTGAATCAACTATTAAACATATACAAAGAGTTTAAAAAATCAAATAAAATAAAAAGTTTAGAATTTTTAGAAAAAATATTATAAAGTATAGGAATAAAAAAGGAAAATAATGAATTATATAAAAGATAGCGTAAATTTAACTACGGGCACGTGTGATGAGAAAAGAGAAGAGATAAAAAAACAGTTTTTACAAACCTATGAATTAGATGAAAAGTTGTTTGACTTATTAAAAGATAAAAAACATTTATATGAACAACCAAATACATTAAGACATCCATTAATTTTTTATTATGGACATACTGCAACTTTTTTTGTAAATAAATTAATATTAGCAAATATTTTAAAACAAAGAGTAAATCCAGAATTTGAATCAATTTTTGCAATAGGTGTTGATGAGATGTCTTGGGATGATTTAAATCACAAACACTACACTTGGCCAACTTATGAGCAAACAAAGGCTTATAGGGATGAAGTAAAACAAATTATGTTAAATCTAATTGATACTTTAGAATTCTCTATACCAATAAATTGGGATTCACCAATGTGGATTATTTTAATGGGAATTGAACATGAGAATATTCATATAGAAACTTCATCAGTACTACTTAGAGAACTTGATATTCAATTTCTAAAAAAAGATGAAATTTTTACTTATATAAATGAAGGAACAAATTCTTACCCTAAAAATGAGTTAGTTAAAGTTGAGGGTTCAACAGTAGTTTTAGAAAAAAATAGACAAAATCCAATCTATTATGGTTGGGATAATGAATTTTCTTTTCATAAAGCAGAGATAAAAGATTTTGAGGCTTCTAAATATTTAGTTTCAAATGGTGAATTTTTAGAGTTTGTAAAAGAGGGTGGTTATAATAAATCTGAGCTATTTTCAGATGAAGGAAAAGAGTGGTTGGATTTTACTCAAGCAAAATATCCAACTTTTTGGGTAAAAAAAGAAAATGAATTTTTCCTAAGAGAAATAAATAGAGAAATTCCATTACCACTTAATTATCCTGTTGATATAAATATTTATGAAGCAGAAGCTTTTTGTAAATATAAATCACAAAAGCTAGGTTTTGAAGTTAGACTTCCATCTGAAGATGAATATTACGCTTTATATGAATATACAAAAGCGGGAGAAAAAGAGGCAAATATTGGACTTATTCAGTTTAATCAAAGTCCAGTAGACAAGTATAAATTTAACAATTTTTATGATGTAATTGGTAATGTTTGGCAATGGAGTTTAACTCCAACTTATCCTTTTGATGATTTTATTACTCATCCAATTTATGATGATTTTACAACACCAACTTTTGATGATAGACATGCACTTATGAAAGGTGGTTCATTTATTTCATTGGGAAATGAAACCTTAAAAGAGGCAAGATATGCCTTTAGAAAACACTTTTTCCAACATGCTGGATTTAGATATGTAAAATCTTCAAATGAATATAGAACAAAATTAAATGACAATGTTTATGAAACAGATGAACTAATTTCTCAATATTGTGAATTTCACTATGGAAGTGAGAATTTTGGAGTTAAAAATTTCTGTTTAAATTCAGTTGAACTTTTAAAACCATATTTAAAAGATATAAAATCTAAAAAAGCTTTAGATTTAGGTTGTTCTGTTGGACGATCAACTTTTGAATTGGCAAAAGATTTTGATGAAGTAATTGGAATCGATTTCTCTGCAAATTTCATAAATGTTGGAGTAAAACTAAAAACTTATGACTCTTTAATTTACAAAGTAAAAAAAGAGGGTGAGATTTTTGAAGAAAAAACTGTTTCCCTTGAAAGTTTAGGTTTAGAAGAGATAAAAGAAAAAGTAACTTTCATGCAAGGTGATGCTTGTAATTTAAAAGATATTTATACTGGATTTGATTTGATTTTCTGCTCAAACTTAATTGATAGATTATATTATCCTTTAAAATTCTTACAAGATATTCCAAGTAGGGTAAATGAAAATGGTTTATTAGTTCTTTTAAGCCCGTATACATGGCTTGAAGATTATACTTTAAAAGAGAATTGGCTTGGTGGTTACATCAAAGATAACAAAGAAGTTTATACTTTAGATACCCTAAAAGAGACTCTTGTTGATTTTGAACTTTTAGAAACAATAGATGTTCCTTTTGTAATAAAAGAGACTTCTCGAAAATACCAACATACTATTTCACAAATGAGTATTTGGAAGAAAAAAGCATAAAAATTAATTAAAAATTATTGTATTAAACTTCTAGTTTATGTACAATAATTTTTATGATTATTAATATAAAAAACTACAATAAAGAATTTCTTGCAATTCTTTTTATATCTTTTATTTTTATAATAAATCTTTCTATTGAATATAGCAAATATTTAGAATTTATCGATGAAGAGATTTATGAAACAAAAGTAGAAGTTTTAAATATTTATAAAAAACCTACAAAACAAATTTTAAGGCTAAAAGCTAAAAATTTCGATTTTTTTACTGACTTAGAAAAAGATGAAAATATTCAAAAATCTGACTTTTTAAATATAGCTATAATTTCTCAAAACATCACTTTTTTAGATTATTTAAAAGGTTTTTATACCCAAACTATCTATTTTGATTATTTAGAAAAAACTCCTAAATTTAGTGATAAAATTGTAAAAAAGATAGAATTAAATCACCAAGATGAAATGATAAATGAGTTATTCCAAGCTCTTTTTTTAGCAACTCCCATTTCCCAAGAGTTAAGAAATATTTGTACAAATTATGGAATAAGTCACTTGATAGCCCTTTCTGGTTTTCACCTAGTTGTCTTATCTTTTGTAATTTATTGGTTTTTATATTATCCTTACTCTTATTTTCACCAAAAATATTTTTTATATAGAAATAAAAAATTTGATTTACTTTTAGTTTCTATATTTTTACTTTTTTGTTATTTGATTTTAACAGGAATAGTAGCTTCTCTTCTTAGAGCTTTTGTAATGTTTGTTTTAACAATATTTTTACTTCGTTCAAATATAAAAATTGTTTCATTTATGAATCTATTTTTTACTTTTTTAATAGTGATTTCATTATTCCCTAAATTCCTATTTTCTTTGGGATTTTGGTTTTCAATAATGGCTGTTTTTTATATTTTTTTATTTATAAAATATTTTTCAAATCTAAATAAATATCTGCAAATTATATTTTTTAATGTTTGGATGTTTTTGATTTTTAATCCAATAGTGCATTTTTATTTTCCCCAAACTTCTTATGAACAGTTTTTATCAATAATAATTACAATATTTTTTACATTTTTTTATCCATTTGAAATATTTGTCCATATTTTTGATTTTGCTATATATTTTGATGGATTTATAAAAAACTTTTTAGATTATAAAATGTATGTTTATGAAGTTTTTACGCCTTTTTATTTTTTTGTAACTTATCTAATTTTGTCATTAGCTTCAATTTTTTATAAAAAGGCATTTATTGGCTTAAATATTATGATGATAATATTTAATTTTTATCTATTTTTTAGAGTCTAGATAATATTTTGAGTTATTTTAAAACTTTATCAAGAGTGTATCTTAAATCTTCATCCAGTTCCATATTACTTCTCATCCAGTTTAAGTATCCTGCATCTTCTCTTGCAACTTGCTCAACATCTTTACCTTTGTATTTTCCAAATTTAAAAGTTTGTATAAACACAGGAGTTTTTGTTAAATCTACAAGTTTCTCTATTGGATTATAATCAGGATAAATTTCTCTACATTTCCCAACAAGTTTTGTTAAAAATAGTTTCATTACAAGTACATCACCAATTGCATCATGAGCTTTTATAGTGATATTATGTTTAGCAGCTTCAGCTTCTTCAATTTTATAAAGTTCAAGGGCATATCTTATATATTGAAGTCTATGGTATGGAAGTTCAGGAAATAGATGTTTTGCACATCTTAAAGTATCAATTAATTGATATTGATTTACAAATCCCTCTTTTTTTATCATTCCCATATCAAAAGAGATATTGTGAGCTATTAGATAATTTTCATTTGAATTTAAGTCTTCAAGTTTTTTATAAAAGTTTGTTTCAACTGCTTTTGGTTTCCCTACTAATAAATCAGGAGTAATATTGTGAACTTCCATAGCTTCAAGTTTTATTTTAACATCGCTTGAACATAATTCATCAAAAGCTTCAACTTTTCCTGATTTGTCAACAACCATTGCTCCAAATTGGATAACTTTATCATCTTCTTGATTTCCTGTAGTTTCTGTATCAAACAGTACATAATATGCCATATTAATTATTCCCTTTTTTATATAATCAACATACCATCACCATAAGAGTAAAATCTATAATTCTCTTTTATGGCTTCATGGTAAATTTCAAGTGTTTTTTCTAGTCCTACAAATGATGCAACAAGCATAATAAGTGTAGATTTTGGTAAGTGAAAGTTTGTTAGTAAATAATCAACTTTAATTGGTTTATTCGCTGGATTTAAAAACAAGTCACATTCACCTTGTATTTTATTTGTTCTTGCATAATATTCAACAGTTCTAGTTACCGTTGTTCCAACAGCTAAAACTTTTTGTGCTTTATCCAAAGCTTTTTTAGCTTCGATGCCAATTTCAAAATACTCACTATGCATTGGGTGATTTAAAATATCATCCACATCAACTGGTTTAAAAGTTCCAGCTCCCACATGAAGTGTCAAATAATTTACACTATATTTTGCATTTATTTTTTCTAATAATTCAGGTGTAAAATGAAGTGATGCTGTAGGAGCTGCAACTGCCCCATAGTTTTTAGCAAATAAAGTTTGATAATCTTGTTCATCTTTTTTATCATCACTTCTATTCATATAAGGGGGAAGTGGTAAATGACCAATTTTATTTAAAATATCAACAAGCTCTAAAAAGTCCAATTTTTTATCATTTTGAAAAAATTGCACAACACGACTTCCATCTTCATTTACTTCTAAAACTTCAGCATTTAGATTTTCATCAAAAAAAAGTTTTGTTCCAACTCTTACTTTTCCACCTATCATTACTAAGTATCTATCCATAAACAAAGGTTTATTTAGAAGTAATTCTATTTTTCCACCTGTCTCTTTTGTTCCAAAAATTCTAGCTTTTATAACTTTTGTATCATTTAGAAAAATAGATAATTCATTTGGTAAAAAATCCATCAGATTTTTAAAAGTAGTGTGAGTTATTGAATCTGTAGCTCTATTATAAACTAAAAGCCTAGCAGAGTCTGCTGGGCTTACTGGATGAGTTGCTATTAACTCTTTTGGTAATTCATAATCATAACTTGTAGTTTTTAGTGGGTCAAGCAATTTTACTCTTCCTCATCTTCATCATCTTCTTTAACAGCAGGATTAAATACTTTTGCTACATAAATTGATAAACCATAAAGTAAAAGTAATGGAGCAGCCATTAAAAGTTGACTTAAAACATCTGGTGGAGTTAAAATTGCTGCAACTATAAAAATAATTACAATTGCATATCTAAAAAAATCTTTTAACATTTTATCATTAACTAAACCTACTTTTGCAAGTAAAAAAGTTATAACAGGCAATTCAAAAGCAATACCAAATCCAAATAATAGTTTAGTAAAAAAATCTACATATTTACCAATACTTGGTAATACTGTAACTACCGTTGAACCAAATGCAATTAAAAAATCAAAACCTATAGGAACAACTACATAATAAGCAAATGCAGCACCAATTAAAAACATAATTGTTCCAGAAAGTACAAAGGGAACAACTAATTTTTTTTCATGATCATAAAGCCCTGGTGCAAAGAACAACCACATTTGCCAAAATATTACAGGTAAAGAGATAATAAAAGCTGAAAAAAATGCAACTTGTAAAGCTGTAAAAAATGTTTCTTGAATTTCAACAGCAACCATTTGAGAATTTTTAGGAAGTGCACTCTCAACTGGTACCATCATCCAGTTTAAGATTGGTTCATAAAATGAAAAACAAACAAAAAACATCACAACAACTGTGATTGCAGATATAACTAATCTTTTTCTTAAGTCTGCTATATGTGGTTTTAAATCTTCAAACATTAAGCATTATCCTCTTTCTTTTCATCTAAATTAACTTTTAATTTATCTTCTTTTTTAAATGATACTTTTTCTTGTTTTGGCTCTTCTATTTTATTTTCTCTTGAAGAAGATACGTTCAAGTCATCATTCATAATCTCTTTTAATCCTAAATCAATTTTTGAATCAATTGATAAAGAAGCTTTTGTCTCTTCAATTTGAGATTTAAATTTAGTAGCTTCTGCTTTCATTTCTGATATATTAAGTTCACTATCTAAAGTAGATTTTGCATCTGAAAGAGCATTTCTAAATTTGTTGATAAACTTTGCAATTTGTACCATTGCAGTAGGTAGTTTTTCAGGTCCCAGTGCGATAATTGCAACTATTGCAATTAATAAAATTTCCATAAAACCCATTCCAAACATTTATAACTCCATTGTATAATTAAAGGAAGTGATTTTATCTAAAATTTGATAAAATCCACCCAAATCTAAAAATAGCGATATGAAGGGTGAATATGGAAATAGTTGTTCTATTGGTTGTTATAGCAATTTTGTTTTTTATTGGCAAAAACTATAAAACAGAAGAGTTTGTAAATATAAATTTAAAAAGAAAAGATAGATTTGAGGGTGATTTATTGCACCATGAAGCTGGCCTTTTAGTAGCACTTATGGCAAAAGTTTCAAAAGCAGATGGAAAGATTAGTGAGCTTGAAGCTGAAGTTTTAAAACATACTTTTACGGATATTTCAAGTCATTTTGAAAATCATGAAGAAATTAGAGGAAAACTTAAAACAATATATGAAAATGAAAAAGAGAATTTTAACAACTTAATAGATATTTCAAATAAATTATATGGTTTGACAAAAAATGATTATTCTAAACGAATGAAAATTATGGAATATTTATTAAATTTAGCTTTTATTGATAAAGAGTTTTCAAATTCTGAAAGAATGATTACAGAAGATATTTCAAATGCCTTAAAAATTAAAATAGAAGATTTTAATAATTTGATTAAAACTTTTGAAAATTTCTATGCTCAACAAGCTTCAAATAAAGCAATTACATTAGA
Source organism: Aliarcobacter sp. (assembly GCA_028688995.1). Classification (GTDB taxonomy): domain Bacteria; phylum Campylobacterota; class Campylobacteria; order Campylobacterales; family Arcobacteraceae; genus Aliarcobacter. The sequence goes on from JAQTXB010000008.1 coordinate 105,359, forward strand.
AAAAGCTTATGAAATCTTAGAATCAAATTCATCAGATGATGCTACAACTTTAAAGAAAAATTACAGAACATTGGTAAAAAAACATCATCCAGATATTATTTCAGGGCAGGGTGCATCTCAAAATATTATAGATGAAGCAACAAAAAAACTTCAAGAAATAAATGAAGCATATGAACTTATAAAAAAAGATAGAGGTTTATAGAATTGCTAAATTTTGAAGAAAATTATGAAGTATGTAATTGTAAAAAAGTTACAATACAAGATATTACAAATGCAATAATAAACCAAAAAGCCTCAACACTTAGGGAAATCCAAGACTTAACAACAGCTGGAACAGAGTGTAGACATTGTATTTTTCCTGAGGGTGATTTTGGAAAAATGAAAAAAAAGATTTATTGCAAAGATATTTTAAATGAAATAAAAAAAGGATTAGAAAATGGCTAGAAATTTTCCACACTCTTTTGAAGTTTGTACATGCAAACATGTAACATTGGGTGAAATAATTTATGCTATAAAAGAAAAAGGCGCAAAAACTCTTGAAAGTCTAGGAGACTTAACAGATGCAGGAACTTGTTGTAAATCTTGTAAAAATAAAGAAAGTGATATTGGAGTAGAAAAAATGGAGTTATACCTAGAAGAGATTTTGAAAAAATTTAATAAAGAATGAAAATGAAAACGCAAATTATAGAAAATATAAAAAAACTTATAAAAATAAACCCCGAAGAAAATATTGAGATAAATCCAAATTATTTGGAGTATTTCGATGTTGAAGAATTATTAGATATTCAGAAACAATTAGAATATAAAAAAGAGAATATTTCTAAAATAAGTAATAATTATTTAGATGAAATTTATCAAAAAACAAAAAAAGATGAGATATAATTACTTAATAAAGGATTAAATGTGACAGATTGGAAAAAAATTAAGGAAGATTTAATTTCATTTTTAAAAACTGAAGTTGAAAAAACTGGTCTAAAAAAAGTTACTGTTGGGCTTTCAGGTGGCCTTGATTCAGCAGTTGTTGCAATTTTATGTAAAGAAGCTTTTGGCGATAATTTAAACTGTGTATTAATGCCATCTCAGTTTTCTTCAAAAAGTTCGACGGAACATGCTATTGAAGTTTGTGAAAAATTTAATATTAAATATGAAATTATTTCAATTGAACCTATGGTTAGTGGTTTCATAAAAAACATGGATGATGATAAGCTTAGAATTGGAAACTTTAGTGCCAGAATGAGAATGTCAGTTTTATATGATGTATCTTCAAGAGAAAAATCATTAGTTGTTGGAACTTCAAATAGAAGTGAATTACTTTTAGGTTATGGAACAATTTTTGGTGATATTGCATGTGCAATTAATCCAATAGGTGAAATTTATAAAAGTGATGAATTTGAATTTGCAAGACTTTTAGGTGTTCCTGATTCTATTTTAAATAAAGCTCCAAGTGCTGATTTATGGGAAGGTCAAAGTGATGAAGAAGAACTTGGTTACTCTTATAAACACATGGATGAAGTTTTAAAAGTAATGGTTGATGAAAATAAATCAAAAGAAGAGTTAATAAAATTAGGTTTTGAAGAAGATTTAATAAATAGATTAGAATATAGAATAAAAGCAAATGCTTTTAAAGGTAAATTACCAACAATAGCAAAAATAAGGTGGAATTAATTAATGGCTAAAAATATTGCAATATACAAAGCATCAATAGACAATGACGAATTAAATCAAATTAGATCAGTTTTAGAATCAAAAAATGATTTATCAAAAGTTTTAGAATTTGAAGATGGAATAAAAAAATATATTGGTGCGAAATATGCAATTGCAACTGCAACTTCAACAGCAGCCATTCATTTAGCTTTAAGTGCTATAAAATTAAAAAGAGGTGATAAGATACTTATGTCTGTTAACTCTTTTATTAATTTACCTGAAGTTGTAAGACATTTTGATGCTGAACCTATATTTATTGACATAAATATGGAAGATATGAATATTGATATTGATAAATTTGAAGAAGCACTAGCAGCTAATGATTCTAAAAAATTAAGAGGTGCAATCATTACATTTATTGGTGGTCAAGCTCCTGATTTAGATAGAATTTATGATATTGTAGAAAAATACGGAATTATTTTAATTGAAGATTGTAGAGCCTCTTTAGGTGCAACTTATAAGGGTAAAAAGATTGGAAATTTAAGAGCTGATATGACTGTATTTTCAACAAATCCTTCACCTTCAAAATACGCAATTAGTCGTTCTGGTGTAATTGTAACAAATAATGAAGAGATAGCAAATCGTGCAAAACTTTTAAGAACGCATGCTCTTACAACTGCATACGATAGTTATGGAAACTTAGATTACGTATATGATGTTGTTGATATTGGACATAAATATGATTTATCTGAATTAGATGCTGCTTATTCCTTAGCTCAATTAAATAAAACAGATAAATTTATAAAAAGAAGAAAAGAGATAGCAAAACTTTATGAAACTAGATTATCAAATGTAAAACATATTACAATTTTAGCTCATAAAGATGAACATATTTTCACGCAATTTATCATAAAAATTTCAAGAAATAGGGATGCTTTTGCTAGAGCTCTAAAAGAAAGAGGAGTATCAACTGGACTTAATTATATTCCATTACATCTTTTATCTTATTATAAAACAAAATATTCAATAAAAATTACAGCTTTCCCAAATGCATTAAATAATTATCAACAAATTCTGTCACTTCCAATTTATGCTGGTCTTAGTGATGAAGATGTAAATTATGTTTGCGACCAAGTTATTGATGTTGCATCACAATGGGTTTGATTTAATTTGAAACAAAAAATATACTTATGGATTGAAGATTATCTCTTCTTTCCAAATAGTTTCCAAAAACTTATCTCTTTTTTACTTCTTCCTTTAACTTTTATTTATATGTTAATTATTTTAACTAAAAGGGCAATGGCAAAGCCAATTGAGTTTGGACTTCCTATTATTTCAGTTGGAAATATAATAGTTGGAGGAAGTGGAAAAACACCAATTACAATTAAATTAGCTTCAAGATATGAAAAGGCTTGTATAATTTTAAGAGGTTATGGAAGAGCTTCAAAAGGTTTATATGTAGTTTCTTTAAATGGTAAAATTTTAGAAGATGTAAAAACAAGTGGCGATGAAGCAATGCTTTTAGCAAATTCTTTACCAAAAGCTACAATAATTGTAAGTGAAGATAGAATAAAAGCTATTTTAAAAGCAAAAGAGCTAGGATGCAAAATTATATTTTTAGATGATGGTTTTTCAAAATATCAAATATCAAAATTTAATATTCTTTTACGACCCAAAGATGAACCTACAAATATTTTTTGTCTGCCAAGTGGTGGATATAGAGAACCAAAAGGTTTTTATGCCCAAGCTGATATTGAACTACTTGAAGGAAGTGATTTTAAAAGAGTTATTAGTATTAAAAAAGATGGAATCATTAGTGAACTTCCTTCTAAAACTCTATTAATTACAGCTATTTCAAAACCAAAAAGATTATTAGAATTTTTACCAAAAAACATTAAAATGATTAGTTTTCCAGATCATTATGATTTTACTAAAGAAGATATTAGTAAAATTCAAGAAGAGTATAAAGATTATTCATTTATTACAACAGGAAAAGATTTTGTAAAATTAGAAAAGTTCAATCTAAAAAACTTATATTTAATGGATTTAGAAATAAAAATTGATGAAAAAGTAAATTTTTCTTTAATGGATGAGTATATAAAAAAATTTGAAAAAGGAGTTGAAAAATGATGAGTATAATGGTCTCTTCTTTTTTAATGGTATTTGTGGTTTTTACTTTTATTCTATATATTTATATTTTAATAGATATTCTAAAACATGAATTTACAGGTTACAATAAAATTATTTGGATTCTTGTTCTTATATTTTTCCCAGTTTTAGGAGCACTTTTGTATTTAGTTTTTGGAAGGTCTCAAAGAATAAAGTAGCATTTATAGCTACTTTAAATTTATATAGTTTTAGAAAATCTTCTTTTATCTTCAGGGATTTTATTTAAATATGCATCAAAAGGCATACAAATATTTCTAATAAGCATAGTTCCTGTTTGTGACACTTTTATTTTATCATCACTAATTTCTATTAGTTCTGCATCTTGGAACTCTTTAAGAGCTTCTAATGCATCTGAAAAATACTCTTTGAAGTTTATTTTAAACTCTTGTTCAACTCTTGTGATATTTAAAGAAAAATTACTCATTAATTCCATTATTACAAATTGTCTTAATTGGTCATCATCACTTAATCTATAACCTTTAAATACCGGTAAATCTCCATTATCTAAAGCGTTTTCCCAAGGTTCTAAATCTTTGAAATTTTGTGCATAATAATCAACGCCATTTCCAATTGATGTAAGTCCAATTCCAATTAAATCAGCTCCACCTTTTGTTGTATAACCTTGGAAATTTCTATGTAATTCACCTTTTTCAATTGCTTTAAACAATTCATCTTCAGGTTTTGCAAAGTGATCCATTCCAACCATTTTATAACCATTTGATGTAAAGAAATCAATAGTATCTTTTAACATCTCTAATTTTTCTTGAGGTGCTGGGAAAGTTGATTCATCAAATTTTCTCATAGTTTTCATAAGCCAAGGAACATGAGCATAATTAAACACAGCAAATCTATCAGTATTTAATGTAAGCATTTTTTCTAAAGTTTTTTTGAAACTCTCTCTTGTTTGATGTGGCAAACCATAAATTAAATCAGTATTAACAGAGTGAATTCCTGCATTTCTTGCTATGTTTATTACATTTTGAGTTAATTCAAATGGTTGAATTCTATGAATTGTTTTTTGAACAGTTTCATCTAAATCTTGAACTCCAAAACTTAATCGATTACAACCACCAGCTTTTAAAACATTCATATGTTCAACTGTAAAATATCGGGGATCCACTTCACATGAAACTTCTGCATCAAGAGCAAAATTTGGAAAAATCTCTTTTACAGCACTAATTACTTCTTGTAATTGTTCAGGAGTAAAATATGTTGGAGTTCCTCCACCAAAATGCATTTGAGTTACAACTCTTGAAGTATTCAAATGATTTTTTAATATATTTAACTCTTTTTTCAAATATTCAATATATCTTGTTTTTTTATCTTCTTTTGAAGTAAAAATTGTATTACATCCACAAAAATAACAGGCACTTCTACAAAATGGCATGTGAATATAAAGAGATATTGCTCTATCATCACTTTGATTTTTGTAATACTCTTTTAAATCTTCTTGGGTAAATAATTCACTAAACTCAGGAGCAGTAGGATAAGAAGTATATCGCGGACCTGGTCGCGAATACTTCTCGAATTTTTTAAAATCTATCATTTATGCTTCGTCTCTTTTTCTATCAAGCCAAACCATAACACCTTTTTGAGCATGTAGTCTATTTTCTGCTTCTTCAAAAATTAAACTTTGTTTGCTTTCCATAACTTCATCACTAACTTCATAACCTCTATATGCTGGTAAACAATGTAAGAAAATTGCCTTATCTTGTGCTAATTTCATCATTTCACTATCAACCATATATCCAGCAAAATCTTTTACTCTTTTCTCTTTTTCAGACTCTTGTCCCATTGAAACCCAAGTATCAGTTGTTACTACAGTTGAGCCTTTTATTGCTTCTTTTGGATCATTTGTAATAGTAATTTTTGCACCACTTAATTTTGCCATTTCAAGAGATTTTGCTAAAATATCTGCATCAACTTCGTAACCTTTTGGAGTTGCAATTCTAAGTTCAAAACCTAATTTTGCAGCAAGATTAAGCCATGAATGAGCCATGTTATTTCCATCACCCACATAAGCAGCAACTAAATCTTTATCTAAGTTTGCTTCTTGAATTGTCATATAATCAGCCATAAGTTGAACAGGATGATATTCAGTTGTTAAACCATTTATTACAGGAACTTTTGAATATTTAGCAAATTCTTCAATTTTAGCTTGCTCAAAAGTTCTAATCATCACCATATCAACCATTCTTGAAATTACTCTTGAAGTGTCACTCATTGGCTCACCTCGACCTAGTTGAATATCATTTGATGAAAGAAATAAACCAATACCACCTAACTGATAAATACCTGTTTCAAAAGATACTCTAGTTCTTGTAGAACTTTTTTCAAAAATCATTCCTAAAGTTTTTTTAGGCATATAATCTTTAAATTCTCTTCGTTTAGTTTCATCTTTGATTTGTTTAGCTAAAGCAAGTATTTCTAAGATTTCCTCTTTAGAATAGTCAGCTAATGTTAAGAAGTGTCTCATTTTATTTCCTCTGTAATTAATAAAAACAAACATTCTATTTAATTTAACTTTAGAGTTTCTTAAAAACTCTAAAATTTATTGTTAAAATAGTATCCAATTTGTAATTTTTATTTGTTTCTTAATATTTCACAAACCTCTTTTGCATGGTAAGAGATGATAATATTTGCTCCAGCTCTCTTAAATGCAATCATTGTTTCCATCATAACTCTTTCATAATCAATTAATCCAGCAATTCCAGCATGTTTTAGCATTGCATACTCTCCACTTACATTATAAACACATAAAGGAAGATTTGTTTCATTTCTTATGTCTCTTACAATATCTAAAAATGCAAGGGCTGGTTTTACCATTAAAATATCAGCACCTTCTTTTTCATCTTCTAGTGATTCAGATATTGCTTCAAGTCTATTTGCAGGATTCATTTGATAAGTTCTTCTATCTCCAAAAGATGGAGTTGATTCTGCAACATCTCTAAATGGCCCATAATATCCACTTGCAAATTTTGTTGAATAAGCCATAATAGGAAGATTTTTAAATCCATTTTCATCTAAAGCATTTCTAAGCGTTGTAATAATTCCATCCATCATTCCTGAAGGTGCAATCATATCAGCACCAGCTCGAGCATGAACTAATGCTTGTTGTGCAGAGATTTCTAATGTTTTATCATTATCAACTGTTTGAGTTTTTGGATCAAGTATTCCACAATGTCCATGGTCTGTATATTCACAAAAACATAAATCAGTTACAATAAACATTTGTGGAAATTTTGTTTTTATTGCTTTAATAGTTCTAGCAATTATACTTTCACCACATAAACATTCACTTCCAACAGAATCTTTAACATCCGGAATTGCAAATAAGATAATTGCTTTTAAATTAATACTTATTAAATATTCACACTCTTTTAATATTTCATCAAGACTCATTTGATAAACACCTGGCATCGAAGAAACTTCAGTTTTTATACCACTTCCTTCTCTTACAAATAATGGATATATAAAATCATCAGGAGTTATTGTAGTCTCTTGAACCAAATTTCTTAAAGTCTCATTTATTCTTAGTCTTCTAAATCGTTTAAACATTCTATTTACCTCTTTTGGTTATAATCCTAGGATTTTAACAGTTTAAGGTTTAAATACAAATGAATATAATACAATCAAATATAGCTAATCTACCTACAAAATACGGAAAATTCAAAATAAAAGCTTACAAAGACGGCAATCAAGAACACTTAGCAATTATGAGTCAAGATTTTGAAAACATTGATGCTCCTTATGTAAGAATACACTCAGAATGCTTAACAGGTGACACTCTTGGAAGTTTAAAGTGTGATTGCCAAAATCAATTAGACTTATCATTAAAGTTTATAGCAGAGCAGGGTGGTTTAGTAATTTACCATAGACAAGAGGGCAGAAATATAGGTTTAGTAAATAAAGTAAATGCCTATGCACTTCAAGACCAAGGAAGAAATACAATTCAAGCTAATTTAGAATTAGGTTTTGGTGAAGATGATAGAGATTACTCAATAGTTGGGCATATTTTTAAAGATTTGGGTGTAAAAAAGTTAAAACTAATAACTAATAACCCTAAAAAAATAGAATATGTTGAATCTTTAGGAGTTGAAATTGTAGAGAGAATTCCTGCAATTACAAAATCAAATAAATATAATGAAGGTTATTTGCTAACAAAAAAAGAGCAAATGGGACATATTCTTTAATGTTTTTAAAACAATTATTAGAAGAAAACAATCTTCATTTTGATGATAAATTCTATGAAGATTGTGAAGTTTTTGTAAAATTACTTCAACAATGGGGTATGGTTCACAATCTTAGTGGAAGACTTACAAGAAGTGACATAGAAGAAAATATTTTAGATTCTGTATATCCTTTAATATTTATTAATAAATATACAAGTTTTGCAGATATTGGAACAGGAGCTGGTTATCCAGGTCTTATTCTTGCTATGGCTTTAAGAGATGTTAAATCATACTTAATTGAGCCTAGAATCAAAAGAGTTTCATTTCTAAATTTTGTAAAAGCAACTTTAAAATTAGATAATTTAACAGTTATTTGTAATAGAGTAGAGAATGTTAAAGATTTACAAGTTGATTTGATAACTTCACGAGCAGTTACAAATACTTCTTTACTTTTAGATATTACAAAAAATATCAAAAAAGAGAATAGTTCTTATCTTTTTTACAAAGGTTCTATGTTAGAAAACGAGATTGAAACAGCAAAATTAAATGATTATAAAATTGTAAATAGAAAAGATAGAAACTATCTTTATATTAAAGGTAATTAATGGTTTTAAAAATAGTTGCAGTAATAATTATGGCTTTTTTAGTCTATATACTTTTTTTTAAAAGGAATAGAGAAAGAGAAATGTTTGCAAAAAAGAATGAAAAAATTACAGATGAGATGGTAGAGTGTCCAACTTGTAAAACTTACGTTTCTCAAAAAGAAGCAATTGTGAGTAATGGAAAGTTTTATTGCTCACAAGAGTGTTTAGAAAATAAATAAGGATACTAAATGATAATTATTGGTGATAAGTTAGTTCCTTTTGAAAAAATTCAATATATTCAATATGTTGAAAATATCAAAGAGACTAAAGCGAATTCAACGATAATATTTAATTATGATGAAGAAGTTTTAAAATATTGTTATGAAAATGAAATATCTTTAGCAGTTATTGTAACTTCAATAAAAGAGGCAATTTACTGCAATAGTTTAAATGTAAAATATATAATTTCAGAAAAAGAATTAGCTAAACAAATACAAAAAATAGCAGATAATTACATGTATGACTCAAAAAATTTAGCAATAATTGATTCAAATGAAGAGTTCGAAGATATAGTTAAAAATGAGATAGACGGTGTAATTTATCGAGATTTAATCCAGTAGATATTAATGATAAAAAAGATTATATTAATTCTTACTTTTTGTGTTTATTCTTTTGCTTGTAGTGGTGATTGTATGGCTTGCCATCCAATTTTAAAAGAATCTATAAAAGAGAAACATCATCAAGTTTTAACAACTTGTATTGCTTGCCATACCAAGACTCCTACAACAATGGTTGAGTGTGGAGGAGATTGTTTTGCTTGCCATTCTCAAAATAAACTTATAGAATCAAACAGAATAGAACATCAAAATTTAGCATCTTGTAAAGGATGTCATATAAATAAAGAAGATTTATTTAATACATCTTCTTTAAACAGTGGTTCAACGTTAATGGATTTACTTAAGAATAAGTGATTATTAGCTAAAATAATGGCCTTTTATTAGATAAAACTTAGGATAAATGTGAAAGATATATTAGACACAATAATACTTATTATGTTCGTTATTATGGTTGCAATGTTTATAATCAACTTTAATAGACAACAAATAAAAAAACATACAGACAAAATTGAAGAAAATGAAAATAAGAACTCTAACAAGGATAAAATAGATGAATAAACCATTATTAATTGAGATTGGTGTAGAAGAATTACCAGCGATTCCATTTTTAAATGAATTACCAAATATTGAAAAAAAATGGAGTGATATATTAGAAAAAAATAGATTACTTTGTGAATTTGATTTCTTTTATACACCAAGAAGATTAGTATTATGGCACAGAGAATTTCAAGTTGCTCAAGAAGATTCAACTGTAGAACAGTTTGGTGCTCCTATAAAAATAGCTTATAAAGATGGTGTTCCAACTGGTGCTGCTATTAGTTTTGCTAGTAAATGTGGTGTTGATGTTTCAGAACTTGGAAAAATTGATTTAGGAAAAGGTGAAGTTCTTTATTTCAAACAAGAAGTAAAAGGAAGTGAGTCTAAAACTTTATTAAATGAAATGGTTAATGAATTTGTTCATTCATTAAATTTTGGAAAATCAATGAGATGGGCAAGTAGAACAGACAGTTTTATTAGACCAATTAGAAGTTTATCTATTCTTTTGGGCGAAGAAATAGTTGATGCTGAACTTTTTGGAGTTAAATCATCAAATTTTTCATTTGCACATAGAATGGTTTCTTACGAACCTTTTACATACTCTTTTGCAGGAGATTATTTCTGTAAACTTGATAAAAATGGAGTAATTTTATATCCAGATGATAGAAGAACAAGAATTCTTTCTCAAATGAAAGATATTGAACAAAGACACAATATTAAAATAGAGATTGATACAGAACTTTTAGAAGAGGTTGTTGCAATTACTGAGTATCCAACAGCTTTAATTGGAAAATTTGATGAGGATTTTTTAGAGCTTCCACCTGAAGTAATCGTAACTTCTATGAAAGAAAATCAAAGATATTTTGCTGTTTATAAAGATGGAAAATTAACAAATAATTTTATTGTTGTTTCAAACTCTAAAACAGAAGATTTTGGTTATATAATTGCAGGAAATGAAAAAGTATTAAGACCAAGACTTGCTGATGCAATGTTCTTTTATAAAAATGACATAAAAAATGGTTTATCAAATGAGGGTCTTAAAAAACTTGTATTTGTTGAAGGTTTAGGCTCAATGTATGATAAATGTGAAAGAGAAGCAAAAATAGCTTCTTATTTAGCAGATATTTTTGAATTAAAAGAGAAAGAACTTTTACAAAAAGCTGTAATGCTTTCAAAAGCAGATTTAATGTCAGAGATGGTTTATGAATTCACAGAACTTCAAGGGTTAATGGGTTATTACTATGCAAAAATTGCAGGTGAAGATAAACTTTTAACTACTGCTTTAAAAGAACAATATTTACCAGATGGTGAAGATTCTGAACTTCCATCAAATGTATTCTCATCTATTGTTGCTTTATCAAATAAATTAGATAATCTAATGGGATTATTTAGTGCAGGTAAAATTCCAACAGGTTCAAAAGATCCATTTGGATTAAGACGAGCAGCTGCAGGAATTGTAAAAATAGCAATGGAACATAAATTAGCAATTGATTTATCTAAAATAGTTGATGAATTATCTCATAATTATAAAAATTTAGACAAAAAAGTTTTAATAGAATTTTTCAATGAAAGATTATTTAAGATTTTTGAAGTAAATCCAACTGTATTAAAAGCTGTTCTTGCAAATGGAGAAACAGATATTTACAAAATTTCTCAAAAAATTTGTGCTCTAAATCCAATAGTTCAAAGTGATAATTTTAAAGAATATGTTGCTACTTTTAAAAGAGTTGCAAATATTATAAAAGATGTTGATGTAAATACAAAACTTGGAATTGATGAAGATTTATTTGAAAATAATGAAGAAAAAGAGTTATATTTAAAATACAATGAAGTAAGATTTAAATCTTATGAAACTTATGATGAAGAACTTGAAGCTTTATTTGCATTAAAACCACAATTAGATAGTTTTTTTGATAATGTATTTGTAAATCATGAAAATGAAAAAATTAAAATTAATAGAAAAAATTTAATTGGATTAGTATATCAAGGGTTTAGAAAAATTGCTGATATAAAAGAGATTACAATTTAATTAAATTCTTATTTTTCGGAATTTCTCCGAAAAATAAAAAATAAAGCCAATGTTCGCACGCATTATTTTTATAATATATAAATTTTGTTTGTGAAAAAAAGATTGAATTTTAGTGGAGCTGGTGAAGGGAGTCGAACCCCCGACCTGCTGATTACAAATCAGCTGCTCTAGCCAACTGAGCTACACCAGCGCCTAAGAAAGCGTTGTTATTTGCTTTAAAATGGTGTCAAGAGAGGGACTCGAACCCTCGACCTCCGGCTTATGAGACCAGCGCTCTAACCAGCTGAGCTACCTTGACCTAAGACAACATTTTAAAACAAATAACTATCAATTTGGTTGCGGAAATAGGATTTGAACCTATGACCTTCGGGTTATGAGCCCGACGAGCTACCTAGCTGCTCTATTCCGCGTTAATAAATTGAAGAAGGATTTAATCCCTATTTCAGTACTTAAAACTATTTAGCTAAGCCACGTCTTTAAGTGCTGGAATTATAGTTAAATAGCTCCTTATTGTCAAGCCTTTTTATATTATTTTTTGGATTTTTTGATATAATAAATAAATATAAAATAATCAATTATAAAGAAGAACTAATATGAATGCAATACAAAGAGTACAAGAGGCTATAAAAGAGATTCAAAAAGGTAATATGGTAATAATGTTGGATGATGAGGATAGAGAAAATGAAGGTGATTTAGTTTATGCAGCACCTTTAAGTAGTCCTGAAAAAGTTAATTTTATGGCAACTCATGCAAAAGGACTGATTTGTGTGGCTGTTACAAAAGAAACTGCGAATAGACTACAATTAAATCCCATGGTTAGTTCTAATACTTCATCTTATGAAACTGCATTTACTGTTTCAGTTGATGCAGCAGATGCAAGTACAGGAATTAGTGCAAAAGAGAGAGATGATACGATAAAGATTCTTTCAAATCCTATTTCTAATTCAGTTGAACTTGTACGTCCAGGTCATATATTTCCATTAATTGCAAAAGATGGAGGAGTATTAGTAAGAACAGGACATACAGAGGGAAGTGTAGATTTATGTAAATTAGCAGGTCTTAATGGAGAAGCTGTAATTTGTGAAATCATGAAAGAAGATGGAACAATGGCTAGACGTGATGATTTAGATGTTTTTGCTGACAAACATAATATGAAACAAATATATATTTCAGATTTAGTAGAATACAGATTATCTCATGAAAAACTAGTTGAAGAAATTTCAAGTGTAAATAAAAAATTCTTTTCTTCTGATGTAATACAAAAAGAGTTTAAAGATCATTTAGGAAATGTTCATACTGCTATAATATTTGGAGAAATAAAACAAATTACTCATGTTAAATTTCATACAATTAATCCAGATATTAATCTTTTTTTAAATGATGAAAAGTTACATTCTATGTTAAAAACTATTAATTTTTTACAATCAAAAGGTGGAATATTAATATTTTTAAGTGATGAAATGAGAAATAAAGAGTCTAAAAAAGATTATGGAATAGGGGCTCAAATCCTAAATTGTTTAAATATAAAACAAATAAAACTAATGACAAGTGGAGGAAAACACTCTTTTGTTGGTTTACAAGGTTTTGGATTAGAAATAGTTGAAGAGATACAAATAGAGTGTTAAAACACTCTATTTAAATTAATAAAGTCCAGCTGCAGATTTTATTAATTCTAAAGTTCTTTGAGGAATTATAAGATTTGGAGATAATTTATCTTCATTCTCTTTATAATATTTTGATTCTAAAATAGTATTAATCTTATCTTCAAATTTTTGTATTACAGTTTCTTGCGTATCTTTATCTTCAATATCTAAAAACTGTCTTGGTTCTTGATTTTGAACTCTTGCTAATCTATAGTTAAATAAATAGACATTATCTGAATCTTCATTAAATGTTTTGCATATTGATTTATAAACATCATTCAACTCTGCTTCATATTTTTTATAAATTACTCCTGCACTATCATTCAATGCTTTTGTAAAATTTTCATAATTTACAAATAATTCTTTTAATAGTTCATTATCAACTGAATCTTCAGTTATATTATACTTTTTTGATAATAAATGATTACAACAATAATAAACAACTTCTTCTTGAGTACTTTTAATGTTTTCTAAAAATTCTGATAATTTCATATTTAATCTCCTATATATTATAAAAAGAGAAATAAATCTCTTTTTATAATTAAATTTATAGGAAATTGTATCTTATAAAGATGGTCCTGCAGCTGTGAAATCAAATTCACTTTCTAAAGTTAAGTATTTTTTAAAGTTTTTAATATACATAGAAGCTAATTTTCTTTTTGTTTCATCATAAGATTCTTTATCTTTCCATGTGTTTCGAGGATTTAATACTTCAGTATCAACACCTTTTAATGTTTTTGGTATTTTTAAATTAAATACTGGTAAATTTTCAAATTCTGATTCATTTATTGAACCATCAAGAATACCATTAATACAAGCTCTTGTATTTTTGATACTCATTCTTTTTCCAACGCCATAAGGACCACCAGTCCATCCTGTATTTACAAGATATACATTTACTTTATGTTGATCGATTTTTCTACCTAATAATTCTGCATAAACAGTAGGATTTAAAGGTAAAAATGCTTCACCAAAACATGAAGAGAATGTTGCAACTGGTTCAGTAATTCCTCTTTCTGTTCCTGCAACTTTTGCAGTATATCCACTTAAAAAGTAATACATAGCTTGTTGTTTATCAAGTTTTGCTACTGGAGGTAAAACCCCAAAAGCATCTGCACATAAGAAAATAATGTTAGTAGGGTGTCCACCTCTCATGTCTGGAGTATGATTTTCTATATGACATAAAGGATATGAAACCCTAGTATTTTCAGTTTTTGAACCATCTGTATAATCAACAACTCCATTTTCATCAGCAACTACATTTTCTAAAATAGCACCTTTTTTAATAGCATTAAAAATTTCTGGTTCAGAACTTCCATCAAGGTTAATTACTTTTGCATAGCATCCACCCTCAAAGTTAAAAATACCTTCATCATCCCAACCATGTTCATCATCACCAATTAAAGCTCTATTTGGATCTGTAGAAAGTGTAGTTTTTCCTGTTCCTGAAAGACCAAAGAATAGGGCAGTATCACCATCTTTTCCAATATTAGCAGAACAGTGCATTGATAATTTTCCTTCTAATGGAAGCCAGTAATTCATCATAGAGAACACACCTTTTTTCATTTCACCAGCATACCAAGTTCCACCAATAATTGCTACATTTTCTTCTACGTTAAAGATTACATAAACTTCAGAATGTAAACCATGACTAGCATATGCCATATCAACTGTTTTACAAGAGTTATATATAGTAAAATCAGGTTTAAAGTTATCTAATTCTTCTTGTGTTTGAGGCATAATAAACATATTTTGAATAAAATGTGCCTGCCAAGCAACTTCAGTGATAAATCTAACAGATTTTCTTGAATCAAGTGAAGCACCACAATATACATCAGTTACATAAAGGTCTTTATTACTTAATTGTTTTTTAGAAGTTTTAAATAAATCTTCATAAACTTCTTTTGATACTTTGTGATTAATATCACCCCAAGCAATATATTTATTTGATGGATCTTGATTTACAAAAAACTTATCTTTAGGACTTCTTCCTGTAAAAATACCTGTATCAATCATCAATGCACCAGTTGAAGATATTTTTGCACCTTCTTTTTCAACAGCATCTTTTATTAATGTGTCTACATCTAAATTTCTTTTGATAATTCCAACATTTTCTAAACCTAATGAGTCTTTAATTCCAGACATAATTTAACTTTCCTACTTGTTAATTTTTATTTAAATATCGATAAAAGTACACCAGCCGCAACTGCTGAACCAATAACACCAGCTACATTAGGACCCATCGCATGCATTAATAAAATGTTCGATTTGTCATATAACTGACCTTCTTTACTTA
>JAQTXB010000009.1 GCA_028688995.1 Aliarcobacter sp.
GGTGACAAATATGTACTTGTTAATGAGTATAGAGCAAGAGAAATTTAATCTTGTTTGATGATGCTACAATTGTTGCAATTGCAACAGCCAATGGAATTGGCTCTATTTCAATAGTTAGAATTTCGGGGGTTAATGCTCTTGAAATTGCTACAAAAATTTCAAAAAAAACAACTTTTCAACCAAGACTTGCAACGCTTACTTCTTTATATGATATAAATAATGAAGTAATAGATGAAGCTTTAGTTTTATATTTTAAAGCGCCTTTTTCATTTACAGGTGAAGATGTAATAGAATTCCAATGTCATGGTGGAGTGGCAATCGCAAACATGCTTATAAATGAAGCAATAAAATGTGGTGCTAGAATTGCAAATCCAGGTGAGTTTTCTAAACGAGCTTTTTTTAATAATAAAATAGATTTAACAAAAGCAGAAGCAATTTCAAAAATAATTGAAGCTAGAAGTGAAGATGCAGTAAAATTATTAGCAAGACAATTAAAAGGTGAACTTACAAATTTTGTAAATGAAATTAGAGAAGATTTACTTTTTATGTTAGCTTATACAGAAGTTTCAATTGATTATGCCGAAGATGATTTACCAAGTGATATTTTCGAACAAATCAAAAATAAAATGGAAAAAATTATTGTAAAACTTTCTAATACTTTAGATGCAAGTAGAAGAAGAGAAGGAATGATTGAAGGTTTTAAAGTTGCAATCATTGGAAAACCAAATGTTGGTAAATCTTCACTTTTAAATAAACTTTTAAATTATGATAGAGCAATTATTTCAGATATTGCAGGAACAACAAGAGATACAATCGAAGAATCTGTACGAATTGGAACGCATATTATTAAAATAGTTGATACTGCTGGAATTAGAAATGCAAGTGATGTTATAGAGAAAATTGGAATCGAAAAATCTATTCAAGCAATATCAGAGGCTGATATTGTAATTGCTTTATTTGATAATAGTAAAATTTGTGATGATGAAGATGAAAAAATTATAGAGTTAATAGACGAGAATTCAAATAAACAAATATTAAAAGTTTTAAATAAGTCAGATTTACAAAATCAGTTTGATAAAACAAAAATAGAAAATTTTATTGAATTATCAACAAAAGATGATATAAATCCATTAGTTAAAAAGATAGAGATGATTTTAGATTCAAATACACATAGTGATGAAATGACATTGATTTCAAAAAGACAGATTATTTCTGTTGAAAATACACTTTATAATATTGAATTATCTAAAAATCCACTTGAATCAGGTGAACTGGAATTTTTTGCTCATTTTATAACTGAAGCATTAGAGCAAATTTCATCAATTACTAGACCTTATGAAAATGACCAAATGTTAGATGTAATGTTTGGTGAATTTTGTTTGGGTAAATAGAATTTAATTAGGAAAAAAAATGAAAAAATATTTTGTATTGATTTTATTATTTATTAGTTTTGGAATTACAAATTTATTAGCTGATCAATGGGATGGATTTTTTAAAGCAACAGGTTTCCCAAGAAAAGTAATTGATAATGGTTCTGTTGTAAAAGGTAAATTATATGATGCAACAGTTACATATCAGATTTCAAATAATGATGGAATAAAAGGAAATTTTGAAAATAATGATAGTGCAAAAGTTACTGTTATTAGTAAAAAAGGAAAAATTCTTTCAACTAAAGAATTTATGACTGCTCCTGAACTTAGAACTTGGGCAAGACAAAATTTTAGTGAAATATTTAGTTCAATAATTGGTGAAAATCCAGAAATTACAAAAGAAAATATAAAAGAACTAACACAACTAGCTTCATTGGTTCTTTTAAATCAAAATTTAGATAAATAATAAAATTTAAAAATTTTATTATTTACTAATTGGTGAATCATAACAAATTAATTTTGCATTCTCTTTGCAAATATCAATCCATGAATCACAATCAAAATCTATTTCCATAATAGCTCCCATTTGGAACTTTTCTTTAAATCCTACAAGTGTGATTGCAAGTGCTGTTAAAGATGGATTATGTCCAACTAATAGCATTGAATCAACTGTATCAAAAGTATATGTTATTGTTTCTATTAATTCATTAACAAAAGCCATATATAAAACTTCATTTAGCATTATTGTTTTTTTATATTTTAATGCTTCTGCAAATATTTCAGCAGTTTTTTTTGTTCTAGATGCAGGGCTTGCAACTATTAAATCAATAGGTAGATTTTTAGAAGCAAAATTTTGTGCCATTATTTTTGCACTTTCAATACCCTCTGGACTTAATTCTCTATCATAGTCATCTTGTCCTAATTGTTCGTCTTCTTTTTGTGCATGTCTTACGATATAAAGTTTCTTCATTTTCTCTCTTGATTAAAAAAATAATCTCCTATTTTAAGTTATTTTTGCTTTTTTTAATATAAAAGATGAAACTTTATCTAGATATTATTTTTAATAGGTACAATTTATTCTAATTGTTACAAATAAGAGGTAAAACTTTGGGATATGATTTAAATAAAAAATTAGTTATTGCTATTTCTTCAAGAGCTTTATTTAATCTTGAGGATGAAAATAAGATTTTTGAAGAAAAAGGACTTGATGAATATTATAAATATCAAATAGAAAATGAAGATTTATTACCAAAAAAAGGTACAGGTTTTAGACTTGTAAAAAACCTTTTAAGAATAAATGATGATTTTCCTAACGATAAACAAGTTGAAGTTATAGTTATGTCGAGAAATAATTCAGCAACAAGTTTAAGAATCACAAAATCAATAGAAAAATATAAACTAGACATTCAACGATCAGCTTGGAGTGGAGGAAATGATATATCAAAATATTTAAAACCTTTTAAAGTTGATCTATTTTTATCTGCAAATGAACAAGATGTTCAAAATGCAATAAATGAGGGAATTGCAGCTGCTAGAATTTTGCCCTATGAAGATAGTGAAGATGAATATTCAAATCAAGTAAAAATTGCTTTTGATGGTGATGCCGTTTTATTTTCAGAAGAATCAGAAATAATTTATAAAACTCAAGGATTAGAAGCCTTTTTGGAGTATGAAAAACAAAATGCACTTAATGCCATGAAAACTGGACCATTTGCCCAACTTTTAAAACTAATTTCAAATATTCAATCAAAATATCCACATGAACAAACACCAATTAGAACGGCTTTAATAACCGCAAGAAATTCACCAGCCCACGAAAGGGTTATTAGAACACTTTCTCAATGGAATGTTAGACTTGATGAAGCCTTTTTTTTAGGTGGAGTTGATAAATATGAAGTTGTAAAAGCATTTGGTGCGGATATATTTTTTGATGACCAAGATGTGCATTTGGAAAGTACATCAAAGGTAACTCCAAGTGCGAAAGTTCCATATAAAAAAGAATCAATTTTAAATAACATATAGTTTAATTTTTATTAACTATTATTTGTTAGAATACGAAAAAATTTAGGAGAATAAAATGGAACAAATTAAAACAGTTTTTTTACTTACTTTCCTTACGGTTTTATTTGTATTTATAGGTTACTCTTTTGGTGGAACAAATGGAATGCTAATAGCATTCTTAGCAGCAGGTGGAATGAACTTTTATGCTTATTATTATTCTGATCAACAAGTTTTAAAGCATTATGATGCAACACTTCTTGAAGATTCAAAACATCCAGTTTATAAAATCACTCAAAAATTGACGCTAAAAGCTGGACTACCTATGCCAAAAGTTTATTTAATACCGGATCACACTCCAAATGCTTTTGCAACAGGAAGAAACTATGAACACGCTGCAGTTGCAGTTACAATGGGTTTATATGAGATGTTAAATGAAAAGGAGCTTGAGGGTGTAATTGCCCATGAGTTATCACATATCAAACATTATGATATTTTAATAGGAACAATTGCTGCTGTTTTTGCGGGAGCAATTGCAATGATTGCAAACATGATGCAATTTGGTGCAATGTTTAATAATAGTAATGATAGACAAAATTCTAATCCTATAATGATGATTGTAATGGCTATATTATTGCCATTAGCTGCTTCAATTATTCAAATGACAGTTAGTCGAAGTAGAGAATTTATGGCTGATGAAGGAGCTGCTAGAATGACAGGTAATCCAGCAGGTTTACAAAGTGCATTGGCAAAGCTTGAAAATTATGCAAGAAGTGGACATCAAATACATAATGCAACTGAACAAACAGCTCATATGTTTATTATAAACCCATTTACAGGATTAAAATCAACTCTTGGTTCTTTATTTAGAACTCATCCTACAACTGAGGATAGAATTGCAAGACTTGAGGAATTAAAAAGAGAAATTTGACCAAATATTGAGTGTTTAAGTAATAAAACATTTGATATAATGCGCAAAAATAAATTTGATACAAAATAAAAAGGAAAATAGATATGTTTAAAATTATTTCAGTAGTAGCTGTAAGTTTTTTGATTGTTGGGTGTGCTTCAAAACAAGTGGACACAGGACCAAAATATAATATTGATATAATCAAAAAAAATAGTGAATATATTATTAAACCTTTACAATATACATCAGCAAAGTTAATTTCAGGTATTAAAAGTCTAAATAATGATTCAACTCCAATTATTTTATCTACTGATAATTGTAGGATTTTAGGTGAGGCAAAATCAACAGATAAATATGTTGCTAATACAAAAATCTTAAAAGTTAATTGTACTATTGAAGGTGAAGAGTATGAATCAAGAGATATAAAAGCTTGGTTAATGAAAGATAACTATGTTGGAATTGATTTATCTAAAAAAGAAGTAGATAAAAGAGATGATCAAAAAATAAATGAAACTGACAATAAACAAAGTTTATATGGACTAAATCCAGGACAAGAAGTAAAAATCTTTATTGAAGAAGGCTCTTTAACTAAACTTTAATTTAGATAACTAATTATAATAAATATTATTATTTAAACTTTTATTTAGTATTAGTTATGTTATTGTATAATTCGCGACTTTAGGTTATTTAGAGCTTTTTTATTAAATGTAATTTTCAAACAAGGTGTATTATGAGATTTTTATTTATGGTTTTATGTTTTATGTTCATTCCAACTTTAGGATTTTCAAATAGTTCAGATGTTTTTCACAAAATTGAAAAAGATTTAGACTCTATTATAATAAAAGATTTGAACAATAAAAAATTAATATTTAGTAAAGATGAAAATCAAATATTAGCACCTGCAAGTTTAACAAAAATAATGACAGCTACTCTAGCAATAGAGAGTGGAAAAATGAATAGTGTTGTTACAATTACTGCAGAAATGAAAAAAGTTGAACCTACAATTGCAAATTTTCAAGTTGGTGAAACATTTTATTTAAGAGATTTAGTTAATGCTGCTTTGATTAAATCAGCAAATGATGCAGCAAATGCAATTGCGATATATCTTGGAAAAGGAAATAAACAGTTATTTGTAAATATGATGAATATTAAGGCTAAAAAATTAGGTATGAGAAATACCAATTTCACAAATCCATGTGGTTTTGATATGGGAAATCACAAAACAACTGCAAAAGATTTATTGATACTTGCAGAATATGCAATAAAAAATCCAACATTTAATTCTATTGTTAAATTAGATAAATATTCTTTCTCAGCTATAAATACAAATAGAAAATATTTTGTTTCTTCAAGTAATAAATTGTTAAGATACGATCCTTATGTAGTAGGTATTAAAACAGGTTATACAAATAAAGCAGGAGCTTGTTTAATTGCTAGGGCAAAAAAAGGTAATCAAGATATTTTAATGGTTATGTTAAATGCAAATAATAGATGGCCTAATGCTAAAAAAGCATTGGATACAATTTTAAATTAAGAATTAGTATAAATAAAAAAAGCAACCCTTGACCAAAGAGTTGCTTTTGAACTGAAAGTATATATAAAAAACTTTAAATGAATCTTTATTTAGAGTAAACCTTCTTAACATTTTCTATTTTAGCTGACATATTTAGTAAAGCCATGTCAGCAAGAACTAAAGCCATCATAGATTCAGCAACAACGCTTCCTCTTACAGCCACGCAAGGGTCATGTCTTCCCTTTAATTGACAATCTACATCATTGTTATGGATATCTACAGTTTCTTGTTGGATAAAAATAGAAGGCGTTGCTTTGAAATAAACTTTTACATTTATATCATCACCATTTGAAATTCCACCTAATATTCCTCCACTATGATTTGTTTTGAAACCAGTTTTTCTAATTTGGTCATTATTTTCATAACCTAAAACTCTTGAAGCTAGAATTCCATCACCAATTTCTACTGCTTTTACAGCATTTATACTCATCATTGCATTTGCAATTTGTGAATCAAGTTTAAAGTATAATGGTTCACCAAGTCCAATTGGAGCATTTTTAACATTTATAAGAGCAACTCCACCAACACTATTATGTGAATTTTTAGCTTCTAATATTGCATCTTTTTGAGCTTGTTCAACTTCAGAATCAAGGGCAAAAATTTCAGATTCACTAACAGTTGAGAAATTGTAATTATTAGCTTTTATTCCATCAATTTCACAAATACCACTTTGAACAGTAATTCCTAGTTCCTTTAACATAAGTTTTGCAATTGCTCCAGCTGCAACTCTTGCTGCTGTTTCTCTAGCACTACTTCTTCCTCCACCTCTATAATCTCTAATTCCATATTTATTAAAATATGTAAAATCAGCATGACCTGGACGGAATAAATCTTTTACATTTGAATAATCACTACTTTTTTGATTTTCATTAAAAATAATCATTGAAATTGAAGTTCCAGTAGTAAAGCCTTCAAAAACTCCTGAAAGAATTTCTACAACATCACCTTCTTTTCTAGCTGTTGCATATTTATTTTGTCCAGGTTTTCTTCTATCCATCTCATTTTGAATAAATTCTTCATCAATTTTTATACCAGCTGGAACTCCATCAACAATACATCCAAGTGCTTTCCCATGTGATTCACCAAAAGTAGTAAATCTAAATCTATGTCCAAATGTATTCATTTAAATTATACCTCTTTTAGTTTTTCAATAGCAATTTTTGCTACAGCTTGTTGAGCTAGTTTTTTACTTTTCCCATTTGCACTTCCATAATTAATGCCATCAATCCAAATTGAAACTTCAAACTCTTTTTTATGGTCTGGTCCATAAGAACCTTCAATTTTATATTCAGGTATTGAAGCAAATTTAGCTTGAGTTATTTCTTGTAAAGCTGTTTTGTAATCACTAAATAAAACATCAAGATTTATTTTGTCATAAGATCTTTCAAGTAAGTCTAAAATGATTGGTTTCAATGTTTCAAGTCCAGATTCTAAATAAATAGCTCCCATTATTGCTTCAAAGGCATCAGATAAAATAGAAGCTTTTGTTCTTCCTTTATTTCTTTCTTCTGCTGTTGAAATATAGATAAAATCACCAAGTTTTATCTCATTTGCAAGTCTTGTAAATCCTGTTTCATTTACAAGTGATGCTCTAATTTTTGATAGTTCACCTTCATTTGATTTAGGGAATTTTTGGAAAAGATACTCTCCCACGATTAAGTTTAAAACAGCATCTCCTAAAAATTCTAATCTTTCATTATTGTAAGGTTTTTTAAAACTTTTATGTGTAAGTGCTTCGATTATCAGGTCTTTGTTTTTAAACTGATAATCCAAACACTTTTCTAATTTTGAATAATCACTCATATATTTCCTTTTTTATTTTTAAAGTTTCGCAAGTATATCACATCTTTTATTATGAAAGTGTTGTATTAGCACTATTGTAAAGATTGATTACTTGAATAAAGAGATTTTGTAAGTCTATGTTTTACATCTAAAGTTAAAATATTATGACAATGTGGACATCTTGTATCAAAAATTGGATGGGAGTGTTTACATGATGAGCAAATAAACTCAAAATCTAATGAAGCATTTATTTTATGTTCATGTTGATTTAATAAAATAAGAATGTCAAAATCAAAATCACCACTATGACTTAATGTATTTAAGTATCCTTTTGCATTGTAAACTTCAACTAAAAATTGGTTTTCAGTTACTTTGTCAAAATTAATATCATTAGGATTTAAATACCACATAATATCAATATATTTTGAGCAATCGAACTCTTTTATATGCTCCCAAAAAAATGGTTTATTGAATTGAATTAAAAATGAAATAAATATTCTTTCTATTATTTTATTATCTTTAAATATTTCATATAAAAGTTCTGTTCTTTTTTCATAAGATAATACAGAATCATTTAAAATAATCAATGAATCTAAATAGATTTTATCTACACTCATATCTTTGTCAAGTTCTTCTAAGTTAGTTGTTATCTCTTTAGCTTTTTTAAAATCTTTTAATTTTTCATAAACTAATAGAAGATGAGATAAGGCATTTTTATTTCTTGATGAAAATTTTAAGATTCTTAAAAATATCTCTTTTGATCTTTGTAAAAAACCACCTTTGAAATAAGTCGTTCCTAAAAGTTCAAGAAGTTCCTCTTTTTTTACTCTGTCATTTACATGTTCAAGTAGTGTAAGATAAACTGAGATTGCTTTGTTGTAGTCACCTTTATGTAAAAAAGATGAAGCTAATAATAAAATTGAGTCAAAAGGAAGATTATAAGTTTTGTATAGATGAACATAATCTTCTTCTTTTAATTTACCTAATTCAAATCGTAAAGACAGCTCTCTATAATCTTTTCTTGCATTTCTTTCTTTGTAAATACTAAATGAGTAAGTAACAAAAGATATAAGAAAAACTAGTGCTACAAGTAATATAATTCCAAATAATGGATCTCTATATTCTAATATTATATTATCCAAGTAAAAACCTCAATTGTGTTGTATTGTTGGGTTGCATACTAACATAAAAGTTCATATAAAATAATAAAAGGATATAATCCATTTATGATAAAAAAAGAATCAATTGAAAATCTTAAAAACCATCTTGATGTTGTAGATGTAATCTCTCAATTCTTAGAATTGAAAAAAACAGGAGCTAATTTTAAAGCTTGCTGTCCTTTTCATGGAGAAACAACACCATCATTTGTTGTAAGCCCTGCAAAACAGATTTATCATTGTTTTGGATGTGGAGTAGGTGGAGATTCTATAAAATTTGTTATGGAGTATGAAAAATTATCATATCCAGAAACAATAGAAAAATTAGCTTCAATGTATAATTTTAATTTAGATTATGAAAATACTGAAGAAAAAAAACAAGATACAAAAATCCTAGAAGAAGTTAACAAATATTATCAAAAACTTTTTGTAAGTAATGAAAATGTAAAAGAGTATATTCACAAAAGAGGAATATCAGAATTTTCAATAGAAAAGTTTGAAATAGGTTATGCTTCAATCTCACTTGATACTATAAATTTTCTAAAATCAAATCATTATAATTTAAATGATGCAATTGATTTAGGTGTAATTGATAATGGAACAAATGGATTATATTCTAGATTCATTGAAAGAATTACTTTTCCTATCTATTCAATAACTGGAAAACTCGTAGGTTTTGGTGGAAGAACAATAACAGGACATAATGCAAAATATGTAAACTCTCCACAAACAAAACTTTTTAATAAATCAAGACTTTTATATGGTTATCATTTAGCAAAAGAACAAATATATAAAAAGAATCAAATTATTGTTTGTGAAGGTTATTTAGATGTAATTATGCTTCATCAAGCTGGTTTTAATACAGCAGTTGCAACTTTAGGAACAGCATTAACACAAGAGCATTTACCACTTTTAAGACGTGGTGAACCAAAAGTAATATTAGCTTATGATGGAGATAAAGCTGGACTTGCAGCTGCTTTTAAAGCTTCAGTAATGTTAAGTCAAAGTGAATTTGAAGGTGGAGTTATTATTTTTGCAGGAGGATTAGATCCTGCAGATATGGTAAATGATGGAAGAATAAATGAATTAAATGAAATTTTTTCAAATCCAATTCCTTTTATACCATATGCAATAGATTATATTATTTCAAAATATGAGATTAATGACCCAAATCAAAAACAAAAAGCTTTAACTGAAGCTAATGAATATTTAAAATCTTTAAGTTTGTTAAATCAAGATGAATATAAAAGATATTTAGCTCAAAAACTAAATATTAGAGAAAATCTAATAAAAATGAGTTCAAATAAACAAAGAAATTATGAGCCAAATCTTACAAAAATTGATATTGCAGAGCTTTGTATAATAAAATCAATTTTAGAGAAACCAAAAAGATTAGATTCTGTTTTAGATATAGTTGATTCTTCAATGTTTGAAGCTCATAAAAATGAGTTTGAATTGTTATTAACAGATATTGAGAATATTTCTTTAAATACTATAGTTTTAAATGAGAAACTTGAAAATTATGATGATGAAAGATTAAACCAAGAGTTATTAACTTTGGTTTATAAATTTTATACAAATAAATTAACAGCTATTTCTTATGATAATACTTTAGACTTTAAACAAAAAGCAAATTTGATTAGAAAAATAAAAGATAATATATATCAATTGAAATTAGGTAAACTTGTTAGTTATAATTTGTAATTAATTTTCAGAATTTATTTAATTAGCAGTTAATTTTTTGTAGAATTCTCAAAATTAACTAAAACTCTAAGGATAATAAATGAAATTTATTGCAAGTGACAATTTACCTCTAGCAATAGGCTCTTACTCTCCAGCTGTAAAAGTGCATGGAATTATATATACATCAGCGCAAGTTCCAATTACTTTAGATGGAACAATGGTAGAAAGAGATATAAAAGTACAAACAAGACAGGTTTTATCTAATCTAAGAACATTATTAGAAGATGCAGAAAGTGGAATGGATAGAGTTGTAAAAGTATCTGTATATTTAGAAAATATAGAAGATTTTGGTATTGTAAATGTTTTATTTGCGGAAGCTTTTGGTGAACATAAGCCTGCACGTAGTACAATTGCAGCAAAAGCTTTACCGAAAAACTCATTGATTATGATTGATGCAGTTGCATTAGCAAATGATTATCATTAAAAACCTTTGGCTTAAAGAAAGTTTAAACTAAAATAAGATACTATTCCGGTTCGAAAAATAGAGTTAGTATGACAAAATATGAACTTAGCATATAGAATTGAATTAGAGGAAGAAAGATGTACGCAATTATCAAGTGTGGTGGAAAACAGTATAAAGTTTCTGAGGGTGATATCTTAGATGTAGATTATACTGGATTAACTGCAAAAGAAACTTTAGAGATTACTGATGTTTTAGCTGTAAACAACGGTGAATTAAAAACTGGTGATGCTGTTGCAAATGCAAAAGTTGAAGCTGTTGTAGTATTAGATGGTACAGGTGTAAATAGAGCTAAAAAAGTAATCATTTACAAAAAAAGAAGAAGAAAAGATTCTAAATTAAAAAGAGGTTTCAGAAAAAGCTTCACAAAAATTAGAATCACTAAAATTGCTGCATAAGCAAATAGCATAATATAAGTTAAGGAGAAGAACTATGGCTCACAAAAAAGGTCAGGGAAGTACGCAGAATAATAGAGATTCAGCTGGTAGAAGACTTGGTGTTAAAAAATATGGTGGTGAAGTTGTAAGAGCTGGTAATATCATTATTAGACAAAGAGGTACAAAAGTACATTTAGGTCAAAATGTTGGTATGGGTAAAGATCATACAATTTATTCTTTAATTGACGGTGTTGTTAAATTTGAAATTAAAGATAAAAAGAGAAAAAAAGTTTCAGTTTACGCTTCGTAATTCTGGATAAAATTGATTTCTTTAAAGGGTGTATGGCTTTTGCCTACACCCTTTTTTTATTTAAAAATTAACATAACTAATTAAAAGTTAACAGTAGAAGTTAGAATTTTGCTTTTAGTTTTTAATTATTTATTAAAAGGAAAGTTATATGTTTATAGATAGCGCTAGATTTTCAGTTACATCTGGAAAAGGTGGACAGGGATGTGCAGCATTTAGACGAGAAAAATTTGTTGTTAAAGGTGGACCAGATGGTGGAGATGGTGGAAAAGGTGGAGATGTTTACTTTTTAGTAGACAATAATACTGATACATTATCGAACTATAAAGGGAGAAAATTCTTTAAAGCAGATAATGGTAATCAAGGTTTAGGTGGAAGAATGACTGGAAAGTCAGGTGAAGCATTAGTTTTGGTTGTGCCTCCAGGAACTCAAGTAATTGATGATGAAACAAATGAAGTTATTTTTGACTTGATAGAATTAGGTGAGAAAGTTTTATTTTTAGAAGGTGGTAAAGGTGGACTTGGAAATGTTCATTTTAAAAATTCTAGAAATCAAAGACCAACATATTTCCAACCAGGTTTACCAGGACAAATGAGAAATATTAGATTAGAATTAAAACTTATTGCGGATGTTGGACTTGTAGGTTATCCAAATGTTGGAAAATCAACTTTAATTTCTGTTACATCAAATGCAACTCCTGAGATTGCAAATTATGAATTTACTACTTTAACACCAAAATTAGGTGTGGTTGAAGTTGGAAATTATAACTCTTTTGTAATGGCTGATATTCCAGGAATCATTGATGGTGCTAGCGAAGGAAGAGGTTTAGGTTTAGAGTTTTTAAAACATATTGAAAGAACTAAAACACTTCTATTTGTAATTGATGTTGCAAATTATAGAACAATGATTGATCAATATAGAGTATTAAAAGAAGAAGTTGCAAAATTCTCAGGTGAATTAGCAAAAAGAAATTATGCAATAGTTTTAAGTAAAATTGATGGATATTTAGGTGAAACTTTAGAAGAAGATATTGAAAAATTTATCAAAGATATAGGATTAGAAGTTACAAAATCAAATGAATTTAAATTTGAAGGTGAACTTCCATACTTTATTCAAGATTTAATTTATTCAAGATTTGATAATTGTAAACCATATTTTGTTTTACCAATTTCATCTTTAACAAAATTAAATTTAAAACCACTTGGATTTGCTTTATATAATTTATTAGAACAGGGTAAAGATGAAAAGATTAGTAATTAAAGTTGGAACTGCCGTTCTAACTCAAGATGGTCAATTAGCACTTGAGAGAATGGATAATTTAGTTAATTTAATCGCTAGATTAAAAAATGAAAAAGATTTTGAAGTAATATTAGTTTCTTCAGGAGCTGTTGGTGCTGGATATACTTCTTTAAAACTTGATAAAAAAATAGTTGCAAACAAACAAGCTCTTGCTGCCATTGGTCAACCGTTACTATTAAAAAATTATAAAAAAAGATTTAAAGAACATAATATTACTTGTGCTCAAATGCTTTTTATTGCAGATGATTTTGATTCAAGAAAAAGAACAAAAAATGCTCAAAATGTTATGGAAATTTTATTAGAGAACAAAATTCTACCAATTATAAATGAAAATGATGTAATTGCAACTGATGAATTAGTTTTTGGAGATAATGACCAATTAGCAGCACATGTTGCTTACTACTTCAATGCTGATATGTTAGCAATTTTATCTGATATTGATGGGTATTATAATAAAAATCCAAGAGAATTTGATGATGCTATTTTACAAAAAAATGTTTTTGAAATAACTGCAGATGAACTTGAGATGAAACACTCTGCAAATTCAGAGTTTGCAACGGGCGGAATTGTTACAAAACTAAAAGCGGCAGACTTTTTAATGAAAAGAGATATTCCAATGTATCTATCTTCTGGTTTTGATTTAACAAATGCTTATGATTTTTTAGTTGATGGAAATCATAAAAGTGGAACAATTTTTCAAGCAAAAAAATAAAAGGAAAGAAATTGAGTAAAAAAATTCTATTTATGGGAACACCAGATTATGCAACAACTATTTTTGAAGAGCTAATAAATAGTGAGTATGAGATAGTAGGATTATTTACTCAACCAGATAAGCCAGTTGGAAGAAAACAAGTTTTAACTGCTCCTCATATTAAACAATATTGTATTGATGAAAATATAAATATTCCAATTTTTCAACCTTTAAAATTAAGAGGGAATGAAGAAGCTACAGAACAAATAAAAGGGCTAAATCCTGATTTTATAGTCGTTGCAGCTTATGGTCAAATTTTACCTAAAGATATTTTAGATATTGCTCCATGTATAAATTTACATGCCTCACTACTTCCAAAATATAGAGGTGCAAGTCCAATTCAAGAATCACTTTTAAATAATGATATTTACACAGGAGTTACTTCTATGCTAATGGAAGAAGGACTTGATAGTGGAGATATTTTAGGATTACAATATCTAAAAATCACTCCAACTATGGAAGTTTCAGAGGCTTTTGAAAAATTATCTTTAATTGCTGCAAAACTTACTATCGTAACTTTAGATAATTTTGAGAATATTAAACCAATAAAACAAAATGAATCAGAAGTTAGTTTTTGCAAAAAAATTAAAAAAGATGATGGGTTAGTAAATTTTATTAATGCAAAAAATTTATATCAAAAATATAAAGCCTACTCTTTTTGGCCAGGTGTATTTTTGGAATCAGAATTAAAGCTAAAAGATATTGAATTAAATGAAGAAGTTTCTATTAATAATGAAGGTCAAATTTTAGAGATTAATGAGGATTTTATTATTGTTGGATGTAAGAAAGGAAGTTTAAGAATAAGAACTTTACAAGCTCCATCAAAAAAGGCAATGAATGCTATTGATTATATTCGAGGTCAAAGATTAGAATTAGGAAAAATAATAGTTTAAATGATACAATAAATCAGCAAATTTAATAAAAAGCAATCTATTATGAAAGATTTAGTATTAAGACAAATATATGATATGAAATTATTTAATATTAGTGATTTAGATATTCTTTTACATGAGATATTAAAATGCACAAGAGAAATGTTAAATGCAGATGCTGGTACTATTTATATAAAAGAGGGTGACTATCTTAAATTTCATATTTTTCAGAATGATAGTTTATCATATGAAGAAGTTTACAAATCTTACTATATTTTAAAGGACTATAAACTACCTTTATTTATTAAAAATAAATATCTTGCAGTTGATGCTTTTCTAACAAAAAAAATTATAGTTGTTGATGATATTTATAATACAAATGAATATGAATTATCAGGAACAAAAGAGTTTGATGAAAGATTTAATTATAAAACTTGTTCAATTATAACGGTTCCTTTAATACATCCAATAAAAAATGAAATCTTAGGTGTTGTTCAATTAGTAAATAAAAAAGTTAATGGTGAATTATCTTTTTTTGGTGAAAAAGATAAAGAATTTTTATCTATGTTTAGTTCATTTATCTCTTTATCTGTTTCAAAAGCACAAAATGATGTTATTAAACTTGAAATGCTAAATGAACAGTTAGAAAAAGCTAATAAAGAGTTAGAAAAAAAAGTAGAAAAGGAAATTTTAGATAATCAAAATAAATCTACAATTATATTTCACCAATCTAAACTCTCATCTATGGGTGAATTAATTGGAAATATTGCCCATCAATGGAAAGAACCTTTAGGAATAATTTCTGCACTCGCAAGTGGATTAAAAACAAATATTGAATATGATAATATTAATAAAAATGATTCAATAATAAAATTAATACAAATAGTCGATACAACACAAAAATTATCTACTATGATAGATAGTTTTAAAGATTTTTATAAAGTTGAAAGTGCAAAAGAGAATTTTAATATTGCGAATGAAATCCATAAGTGCTTAGAATTTGCAGAAAATGCATTAATAAAAAATAAAATCGAAGTTACTTTGGAATTAGATGAGAGCTTGAAAATTTATGGTCTAAAAAATGAATTTATACAAGCTGTATTAAATATTATAAATAGTGTTATAGATACTTTTATTGAAAAAACAAATATAGATGAAAAAAGATATATTTTCATTAAATTATATTTAAAAAATGAAAGTATATATTTGATTATAAAAGATAATAGTGGTGAAAAGATAATTAATAGAAATAAAATTTTGGATGATGACAAAGGATTATTTATGAGTAAATTAATTATAGAAAAATACCACAATGGAACTATTTCTTTTAAAGATGTGGTTTACAATTATAAAAAGGTAGATTGTAAAGGAATGGAGTATATAATCACATTAGCATAAATTATGCTAAATATGATGTATATAGTGTAATTGTAATAAGACTTAATAGTACTCCTAAAACCAAAGAGTTTACAGCAACTTTTTCATCTAATCCACCTTTTATTGCTAAAACAGTAGCCATTGTCATTGGTGGCATTGCAACTTCAATTATCGTTACCTTTACCCAAGTTTCATGTATTCCATAAAATTGTTGAAAACCAATTAACACAATTATTGGAACAATTACCATTTTTAAAAGCATCGCCATTGATACAATATGAAATCTTGCTAAGATATGTTTTAGTTCTAGTTTCATTCCAATAGCAATCATTGCAATTGGCACTAAAGTTGAACCTAATGTTTGAGTTGTTAATAATAAAAAATTTGGAATTTCAAAGTTTTTTACAAGAACAGTAATAAAAAACATTAGTGATGGTGGAAATAAAAATATACTTTTAAAAATAGATTTAATACTATTTTTTTTGCCACTTCCCCATGTAATAATAAGCATACCAATTGATACAAGAAGTAAAAAAGAACCAAATAAATCATAAATTAATCCATAAACAATATAGTCTTCACCATAAAAAGCGTTAATATATGAGAATCCAATGAATGAAGTATTTCCAAAAGTAGCCATAATCATAAAAGTTGCTAGTAAAATCCTACTTAATTTCATCATTTTACCAATGAAATAAGCAAGTAAAAGATTAAAAAGAATAAAACAAATAAACATTAAAATTAATCCAAAAATTTTTTCGTCAAGAACTAATGGATAAATTTTAGAAAATACAATAGCAGGAAGTGAAAAATATATTATAAATTCAATTAATTGTTTTGAATTATCTTGATGAATAATTTTAAAGGTATAACCTAAGAGTAAATATATTGCAATTGGTAAAACAGGATCTAACATAATAGCCTTTTTTATTTAGATTATATTTAATAAAATCTTCTATTTTTATTATGTATAATAGGAATATGAAAATAATAAAATTAAGAGAAATAGACTCTACGCATAGATATATTAAAGATTACATTATTGAAAATGGATATACAGAACCTTTGTGTGTTTTGTGTGATTATCAAACACAAGGAATTGGAAGTCGTGGAAATTTATGGTTAGGAAAAGAAGGAAATTTATTTTTCTCTTTTGTTGTTGATAATAGTTTCTTGCCAAAAGATTTGCCTTTACAAAGTAGTTCAATATATTTTTCATATATTTTAAAAGATATTCTAAAAGAATTGGGCTCAAAAGTTTGGCTAAAATGGCCAAATGATTTTTATATAGAAAATAAAAAAATAGGTGGAACAATAACTACAGTTTCAAAAGAATTACTTTATTGTGGAATAGGAATAAATTTAAAAGAAGTAAGTGAAGATTTTGGAAAATTAGATATAAATATCGATATAAATCATATGTTAAAAAGTTATTTTCTTAAATTAGAAAAAAAGATTTTTTGGAAGCAAATATTTAGTGAGTTTAAGATAGAATTTCAACATAGCAAAAAGTTCCAAACAACCATCGACAATCAAAAAGTTTCTCTCGAAAATGTTGCGCTAAATGACGATGGTTCAATACAAGTAAACAATAAAAAGGTATTTAGTTTAAGATGACAGAAATTATTTCAATAGCTAATCAAAAAGGTGGTGTGGGTAAAACTACGACTGCTGTGAATTTAAGTGCAGCCCTTGCACTTGAAGGTAAGAGAGTATTATTAATTGATGCAGATCCACAAGCAAATGCTACAACTTCTCTGGGTTTTCATAGGGATACTTATGAATACAATATCTATCATGTAATGTTAGGTACAAAAGAGTTGAGTGAAATCATTTTAGATTCAGAAATAGAGAATTTAAAAGTAGCTCCTTCAAACATTGGACTTGTTGGAATTGAAAAAGAGTTTTATAAAAATACAAAAGAGAGGGAATTAGTATTAAAAAGAAAAATCGATCCAGTTAAGAAAGATTTTGATTATATTATTATTGATTCACCTCCAGCATTAGGTCCAATTACAATTAATACATTAAGTGCATCTACATCTGTTTTGATTCCAATCCAATGTGAATTTTTTGCATTAGAAGGTTTAGCACAGTTGTTAAATACAATTAAATTAGTTAAACAAACAATAAACCAATCTTTACAAATTAGAGGTTTTTTACCAACAATGTATAGCTCTCAAAATAATTTATCAAAACAAGTGTTTGCAGATTTAGCACAACATTTTGAAAATAAATTATTTAAAATAGATGAAAATTCATATGTTGTAATTCCAAGAAATGTAAAATTAGCAGAGAGTCCAAGTTTTGGTAAACCAATTATGTTATATGATACAAATTCAAGTGGTACAAAAGCATATACACATTTAGCAAGAGCAATAGCAGGTTGATTTTTAATAGTAGGAAATATTATGGCATTAGGTAGAGGATTAGGAGAATTATTAGGAGAAGTTGAATCAGCTTATGAGAATTCAACAAGAAGTAGCAAATCTGGCGTTTTAAAAATCGATGTTAGTACAATAAAAGCTAATCCTAACCAGCCAAGAAAAATATTTGATGAAGAAAAACTAAATGATTTAAGTGAATCAATAAAAGAACATGGATTATTGCAGCCTATAGTTGTAATCGAAAATGGGAATAATAGTTACACTTTAGTTGCAGGTGAGAGAAGATTAAGAGCTCATAAACTTGCAAAAATTGATAAAATTAAAGCAATTATAATTGATGCAGATGAATTTAAATTAAGAGAATTAGCATTAATTGAAAATATCCAAAGAGATGACTTAAATATAATTGAGCTGGCATATTGTTACGCACAGTTACTAAATGA
Source organism: Aliarcobacter sp. (assembly GCA_028688995.1). GTDB lineage: Bacteria > Campylobacterota > Campylobacteria > Campylobacterales > Arcobacteraceae > Aliarcobacter. The sequence continues at coordinate 18,808 of JAQTXB010000009.1, forward strand.
ACATAGTATTACCCATGAAGAATTATCAAAAAAAGTATTCAAAAGTAGAACATCTATTACAAATACATTAAGACTGTTACAATTAAACTCATATGTACAACAATTTTTAGCAAGCGACAAAATTAGTGCAGGACATGCAAAAGTTATGATTGGACTTAGTTCTGATGAACAAAAATTGGTTTGTGATTCTATTATTGGTCAGAAACTTTCTGTTAGAGAGACTGAAAAATTAGTAAAAGAATTAAAAGAAAAAAATATTGAAAAGCCAAAGAAAGATAAACCAAAAGACCTATATAACTTTATTCCTCTTAATAATATAGTTGAAAGATTAAAAGAAAACAATCTAAAAGTAAAAGTGGAAAAAAACTATTTTAAAATTGAATTTAACTCACAAGAAGAAGTAGATAAAATTATTAGCTACTTTAATATCCAATCGTAACACTATCCAAAAATTTGTAACCTAATTTTTTCTTTTAATATAATTTTATAGTTAGTTTTGCTAAAATAATAGAGTTTTAGTTAAACTAAACTGTAAAAAATATGGAGGAATGAATGTTAGACATAAGTCCTGTATTATTGCTTAGCTCTGGTATCATCTTTCTTTTAGTTGTTGCTAGACTAAACAGTTGTCTTTTCAAACCATTATTAAAGCATATGGATGATAGAACGGCTTCTATAAAAAAAGATTTAGAAGACGCAAAATCAAACGCTGCTGATGTGGATGGTTTATTAGCCGAAGCAAATGATATCATTGCTAAAGCGAAAAAAGAGGCGGCTGCAATTAGAGAACAAGCTTATAAGGAAGCAAAGGATAGTGCTGATGCAAAACTTGCAAGTGCTAAATCTAATTTAGAAGTAAAATCTGCGGAATTTGCTAAAAACTTACAAGACGAGACTAAAGCTTTAAAAGATTCTTTAGTATCTTCTATGCCTCAATTTAATGAGAGCCTAAAAGCTAAGCTTAGCTCAATTTAAGGGGAAGAGAATATGAAAAGAATGTTATTACTTGGGTTGGCTTTAGCTCCTGTTGCATTACTTGCAAACGAAGGTGCGGTTGAGACTGATATAGTACAAAGAACCGTTAACTTTATAATTTTTGCTGGAATTTTATGGTATATACTTGCTGATAAAATTAAAGCATTTTTTGCTGAGAGATCTTTATCTATTCAAGGGGAACTTGACAAAGTACAAGATACTTTAAAAGCTTCTCAAGATAAAGTGAAAAATGCACAAAAGAAATTAGAAGAAGCAAAAAAAATTGCTACTGATATTATCGAAGGTGCAAAAGCTGACATAGATTCAGTTAAACAAAAAGTTGCAACTGCTGTTGATTCAGACATCGCTAATCTAAATAAAAGTTTAGATGAAATGATGAAAGTTGAAACATCAAAAGCTAAAAAAGAGGTTGTTACTCAAGTTCTTGAAGAGCTATTAAGTTCAGAAAATATTAAATTAACTCAAAATGAGTTAGCAAATATTGTTCTTAAAAAGGTAGCATAATGAATGATTTAGTAGCAAAAAGATACGTTAAAGCTTTGATTGACGGTAGAGATAATCAAGTTATAAGCAACATTAGTAGTGATTTAAATACTATTTCATCAGCATTTACTGATGAAAAATTTATTTCAATTATAACTTCTCCAGAAATAGCTGATAAAGCAAAAGTAGATTTAATTATCTCTTTAGTTGATGCAGCAAATAATGAAACATTAAAAAATTTCATTAAATTACTTGGTGAAAAAAGAAGACTATCATTATTACCATTTATTGCAAATGAATTAAACACTCAACTTGCAAAAATGAATAATAGTTATGTTGGAGTTGTTTACACAAATCTTGAGTTATCAAGTGACTATGTATCTTCAATTGAAGATCAATTTAGTAAAAAATTTGATGTTAAATTATCATTATCACAAAAAGTTTGTGATTATGATGGAATTAAAGTAGATATCGATGGGTTGGGAGTTGAAATTTCTTTTTCAAAAGAGAGATTGAAATCACAATTAATAGATCATATTTTAAAAGCAGTTTAGAACTTACAAAGGAGAAATTGAATGGGTGCAAAAATTCAAGCTGATGAAATCAGTTCTATAATTAAAGAAAGAATTGATAACTTTGAATTAAATGTAGATGTAAATGAAACAGGTAAAATTATCTCTTATGCAGATGGTATTGCTCAAGTTTACGGTCTAAAAAATGTTATGGCTGGGGAAATTGTTGAATTTGAAAATGGTGAGAGAGGTCTTGCTTCAAATTTAGAAGAGTCTTCAGTTGGTATTGTTGTTCTTGGTAAAGGTGAAGGTCTAAGAGAAGGTACTTCTTGCAAAAGACTTGGAAAACTTTTATCAACTCCAGTTGGTGATGCAATGGTTGGAAGAGTTGTTAATGCTCTTGGTGAACCAATTGATGGTAAAGGTGCAATTGCTTCAACTGAATCAAGATTAGTTGAAGAAAAAGCTCCTGGTATTATGGCAAGAAAATCTGTTCATGAACCATTAACAACTGGTATTAAAGCAATTGATGCATTAGTTCCAATTGGAAGAGGGCAAAGAGAGCTTATTATTGGTGATAGACAAACTGGTAAAACTACAGTTGCGATAGATACAATTCTTAACCAAAAAGGTGAGAATGTTATTTGTATTTATGTTGCAATTGGTCAAAAATCATCTTCTGTTGCTTCTGTTGTTAGAACATTAGAAGAAGCTGGTGCAATGGAATATTCAATTGTTGTTAATGCTTCAGCTGCTGATTCTTCTGCATTACAATTTTTAGCTCCATATACAGGTGTTACAATTGGTGAATTCTTCAGAGATAATGGTAAACATGCATTAATTATTTATGATGATTTATCTAAACATGCAGTTGCATATAGAGAAATGTCATTAATTTTAAGAAGACCTCCAGGAAGAGAAGCATATCCAGGGGATGTATTCTATCTACACTCAAGATTATTAGAAAGAGCTGCTAAAATGTGTGATGAAAGAGGTGCTGGTTCTATGACTGCGTTACCAATTATCGAAACACAAGCTGGAGATGTTGCTGCATATATTCCAACAAATGTTATTTCTATTACTGATGGACAAATTTTCTTAGAAACTAACTTATTTAACTCAGGAATTAGACCTGCAATTAATGTTGGTTTATCTGTTTCTAGGGTTGGGGGAGCTGCTCAAATTAAAGCTACTAAACAAGTAGCTGGTACTTTAAAATTATCTCTTGCTCAATATAGAGAACTTGAAGCATTTGCTCAATTTGCATCTGACTTAGATGAAGCTACTAGAAGAGAATTAGAGCTTGGTCAAAGAATGGTTGAAGTATTAAAACAAGGTGTAAATAAACCATTAGTTATTGAAAAACAAATTGTTATTATTTATGCTGGTACTAAAGGGTACTTAAATGATATCGCTGTTGGTGATGTTGTAAGATTTGAAGCTGAATTACATGCGTTCTTCGAACAAAAATATTCAAATATTTTAGATGCAATCAGAACATCTCAAAAAATTGATGATAATACAGAAGCAGAATTAAAAGCTGCATTAGAAGAGTTTAAAACTGTATTTAGTGCAAACTAAGGATTAGTCAATGGCTAACTTAAAAGAGATAAAATTAAAAATAGGTAGTGTTAAAAATACTCAGAAGACAACAAAAGCTATGAAGCTTGTATCTTCTGCAAAACTTACTAGAACTAGACAGTTATCTGAACAAGCTAGAAGTTATGCAATAAAGATTAATGATGTTCTTTCTGATATTGCTGCTAGAGTTAGCAAAGTTCAAGACGAAGGAAATATTAGTAGAGCATTTGTTCAAAATGCTACTCCAAAAACAGTTGATATTGTTTTTGTTACTGCTGATAAAGGACTTTGCGGTGGTTTTAATATGGCAACAATTAAAACTGTTAGTAAATTAATTGCTGAATATGAAGCAAAAGGTACAAAAGTTAGATTAAGAGCTGCTGGTAGAAAAGGTGTTGATTTCTTTTCTTTCCAAGGTGTTGCTTTAGAGCAAAGAGTTTCTGATTTATCTTCTGCTCCTGAGTATGATAGAGCTGCAGAGTTTATTCATTCTGTTGTTGAAGATTTTAAAAATGAAGTTACTGATAGAGTAGTTTTGGTTTATAATGGTTTTTTAAATATGTTAACTCAAGAAATTAGAGTTAGAACATTATTACCAATTAGCTTAGATAATGTAGAAACAGTAAATTCTGATTCTATGTTAGATATTGAGCCAGATGATGATCAAGAAGTATTAGACGGATTAACAGATAAATATATTGATTTCAATATGTATTATGCTTTAATTGACTCTTTAGCTGCAGAGCACAGTGCTAGAATGCAAGCAATGGAAGCTGCTACTAAAAATGCAAAAGAAAAAGTTAATAGTTTAACAGTTGAATATAATAAAGCTAGACAAGCTGCAATTACAACAGAGCTGATAGAGATTATCAGTGGTGTTGAAGCATTAAAATAATTTAAAGGAGCTGCCCGTATGAAAGGTAAAATTATTCAGGTAATGGGTCCGGTTGTTGACGTAGAGTTCGACGGATACTTACCAGAAATTAATGAAGCTATTGATGTAGTATTAGCAGATGCTAATAAAGACAGATTAGTATTAGAAGTTGCTGCGCATATTGGTGATAGTAGAGTTAGAACTATTGCTATGGATATGACAGAAGGTTTAACTAGAGGTCAAGAGTGTATTGCTACTGGTGGACCAATCAAAGTTCCAGTTGGTGAAGCAGTATTAGGAAGAATCTTTAATGTTATTGGTGATCCAGTTGATGAAGGTGAAGCAATTCCTGCTGATGTTGAAAGATGGTCAATCCATAGATCTGCTCCTTCATTTGAAGAGCAATCAACAAAAACTGAAATGTTTGAAACAGGTATCAAAGTTGTTGACCTTTTAGCACCATATTCAAAAGGTGGTAAAGTTGGACTATTCGGTGGTGCTGGTGTTGGTAAAACAGTTATCATCATGGAATTAATCCATAACGTTGCATTTAAACACTCTGGATACTCAGTATTTGCTGGTGTTGGTGAGAGAACAAGAGAAGGAAATGACCTTTACCATGAGATGAAAGACTCAAACGTTCTTGATAAAGTTGCATTGTGCTATGGTCAAATGAGTGAACCACCAGGTGCTAGAAATAGAATTGCATTAACTGGTCTTACAATGGCAGAATACTTTAGAGATGAAAAAGGTCTTGACGTATTAATGTTCGTTGATAATATCTTTAGATTTGCACAATCAGGTTCTGAAATGTCAGCATTATTAGGAAGAATTCCTTCAGCTGTTGGATACCAACCTACACTTGCATCAGAAATGGGAAAATTACAAGAGAGAATTACTTCTACTTCTAAAGGTTCTATTACTTCTGTTCAAGCAGTTTACGTTCCAGCGGATGACTTAACGGATCCAGCTCCAGCTTCTGTATTTGCTCACTTAGATGCAACAACAGTTCTTAACAGAAAAATTGCTGAAAAAGGTATCTATCCTGCGGTTGATCCATTAGATTCAACTTCAAGAATATTAAATGCAGACATTATTGGTTTAGAACATTATAATACAGCTAGAGGTGTTCAATCTGTATTACAAAAATATAAAGATTTACAAGATATTATTGCTATTCTTGGTATGGATGAGTTATCAGAATCTGATAAACTTGTTGTTTCAAGAGCAAGAAAAATTGAAAGATTTTTATCTCAACCATTCTTCGTTGCAGAAGTATTTACAGGTAGCCCAGGAAAATATGTTGAATTAAAAGATACTATTGCTGGATTCCAAGGAATTTTAGCTGGTAAATATGACAACATCCCTGAAATGGCATTCTATATGGTTGGTGGAATCGACGAGGTTCTTGCTAAAGCTGAGAAAATGAAATAACAAAAAACCATTAAGGCATAACATGGATACAATTAGATTATCAATCGTTACACCTAATGGAGAAATTTTTAATGATGATGTTAAAACAGTAACTCTCCCTGGAAAAGAGGGAGAGTTTGGTGTTCTACCAGGACATTCATCATTAATTTCTTCATTAACAGTTGGTGTAATTGTTATTGAAAAAGCAAACTCTACAGAAGCTGTCGCTATTAATTGGGGACATGTAAAAGTAGATGAGAAATCAGTTGATGTATTAGCAGATGGTGCTATTTCATTAACTGCAGGAAAAGACTCTGAAATTGCTAGAAATATCGAAGCAGCAAAAGAGTTAGTAAAATCTGTAAAAGATTCAAATGTTTCAGTTGCTGCAGTTGAAGCAAAAATTAATTCATTCGCATAGAAGCTCATGATAACTACAATACTAAATTATTTGGCAAATAGTGGTGCTATAACTTATATAGTTTTAGCACTATTGTCAATCTACCTAATCGTTACAATTTGGATTTTCTTATATAGATACTTTGCAGTGACAGCACTTATTAAAAATGAAGTGAGATCACTTGAAGGATTAACATCAAGAGAAGCTAGATTTTCGTCATTGTCTGCACTAAATAAGTGTACAAATAACCTTGCTTCAAAAGAATTATTATATGCTTGTGAAATCAATATAATAAAAGATGCAAGTTCAGGAATTTCATGGTTAGCAATAATTTCTTCAACATCACCTTTTATTGGTCTTTTTGGAACAGTTATTGGTATATTAGAGTCATTTGCAAAATTTGCAAATCAATCTAAAGTTGCTTTTTCTATCATTGCACCAGCAATTAGTGAAGCATTAGTAGCAACGGCATGTGGTATTTTTGTTGCAATATTTGCTTATACTTTCCATCAAATACTTTCAAGAAAGATTTATGAGTTAAATATTTATCTTAAGGCACAATCGCAAATTTTAATTGCTAAGGGTTAATCTAGTGTATGATTTTAATGATAAACCAGAATTAAATATTACACCCTTAGTTGATATTATGCTAGTTTTACTGGCTATATTAATGGTTACTGCTCCCGTTATAGAATTCGAAGAGCAAATCAATCTTCCTACAGGAAGTAAATCACAACAAGTTCAAGATGTTCAAAAAATTGATATTATTATTACTAAAGATAGAATAGTTACACTTAATAAAAACAAAGTAGAGATAGCTAATTTCCCAGATAGTTTTCTTTTATTTGCAAATGGAAAAGATCAAAATACTCCTATACATATTAGAGCTGATAAAGAATTAAAATATGATGATATAATTTTTGTTTTAAAATCAGTTAAAGAAGCTGGTTTTTTCAAAGTTGCTTTAGTGACAGATGGATAATAAATGAAAAATAATTTTTCATTTATACTTTCAGGTATAATAGCATTTTCATTTTATGCTTTTGTATGTTTTTTGTTATTTGCATATATTGCAAGTCCAATTCCAAAAACTTATGATCTTAAATCTACATCAACTACAATTGAACTTGATATGATTACAGAAAAAGCTGAAAAGAAAATGGTCGAAAAGAAGACAGAAAAAATAATAGAAAAAGAAGCAGTTAAAGAAGAAAAGGTTGCATCAGCTTCAAATGAAAAAAAACCTGATCTTAAATCTTTATTTGCAAATGTGAAAGAGACTGCTAAAACAGTTACAAAAGAAGAAGTTAATAACATTGAAAAATCTATTGATCCAAAAAGATTTAAATCAAAGTTTGAAAAAGAAAAAAGAACAAATAACATAAAAATTGATAAAATACTTGAAGATGAAAAGACTGCAACTAATGTGAAAGCTACTAACGCAAATAAAGGTCAAGAGACTGATGAATATTTTTCTCAAGTACAAGAATTGTTATCAGCATGGGTACCAGTTGGTTCTGGTCTTAAGTCTGTAGTTTTAATTATGATTGATACGGATGGACGATTTGATTATCGTGTAGTTACTAATTCCGGAGATGAAGCTTTTGATTCATCTTTAAAGGCTTTTTTAGAGGAACAAAAGAATGTGGCTTATCCAAAGCCTACAAAAGGTAAAGATATAAAAGTTAATGTTGATTTTAGATCAGAAGGATAAAATGTATGTATAAAATATTATTATTGTTATCATTGGTGTTTAGTTCAGTTTTTGCGGAAGTGGATGCAAATTTAGAGGTTGTAAAGAAAACTAATGCTTTACCAAAAATTTTAGTTTCAGTTGCAACTGATACTTCAGAAATTGAAACATTAAATAAGATAAAAAAGAGTTTAGCAGATGATTTATCTGTAAGTGGTCATTTTGATGTTGCATCAGCAAATAGTGTTACATCTTATGAAAATATGCCTGATATTCTTGCTTTATCAAATCAAGGGATTAATTTATATCTAAATATATCTGCTAAAAAAGATGCAGGTTCTTATACTTTGATGACAAAATTGTATGATATAAATTCAAGAACATTAATTTTAGAAAAGAATTTTGCAACTACGCAAGAGGATAGATTTGTATTTTTAGCTCATAAAGCTGCAATATCTGTAAATGCTTTCTTTAAGGCACCAGGTATTGATTGGATGGAAAAATTTGTTGTATTTTCAACATATGCAGAATCTGGAAAAGCTGATATTATGATTGGAGATTATACTTTAACTTATAAAAAAACAGTGGTTACTGGTGGATTGAATATTTTCCCTAAATGGGCAGATGCTGAACAAAAAACTATTTATTATACTACGTACAATTATGGTAAACCTACATTAGTAAAGTTAAATATTTATAATAGAAGTAAAGAGACAATCATGCAATCAGATGGTATGTTGGCATGTTCTGATGTTAGTGCAGATGGTAATAAATTGTTAGTTACTGCATCTCCTACAGGTCAACCTGATATTTTTGTATATGATGTAAGAACAAAAAAACAGACTCAAATTACAAAATATGGTGGAATTGACGTTGGTGGTCATTTTATTGAAAATGATTCAAGAATTGTATTTGTTTCAGATAGATTAGGTAATCCTAATATTTTTGCTCAGGGAATTAATTCAAGTTCAGTTGAGAGATTAGTGTATCATAGTAATAATAACTCTTCTGCTACTGCATTTGGTAACAACATTGTTTACAGTAGTAAAGATTCTTCGAATGAATTGGGAGATAAAAGCTTTAATTTATATTTAATTTCAACAAAAACAGATAGTTTAAAAAGATTAACAACTAGCGGTATTAATCAATTTCCAAAGTTCTCAACAGACGGTGAAACACTATTATTTATTAAAACTTTTGGTGGCTCAAGTTCAATTGGTATAATTAGATTAGATTATAGTAAATCATTTTTATTCCCACTTAAAGGAAAAAGAATACAATCAATAGATTGGTAAATCTTTTTAACTAAATATAAAAGCTTTATAGATTTTCTATAAAGCTTTTTTTTTCTACAAACAAAATATAAAACTCATAATTTTTATTATTTCATGGTCAAATTAACCTTGAATAAATAATTTATTCATTTAAATAAATCTAACATAATTAAAAAATATAAATACTTAACTTAATGAATTATTAATAAGCTAATTATTTTATAATAAAAAAAGTATGATTTTTGATAAATAAATAAATTTATTTTATATAATTGTATGCTTTTTCAATGATTGTATTTATAATGTAACTTTCTATTAAAGCCTATTATATGGGCTTTTGTTAGTTGTAATTAAAAAAAAATGTCTTAGTTTTTATTGATTTAATTTTTATAAACAATAATTAAGGTTCACTCTTGTATTATTTCAGCAAATTTTTATTTCAAGGACAAAAATATGAAAAAATTAGGTGTTTATTCTTTATTAGTTGCGGCAATGTTATTCTCTACTGGTTGTAGTGAAAAAAATGCTGACATGAATGTTGACAATGGTGCAGCTGCTGCAGAAACTGCAAATACTGCTGATTCTTCAATGACTGATGGAAGCTTCTCTGCTTTAGAAAAAGCTGCAAATGGTAACTACTATATGATCAATGGTCAAAAAGTTTTAATTGAGCATGTATATTTTGGATTTGACAAATATAACTTAACTTCAGAAAACAATGACAAAGCTGTTTCTAATGCTTCTAAATTATCTGCATTAACTGCTGACACAACTGTAACTGTATCTGGTAACACAGATGAGTGGGGATCAGATGAGTATAACTACGCATTAGGTTTAAAAAGAGCAAATTCTGTTAAAGATGTTTTAGTTGCTAACGGTGTAACTGCTAATGTTGCATTAGTTTCTTTAGGTGAAAGTTCTCCAGTTTGTACTGAAAAAACTAAAGATTGTTGGGCTAAAAACAGAAGAGTTGAACACGAATTAAGTAAATAATTCTGATGACTAAGTATCTTCTATCTTTTTTAGTAGCAAGTTCATTAACCGTAGCCCAAGAGGTTTCGGTTTATGGATCAAGTGATTCTAGTGGAAGTGGTTCTTATGGACTTACTTCTTCTGAAAAACATATCTTGAAAAATCAAGAGAGTATTAATAGTTTAACATCAAAAATGGGAGATATTAATTCTTTACTTGAATCTATTAAAACAAGATTAGAAGGCTTAGAATCTACATATGAAGGCGATTCTGCAAAGTTAAATTCAACTTCTAGAAAAGTTGATGACTTGATGCAGAAAGTTGGTTCTTCTTCAGATTTAGGTTCTAATAAAACAAATTCTTCATCATCAGATGGAGATGCTCAATTGGCTGATACAGTTAATGGTTTAAAAGCCGCACTTACAAAATTATCTACTTTGGTTAATAAAATTAATTCTGAATATGTTTCTTCTAATGAACTAGAAAAGAATATGGGTCAATTTATTACAAGAGAAGAATTTGAAGCTTTAAAAAAAGCTATGGGAGTTAAAACTTCTCAAGTTTCACCTACAACAAAACTAGATTCAAATAAACCAGGTGTTGATACTGAGTCTAATAGTAGTGTTGATGTATCTACAAAAAAATTGACAACTCCAGAAGATAAAGCTAATTTATTAAAAGAAGCAAAAAGTGATTTTGATTCGAAAAAATATGACTCTTCAACTCCAAAATATGAAAAACTTTTAGAAGCAAATTATAAACCAGCAGAAGTTAATTTCTATTTGGCACAAAATTGGTATATGAGAAAAAAATATGACGTTGCAATAAGTTATTATAAAAAATCTGCTATGTTAAATGACAAAGCAGCTTATATGCCAACATTATTATTGCATAGTGCTATTTCATTTGAGAAAACAAAAGACAAAGATAATGCAAAAAGCTTTTATAGTACTTTAATTGATCTTTATCCAAGTTCAAGTGAAGCAAAAGTAGCAAATCAAAATTTATCAAAATTAAAATAAATATTAAATAAGGAAAAAAGATGTCAAAAGTAATAGGTATTGAATATACATTAAAAGATGCGAAAACTGGTGAGCAATTAGATACAAATGTAGGTCAAGCTCCTTTAGAATTTATTTCAGGAAAAGGTCAAATTATTCCAGGTCTTGAGTCTAAATTAGTTGATATGTCAGCAAATGAAGAAGCAGATGTTTTAGTTCAGCCAGTTGATGCTTATGGTGAATATAATGATGAAGCTGTTCAAACTTTACCAAAAGAGCAATTTGCTGGAATTGAATTAGTTGAAGGTATGTCTTTATATGGTACTGGTGAACATGGTGAAACTGTACAAGTTGTAGTTAAATCTTTTTCTGATTCAGATGTTACAATTGATTACAATCATCCAATGGCTGGAAGAACTTTAATGTTCACAGTTTCAATTTTATCTTTAAGAGATGCAACTGAAGAAGAGATTCAAACAGGTGTTGTTGGTGGTATGGCTGCTATGGGTGGTGGTTGTTGTGGTGGCGGTGGTCACGATCACGGTCATGACCATGGTGCTGGTTCTTGTGGTACAGGAAGCAAAGGTCATGGACATTCTCATGGTGGATGTGGTTGTCACTAATCCTTTTTTTATACTAAAAAATATAGATTTTGCCCGAGTGTATTTTTACATTTGGGCAAAACTATTTTTTAGGGTTATGGTTTTTAACTTTAAAAAATAGTTTTATTAAAAATTAATTAATTTATAAAGAGGTATTTACAATGAAAAAAGTTGCTTTTATTTTTCCTGGTCAAGGAAGTCAAACTATAGGTATGGGGAAAGATTTTTTTGATAATAGTAATATAGCAAAAGAGATGATTTCAAATGCTAGTTCTAGATTAGGAATTGATTTTGAGAAACTTTTATTTGAAGAGAATGATAATATTGGTAAAACTGAGTTTACTCAACCTGCAATTTTATTAGTAAGTTCTATTGCAAATGCAATTTTTAAAGAAAAATATAATATTACTCCTGAATTTGTTTTAGGACATTCTTTAGGTGAATTTTCAGCATTAGTTGCTGCTGGTGCACTTGATTATTTAGATGCAGTTGAATTGGTTCACAAAAGAGGTTTATTTATGACTGAAGCTTGTGCTGGTGGAAATGCTGGAATGATGGCATTAGTTGGAATTGATGATGCTACAGTTGAAAAAGTTTGTCTTGAGCAAAGAGAGCTTGGAAAACAAGTTTGGCCAGCAAATTATAATATGGATGGTCAATTAGTTCTTGCAGGTATTAAAGCTGATTTAGAGGCTCTTGTTGATACTTTTAAAGCTGCTGGTGCAAAAAGAGCAATTGTTTTAGATATGTCAGTTGCAAGTCACTGTGAATTACTAAAAAGTGCTGTTGAGAGTTTAACTCCTTATTTAGAAAAATTCTTAAAAAATAAATTTGCGCCAGTTATTTCAAATGTTACAACTGAAGCATATTCAACGAAAGCTGAAGCTATTAAATTATTATCAGCTCAACTTACAAGTCCAGTTAAATATAAACAATCAATAAGTTCACATGAACATGAAGTTGATTTATTTATTGAATTTGGAAATGGAATAGTTTTAAAAGGTTTAAATAAAAAAATCACAAAAGTTCCAACAATTAATGTTTCTGATATGAATACATTAGAAGCAATTGCAGGTGAATTAAATGACTAAATTAGCAATAATGGGGGCTATGGAAGAGGAAATTGAACCTCTTTTAGCCTATTTTGATAGTGTAAATATTGTTGAGTTTGCTAATAATAAATATTATGAAGTTTCTTACAATGGATTAGATATTGTTATTGCTTATTCAAAAATTGGAAAAGTATTTGCAAGTTTAACAGCTGCAACTATGATTGAGAAATTTGGATGTGATACTCTTTTATTTTCAGGAGTTGCAGGTGGTATTAATCCTGAACTTAAAATTGGTGATTTAATTATTGCCGATAAATTATGTCAACATGATTTAGATATTACAGCATTTGGACATCCTTTTGGATATGTTCCAGGTGGAAAAGTATTTGTTGAAACATCAAAAGAATTAAGAGAAGTTGCCATTAAAGTTGCAAATGAAAATGATTTAAAAGTAATCGTTGGAACTATTGCAACTGGTGATCAATTTGTTCATTCAACACAAAGAAAAGAGTTTATTCAAAATACTTTTAATGCTGATGCCCTAGAAATGGAAGGAGCAAGTGTTGCTGTTGTTTGTGATGCTTTAAATGTTCCGTTTTTTATATTAAGAGCTATTTCTGATAGTGCTGATATGGATGCTGGATTTGATTTTGATGAATTCTTAAAATCAAGTGCTAAAAATTCTGCTGATTATTTAATCAAAATTTTAAAAGAGTTGAAAAAATAACTCTTTTAAATCTCAATAAAACTGAAACTATTTTTTTGTTTCAGTTTTTCTTTTATAAAATCTTTTTTATTTAATTTTCTTTTTAAGCTTTTAAAAGACACTTTTAACACTCTAAGAGATGTTAAAGTTTTCTATATATAAATTAAGGAGATAAAATGTTCGCAGAAATTAACACATTTCTAAATGATCTTATCTGGGGAAATATTCTAATATATTTACTACCAGCTCTTGGAGTCTTTTTTACTATTAGTTCTAGATTTGTTCAATTTAGATATTTTTTTAAAATGTTCAATATTTTAAGAGATACAGTACATGACAAAGATGGACATATTAGTTCATTTCAAGCTTTAATGTTAAGTGTAGCTGGTCGTGTTGGTGGTGGTAATATTGCTGGTGTTGCAGTTGCTATTACTCTGGGTGGTGCTGGTGCTGTATTTTGGATGTGGGTTATTGCTTTAGTTGGAATGGCTACAAGTTTCTTTGAGTGTTCACTAGCACAATTATATAAAGAAAAAGATGGATTAGATTCTTGTGTTTATAGAGGTGGTCCAGCGTATTATGCAACTAAAGGTTTAGGGAAAAGATGGTTAGGTGTTGTAATTTCTGTTTTACTTTTAATTACATTTGGATTTGCATTTAATGCAACTCAATCATTTATTATTACTACTTCTTTTGAAGCTTCATTTAATTTACCAACTTGGGTAAGTGGAATTGCTTTAACTATTGTTTTTGGTGTTACAATTTTTGGTGGAGTAAGAAGAATTGCTAGAATGTCAGAAGTTATTGTTCCAATTATGGCTTTAGGATATTTATTAATTGCACTTGTAGTTATAGTTTTAAATATAAATGAAATTCCATCTTTAATAGTAATGATAATTCATGAGGCATTTAATCCAAGCTCAGCAATTGCTGGTGGAGTTGGTGCTGTTATTTTACAAGGTGCAAAAAGAGGTATGTTCTCAAATGAAGCAGGACTTGGAAGTGCACCAAATGTTGCAGCAGTTGCTTATGTTGCTCATCCTGTTCAACAAGGAATTGTTCAATCATTCTCAGTATTTATTGATACAATCATATTATGCTCTTGTACAGCCTTTATAATTCTTTTATCAGGTGTTTATACGCCAGGAGTTGCAGGTGTTCAAGGAATTTTATTAACTCAAAATGCTTTAATTGAACATATTGGGCCATTAGGTGGATATTTTGTAACAATTGCACTATTTTTATTTGGTTTTTCTTCTATGATTTATAACTACTATTTAGCTGAAAATAGTTTAAATTTCTTTAGTAAAGGAAATGTTACTGTATTTAATATTTTTAGAGTAGTTTGTATTTTACTTGTTATTTGGGGTTCTTTCCAAGATTTAAGCTCTATTTTTGCTTTTGCAGATTTAAGTATGGGTTTATTAGCAATTCTTAATATGATTGTAATTGCTTTATTATATAAGCCAGTATTAAAACTAATCAGAGGTTATGAAAGACAAGTAAAAGAGGGGAAAACACCTGTTCTTAGATATAACGATTATGTTGAGTTTAATTTTGAAAAAGATACGTGGAAAGAGATTGTTGATAATATCAATGATAAAAAAACAAAAGATTAAATTTAGATTTCATTTTTAGGGGAAATATCTAAAATTTCCCCTAATACTTTTAAGTAATATTTAGACATTATAAATTTACAATTATTTTTAGAAGGTTTTTTATGTTTAATAAAGAGGGAATTCCTTTTTTTACTGTTATTATTCCTTTTCTTTGCATTATATTTATTTCCTTTCTTGCAGTTTCATACAATTTAAAAATTTCTCAAAGTTATTTCCAATTAGAATTAAAAGAGTATAAAGAGCTCTATATTAAAACAAATGTAGATACTAAAACATTAGATTTACTAATTGAGAAGAAAATAGCAGAACATGAAAAACAAGATAAAATATTTTCAGATTTTATGCTTGTTGTTTCATTAGTTGTTCTTTTTTTTATGACTTTTTTCTCTTTTCTAATGATTTCAATTGTAAAAGAAGTTATTAGAAAATATAAAAAAGAGGTTCAATATAGAGAAGATGAACTCAAAGCTTTAAATGACAATTTATTTATGAAAGTTCAATATGGAATTCAAGAAGCAAAACAAAAAGATAAAAAAATATTAGAGCAAGCAAAACTTGCAAGAATTGGTTCAATGATTAGTATGATTGCCCATCAATGGCGACAACCTCTTAGCCAATTATCAGGTATTTTAATGGAATTAGAAACAGCAACTAGATTCAAAAAAGTTGATGAAAATCATATCTACAATGCCATTGAAAAAAGTGATAAGATGATTGAATTTATGTCAAATACAATTGATGATTTTAGAAATTTCTATAAACCAGATAAAATAAAAGAGGAATTTTTAGTATCGCTTGCTTGTTCAAAAGCTATAAATATAATAGATGCAACATTAAAAAATTTTGGAATAGAGTTAAATGTAGATGTGATAAATGATAAAAAAGTTTATGGTTATCCAACTGAGTTTGCGCAAGTTATTTTAAATTTACTTAGTAATGCAAAAGATGTATTGGTTGAAAAAGAGATTAAAAATCCACGAATAGATATAAGGATTGATTCAAAAGGAGTTTTATCAACAATTACTATAAAAGATAATGCAGGTGGAATACATGAAAAAAATCAAGAATTGATTTTTGATCCCTATTATAGTACAAAAGATTCATCAAAAGGAACAGGTCTTGGACTTTATATTTCAAAACTCATTATTGAGCGAAATATGGGTGGAGAGTTAAGTGTTCATAATGATGAAGAGGGTGCTGTTTTTAAAATCGTAATCGCAGGATAAATTATGCAAGAAGAGTTAATAAAAGAGTTAAAAGATATTTCAATATTATGTGTTGAAGATGAAGATGGTATTCGAGAGATGATAGTAAGTACCTTAAAGTACTATTTTAATGAAGTTTATGAAGCAAGTAATGGAGAAGAAGGTTATGAATTATATGATTATTATAAACCTAAAATTGTATTAACTGACATTCAAATGAAAAATGGTAATGGCTTAGATTTAGTAAAAAAGATTAGAGAAACTGATAGTGAAACCATGATTATAATGTTAACAGCTCACTCAAATGAGGAGTATTTAATAGAATTAATAAATTTAAATATTAATCATTTTATTTTAAAACCTTTGAATACAAAAAAGCTAAATGAGGCTTTTGAAAAATATTTGGCAAAAGCAAAAAAACCTATTTTATTATGTGAAGATTTGATTTTAGATTTACAAAAAAGAGAATTGATTTATAAAGGAAGTGAAATTATTCCTTTAAGAAAAAGGGAAAAGGATTTTTTAGAGCTTTTATGTAGAAAAAAAGGTGCGCTTTTGAAATATGAAGAGATAGAATTTCAACTTTGGAATGACAAAGAGATGACAACCCATGCTTTAAAATCTTTTATAAAAGAGTTAAGACATAAAATACCAATAAATGTAATCAAAAATATACCACAAGAGGGATATACTTTACAACAATAAAACTACTTTTTATACACTTTACTTGTATATTATTTTAAATAAATTATTAATTGAGAGGATTATAATGGAAAAGTTACACAGAATTGAAAAAGATTTTTTAGGTGAAAAAGAGATTGAAACAAGTAAATATTATGGAATTCAAACATTAAGAGCAAAAGAGAATTTCAATATTACTAAAACAGATATTTCATTGTTTCCAAATTTTATAAAATCACTTGCAAAAGTAAAAAAAGCTTGTGCTTTAACTAACTATGAGTTAGGTGATTTATCTGATATGCAAAAAGATGCAATTGTTCAAGCTTGTAATGAAATAATTGATGGAAAATTTCATGACCAATTTATTGTTGACCCAATTCAAGGTGGAGCTGGAACTTCTACAAATATGAATGCAAATGAAGTTATTGCAAATCGTGCTTTAGAGATTTTGGGAAAACCAAAAAGTTCGTATGATATTATTCATCCAAATAATCATATAAACATGAGTCAATCAACAAATGACGTTTATCCAACAGCAATTAAACTGACTCTTCATGAATTAATATATAAATTAAAAGAGTCGTTGAGATTTTTAAGAGATTGTTTTGAAGAAAAATCTATTGAGTTTAATGATGTTTTAAAAATGGGAAGAACACAGTTACAAGATGCTGTTCCTATGACTTTAGGACAAGAATTTAAAACATTTGCAGTTATGATTGATGCGGATATTTTTAAATTAAGAGATGTACAAGCTCACTTAAGAGAAGTTAATTTAGGTGCAACTGCAATTGGTACAGGAATTAATTCAAAAGCTGCATATCAAAGAAAAGTTATTTCAAACCTAAGAGAAGTTACAGGTGTTGATTATGTTGCAGCTGGAGATTTAATTGAAGCTACTCAAGATACAGGTTCATTTGTACATATTTCTGGGATGTTAAAAAGTATTGCAATTAAAGTATCAAAAATTTGTAATGATTTAAGACTTTTAAGTTCTGGACCACGTGCAGGATTTAATGAAATTAATCTTCCTCCAATGCAACCTGGATCTTCAATCATGCCTGGAAAAGTAAATCCAGTAATTCCTGAAGTTGTAAACCAAGTTGCTTTTGAAGTAATTGGTGCTGATATGACAATTGCAATGGCAAGTGAAGGAGGACAATTACAATTAAATGTATTTGAACCTTTAATTGCTTATAAATTATTTACTTCAATTAATATGATGAGAAGAGCATTTTATTCTTTAGGTGAAAAATGTGTTAAAGGTATTACTGCAAATGAAGAAGTTTGTATGGAAAATATCTTAAACTCAGTAACTTTAGTAACTTGTTTAAATCCAATTTTAGGATATGAAAAAAGTTCAGCACTTGCAAAAGAAGCTTTAAAAACAAACAAAAGAGTTTATGACATTATTTTAGAACAAGAGTTATTTACAAAAGAAGAACTTGATGAATTATTAAGACCTGAAAATATGGTAAATAATTTAAAAAAGGAGACAAAATGAAAATAACTGTATTAAATACAGGTGGAACATTTAACAAAAGATATAATCCAATCAAAGGACAATTAGAAGTTCCAACTGATAATATCGCATTAGACAAGATTGTAAAATCTTGTTTTAATGTACAATTTGACATTAAAAATATTGTTTCAAAAGATAGTTTAGATTTTACTCAAGAAGATAGAGAAACTATTTTAAAAGAGATACAAAATAGCACAAGTGATAAAATTATCATTATTCACGGAACTGATACAGTTGATTTAACTTCAAAATTTATTGAAGATAAAATTCAAGGTAAAAAAATAGTTTTCACAGGTGCAATGGTTCCTATGAGTATTGATGAAGTTGAAGCAACTATGAATTTTTCTCAAGCAATTGGATTCTTAAATGCACCAATAGAAAATGGTATTTATTTATCAATGCATGGGGTTGTAGTTGAGCATTCAAAATTAGTAAAAGATAGAAGTGTAGGGCAATTTTTAGTTAAGAATTAAGTATTAAAATTGAATAATATGACAATTTAAAATAATAGGACGATTGCCATGGAAAAATTAATTAATAGCTTTAAAAATTGTGGTTATGACGCTCATTTTGTAAAAACTAAAATAGAAGCTCTTGAATTAGCAAAAACATATATAAAATCTGGAATGAGTGTAGGACTTGGTGGCAGTGAAAGCGTAAAAGAGATTGGATTATTAGATTATTTATTAAATAAAAAAGATATTACTTTGTTTAATCAATATGAAGATGGTATCTCTATGGATGAAAATATTCACAGAAGAAGACAAGGTTTAATCTCTGATATTTTTGTTACAAGTACAAATGCAATCACAAAAGATGGAAAACTAGTAAATGCCGATGGAAGTGGAAACAGGGTTGCTGCATTTTCTTATGGACCTAAAAATGTTTTAGTGATTGTGGGAATTAATAAAATTGTTGAAGATGTGGAAGCTGGATTCAAAAGAGTTATGGAAGTTGCTGCGGTTAAAAATATAAAAAGAATAAACAACAAAGCAATAGAAATGGGAAAAGAGCCAAAATATAATCTTGATAATATTGCAAATAAATTCTCATGGGTAAAAGCTGATGATAAAGATAGAATTATTATTATTTTAGTTGATGAAGAACTAGGTTATTAAAATATATTAAAGTCACCTTTTATTTTTTAAAGCTATTATTCTAAATAATTAAATTTGGAATAATAATGATAAAAAATCTTTTTAAATCTAGAATTGCACTACTTTATATAATGTCAATTTCTATGGTATTCTCATTTTCAGCATGGATGAGTTTACTAAATAATTATGTAATAGAAGTTGCCTCTTTTAATGGAAGCCAAATTGGTATTTTGCAAAGTTTACGTGAGATACCTGGCTTTTTAGCTTTTACTGTTGTATTGGTTATCTTATTTATTGCCCAACAAAGGTTAGCTTATCTTTCAATGATTACCCTTGGAGTAGGAGTTTTTCTAACGGGATTTTATCCAAGTGCTACTGGACTTTATATTACAACTGTAATTATGTCTATTGGATTTCACTATTTAGAAACATTAAATCAATCCTTATCTTTACAATGGCTAGATAAACAAAAAGCTCCAATTATTTTAGGAAAAATAAGTGCAGCCAAATCATTTGCTTCACTTATAGCTTTTGTTGTAATTTTTATCATGATGAAATTTTATAGTGTTGAATATAAATATGTTTATGCTTTTTTTGGTCTTAGTACTTCTATTGTTGGAATAATAGCTTGGATAGGTTTCGAGCATTTTAAAGATGATGTTGTTCAAGAAAAAAAATTGGTAATCAAAAAAGAGTATTGGCTTTTTTATATTCTGACTTTTTTTGCAGGAGCAAGACGACAGATATTTGTGGTATTTGCAGGATTTTTACTTGTTGAAAAGTTTGGTGTAGATATTCATAATATGGTTATATTACTTTTTGTAAATGCAAGTTTAAATATATATTTTGCTCCAAAAATAGGAAGATTTATTGCAAAAGTTGGAGAATCGATTACTTTAAAAATTGAGTATATTGGACTTGTTCTTGTATTTATTTCTTATGCATTTGTTGAGAATATATATTTTGCTTTTTTCTTATATATTGTTGATCATATTTTATTTTCAATGGCAATTGCACTTAATACTTATTTTCAAAAGATTGCTAATCCAAAAGATATATCAACTGCGAATGCTGTTAGTTTTACTATAAATCATATAGCAGCAGTATTTTTACCATTTTTATTAGGTATGGTTTGGTTGTATTCAAGTTCATTGGTTTTTATAATTGGGGCAGCTATTGGATTTTTATCATTTATGTTATCTTTTTTAGTTCCGTATAAACCAGAACAAGGTTTTGAAACCACACTAAAAATAAGAAAATAGTTAAGAGTTAGAAAAATCTAACTCTTAAGGCTTAGTTGTTGGGTCAACAAAAACTCTTGTAGCTAACTCTTGGTCAATTACATAAAGACCATAACCATTATCTCCCACAAGTTTGATTTTGTCAATAATTGTGTTTAATGTTGCTTCTTCTTCTACTTGTTCTGTCACATACCATTGAAGCATATTATATGTTGCATGGTCTTTCGCTTTCATTGTTAAATCACTAAGTTCATTTAGACTTGCACTCATAGATATTTCATGTGCTAAAGCTTTTTTGAAAGTATCTAAAATAGTTTTAAATTCGCTATTAGATTTTTTAATTTCAGGTAAAGAGATACTTACTTGATGACTCTCTAGATATTTAAACAATTTCATCGCATGGGCAAGTTCTTCTTGGTATTGCACTAAAAACCAATTTGCGCAACCTGCTAAACCACTTTTTGAAGCATAAGAAGACATTCCTAAATATATGTAAGCAGATTGGAACTCTTTATTCAACTGTACTATCAATGCGTTTGCAACTTCATCTTTTAACATAGTAACTCCTTAATTTAAATTGTGTTTAGTATACAAGAATTAATCTTTAAAATAAAAATAACCTAACTTTAGATAAAATGAATAAAATTTAAACTAGGACTTAATAAAATGGCTTTATATACATGTGGACATATTATTCCAGATTCTGACTCAATTTGTTCAGCAATCTCTTTATCATATTTACTAAATAAAATAGGAAGACCAGCAACTCCAGCTAGACAAGGTGAACCAAATCCAGAAACAAAATTTATTTTAGAAAAATTTGGATTTGAATTACCAGTTTTAAAAACTTCATTTGCTGGTGAAGAATTATTTATTACAGATTATTCAGATGTTGCTCAAGCTCCACAAGAACTTGATAAAACTACAATTGTTGGAATAGTTGACCATCATAAATTAGGTGACATTACAACTTCAGCTCCATTAGAGTGTTGGATTAGACCAGTTGGTTGTACAAATACAATCGTAAAAGAGATGTATGATTTTCACAAAGTTGAAATCCCTGCAAACATAGCTGGAATCATGATGTGTGCAATTTTATCAGATACAGTAATTTTCAAATCACCAACATGTACAGATACAGACATTAAAGCTGTTAGAGAATTATCAAAAATCTGTGGAATTGAAGATTTTGGTGCTCTTGGTATGGAAATGTTTAAAGTTAAATCACAAGTTATTGGAACTCCTGTTAGAGACCTTGTAATGAGAGATTATAAAAACTTTGATATGCATGGAACAAAAGTAGGTGTTGGACAACTTGAAGTTGTTGATGGTTCAGTATTTGATGACATCAAAGATGAATTAATGGCTGATATTAAAAAAGTAAAAGAAGAAAACAATCTTCACACAGTTGCTCTTTTATTAACTGACATTATCAAAGAAGGTTCAGAAGTTCTTGTTGTATCTGATGATACATCTATTTTTGAAAAAGCATTTAACTGCAAACTTGTAGATGGAAAAGTTTGGTTAGATGGTTGTTTATCAAGAAAAAAACAAATCATTCCTTTCTTAGAACCTGCATTCGCATAAACTCAATATTCAAACTACCAAGTTTACTCTTGGATAGTTTGAACTTTTTTTATTTAATTTACTCAAATTTCCCAAAAGAACAATATTTGCAATATTAAAATCATATAGTGATGATTTTAAAAGAGACGCAAATGAAAATAATAGAAAGAAAAACTGAATCAACTGAAAACTTTGAAATTTCAATAAAAAAAGTTTTAGATGATATTACATCAAATGATGACCGTGAAGAATTAATCTATACTATTATTGATGCTTGTCCTTATGATTTTGAGTTAATCCCTACAATCGCTTCTTTTAAATACCTCTCTTTTTTTGACCACATAACTCAATATGATGGAATACGTTATTTTTCAAAAATGTATGAACTTATTGATATGTTGTGTCAATACAAAAAACTTATCCAAAAATTAGAAACTACTCAACAAACAAAAAACGATAATGTTTCAACTCCTTCAAACTCAAAACAATTAGAAATCAGAACTATTCTCGATGAAAATGACCTTTTTATAAGTTGTCAAATCAATGCAATTCAAATCTACAAAACTTATTTGTTTGGAGTAGAAAATTTCAAAATCGATGATAATGTTTTAGCTCACAGTCTAAACCATATAATCAATGAATTTTTCGAAGAAGCCTTTACTTCAAAACTAAAAGAGAAAGATATGATCCGAATAACAAAAATAAAAACACGATTTATGGGTGTTGATGTTTTTTGTTTTTCTGAATAGTGATAAAGAAATATTATCTTAAAAAGATATTGACTAAAAAATGTTATTACAATATAATTACAAAATAAAATAATAATTGTAGGATTTTAAAATGACAATGCTTACAAAAATAGGAAATTCTCAAGGTATTAGAATACCAAAAGCACTTATAAAAGAAGCTCATCTTGAAAATGTAGAGATTGATTTGGAAGTAGTTGAAAATGGCTTACTTTTAAAACCAATTAAAAAGAATACAAGAGAAAATTGGGAAGAAAATATAAAACAAGTTTTAGAAAAAAATAAAAATAAAAAAGATGATGGCATTCTTGAAGATTTTCTAAATGATAGTGACTTGGAAGATTACGAATGGTAGAAGAAACAATAAATAGATTTGATATATATTTAGTAAAACTAAATCCAACTATAGGTTCTGAGATTCAAAAAACTAGACCTTGTATAGTTATTTCTCCAAATGAAATGAATGTATTAAATACTGTTATTGTAGCTCCAATGACAAGTAAAGGTTTTGATTTTATCTTTAGACCAAAAATAAATTTTGATGGAAAAAAAGGATTAATTTTATTAGATCAAATGAGAACAGTTGATAAATCAAGATTTGTAAAAAAACTAGGAACAGTTGATATTGAAAAATCAAAAGAGATTTCTTCTATGTTAATTGAGATTTTTAAATATTAGAATTTTTATTAAAATCTACAAATAAGCCCAAAACAGATAAAATCCCATTTCAAAATCCATTAAGTGAATTATTTTAATTCATGGGAAATAGGTGTGATTCCTATACTGCCCCCGCAACGGTAATGCCCATATAATAGTTTCTATTATGCCAACTCTTAAAAACCACTGTCTTTTTGATGGGAAGGTAAGAATTGGTTTGAAAAAGTGTGCTAAGTCCGGAGACCTGCTTGATAGATTAAATATGCAAAATCAGGCGGGGTGACCTGAAAAGTTAGCAATATACTTCTATATAACAGTTACTTTAAACCCTAAATGATTCTAGTATTAATTTTTATTAATAGGAAGTTTCATGCTTTTATTTCGACATTTTTTAATGTTGTTTTTTATTTTTTTCTTTAGTTCAAATCTTTTGGCAAAAGAGAATAAAACAATTTTTTCTATCGTTTCAGATAGATCCGCTTCAAATCTAAATAGTGGTGCAAATACATATTTGCAAAACTCAAATGATAAAATCATCATAAGAACAGTAAGTCAAGTGGCACTTATGAGTGATGAAGAGTTGGACAAATATTTAACCAAGTCAGATTCACTTCTATTTTGTGCAGTTTTTGGTGATGTTGTTGATAGATTATTATCAAAAAAATATTCATCTTCACAACTTAGAATCTCTATTCAAGGTGATAGAAGACTTCTTGTTTTAAATAATGATTTATTAGGAAACTCTTACGCTGAGAATATTGATAAAGTTCTTGAAAAAGATAAAGAAAATCTTGGATATTTGAACTTTTTAGAGAAAAAACAAAAAGAGTTTGCCTCTTATGCTTTTTATCTACAAGCAAGGGCTTATTGGGATAATAGGGGAAATGAAAATATTTCAAATCTTTTCTCTTTTTTGTTTAATCAAAATTTTCAAGAAAACTCTTGGCCAAAAGTTATAGAGCTAAAACCCATAAGATATTTTTTAAATGGTGATGATTCAAAAACATATTTTGATATTGAGGATTTAGGAAAAAAAATAAATCCAGAAAAAGATATATTATTTGTTTTGGATAGTGATAGTTCAGATAGTTTAAATGAGTGGAGAATTCATAAAGAGTTAGTAAAAAACTCAAACTTTGAAGTAATCTCAATTCTATCTTCTTGGGGAAAATCAAGTTTTGAAGCAGTTGAAAGTATTGAAAAACTAATCTCAAAATTACCAACAAATCAAGCATATTCAATTATCTCTTTACATGATTTTGTAATAGGAAGTGGAACTGCAAAAAATGAAGTAGATGAAATCTTAGAGAGATTAAATGTTCCTATTTTAAAAGGTCTTAGGGTTTCAGATTTATCATATTTAAATTACTCATTATCAAGTGAGGGTTTACCTAAAAATTCGGTTCATTATCGAATTGCAATGCCAGAACTTCAAGGAATAGGGCAAGTTCAGATTCTTTCATTAAATGAAGATTTTATAACTGATAAAAATACAGGAGTAAATCTTTTTTCTGTAAAGATTTTGAATGATGAGATAAAAGCAATTGTTGCAAAAGCGAATAATTGGATAAAACTAAAAAAGAAAAATAATAAAGATAAAAAAATTGCAATAATTTATTATAACCATCCTCCTGGGCGACACAATATTGGAGCTGATAATTTAAATGTACCAAAATCACTTTTTAATATTTTAACTTCTTTAAAAGCTCAAGGTTACGATGTTGGAGAATTACCAGCAAATGATGAAGAGTTATTAAAAATGATTCAGGAAAAAGCTGTAAATCTTCCAAATGACAAAAAAGCCTTAGAAGAGATGAGTTCAAATATAAATAAAATGGATTCACAAGAATACAAAGCTTGGTTTAAAACTCTACCAAATTATATTCAAGAAGAGATGCAATATGGTCCATTGGCTCTGCTTCACACGGAGATAAAAAGTTTTTTAAAGGATGATTTGAAAAATATCTCACCTACAAATAAAGCAATTGCTTATGATTCTATAAAAGATTATATGCACAAAACTATGGATAATTTGCACCATGCGATGGATGGAATTAGAAGTGAAAGCAGACAAAGAGCTGTAAATTTATTAGCACAATTAAGACAAGAGTATGAAAATATTTTAAACCTTTCTCAAGAGCAAAAAGAGTTTACATTTGAAACAATGGATTCTTTAGAAAAAGCTGTAATTGATTTACAAATTGAGGGAATAAGAGGTTGGGGCGAAGCTCCTGGAATTGTGATGGTACATGAAAATAAGCTCTTACTTCCAAGTTTAAAATTTGGAAATATTCTTTTAGCTCCTCAACCACCACGAGGTTGGGAATTAAATGAA
Source organism: Aliarcobacter sp. (assembly GCA_028688995.1). Lineage (GTDB taxonomy): Bacteria > Campylobacterota > Campylobacteria > Campylobacterales > Arcobacteraceae > Aliarcobacter. Next base: position 45,033 of record JAQTXB010000009.1, read on the forward strand.
GAGTTACTTCATGCAAATTTATCATTTCCTCCAACACATCAATATTTGGCTTTTTATCATTTTATAAAAGATAGTTTTAACACCGATGGGGTTATTCATCTTGGACGACACTCAACTTATGAATTTTTACCAAAAAAGAGTGTTGGACTTACTTCAAAAGATTATCCATATTTAATGATTGGGGATATGCCTAGTATTTATCCATATATTGTAGATGGAGTTGGTGAGGGAATTCAAGCCAAAAGAAGAGGTCAAGCCATAATGATTGACCATTTAACACCACCTTTAGCTAGTACAAAATTATATGATGATTTATTACATATAAGACAGTTGATTGAAAGTGCAGAATCTGCAACAGATGAAATCGTTAGAAAAAACTCAATAACAAAAATAAAAGAAGCCATCAATAAAGCAAATCTAAAAGATGAACTTATAAAAAGTATGGATGAAGAATTAAAAGTTAGAGGAATTGGTTTTGATGAGGTTGATGATGAATTTTTATTACATGAAGTTGGACATTATCTTACAAAATTACAAGAAAAGTTTATGCCTTTAGGACTTCATACTTTTGGAGAAACTTGGAGTGAAGAAGCTGTAAATATTATGCTTAAATCAATGGGTGAAGAGAAAAATGCTCAAGTTAGAGAAAATCTAATCAAATCACCTGCAAATGAGATGAAGTCTTTATTAAATGCCTTAAATGGTGGATATGTAATTGCAGGAAAAGGAAATGACCCAATTAGAACAAATGAAGCACTTCCAACTGGAAAAAACTTTTATGCCCTTGATGGCAGTTTAATTCCAAGTCGAGTTGGATATGATATTGGCGTAAAATTAGCTCAAAAAGTGCGAGAAAATAAAAACTATGATATTAGAAAAAAAGAGGCAATAATTCTTTGGGCATCTGATACAGTAAGAGATGAAGGAGCTATGATAGCTTTTGGTTTTGATTTATTAGGAGTAAAACCAGTTTGGAATAGTAGGGGAATTTTACAAGGATTAGAGCTTTTACCTTTGGATGAAAATAGGCTTAGAAGATATGATGTAATTTTTACAGCTTCTGGATTATTTAGAGATTTATATGGTTCAAAACTAGCACTTTTAGATAAGGCAGTTTTAATAGTTTTAGATGCAAGTTATGACGATATTGTCTCAAAATATCCAGTTCTAACTCTATCTTTAAATAAAGCTTTAGAGCCTTTAGGAGATTTAAGAAAAGCTGGAAATGAACCCTTAGAAAAAAATAGTGTTGCACTAAATTGGGTAGATGAAGCAAGGGAACTTTTAAAAGAAAATCCAAATCTAGATGCTAGCGAACTTGCAAAACTATCAACTAAAAGAGTATTTGCAACTGCTCCTGGTTCTTATGGTGCAGGAATAAATAGATTAGTTGAGCGTTCAGGTGCTTGGGATAATAGAAGTGAATTAGCAGATGTATTTATGAAAAGAATGGCTTACTCTTATTCAGAAGATGGTTATGCCCAACTTGCAACAAAAAGCTTTGAAATACAACTAAAAAAAGTAGAAAATACCTATCTTGGGCGAGCTAGTAATCTTTATGGATTAATTGACAATAATGACACCTTTGATTATCTTGGGGGATTAAATTTAGCTATTGAAAAAGTTACAGGAAAACAACCAAATAGTTTTGTTATTGACCAGTCAAATACAAATGATTTAAAAATCACTCCTTTAGAAACAGCACTTTTAAGTGAATTAAGAGGAAGATATTTAAATCCCCAATGGATAAAACCACTTATGAATGAAGGATATAGTGGAGCTAGAACCATGGGAAGTGAATTTATAGAGTATTTATGGGGATGGCAAGTTACAAGTCCAGAAATCATAAAAGATTGGGTTTGGGAAGAGGTAAAAGCTGTATATATTGATGATAAATTAAATCTAAAATTAGATGAGTTTTTATCATCTGGTTATCAAGTGCAAGTTCAAACAAATATGTTAGCAGTAATGCTTGTTGCAATTCAAAAAGATTTTTGGAAAGCAGATGAAAAAACACAAAAAGAACTGGCTTTGAAATTTGCAAATAATATTATAGAACATGGAATTCCAGGAAGCGGACACACCCATGCAAATCATCCAATTTATGATTTTGTAAAATCAAAAATTGATGAACAAACAGCTTCAAAATTAGAAGAAGTGTTAAGTCAAAGTAGAATGGAAAAAGTTGATAAAAAACAAAGTGTAACTTCAATTCAAGAAGTAAAAATTGATAATCAACAAAATAAAGAAAATCAAGAAATAAGTGAAAATAAAGAGTCAAAAAACAGTAAAGAAGATGATAATTCGTATATGAAATATCTATTACTTTGTGCCTTTTTAATTTTACTTGTGGGTCTTGCTAAATCTGTATTTTTTAATAAAATAAAAAAAGGAGCATAATGTTTTCATCAATTTCAGTTGGTTTAATGCACCAAATTTCAGCACTTCTTTTAGAGCCAGTTTCTTGGGCTTTGATTTTTTTCGTAGTTTTTTCTCTTTATGAAATAGGAATTACAATAGGAGAAAGAACAATAGAAATCAAAAGATTAATAAAAACAAATGACATAACTTTGGTTTTAAATGTTGCAAAAAAAAGAATCGAAAGAGCAGATTTTATCACAAGACTAGCTCCAATGTTAGGACTTATGGGAACACTAATTCCTCTAGGACCTGGACTTGCTGCCCTTGGTGATGGAGATGTAAAAATACTTAGTACTGCAATGAGTGTAGCTTTTGATACAACAGTTTTAGGACTTCTTTGTGGAATGATTGGTTTTGTAATTGCTAGAGTTAGGAGAAGATGGTATGACAAAGCTTTAAGTCTTATGGAGAGTGAAAATGAAAAGTAGATTTTCAAGTGAGCATTTTTCAAAAGAGGATGATGAACCTCTTGGGCCATTGGCAAATTTAGTTGATATTATTTTAGTATTTGCTTGTGGTTTAATAGCAGCTCTTGTGGCACTTAGCCCAAATTTGCAAGATCATTTTAAAGTTTCAAAAGAGACAAAAGTTATAAGTCAAGGAAAAGAGTTAGTTGATGTTCCAAAAGAGATAAAAGAAAAACTTGATGGAACAAATGGATATAAGTCTTTAGGACAAGTTTATAAAGACCCAAAAACAGGAAAATTAATTTTAATTAATGAGTAATATATTTAAAAGATAAGAAAATTACATTATAATGAATATGACGAAAAACAAATTATTAAAGGATATAAAATGAAACACGAATTAATGACTTTACCGTACGCTTTAGATGCCTTAGCACCTCTTATGTCAAAAGAGACTTTAGAATTTCATTATGGAAAACATCACCAAACTTATGTAAATAACTTAAACAATTTAATTACTGGTACAAAATTTGAAAATTCAACTTTAGTTGATATTATTTTAGAATCAGAGGGTGGCCTTTTTAACAATGCCGCTCAGGTTTATAACCATGACTTTTTTTGGAATGGTTTAACACCAACTCAAGGTGCAATTCCAGCAATTGTTGAAGCAGCTTTAGTTAAAGCTTTTGGTTCAGTTGATGAGTTTAAAAAGGAGTTCACAACAAAAGCTATTGGACAATTTGGTTCTGGTTGGGCTTGGTTAGTTGAAGATGAAAATCAAAACTTAAAAATCGTTACAACATCAAATGCTGCAAATCCACTAACAGACAATCTAAAACCTATTTTAGTATGTGATGTGTGGGAACATGCCTACTATATTGATGTAAGAAATGCAAGACCTGCATATTTAGAAAATTTCTGGAAACTTGTAAACTGGAATTTTGTAGCACAAAATTTAGGATAAAAGGAAGTATGGATTTTTCCATACTTTTTTATAAATGAAATCAGATATCTTTAAAAATCCAAAATTAGACTTTATCGAGTTATTATATGTAGAAAATATTGAAGATTGTGTAAAGATGCATTTACATGAAGAACTTACAATTACTGCAATAAAAAAAGGTTCATTAACTCTTATTTTTAATGATGTTTCAATAACAGTAAAACCAAATGAAATAGCTATAATAAATAATCAAATTCCACATAGTGCAGCAACAAATGAAAAGTTAAAAGATGGTTATATTTTGTATTTGAAAAAAGATTATTTAAAGAATTTAGATTTTAATTTTTCTTCTGCTTATGAGTTAATCAAAAATAAAAATATTTATAAAAGTTTTATAAAGTTGTGCGATTGTTTACTTGATATTAAAGTATCTTTGATAGAAAAAGAGGAGATGTTTTATATCTTTTGTTTATCATTTTTTTCTTTTGAACAAACTTTACAAAACTATAAAGAAGAATCAACTTTAGCTTTAGAAATTAAAAAATATTTAGATGAGAATTATCTTGAAGAGTTTATTTTAGATGAATTAGCATTGAAGTTTGATTTAACAGTGGTTCATCTAATCCGAGTTTTTAAAAAAGAGTTTGGACTTCCTATTCACTCTTATATTTTAAATAAAAAAGTACATTTTGCAAAAGAGTTATTATCTTCAAATCTACCAATTATTCAAGTTGCTCAAAATAGTGGTTTTTTTGACCAAAGTCATCTAAATAGAAGTTTTAAAAGAATCTTTCAGCTTACACCAAAAGAGTACCAAAAAAATATTTTTTTAAAATGTTAATTTTGTACAAGATTTAATTTTTTTTTATTGTTATACTTTGCAAAATTAAAAAAAGGAGTCTTGTGTGAGTATAAATATTTCAAAACAATTTATCTCTTTTTCTTTCCTCTTCCTCTTAAACTTCTAATCATTCAATCAAATACAATCTAAAAATAAAAATAAATAATCGGAGCAAACCTATGAGTTTTAAAAAATATAAACAATATCCTACTGTCCAAAATTTCGCCAGAAAATGGCCAGATAAACAAATCACACAAGCACCAATATATTGTAGTGTGGACTTAAGAGATGGAAATCAAGCATTGATAAATCCTTTAACTGTTGAGCAAAAATTAGAGTATTTCCATACTTTAGTAAAAATGGGATTTAAACAAATAGAGGTAAGTTATCCAAGTGCAAGTCAAACGGATTTTAATTTTACTAGAAAATTAATCGAAGAAGATTTAGTGCCTGATGATGTATTAATTCAAGTTTTGATTCCTGCAAAAAAAGAGTGGATTAAAAAAAGTGTTGAAGCTATGAAAGATGTAAAAAATGGAATTTTTCATTTATACAATCCAACAAATGAGTTTCAAAAAAGAGTTGTTTTTCAAAAAAGTGATAATGAGATAATTCAAATGGCTGTTGTTTCTATGCAATATTTAGTTGAACTTACAAAAGATTTTAAAGGAAACTTAATTTATCAATATACACCAGAAAGTTTTTCTCAAACAGATTTAGAGTTTGCAGTAAAAATTTGTAATGAAGTTATAAATGTAGTAAAACCAACAGTTGAAAACAAAATGATAATTAACTTGCCAAATACGTTAGAAGCTTGTACAGCAAATGTTTACGCAGATAGAATAGAGTGGATGTGCAAAAATTTACATAATCGTGAAGCTTTAATCATAAGCGTTCATCCACACAATGATAGGGGAACTTCTGTGGCAAGTGCTGAGTTAGCTGTACTTGCAGGTGCAGATAAAGTTGAAGGAACTTTATTTGGAAATGGAGAGAGAGCAGGGAACTTAGACATAATAAATTTTGCTTTTAATATCTATTCACAAGGGATTGATCCAAAACTTGATTTGTCAATTATTGATGAAGTAAAAGCCATGTATGAAGAGAAAACTGGATTAATTGTGCATCCAAGACATCCTTTTGTTGGTGATATGATATTTACTGCTTTTTCTGGTGGACATCAGGATGCTATTAAAAAAGGAATGGATTTTTATAGAAGTCAAAATTCAGAAGAGTGGAATGTTCCATATTTACCAATTGACCCAAAAGATATAAAAAGAGGATATGAAAAAGTTATACGAGTAAATTCTCAATCAGGAAAAGGCGGAGCAAGTTTTATAATAAGTGAATTTTTAGGCGTAAATATGAACAAAGATGAAGCTATAAAATTTGGTTTAGTTATAAAAGATGAATCTGATAAATTAAAAAGAGAGTTAGAAAAAGAAGAAATAATCGAATTATATAAAAAGTTAAATAGTTAAAAGTAAGTTTTAAAACTTACTTTTAATTTTATTTATATTCGATTTTGCCTTGGCTTGCTAATAATGCTCCACAAAGTTGATATAAAACACGTGAGCCAACATTTGCATCCCAACCATCAGCACTATCACCAACTTCACATAAATCAAAACCTATGATATTTTTTCCAGATTTTACAACCATAAATATTAAGTGTTCTAACTCACCATATCTTAAACCACTTGGAACTGGAGTTCCAGTATTTGGACAGTTTAATGGTTCTAATCCATCAATATCTATTGATAAATAAACATTTTGAGGAAGTTTCTCGATGTATGGAGAATAAACTTCTTCTAAAGATTTACCACTTGCTAGTTGTGCTTGCATATCAGTATCGTATAAACATGCACCTTTTAGGCCATATTCTTTCATTCTGTTTGCTTCTTCACTGCTGTAATCTCTGATTCCAAATTGAACTAGATTAGAAACTTTGTCACATTCATTCATAGTATTATAAAAAATTGAAGCATGAGAGTAAGTAAAACCTTCATATGCCTTTCTTAGGTCATGATGAGCATCTACATGTAAGATTCCAAAAGATTCAGTCTGTGTATCATTTAAAGCTTTGATAAGTCCAAGAGGTGATGAATGGTCACCACCAACAACTGCTACAAATTTCCCTTTGTTTAATTGTTCAATAGATTTTTCATAAACTGATGAGTTTAAAGTAACCGATGCTTCATTTACAAATTTTAAAGCTTTTTTATTTGTTTTTCCTTCTTCAAGTGCCTCAATAACTTTTAAAGCTTTTTTTCTAGCTTTGTGACTTAATTTTAATAAATGTTTATCAGTTTCAAGCATAGCAATACCTGCAACATAAGGTTTAACATAGTGAAAATTTTCAACATCAAGTTGGTGACTTGAGATTCTCATAGCATCAGGAGCATTAGCTGTTCCTTGCCCAAATGAAACAGTTGCTTCCCAAGGAACTGGAACTAAAATTAAACTAGCTTCTTGTGGGTCTAATCTTCCTCCAATAAAACCATCACCTTCCATTGGAGGTAATCCTAATTCTAATACTTTTATTTCTTCTTCTAAAGTTCTATAAGACATCTATTTTTCCTAATATATTGGATTTTCTTTGAGTTTGAATTATAGGATAAATATGGAAATAGTAAAGTTAATTTTGGGTTTTTATTTTGACTTTCTTATAAGTTTATTGGACAAAAATTAATATATTAAGGGATTAAAAGATAGTTGTATTATCTATGAAAATGGAATTTGTAAAATAAAAAAAGAGTTTTCTTTTATAAAATTGACTCATAGATACTGTAGATTTATATTTATGTATTTATTCTGCTAATACATAATAATTATAAATGAGTTAGACTCTTAACTAAAATCTACAGCCTATGGATTTACTTTATCTTTTCAAATAAATTTGTACTATCAACATCAAATTTTTTAAAATATTGTAGATTAATATTTGGAATAGTTGTTAATGTCCAATAATAATATGAAAGTAACCATTGGTATTTAGCTTTGATTTTATCATCTTCTTCATGTATATAAATATCATAAATATCTTCCATTTCAGCTAATACATCATTAGTATTATTTCCATCATGATTTATAAGTTGTGGAGAAAAATGTAGAATATGAAATCCATCATTTTTTATAACAAAAGTTTTTAGATTCCATGCATCTATATCTGTGATAATATTGTTATCAATTATAATTCTAGGGTATTTAGCATATTTTGACTCTAATTCATATGCCCGTTCAAGAGCTTTTGATGATAAAAAAGGAAATTTATTATTTATATTTTCTCTAACATGATATCCTTTTGCAATACCTCCTCTTACAAAAAGTTCTTCAAAACTTAGATGAGAAGCAAAAATTCTACTAAAGTGAAGTATATTATGTATAGCATCTTTTGTATTCTTATTTACTGGATGAGTTAAAATAATACTATCTGAAAAGAATTCAATTTTTAATTCATCTAAATTTATACAATTTAATGTTTTCATCATTTCCAACTGTTCAAGTACTATATCAATTGCTCTTTTAAATCTATCTTTTAAGTTATATTTATTTGTAAAAAAATCGTCTGATTTTTTTTTGTATCCTAGAATATCTAAAAATACACAATAATATTCTTCACTTTCTAATTTAAAGTTGTCAATTGAATTCCATTCTTTAGAGGCCATAATGATAATCCTTTTTATTTTTTAGGGTAAATCTCTTGATATATCATAATCTATACCCCTTTTATAATTTATATTTAGAATTATACTAAAAATAATCCTATTATAAAGATTTGATTTTTAAACTATATTCATAAATATAAGCTGCTAATGCAGAAAAAGCATGAGCAGTTTTTATTTTTTTTGTATGTTTTGCAAATTTTCTATATTGAAGATTATTTATTATTTCATCTGACCATTTGAGTATATCAGATTTTTCAATATCAAATGAATATTCATGGGCTAATTTATTCCGAATATCATTTAATTCCAATAGTGATTTTCCAATAAATTCTAGTTCATTAATATTTTGGATAAAAGTAGCTTTTCTATAAAAGCTTTGATTTTTATCTGGAACAATAGATGACATTAATAATTCTAAAGCTAAATGACCTTTTAAAATCATAAGCTCAATATCTTTACAATTTTCTAATGGATAAAATATACAATGTTCTATTAATATTTTAGGTACTGACATACTTAGCCTCCTATAAAGTAGATTTTATTAGTTTAACATTATTTTTAAATAATTAAAAAATATATTTCAATCTGCAATATTTTTAAATCAAAACTAATTTTTTTGATAAAGTTATAAAAAATCTAAAAAGGTTGTTAGAATGGAGCTGATTTTAGAAGATATAAATAGTAAAATTTACACTATTCGTGGTGTTCAAGTAATGTTAGACAGAGATTTAGCAAAACTATATCAAGTGGAGAATAGAGTTTTGAAACAAGCTGTAAAAAGAAATATAAATAGATTTCCTTCTGATTTTATGTTTGTATTAAACGAAAAAGAAATTGATTTAATGGTATCACAATTTGTGATACCTTCAAAAAAGCATTTGGGTGGAGCAAAACCATATGTTTTTACAGAACAAGGAGTTGCAAGTTTATCAAGTATTTTAAATAGTCAGATTGCAATAGAAATAAATATTGCTATTTTGAGAGCTTTTGTTAAAATGAGAAAGTTTCTTTTAGATAATGCTTCTATTTTCCAAAGATTTAGCCAAATAGAACAAAAACTATTAACTCATGAAGATAATTTTGAAAAAATATTTAAAGCAATTGAGCAAAAACAAATCAAACAAACTCAAGGCATTTTCTATGATGGTCAAATTTATGACTCTTATAGTTTTATCTCTGATTTATTAAGAAGTGCAAAAGATGAAATGATCTTAATAGATAACTATATAGATGATTCAGTTTTAACTCTATTTTCAAAAATACCAAATATAAAAGTAACTATCTATACAAACACCATTTCCAAACAACTGAAACTTGATTTTGAAAAGTATTCAAAACAGTATGATAATATTACTTTAAAAACTTTTCAAAATTCACATGATAGATTTTTGATAATTGATAAAAAAGAGATTTTTCATATTGGTGCAAGTATCAAAGACCTTGGCAAAAAATGGTTTGCTTTTTCAAAGATAAACCTTGATATTGATGAATTAATAAAAAAATTAAAGTAGGAAAAATATGGCAGAACAACTAAAAAATTTATATTCAAAAGAGTTTATTTTAAAACTAGCAAATAAACTTTTTTTGACTTACTCAAACTTTGAAAAAGAAAATTTTATAAATTCTATTTTTGATAACTCTTGGCAAGATTTAGAACTCAAGATGCGAATGAGACATATTGCTCTTACTTTAAATAAATATTTACCTTTTACATACAAAAAACAAGTTGAAATTTTAAAAGAGGTAAAAAAAGATTTTGGTGGTCTTGAAGCTATGGTTTTTCAAGATTTTGTTGAGGTTTTTGGCCTTGATAATTTAGAAGAGTCTTTAAATGCTTTGGAAGTTTTCACACAAGATTCTAGTAGTGAGTTTGCTATTCGACAATTTATTTTAAAATATGAAGAAGAAACAATGGCGCAAATGAAACTTTGGAGTCAAAGTTCAAATGAACATTTACGCAGACTCTCATCAGAAGGTTGTCGTCCAAGACTTCCTTGGGCTGTGGCTTTGCCAAAATTTAAACAAAATCCTTCAAAAGTTTTGGAAATAATTGAGCTTTTAAAAAATGACAAAAGTCTATATGTGAGAAAATCTGTTGCAAATAATCTAAATGATATTTCAAAGGACAATCCAGAACTTGTAATAGAGTTTGTAAAAGCAAATCTTGGAAGCTCAAAAGAGCTGGATTGGATTTGTAAACACGCATCTCGAACACTTCTAAAAAAAGGTGATAAACAGATTTTAGAGTTGTTTGATTTTTCTAAATCACATCATATAAATATCACAGATTTTTGTTATGATAAGAGCGTAAATGTAGATGAAAATTTGACTTTTTCTTTTGAAATAAATTCAGATGAGATTATTGGAAATATTCGACTTGAATATGTAATTTATTATCTAAAATCAAATAATATTCATAATAAAAAAGTTTTTATGATAAGTCAAAATGAGATAAAATCATCTTCGAAAAAGTTTATAAAAAAACAGAGTTTTAAAAATATGACAACACGAAAACACTATTTAGGAAAGCATTTTATTGCAATTTTGATAAATGGTGTTGAAGTTATAAAAGAGGAATTTTATTTAAATGACACCTGCAATTGATTTACTTAAAAAAAACAAATGTGATTTTAAAATACACAAATATGACCATGACCCAGCTTGTACAAATTTCGGCGATGAAGCGGTAGAAAAATTAGGTTTAGATGCTAATCAAGTTTATAAAACTTTACTTGTAGAATTAACTCCAAAAGAGTTAGCGGTTTGTGTTTTGCCCGTTTCAAATCAGCTTTCATTAAAAGATGTGGCTGCTGCTTTTGGTGTTAAAAAAGCTGTAATGGCAAATAAAGATGAAGCACAAAAAGTAACTGGTTATTTACTTGGTGGAATTTCACCTTTAGGGCAAAAAAAGAGATTAAAAACTGTACTTGATGAGAGTGTAAAAGAGTTTGAAACAATCTTTATTAGTGGTGGAAAACGTGGTCTCGATATTGAAGTTAAACCACAAGATTTAGAAAAATTATTAAATGCCAAAGTATATAAAGTTACAGTTTGATTATAATAAATTTTTTTGAAAAATCAGAGGATTTTTTTAACGCTAGATTTAAGACATTATAGGTAGTATATTACTAAAGACTATTTTCAAAGGATTTAGAATATGGCTACTCAAGATATTAATGCAATATGTTCACAAATTTTAACAAGTGATGATTTAATAGTTAGCGAAGAACTATTTAAACAAGTGTTAGATGAAGGTGTTGTAACAAAAATATTAGATAATAAAAATGTGAAATACATTAAGATTTTCTCGAAAGAACAACTCTTTTTATCTTGTATTACACCACTTTTACATAGTTTAGGTTTTGAAATAATTGATGAAGTAACTTACAATGTAATGAATAAAAAAGATTTAATCTATATCTCTAGATTTAATCTAAATATTACAGATTTAGAAAAACTAGAAATTGCAAAACAAAATATCGAAGATATTATTACTTTCTCTTTAAAAGATAGAACAATCAAACCCTCTAAAACTTTCTCATTAGTTTATCAAGAGAACTTTGACTTTAGAAAAATATATATTTTAAGAGCATTTATTTCATATATTGGACAAGCTGTTTTAAGCGTTAATACAACTGCAATTTTAAATACATTAACAACACATCACTCTATAACTGCTTTATTCGTTGAGTATTTTTTAACAAAATTTGACCCTAAAATTCCACAAAAAGAGGAGTTGTTAGAAAAAATTGAAGAAAAAATAAAAGAGAAAATAAAACTTGTTCCTCAAATTTTAGATGATAAAATCTTAAATATTATGGTGTTATTTTTAAAATCTCTTTTAAGAACAAACTATTTTTTAAATAAAGAGACTCTATCTTTTAAAATTGATACAAAAACATTTGGAAAAGATTTAAAAGGACTACAGCCAAATATTGAGAACTTTATTTACCATAGGGATTTTTATGGAATTCATTTAAGAATGACAAAGGTTTCAAGGGGAGGGCTTCGATGGTCTGATAGACATGATGATTACCGACAAGAGATAAAATCTTTGATGATTACTCAAGAGGGAAAAAACTCTATTATTATTCCAAGTGGAGCAAAGGGTGGATTTGTAATAAATAAAGATTCAAGCGAAGTTTCAAAAGAGTATTTCAAAGAAATTTATACTTTATTTATCAATGCTAACCTTGATTTAGTTGATAATATGATTGATGGAAAAATCGTAAAAAATCCTGATGTTGTTTGTTATGATGGTGATGATGCATATTTTGTTGTTGCTGCTGATAAGGGAACAGCTGCAATGAGTGATGTTGCAAATACAATTGCTATTGGAAGAAACTATTGGTTAGGTGATGCTTTTGCTAGTGGTGGAAGTAATGGTTTTGGACATAAAGATTTAGGAATTACAGCCAAAGGTGCAATGATTTCAACGCAAAGATTTTTCATAGAAGAGGGGATTGATATTCATAAACAAGAGATTTCAGTTGTTGGAATTGGTTCTATGAGTGGAGATGTTTTTGGAAATGGAATGATGGAATCTGAGAAATTCAAACTTCTTGGGGCTATTTCGCAAAAAGAGATTTTTATTGACCCAAATCCTGATTTAGAAAAATCATACTTAGAAAGAAAAAGACTTTTTGAATCACATGATGGTGGTTGGGCAAATTATGATTTATCTTTAATCTCTGAGGGTGGTGGAGTTTTTAAAAGAAGCGATAAACAAATTGAATTAACTCCTCAAATACAAGAACTTATTAAATGTACTAAAAAAACAATTTCAGGGGAAGAGCTTTGTAGAAAACTTCTTACATTAGATGTTGATTTATTATTTAATGGTGGAGTTGGAACTTATGTAAAAGCAAGTGATGAAAATAGTCTTGATTTAGGTGACAAACAAAATGAAGCAGTAAGAGTTGATGCAAGTGATTTAAAAGCAAAAATTGTTTGTGAGGGTGGAAATTTAGGTTTCACACAAAAAGCAAGAATTGAATTTGCTCTAAATGGTGGAAGAATAAATCTTGATGCTATTGATAATGCAGCGGGAGTTAATACATCTGACCATGAAGTAAACTTAAAAATTTTATTAAATATCATTAAAAATCAAGGTATTTTAAATGAAAGACAAACAAATGAAACTCTACACTCTTTAACACAAGCTGTTGTGCAATTAGTTCTTAGAAGTAACTATGACCAAGCTTGTATGATTTCAATTGATGAACAATTCTCAAGAAAATATCCAAATGATTATCTAAAATCTATCGAAGTATTAGAAAATGAGGTTGAGGCATTTAATAGAAGAGATTTTTATATTCCAAAAAATGAAAACATCAGTGATATTGTTGATATAAATGGCTCAATTGTGAGACCTGTTTTAGGTTCATTGTTATCATATTGTAAAATATTTATTAAAAAAATATTATTAGAATCAGCCCTTATTGATGAAGCTTTTTGCCAACAATATTTATTTAGATATTTTCCAAAAACATTTGTTGGAGCTTATGAGCAACAAATTGCAAATCATCCACTAAAAAGAGAAATAATTGCAACTATGATGGCTGATATTGTTATAAATCATCAAGGAATTACTTTTATTTCAGATTATGCAAAACTTGGCAATGATAAATTTTTATTAAAAATTAAATCATATTTAGTTCTAAAATTACTATTTGGTTCAAAAGAAATTAGAGAAAAAATCTATGCTCAAGATGCAATTATGCCTATTGATGAACAATATAAATTAATAAATAAACTTGAATATGTTTTATATGCTAGTACAAAATGGATGGTTAAATATCTACAAAAAAATCAGTTAGATTCTGTTCATATACTTGACCATAAAGCAGAACTATTTGCACTTTTATCAGAAGTACACAATGAAAAAGTTGAAGTTATTATTGAAGGTGATAATGAGTTTAATAAATTTTATAGTGTAATTGATTATTTAAGATTTGCAATTGCTGCAATTATTATTAAAGAGAACACTCCACACTCATTTAAAGACGTTATTGTGTTGTTTTATTCATTAATCCATGAATTTAATATCTTAGATATTATTGTTGCTTTAAATAAAGTTAAAATAACAAGTTCAACTGATATGGCTTTAAGAAATCAAGTTTTACAATTTGTTGAGTATATTGTTGTTCACTATACAAAAAGAATATTAGATTTCCAAAGGGTAAATGAAGCTCCTGATGTTGCATTTGCTAATTTTATTGCTAATGAAAAACAAGTATTCTTCAAAATAAGAGACCATTTAGATACATTTATGGTAAAAGAGAACAAAGATATTAGAGATATTACGGTAACTGTTAATCAGTTAATGGTATCATTAATATAAGTTTTGTATAGTCACAAAAATAAAAAGGATTTTTTATGAATAAATTAAATAAGGGTGAACCTAGTTTAGAAAAAATTGATGATTACAATGGAAATGAATCTAAACAAAAAAGAAATACTGTAAGATTTGTGGTGATTTTTTGTTTAATTGTTGGTGGAATTTTCGCCTATTTAAAAACTACTTCTGTTCCTAATGATTATGTAGGAACACAAGAACAATCAGATATTAAAAAATAAAAAGGGAAATGTATATGAAAAAAAGTTTGGTAGTAATTTCATTAATAGCAGGTTTTGCATCTGTGTTAACTGCAAATGAATTTGATACAAAAATATCAGTTGGTGCAACTGCCGCAAAAATAGATGGTGATAGTTACACACAATATGGTATTGGTTATACATCAAATACTAGAATGGATAATGGTATTATTTTAGGTTTTGGAAACAGTTTATCTTACGGTAGTGCAAAAAATGGTGTTGAAGTAATTAGTGCTGATATGGATTTAAGAGCTGGTTATGAAATAGTTGAGAATTTAACTGGTTTCGCACTAGGAACTGGTGTAGCTCAAAGTGTTGATAGTGGCTCAGCATTAGGTCTTGGATATGGTGGTTCTTTAGAGTATAGACTTACTTCAAATGTATCACTTGAGGGAAGTTATAAAACTGTAGATATGTATGATTCTCCAAGAGATTATACTTATGACACATCAAAACTTGCAATAAAGTTCAACTACTAAAAGTTGAACTTTATGTTAATACCCTTAAACAGCTACCACCAAAACACAAAACACTCATATAATTCAATACGAACAAATCCAAATAGAGTAGATTGGAATAATCCACCAAATAAATTTAAATTTTATTCAAAAGATTATAAAAGAGTTCATTTAAACTCAGAAAATAAAAACTATAATTTTTTGTATTTAATTAGTGGAATAAGTGCTAAAAAGACTTACCCAGGTGTTGAATATTATCTAAGAGTAAATCCAAGTGCTGGAGCTTTATATCCAAATGAAGTCTATTTTCAAGTACGAAATATTGATGGTTTTGAAGATGGAATTTATCATTTAGAAGTTGGAAGTTCAAGTGCTGTGTTACTTTATAAACTTGAACCTAATGAGGGAATAGAAAATCTTTTAAATCTATCATATAGTGTTGATGGTTTTATATTTTTTATTTCATCTTTATATTTTAGGTCTTCTTGGAAATATAAAAATAGGGCGTTTAGATATTGTTTATTGGATGCTGGACATTTAATTGGAACAATGGAAGCTAGTTCTTATTTATTTGATAAGAATTTTGAGATTTTATATGATTTTTCAAAAGAGAAGTTAAATGAGTTTTTTAGCTTTGATGAGAAAGAATTTTTTACTTCTATTGTGATTGTTGGAGATAAAAAAGAGTCTAAAAAAGAGAGTTTTTTATTGGAACTTCCAACTTTAGATGGAGCAAGTTATGTTGATGAAAATATCTGTTTTTTTGAAAAAAATGAGATGGTTGAAATTGCTTATAAAGAGAGTTTAAAAATTTGTGATAAAAAAGCTCAAGAAAAAAGAGCTGTATTTAATTTTCAAAAACAAAGACTTCAAGATACTATTTTTAAAAGAAGATCAATACGAGAGTTTACAAAACAAAGTATTTCTAAACTTCAATTCGAATCAATAATGGGTGTTGTAAATCAAGCAATAAAAAGTGATTGCGATGAGCAAGTTGATATTTATTACACTATAAATAGAGTTGAAGGAATGATTTTAGGTCTCTATAAAAATGGTGAATTACTTAAAACTGGAGATTTCAACTCAAAAGCTGGATATTTATGTTTAGAACAAGATTTAGGAAAATCAAGTGCAGTTACTTTTTTCTTAACGTCAAAAGCTAAAAACTACCAAGAGCTTTATCAAAAAGCTGGACTTCTTGGACATAGACTTTATATTGCTTCAAACTATTTAGATATTGGTTGTAGTGGAATAGGAGCTTATTATGATGATGAAGTTTGTGAGTTTATTGAAGAAAATACAATGGTTCTATACGCTTTAGCTATTGGAAACTAAAGTTTATCTCTTATTCAAAAGAGATAAACTTGTTACTTGGTTTTCCAATGTGGTAACCTTGATAATAATCGATTTCTAACTCATCTAAAATTTCAACTATCTCTTGATTTTCAACAAATTCTGCAATAGTATGTATGTTTAACTCTTTTGCTAAAGTTACAATACTATTTACAAAAGCTCTATCTTTTTCATCTTTGTTAATATTTATAATAAAATCACCATCGATTTTTACATAATCAATAGGGAATTTTTTAATATAATGGAATGATGAGAACCCAGAACCAAAGTCATCAATAGCAAATTTATATCCATCAGCTTTTAGATTATGTACAAATTTTTCCAACAAAGAGAAGTTTTTAACTGTTTCCCTTTCAGTGATTTCAAATACTATTTTTTCCCTTTTGATGTTATATTTATTAACAAAATCATTTATTTTATTAATAAAATCACCCATAATTAAAGATTTTGGAGATAAATTAATAAATAAAATTCCCTCATATTGTGTTCGTTGAATCTCTTTGAAAGCTTTTTCAATAACCATTAAATCCATAGTATTTATAAGGCCTCTTGCTTCTGCAATCTCAATAAATTCAAAAGCAGAAACAATTCTTCCATCTTGATTTATTCTCATTAATAATTCGTGGATTACTAAATCATTTTTTGAATTAGCTGGTTTTATTGGTTGGAAATATGGATGAATTTCATCATTTTCAATAGCTCTAATTAAAAGAGAAGATTTTTCTTGATTTGTTTTTAAAATATTAGAAACATCATTTTCATTTGGAATTTTAATAGAGTTTTTTCCCTCTTCTTTTGCTTGATACATCATTGAATCAGCAATTATAAACATATCTTTTTGTGATAAAGTATGTATTGGATAAACACAAATACCAACAGAAATAGTAATACCAACCCTTGAACCATCTGGCGCAATAAGTTTTTCAGCTTCAATTCTTTTTGAGATTCTATTAGCAACCGTTAGTGCTCCATTTTCATCACATTCAGGAAGAATAATTGTGAACTCATCTCCTCCATATCTTGCAACTATATCTTCATCTCTTTTTTCTTCTTCAAGAATATTTGCTACTGTTTGTAAGAATTTATCTCCAAAAGCATGACCAAAGTTATCATTAATAGGTTTGAAGTTATCACAATCAATCACCATTAAAGCAAATGGATATTCATGACGTGCTGCTCTTTTAATTTCATAAGCCATCATATCATTAAATACTCTTTGATTAAATAAATCAGTTAGTGGATCCCTTGCTGCGTAATACTCTAAATCTTGAGTATATTTATGAATAGCTTTTACTGAACCTACAAGATTTGCCATTGTTGTTAAAATTGAATCAATTACAATATATCTAACTGGATCACTTGCAAAAACAGATTGTAAACCAATTCCTACGATTCCTCCAATTTTTGGAGTATCTAAAAATAGAGATTTTGAACGATACTCAATCTCTTCTTCAACTAAGTCATTTAAACAATTATTTCTATCTGCAACCACATGTTTTATTGTAAAATCAGTCATCTCTTTGAAATATTCTGAATCTTTTATTGTTCTATTTATATAAGCATCAAAAACCTCTTTTTGATGATCTTTTGGCATTCCTAACCAAAAAATATCAACTTCAAATTGATCTTCTCCAACTCTGAAAATTGTCATTAAAGTATAAGTTTCCATAATTTTATTTATTTCTATTAATAAATCACAAATATACTCTCGCCAATCTTTTACCACATCAGAAGTGATAATAAATTTATCTAAAAGTCTAATTTCAAACTCTAATAGCTCTTTATCCACAGCTACAATTTTTAGTTTTTCAGCCATTAAATCTACATTTTCAACAATTTCATTAAACTCTTTGAAATATAAATCGATGTTTTTTGAGTCAAAGGCTTTAAAATCTTGCACTGAATTTATATTTTGTACTTTGTCATTAAAAAGTGATAGACTATCAAGTATCTGTCTTGTTGTATATCTTGTTGATAAAAATGCCATAATATAAAATATAGGAACAATAATTAGGAAAAATGCAATATATTGATATTTAGATTCTGTAAAAATTGAATTTAAATTTTGTTTTACTTCCAATGCTCCAAGAACTTCACCTGCTTGAACATTCACGTGACAAGCTTTACAATCATTTGTAGCTTTTAAAGGCATAATATTTCTTACGATATTATTTTGAAAATCATCATATTTTTCTATTTTTCCATTTAAAATATCAACTAGAGTTGAATCTTTTGCTTTTTCATCAATATCTCCAAAAAGTTGTCTTACTTTATCCCCTCGATAAATATTAATTTCATAATTACTACTTTCAAAGTTTTTTTCTAAAGATTTTGTAAATAGTTTTACATCATCTTTGCTCCAACCTTTTCTCATTACTTGATACATTGATGAAAAAACTTGATTTGATATTGCATCGGAATGTTTTAAAGCTTCCTGTTTTGTGAGGGTTGTATGTAGATAAGTACTAAAAATAAAACAGATTAGAAAAATTAATGTAACTAATATTATCTGTCTTGAAAAGATGTAATTTTTGAAAGTCTTTTTCATATTATGAATCCTAAAAAAGTGAATGTTTGTATATTAGCGAAAAAAAGTTAATTTATAACTATAAACTAAGATAAAATATTATTTAATTCAAAAAAAGCTTGTGAAAGTGAGTTAATAATTGTTATTAATTAATAAAAATGGGACTTTTCCCATTCTTATTAATCTTGAGGAGTGTTTACCATCCAGATTGAAAAAATATCTAAATAGTTCCAAAAAGATTGTTTTAAATCATCTGGCATATCAATAGGTTCTAATACTTTGATATAAGATTCAAGCCAAATTAATCTAGCTTCTGAAGTAATCTTAAATGCAGCATGTCGTCCAGCCATCATTGGAGCACCACGACTTTGATTAAAATAATCAGGTCCTCCACAAATTTGAATGAAAAAATCAGCAGAGTGTTTTTTTGCCATTTCAAAGCCTTCATCAGTTGGAGGAAATAATCCTCTAATATTACTTTGTTTTAACAAATCATAATGATCAGAAATTATCTGTCTCATTTTTTCTTCACCTAAAAATTTTAAAACTTCAGGTACTGGTTTTACAACAGGAGGTCTTTCTCCTATTTGTGCTTGAGTTATAGTAAATTGCATTTTTATTAACCTTTAAAAAATAGTAGTTTATTGCATAATTGCATTTGTATAATACAATATATTTAATTTTAAAGAGTTTTTAGAATGAAAAAAAGTTTACTATGTTAGAATGCCAAAACTAAAAGGGTAGAATTTTATGGACAAAAATATTGATGATATAGTAGAGTGTTATAATTGTGGTTTATTTATAAAAAAACACCAAGAAATAACTACTACACAAAGATGTCCTAGATGCAATAGTAAAATAAAAGCTGAAAAAAAACACAGCAATGACTCTTTATATTATTCTATTTCTGCACTTTTATTATTTGGACTTTTAAATATTTATCCAATTATTACATTAAATATAAATGAAAATGAATTAAGAGCTACTTTAATTGGAACTGTTTTGATTTTATTTGAAGAAAATTTCTTTTTTGTGGCACTTATAGTTTTTTTTACAATTATCCTAGCTCCCATTTTAAACTCTTTAGTAATAATATTTGCTTTTATTCAAGATAAGACTAATATAAGACTTTTTACAGATACTTTACTTCATGATAGTTTTCATTTTTTTAGACATTGGGGATTTATTGAAGTGTTTATTATAAGTGTTATTGTTACATATATAAAACTAATTGGAATGGTTAGTTCAACAAAATTTGATATTGGTTTTTATGTTATGTTGGCTTATATTTTTTGTTTTTATATGTCAAATAGAAAATTTGAGGGTAAAAGTGTATTTGATGAGGAATAAATGGTTTTAATATCTTGTAAAAACTGCCACAAAATGTATGAAAAAGAAAACTTCGATAATTTTGTATGCACTAGATGTAACCATCTTGTGCGAAAACGAATAAAAGACTCTTTACAAGTTTCTCTAGCACTTACTATTTGTGCAATTTTGCTTTATATTCCAGCTATGGTTTATCCAATAATGGAAGTAACAAGACTTGGTGTAAAAATTGAAAGTACAATTTTAGAAGGTGTTATTAGTTTTTTAGGACAAGGAAGTTATTTTATTGCAATTGTTGTTTTTACAGCAAGTGTGATTATTCCAATGATAAAGTTGGTTGGTTTACTTTTTATTTTTATTTCTTTAAAAATAAATGTAAAAATGCATAATAATAGAAAAATATTAATATTTAAATTCGTTGAAGCCATCGGAAAATGGTCAATGATTGATATTTATGTGGTTGCTTTGTTGGCTTCAATAGTTCAACTAGATGAGATTTTTAACATAAAAGGGGGAATTGCTGCGACCTCTTTTGCTTTAATGGTAATATTAACAATGATAGCAGCAAATAGATTTGATACAAGGATTATTTGGGATGAGTAAAAAATTAATAGAACAAAATATAGAGCAAGAAGTTTATGAACCTAAAATAGAAGATAAAAAATCAATTTCGTTTATTTGGGTTTTACCTTTAATAATTTTGGGAATTTTAGGTTGGATTGCCTACGAATCTTATATGAAAAAAGGTACAAATATAACAGTTGTATTTAAAAGTGCAGAAGGACTAAAAGAGGGTGTTACACCTTTAGAATATAAAGGTTTACAACTTGGAAAAGTTACAAAAATTTCTATTCATGAAGATTTAAAAAGTGTAAAAGTAAATATTTTAGTTGATAATGAAGTAGCAAAATATGTAGCAAGTGAAAGTTCTCAATTTTGGATAAAAAAACCAACTATTTCATTAACTAAAATTTCTGGATTAAATACTTTAATTAGTGGATATAAAATTGAATTATCTCCCAAGTTTAAAACCCAAGAAGAGTACACAACTGGAAAATATAAAAATTATTTTAGTGGTTTGGATACTCAACCAAATGATGAGTTTGAAAATGATGGATATTATGTCTCTTTAATTGCAAATGATAAAGATAATGTGGAAATAGGAACTCCTATTTTTTATAATAATTTTCAAATTGGTGAGGTTATTGCAAAAGAGTTTGTATTTGAAAAAGTATATTTTACTGCATATATTTATGATAAGTTTAACTATTTAGTAAATAAAAGTTCAAAATTCTTTATGAATGAGGCTTTAAAAGTTACTTATGGAGCAAGTGGATTAAATATTGAGTTAGGTTCTTTATATTCAGCAATTGTAGGAGGAATTACAGTTATTACTCCAAATAAAGAGGATGAAAAAATTATAAAAGATGAACCATATATTTTATATGGGAAAAAAGATGATTTGAAAAATAAAGAGTACTTTACTATAAACTTTAACGATGTAAATGGAATAGAAGAGAATACTCCTATTATTTACAAAGGAATCGAAATAGGAAAAATCACAGAAGTAAAATTAAATAAAGATGGTTTAAATACAAAAGCTTTTGTATATGAAGAGTACAAATATTTATTAACAAATAAAACTAAATTTTTTGTTGAAGAACCAGTCATTTCATTTGATGGAGTTAAAAATCTAGGAAATATTGTAAAAGGAAATTTTGTATCTTTAGAGTATAAAAAAGGCGATTTCAAAACTGATTTTATTGCAATAAATAAAAAAGATATTAATAAAAGTAATTTGAGTATAAAAATAGACCTTCTAAGTGAGAATTTAAACTCAATTAGCACTAAATCAAAGGTCTATTTTAAAAATATTGAGATAGGAAAAGTTGATAGTTATGCATTAACTCCTGATTTAAAAAATGTAAAAATCTCTCTTTTAATAGATGAAAAATATAAAGATTTAATAAATGATAATAATCTTTATTATGATATGAGTTCAAAACTAATAGAGATGAAGAATTTAAATTTAAATGTAAATTATTCAGGTGTTGAACCACTGCTAAATGGTGCAATTGCACTGATTGCAGAGAAAAAAGAGGGTGCGAAACTTTCAAATAAAGAGTTTAAACTTTATAGTTCATATAAAGATGTAGAAAAACTAAAAAGAGCTTCTAATAATGGCTTTACAATAGAAGCTGAATTTAATAATGATTTTGAAATAAAACATGATATGGCGATTATGTATAAAAATCAAGAAATAGGTTTTGTAAAAGATATAAAATTTGATGATAAAAAATCAAAAGTATCTCTATTTATTTATAGTGATTTTAAAAAATATATTACAAATAAAAGTAGATTCTATAAAAAAGGTGTTGTAAATTTAAAAGCAAGTTTAAGTGGAGTTTTATTTGAAGTTGATAATTTCTCTTCACTTTTAAATGGTTCAATTATTCTTGATGCAGATTCAAATATAGAGTATGATAAACCAAAAATCTTTGCTTCAGAAGATGAAATGAAAAACTCAACAAATAGCGTTACAATTGTTTTTAATGATGTGGAAGGTTTACAAGAAAACTTCTCTCAAATTACTTACAAAGGTGTAAATATTGGAAAAGTTACAAAAGTAAAATTAAATGAAAAACAACAAGTTGAAGTAAAAGCTTTGATTTACAGTGATTATGCTTCAATTGCAAAAGAGGGAACACTGTTTTATCTAAAAAAACCTAGAATTTCACTTCAAGAAATAGCAAATGCTGGCTCAACTGTAATGGCAGTTAATATTGGAGTTATTAAAAGTGATAATCCAGCAATACAAACAAGATTTGAAGGTTTAGAAAATCAACCTTCAGTTGAAAGCTCACATTTTGGAACAGTTTTCAAAGTAGAAGATCCAACAGCATCAAGTGTAAATGTGGATTCACCAGTTTATTATAAAAATGTACAAATAGGAAAAGTAAGTAAAATTGACTTAAGTGAAGATGGTTCAAAAGTTGTAGTTGATTGTTTGATTTATGATAAATATAGAAAATTAATTAGAAAGAATTCAGAATTCTATGATATAAGTGGATTTGAAATGAAATTCTCTATTTTCTCAGGTTCAAAAGTAGAATCAAATACCTTTACAAGTCTATTAAAAGGTGGATTAGTAGTTGTTACTCCTTATGAATATGGAGAAATTGCAAATCCAAAAGATAAATTTGCTTTGGTTAAAACATTAAGAGAAGATTGGAAAAGTATTAGTCCTAGTATAAAATAAGGAAGAGATATGTTAAATAATAACTTTCTAAGAATTTTAGTTTCAGGTGGAATTGCCACAATTTTGCAAAGAAGTTTAGAGTTAAATCCTATCTCTTTGCAAGGTTTTCTTTTTTTTATGATAGTTTTTATGACTATTAGTTTTACTTGGTTTTATCTTTTCCCAAATAAAAAAATAGATTTAAGTGATGAAGAAAAAGAGCTTTTAAAAAAACAAAAAGAGTTAAATAGAAAAATCTATTTGGATTATGGAAAAAAATTCTTTTTAATTGTTATTTGCTTAATTACTTTAAATATTGCAGTTAATTTTATTAGTTTTAAATTGGGATTATTTGATGATAGTTTCAAATATCGATTTGATACAAAAAAAGCAATAGCTTTAAATCTACAAAATGAAAAACTAATAAAAGAGTTTCGAATCTATGATGAAAATTACTCTTTATATGAAAAAGAGGGAAAATACTTTTTAGTTGAAGAAAAAGATAACAACAAACATATACTTACTCTTTATTCAAACTTTTTTATTTCTGATATCTTTGATGAGTTAAAAGATGAAGAGAACTTCTTAGATATATTAAATAATATCTCTCCAACCCTTTATAAAGAACTAACAATTTATGATTTTATTTTCAAACCTTTATGGTTTTCAAATAGTATAAATAACATCTATTGGATGAGTGAAGATATTGAGTTTTTCAAAAGTGAATATGAAAAATATATAAATGAAAAAAAAGCAAAAGCAAAAGAAGAGAAATACAAATCTTTATTAAATAAAGATTTAGAAAATAGAAGTGAAATTGAATTATTTGATACTCTAAAAGATTTATATTCAATGGATGCTTTTACACAAAATATAAATTATGTGATAGATATATTTAATGAACTTGATAAAAGAGATTCTTCAAAAACTAAAGCTTTAAATATTGAAGCATATAGATTTGCATTTATGATATATATTCAATTGTATAAAGAAAAAGAAGTAGTAAATCAAATCTTGCAAGAGTACGATAAAGGTGTGGTTTATAGTTTTAATTTTTGGGATTTACAACCTGATGTAAATATAAAATATTCCCATGCTAGATTTGTAAATCTAAAAAATGATGAGGTAACTGTTTTTTGGTATAAAAATATAGAAAATATAGAAATAGTAAATAATGAGCTAATAGTAAATCAAAAAGATGGTAAAAAAGTAAATCTAGGAACTTTCCAAAAACAAGATGCAGAAAAAATTAAAGCTGGATTATTAACTTTATTTAGAGATATTTATCTAGTTGAAGATATTTATATGAAGTTAAAATAAGGATTTGTCAAGTGACTTATATAATAGGTGATGTTCATGGAGAGTTTGATAGTTTACGAATTTTAGTTGATAAACTTCCAAAGGATTCAAAACTTATTTTTGTTGGAGATTTAGTTGATAGGGGAAGAAAATCAAAGGAAGTTATAGATTTTGTAAAAAGTAATAGTCATTTATGTGTTTTAGGAAATCACGAAAAGATGATGATAGATTATGTAACTGAATTTAAACAAACTTACCCCAATCTTCCCTCAATGGTTTATTATCATAGATGGATAAATAATGGTGGAAAACAAACACTTCTATCTTATGAAGTTATAAAAGTAGATAAAAGTGATGGAAAATTAGTTTGTATTGAAGATAAAGAGAAGTTCCAAAAACTTTTAGATGATGTTTTATGGCTTGAAACTTTGCCTTTATATTTAGAATTAGAAGCTACTAAAAATAATAAACCAATAGTTGTATCTCATGCTTCTATGGCGAATGTTTGGCATCTAAAAGATGAAAAACAAGATGTATTAGAAGAGTATGCTTTATGGAATAGAAAAGAGCCCAAAGAGGATGTTTCAATTTTTAATATTTTTGGGCATACAATCCAAAAAGAGGTAGATTTAACAAAACATTTTATAGATATTGACACAGGATGTTGTTATGCAAAAGAGGGGTATGGAAAACTTAGCGCTTATTGTGTGGAGTTAAATGAGGTTATTTCTACATAAAATAAGAGTTTAAATCCTCTTATTTTAAGATATTCATTTCTTTGATAAATTTTTCTTTATCTTCTTTAAAAGCCAAAACACAATTTTGACAAATACAAGCTTTCATCTTTAATTCTTGGGGAATTAAAGCCCTTAAATCTTTAGGAACTGATAGGCTATTACACCAACAATTATTGTTGGGTATATGTGCCTCACATAAGTTCTCTTTTTTACAAAAAGGACAAAGTTTTTGATTTACTGAAGTTGTACATTTACTCATTTAATATAATTACTTTTTTTATCAACTGTATCTAATTCTTGTCCAACATCTTGGTATCTTTTGAAATAATATTTTACAAATGAGTTTATATTTTCATCATTTGGCATAAAATATTTTTCAGTTTTTGTAGCATAGTTATTTAAAAATGCAGTTGCATCTTTTTTATCAAGATAATGTTTTGCTAAAGCTGTATAATTTTTTATGTACCAAGCTTTTAATGCTTCATATTTTTCATCGCTTAAATCAATAGATAACTTTTTATTTTCATTATCCCAAGTTAAAACAGCTGTGTCAAATAATCCATTTAAGTGAATTAAACCCTCACAATAATATGGTTGAACTTCATCAACTTCCATCCATCCAATTAATCCTACACTTCTTTTTACAAGGTCTATTAAAACTTGTGATTTTAAGTGAAGTTCATCTGTGTTTTCATCTAATAAATATGAGATTAAACCACCAGTTGTTGCTTTGAATTCTTCAATATTTTTGAAGTTTCCAGTTTTATTCATAACTGATTCTGTTTCATCATCACACCATAAAATATGTCCATATTCATGTCCAATAGTGCTAATATCATAAACTTGATGCCAAGATGCAGTTTCATTAAAAAGAAATGTTCTATCTTTTGTTAATAACTCTTGTCCAAAGATTTCTCGACTTAGTTTTAAAAATGGTTTAGCACGACTTGTTTGTAAAATCTCATCAGAGAATGCAAAGATTTTTTTACCTTCTTCTAAAGATACAATTTCATCATTTGGAACAACTTGAGCTGAAAACATTCCATTAAACTCAGCACCAAAAAATAGGGCTGGTCTTCCCACATAAAGTTGAACTTTATCTAGTGATTTTAAAGAGAAATCATAAGTTTTTTTGTATGTTTCATTTGGTTCAAAACTATTAAAAATTTTTGCAAAAGCTGATTTAATTTTATTTACTCTATGATCATTCTGTGCAAACTTTGGATTAGTTAGTCTTATATCCCATTCAAGAGCAACAGCTTTTCTAAAGTGGTCTTCATAGTATTCTAAAGGATGTCCAATTTGAATTGGAGTTTTTATTTTCATCCAAGCTCTATCTACATCTGCCCATTTTGAAACTAATTCATTTGTTCGGTCTTCACTAAATGCTTTGATAAGTGCTTGTATATATAAAACATAATCCCATTTTTGATTATAAATTTCATCTTCAAGTTCGATTAGTTTATCTGCAAACTCTTCAAGTGCATCAACAACTTCTGTTGTCTCTTTTTTGAAAGCTTTGATATATGCTTTTGAAGTATATTTGTTTCCTTCTTTTATTAGTGCAGAGTAACATCTGTCAGCTATTTGAGCATTGTGTCCAAGGTCTAGAAGTTTTTCATCTTCTAAATATTTCATAACTTTTTCTTCTTTTCCATCAAACTTAGCCATTAAATCTTTATTAATGCCATTTATAATATGTGATGTCCAAGAAGTTTGCCATGCTGTCATTTGAAGACCAACATTATAAACACCTATAAAAATTTCTTGATAAAAAGGAGTTAGAAGATTATTTTGTACTATTAAATCTATTAATTTTGTATGTTTTTCATGCCAATACTCTTTTACAAAATCATAAGCTTTTTCTTGAAGTTCAATAATCTCAAGCTCAGTTTTCTCAAGCTTTTTTAGGACTTGAACTAAAGAATCATCCCTTAAATTTACAAGTCTTGTAACAAGTGCAAATCTTAAATCATCTTTCATTTCAAGATTTAAAGCTTTTGCAAAATCATCTATGAGTCCCAGTTTATCAAACTCTTCATTTTCAAGAAAAGCTATTAATTTATTAGTTTGTGTTTTTTCATCATTTAAAAAGTCATATATTTTTTGTAAGTCGTTTAAAAAATTCTCTTTTGTCATTTTTTTAATCCTTAATTTTAAAAGTAGAGTTTATCTTTTTTGAACTTTTTTTTAGTTAAATTAGCACTCTATATAAAAAAGTGCTAATTTTAATAAAAACTTTAGCTTACTTTTATAAAGTTGCGATAAAATTCTCTTCTAAAATTAAATAAATTATAGGAGAAATGACATGGCAAAACATCAATTTCAAACAGAAGTAGGACAATTATTACATTTAATGACACACTCTTTATATTCAAATAAAGAGATTTTTATAAGAGAACTTGTATCAAATTCAAGTGATGCAATCGATAAATTAAACTATTTAAGATTAACAGATGAAAATTTAAAAGACAAATTCGCAGATTGGAAAGGTGAAATTAACGTTTCTTTTGACGAAGCTGATAAATCTTTAACTATTTCAGATAATGGTATTGGTATGAATGAAGCTGATTTAATAGCTTCAATTGGAACAATTGCAAAATCAGGAACAAAATCATTTGTTGAAAATTTAACTGGTGATGCAAAAAAAGATTCAAACTTAATCGGTCAATTTGGGGTTGGTTTTTATTCAGTATTTATGGTAGCAAACAAAGTAGATGTTATTACTAAAAAAGCTGGTGAAGAAACTGCTTATAAATGGACAAGTGATGGAACAGGTGAGTTTGATTTAACAACTGCAATTAAAGAGTCAAATGGAACTGTTATTTACATCAAATTAAAAGATGAAGAAGCAAGTGAGTTTGCATCTAAACACAGAATCAAAAATATCGTTGGAAAATATTCAAATCATATTGCTTATCCAATTTTCTTAAATTACAATGAAGAAGTAACTGAAACTTTAAGTGAAGAAGACAAAAAAGCTGGAAAAGAACCAGCAAAAACAACTGAGAGAAGACACGAAAAAATCAATGAAGCAACAGCTTTATGGATGCAACCAAAAGCAAAATTAAAAGAAGAAGATTATAATCAATTTTATAAATCAATTTCTCATGATTCAAGCGAGCCAATGCTTACAATTCATACAAAAACAGAGGGTGTAAACGAATATACAACACTTTTCTACATCCCAAAAACTGCACCTATGGATATGTATAGAGCAGATTTCCAAAGTGGTGTTAAACTATATGTTAAAAGAGTATTTATCACAGACGATGAAAAAGAGTTATTACCAACTTATTTAAGATTCGTAAGAGGGATTATTGACTCTGAAGATTTACCTTTAAATGTTTCAAGAGAGATTTTACAAGAAAATAGAATTCTTGCAAACATCAAACAAGGAAGCGTTAAAAAAATCCTTGCTGAAATCAAAAAATTATCAAAAGATGAAGAAAAATATGCTGAGTTTGTAGCTCAATATATCAGACCTTTAAAAGAGGGTGTATATCAAGATTATACAAATAAAGAAGCTATTTTAGAGTTATTAAGATATAAATCATCAAAAACTGAAGCTGGAAAAATGACTTCATTAGAAGCATATAAAGAAAGAGGGGACACTGAACAAAAAGCGATTTTCTATATCGTTGGTGATAATGAAAAAATCTTAAGAAGTTCACCATTATTAGAGTCTTATAACAAAAATAATATCGAAGTTTTAATCTTAGATGATAAAGAAATCGATGAAATCATCACTCCAGCAATTGGTGCATATAAAGAGTGGGAATTTAAAGATATTACAGCTTGTGAGCCTCCAAAAGTAGAACAAACTGAAGAAGAGAAAAAAGAAGTTGAAGAAAAATTCCAAGATATTACTAAAAAAATCAAAGACAAACTTGGTGATGCAGTTAAAGATGTAAAAGTTACAAATAGACTTTCTGAGTCTCCATCATGCGTTGTAAAAGATGCAGCAGATGCACAAATGGCAGCAATGGCTCATATGTTTAGACAAATGGGACAAGCAATGCCTGAATCAGCTCCAATTTTAGAAATCAATCCAGAGCATGAAATAGTAAAAAAACTAAACGGTTGCCCTGATGAATCAACAATCGAAGATGTATCTTGGATTTTATTAGACCAAGCAAAACTAAGTGAAGGTATGGAAATTACTGATACAGTAGCGTTTGCGAAAAGACTTTCAAGAATTACTGCTAAAGCTCTTTAAAAGAGCTATTTGCATAAATCTTCTGCGTTGAAGTAAACTTTTTGTTCAATCACGTACTAATTGTACGCTCAATCACAAAAATTTTACTTCGCCTTGAATCTTCATACAACTAGCTCTTTTAAATATTAAGAGGGCTAGTTTTTTAATATCTAATTTAATTATCTTCATAGTTCATAAATAATATAATCTTTTAAAATTATTTATTAGGCTCTTTTATGTTAAAACAAATCCTTCCTTTATTATTTATCTTAATATTTTCAATAAATCTATTTGCCGAAAGCCACGATATTCATAAAGATATATTAGATATAAAACTTCAAATTCAAGAAATTAAGCTTACAGATGCACGAGATGAAAGAGAAAAAAAGATTGAAAATCTTGAAAAAGATATAAAAGAATTAGAAGAAAAATTTAATCAAAATAATGTTGATAAAAAAGAAATAGATGGGAAACTAGAAAAAACTAAAGATATTATTGAGAGACAAGATTTAAGATTAGATGATTTGAATTTTTATTTAGCTTTATATGGATTTTTAATTACTATTTTACTTTTTGTAGCTTCTTATCTTTCTTATAGATTTACATCAAGTAGTGCCAGTAAAATTGTACAAAATTGGATTAAAGAAAATAAAGAAGAAATATTAGAACCTATTAGAAATGAAGCAAAAGATTTACAAAAAAATATTGAAAAACAAGCTCTTAGCTTGTACCAAGAACAATTAAAAGAATTTAGAATTGAAGATAAATTAGATGAAAGTCAAAAAAAGAATCAAAAATTAATATTAGAAAAAGTAAATGAAATATTAGAAAAAAAAGAAAAAAATGAATATACATTTGATGATTGGTATTCAAAATTTTTAAATCTAAAAAATGATAAAAATCATGTAAATAGAGCAATATATTTTTTAGAAAAAGCACTAATTCATGCTACTACAAATGAAGAAAAAGCAAAAGCAATATTTAATAAAGCTCTTTTTTATGGGAATAATATTTCTAAAGAAGAATCAATTAAAATTTATGATGAATTGATTGAAAAATTCAATACTTCTAGCGAGCAAAAAGTGTTAGAATTCATTTCTATTAGTTTGTATAATAAAGCTAATGAATATGGAAGACTTAAAGAATATAAAAAATCACTTATTACTTATAATAAATTAATTGAGAAATTTCAGAATTCACAAAATAATTATATACTAGCTATTGTATTAGATGGACTAATTAATAAATTAGAAATAAATTTGTTTCAGAATATTGAAAATGATAAAAATGATATAGATTTAGTATCTAAATTAATTATAAATGATAATTCGAAATTACTACAAATTGAAATGCTTAAAATTATTAAAAAAGGTATTAATCAAGATGTAGATGAAGAAGTAAAAGATTGGAAAATAAAATTTAAAGATATGAAATTTAAGAATTGGTCATTTAATGAGTTAAAAACTTGGGCTGAAACTTTAGAAGGTGAAGTAAAAGAAAGAATATTAAAATATATAGATATATTTGAAAATCATAATAAAAATATAGATGGAAAATAACAATGCCCCTAAAAATAAGAAATGCAACCCCAAAAGACTCCCAAACAATCTTCAATTTTATAATGGAACTAGCCATTTATGAAAAAGCACCAAATGAAGTAAAAACAACAGTAGAAGAGATTGAAAAATCACTTTTTTCTCCAAATGCAACTGCTAAAGCTCTGATTTGTGAAGAAGATGGAATTGCTATTGGTTTTGCTGTTTATTTTTACAATTACTCAACTTGGCTTGGAAAAAAAGGTATTTATCTTGAGGATTTATATGTAAGTGAATTAAAAAGAAAAAGAGGTGCTGGAAAAGCTCTTTTAAAATTTTTGGCACAAAAAGCTATCGAAGAAAATTGTGGGCGATTTGAGTGGTCTTGTTTGGATTGGAATACTCCATCAAGGGAATTTTATGAAAGTTTTGGTGCTCTTGCAAAAACTGAATGGATTGGTTATAGACTTGAGGGTGAGGCCTTAGAAAAGTTTGCTAATAATTAAATAATATTAATTACATAATTATTTTACAATTAGTCACTAAACTATAGTATACTAAAATAAAAGGTTCTAAAATGGGTATGATTATTGATGCTTTTGATTCATTTTTTAAAACAATAAAAAAACTATCAAGACCTTATTTTAGTCTTGAAGAAAACGAGTTAAAATTTAAAATCGATTCTGATACTTTTTATATATTTCCCATTACAAACATTGAAACAAAAACAAGATATGACTCTTATGTTTTAGAAGCTTATACTTTAAAAGCTGATAATTTACATGTGGAGTATATTCACACAGCCGATGATATTTCTTGGAATGGACAAGCTTTATCTTTTTTTAAAGATTTACTAAAAGAGAGTATAAAAGCAAAATCTATGGAGTTGTTAGAGCAAAAAGAGTTTGGTCATTATGAATTTTTGGTTTACAAAATTGATAACAATTTTACTTTGAATATTATATATATTTATGAAGTAAATAAAGAAGTTTTTATAGTAGATACAAAAGGTGAGCTTTATGAAAATTTATTGAAGAATTTTGATAAAACTTACGAATATAACTTTGAGAGAAAAGAAATCAATTCAATAGATTTAAATTTTAGTTTAGTAAAAAATAATACTATGAAAAGTTACTTTGCTCTACAAAGTGGTGATTAAGAAAAAATCTTATTTCCCAAACACTTGTTTTAATAATGAACTTGTTTGTGCAACAGGATTAGTTCTAATTTCTGCTTCTTTTTGTGCAATCATAGTAAATAATCCCTCAATAGCTTTTGCTGTTACAAACTCATCTAAACTCTCATTTGAGTTTCCAGGAATATATGAATCAACTCCAAAGCTTTTTGCCATTCCCATTACATTACTATTTTGTGTTATACCACCTGTAGTTGATTTAAATACATTATTAAGGGAATCATAATAAGTAGCAACTTGATTCTCTTTCATACTCTCTTGAATAATTGGGTTTATTGATTTCTTTAGTGATTCAGTTGTATTTGCTTTGAAATATTCTGTTGCTGCATTATTTCCACCTGCTAGGATTTTTTGAGCATCTGTAAGTGACATTTTATCAATAGCAGCCATAAAAATTTCTGCTGTTTTTGGAGCCGCTTTTGAAGCTGCTGTATTCATTGAGTTTATTAAATCATCAGCCATTTTATCTCCACCAGCTTTTCTAATTAAGGATTCTGCACTAGATAGATTATTTGGAAGGGGAATTTTTACAGCTTTGTTATTTAAATAACCATCATTTGCACCTAATTGTTTAACTGCAAAACCAACACCAGTTTTTAAGGCTTCTTTTAATCCACTAGAAACCGTAGCATTGTCAAGATTATTGTTTGTAGTAGTTGGTGTTGACGTATTAGTTAATTGTTGTGTAGTATCAAGTACACTTTTTGTAATACTTCCTAAGTCTAAAGCAAATGTAAGTGTTGCACTAAATAGTAATGATGAAACGATAAGTGATTTTTTCATGAATTTTCCTAATATTTTTTGTAATTTTTAGATTTACATTATATAATAGAGTTAATGCAATAATTGTGAAAAAGGATTTAAAATAGAACTAATTAACGAAATCTCTAATTTTATTTATAGTTTCAAAAATAAAATAATAGAAGCACCACAAATCGCTGAAAAATATGATGAACAAATATCTTCTTTTGCAAATGAATTAAGAAAGTTAGAATTAGATAAAGAGTGTGAAGAGAATTTTTTAATAATTCTTGGATATTCATATAGACTTGATGATATTTCTCAAAGACTATTTTTTACTTTTTCAGAAGCTGTTTATGCAATTGATTTAGATAAATTAATGAGAAATGAAGACTCTTTAAAATTAAACTCTATTGTTTATATTTTGGTCTTAGAAACAATCATAAATGAGTATAAAACAAAAGAAGTAAATATGGAGCAAAAACAAAAAGCTCTTGAAGTTTATAAAAAAATAGAAGAGAGAAAAGCAGCAGAAAACAAAAAGTATCATATGTATCAATACTAAATAGGAATAAGCTATGAAAATAAAATTAAATTGTGATATGGGTGAGAGTTTCGGTATTTGGAAAATGGGAAACGATGAAGAGATTATGCCTTATATTGATATGGCAAATTTAGCTTGTGGTTTCCATGCAAGTGACCCAGTTAATATGAGTAGAAGCGTAATCCTAGCAAAAAAATATAGTGTCTCTATAGGAGCTCATCCTTCATATAACGATTTATTAGGTTTTGGAAGAAGAACAATGTTATGTTCACTGGAAGAGATAAAATCTATTATTTTATACCAATTAGGAGCTTTAAATGCCTTTTGTAGAGCAAATGGTATGGTTATCTCTTATGTAAAACCTCATGGTGCTTTATACAATGATATGATGAGAGATGAAAATATTTTCAAAGCAATATTAAATGCAATTTCATCTTTTAACAAAAATATAAAACTTATGGTTTTATCAGGTCCAAAAAACGAAGAGTATGAATATACAGCAAGACTTTATGATATAAAACTTATTTTTGAAGTATTTGCAGATAGAAACTATAATGATGATGGAACTTTAGTTTCAAGAATGGAAGAGAATGCAATTATTCATGAGGATTTAGATGTAATAGCAAGAGTTATGAATCTAAAAGAGAGAAGTTTTGTGACAAGTGTAAATGGACATAAAATTTTTCTAAAAAGTGATTCTATTTGTGTTCATGGAGATAATGATAAAGCTCTGGATTTTATAAAATTAGTGAGAAAAACTCTTCTTTGATGAGGTTTAACATTGCAAGTGTTGATTCCTTAATCATATATTTTGGTGATTCAATAAGTGAAGAAACTTCTGCAAAAGTAAAAAAAGCCTACAACTCTATAAAAGCTCTTAATCTTGAAGGTTTAATTGAAATTATTCCTTCTTATACTTCTATTTTTATCTCTTTTGATATTTTTAAATATGAATATGAAAGTCTAAAAATCTTACTTGAAAACTCTTTAAATTTAAATATAAAAGAAAATTTTGAAGAAAAGATTATTTCAATAGATGTTTATTATGGTTTAGAAGTTGGCTTGGATTTAAAAAAAATTAGTTTTGAAAAGAAACTTAGTATTGAGGAGATTATTCAAATTCACTCTTCAAAAATATATGATGTTTATGCAATAGGATTTTTACCTGCATTTGCATATCTTGCAAGTGTAGATGAAAAGATTGCAACATCAAGACTTAAAACTCCAAGAAATCAAATAGCAAAAGGAAGTGTTGCAATTGCCGATACTCAAACAGCCGTTTATCCACAAAACTCACCAGGTGGTTGGAATATTATTGGAAAAACAGCTTTTGAATTATTTGATAAAAAATTAGGAAATTTATCAATTTTTGAAGTTGGAAATAGAGTAAAATTTAATTCTATCTCAAAAGAAGAATTCTTATCTCAAGGTGGAATTTTATGAGTTTAAAATTAATAAATAATCCTTTTTTTGTGACTCTTCAAGACCTTGGAAGATTTTCATATGCTCATATTGGAGTGACAAATTCAGGTGTTATGGATGAATATGCTTATTTTATTGCTAATAAATTATTAGGAAATTCCCTTGATACAAATATTTTAGAAATAGGGTGTTCAAATGTTATTTTTAAAGTAAATAAAAATACAAAAATATCAATAACTGGTGCATTTTGTGAGTTTTATATTAATGATGAATTAAAACAAACATGGCAAAGTTTTGAAGTTAAAAAAAATGACATTATAAAAATTGGAAAAATTTTAAGTGGAAATTGGATTTATCTTACAGTAAGTGGTGGTTTTTTAATAGATAAAGAGTTTGGAAGTAATAGTTTAACTATAAAAGAGAATTTGGGTGGAATTAACGGATCTAGATTAAAAAAAGCAGATATTTTACTTTTTAATAAAAGTAAAAAATTTAATAAAACATTTTTAAAAAAAGAGTTTATCCCAAAATATGAAGATGAAATAATTTTAAGAGTTCTTCTTTCTTATCAATATGAAAACTTTTCAAAACAAGAATTAAAAAAGTTTTTTTCTTCAACTTACATGGTTACTAAAGACTTTAATAGAATGGGTTATAAATTAGAAGGAAATCCAATAAAATGTAATATAAGTGGTATTATATCGGAAGGAATTGCTTTTGGTTCTATTCAAATTCCTTCGGATGGACAACCAATAATTTTATTAAAAGAGAGACAAACAATTGGTGGTTACCCAAAAATTGGAACGGTTCTAAACATAGATTGTTTTAAACTTTCTCAAGCTAGAGTAAATACAAAAATAAGATTTCAAGAGATTACATATGTTGAAGCTCTTGAGAAAACAAGAAATTTTTATTCTTCTTGCTCTTTACTTAATAATCTTTCAAAAATCTCTTTAGATTCTTGATTTGTTTTGTATGAAGAGATATTAAATTTATATTTAGCTTTTATAAAAAGTCCTGAGTTACTTTTTAGTGTTGTACTTGATAAAAGATGTTCTAAATTTAAAACAGCATTAATAATCTCTTTTTTGTTTTTATCTGAATTTAGTATAAAAACTAAAAATTTATTTTCATAATATCTTACTATTTTAAAATCCAAATTTTCATCATTTAGTTTTTGATTAATAAATTTTGTAGCAAAAATTAGTAGATTATTAGCTAAAAGTTCTCCATACTCTTTTTGAATATAAGTATAATCAACAA
Source organism: Aliarcobacter sp. (assembly GCA_028688995.1). GTDB lineage: Bacteria > Campylobacterota > Campylobacteria > Campylobacterales > Arcobacteraceae > Aliarcobacter. Next base: position 81,749 of record JAQTXB010000009.1, read on the forward strand.
CATCAATTAAAACACAAATACCGTTTTGTTGGAATAAAGCTTCAGTATTTAAGAACTTATTATAAACCCATTTTTTATTAAAAGTATTTGTAATATCATCTAAAAAAAGCTTGTTATTTAAACTTTTAACTTCATTCTCTAAATCAAGCATTTTTTTATAAATATCACCTAAAGTATCTACATCTTTATTAAGAATAGCATCTGTAGCATTTTTTGTATTTTCTTGTAATGCTGTTGCACTTGATAATACAATATTCATATAATTTTCTATTGTTTGTAAATCTTCTAAAATTACACTATTTAACTCTTTTTTAAAATCTTCATCATCTAAATTTATTTCTAACTCTTTTGCATGATAATTAAACTTATTAAAATAAGTAGAAGGAAGTATTATCTCATTATTTAAAAGTTCATTTATAGTTAAATTTGTTATTTTTTTTAGTTCTTGTCTCAATTTTTTTCTCCAAAAAGTTCTTCAATACTCATAGGTTTTGCAATATGATAACCTTGTGAATAATCAATTCCCACATTTTTCACATACCTTAAAGTTTTTAAGTTACTAACAAATTCAGCAACAACCTTTATATTTTGTTGTTTTGAAAACAAAACAATACTTTTTATTAGATTTAGATAAATATCTTCATCTATTTTTTTTATTAATGAACCATCAATTTTTATATAGTCTATGTTTAAATTTAATATATTTTCATAGTTAGAAAATCCAGTTCCAAAGTCATCAATTGCAATTTTTACACCAAATGATTTTATTCTATTTATAAAATCATTTACAATATCATAATTAGAAACTTTTTCACTCTCTAATATTTCAAGAGTAAGATATTGTCCAACGTTATTATTTTTTATTTTATCTATTAAAATTCTTTTTATATGAGGGTTTAAAATATCAGTATAATCTAGATTTATACTAACATGGATTTTATATTTTAAAATATAAACAATTATTTTATCAATCATTATTTCCATAAGTTTATTGTAGAGTCTACATTTTTTTGCTTTATGAATAAAAACATGTGGCATTAAAATTTGACCATTTTTATCAAAAATTCTCATTAATGCTTCGTATTTAACAACTTCATCCGTTGTATTATCCATAATTGCTTGGAAATATGGTTCTACTAAATTATTATCTACATTATAATTTAAAACATCAAGAAGATTTTCATTTACAGATTCATTTTTAAATAGGAACGAATCATAATACATATAATGCAAGAAATTTATTTTGGCATTATATAAAGCTTTTTCAGCATAGATTTTTAAATATTTGTCATTGCTTTTTGCACAACCAATTGTAACGTCAATATTAATTGTTGAGTGATTTTTTATAAGTCTAAAATTTTTCGATACTATATTTTCATAAATAAGATTTTTTATATTTTTAATCTCTTCAATGTTTAGATTATCATATATTAAAACTTCAAATACATCTGCATGGGTATTTTTGATTTTTACATGTACATTTCGTTGAAGTTCTTTTTTTATTAGTTCTTTAGTTTTATTTTTTAGAATATGTTTAAGTTGTTTTATTATGAAGTCACCATTTCTGAAATCATAAATAGCATTTAAGTCTTTCATATATAAAATATCTATTAAAAAGAGAGTTTTAATATTATTTTTTCTGAAAAATGTGTTTAAAAATTTCTGAATTAACACAACTGAAGCCTTTATATAACTTAAATACGGGATTTATTATATATTATTTATCTTAAATGTATATGAAAAAATTTAATTTAACTTAAATATTATATTTTGGTGACAGATTTACTACTAAAATTTTAGATTTAATATAACTTTGGATAAAATCGGCGCATTTTATAAATAGGATTATATAAAAATGAAAAAAATAAATATAAAAGATTTAGAACTAGATATTGATATTACATATATTTTAAATTTATACGCTTCAAAAACTCCAATTATTATTGATGTAGATGGAAATGTCTATACAAAACTTGAAGAAGTGGAAAAAAAAGCAGTAATTTATAAAAATATGAATGTGTCACAATTATCTTCAATGTTAGATGCTAAAGCAATAGCTTCACAACTTTTTGCAGATTATAAACCAAATATTGTTGGAGCAATTTGTAAAATTAAACCAGTTTCAAATTGGCAAAATATAATTGATTTAAACAAAGAGAATATGCTTTATTTTGACCACCAAAGTGATGGTGTTGAGATGTTTGAAGATAAAGAACTTGAAGATTATGGTTGGAATGCAAGTGCTTTAGAAATTAACTATAGAGAAATTAGTGAATTTATTGAAGAGTCTTGTGATGGAGTTTTACTTTGTTACGATAATGAGATCCAATTTAGTGGGTTTGTAATTGTAGATGATGTAACTGATGTTAAACAAAAAGTAAAAGAGTACATCATAAATAAAGCAAATGAGAATATAAAAGAGCAATTAATTGATGTTGAAGATGATGATGTAATTGAGGCTTTAGAATTTTTTGGAGTAAAGGCGTAAATATATGGAAGACATAATAAGAGATTGGGGTTATCTAGCTCTATTTTTATACTCTTTTGGTGGTGGATTTGTAGGTCTTGTAGTTGCAGGTGTTTTATCATATTCAGGAGATTTAAATATTTATATTTCAATTTTAGTTGCTGGAATTTCAAATTTTTTAGGTGACCAGTTTTTGTTTTTTATAGCTAGAAAAAATAAAAATTATGCAAAAGATATGATGAAAAAATATGGTAGAAAAATAGCACTTGCCCATCTTATGATGAGAAAATATGGTTCTTTTGTAGTTTTTGTACAAAAATATATTTATGGAATAAAAACTTTAGTTCCACTTGCAATGGGACTTACAAAATATTCTGCTATGAAATTTAGTGTATATAATGCATTTGCTACACTGATTTGGGCTTGTATAATTGGATATGCAAGTTTTACAGCTGGAGAATATGTATTAAGTTTAGGGGATGATTTTAAATATATTGGATTAGCTATTATTGTAGTAATTCTACTGTCAATCTCTTATGTATTTAAGAAAATAGAAAAAAAATAGTTCTTATTTAATAGTACTTTATAGTTTTAGATATAATATATAAAAAACTATAAAGGCCTTCCCATTTTAACTGAAAATTTTTCACAATTAAATCTTCCAAAAGATTTTTTAACAAACTTAGACTCTTTAGGTTATACAAAATTAACATCTATCCAACAAAAAAGTTTACCACTAAGCTTAGATAATAAAGATTTAATAGCTCAAGCAAAAACAGGTTCTGGAAAAACTGTGGCATTTTGTATTCCAATAATAAATAAATTAAATATCAAAAACTTTAGAATTCAATCTTTAATCTTAGCTCCAACAAGAGAGTTAGCAAATCAAATAGCTTTGGAAATTAGAAAACTTTCACGACATATTCATAATTTAAAAGTTCTTACACTTTGTGGTGGAACTCCATTTAAACCTCAAGTTTTATCTTTAAGTCATGGTGCTCATATAATTGTAGCAACTCCTGGACGTGTATTAAAACATATAGAACAAAATAATATTGATTTACAAAATATCAACACTTTAGTTTTGGATGAAGCGGATAAAATGCTTGATATGGGATTTTATGATGATATTATGGAAATTATTAATACACTACCGAAAAATAGACAAACACTACTTTTTTCTGCAACTTATGAAAAAAACATAGAAAAACTAGCTTCAAATGTGTTATCAAATCCTGTAGTTGTAAAAGTTGAGAATGAAGAAAAAGTTCATATAAAACAAAAATTTTATAATGTTGAAGAATCAAATAAAACTACTTTAATTCCAGCACTTATCTCTTCAAATAAAGCAAAATCAATTTTAATCTTTTGTAATATGAAAATAACTTGTGATAAATTAGCTGATGATTTATATGATTTAGGACTTGATGTTTTAACTTTACATTCAGATTTAGAGCAAAAACAAAGGGATGAAACAATTATTTTATTTTCAAATAAATCATATCCTATTTTAATAGCAACAGATGTGGCTTCAAGAGGGCTTCATATTGATGATGTTGATTTAGTTATAAATTATGATTTATCATTAGATGAAAAAATTCATACTCACAGAATCGGAAGAACAGCAAGAGCTGGAAAAGGTGGATTAGCAATATCTTTATACACTTTTAATGATTTTGATAGAGTTGAACTTATAAAAGATACTTTTAGTGATATTGAAGATGAAAGTATTGATAAAATTGAAGATGATTTAAGCTATAAAATTGACTCAGAGTTACGAACAATTTTTATAAATGGTGGAAAAAAACAAAAATTAAGAGCTGGTGATATTTTAGGAGCCATGACTGCTGGAATTGGTTTGGATAAAAATGATATTGGGAAAATTGATATTTTAGATTTTGCTTCATATGTAGCAATTAGTAAAGAGAAAATTTCTTTTGTTTTAGAAAAATTATCAAAAGAGAAAATTAAAGGTAAATACTATAGAATCTATGAAAAGTAAAAAATAAAGGAAAGATATATTGTTTAGAAATGCACTCTTCCTAAAAATAATTTTAATATTCACATTACCTGCTTTGGGAATTTTATATTTTAGTTCAGTTTTAGTATTTGAAAAAATACAATCATTTAATGAAGTTGATGCAATAAACAATAGTTTAGTATATTTAAAAAATACAGAAAAATTAATAGACTCTTTACAAAAAGAAAGGGAGTTAAGTGTAATACAATTTTTGCAAAAAGCTGATGAAGCAAATTTAAGTAGAACTAGAAACCTTTCAAATAAAAGTTTTAAAGAGCTAATTGAACCTTTAGAAAATTCTGATTTAAATAATAAATTTGATAAATTAGAAGAATTTAGAACAAGAATAGATAAATCAGATGTAACACTTGATGAAATTTTTGAACAATATAATGATTTTAATAAAACATTATTAGAATCATTGTCAATGCTTAAACCGATAAAATTAGCTTTTGATTTTAATAATGAGTTTAGAAATATTTCATATTTTCTGAATTTTAAAGAAGCAACTTACATAGAAAAAACCATTTTTATATCATATTTTATAAATGGTAAAATCAACGATAAAATTTATAATATGCTAATGAAAGATTATTCATTAGAAGAGATAAATAGAGATTTATTTTTAAATAATACAAATTTAGAAATGGTTCAAAAATATAATTCTAAACTCAATGAAGAGTATTTTAATAAGATTTTTATACTAAGAAATAATATTAAAAACAAAAATTTTTCACATTTTGAATTAAATCTTGATGAGTGGAATAAAGTATCAAGTGAGAATTTAGAATCTTTAACAAATATTTATAAAAATTTACTCTATTCTGTAGAAAAACATGTAGTAAAATTTGAAAATGATGCACAGCTTGAGAAGCAAAAGAGTCTAATATTTTTATTTGTTTCATTTGCTACTTTAATTAGTTTATTATTTGTTTTAAGAAATATTATTTTTAATGAGCAAAAGAGTTTTTGTAAAGTACAAAAACATAAAGAAGTGTATGAATTATTAAATAAGGCTAATAAATTTTTATTAAAAATTGGAGATAGAAAAAAATTATTTGCAAATATTTGTGAGTTACTTTCAGAGAGTAATAAAATTCAATTTTCTTTTATTTATGATTTGTCAAGTAAAGAAATAATAGCCCAAGATGGAGAATTAAAACAAAAATTATTAACTCAAAGCCATCTTTATAACGATAAAAATAAAGATAATATAATTTCTAAAACAATAAAATGGGAAACCAATATTATTACTAATAATTTTTTAGAAAAGAACATTTCAGTTTTTTATGATGATGCAAAAGAGTTAAAAATAAATTCAATGGCTTCTTTCCCAATCAAAAAATTTAACAAAGTTGTAGCTACTTTAGCAATTTATTCAAATGAATTAGGTTTTTTTGATCAAGAGGTTGAAATCTTATTTGATAAGTTGATTAGTGATATTACCCATTGTTTAGAAAAGATTGACTATGAAGAGACTAGATTAAAACAAGAAGATGAATTAAGACTCTCTTCTTATGCATTTGAATCAAGTGAACCTATGATTATTACAAATGATGTTGGTGATATTGTAAAAGTTAATCAAGCTTTTTGTAATGTTATGGGATATGCAAGGGATGAAATTTTAGGTAAAAACCCAAGAATTTTTAAATCTGGTCATCAAGATAGTAAATTTGGTGATGAATTGTGGAACAGTCTAAGAGTACAGGGATTTTGGAGTGGAGAAGTTTATAATAGAAAAGCAAATGATGAAATAATTCCATTAAGAAGTACAATAACTGCAATAAAAGATAAAAATGGGAAAATAACGCATTTTTTAGGGCAATACATAGATATTGGTGAACAAAAAGATAAAGAGAAAGTTTTAGAGTATCAAGCAACCCATGATAATTTAACAGGTTTACCAAATAGATTATTACTTCTTGATAGAATTGAACGGGCAATCACAAAAGTTGTAAGACATAAAATGGTTGGTGGATTAATTTTCATTGATTTGGATAATTTTAAAGAGGTAAATGATACTTTAGGACATGACATAGGTGATGCTTTGCTTATTATGGTGGCTAAAAAAATTAGAGAAGTAATACGAGAAGAAGATACAATTGCAAGAATTGGTGGAGATGAATTTATAGTTTTACTTGATAATGTTGGAAATAATAAAGTTGATGCAAGGGTGAATATAAACAATCTAGCAGAAAAAATAAAAGAAGTATTAAATGCAATAACTCACATTGAGGGACATATTAATGTTTCAACTCCAAGTATTGGAATCACACTATTTAGTGATTCAAGTGTAAGTGTAAAAGACATTATTAAACAAGCTGATACAGCAATGTATGTGGCAAAAAAACAAGGTAAAAATGCAATTGAATTCTTTGATTAAGCCATTGATTAGATGTTTATGATAGAATTGCGCCCTTATAAATTTATTAAGGAATTATTATGAAAAGTGCAACTGCAAGACATCTATTAGTTGATAGTGAAGAGTTATGTTTAGAATTAAAAGAGAGAATTGCAAATGGTGAAAAATTTGAAGATATTGCAAAAGAGTATTCTTCTTGTCCATCTGGTTCAAATGGTGGAGATTTAGGTACATTTTTTCAAGGACAAATGGTTCCAGAATTTGATGCAGTAGTATTTAATGAAGCTATAAATGTTGTTCATGGTCCAGTAAAAACTGATTTTGGTTACCATTTATTAGAAACAACTTCAAGAAGAGATTAATTAAATCTCCTCTTCGAGTTCTTTTGAATGTTCAACAACTTCTTCATCCCATAAAATAGAAACCCCATACTCTTTATCAGTTATTACATACTTAAAATATTCACTTGTTCCGGCTCTTCCATGAAGTCTTACAATTACTTGATCTTCTTCTAGTAGTTTTTTCATTTCATATTTTGAGAAACTTCTTTTGTTCCATCTTAAAAATACATTTGAATATACTCTAAATGTACAAGTTGAATCAGATGTAAAAACAAACTGTTCACTATCATCATATACTTTTTTTGCATTTTCACAAGAATAAAGATTTACTTTTTTTCCATTTGCTGTACTTTTTAAAGCGTGAACATTGCCTTTACAATATGGACATTTTCCTAATATCATATTTTAAACTCCAAATAAATATTAAGTGTATTCTACTTAAAATTTAAAAGGAGATTAAAAAATATTACAATTTGTAATCAAAAGATATTAAAAATTCTCCCACTCATTATTTGAAGTTACTTCTTTATTTGGAATATCTTTTTTTATCTCATTTTGTTGATTATTTATATTTTTTGCTTTTACTTGTTCTTTTCCAACAAACTCTTTTTGATTTGTATTATTTACAACCATTTTTGCAATTTGGTCTGTTAATATTGCAATATCTTGTGTTTGAGAAGCAATTAAAGCATTTTGTTGAGTTTGTTTATCTAATTGATTTACTGCATCATTAATTTGAATTATCCCATTTAATTGCTCTTTACTAGAAATCTCTATATTTGAAATTAAATTTATAGTTTGAGAAATATTTTCATTTAGTTGTTTATAACCCTCTATCATATTATTAGCTATATCTTTTCCATGATTTGCTTTTGATGTGGCATTTTCAACTATGTTTTTTATTTCACGGGCAGCTTCTGCACTTCTATTTGCTAAGTTTCTCACTTCTGCTGCAACAACTGCAAAACCTTTTCCTGCTTCTCCTGCTGTTGCTGCTTCAACAGCAGCATTTAAACTTAATATATTTGTTTGAAAAGCGATTTGGTCAATTATTGAAATAGCATCATTAATTGAATTTACCTGAGAATTTATCTCTTCCATTGCTTGAGTTGTTTGAGTTGCTAAAATTTCACCTTCTTGTGAAGATTTTGTAACTTTAGCTGAATAATCAGCCATTTTTGCAACATTTTGTGTACTACTTCTTATATTTCCAGTTATTTGTTCAAGTGCAGCTGCTGTTTCTTCTAAACTAGAAGCAGCTTCATTTGAACTAATATTTAATTTATCTACATTATCAAGTAATACATGGGAACTTTTATCTAATGTCAGACCATTCGCTCTATCTTCTAATAATAGATGAGTTATTGCCCCACCTACATTATTTACACCTTGTGCTAATCTTAATAAATCTTTTTTAAGTTCACTTGTTTTCACTTGATTTAAATAGTTATATTTAGTATATTCTTCTAAAACATCTAAAATATTATCAATATTTGTTTCAAGATGTTCAGCCATATTATTTACAACATTTTTTAATTGCATTAAAGATGGATTTGAAACATCAAGATGTAATCTTTGACATAAATCACCTTGTTCAAACTCCCCTAAAACAGCAATTGTTTCATCAATTAGTTTTCTATCTTCTTCTACACCTTGTTTTGTTTTAATTATATTTTCATTTACAACTGTTGCCATATGGGCAAATTCATCTTTTGATGAGTCATCTAATAATTTAATTTCATTTGTTTCTCTATTTAAATATCTAAAAAAAGATAAAAGACCATTTTGAAACTGTTCAATTGAATTTGATATTTGTTTAACTAAAAAAGTACCAACTAAAGTTCCAATTACAATACCAATTAAAAGTAAAAATATCATCACATAAAGTGTATTATCAAGTTTATTATAAGTAGTAAGTGAATTAGAAATGGCTTCATTTACTTGAGTATTTTTTAGTTCATCAACAAGTTCAGCTAATTTAAGAGTTTTTTCATCTAACTCTTCCATGATAGTATCACCTTGTTCTTTACTAATTGCGTAACTTTCAACCATCTTTTTACCAATATTAAAAATATCAGTAACATTTGTTTTAATCTGTTTTAGTTTTTCTAAAGAGTGAGTATTATTTTCATCTTTATACATTTTTTCAAATTTATTTATATTTTCCATAAATCTATTATAAGAATTTTCAGCCTCTGTTAGAGCTTCTGGATTTTGAGTTAAAGAGCCATCTGTTAAGAATTGTTGAATTTGGCAACTTTGAAATTTTGTATCTTCAGCTATTGCTGACATTGGCATAGATTCAGTTGCTGTGTGTTTACTTATGTTTTTTACATTGTTTATATCAATTGTAATTAGTATAAAGGCTAATATAAAAATTCCTAAAATACCACCTAAACCAATAATTAACTTATTTTTAATTTTCATCTTTATCCTTTTATATCATTGCGAGAAGATTCTATAATATTCTTTATTGAATTTCAATAGTTGTTTAAGGGGCGAGTCTTGAAATAATCCATGAATTATTATCTTGTAATTCATAAACAAATCTATCATGAAGTCTATCTTGTCCACCTTGCCAAAACTCTATTTTTGTGGGTTTAATTATATATCCACCCCAGAAATCAGGAAAAGGAACTTCACCTTTTACAAATTTTCTTCTTATTTCATCAAATTTTTGCTCTAATAAACTTCTTGAACTTATTACTTGACTTTGGTGTGAAACCCATGCGCCAATTTGGCTTCCTTTTGGTCGTGAGAGAAAATATTTTAATGACTCTGTTGTTGAGATTTTTTCAATATTTCCTTCAATTTTTACTTGTCTTTCTAAATCAAGCCAAGCAAAAAGAGCAGCAGCTTTTGGGTTTTGTTCAATTTGTTTAGCTTTATTACTTTTATAATTTGTAAAAAATACAAACCCTTTTTCATCAAATATTTTAAGTAAAACAGTTCTAATACTTGGCATCATATCAGTTCCAACGGTAGCAAGTGAAAAAGCATTTGGTTCTGTTAGTTTTGCTTCCATTGCTTGATTAAACCATTTTTCAAACTCTAAAAAAGGGTTTGGGTTTAAATCTTTTATATCTAAACCACGCGTTGTATATTTAGCTCTTAGGTTTGTTAAATCCAAAACTTATCCTTTAAATTTAGTATAGTTTATTCTTCAAAAATTTTAAATAATATATTTCTAAGTTCTATTTTCATCTCTTCATTTAAATATTTTTTATTTGAATAGAGATAAAAAGGAACAGTATTTCTCATTGAGTGTTTTAATCTTTTTCTTAAAGTTGAAATCTCGTCTAGATTTATTAATTCATCACCATCATATAAATAGAAATCCTTTGCTATTCCTAGTTTAAAGGAAACTATTTGATATGAGAAAAATAGATTTTCTTCTTGATTTTCCCATTTCTTTATAAATTCATCTAAAGCTTGTTGTAGTTTTTTTAATCTAATATCTGTAATATATCCAAAACTCTCTCTGAATTTATACCTTTCAACTGTTGTAAAATCAAGAACTTTATAGAACTCATTTAGATTTTTCCATGGACTTCTAAATCTTCTTTTTCCAAATAAAACCTCCTCAAAACAATACATATATTTTATATCTTCTTGGGTTTGTATTTCTTTATCTTTTATTTCAAAATATTTAGTTTTAAACAATGAAATTAGCCAGTTTTCATCAAGCATTGAAATTGTATCCAGCTCTTTTGTTTTATCTGGGTTTTTAAAATTCCACAACATTGAGATATTGTTTGAGATTTTTTCATTTATATCACCTGATTCAAAATATTTATCCGATAAATATTGAACTACATTTTCAAGTAGAGTATCGGTTTTTGCGATGCCATGATTGAAAATTACTTTTTTATAAAGATTAAATCTCATCTCTAACATATGTTCTAAATCTATTAAACTCATATCAAAAAAACTAAGATAAAATTTTTCATCTTTCTCAACTAATACTGCTTGTTTAGTAATTCTTATGTGATCATTTGGACCAGTTATATAACCACTTGCTAACATATCACGATTTATATAATCAAGTCTATCTGCATCAACTGTACTATCTATGAAGTTATGTAAAACTTTAAAATCAAAACCTTCAAAAATTTGTTCTTCTAAAATTAGAATTGATAATCTTTTGATTAGTTTTAAATACTCTTTTTCATAAGATTTTACAAGAAGTTCTTCAAGTTCATAATCAAATAAAAGTTTTAAAAGATTCTCTCCAATTGCTTCATGTAAAACTTCTTTGTTATTGTTTGTAATCTCTTCATAATTATTTTTAAATCGAATCTCTTTTTCACAAAGAGCTTCTTGTTCTTTTTCTTTTATTTTGTCATAAACTTTTTTTAGAGCATATTCAACTTGGTGTGAAAATGGTAAATGACCAACATCATGAAGTAGGGCAACAATTCTTAATGTTTGTAAAAAAATTGTATATGTTGCTCTTTGTGCTTTTGATTTTGTTGGAATCGTAAATTGATATAAAGCTTTATTGTCAAAATATTCCATATCATCAATACTTACTTTTAAATCTTCTTCTTTTATAATAGAAACTATCACTTTTTTTAAAGATGATAAAAAATCATTTTTTGTTCTTTTATCTGCATTTAAAAGAGCATTTTTAAACATAAAAGAGGCTAGATGCATTGTTCCTAAAGAGTGAATAAATCTTTTAGTCGTAATTGATGGATATGAAAAATAGGCCAAGGCATTTTGAGTTATAAATTGTAATCTATTTACTATTTTTGTTTGAAGAATTTTATCTTCAAGTTTTGTGTATTCTATATGATTATATATAGTGTCATTAATTAATCGATTTTGTATGATATATTCCTTAATTGTATTATTACATATTATAAATCTCTTCATTTGTATTATTGCTTAATTTAAAAAGAATATATTTATTAATTCTATTTTAATTATAACTACTATAACATACTAATAATTATTATCAAAAAGGATAATTGTGGAAGATTATGTAATATATGTAATTGTTTTAGTATCTTTATTTTTTATTTATAAAAAAACTTTTGGGAAAAATGCTGGTTGCGGTTGTTCTGGTGAAAGTAAATGTAATAAGAAATAGAACATTAAGTTCTATTTCTTATTTACAGTCAATTTATAATTAATCTTTTCTATTTTCAAAGATTCTTTCAGTAAATTGAGCAAATTTACCACGAACTGCTTTTTCAAGTTCAATTGCAAACATTTTAAGTTCTGGATGTAACTCATTTGTTTGTTTTAAAAGAGTTGTCAAACCATTGTTATATTTGTTTAAATATAGATTATCAATTTGTCTATTTGAACCAATTACAATCGCCATACAACTTTCATCAAGTCTAGAAAGTATTAGTTGAGTTGTTTTTTCACTAGAGTTTTGCCATTCATCCATTATCACAATAGATGCTGATAAAGTTCTTCCTCTTGCTTCCCCTGGCCAAAGTGTTTCTATACAATATTTTGATTTAAGTTCATCAATTTTTGACTCAATTGATTCTTGATTTTCTCTGTTTTCACTTTTTTTTAGATGTTTTTTTGCAATAAACTCTAATGTGTCTTGTAGTGCCATATTATAGATTCTAAACTTCTCATCATTTCCTGATAAATACCCAATATCAGCACCTTTATCAAGGGATTCAATAGAGTTTCTAACATAAACAATTTTGTCATATAAACCTAAATCAATTAGTCTCATAGCACTAACAACTGACATCAAAGTTTTTCCACTTCCAGCTTTTGCATCAATTACAAGTAAATCATACATATTTGATAAAATTGCTTTTGTAAATAGTTTTTGTTTTAAATTAACTGGTTTTACATTTAAAGCTTTAAAATCATTTTCTTTTAAAACATCTATTCTTTTATCGTGAATAATTGCATATTCTACATTTCCATCATTACTTTCAAAACTGTAAGCAAAGTTTTCAGGTTCGTAATTTTCATCTATTAAAGTAATATCTTTATTTTCCAAGCTATTAAATAATGAAGAATCAAATTCTATGGATTTTACAAAATTAAATTTTGGAACAGTAGATTTATCATCATGTAAAGTTTCAGTTTTTAGTCCTTTAAAAAGGGCGAAAGTTCTTGCATATACATCTAAAGATAAAAAGATAGTTTGACAACCTTTGTAGTATTCTTGGGCGATTGAAGCTACTTCAATAATTCTTTTATCATTTGATTCAGAAATATGAATTTGCTCAATTACAGTGTCGTATTTATCTTTTGAAATAATATCAAGATTTAGTTCATCATTAAAAAGTTTCACAACTTTAAAGCCAAGTTTATAATCAACCTCTTTTATTTTCATCTTTGCTAATAATCTTGCAAACTCTCTTGAATAATACCCAAGTTCATTAACTAACTTCTTTTTATCCTCTAATTCAAGAAGTACAGTTTCAGGTACTACGATGTGGTTAGTTTTATTGTCGGAAATTTTGTAGAGATTTTGAAGGTTTTGTAAGATGATGTTTGTGTCTAGGACATATACTTTTTCTTTCATAAGAAATTCTAACATAGATTAATGACAAAAAAGTTACATTTTTAGTATATTTTATATAAATTTAATTCAGAGTTATTTTCTTATTTCTTAATTTTACATAAAAATTGTATAATTGCAATCAAATTGATTAATATAGGAATAACATTGGTTTTAACACTTGAATATGGTTTATTATTTTTATCTATTTTGATTATTATTTATTTATTATCTAAGTTGAAAATAGATAGATATTTAAGAAGAAAGAATCATATACTTAGACAATATAAAGATGCAGTAGAAGATAGTAATATTGTTTCTAAATCTGATTTAAAGGGTAATATTACCTATGTAAATGATAAATTTTGTGAAGTTACTATGTATGATAGAGAAGAGATTATAAATAAACCTCATAGTTTACTAAAAGGCGAAAACTCTAAAGAGGTTTTTAAAGAATTATGGGAAACAATAAAAAATAAGAAAACATGGCATGGTGTTTTAAAAAATAAGAGAAAAGATGGTGAATTCTATTATGTTAATATTACTATTAAACCTATTTTGGATGAGAATAATGAAATTATAGAGTACATTGCAATTAGACATGAAATAACAGATTTAATTCATAAATCAGTTGAGCTGGAAAAAAACTTAAGAGAAGACTTTCTTACAAAAGAGGGAAATAGATTTAAACTATTTGAAGATATTAAAAAATCAAAAAAACCTTCTTTAGCTCTTTTAGATATAAATAGATTTGGAGATATAAACGATTTTTATGGATATGAAATTGGAGATGAAGTTTTAAAAATAGTTGCTGAGTCGTTTAGAAAGTATATGGGTAATAAATATTCTTTATATAGGATTTATTCTGATGAATTTGCAATTTTGGCTGATAATGAAGATAGAGAACATTTTATTAGATTTATAAAATTCATTGTTGATTCTATCTCGGCTACTCCTTTATTAATAATGGGTAAAGAGATATATATTCAAATGAGGTTTAGTCTATCTTTTGAAGAAAAAGACAATTTGAAAAAAACTGCAAATATAATAAAACGATATTCAAAAGTAAATAAAGATATTCATATTTATGACAAAAAGTTAGAGATTGAAAAGATTTATGAAAAAAATATCATGTGGACAAGTAAATTAAAAAAAGCTTTTGATAGTAATTGTATAGTTCCTTATTATCAGGCAATATTTAATATAAAAACAAATAAAATTGAGAAGTATGAAGCATTAGTAAGATTAATAGATGAACAAGGAATTGCTATTTCTCCATATTATTTTTTAGACATTGCAAAAAAATCAAAACAGTATTTAAAACTTACAAAAGAAGTTATAAAAAAATCATTTGACTATTTTAAAGATAAAGATTATGAATTTTCTATAAATTTAACTTTAGAAGATGTAAAAAGTAAAAATATCTCTTCTTATGTAATAGAAATGTTAAAAGAGTATAACATTGCTTCAAAAGTTGTATTTGAAATAGTAGAATCAGAAGGTATAGAAGATTTCTCACAAGTTAATAGTTTTATTGATACAGTAAGAGCCTTAGGCTGTAAAATCGCAATTGACGATTTTGGAAGCGGATATTCAAACTTTGAGTATTTGATAAAATTAAATGCGGATTATATAAAAATAGATGGCTCTTTAATTAAAGATATTTTAGTAAATAAAAATAATCAAGAAATAGTAATAACAATAGTTGATTTTGCTAAAAGACAAGGATTTAAAACAATAGCTGAGTTTGTTTCATCAAAAGAGATATTTGACAGAGTTAAAGAGTTAGGAATTGATTATGCACAAGGATATTATATTTCTGAACCTAAGCCTGAAATTCAAGAAGCTTAAGAGTTTCCTCTTAAGCTTTTGATAGTTTTGCTAGATTATTAATCATAGAAATTGCAGTTTCTTCATTTAAAGGTTTCTCATAAGTTGTTAAAATTTCCCTTGCAAGAATATTTGAACCTAAATGTTGAAACATTATTCTCATAGCTTGAAGACCTTTTGCTCCACCTCCACCACTGTGCGTAGCTAGGGCAACAATTTTCTCATTAAAAGCATCTCTCCAATCTTTTGTAGCTCTTGAAGTCCATGCCATTGCATTATTTAATACAGGAGGCATTACTCCATTGTACTCAGGAGCTACAATAATAAACGCATTTAATGCTAATATTTTTGAAGCAAGTGTCAAAGCATTTTCAGGTATTCCATTTTCTTGCTCTTCAATTGTACTATAAAGTGGTAATCTTAAATCAACTAAATTTATTAATTCTGTTTCATGGTTTTGACTTAGTGCAAGTTCTTGTAATTTTAATCCTAATTTCAAGTTGTTATTTGAACTAGCTACTAATATTCCTATTTTTGACATATTTATCCTTATTTGTATTTTTTAAAGAATTCATTATATCAAATGAATTCTTTTATACTATATAAGACAAAAAATATCTTAATTTTTTATTCACATTTAAGAAGCCAAAATATATGGTACACTTTTTGTATATTAAAAAATAAACACAAAGGAATCATATGGTTTGTAAATTTCAGGAAATAAGCGATTTTTTTCATAAATACTCACAACTTTTAGAAGGTATTACAGAAGAAGAGTTAAAAGAGTTATTAGAAACATTTCCACATGCATGTAAATTTGTAAAAACACTTGATGAGGATATTGTTAATTGTGGTGATTTAGAAGTTGTATCACAAAAAACTTTAGAATTACTCAATAACGCATATGATCATGAATATACAAAAGATGACATTTTAAAGTTTGCAGCTGTAACATGTAAAATGTTTGATATTGTTGATGCTCCTAAATATCATGTTCCATTTATTTTACTTATGTTGGCAAAACTCTGATAGTTAATTTAGAAAAATATTTTTGATTTATTTCATTTTAGGATGAAAAGAAAGAGTGTTTTACAAGTTAATATAGTAATCTAGCATATTGTTAGCACAATTTTAAAACAGTTTTAAAGTTTTGTGATTGAAAAGACCATGAAATAGGGATTGTTTTACAGTGGTGCGAATGGTGAGAATCGAACTCACACTCCGAAACCGGAACGGGATTTTAAGTCCCGCGCGTCTACCTATTCCGCCACACTCGCACATGTGTATAATAAAAATTCAAAAGTGGTGGTTCGAGACAGAATCGAACTGTCGACACAAGGATTTTCAATCCTTTGCTCTACCGACTGAGCTATCGAACCCTTGTAACTTTTGAACATAAAAAAGTGGTGGTGAGAGAAGGATTCGAACCTTCGAAGCCGTAGGCGGCGGATTTACAGTCCGCAGGATTTGACCACTCTCCAACCTCACCGTTGAAAATCTTACTTAAACTAATGGATGGGGTAGAAGGATTCGAACCTTCGAGTGACGGTACCAAAAACCGTTGCCTTACCGCTTGGCGATACCCCATTAATTTAAGTGGACGGAATTATATACTTTAAATAATTAAAGTTAGCTAAATCTTAATAATCTTTTTTAAAATATTTAAAGTTCTTTACTAAGAATTTGATTTATGGTATTATTTTTTTGATTTAAAAGTTATTTTGATCATTATAAAGGTGAAATATGTTTATGGAACATTTGGCATTGACATATAAATGTCATAGCTCAATTGGTAATAGCTTAGATTTAAACAGTATGATAAAAGAAGTACTTACTACATTTGTGGAAGAAACAAACGCTACAAATGGATTTTTTTATCTTATAGATGAAAATAATACCTTATATAAGTATTTGGCTTATGATGGCAGTTTAGAGTGTAATAAAGATATTTTAAATGAGCAAATAAAAGATTTATCTTGTGTTAGAGTTTTTGATTTTGAAGAAAAAAAAGTTTTGCTTTTACCTTTAAAAAAAGGGATTTTTTTTATTGTATATCAAAATAGTGATATAAATTTTGAATTTGTAATTTCAATGTTTCAAGATTTGATTGTAAAGTTAAACATTAGTATTGACGCATGTTTAAATGTTCAAAAAATGAAAAATAAAAATAAAATACTAAATCATTTAACAAGTGAGTTAAAAGAACAACAAAATAAGTTAGTTGAATCTGATAAATATAAAAGTAATTTCTTAGCAAATATGTCCCATGAATTAAAAACTCCTTTAAATTCTATTCTTGTAATATCTTCAATAATGGCAAAAAATAAGAATCAGAAATTAGATGAAGAACAAGTTAGAAATATGAAAATCATTAATAGTTGTGGAAATGATTTATTAATTCTTATTAATGATATTTTAGATATTTCAAAAATAGAAGCAGGGGAGATTTCACTTCATTTATCAAAAACAAATATATTTGAATTAATAGAAGATTTAGTTTCAGAAATGTTGCCATTATCCACTGAAAAAGGTTTAAAACTAAATTATAGTTCCATTTCAAAAGAGTTATTTTTATTATCAGATAGACATAGAATTAAACAAATTATAAAAAATTTGATGAGTAATGCTATTAAATTCACGGAAAAAGGCACAATAGAAATTATTCTAGAAGAAAATGCCAATGATATTACTATAAAAGTGATTGATGAGGGTATTGGAATAGCAAAAGAAAAAATAACTTATGTATTTGAAAGATTTAAACAAGCGGATGGAAGTACAACAAGAAAATATGGTGGAACAGGTCTTGGACTAGCTATTTCTAAAGAGTTAGCAATCCTATTAGGTGGAGATATTAAAGCTTTTAGTGATTTGGGAAAAGGAAGTACTTTTGAATTAATTTTACCCAAAAAGACAAATATTAAAAATATATCAGATGATAAAGTTTCTATCTCTTCACGAGATGAAAATATTGTAATTGAAGATATAGTTTTATTTGATATGGGTGAGACAGATATAAAAGTTGAAACTGTAATTAAGGATGAAAGAATATTAGTTATTAATAGTGATTATGTAACTTTTTTCCCTATTGCAGTTGCCTTGAAAAAACAAAATGTGATTTTAACTTACTGTAAATCATTTCAAGAAGCTTATAATGTATTAGAAAATGAGTATGATTTAATAATAATTGATGAAGATAATTCTGATATTGATGTATTTGAGTTTTTAGATTATTGTAAGGAAAAAAATTTAAAGAAAATAGTTCTTAGTTCTAAAAAAATTGATGAAGATGATTATTTAGAAAAAGAGTTAGTAAAAAGTGAATTATTGAATAAAATTTTGAATTATTTAGGAAGATAAAGTGGAAAAATTTAATATCTTATTAGTAGATGATGTATCAGAAAATATCTACTCTTTAAAAATGATGATTGAAGATAGTTTTGATGTAAATATTTTCTCAGCACTTAGTGCTCAAGAGGCTATTGAGATTTTAATGAAAGAGAATATTGATTTAATTTTAACAGATGTTCAAATGCCTGAAATTGATGGTTTTGAATTTGTTGAGTATTTAAAAAATATTGAAAAAACAAAAAATATTCCAGTGATTTTTATTACAGGTATTTATGATAAAGATGAATATAAAACTAAAGGTTATAATTTAGGCGCTATTGAATATATTACAAAACCTATTCATGATATTTTATTAAATTCAAAGTTAAAAGTTTATATTGATATTTTTGAAAAAAGAAAAATTGCTCAAGAGCAAATAGATGCAAAAGATAAAGTATTAATCCATCAATCAAAAATGGCAACAATGGGAGAAATGATAGGTGTAATTGCACACCAGCTAAAACAACCTTTAAATATTTTATCTTTGTATTGTAATGATGTAAGGGATTCTTTTTCTTTAGGTGAAATAGATGACAAATTTATTGCTGATTTTTCAAAAAACACTAAGGAACAGATTAAATTTTTAAGTGGAACAATAGATGATTTTAGAGATTTTTTTAATCCAAATAAACAAAAATGTGTATTTGAAATAAAACATGTAATTGATAAAACATTAAAATTAATGGGAAATCAATTTGAGGTTAATGAAGTAAAATTAAATTTAGAAGTTGAGGATGAAAAGTTTTTTGGGATAGAAACAGAGCTAGAACAAGTTCTTCTTAATATTATAAATAACTCAATGGATGCATTTAAAGAGAGAAATATAAAAAACAGAGAGATAAATATAAAAGTTTTATCGAAACAATCTTATACTATTTTAATTATTGAAGATAATGCTGGTGGAGTAAAAGAGGAGAGTTTAGAAAAAATCTTTGATCCATACTATACAACAAAAGCAACGGGAACAGGAACAGGCCTTTATATGGTGAAACTTGTGATAAAAAATAGTTTGCAGGGAGATTTGAAAATAAATAATAGTGATAAAGGTTTGAGATATATTATTGCATTACCACAAAAAGAAGAGAATTAATTCTCTTCTTGTGTTTCTGGTTTATTTAAAACTTCGTCATCTTTATGACCACTAAGTCTTGATATTAAAACAAAGAATAGCGGAATAAATAAAATTGCTATAAATGTAGCAGTTAACATTCCTCCAACAACTCCTGTTCCAATAGAGTGTTTACTCGCAGCTCCAGCTCCACTACTAATAGCAAGTGGCATAACTCCAACCGTAAATGCTAATGAAGTCATAATAATTGGTCTAAGTCTTACTTTAGCAGCTTCAATTGCAGCATCAACAAGTTTTATTCCTTCTTTTTGTTTTTGTAGAGCAAACTCAACAATTAAAATTGCATTTTTAGCTGCAAGTCCAGCAAGAACTAAAAGTCCAATTTGGAAATAAATATTGTTATCTAAGTGTCTTAAATTTGTAGCAAGAATTGCTCCAAAAATTGCAAATGGTACAGCTAAAACAACAGAAATAGGTAATAACCATCTTTCATAAAGTGCACATAAAATTAGGAATAAGAAAACAATACCAAAAATAAATGCTTGAGCAGAACTTCCACCCACTTGTTTTTCTTGATAAGCAGTTCCAGTCCAGCTGATAGTATAACCATCAGGTAAAACTTCTTTTGCAACTTCTTCAATAGCTTTTAAAGAATCCCCTGAACTATATCCAGGTGCAGGTTGTCCAGATACTTTAGCTGCTTGGAAAAGGTTAAATCTTTCAACAATATCAGCTCCAACAATTTTTTTATAATTTATAAATGAATTAATTGGTAAAAGATCACCATCTTTTGATTTTACATAAACATATTGGAAATCATCAACATTATTTCTGAATTCATCTTTTGCTTGTAGATTTACTTTATAAGTTCTTCCATAAAGCGAAAAATCATTTACATAATAACTTCCAAATGTAGCATTTATAGTGCTATAAATATCATTTAAACTTACACCTTTTGCTTTAGCTTTTTCAATATCTACATCAATTTTAAATTGAGGAATATTTGCAGCTAATGCTGTTCTAACTCCCATTAATTCAGGTCTAGTTTTAGCTTTTTCTATTACTTGATTTACGATATTTCCTAAATCTTCAATAGAACCACCTTTTCTATCTTGAATATACATATCAAATCCACCAGTAACACTCATACCCATAATAGGAGGAGGTACAACAGCAAATGAGAAACCTTCGCTTGTTCCCATTAATTGTTTACTAAATTTAGCTAAAAGTGCTTTTGCTTCTTGATCCGGATTTGGTCTTTCACTCCAGTTTTTAAGTTTTATAATCGTTGCAACCGTATGACTTCTTTGAGCAGAAGTTGTAAAATCGTATCCAGCAAGAGTTATTATATTGTTTACACTTGGATCGTTTGCAATGATTTTATTTATTTCTTCACTTAATTCTAAAGATTTTGACATAGAATATCCAGGAGGATTAAATCCAAATACGAATATTGTTCCTTGGTCTTCATCAGGAAGAAGTCCAGTTTTCATTGATTTAAACATATCCCAAGATACAAATACTAATCCAGCATATAATAAAATTGATATTAATGAGAATCTAATACTTTTTTTAACTAAAATTGAATAACCTTTTGTTGCTTTGTCAAACATAGTATTAAACCATTTGAAGAAACCTTTTGGTTCATGTTTTCTATTTTTTAATATTTTTACACAAAGTGCAGGTGTTAATGTTAAAGCAACAAATCCAGAAATAATAACTGAAATAACAATTGTTATAGCAAATTGTCTATACATTTCTCCACTTAATCCACCCATAAATGCAACAGGAATAAATACAGCACCTAAAACTAAGATAATAGCAATTAAGGCTCCTGTAACTTCTTTCATTGCAATAAATGCAGCTTCTTTAGGAGTTTTTCCCTCTTCCATATGTCTTTCAATATTTTCAATAACAATAATAGCATCATCAACAACAATACCAATTGCTAAAACAAGACCAAATAGAGTTAGTAAGTTGATACTAAATCCTAAAGCATACATTCCTGCAAATGCACCAACAATTGATACAGGAACTGCAATAAATGGAATAATAGTTGCTCTCCAGCTTTGTAGGAAAATGAAAATAATTAAAATAACAAGTAATAATGCTTCAATAAAAGTTTTAACAACGTCATGAATAGAAGCTGAAATAAAATCAGTACTATCATAAGGAATACTATATGTTATATCTTCTGGGAAATTTTTACTAGCATCTTCTAAAGCTCTTTTAATTGCAGCTGCAGTTTCTAAAGAGTTAGCACCACTTTGTAAAAATACCCCAATAGGAATTGATGGTGAACCATTTAATCTTGTTTGAACACTATAATCGCTTGCTCCTAATTCAATAGTTGCAATATCTTTTAATTTTAAAGTACTACCATCTTCATTTGCTCTAATTACAATATCTCCAAATTGAGCAGGATTTTCAAATCTTTGAGGAGTTCTAATGGTATATGTATACATTTGTTTTTGAGCAATTGGCTCAGCTGCAATTTTTCCAGCTGCATATTGATTATTTTGTTCTTTTATTGCATTTATAACATCAGTTGTAGCAAGAGAATATTTTGATAATTTTAAAGGGTCCATCCAAATTCTTATAGAATAATCTTTAGCCCCAAAAATCATTGCATCTCCAACTCCTTTAACCCTTTTTAATGATTCAACTAAGTTTAATAAAGCATAATTTGATAAATATATTGAATCATAAGTATTATTTGGAGATTGAAGCATAGCAAACATCAAAATACTTGGACTTCTTTCACCTACAACAACACCTTGTCGTTGTACTTGTTCAGGCATTTTTGATAGAGCTGCTTGAACTCTATTATTTACATCAATTTTAGCACTATCTGGATCAGTTCCAATTTCAAAAAATATATTTATATTTAATCTTCCACTATCTTCTGCAACAGAGTTCATATAAAGCATATTTTTTGCACCATTTATTTGTTCTTCAAGTGGAGCAGCAACAGTTTTCGCAATAGTATCCGCACTAGCTCCTGGATATGAAGTACTTACAATAATTTGAGGTGGTAAAACTCTTGGATATTGTTCAATTGGTAAATTGAACATAGCAATTATTCCTGTCAAAAATATTATAATTGATAAAACTCCAGCAAATACTGGTTTTTTTATAAAGAATGAAGAAATCATAATTATTTCTCTTTATTTACAATTTGAACTTTTGTATCTGGTTTTAATTTTGCAAAATTACTAGTTACTATTTGTTCATTTGGTTTTAAACCACCTTTTATTACTATTCCATCTTTTACCAAATTACCTGTAGTTACTGGTCTTGGTTTTGCTATATTATTTTCATCAACTACAAAAACAATATTTGCTTGTGCAGTTTTTAATACAGCATTTTCAGGAACAACAAAAACATCACCTAAAGATAAGTTTGAAATCTCAATTTTTGTGAAGTTTCCAACGATTAATTCATTATTTGGATTCTCAAATTTTGCTCTTAAAAGTAAAGTATCTGTATTTGTATCTATTGTTGGAGCAATAAAATCTAGTTCTCCATTTTCATAAGTTTTACCATCTGATACTAATTTAATTTTTACATTTTTACTTTTTATTTGAGATAAAAACTCATTCATATCATTTTTTGGTAAAGAAAATTCTGCATGAATAGGATTAGTATTTGTAATTGTAAGTAATAATGAATTATCATCATTTTTCCCTACTAAATCACCAATATCAAATTTCTTAATCCCAACAATTCCATCAATTGGAGCTGTCACAGTTGTATAGTTTAGATTTATTTGTGCTTCATCAAGTGCTGCTTTTGTGCTTTCATATTGATATGTGTAGTCATCAAAAGCTTGAGAACTAATAGATTTTGAAGCTATTAAAGATTTTGCTCTTTCATAATCTTTTTTTGCTTTTGTGAATTCAGCTTTTTTTATATTTAGATTTGCCAAATAAGTATCTGGCTCTATTTTATAAAGTAAAGTTCCTTTTTTTACAAAATCACCTTCTTTAAAATGTTTCTCTTTTAATATTCCAGTAACCCTTGCCATAACATTAACTTGTTCATAAGCTTTTAAAATAGTTGGATAAGTTTTATTCGTAGTATTTTCTTGTTTTGTTACTACAAAAGTTTGAACAGGTAATCCAGGTGTTTGCCCTGCTACTTTTGTTTCTTCCGCATTTAATGTATTTAATCCTAAAAAAATAAATGCAATTGCTATTATTGATTTTTTCATTTTATATATTCCTCTAATTTTTTACCACTATAGTAAATTATTTTTGCTTTTTTAATTTCTAAATCATTTTGTGATGTTTTTAATTGGCTAAGTGCTGTAAATTTTTCACTTAAACTTGTTAAAAAAGAGACATTATCAATTAAACCGCTTTCATATTTTGATTTAATTACTTCATATGCTGATGTTGCTGCTTTTAAATTTGCTTCTGAAGATTTTATTTTTGCTTTAGAAATTTCATAAGCTTTAAGAGCTAGTTGTAAATCAACATTTGCTTTGTTTTTTTCATATTCATATTTTGATTTTGAACTTAGATAATCTTTATATTTTGATTCATATTTATATTTTGTTTCACCAAAAGAAAAGATATTCCATTTTAAATTTGCTGATAAAATATTTTGATGATCTATTGCATTATTTTCATAAGTGCTATTATCATAATTTGAATCATAGTATGTATATGTATTATCTAGGGTTATTGTTGGTAAATAACCACTTTTTACACTTCTTGCACTTGCAAGTTTTGATTGTAAGTTAAATTCTGTAGATTTTAAATCAAATCTTAAATCACTTTGCGCAGAATTTTCAAGTTCTTTCACATTTGAACCTGCATCAATAGAAACAGTTTGTCCTGTAATATATTCTAAATTATGAGTAATAGTTATCATTTCAAGTTCAATTTCTTGTAAAGTAACTTTTGAATTTTCTAAACTTGAAATAATTTTCTGAACTTCATCTTCAGTTGTAGTTCCCGCATCTAAAAATCTTGATAATCTTGTTAATTGAGATTCAAGTTGTTCTATCTCTTTTAATTTTGCTTCTTTTTGAGAAATATAAGATAGATAAGTGTAGTAATAATTTATTACATTTAATGAAATATCATTTTTTAAAGCTTCTACAGATTGCTCACTACCTTTTATAGATTGTTCATAACTATCATACGTATCAGATTTTTTCCCACCATCATAAAGCTCATAACTCAAACTTCCATAAACTTTTGATGAGTTTTTAGGAACACTTGCCGTTTCTTTATCTGTAATACCATGATTTGCACCAATATCTAAACTTGGCATATAACCACTTTTTACGCTTTTATATTCATCTTTTATTGAATCTAAACTCTTTTGAGAAGAATCAACTAGTTTATTTTGTATTGATAAATTAATTAACTCTTCTAAATTTTGAGCTGATAAAAAAAGAGGAACTAAAAAAATAAAATATAATTTTTTCAAAATAACTCCTTATAATTTTTGATTTCTGATTTTAGAATAAAAGAACTTAAATTTATCTTTCTAGAAAGATAAATTTACCTTAATAATAATTTCGCTAAAATTCCACCATGAAAAGAAAACACATAGATAAATTTTACAATACAACAATTAAATCAAAAGAGTATGAAGTTTTTGCTCTATCTTTACCAATAACTTTAATTCATAAGAATATGTTTAATGATACAGAACATTTTTTGAAAACACAATACGACTTACTCCATTCTCATGTGGATGTCTTAGCGTCTTTATATTTTGATGGAAATGCATTATCTCCAACTGATTTGTATGATGCAACAGTATTTTCTTCTGGCGGAATGACAAAAGTTTTAAAAAAACTTGAAGAGAGAAACCTAATAAAAAGAGAAGCTTCTTCAAACGATAAAAGAAGTATGTTAATAAGTTTGACAAAAGAAGGCAAAGAATTAATAGAAAATTGCATGATAGAAGTTGCAAAACAAAAAGAAGCAAAATTTAGTATTTTAACTCCAAAAGAGAAAGAGGATTTGAAAAATATTCTTTCAAAACTCACTTACTCTTTTATTTAGTTAAATTCTATTTTTGCATTAGAGATATTTTTAAATATTTTTAGTTTTTTTCTTAAAGGTAACCATTTTATTAAAATGGTTGCTAATGCTTCCCATAGTGAAACCCAACCTGCTACCATTGCACCTTCTGAAATAAGTTTATAAATAAAAACTCCATTTTCACTTAGGTTTAAAGAGATTGAAACAAAAATAAAACCAATGAAAATAAAAATAAAAGAGTTTTGCAATTGTTCTTTCATTTTTTTTTCTTCCCAATATTGTAAATAATCAAAATAATCTTTTATACTATTTTTTACTTTTTGATTTGATTCTTTATCAGATATTTCATCAAAATAAAATTTTATAATAAATGGATGAGTTCCAATTTCTTCGACACTTTCTATAAGATATTTTTCCAAAGACTCTTTCAAATCTTTTTTAATAAAAGTAGATCTTTTATCATAATCTTCAAATAAATCTTCAACTTTTGATGCTGAAATATTTAATATTAACTCTTCATCTGGGTTTTTATCATATCGGTTTGTAATACTATTTTTCATTGTTAGTTCTTATTTTTGATAAACTGCAAAAAAATGTGGAACACTAGGAATTTGTTCATCGTCATAAGCTAAAAAACTAATCTCTTTTAGTTTATCAATAGTAACAAATTCATCCATTTCAGATTTAGAAAGAGGAAAAGGGATTTCATCTTCTTTTTCACCTTCATTTCTACTTCTACATGAAACTAAAATATAACCATTTTTTACAAGGAGTGAACTCATAGCAATTCTAGCTTTTTTTCTATAACCATCAGGTAAAACTTGAATAGTATTACACTCATAAATCACATCAAATTTTTCAAACCACTCTTTTGGATAATCGAATAAATCAGCAACGACATAGTTAACTTTTGTATTTTTATATCTATTAATACAAAGTTCAATGGCACTTGGAGATATATCAAAAGCAGTAACATCAAAACCAAACTCACTTAAAGCCTGAGCATCATCACCAACTCCACAACCAATAACACAAGCAGTTTTATTTGTTTTTTTGATAGGATTTTCTTTTAACCAATCTACTAAATAAGGACTTGGCTCTAAATCAGCCCAAAAAACTTTTGTAAAATCACCCTGAGCATTTTTATAAATAGAGTCAAACCAGCCCGTTGGGTCGTTGTTTTCTTGATAAGTTTTTACCATTTCTTTGTATGCTATGAAGTCGAAGTTTTCCATTATTAAAATTCAATTTCCAAAGCAATAGGGCAGTGGTCACTTCCCATAATTTCATTCATAATATAAGCATCTTTGATATTGCCTTTTAAATCTTCACTCACATAAAAGTAGTCAATTCTCCAGCCAACATTATTTTCTCTTGCATTTGCTCTGTAACTCCACCAACTATAAAGGTCAGTTTTATCACCAACTACATGTCGTAAAGTATCAACATATCCAAAAGATAGAAATTTATCTATCCACTCTCGCTCCATTGGTAAAAATCCTGAAGTTTGTTCATTTGCTTTAGGACGTGCAAGGTCGATTTCTTTGTGAGCTGTGTTTACATCTCCACAAACTATGATTGATTTTCCTTGTTTTTTTAGATTTTCACAATGTTCTAAAAATCTATCATAAAACTCCATTTTATAAACAAGTCTTTCCTCTTTACTTTGACCATTTGGAAAATATACATTAAAAAATGCTATATCTTTATCTCCCAGTGTAAAATGAACTTCGTTTATTCTTCCCTCATCCAAAATATCAACAGTAGGGCAGTTGCATTCAAAAGTAGTTTCTATATCTGTAAATAGGGCAGTTCCACTTCTTCCTTTTATTGCAGAAGCACTAGCTGTCATTGTTTTAAATTGTTTGTTAAAAATTGTTTTTGGAATTTGTTCTTTCATTGATTTTGTTTCTTGAACTCCAAGAAGATGAATATCATGTTCATCTACCCATTTTAAAGCCTCTTTTTTATCAACAGCTCGAATTCCATTTACATTCCATGAGATAAATTTATATCTTGCCATTATTTTTTATCTTCCTTTTTTTCTGTAATTTTCTCTTCTAATTTTTCTTTTTCAATTAATTGTTTAGGAGCAATTGGAGCAATTGGTTTTTGAATATTCATATTTCCAAAACTTGAACCACCAAGAGAATCACTTTTTCCTCCATGCATATCAATTTTTCCTGAGTTTTCATCTGTATAATTATAATTTGCAAATAAAATACCTGTAAAGAATATAGTAACTATTAGTAATCTTTTCATTGTTTCTTCCTTTTAAAAGAAAATATTATAACCCCTTTTTTGATAAATAAGCCTTAATAGGGTATTTTACGCTAATTTATTTCGAGGATGATTTTTATGAATGAGTTGATTTTAGGACTGATTACATTTTTTACTTCTACAGTTGCTGGAATTGTTGGAGTTGGTGGAGGTATGATGTTAATTGTTATTTTACCTTCATTTTTACCTTTGAATGCTTTGATACCTATTCATGGATTAACTCAAGTTTCAAGTAACTTAAGTCGAGCAATATTTGGATACAAAGATGTTCAATATGAAGTAATTCCAAAGTTTTTGCTAGGTTCAGCAATTGGAATTGGAATGTTCGCAGCAGTTTTAAATCTGATTTCCCTTGAATATGTTCCTTTGTTTATTGGAGTTTATATTTTACTTTCTTTATGGTCAGAAAAATTTAATGAAAAAATCAAAAGATATGAGAGTTATTTTCTTGCAGGTTTTTTTCAAACTGGTCTTTCAATGGTTGTAGGAGCAACTGGACCACTTACTATGACACTTTTATTAAAAGATTACAAAGATAAAAATAAAGTTGTAGCAACGGGAGCTGCACTTATGAGTATTACACATATTTTAAAAGTGTTCGTATTTATGTATTTTGGTTTTGTATTTTTTGATTATATTGGAGTGATTGTTGCTATGATTATTGGGGCAATTAGTGGAAGTTGGGTTGCTACAAAACTAAGAGATAAAATTGATGGTAAAAAATTTACTATGATTTTAAAAGTATTACTTTCTGCTTTAGCTATTCAAGTGATTGTAAAAGTATTTTTATAATCTAATTTAGAGGAATTTCAATTATTATAGAAATTCCTTTCTCTTTTTTTTCTTCATTTTCAAATGTGATATTTTTTGCAAAAACGCTACCTTTTAAATGATAAACAACAATTTGATAAACCATATAAAGACCAATTCCAGTTCCAATAGCTTTATGTTTAGTAGTAAAATACAATTCAAACATTTTATTTATAATATTTGAACTTGTTCCTCCTGCATTATCATTTATCTCTATTCGTAAGAGTTTTTCTTCAACTTTTGTATTGATTTTTATGATTTTATTTTGAATGTTTTTTGCATTAAATGCATCAAGTGAGTTATTTAGAATATTCATAATAACTTGAATGAATTCACTCTCTTTTCCTTCTAATATACAATTTACATCTTTTTCAAATTCAACTTTTATCTCATTTAAATCTAGTTTTATATTAAATAAATTAATTGCTTTTTCTATTGTTGTTCCAACTTCAAAGGCAACAATATCTTCATTCTTATCAAAAAAATTTCTTAAATCATCAATAGTATTTGAAAGTTTTTGAGTGGTTTCAAATATCATTTCAAATGATGAATTTAATTCCTCTTTTGAGGGTTCAGAGTATTTAAACTGAAGTATCATACTAGAAGATAATGAGCTAATAATTGATAAAGGTTGTCTCCATTGATGGGCAATATTTTCTAAAAGTTCACCCATTGATACCATTTTTGATTGTTGAGTTAAAATATTTTGATACTCTTTCTCTTTTGTAATATCAAGTTTAATAGCCATAAATTCTACAATTTTATTATTTTGATCTCGTATTGGGGTGATAGAACTTTTTTCATAGGTGATTTTTCCAAATTTATTTCTATTTATGAATTCACCATTCCATATTTCGCCATTATTTATGGTACTTTTCAAATCATCAAAAAATCTTTTATCTTTTAATCCTGAGTTTAATATAGATGGATTTTTCCCAATTGCCTCTTCTTTTGTATATCCTGTTGTTTTCTCAAATCCGTGATTTACATATTTTATAATATGTTTTTCATCGGTTACAATGATGATATTATCACTAATATCAAGGGCATTTTTAAATTTTTCTAATTCCATTTTATTTTTTAAAACTGTATAAGCATAATAGATAAATAGAAGAATTGAAATAATCAAAAGAAGAATAAAAATGATTATAGAATTTTTGATATTTTTAATAATATCTTGCATATAAGATTCAAAAATATTACGTAAAGAGCTAATTTCATTAAATAAATCTAGACTATTTATTTCACTTTGCAGACTCTCTTTTTTAATGAAATATTCAAATATAATATTTATGTTTGAAATAAAAATTTCTTCTGTATTATTAGTAGATTTTATATTGTTTAATTCCTCTTTAATACTAATAAGATTATTAACATTATTCTCTTTTTCATAGTTAAAAGTTAACGCAATATTATAAAATTTGTCAAATTTATGATGTTCAATTTCTGATTTTAGAATTTGTATATTTTTTATTGAATCATTAAATTGCATATTATAAGATTTTAGTTTTTCGATAATCTCAATCTCTTTTTCAATAAGTGTTTTTATAGATAATATTTTTCTATAAAATTTTGTATTTCTTAAAGATAAATCTTTTTTTGTATTATTTGAAATTGTTGAAAAAATGGCTTGAATTGTATAAATATTTATTTGAATTTCATCATAAATTTCTATATCTAAATGATTCTTACTAAATTGTTCTAATTGTGTATTTAGCCTTGAAATGGCAATTATTTGATTATTTAGTTCAAAATAATTATCAATTTTTTTATTTGCATTAGATAAATTATAAACTAATGAAGAAATTATTATAGAAAAAATAAGAACAATTAAAGAGAGATTTTTCATAATATTCCTTATATATATTTGGTATAAAAATTAACCTAAGCTATGAAGATTATACAAAAACTAACTTTCAGTATATATAATAAAACTATTTTGTTTCTTTAAATAATACTTTTATTTGTATAAAATATATACTATTGTTATGTTCAATTAACTTTTAATTGGTTATATAATTCCTTCATAAATTACATAATAATTATTAATTAATTATGTAATTATTTTTTATTAAAAATAAAAGGAATGTATATGAAATCTAATAATATACAAATAAAAATATGAAAACTTCTTATCGTCATATACTTGGAAATCGAACTTATACTTTCAAAAATCTAGCCGATTTAATGGCAAAAGCAACACCAAAACGTTCAGGAGATTTATTAGCTGGAGTTTCAGCATTGTCTTCTCAAGAAAGAGTTGTAGCTCAAATGCGTTTAGCAGAAGTTCCCCTTAAAACTTTTTTAAATGAGATGTTAATACCTTATGAAGATGATGAAATCACAAGATTAATTATTGATGACCATGATGATGAAGCTTTTAAATTAATTTCACATTTAACAGTTGGAGATTTTAGGAACTGGTTATTAAGTGATACAACAACAGTTGATTTGATTAAACAAGCAAGACCTGCAATTACACCTGAAATGGTAGCAGCTGTAAGTAAAATCATGAGAAATCAAGATTTAATAATGGTTGCAAAAAAATGTCCAGTTGTTACATCTTTTAGAAATACTATTGGTTTACCAAATCAACTCTCAACAAGACTTCAACCAAATCATCCAACAGATGATGTTATGGGAATTGCTGCAAGTATTTTAGATGGATTATTATATGGGAATGGTGATGCGGTTATTGGAATAAATCCAGCAACTGATAATGTTGAACAAACAATAAAACTTTTAAAACTTATGGATGATGTAATCCAAAAATATGAAATTCCAAGCCAATCTTGTGTATTAACTCACGTTACAAATACTATTGAAGCTATTGAAAAAGGTGCTCCTGTTGATTTAGTATTTCAATCAATTGGAGGAACGCAAGCTACAAATTCAAGTTTTGGAGTAAATCTTAAAATTTTAAAAGAAGCACATGAAGCGGGACTTTCATTAAATCGTGGAACTGTTGGAAATAATGTTATGTATTTTGAAACAGGTCAAGGAAGTTCCCTTTCAGCGAATGCAAACTTTGGATTAGACCAACAAACTTGTGAGGCAAGAGCTTATGCAGTTGCAAAAAAATTTGATCCACTTTTAGTAAATACAGTTGTTGGATTTATTGGGCCTGAATATCTATTTGATGGAAAAGAGATTACAAGAGCAGGATTGGAAGACCATTTTTGTGGAAAATTATTAGGACTTCCAATGGGTTGCGATATTTGTTATACAAATCATGCGGATGCGGATCAAAATGATATGGATAATTTATTAACTTTGCTTGGAGTTGCTGGATGTAATTTTATTATGGGAATTCCTGGAAGTGACGATATTATGCTTAATTATCAAACTACATCTTTTCATGATGCCTTATATGCTAGACGAGTTTTAAATCTAAAACCAGCTCCTGAGTTTTGTGCTTGGCTTGAAAAAATGGAGATATTTAAAAATATAGATAAATTTATTTTAAATGAGAAAATGCCACAAACATTTTTTAAATCTTTATCAAATGTAATAGGAAATAGATAATGAATAATTTAGAAAATATAGATTTAAACTCAAATATCATTGAAAATCCTTGGGCATTATTAAGAGAGTACACAGATGCTAGAATTGGTTTGGGAAGAAGTGGTGTTAGTATTCCAACTTCTCACTCTTTAGAGTTTCAATTAGCCCACGCACAAGCACAAGATGCTGTACATTTGCCACTTGATGTTGAATATGTTGTTGAGCAAATAAATAATAATAACTTAAATCCAGAAACATATCTTCCAATTTTATTACATTCACAAGCAATAAACAGAACCGTATATTTGCAACGACCAGATTTAGGTCGAAAGTTAAATGGTGATTCAGCTGAAACATTAAAAAAAATAAATCTAAATAAAGATGAACCTTTTGACTTATCAATTGTAATTGTAGATGGTTTATCTTCACTTGCAATAAAAGAGAATGCTGTTAATTTTATAGAAAGATTATTAAGTGCATTAACTAATGATAATCAAAAATGGAAAATAGCACCTTTTACAATTGTTCAGCAAGGAAGAGTGGCTGTTGGTGATGAAGTAGGGGAATTATTAAAAGCAAAAATTTCACTTGTATTAATAGGTGAACGGCCAGGACTTAGTTCACCTGATAGTTTAGGTTTATATTTAACTTGGAATCCAAAAACTGGATTAACAGATGCTAGTAGAAATTGTATATCAAATGTAAGAAGTGAGGGATTATCTTATGAGGAGGCTGTAAAAAAAACAATGTATTTATTAAAAGAATCACGAAGATTAGAATTATCAGGTGTGAATTTAAAAGATAGAACAACAAACGATGTAATTGAAAATAATATAAATGAAGAAAATTTTTTAATCAAATAAAGGAATAAAATGAAAAATGTTCATATAGACGAAGAATATCTTGCAAAAAGACAATTAAAAAGAGGAACTGCTGGTTGGGTATTATTAGCAGGTTTAGGTATTTCATATGTAATTTCAGGAGATTTTGCAGGATGGAATTTTGGTATTGCACATGCAGGTTGGGGTGGATTTGCAATTGCTGCTGGTTTAATGGCAATTATGTATTTTTGTTTAGTTTTATCTTTAGCAGAAATGTCAGCTTCAATTCCCGCAGCTGGTGGTGGATATAGTTTTGCAAGACAAGTTATGGGACCTGTTGGTGGATATTTAACAGGACTTGCAATTTTGATTGAATATGCACTTGCACCTGCTGCGATTGTTATATTTATAGGTTCTGCTGTTGAAGCTTTAATTGGAATTAATGGGCCTTTAGTTTATTTACTTTTTTATGCTGT
This sequence comes from Aliarcobacter sp., assembly GCA_028688995.1. Lineage (GTDB taxonomy): Bacteria > Campylobacterota > Campylobacteria > Campylobacterales > Arcobacteraceae > Aliarcobacter. The sequence goes on from JAQTXB010000009.1 coordinate 115,608, forward strand.
TTTTATTGCTATTCACTTAATTGGTGCAGGTGAAGCTTTAAAAACAATGATGGTAATTAGTGGTTTAGCAATATTTGCAATTATTGCAACAGCTGTTGCATTAGTTGGAAATTTTGATGCGACAAAATTATTTGATATTGCAGTTTCAGCAGAAGTATCAGGGGCAACTGAGTTTTTACCATTTGGATGGTATGGTGTTTGGGCTGCACTTCCTTTTGGTATGTGGTTATTCCTTGCAGTTGAGGGTGTTCCACTTGCTGCTGAAGAAGCTAAAAATCCAGCTAAAGATGTTCCAAAAGGGATTATTGCAGCTATGATTTTCTTACTTTTTTCTGCTGTTTTAGTTGTGTTTTTGCTTCCAGGTATAACAGGTGCAGAAGTAATGGGGAAAAGTACTGTTCCTTTAATAGATGCATTAAATGCTAATGGAAATACAACTTTAGCAACAATAGTAAATGTATTGGGATTAGCAGGTTTAATTGCATCATTTTTCTCTATTATTTATGGATATAGTAGATTAGTATTTGCACTTTCAAGAGCAGGATATTTACCAAGATTTTTATCATTAACAAGTAAAAAGAAAACTCCAACTTGGGCTTTAATTGTTCCTGGTGTTTTAGGTTTTTTAGCATCTTTAACAGGTGAGGGTGATTTAATTTTAGCAATGGCAGTTGTTGGAGCTACAATCTCTTATGCTTTAATGTCTTTAAGTCATATTTTATTAAGAGTAAAAAATCCAAATATGCCAAGACCATATAAAACTCCAGGTGGAGTTGTAACTTCTGGAATTGCTTTTGTATTATCATTAATCGCATTAACAGGTGTTTATGCTTTTGATCCAAGAGCTTTTAACTATACAATTATTTTATATATTATTGGTGCTTTATATTTCTTCTTATATAGTAAAAATCATTTAGTTGCTAAAACAGCAGATGAAGAGTTTGCAATGTTAGAAAAAGCAGAATCTGATTTAGTTCATGAATTAGGTTAAGATAAAATCTTAACCTAAATAAAAAACTTCAATATAAGTATTATAAACAGTGCAGATACAAGTGTTTGTACTGTAATAATACTTGACATTAATCCAATATCACCACCAAGTTGTCGTGCAAGTATGAAAGAACTAGGTGCTGTTGGAAGTACTGCAAATAAAACTAAAATAGAAATCATCATTTCATCTAAACCAAAATATTTTCCAAAAATATAAATAAAAACAGGCATAACTAAATGTTTTGCAACACTTGAAATAATTAATTCACTTTTTGAAGATTTTATCTCTTTAATTACAAGACCAAATCCAACAGATAAAAGTCCCATTGGAAGTGCAGCTTTACTTAAAATTTCTAAAGTATTATTTATTACAAGTGGAAAATGAATTCCTAAAAAATTAATACTTCCTCCAATAACACAAGCAATTATCAAAGGATTTGTTATTATTGATTTTAATAAATATAAAAAATTTAATTTTTCATTACTTATATATAAAGCAAAAATAGTAATACATAAAATATTTATAAAAGGAATTGCAAAAGTCAAAATTATAGCAGATAAAACCAAACCATCATTTCCAAAAATAGCTCCACTTAAAGCTAAAAATACATAAGTGTTAAATCTAATTCCTCCTTGAATAACAGAAGTGAAAGCAGGAGCGTTTGTAGGTCTTATTTTATTCACAATAATAAGAATAATCATTGTAAAAAATATTGCTAAAAGTGCAGATAAAATAAAACCTAAACTGTTTGAAGAACTTAAAGAAGCATTTGAGAGTTTATAGATTAATAAAGAAGGCATCAAAACATAATAAGTTAGTTTATCAGCTTGCGGCCAAAATTCATGAGATGGAAATTTTATTCTTTTGAAGAAATATCCAATTAAAATAAGTCCAAAAACTGGAATTAAAGCTGAAAATATATGTTCCATAATATTCTTAGCTATTTACCAATATTTTGAAAACAGCTTTTATGATTTTTTTATTTTCATCTATTTTTATGCAAGGCATATGAGCATCATTTGGATAAAAAATTGCAAGTTCATTTTCTCTTATTTTTAAAATTGAACTATTATTAGTTTGTGCATATTTTGCATAATCTAAATCAGGATTATAATCAGTTGTAACTGCAAGATTATTTACATTTTCAACTTCCATAATTTCATCACCTTCAAACATATATTGAATGTCAATATATGTTTTATGTGATTCAAAAAGACAATCTTTTTTATCTTTAGTTATATAAGATTGCCCTAAAACAAAGCAGTTTTCATCTAACACTATTTTATTACACTCTCCAACTTTTATATTCAAAAGAGTTTTATATTCATTTGAATTTTTGTCTTGTAATTTTTCAATATAAGTAAAAGCTTTTTCAAACTTAGAACTACAAACTTGTGATTTTAGAGTTTGTAATGTACCAAATAGTGCCATTTTAATTCCTATTTATTTTTTAACATCTCTTTTAAGATGATTTTACCACCTTCAACACCTGGTTGGTCATAAGTATTTATTCTTAAGAATTTACCAACAATTGAAGTTAATAATTCATAATAGAATAATAGTTTTCCAATTTCATATTCGCTAATCTCTTCAATTTCAATTAAATCTATTGGAATATCTTTTTTATACTCTTTAACTGATGCAATTGTTGCATCTGCTTGAAGATTGATTAATTCTTTAAAATCAAGATTATTAATATAATCTAAATCTTCTAAACCTTCTAATGTAGTTGGAGCTATTTTTGTATTATCTTTAAAATCTTTTATTTTTATAAATGTTACAGTTTTATCTCTTTTCCCTTCAACAATAAGTTGTAAGAAAGAGTGTTGGTCAACTGGTCCTAAAAGTCCAATTGGAGTTAAACCTTGATTTGTATGGTTTACATCAATTTTTCCAAGGCTTTCTCCCCAAAGTTGAATATACCATTTATTAAATCCTTCAAGTAATTGAGAATATGAAAAAATTGCATTTACATTATAAACATCTTTAAACTCATAAAATGTTCTTGCTTTTTTAATTAAATGGTCATATAAATCATTCTGTTCAAAAAATGATGTTGATATTTTTTTTGCACCTTTTAATAGTTCATCAATATTAAATCCAGCAAGGTGTAGAGGAACTAATCCAACATTAGATAATACAGAAAATCTTCCACCAACATTTTTAGGAATATCAAAAGAGTTTATATCATTTGCTTTTGCAAAAGTATTTAATTTACTATCATCTTCTGTAATTATTAATAAGTTTGATTTATCAATTTTCGTAATTGACATTAAATATTTAAAAATAGAAATAGTTTCTATTGTAGTTCCAGATTTTGAAATTACGATAAATAATGTATCTTCTAAATTAATTTGGCTCAATGTTCCATTTAAATTAACTGGATCAGTACTTTCAAAAAAGAAAAGCTCTTTTTTTAGAGTTTTATTATGTTGTTTGTTATACTTCATGAAATTATAAATTGCATAAGTTCCTAAAGTACTTCCTCCAATTCCAATGATAGCAATTTGTTTTTGTGTAAAATTAAAACTATCTAATTTAGCTTTTAAAAAAGTTGTATCTTCATAAGGAAGAGAGTAATAACCTATATTCTCTCTTTCTTTTTTTATTTCTGCAAAGATTTCATCATCACTTAGTGACACTTGAGGATAATACAGATTATTTTTCACTTATTTAGCTCCAACTTCTTTTTTTTCTTTTTTTTCTTTATCTATAGATTTTGAGTAAAAATAGTTTGTTGCTTTTACAAATCCATCAATACTTCCACAGTCAAATCTTTGTCCATCAAATTTGAAAGCTAAAACCATACCTTTTTTTGCTTGTGTTAAAAGTGCATCAGTAATTTGGATTTCTCCACCTTTACCTGGTTTTGTCTCTCTAATAATGTCAAAAATATCAGGAGTTAAAATATATCTTCCTATAATTGCTAAATTTGAAGGAGCAACTTCAGGTTCAGGTTTTTCAACCATATCTTTTACCATAAATATTCCTGGTTCAATTTCATTTCCAGCAATAACTCCATATTTGTTTGTATCTTCTTTTGGAATCTCTTCAATAGCAACAATTGAACAACCATACTTTTTGTATAAATCAACCATTTGTGCTAATACACCTTTACCTGGAGCATCACATAAGTCATCCGCAAGTAAAACTGCAAATGGTTGGTCACCAATTAGTGTTTCACCACATAAAATTGCATGACCTAAACCTTTCATTTCAATTTGTCTAGTATAAGAGAAAGTACATTTAGTAATAACTGATCTAATTTCTGTTAAATAATGCTCTTTACTTGTACCTTTAATTTGATTCTCCAGTTCATAAGAAATATCAAAATGATCTTCAATTGCTCTTTTACCTCTACCTGTTACTATTGCCATTGTATCCATACCTGCAGCAAGTGCTTCTTCTACTCCATATTGAATAAGTGGTTTAGTTAAAACAGGTAACATCTCTTTAGGTGTTGCTTTAGTAGCAGGTAAAAATCTTGTACCATATCCAGCAGCAGGGAATAAGCACTTTTTAATAGGTGTATTTTTATTTGTCATTTTTATTTTCCTTTTAATTGTTTTATCAAAACATTTTTGTGTATTTTAGCATTTTCTTTAGTATTTGCTTCAAATATTATTTTACATCATGTTTTAATAAATTTTAGTTTGTAATTATATGGCATTTTTCATAAAAATTGTGGAAAAAAAGTAAAAAGTAGGCAATAATAAAAGAAAAGCAACAATAAAACACAAAACCCCCAATAGAAAGCTAGTAAAATGGAGGAAATGGGATGAATCCAAAAATTTAAGCCAAATTTCAGCTGTAGACTCTTGACAAAGTAAAAAAAACCTATT